>CAWCNF010000009.1:0-854136 GCA_963796815.1 uncultured Solirubrobacterales bacterium
GATGTAGTGCTGGACGAGCCCCCGCGTGACCCCGGCCTCGGCCGCGATCTCGGCCGTCGAGACCGCCCCGTAATGACGGTCGCTGAACAGCCGCCGCGCGGCGGACAGGATCTTGGCCGTCGACGCTTCGAAGGTGTCGAGGCGACTGGACCGTGGAGGCGTCGCGGTGGCTTGCACGCGCAGACCGTATCAGCCTTGTTGGCAATACGCCAATAAGGACGCCTCACTGCCAATGCCCTGCCCCAGCACTACGGACTCGTGTCCGGCGGCGGCGGGTTGAACGGCTTCAGGTGCGGATAGGACCCCGGCACGTATGGCTCCGGGTCGGCAGCGTCACCCGGGTTCGGGTAGGCGTTCTGGCAGAGGCCGGTGTTCGGGCGGGACGTCGTCCTCCGGGTAACACGTGGCGGGGTCGGGGTTGTCGCTGAGCTCGCCCGGGTCGAAGAGGATCGCGAAGCGCGCCCAGGCCCCGTCGGCGTCGCCGTGCGCGGTGACCCAGTCGAAGTTGGAGAAGAAGGAGACGATGCCCCGGCTGCGCGGCGCGGCGTAGCGCAGCAGCGGTACGAGGTTGCGCACGGCCGCCTCGAGGCCGGGAACCGACGGGCCGCCGAGGACGACCACGCGCAGGAGCTTGCGCAGCGTCGGCAGCCCGGAGACCTGCTTGACGACCTCGATGGTGTCGGAGGCGAGGGGGCCGAGGTCGGCGATCGCCGGGGCGAGGTCGGGGGCGGCATCGCGCAGTTCGGCGAGCAGCGGGTGGGCCTCGCGCAGCAGCGGCCGGCCGCCGCGCAGCGCCCGGGTCCCCGCGTCGAGCACGCCCGGCAGCTCGTCGACGCGCTCGAGATCGAGTCGGTGTTCGTGGCGAGCGCGTCGAGCGTCGCGCGGCCGGAGGCAACGATCCGCCTGATCGCGTCCTCGCGGCTGCCCAGCTCGCTGACCACGGTCGCGGTGTCGCTCACGAAGCCGCTGATCTCGTCCTCCTGTCCGTGCAGCGCATCGGTGAGGTCGCGCAGCTCGGAGATCGTGCGGGCGAGCTCGCCCGTCGTCGCGTTGAGATCGCCGCCTGCCTCGGGCGCGGCGCTGGCGTCGCCGAGGGTGGAGATGGTCGAGCCGAGGTGCCGGCGTCCGCTGGCGTCGAGGAAATCCAGCGCCTCGTCGAAGTCGACGCTGGCGAGCGCGCGCACCGGTCGCCCCGGAGGCGAGCGCCGGCGCTGTCGGGCTGCCGGGGTCGAGATCGAGGAACGGGTCGCCGAGCAGCGTGCGCTCGCCGATGGACACCGTGGCGTCGGAGTGCACGGCCCCGAGCTCGTCGTTGTCGACGGTGAACGTGACCGTCGCCTTCGAGGTGTCGTGGTCGAAGTCGATCGCCGTGACCTTGCCGACCTCGACACCGTGGACGAGCACGGGCTGCTTGGTCGGCAGCGCCTCGCTGTCCTTGAAGCTGGCCTTCAGCTCGTACGGCTGGCCCTCGATTGCCCGGATCGGGCTCGGCCCTTCAAACGCCTCGTTGAGAGCGATGAAGCTGATCACCGCGAGCACGGAGCACACGAACGCGAGCGCGAGGCCCACCTTGGGGACGCGATGGTCCATTAGCTGCCTCCCCCACCGACGGGCTCGGGCGGCAGCCCGGGGATCTCGAAGCGCATGATGCAGGCGATCGGGTTGGTGTCGCAGGTCCGCTCGAGCGCCAGCGCGAGCTTGCGCTCCAGAACCGACGGGCCACCGTCGCTGCTCTTCGCGGCGGAGGCCGGCAGGCCGAGGTTCTCGGGCTTCGGGTCGGCGAAGCCAAGGACGTCGACCTGGCCGTAGGCGCCCCCGCGGTCGTTGACCGAGGTCGCGCCGCTGAGCGTGTCGCCGAGCTGGGCGAAGCCGTTGCGGTACTTATCGAGAACGCGCGCGAGCGAGACGAGGTCGCGCGCCGTCGGGGTCAGCCCCCTGATCTTGGCCTGCAGGCCGCGCGTGCCCTCGAGCATGAGCTGCGACGGCTCCGCGGCCTCCTTCGTGAGCGAGCTGAACTCATCGACCAGCGAGCCCGTCTGCGGCAACAGCGCGCGCAGCTTGCCGGCCGCGTCGGCCAGGCCGCCCGCGACCGGAAGCAGCCGGTCAAGGGCCGGGTTGAGGATCTCCGCCAGATCCGCGGTCGCCGTAAGCGCGCGCCCCGCCTCCTCGAGCGCCGGAGCAAGGTCACGAGTAGCCGCCGCGAGCTCGGTCTCGCGGTTGGCCGTGACCGAGAGCGTTTCGCTGCCCGCGGCGACGGCGTTGCCGAGCTGCTGGGAGCGGTCGGCGAGGGTCGACGACAGGACGTCGAGCTCGTCCACGAAGCGTGCGAGCAGGCGTCGGCGGGTCGCGAGCGAGCGCGCGACCGGGCTCGCGGTCTCGGTGAGGTCGGCTGACCTGCTGCAGATCGGCGTTGAGGTCACCCGACCGCCCCCGCAGGGTGCGCTCCGCCTCGCCGATCACGATCTGCGCGTAGGCGCGGGTGTCGGCGTCGAGGATCCCGGTGAGGTCGTCGATCGCGACAAAGGCGGTCGTGCGACCGACCGGGATGGGGGTGCCGTCGGGCAGGGGTCCCCGCGCCGGCGTGCCGGGGTCGACGTTGAGGATGAGGTTCTGGATCGCGCTGGCGGGGCGCAGCTCGGCGCTGGCGTCGGCGAAGATCTTGCCGCGCATGTCGGGCTCGAGCGTGAGCGTCGCGATCGCCCTGCCGTCCTCGTAACGCACGTCCGTCACCCGGCCCTCCAGTGACCCGGCCACGGCGGCGCCGGGCTCGTCGACCCGGTCGAGGCCCTTCGCGTCAGCGAGCTCGACCTCGACCACATACGGCGGTGTGGCGAACGGCAGCCGGATCGACTTCTTGGCGAGCGTGTAGCCGAGGAAGGTCAGGGCCGCGATCAGCTGCAGGACGATCAGGAAACGCCCGAGCGGCACGCGGTGCACGTTGCGCGGCGGCGAGACGAACCGGGCCATCGTCCGCAGCACGCCGAGCGGGAACGCGAGCACCTTCCTCATTGGCAGTACCCGCCTGCCTCGAGCTGGTGGGCGAGGTCGGGGCTGATCTGTGCGATCTGATCGCACGGCAGGAGCCCGGCGAGGTGCGTCGATCCAGCCTGATCGAAATACGCGCCGAGGCGGATCGCGTGACCCGTTCCCAGGTTCCCCTGGGCGGCCGTCTGGTACGGCCGCAGCGCGGCATCGCCCCCGCCGAAGCCGGAGAGCAACTGCAGATAGGTCGGCTGTCCAAGGCGCGACTTGCGCAGCATCGCCGGGAGCACTCGCTTGTCGAGAATGTCCTGACCCGGGCGCAGGATGTCGAGCAGCTGCTTCAGGCCGGGGGCGGCGGCGGTGGCCCGGCGCATCACCGTCGCGATCGAGTCGACCAGCGGCACGGCCCGGGTGATCGCGGGCGTGGCCTCCGCCAGGATGGGCCGCAGGCCACGAAGGGCCGGCGCAAGCTGGACGAGCGCTGGCTGGAGCTTGGTGGCCAGCTCGCCGCTGCGGTCGATCAGCCCGGCGATCTCCGTGCCGCGGTCGCGCAGCGTCTCGAGCGGACCGGGCAGCGCGGCCAGCGCCCGGTCGAGCGGCTCGGCGCCGTCGACCTCCAGCGCGGCCAGCGTGCGGTCGGTGCGCTCGGCCAGCGGGCGCAGCGACTCCTCACGGCGGGCGAGCTCGTCGATCGTTTGCGCCGCGCCACGGATCGCGCCCTGCAGCTCGGTCCCGGAGGAGCCCTGCAGAGCCGCCGCGGCCGGGGCGACGTCGCGCGTCAGGTCCGGCGCGGCCCGCAGCGTCCGCTGCAGGGCCTGAGGCGCCTGGCCGCCGGTCGCCTGCGGCAGCGCGAGCAACAGCTTGTGAAGGTGCTTTCGGACCGGCTCGTTGAGCACCCGCAGGGCCTCGTCGAAGGAGACGTACACGCGCGTGCGCTGGCGCGGGATCGTCGCGCCCTCCTGAATGTCCGGAGCGCTCGGGCTGCCGGGGTGAAGATCGACGTAGGCGCTGCCCTCGAAGAGCGTGTGCGGGCGCAGGGCGACCTGCGCGTCGTCGTGAACGACGACGCCGTCGTTGACCTCGAGCTCGACCAGAGCGTCGTCGCCGACACGGCGGACCTCCCCGATCTGGCCCGAGTTGACGCCCGCGATGCGGATGTCGCGGTCGATCGAGCCGAGGCCGTTGACGTTGTCGAACTCCGCCCAGATGCTGTACGTGTGGCGGAACGGATCGGGCCGGATCGCGGCCACGAGCAGGCCCGCCACGGCGATCGTGATCATCGCGATCCCGAGAACGCGCCTGCGTCTGTGCCGCTTTCAGCATCGCTGCGAGTGCTCCAGGGTCTCGCCCGGCTTCGGGTACGGATCGCGCGCCTTGTGGCAGGTCAGCACCGGGGCGAAGCGCAGGGCGATGCTTCCCGCGGCGGATTGACCGACGTCGACCGGCGTGCTCGTCGCAGCCACGAGCCCGCGTCCCGCCCGGGCGATGTCGCCGGCGTACGGGCGGACGGTGCTGGTGAGCTTGCCGAGCGGGCCGAGCAGCGGGTTGATCGACGCGACGGTCGGATACAGGCTCGCGATCACCGGCGCGGCAGCCGCGAGGACCGGGTTGATCGCAGCGGTGAGCCGGCCCGTCTCGGTGCGGATCTGATCGCCGAGGCCAAGGACGCGGTTGATCTCGGGCAGCGCCTTCGCGAGCGCCTCGGTCGCCGGCTGCAGCGCGACCGCGGTCTCGTCGGCCGAGCGCAGCACCTTCGTCGCGAGCGGCGCCGTCGCGACGAACTCATCCTCGAACGGGCGCAGCAGATCGACCGCCTGACCGAGCTCGGCCGGGTGCGCCGCAACCGCCGCGACGACGGCCGCGCCCGAGCCGATCAGCCCACCGACGTCGTCGGGGCGGACGCCGCGCAGGCCCGACGCGGTCTGAGCCGCGCCGGCGATCAGTGCCGCGATCGCACCCGGGCGGGCGACGGCGGCCTGCACCTGTGAGCTGAGGTCGGGCGCCGAGACCCCGAGGTCGGCGAACGCCGTGTTGAGATCGGCGCCCCGCCCGGCGACCCCGGTCCCGGCGGTCGTGACCGTGCGCGAGAGGGCATCGCGGGTCTTCTCGTCGAAGAGCTGGACGACCTCGAGCAGGTCGACCCCGGAGCCGCTGCGCGCGAGCGGGATCGTGCCGCCCTCGGCCATCGGGTCGTTGACGTTGCCCGGGTCGATCTCGAGGTATGTGAGGTACACGATCGACCGCACCCGCACGCGGGCCGTGGCGTCGTTGCCGATCGGCGCGAACTCCGGCCGCAGCTCGGCGGTGACGCGGACGGCGCCGTTGTCGGGCGCGACGTCGGTGATCAAACCCGCGAACCGACCGGCGACCCGCACCGAGTCGCCCTCCTTGAGGATCGGCGAGTTGGCCGGGACCTCGACCTCGACCTTGTAGCGGTTCTGGAACGGCACACCGTTCACCGACTCCCATGCCACGACCGCGAGCGCGGCCCCGATCGCGGCGACGATCAGGCCGAGCAGCAGCTTGTGCCGCGCGAGGCGCTGCGTCGCGTGGCGGATGGCCGTTGAGGTCCGGCCCGGCTTTCGCACGCGATCCGTCATGGCCCCGCCAGGAAGTCGAGAAGGTCCTCGGCGTCGTGAAGATCGCCGCCGTTGCCGCTGCCCTGGCCATCGCCTCCGCCGCCACCCTGATCGCCACCGCCCGTGGCGCCGCCGATCACGCCGCCCACCTGGTCGAGCAGGCCACCGATGTCGCCGCCGACCTGGTCGAGCGTGTCGCCGAGCGGATCCTGGCCCGACCCCGAGCCCGAGCCGCCGCCCGGGCCTGTCGGCGCGGGCTGGCCGGCCCCTCCCCCGCCGGCCCCTCCCCCGCCGCCGTGGCTCGAGGTGTGGGTGCCACTGGCCGCGCCGTGGTGACCCATCGCCGCGATCGCGTCGTCGAGGCAGCCGGGCCGGATCGGCTGGCCGAAGGTCTCGCAGGACATGATCGTCTCGGCTCGCAGAAAGCGGCGATCGGGGTCGGCGCCCTCGTACCCCTGCTGGTCGCCGCGCTCGACGCCTACCGCACCGAGGCCGACGTCGTCCTTCGCCTTCGGGCCCTGGCCGTAGCCGTCGGCCGAGAACAGCGCCTTCTGCAGGTCGGGCTCGCCGATCAGCGTGTCGAGCACGGCACCGGCCGCCGCGGCGATGTCGAGCGGCGCGGTGAGCACGCGATCTGGCGCGGCGCGGAGCGTCGGCAGGCTCTTGACGAACAGGTTGTCGACGAGCTTCAGGGTCGGCCCGACAGCGTCCATCGTCGCCTTCGCGTCGTCGAGGAACGGGCCGAACCGTCGCAGCGTCACCTCGAGGTCGGGGGCGGAGTCCGCGAGCGTCTGGGCGAGCGGGCGCGCGTCGGTGGCGAACCGCGTCAGCTCCGCGAGCACATCTCTCGTATCCGCCGCGGTCTCGGGAAGCTTTGCGAGCGCCGCGTCGAGGCCCGACGAGTGCTGCGCGGTGGTCGTCAACGTCGTATCGAGCGAGTTGATGAGCTGGCCGAGCTCGTGTGAGCGCTGCGACGCCTGGCTGGTGACCGCCTCGGCGTCGGAGATCAGGCTGCGAAGCGCGGAGTTCTGAGACCGCACCTCCCCCAGCGCCTCGTTCGCCGCCTCGAGCCCGGGGCGCAGGGCGAGGATCGCTCCGTTGAGGTCGTCGCCGCGGCGCTCCAGCCCCTGGCCGACCTCGACCAGGATCAGCTTGATCCCCTGGCGAACCGGCTCGTCGAACGTGTTGAGCAGGTCGTCGAACCGCGGCGCGACGATGGTGCGCTGGCGGGTGATCATCGTGTCGCCCAGCGGCTTTGAGTCGGTTCCGGGATCGAGCGCGACATAGCTGTCGCCGGTGATGTCCTGTTGGCGGATGGCGGCGCTCGCGTCGGCTCGCGGCGGCGTCGTGCCCTCCGAGAGGTTCATCGTCACGATCGCCTCGCCGTCGTCGGCGACCTCGATCGACGCGACCTCGCCGGCGATCGCTCCGTCGACCCTCACGTGCATTCCCGGGAGCAGCGGATAGACGTCGTCGAACTCGGCGCGGACGGTGGCCCCACCGGACGAAGGCTGCGAGGTCCACCACAGCGCCGCGATGGCGACCGCGAGCAGCAGCGCCGAGAAGACCGCGACCAGGCGGGCCATCGCGTCGCTCATCCGTCGCCTCCGTCGATGAACGACTTCCAGTAGTGATTCCAGGGATCGCCCTCGGCGGCGCCGGGCGTGCGGTCGAATGGGCGTGGGATCACCCCGGGCGCGTCGCTGGACGGCGAAATCTCGTTCGGGTGGCGATCCGACTGGATGAGCACCGCCGTGCTGCGGATCATGTTGCCGTTGACGTCGTAGTCGGACGTCGCGTCGCCGGCGAGCGTGAAGAAGCTGATGACCTCCGGAGCGCGAGCGCGGATCTGGTTGAGGATCGGGGTGAGCCCGCCGAGAACCCCCGGCAGGCGCTTGGTCACCGGCAGCGCCGCCGCGACCACCGGCCGCAGCGCGGCGAGCTGCTCCTTGAGCGGAGCCGCCAGCCGGCGCGCGGCGGCGAGCAGCGGGCGCAGGGCGTCAAGCGCAGGGCGCAGGACCTTCACCGTCGGGCCGAGCTGGGCGACCGCTGGGCGTGCCGCCGCGACGAGCTCGCGGAGCTTCGGCGTCGCCGCGACCAGGCTGTTCAGGGTCGAGTGCGCGTTCGTCAGCGCCGGACCGATGGCGGCTGCGGTGCGCCCCAGCTCGTCCTGGTGGGCGGCCGCCGTGTCGAGCGCCGTCGCGAGACGCTCGGCACTCGAGCCAAGGCTCTCCGGGTCGGATGCCAGCGCGCCGACGACGGTCCGGCCCTGAGCGACGATGGTGCGCAGTGCCTGCTGGTCGGCGGTCACCTCGCGGAGGAGGTCGGCGGTCTCCTGGAGCGCCGGGCCGCTGGAGCGAAGCAGCGAGGCGATGTCCTCCGAGCGGCCCCGGGTGCCGGCATCGACGTTCGCCAGCACCTTCGCGGTCGCGGCGCGCACCTTCGGGTCGAGGACGCCGACCGCCTCGTCGAGGTCAACCGGCTGATCGGTCTGCGACGGGCCAAGCGTGGCGCCGTCGGAGAGCGCGGGACCGTCACCCTGGGTGAGGTCCACGAACCGGTTGATCACGCCGATGTTGGATGCGAGCCGGAGGTTCGCGAACGCCCCCTGGTTCAGCCGGAAGTCGGAGTCGATGCGCATCCGCACCTCCGGCAGGCCGTCGTCGGTGAAGCCGATCGACTCGACGTGGCCGACGTCGACGCCGCCTGCCTTGACCTCGCCGCCCGGGATCAGGCCGCGGGCGTCGTCGAAGATGGCCGTGACCTCGTAGGTGCCCTGCGAGCGGGTCGCGATGACGATGATCGCGACGACGGCCGCGACCAGCGCCGCGCCGACCGCCAGCCGCGCCCTCATGCGATCGGGAGGTTCGGGTTGAAGCCCCAGAAGACGAAGGTCATGACCATGTTGAGCACGGTCACGACGACGAGGTTCACCGCCATCGAGCGCGCCGTCGCGATCCCCACCTCCACGGGTCCGCCGCGCACCCGGTAGCCGAAATAGAGGGCGCTGATGATCACCGAGAACGAGATCACGAGCCCCTTGACGACCGAGTAGAGGATGTCGATCGGATCAAGGGCCGTGTAGAAGGCGAACTCCCAGGTGCCCTGCGAGACGTCGTGGAAGCGCACGAACGACGCAAGCCAAGCAGCTCCCTGGGCCGCGCCCAGCGAGACCAGATAGGCGATCGGCAGCATCACCGCCGCGGCGAGCATCCGGGTCGAGACGAGGTAGACAATCGATGGGACGCCCATCGCCTCGATCGCGTCGACCTCCTCATTGACGCGCATCGCCCCGAGCTCGGCGACGATGCCGCCACCGATCTTCGCGGCGACGATGAAGCCGAAGATGAACGGGACCACCTCGCGCGTCGTGCAGAACGCGCTGAAGATCGGCGCCGCGATCCCCGTCCCGATCGCGCGCGAGATCGCCGAGCCCTCGAGGCCGCAGGTGGCGCCCGCGAGGAACGAGACGAAGACGACGACGAGCATGCTGCCGGTCGCGATCAGCGCCGCCTGGCGCAGCGCCTCACCCGCGTAGTCGCCGACCTTGCGCAGGCCACCGATGCCGTCGAGCGCGAAGCCGGCGTACTCGCCGGCGGAGTCGATGACCGGGATCCGGTCGGACTCTCCAGGCCGCGCGCTCATCCGCCGAAGTTCGCCTCGGGATAGAGCGCCAGGAACAGCTGCGTGTAGACGACGCTCACCATGAAGATGACGACGAGGGAGGCGACGACCGACTCGTTCACGGCCCGGCCGACGCCCTCCGCCCCACCCCCAACCTCGAGCCCCTTATACGAGGCGATCACGCCGATGATCAGCCCGAAGAAGAAGACCTTCAGCACGCACGACCAGAGGTCGATGTAGCTGGTCAGCACGAGCAGGTTGTCGAAGAACGCAGCCGGGGTCGAGCCGTAGAGGAGCGTCGCCGCGGCGAAGGTGCCGACGACCCCCGCCCAGAACGTCAGCAGGTTGAGCACCGGCATCATCAGCCCGAGCGCGACGACCCGCGGCAGAACGAGGTTGCGGACCGGGTTGATCCCGAGGACCTCGATCGCCTCGAGCTCCTGGCGGATCTTCCGCGCGCCGAGCTCGGCGGTGATCGTCGACCCGAGCGTGCCCGCGACGATCGCCGTCGTCAGCACCGGGCCGAGCTCGCGCAGGAAGGCGATCGGCGCGACGGACGAGATCCGGTCGATGGCCCCGAACGCGGACGCCAGCGAGCCGCCCTGAATGCCGATCGTCGAGAAGCCGATGACGAACGCAACGACTGACGCAGGGCCGAGCGTCACGCGCAGCGAGAAGATGAACTGGCGGGTCAGCTCACGACGCCAGGAGAGCCCCGGGCTGACGAGCTCGCCGAAGACGCGGACGCCGAGCGCCGCCATCCCGCCGGCGCTCTGAAGCCAGCTGCGCGGCGGCAGGTCGGGCCGCCAAAGCGAGCGCACGGCGGCGCCACGCGCAGGTGCGCGTCGTCCCACGGCCCTCGTACTCCCCAAGCCCACGCTCAGCTCACCCTCGACGCGCGACGGTATTAGGCGCGCGTCGATGCCGCGCCAGTCAACCGCCGGGCGGCTGGACGGTTAGGCGAACTCGATCAGCTCTGAGCGATCGACCGAGGTGAGCTCGAAGAGCCGCTGGGGCTGTTCGTTGAGGTTGAGGACGCCGAGCTTTGCGGCCCCCTCGCCGGCGCGCCGGGCGCCCTCGATGATCACCCGCAGGCCGGTTGAATCGATGAAGGTGCAGCGGTCGAAATCCAGCCATACACCCCCGTTTGCGGTGTTTTCGAAGGCGCGGAACATCGCCTCGCGAAGCTCGGCCGCATTGGAGAGATCGAGCTCCCCCTCGATCGAGATCACGATGGCGTCATCGTCACGCCGCATCTCGCTCAACTCCACGGGCGCGAGGTTACTGATTGCGTACGCGTGGGTTGCAGCTAATTGCAGACGCGGGTTGCGTGCGTGAGTTATGCCCGCGCTGGGTACACGCTGTAAATGCAGAGCCTCGCCAGCAGCCTGGAGCTCAAGCTCCCGGCCGTTCCCGACAGCGTCCCGAAGGCGCGCCATGCGGCCGCGCGTCTCGCGAGCGAGGTCGGTGCCGACGAGCTCGACGTCAAGATCGCCGTCAGCGAGGCGGTTGGAAACGTCGTCGTGCACGCCTACCGCGACGGCACGGCCGGGAACCTCGAGCTCGAGGGCTCGATCGAGGACGGCAAGCTCGTGCTGGTGGTTACCGACCACGGCATCGGGATGTCGCCTCACCCCGACTCCCCCGGACTCGGCTTCGGCCTCCCCCTAATCGGCAACGTCACCGACGACCTGCACGTCGAGGCCGACGGCCAGGGCACGCGCGTCTCGATGACGTTCATGCTCTCCGAGCTCGACTACTAACTCTCCTCGATCGCGTCGACGCGGTCCGGATAGAACGCGACGCGCCCCCTGATCTCGGCGACGGCCGGATAGGGCTCGAGGTATTCCCAGACGGCGTTCTCAGCGCGATCGCCGCCCGCGGGAACGCTGAAGTAGGTCGCGTCGCCCTTGAACGGGCAGTAGCTCGTGTGGGCGGTGCGCTCGAGAAGGGACTCGTCGACATCGGCGATCGGGATGTATTGGACCGGCCGGTAGTCGGCCTCGCGCAGGGTCACCGCATCGCGGGTGTCGGCCACGACGCTGTCGCCGACCCGGACCACGACCCGCTTGGAATTCGGCTCGATCGTGATCGGATGCTTTGCGGATGGTTCGAGGACCAGCTTCTCGCCCATCCTCCGAGCGTAGCCAGCAACGTTTCGGTGATACGTTGCAACGACCCGCACAAACCAACTTCAAGGAAGGGGTCGTAGATGGCTGACACGCTCACGGGAACCTGCCTCTGTGGTCAGGTCGAGTACGAGGTGGAGAACCCGCAGGCTCTTGGGTACTGCCACTGCGGCCGCTGCCAGCGTTGGACTGGTTCGAGCCTGGCCGGCGTGGTCGTGGCGAAGGACGACTTCCACTTCACCAAGGGCGAGGAGCTGGTCAAGACCTACGAGAGCGACCTCGCTCCGCGCAACTTCTGCAGCAACTGCGGCTCAAGCCTCTATGACGATCTCGGCGACGTCTTCTTCGTCGCGGCAGGGCTGATGGCCGACCTCGACATGCAGCCGAGCTTCCACCAGCTCGTCGCCTACAAGGCCAGCTGGCACCAGATCGGCGACGACGCGCCGCAGTACGCCGAGCTGCCGGACTGAGACGCTCGGTCACCGGCGGGCCGGTGCGCTCGCGCTAACGCGGCGCGGCGCGGGCGGGCTTGCGCAGCCGCGCTCGGCGCGGCGAGCCGCCGAGCTCGAAAACTTCAGTTGCGACATCGGAGTCGCGGTCATGGTCGGTCGTGATGGAGAGGACCTCGCGGTGTGCCAGCCGAGCCACCGTCGCTGATGCCTGACGCTCATACGCACCGGCCGTGCCCGGCCCAGTGGTCAGCCCGGCGCCGGGGACGGAACCCGTGCTCCGCTCGAAGCCGGCGACCACGCCGCCGATTGTGATCGTCACGGTGTCGCCGCGAATCTCGGTCGTCGTCGAGCTGGGCGCGACACCCGCGTAACGCGTCCAGAGCGCCGCCATCATCTCGCTGATATCGGCTGAGAGCTCTTGCTCCAGCCGTTCCTCTCTCGCTGAGGTCATGATCCGCTCGCTTTCAGCTGCCCTGCAGGAATCGGCTCGGAGGGCAGAGGGAAGCGAAGAGAGCCCGACGGAGAACCACTTTGAGTCTAGCCGCACAAAGTGAGGGCGACACCGCTACGGGGATTCGAACCCCGGTTTCCGGACTGAGAATCCGGCGTCCTAGTCCCCTAGACGATAGCGGCAGGGTGGTCGATCTTAGCGAGGGATCCGCCGCGTTTGCGCGTCGCTGAGCGGCGCTTTTCTCAGCGTTCTCTTACCCGCCTCCCGCCCCGATCCCAGGGGCCCGCGGTTGGATCGACGCCCTCTTCCCGACCGAAAGGGCCTCGATTTGTTCTACCTCCGCTACATCGCCTCCGAGCTGCGCCGGCGCAAGGGCCGGACCGTGCTGACGGCCGCCGGTCTCGGCGTCGGCGTGGGGCTCGTCGTTACCGTGACCGCGCTGTCGGCCGGTCTCGACCGCGCTCAGTCGCAGGCGCTCGAGCCGCTCACCGGAGTCGGCACCGACATGTCCGTCAGTCGCCCGCTGATCGCCGACGACAGCGGTGGCGATCAGGGCTTTGCCATCGGCGGCCCGCCCGGCTCCGGGGGTGGCGGCCTTTCGCCGTCCGAGCAGCGCCAGCTCGAGCGCGAGAACGGCGGCGCCCGAGTCGGTCTCGACAACCTCGGCAAGCCGGGCCAGCACTTCGAGCAGGACAACTTCATGACGACCGACCTCAGCTTCCCGGCGGCGAAGACCGACCAGGTCGCTGCGGTCGACGGCGTCGAACAGGTCTCGGGCGCGCTCACCCTCAACGCCACCCACGTCTCGGGCAAGGTTCCCGAGCAATCGGATGCGACATCGACGGTGCCCGGCGGAGGTCCGCCCGCAGGCGGCGCCGTTGCCGTCGGCCCACCCGATTCGATCAACCTCGACCAGAAGACGGTCTCGGGGATCGACACGTCGGGTGACCCCCTCGCCCTCGTCACCGCCGCCCAGATTTCAGAGGGCCACTACTTCACGGGCTCGGGCCGCGACCAGGCGGTGGTTTCGGTCTCCTACGCGAACGAGAACGGGATCGAGGTGGGCGACAAGGTCAACGTCGGCGGCCACGACTTCAAGGTCGCCGGCCTGGCCGACCCGGCCGTCGCCGGCGAGGCGTCAGACATCTACGTTCAGCTCGCGCAGCTGCAGAAGCTCTCCGACCGCGAGGGCCGGATCAACGTCCTGCGCGTCCGGGCTGACGATGCCAACGCAGTCGGCTCGGTGGCGAGCGGGATCGAGTCGACCTTCAAGGGCTCGTCCGTCACCACCTCCGCGGACCTCGCCGACCAGGTCTCAGGGTCACTCGTCGACGCGAAGAACCTGTCGTCGAAGCTCGGCACCGCGCTCGCCGTGGTCGGCATGCTGGGAGCGTTCGGCATCGCTTCGCTGCTGACCCTGTCGTCGGTCAACAAGCGCACCCGCGAGATCGGGACCCTGAAGGCACTCGGATGGCGCCAGCGGCTGGTCGTTCGCCAGGTCACCGGCGAGGCGGTCGTGCAGGGCCTGATCGGGGGCGCGGTGGGAATCGCGCTCGGCCTTGCCGGCTCGGCGCTGATCGGCGCGCTCGGCATCAGCCTCGACGCATCGGTCGCGGCAGCGCAGTCGGGCTTCGGCCCACCGGGCGCCCCTGGCGGCCCCGGCGGCTTCGGCCAGAGCATCGGCGACACCGTCAGCTCGGTGACGCTCGGCGCTCCGGTCGACCTCGGAATCGTCGCCCTGGCGATCGGGCTCGCGGTGCTGGGCGGCCTCCTGGCGGGCAGCGTCGGTGGGCTGCGCGCCGCGCGATTGCGACCGGCCGAGGCCCTGAGGAGCGTCGAGTGATGAACACCACCAAGGAGACGACCGTGACCCTGACCGCAACCGACAGCACCCTCTACCGACTCGAGGACCTGACCCGCGTCTATGGCGCGTCCGAGCGCACACGGGTGCAAGCCCTCGACGGGATCTCACTCGAGATCGCGGGCGGCGACTTCGTCGTCATCGTCGGGGCTTCGGGCTCGGGCAAGTCGACTCTGCTGCAGATGCTGGGCGCGCTCGATCGGCCCACCGGCGGCACGATCGAGTTCGAGGGGCGCGAGCTCGGAGGGCTCGGCGACGGCGAACTCGCGGACCTGAGGCTGCGCACGCTCGGCTTCATCTTCCAGCAGTTCAACCTGATCCCGACGCTCACCGCGCGCGAGAACGTCGAGGTGGCGATGGCGCCGACC
Source organism: uncultured Solirubrobacterales bacterium (assembly GCA_963796815.1). Lineage (GTDB taxonomy): Bacteria > Actinomycetota > Thermoleophilia > Solirubrobacterales > 70-9 > WHSW01. Next base: position 14,447 of record CAWCNF010000009.1, read on the forward strand.
GGAGCCGGCTCGGCGAAGCGGGAGGGCGGGGCGCTGGCCGCGCTCACGCGGGTCGGCCTCGATACGCGCGCGGACCATCTGCCGACGGAGCTGTCCGGAGGCGAGCAGCAGCGCGTCGCGATCGCTCGCGCCCTGGTCAACCAGCCCGACGTGCTGCTCGCCGATGAGCCGACCGGCAACCTCGACCGCGCGACCGGCGAGTCGATCCTCGACCTGCTCGAGCGTCTCTGGCGCGATGAGGGGTTGACCGTCGTGCTGATCACGCACGACCCGGTGATCGCCGCAAGGGCGCCGCGGGTCATCCAACTCGCTGACGGACGTGTGACTGAAGACGACGAGAGGAGGTGAAGAGATGAAAACCTGGATCTCCGAGCGAGGCGGCCTCCTAACGGGCCTGACCGCGACCTTGGCGCTCATCATCGCGATCGTGGCGCTGGTTGTCGGCATCAATGCCGGCGGCAACGACGCGGGACGGCCCGCCTTCGGCGGTGACCTCCCGCAGGGGGTGACTCCCGGGATGGTGCCGCCCGGCGTCCAGCCGGGGTCAGGTGTTCCTGGCTATCCCGATCCAAGCGGATCGGGCGGCGGCAGCGGCTCCGGGTCGGCGCCTTAGCGCCGGCCGGGGGGCCCGTCCGTTCTCAGGAAACTCCAAGGTTCCGCCACGATCATGAGGTTGTGAAGCGCACCGCTGACCCGGCCGGACCCCGCATCCTCGTCGTCGACGACGAGCTCAACATCGCCGAGCTGATCTCGATGGCCCTCCGGTATGAGGGCTTCGAGGTCGCGACGGCGGGGAGCGGGGCCGAGGCGCTGAAGACGTTCGAGGCATTCAGGCCGCGGCTGATCATCCTCGACGTGATGCTGCCCGACTTCGACGGCTTCGAGGTCGCCCGACGGCTCGGCGGCACGCGATCGGACGTACCGATCATCTTCCTCACCGCTCGCGACACGATGGACGACAAGATCCGCGGGCTCACACTTGGCGGCGACGACTACGTGACGAAACCGTTCAGCGTCGAGGAGCTGGTGGCGCGGATCCGCTCGATCCTGCGCCGGGTCGGGGCCACGGATGCCGACTCCAAGCTCGCCTTCGAGGGACTCGAGCTCGACGAGGACACCCGCGAGGTCTTCCGTGGGGGCGAGCTGATCGAGCTCACCGACACCGAGTTCAGGCTGCTGCGCTACCTGATGCTCAATCCCCGCAGGGCGCTGACCCGCGATCAGATCCTCGACCATGTCTGGAACTACGACTTCGGCGGCGACGGACGCGTGCTCGAGACCTACATCAGCTACCTGCGCAAGAAGGTCGATCCCCCGAATCTCGGGCCGCCGCTCATCCACACGGTGCGCGGGGTCGGCTACAGCCTGCGCAAGTCACGGTCCTGAGATGTCGCTGCGCGCGCGGCTGCTCGATCGCGGTGCTCGTGCTGACGGCGCTCGGCCTGCTGGCGCTCTCGCTGGTGACCTCGGCCGCGCTGCGCTCCTATCTGGTGGATCGCGTCGATCAGCAGGCGCAGGACGCGGTGCTGCCCGCGTGCGGTTCGCAGGACTGCTCAGACCGGCTCCGGCGGGCCGGGTCCGACTCTCGATGTCCGCCCGACGGCGGCAGGCGGCCCGGGCCGGCGAGCGCGGGCGTCGACGCTGCCGCCGGGTACCTACGCGGAGCTGCGCAGCGCGGACGGCACCGTGATCGCCACCCGCTCCTTCCCGGACGAAGGGGGTCTCCCCACGCCCGATCTCCCCGACTCCGCATCCGGCCCTCCGGCTCGCTCGGCCGACGATCCCTGGGGACGCCGTTCGAGGTCGGCGCCGTCATCGGGATCGGGATCCGGGTTTCGCGTAGTCGCGCTGAGCCTGCCCGACAACGGACGAGACGCTGGTCGTCGCGGTCCCGCTGACCGAGGTCGACCGGACCTCAGCCGCCTGCAGCGCATCGAGCTCATCGTCTCGCTCGCCGTGCTTGCCGCGCTGGCCGCGGCGGCGTTCGTCGCGATCCGCATCGGGATGCGGCCGCTGGCACGGATCGAGGACACGGCGGGGGCGATCGCCGCCGGCGATCTGAGCCAGCCGCGTCGAGGACACGAACGAGCGCACCGAGGTCGGACGCCTCGGGATCGCCCTCAACGAGATGCTCACCCAGATCGAGCGGGCGTTCGCCGAACGCGAGGCGAGCGAGGCGCGCATGCGCCAGTTCCTCGCCGACGCCTCGCACGAGCTGCGCACGCCGCTGAGCTCGATCCGCGGCTACGCGGAGCTCTTCCGGATCGGCGCCGCCGCCGAGCCGGGCGACCTGAAGACGTCGATGGCGCGGATCGAGGCCGGAATCGGAGCGAATGGGCCGGCTCGTCGACGACCTCCTCGCCTCGCCCGGCTGGACGAGGTCCGCGCGAGCCAGTGCGCGAGCCGGTGGACCTCGCCGAGGTCGCCCGCGAGGTGTCGCGCGACGCCCTCGCGACCGAGCGCGCGCGGTCGATCGAGCTGTCGGCCCCGGCGACGGTGCCGGCGACCGGGCGATCCCGACCAGCTTCGGCGGCTGCTCTCGAACCTCGTCGCCAACGCGCTGCGCCACACGAGCCGAACACCCCGGTGGAGATCGGGCGTCAGCGTCGACGGCGACCGCGACGCTGCTCACCGTCCGCGACCACGGCGCCGGGCTCACTGCGGGGACCGAGGCGCAGGTCTTCGACCGCTTCTGGCGCGACGACTCCGGCCGCTCGCGCGATCGCGGCGGCACCGGGCTCGGCCTCGCGATCGTCGCCGCGATCGCCGCCGCTCACGGCGGCAGCGTCACCGCCGCAAACGCGCCGGCGGCGGCGCGGTCTTCACCATCACGCTGCCGCTCGCGCGGCGATACGTCGCCCGGGTGAGCAACGATAACCGGGCGATGATCCTCCAGCACGGCGACGACGGCCCGGCAGGGATCCTCGAGCAGTGGCTGGCCGAGCGCGGGATCGAGCAGTCACGCACGCCACCTGGCGCGAGCAGCTGTCCGCCGACCCGAGCGACGTACCGCTGGATCGCCACGCTCGGCTCGGAGCACACGCCGGGCGCGGACGGCGCTCCCGCGTGGGTCGATGCCGAGATCGATTTCCTCGCCGCCGCGCTCGCCGTAGAGGTACCCGTGCTCGGGCTTTGCTTCGGCGGCCAGGCTCTGGCAGTCGCCGCCGGTGGCGCCGTTCGCCGAGCGGCGCCGGCCCAGGTCGGCTGGCTGGAGGTCGAGACCTCCGACCCCGATCTGGTCCCGGCCGGGCCGTGGCTGCACTACCACTACGACCAGCTCCAGCCGCCGGCCGCGGCGGCAACGATCGCGCACTCGCCCGCCGGCCCGGCGGCGTTCTGCTCGGGGCGCTCGCTCGGCCTGCAGTTTCACCCGGAGTCGACGCCCGCGATCGCCGCCGGCTGGGCGCGCCAGGATCCTCAGCTGGGAGACGACGAGGTGCAGCGTCTTGCCGCCGAGGGAGCGGCGCCGCACCGGCGGCCGAGGTCGCGGCGAGGCGGCTCTTCGACGCCTGGTGGGCGCGAATCTGAGCGCGCACCGGGCGCGAACAGCAGAATGGGTACATTATCCGCAGTCACGTTCTTCAGGGTCTGGAGAGGAGACACCGTGAACACGCAAGCGCCGCCGAGCCTTCGACGCCGCCGACATCGTCGCCGGCCTCTCGCCCGCGATCAGCACCGTGCGCGTGGTCTATCCCGACCTGCACGGGATCCAGCGCGGCAAGGACATCCCCATCGGCGAGGTCGAGCACTTTCGCCTCGAGCGGGCTCGGCTTCTGCCAGGCGGTCATGGGCACCGACCTGCGCCACACCCCGGTCGTCGGCGGCGAGGCGGCTATCCCGACATGGTCGCGCAACCCGACCTCTCGACCCTCGTCGAGCTGCCCTGGGAGCCCGACGTCGCCACGTGTCTCGCCGACCTCGAGCGCGAGGGCGCGCCGGAGCCGACCGACCAGCGCGCCCTCGTCCGCCGCGCCGAGGCGGCGCTGGGCGAGCTCGGCCTCACGGGAAGATCGGCCCCGAGCTCGAGTTCTTTCTGCTCGAGCCCGACGGGGACGGCGGCTGGAGCCGCCACGTCGACAACCTGAGCATGGTCTACACAGTCGGCCCGCAGGCGGATCCGCAGGGCGTGATGCAGCGCGCTGCTCGAGGCGACTGCGCGCAACTCGGACTCGGCGCGATCGCCGGCCAACCACGAGTACATGAACAGCCAGTACGAGATCAACCTGCGCGAGGCCAGCCCGCTGGCCGCAGCCGACAACGCATTTCGCTTCAAGGCCGCGGTCAAGGACTACGCCGCCCAGCGAGGACTGCTCGCGACGTTCATCGGCAAGCCCTTCAACGACCAGGGCGGGATCGGGCACGCACATGCACGTCTCGCTCGAGCGCGACGGCTCCAACTGCATGGGCGACGACGGGGACGGCGACCGGCCTCTCGGGCGAGCTGCGCGGCTTCGTCGGCGGCATGCTCGCCCACGCGCCGGCGCTGATGGCCTTCCTCAACCCGACGATCAACGCCTACCGGCGGATCCTCCCGGACAGCCTCGCCCCCACCCACGCCAACTGGGGCCTCAACAACCGCACCACGTTCGTGCGGATCCCGCCGGAGCGCGGCTCGGCCTGCCGGCTGGAGATCCGCGTCGGCGACGGCGCGGCCAACCCGTACCTCGTCACCGCCGCGATCCTCTTCGCCGGGCTCGACGGACTGCGCAACGAGACCGATCCGGGCCAGCTGCTCGAGGGCGACACCTACACGCTGCCGGAGGCAGAGCAGGGCGCCGCCCTTCCCGATGGGCTCGGCGCCGCGCTCGACGCGCTCGAGGCCGACGAAATTCTCTGCGATGCGGTCGGCAGCGAGATCGTCGAGACGTTCCTGGCGATGAAGCGCTTCGAGGTCGAGCGCTACAACCAGCACGTCTCCGACTGGGACCTCGACGAGTACCTGCACCACCTCTGATGGCGCTCGCGCTCGAACAGATCGCGCTGGCGGACGTCGACCTGACCGATCACTCCCGCTTCGCCGAGCGCGTCCCGCACGAGATGTTCCGTGTCCTGCGTCGTGAGGATCCCGTGCACTGGCAGGACGAGCCCGACGGACGGGGCTTCTGGGCGGTCACGCGCCACGCCGACATCACGGCCGCGGCGAAGGACTGGCACACGTTCTCATCGGAGCTCGGCGGCACGTCGCTTCAGGACCTCGAGCCCGACCAGCTCGAGGCGCGCAAGTCGATGATCGACATGGACCCGCCGCCCCACAACGCGCTGCGCGCGATCGTCAACCGCGACTTCACCCCGCGCGCCGTCCGCGTGTTCACCGAGCGGATCCGCGAGCTGTTCGACGCCGTCCTCGACGAGGCGCTCCAGAAGGGCGAGGTTGAGTTCGTCGAGGAGGTCGCCGCGAACCTGCCGATGCGCGTGTTCGCCGAGATGCTCGGCGCCGCCGAGGAGGATCACCGGCTGCTCGTCGACATCGGCGACCGCATGCTTGGTCAGGACGACCCCGAGTTCGCGATCGACCCCGAGGTCGCCAAGCAGAACCGCCACCTGCCGTTCTCCAACCCCGCGGCCCTCGAGATGTTCGAGTACGGGCGCAAGCTCGCGGAGGAGCGACGCGCGAAGCCCGCGCGACGACATCGTCACCAAGCTCGTCGAGGCCGAGATCGACGGCTGCCCGCTGACCGAGCACGAGTACGACGTCTACTTCCTGCTGCTGGCTGTCGCGGGCAACGAGACGACGCGCCACTCGATCTCCCAGGGCGCTGCTCGCGCTGATCGAGAACCCCGAGCAGCTGCAGCGCCTGCGCGACGACCCGTCGCTAATGCCGCTCGCGGCCAACGAGATCCTGCGCTGGGCCACGCCCGTCCACCACTTTCGCCGCACCGCAACGGCCGACGTGGAGCTCGCCGGACAACGGATTCGTCGCATGGACAAGGTCGCCACTCTGGTACATCTCGGGCAACTTCGACGAGGACGTCTTCGACGACCCCTACTCCTTCGACGTCGGACGCGACCCGAACCCGCAGATGACCTTCGGCCCCGGCGGCCCGCACTTCTGCACCGGCGCGCACCTGGCACGGCTGGAGATCGAGATCGTCTTCGAGGAGATGCTCAAGCGCGTCGCCGGCTTCGAGCTCGCAGGCGAGCCCGAACGCCTGCAGTCGAACTTCTTCAACGGGATCAAGCGGATGCCCGTCAGGCTTACGCCGGCCTGAGCAGGGTTAGCGAGCGGTCAGGCGGGCGCCGAGCTCGCGCACCGTCTCGAGCACGAACTCGACGTCCTCGGGGCGGGTGCGGAAGTTGACGAAGCAAGCCCGCAGGCAGACGTGGCCGTCGACGAGCGCCGGGGCGAGGAACACCCGGCCGTCCTCCTGCGTCGCGGTCGCGAGATTGGTGTTGTGCGCGTCGAGGTCGTCGACGCCGGCCGGGACGTGACGAAAGCAGACGGTCGAGAGCGTCGGCTCGTAGAGGAGCTCGAGGGCGTCGTCGGCGCGGATCTCGTCCGCGAACTGGCGCGCGAGCGCGAGGGTCCCCTCGATCCATTGACGGAAGGCGGCGGCCCCGTGCGTGCGGAACGCGAGCCAGAGCTTCAGGGACCGCAGCGGGCGCGAGTATTCGAGGGTGCGCTCGACCGCGTTGCGCACGGTGTCGCCGCGCCGCAGGTAGGACTCCTCGTGGCCGAAGGCCGCCTCGAGCATCCCCGCCTCGCGTAGGAGCACGAGGCTGCAGCTCTTTTGCAGCCCGAGCCACTTGTGTGCGTCCAGGGTCACCGAGTTGGCGCGATCGACGCCCGCGAAGAGGTGTCCGGCGCTCTCGGTGGCGGCGGCCGGCAAGCCATAGGCCCCGTCGACGTGAAGCCATGTGCCGTGGCGCTCGCAAATGTCCGCGACAGCGTCCAGGTCGTCCACAGCTCCCGTCAGCGTGGTGCCGCCGTTGGCCACGACTGCGATCGGCACGATTTCGGCCTCGAGGTCGGCGGCGATCGCCCGATCGAGCTCATCGAGTCTGATTCGGCGCTGGGCGTCCATGCCGATGCGCCGCACGTAAGCCGAGCCGATACCGGCAGCCTCCACCGCGCGCACGATCGAGTGGTGGGCCTCGTCGGAGCAATAGACGGCGCCGCTCCGCCCTGCAAAGCCGTCGACGCGGCAGCCGGGCAGCGCCTGCTCGCGGGCGACGATCAGCCCGGTGAGATTCGAGATCATGCCGCCGCTGGTGAAGGCACCCTCGGCGCAGGGGTAGCCGACGAACTCCGCGGCCCAGCTGACTGCCTGGGCCTCGACGAGATCGGCGGCACGCGCCGTGACGGCGAGGTTGACGTCGTAGGTGGCGGCCAGGGCCTCCGCGAGGACCCCGACCTCGAGCCCCGTCGAGCCGACGTAGGCGAGATACAGCGGTCGCGACGGCGATACGGACTCGTCGAGAACGCGGGCCGCATCCGCGAGCACGGTCGCCGGGTCGTTGGGCAGCTCCGGCAGCGTCTGGTCGAGGCGCTCGAGCAGCTCCGGCTCGAGCATCGGCTCCTCTGGGCGCGGATGCTCGAACGACCGCCAGGCGTCGGCGATCACCGCCGAGAGCGCCTCGAGTATCGCCTCGCGGTCGGCCAGCGCCGAGTAGCCCGCGTCACGCTCCACCCTTCCCTCCTCCATGCCTCTCACGGTACTCAGCCGAGAACCACGCGGAGCTCTCGCGCCGCGCGGAACTCCCAGCCCGAGAACTCCGGCTCGCCCGCGAGCTCGAGCTTCGGGTGGCGCAGCAGGAGCTCGCGAAGCGCGATGCGCTCCTGGGCGCGGGCGAAGGCGTGGCCACTGCAGAAATGGCGGCCGAATCCGAACGTCGCCACGCGCTGACGCGGGCGGTGAAGGTCGAAGCTGTCCGGGTCGGTGAAGCGGCGCTCGTCGCGGTTGGCAGACGCGATCACCGCCGCCACCGGCGCGTCGGCGGGCAGCTCCACGCCCTCGAGATCCAGCGCATGAGTGGTCCGCCGGCCCTGCGTTCCGATCGGCGCGACCCAGCGCATGCCCTCGTCGATTGCCGCCGGAAGCAGGCCCTCCGGGTCGGCGAGAACCTCGGCCAGCGCATCCGGATGCGCCAGCAGGGCGTAGAGGACCGAGCCCGCGCCGTGGCCGGGCTCCTGCATTCCGCCGAGGAGGATCACCTTGAGGCTCGGCAGGAATCGCTCGCGCGGGCGCGGCTGGTCCGGCGGCTGTCCCGACCACATCATGTGCGAGATCGTCGAGTCGTCGGGCTCGCTCTCGAGGCGGTCCAACAGCGGGGCGAGGCGCTCGTCGATCTCGGCGCAGGCGGCGTCGCTTCGCGCCTGCTTGTCGGGATCGCGCTCGAAGTTCGTGCCCCCGTCCGCGAGGGCCGCGAACCACCGGCGCAGCGTGTCGGCATCGACGTCGCCGAGGCCGAGTACGGCGCCGAGGCTGAGCACTGAGACCGGCTCGAAGAGCTCGGCCATGATGTCGACCTCCTCGCGCGCCGCGAGCGCGTCGAGGCGTGCGGCGACGATCGGCCCGACCAGCTCCTCGATGTACTCGTCGACCGCATGCGGCCTGTACTTCGGGTCGATCGACCCCCGCAGCTCCCTGTGGGGCTCGCCGTCGCAGGTCAGGATCGTCGGGCTGCCGAAGCTGCGGTCGATCGGCGAACCCGGCATGTCCGCGGCAAAGTTCTCGGGCTCGGAGGCGACTCGCAACGCCGCGTCCCAAGTCGTCGCCAGCCACATCTCAACCGCCGGCACCCAGGCCACGGGCGCCTCCGCGCGCAGCTGAGCGTAGATCGGATAGGGGTCGCGCTCGAGGTCGGCGACCGTGATCGCCGAGGCGAATGCGCCTACGGAGCCATCAGCCTCAGGGGACGTCGGGCTCCTCGCTCATCTCGCCGATTCGCTCATATACGTCCGGCCGCGAGGACTTAATCCACAGGCCGACGAGCATCCCGACGATGCCGCCGCCGATCAGGATCGCCGGCAGGATGATCGACCGGTCGTCCGTTGGCGCATCGGGCGCCCCGGTGATCAGCGTGTTGAACTGGGTCAGCACCAGGATGAAGAGGGCCGTCAGCAGCGTCCCCGCCAGCGCCGGGGCGTAGCGCGATGTCCACGCCGTCTCCTGATGCGGATTGCGGCTGAAGTAGCCGACGACAGCAAACGAGGCCAGGGCGAGGAGCAGGATCACCCCGAGCGCCCCAAGGTTCGTCAGCCAGGTGAAGAGCTGCAGCACGGGGTCGTTGTTGGACTGCCAGAAAATGAACACGATTGCCGCGGCGATCACTGTCTGGCTGAGCGAGCCGATGTACGGGGCGCCCGCCCGGTTGGCGCGGCCGAAGGCCGCCGGCAATACCCGCGCGCGCCCGAGCGCGAAGAAGTAGCGGGCCACGGCGTTGTGAAACGAGAGCGATGCTGCGAACAGGCTCGTGCAGAAGAGCAACGTCGCGATGTCGGCGATCGTCTTGGACACCTGCACGTTAAGGGTGATGAAAAGGATCGACGTTGGATCGGGCCCCGACCCGTCCGGCGTCGTGAAGCCGCCATGCACAAGAGCCTTGGCGCTGATCACCGTGTCGGTGCCGGCCGCGCTCGCGAGCATCCATGCCGACAGCGCGTAGAAGAGCGACGTGATCCCGAGCGCGATGTACGTCGCCTTGGCGACCGTTCGCCTCGGGTCCTTGCACTCCTCGCCGTAGATGGCCGCCGACTCGAAGCCGACGAACGCGGCCATGGTGAAGCACAGCGCCGCGCCCACACCCGTTCCGAAGGCGATCGACGGATCCCACTGGTTGCCGCTGATCCCCTGCGGGCCCGGGTCACCGGCGACGACGAGGTCGAAGAAGAGCACGACGATGATCTCGAGCGTCAGGAAGATCGCCAGGACCTTCGCGTTGAGGTCGACGCGTAGCCAGCCGAGGATGCCGATCACGCCGATCGCGACGAAGACCCACGAGTACCACTGCCAGTCGAGACTGGTGTGCTCGGCCATGAAGCCCGCGAACACGGCGCCGAACAGGCCGAGGATCCCGACCTGCATCGTGTTGTAGGCGATCAGCGCCACGAAGGCAGTCCCGACTCCCGCGACCTTGCCGATCCCCTTCGAGACGTAGGCGTAGAACGCACCGGTGTTCGTGATGTGATGGCTCATCGCCGCGTAGCCGGTGACGAACAGGGCGAGGATCGCGCCCAACACGATGAAGAGCAGGGGCACACCGGCGTTCCCGGTGACCAGATAGGTCGATGAGACGCCGCCCGCGATAACCGTCAGCGGCGCCGACGCCGCGACGATGAAGAACACGATGTCCGAGACGCCGAGCGCGGTCTTTCGCAGCTTGGCTCCATCCGGTGCGGCGGGCGCGTTCGCGGTCGTCGCTTCCATGTCTCCTCCTCCGTGGTCAGCGAAAACTGCCGGATGTATACATTATGTAAGGCAGCGGCGTCAACACGCCCAGGCCCTAGTCGAGTCCGCGCTGCGCCTCCAACTGTTGCCGCTCCGCCTCGATCGACTCGGCGTCGAACTTGAAGTACGAGCGCGGCGGCAGGATCCCCCAGGCGTTGGAGCCGTGGGGATCGTCCTCGAAGTAACGCGGCTCATGGTCGGGCTCGAGTTGCTCCATGTCGCAGAAGAGCTCGACGAAGATCTCCTCCTCCGGCATCCGGCAGTAGGCGAAGAGGTTCTGGGCCATCGTGTGACGCCCGGGCCCCCAGGCAATCGGCCGGCGGTGCTGAGCGAGGTGGTCCAGGAAGACGCGGATCTCGCCCCAGTCGACGAGCTCGAAGGCGATGTGGTGGATGTGCGAGTAGCCCTTGTCGAGGAAGGCGACGACGTGGTGATCGCGATCGGCGTGCAGCCACACGGCGCCGTCGCCGATCCAGTCGCTGATCGCGAGGCCGAGCACGCGCTGGTACCAATCGGCCAGCCGCGGCGTGTCGGCGGTGAGGTAGTTGAAGTGCTGGAGCTTGCGCGGATGAAAGCCCGGGAGCTCGTCGGTGAAGCGGGCGACCGGCGGAATCCGGTCGTCAGCGATCACCCGCTCGACCAAGACGATCGCGTTGCCGTCGAGGTCGTGGAGGCGAAGGCCCCTCCCCCGCACCGGCACCGCGATCTCCTCGACCGTCTCGCCCTCGCTCTCGACATGGCTCGCTGCGTCGGCAAGGGAGATCCCGGAGCGCAGCTCGTAGGCGACGTGCTCGATCCCCGGCTCGCCCTCCGGCCGCAGCTCGAGGCAGAAGTCCTCGTAGGCGCTTCGCAGCAGCGCGGAGTCGCCACCGCCCTCGGCTGGGGTGAGGCAAAAGAGGCGCGACCAGCGCTCGCGCGCCTCGTCGACGTCGGCGACGCGCAGGGTTGCGTGATGGACCTGGAGGATCATCCGCCGGTCACCTGCCGCTCGGCCTCGTCCTCCGGCATCGCGAGCGCCACGTGGAGGGTCTGAGCGCTCACCTCGGGCGGCGCGCCGACCGGCTCCAGGTCGTCCTGCGACTCCACGATCGTGTTCGCGATCCGCGCGATGCCCTCGACCTCGACCTCGACCACGTCGCCCGGCTCGACCGGGCGCGAGTTCGCGGGCGTGCCCGTGAGGAGGATGTCGCCGGGCTCGAGGGTGATCAGCCGGGACACGTCGGCCACCTGATAGGCGAACGGGAACAGGAGATCGGCGCCGGTGTTGCCCTCCTGAACCTGCTTGCCGTTGACGAAGGTGCGGACCGTGAGATTGGTCGGGTCGACGTCGCCGGCGTCGGCCAGCTGCGCGCCGAGCGGGCAGAACCCGTCCTGGCCCTTGACCCGCAGCATCGAGCCGCGGTCGATGTGGCGGAAGTCGTGGACGCCGAAATCGTTGGCGACGGTGTATCCGGCGACGTGAGCGAGCGCCTCGTCCTGAGAGACGCCATGGGCGCGCTTGCCGATCACCAGGGCGATCTCGCCCTCGTAGTTGAGAAAGCGGCAGCCGCGCGGGCGGACAACCTCGGCGCCGTCGGTGGAGATCGTGTTGAGCGGCTTGAGGAAGTACGACGGGTACTGCGGCGGCGCGGCCATCTTGTACTCCTCGCACCGGGACCGGTAGCTGAGGTGCGTGGCGACGATCTTCGTCGGCGCCGGCGCGAAGTCCCTGAGGCTCACGCGGCGACCCTAGCCGTCCGGGCCGCGTCCACGAGCGCCTCGTAGAGCCGCGCGCCACCGCCCTGCAGGTCCTCCTCCGGATGCCAGAGGACGGCGAGGCAGAACTCGCGGTCGCCGACCTCGGCGGCCTCGACGACCCCGTCCGCCGCGTGCGCCGAGGCGGTGAAGCGATCCGCGAGCGGGGCGACGCCCTGATGGTGGTGCGAGCGCACCTCGGCGCTGGGGCCGAGGATCGAGGCGAGCCGGCTGCCGGCCTCGACGTCGACCTCATGGCCGACGAAGGTGCCGGCCGCCCCGCGGTGGATGCCCTCCGGGTCGGCGAGGTGCTGCTCGATGCCGCCGCCGAGGGCGACGTTGAGCACCTGCATCCCGCGGCAGACGCCGAGCGTCGGCAGATCCCGCTCGAGCGCGGCGGTGGCGAACGCCAGCTCAATCGCGTCGCGCAGCGGGTCGGCGGCGTCGCTTTCCGCGTGGGGCTCGGCGCCGTAGCTGGAGGCGTTGAGGTCGCGGCCGCCCGCGAGAAGCAGGCCGTCGACGATGTCGAGCGCGAGCTCGGGCGTGTCCGCGTACGCCGCGGTGAGCGGAAAGACGACGGGGGCGCCGCCAGCCTGGGCGACCGCGTCGACGTAGTGGGTCCAGACGGAGTCCAGCTCGATGTCGCTCCACGCCCCGAAGCTCGCCTCACGCCGGTCGGCCACGAGGCCGATCCTGGGACGATCCGAATGGTCCGCGTCCGCCACGTGAATAATGTATCCGACAATGTCTGAGCAGCAGCCGAGCTTCGAGGTTCAGAGCGTTGCCGATCAGGTCTACGCGGTACTGCGGGAGCGGATCGCAGGCGGCGACATCGAGCGCGGTTCGCGACTGCATCAGGAGGACCTGGCGAGCGAGTTCGGCGTCTCTCGCACCCCGGTCCGCGAGGCGCTGCGACGGCTCGCCGCGGAGGGCCTCGTCGACCTGTTCGCCAACCGGGGTGCGCGCGTCGCCACCGCGACCGACGAGCAGCTGCGCTCGAGCTACGAGACGCGCCTCGTGGTCGAGCCGGGTGCGGCGCGGGTGGCGGCCGAGCGACGTCTACCCGACGCGATCGCGGCGATGAAGGCGGCGCTGCGAGAGGAGGAGAAGGCGGGGAAGTCGTCGCCCAAGCACTTCAAGGCCAACCGCGACTTTCACCTGGCGATCGTGCGGGGCACCGGCAACCCCCAGCTCGTGCAGTTCATGGAGCACGTCTGGATCGGGCGGATCGGAGCGACCCTGTATGAAACGCGTCTTGATCCGAAGGGCCTCGGCAAGGACCACAGCGCGCACCGATCGATCGCCAAGGCGATCGAGGCCGGCGACGGCGAGCGCGCGGAGAAACTCACCCGCGGGCACCTGATGCGGGCGATGGAGCTGATCTTCGAGTGAGCGCGGCGGTCGACGCGCTTCGCGAGATCGCCGGCGAGATCTCGGATCTGGGTCGAGCGCGGGCGCTGCTCGCCTGGGACGAGCGCACGAAGATGCCGCCCGGCGGCCAGCGGATGCGCGCCGAGCAACTCGCCACGCTGACGCGTATTCGCCACCTGCGGCTGTCATCCGACGAGCTCGGCCGCGCGCTCGACGCCGTCGAGGCGGAGCTGCCCACCGACGCGGATGCGACCGGATCGTTCGAGGCGAGCCTCGTGCGGATGACGCGACGCGAGTGGGACAAGGCCCGGCGCGTGCCGGCCGATCTGCGGGCCGACACGGCCCGAGCGACCTCTCTCGCCGAGCGCGCGTGGGAGGACGCCCGCGCCAATGACGACTTCGTCGCCTTCCTCCCCCACCTCGAGCGAGTCGTCGAGCTGCGCCGCCGCTACGTCGAGTGCTTCGACGTCGAGCACCCATACGACGCTCTGCTCGACGACTTCGAGCCCGGCATGACCACGGCGGAGCTGGTGCCCGTCCTCGATGAGCTTTCCGCCGGCACGGTCGAGCTGCTCGGCGAGATCGATGCGAGCGGGACCGAGGTGCACTCGAGCTGCCTGTTCGGCACGTTCGAGAACGAGCGCCAGGACGCGTTCGCTCAGGAGCTGGCCGCGCTGCTGCCGCTCGAGCCGGGTGCCTGGCGGGTCGACGAGACCGTTCACCCCTTTGCGACCGGGATCGCGATCTCAGACCTGCGCATCACGACGCGCTTCGACCCGGCCTACGTGGGGACGTCGCTGTGGGCGGTCGCGCACGAGGTCGGGCACGCGCTCTACAACAACGGCCTCGACCCGGCGCTCGAGCGGACGATGCTGTGCCGGTCGGCGTCGCTCGGGTTCGACGAGTCGTCGAGCCGCATGTGGGAGAACTGGGTCGGTCGCGGGCGACCGTTCCTCTCATTCCTGCTGCCGGCGCTGGTGCGCCACTTCCCGGACAACTTCTCCGGCCTCAAGGCCGAAACCGTCTACCGCGCGGCAAATCGGGTCGAGCGCTCGCCGATCCGTGTGGAGGCCGACGAGGTCACCTACAACCTGCACATCGCGCTGCGCTTCGAGCTCGAGGTCGAGCTGTTCTCCGGCCGGTTGGAGGTTGCCGAGCTGCCCGAGGCGTGGAAGGCGAGGACGAAGGAGCTGCTCGGACTCGAGCTGGAAAACGATGCCGACGGCGTCCTCCAGGACGTGCACTGGGGCTCGGGGTCATTCGGTTATTTCCCCACGTACTCGCTTGGCAACATCATCGCCGGCCAGGTCTGGGAGCTGGCGCGCGCGGAGCTGGAAGACCTCGACTCACAGCTGGCGGCGGGCGAGCTGGTTGCGCTGCGCGATTTCCTGCGTGAGCGCGTCTACAGCCACGGCGGCCGGATGCTGCCCGCCGAGCTGATCCAGGCCGCGACGGGCGGGCCGCTCGACCCGGCCCCGCTGCTGCGCCACCTGCGCGCCAAGTACGGCGAGATCTACGGCTTCAGCTCGTAGAGCCGTCGCTGATCTGCAGGGTCTTCAGCTCTGAGTAGAAGTCGAGGGCGTAGTCGCCGCCCTCGCGGCCGATGCCGCTGATCCCCATGCCGCCGAACGGCGCGCTGAGGTCGCGCACCAGGAAGGCGTTGACCCAGACGGTGCCCGCGCGGATCGCGCGGCCGGCGCGCTCGGCGCGGTCGGCCGAGCCGGTGCAGACGATCGCCGACAGCCCGTAGGCGGTTGAGTTGGCGAGCGCGACGGCGTCGTCCTCCGACGCGAACGTCTGCCACGTGAGAACCGGCCCGAAGACCTCGTGCTGAACGATCTCCGAGTCGTTGGCGCGTGGCCGGATGAGCGTCGGCTCGTACCAGAGGCCGGACGTGGTCGTCGGCCCGTTCACCTCCGCGCGACGGCCGCCGAAGACGACGTCATCGCCCGCGGCGCGCGCGCGCTCGACGAACCCCTCGACGCGGGCGAGATGGTCGGGGTGGATCAGCGGCGACAGCGTCGTCTCGGGCTCGCGTGGATCGCCGAGGACGTAGCGGTCGACCTCCGCGCGGAAGCGCTCCATGAACTGGTCGGCGACCTCGTCGGCGACGATCAGCCGAGTGCCAGCGAGACAGACCTGGCCGGAGTCGTCGTACATCTTGGCCGCGCGCTTGGCGGCGTCGTCGAGATCGGCGTCGGCGAAGACCACGAGCGGGCCCTTGCCGCCGAGCTCGCCAGTGAACGGGACGAGGTTGTCGGCCGCGGCGCGGCCAATCGCGCGTGCGGTCTCGGGCGAGCCGGTGAACGAGATGCGGGCGAGGTCGGGGTTGGCCGTGAGGGTGGCGCCGACGTGCTCTCCGATCCCCTGGACGAGGTTGAAAACGCCCGGCGGGAAGCCCGCCTCGACGGTGAGATCGGCGAGCAGCGAGCACGAGAGCGGCGACCACTCGGCGGGCTTGAGGATCACGGTGCACCCGGCGGCAAGCGCCGGGGCGGTCTTCCACGTCGAGAGCATGAACGGCGCGTTCCAGGGCGTGATCACCACGGCGGGGCCGGCCGGCATCCGGATAACGCGGTTGAGCGTGCCGTTCGAGCTCCATACGCGTTCGGAGTAGCTGGCCGCGAGCTCGGCGTAGGCGCGGTAGTTGCGAGCGCCGCGCGAGATCACCCGCGCGCGCAGCGACTCGAGCAGCATCGCCATGTCCTCGCACTCCACGGCCGCGATCCGGTCGACGTTTTCGTCGATGAGGTCGGCGAGGCGGTCGAGGAAGGGCCGGCGCCCGTCGGGCCCCAGCGCGGCCCACTGGTCGAACGCGGTGCGCGCCGCGGTCACGGCCATGGCCGCCTCCTCCGGGCCGCCGGCCGAGACGCGCGCGAGCACCTCGCCCGTGATCGGGCTGAGATCGTCGAAACGCTCCGCGGAGGCGACGCGCTCGCCGCCGATGAAGTGGTCGGTCGAGACCTCGACCCCGGCGACCTCGGCCGCGCTCACAGCTCCGTCAGCGTCTCGAGGTCGGCGACCGAGTAGCCCAGCGTGAGGCGAAATCCCTTGCCGACGCGCACCGGCGCAAGGGCGGCGAGCTCCTCGTGGGGCGAGTCGTGGAACTCGAGGGTGGCGCTGCCCTCCCAGACCGCGGAGGCCGCGCGGTCGAAGCTGCGCCCGCGGACGAGTTCGTGGACGGCCGGCTGCTCATGCTGGCCATCGCCGAGTCGCGGGAAGTAGCGGACGTTGACGATCGGTGGGTCGTTGTGAGTCGGCCCGGTCTCGCTCTCGCTCTCGAGCGTGATCGTCGCCTCCGCAAGGCGACGCTCCTTGGCCGCACAGGTCCCGCCGAACACGGCGCCGGGCCGCAGGCCGGGATCGGCCTTCGTGTCGAGCCCAAAGGTGCGCGTGATCCAGACGGAGCCGAGCTTCTTCGGATAGCCCTGGATCCACCCGCGGGCCATCGCGAAGTCCTGGTCGACCCAGATATAGGGGCAGTAGGCGACCTCCTCGCCCTCATAGAGGGCGTTGATGGTCACGAAGAACTCCTTGTACTGCGCGCGCGACGGGTCGATGAGCTCGTCGCCGGCATCCGAGCACGACTGCCAGTCGATGAACATCGCGGCTGCGCGACCGCCGTCGGGGTGCGGCTCGAGCGCCGCGGGCAGCACGGCGGCGGCCGCCTCGGGGTCGGCCCAGTACTCGACCACGACCATGTCGCCGACGTAATGCCACGGCGGCGGCGGGACGATCCCTGAACGTCCCTCGGGCGAGCGCGGTGACGTGTAGCCCTTCAGCATCTCGCCTGAATAATGTATCCGAAGCTCAAATTAGGCCCCTCAACAGCGGGGCGGCTCGGCTTCGCTTCGCTCCGCCTCACTGCTTGCCCCGCGGGGCCGGCACCGGGCCGACGCGGGCGCGGCAGGCCGAGCCCTTGCAGTCCTTGAGGCGGTCCAGCGCCTTCGCCAGGTAGGCGACGGTGGCGGCGTAGGCGGGGTCGTCGACGCGGTTCTCCAGCTCCTGTGGGTCGGCGCCGAGGTCGTAGAGCTCGCGATCACCGGTCGAGTAGGCGACGTAGAGCCAGCGGCCGGTGCGGATCGCCCGGTAGGGGTAGCCGTAGTAGGTGGAGCGGTCGTGCACCAGCGACTCGATCACCAGCGGGCGGTGGCCGGCCTCTTTGGGTCCGCCCGGCAGACCCGGCAACGCCCGCCCGTCGACCTCGCTGTCGGCCTCGGCGCCGGAGATGTCGAGGATGGTCGGCGCGAGGTCGATGTTGCCGACGAGCGCCTCGGAGTCGGTGTCGGTCGCCACGCCCGGCCCACGGACGAGCAGCGGGACGCGGCTGGACGGGTCGTATGCCAGGAGCTTGCCGTACTCGACGCGGTGCTCGCCGTCGAGGTAGCCGTTGTCCGACGTGAAGAAGAGGTAGGTGTTGCCGAGCTCGCCCTGCGCCTTGAGCGCCGCCACGATCTTGGCGACCTGGCGGTCGACCTCCTTGAGCGACTCGAGCGCCTTCTCGTTTCGGGAGTCGATCCGGGCCAGGGCGGCCTGGTCGAGCGGCGGCCGGTCGCGGAGAAAGCTCGGCTTGTCGGACACGTCGGGCTCGTTGAACGCCGGGGTTCGCGGCGCCTGCACCCCGGCGAGGCTGCCGGCGTCGCGCGGCGCGGGCGTGCTGGGCGCGTGCGGGGCGTTGAAGCCGACGTACATGAAGAGCGGCCGGTGCGCGCGGGCCCCGTGGCGGATCGCGTCGACGGCCAGGTGGCCGATCACGCGGCTCTTGTAGTCGTCGGGCGCGGCCCCGTAGCGGCGGACTGTGCCGTTGTCGTTCATGTCGTAGTCGAAGTAGCTCTGCGTGGTCGGTTCGAGGAGCGCGTGCCACTCGCTCCAGCCCGGCGGCACGTGCTCGGGGTCGTTTCCGAGGCCATAGCCGTTTAAGTACTTGCCGACGAACGCGGTGCGGTACCCGTCCGCCTGCAGCCAGACGCCGAGCGTGTGGTGCTCGTCGAACGCGGGCAGCGCGTTCGGGCCGCCGTTGGAGATGACGCCGGTGTTGTGCGCGTACTGACCGCTGAAGAAGCTCGCGCGCGACGGGCAGCAGAGCGGGTCGGTGACGTAGAAGCGGGTGAAGGTGGTGCCGCGGGTGCCGATCAGCCTGCGCGTGCGCGGCATCGCGCTGAGCTGGGTGGTCGTCTGATCGTCGGTCATCACGACGATGACGTTGGGCTTGGCCGCCGCCTCCTCGGCGGGCGGGCGCTGGGCGATGCGCTCGTTGTGCTCGGCGTTGCGGCGGATCGCGATCCCGCCCGCCAGGCCGGCGACGAGAAAGAGGATGAAGGCGAGCCGCCCGAGCCCGCTCAGCGACCGCCCGCCGGCTGGATCCGGGGTCTGCACCGGCGGGACCTTAGTCGGTCGAAAAGTGCGGCTGGAGGGAGTCGAACCCCCACGTCCTTGCGGACACGGCGACCTGAACGCCGCGCGTCTACCAGTTCCGCCACAGCCGCTGGCGAACGGACAAATCTAGCGCGGTCGCGACAAGTTGCAACGATCGACGGATCCTCAACCTCCCGGCGGCGAAAATCCGGCGATCGCCGGATTTTCTGCGGGGTTGGGGTGCGGGTACGGTGGTATTAGTGACTCGCATGGAGAGCCGGGTGGAGTCCTACGAACAGGCCGTCGCTGAGCACGAGTGGCGTGTGCCTGAGCGGTACAACATCTCCGCCGACGTCTGCGACAAGCATCCGCGCGAGAAGGCGGCGATGGTGTGGGAGCGCTTCGATGGCGCAACCCGGGAGCTCAACTGGGGCGAGCTGCAGGACCTCGCCAACCAGGCGGCCCACCTGCTGCGCTCGCACGGCATCGAGAAGGGCGACCGCGTTGCCGTCGTCCTCCCTCCCACCCCGGAAACAGCCGCGATCTTCTTCGGCACCTGGAAACTCGGCGCCCTGCTGCTGTCGATGTCCGTGCTCTACGGCGACGACGGCATCCGCCACCGGCTCGAGGACGCGACGCCGCGAGTGCTCGTCACCGATGCCGGCAACGCGGACCGCTTCGACCCGTCGCTGGTCGAGACGATGATCGTGCTCGACGAGACGACGCTCGCAGGCCAGCCGACCGACCACATCTGCGAGGACACCTTCGCGGACGACCCGGCCCAGCTCTATTACACGTCGGGCACGACCGGCAAGGCGAAGGGCATCGTCCATGCCCACCGCTACATCCTCGCCCACGAGGAGTTCATCTACTGCCACGACATCCGCGACGGCGAGCGCTTCCACGGGATGGGCGAGTGGGCGTGGGCCGCGGGCATCTCCCCCCTTCTCGGCCCCTGGCGCCTCGGCGCCGTCCAGTACGTGCTGCAGCGCGAGGCCGGGTTCGTCCCCGCCGGCCAGCTCGACTTCCTCTCGCGCCACGAGGTCACGAACGTCTTCACGACGCCGACCGCGATGCGGTCGATGATGGCGATCGAGGACGCGGGCACGCGCTACCCGCAGAAGTTCCGGATCGTCTGCTCGGCCGGCGAGCCGCTGAACCCGGAGGCGATCCGCTGGTTTCGCGACCAGTACGGGGTCACCGTCCTCGACTACTACGGCCTCACGGAGTCGTATCCCCTGTGCGCGAACTTCCCCTTCATGGAGGTGCGCGAGGGTTCGATGGGCAGGCCGATGCCCGGCTGGGACGTTCACATCCTCGACGAGGACTCGCAGCCGGTCGAGCAGGGCGAGCGCGGCGAGATCTGCCTGCGCGCCCGCTCCAATCCGCACTACCCGATCGGCTACTGGAACCTCCCCGACGCGACCGAGGAGACCTTCGGCGGCGAGTGGTTTCACTCCAAGGACGCCGCGACGATGGATGAGGACGGTTACGTCTGGTACGCCGGCCGTGCCGACGACGTGATCATCGCCGCCGGCTATCGGATCGGGCCGTTCGAGGTCGAGTCCGCCTGCATCGAGCACCCTGCCGTCCAGGAAGCCGCGGCGGTCGCGTCGCCTGACGAGGTCAAGGGCAACGTCGTCAAGGCGTTCATCGTCCTCGCCGACGGACACCAGCCATCCGACGAGCTCGCCGACGAGATCAAGAAGTTCGTCCGCGAGCGCCTGAGCGCCTACGCGTACCCGCGCAAGGTCGAGTTCGTCGCCGAGCTACCCAAGACGCTCACGGGGAAGATCCGACGGATCGAGTTGCGCGAGGCAGAAGCGGAGCGCGAGCGCGCACGTAGCGCATAGGCTGCGCTCATGACCACGCCCGAAGAGGGGATGGACGCGATCGAGTCGCGTTTCGGCTCGCATCCGGCCCACCGGGCGCTGCATGCGAAGGGCGTCATCTGCAAGGCGAGCTTTATCGCCAACGACGAGGCGCGCGAGCTCACCCGCGCCGGCCACATGAGCGGCCAACCCGTCGAGGTGACGGCCCGGCTGTCCAACGGCGCGGGCGATCCAACAATCCCGGACCACGAGCCCGACGTCCGCGGCCTGGCGACCGCCTTCCACCTCGCCGACGGCACCCGCACCGACCTGCTCGCCCAGACCCTCCCCCGCTTCCCGTTCCGCGACGAGCGCGGGTTCTTCGCGGCAATGGCCCTCTCCAAGCAGAACCTCGGCGCGCTGCTGCGACTGCCCGCCTTCGCCGTGCGTTATCCCGGCGCGCTCGCCGCGATCCCCGAGGCCAACAAGGTCCTCGGGCGGTGCGCCAGCTTCGCGACTCGCAGCTACTACCCATTTCACGCGTACCGGTGGCTCGACGACCAGGGCGGGCACCGCTTCGTCCGCTACTCCTGGCTGCCGACGATCGACGAGCCCGACATCGGCAAGGACGAGGCCAGGCGCCGCGGCGACGATTACCTCTTCGACGATCTCGCCAGCCGGCTCGACAAAGCGCCCGTGAACTTCGACCTCGAGATTCAGATCGCCGACGAGAGCGACGACGTCGACGACCCCTCGGCGCAGTGGCCGCAGGAGCGCCGCCGCCTGATCGTGGGCCGGCTCGAGATCACGGCGATCGACGACGACGCCGACGACTCGATCATCTTCGACCCGATGAAGCTCGTCGACGGGATCGGGGCGTCGGGCGACCCAGTGCTGGCCTACCGGCCCGACGTCTACAGCCTCTCGTACACGCGCCGGACCGCCCAGTAGCCGCGCCGCCGTCCAGGCGCCTACTGTTCGTCACATGCGTGTAGGGCTCGTCCTCGGTGCGGGCGGAGTGCAAGGAGGCGCGTGGCTCACCGGAGCCCTCGACGCTGTCGCCAGCACGACCGGCTGGGATCCCGCGACCGCCGACGTCGTCGTCGGCACGTCCGCGGGTTCGGTCGTCTCATCCCTCTGCGTCGCCGGGATTCCGCCCTGGTTCATGGTGGCCCACTCCGCAGGCGAGACCTTCGAGGGCGTCACCGACGCCCGCGGCCGGCCCCAGGCCGAAGCCGACCGCTCCGGCGGGGCGCGGTATCGACTCGAGAGGGCGTGGCCGCCGATCGGCCCAGGCTCGTGGCCGCTGGCGCTCGCCTCGCTGCGCGCACCGCACAAGCTGCCGCCCGCCGCCGTATTCGCGGGCTGGGCGCCGCGAGGCTTCATCTCCACCGAGCCGCTCAAGGAGATCATCCGCAGCGTCGTTCCCAGCGGCTGGACCGACCACCCCGCCCATTGGGCAGTCGCGTGCGACTACGCCACCGGCCGCCGCGTCGCCTTCGGTCGCGACGGTGCGCCGAAGGCGGACCTCCCCGACGCGGTCGCCGCCTCGTGCGCCGTCCCAGCCCTCTACTACCCGGTCGAGATCGGCGGGCGGCGCTACGTCGATGGCGGCATCTACTCGAACTCGAACCTCGACCTCGTGCGAGAGGAGGCGCTCGACCTCGTCATCTGCCTCAACCCCACGTCGTCGCTGCACCCGGTTCGCGCGCTCAACCCGCGTGAGTGGCCGAACCTCGCCTTCCGCCAGGCCTCCGGGCGTCGATTGGGCAGCGAGGCGAAGAAGCTGCGCGCCAGAGGCACCGAGGTCCTCCTGATCCAGCCGACGGGCGAGGACCTCGAGGTGATCAGCCGCAACCTCATGAGCACCCGCAACCGCAACGGCGTCATCGCCACCGCGCAGCGCACCGTGGCGGCGCGCCTCGAGACGCCGGAGGTCCGCGAACTACTGGCTGGCCTCCCGCCCGGCGACGAGCGCCGCGTCCGCCGTCCCGATGGCGACCCGTCGACCTGGCCGAGCCTCGACGAGATCCGGCGACTCAGTCGGCGATCTGAATCGAGACGCTGACCGGGCCGCCGGCCTCGCGGTCGCCCGGTGCGATCCACAGGCCGCCGGGCGCGCGCAGCACCACCGCGTCGCCGGGCAGCATCGGCTCGCGGTACTCGATCTCCGCGTCGAACGGCTCGGGCGCCCCGGATGCCAGCTCCTCCTCCAGCGGCGCCCAGTAGTGCGAGTTGTTGACGTGCCCCGCAACGTCCTCGTCGGTCGCGCGAAACCGCCACGCCCGCCGCTCGCAGTCGTCGGGCGGGTCCGGGTGGCGCAGGCGAACCGAGGCGTCCCGACCCGCGGCGCTGGCCTCGTACTCCCCCAGGAACCTCTGTGGGAAGCGCCTCGGCCGGCCCGTCTCGGCGTCGATCCAGACCCATGTCGCCACGGCCTCGACCGCGGCTGAGGCTCCGGTGACAGATGTGCGGCGTTCCGCGGAGAAGCGCCCGAGGCCGCTGCAGAAGGTTCGGATCGTCACCGCCTCGCCGAACCGAGGGAAGCGTTCGACCCGCATCCGCGCCTTGCGCACGATCCACGCGCCCTCGTCGTTCGCGCCGACGTCCAGCAGATCGGCGTAGGCGACGTCCTGAAGCCAGCGGGCGATCGCGTCGAGGCGAACGCGCCCGTCGGCCCCGGCGTCCGCGATGCCGGGAAAGTGCGTTTGCTCGAAGACGCGACCTTCGCCGGGCCCAGCGACGAGCTCGGTGAAGCCGGCGGTCCGACCATGGCGGTTAGCCGGCGGACCGCGGGCGTAGCGCGTCGATCGAGTCGACGAGCTCGCGCGTGCAGCGGGGCCGGGAGGTCGTGGCCCATGCCGTCGATCAGCGCAGCCGGGCGTCCGGGGATGGCTCTCGCGGTGGCGCGCCCGGCGGCCGGGCCGGACGAGCGGATCGGCCGTGCCGTGGACGACAAGCGCGGGCAGTCGAGCCGGCGCAGCTGCCTTGGTGCGATCGCCGGAGGTGGTGATCGCGTGCAGCTGGCGCGCGACGCCGGCCGGGTTGTGGCCGCGGTCGTAGGCGACGCAGACCAGATCGCGGAAGCCCGGCTCGTCCATCGGGTACGCCGGGGAGCCAATCACCTTGAAGGTCTTTATCGAGCGCTCGATGAACTCCTCGCGGGTGGTCGCCGGGCGTGCCGAGGAGCGCGCCGAAGGCGCGCCAGCTGCGGCAGCCCCAGCCGGCGGTTGCCGGTGTCGACATGACCGAGGCGAGCGAACGAACTCGACTCGGGGTGCTCGATCGCGAGTGTCTGGGCGATCATCCCGCCCATCGAAGCGCCGACGACGTGCGCGCTCTCGATCTCGAGATGGTCGATCAGCCCTGCCGTGTCGGCGGCCATGTCGCTGAGCCGATACGCCGGACGTGCCGAGGCCCCAGCAGCATCGTCGCCATACCTGGCACTGGCGCGCGGATCTTGCTTGAGTGGCCGATGTCGCGGTTGTCGAAGCGGACCACCCGATAGCCGCGGTCGGCGAGCACGCGCAGAACCCAGGTCCCAGTGGATCATCTGGTGGCGAGGCCCATGATCAGGATCAGCGGCTCGGCGTCCGTGGTCGCCGATCTCGTCGTAGGCGATCTCGAGGCCATTGGCGTCGGCGACGCGCTCCTCGGTCGGCAGCAGAGGCCCTGCGTGCGCAGTCCGGCGGGTTCCATCACAACAGGGTAGATGCACTCGCAAATGGGTGACCAAACGCCGCCGGGTATTGACTTCGGCGCGAGCCCGGATAGGTTGGCTAGAACGGCAACGGAGGCCGTCGCGCGCGCATCTCGCGCGCGAGTCGAATGGAGGCGAAATGGTGTCTTGGCGGGTCGGAATCACGGCAGGAGCGCTCGTAGTGCTGAGCGCGGGCTGGCCCGCGGGCGCCAGCGCGCTGGTCGATCCGGGGAACGCGGTGCTGCCCAATCTCGACGTTCGCGCCGACGAAAAGCCGACCGCAAGCGAACAGCGCGCGATCGCCTCGCTTGATGCCAGCCTGGGCGACCAGGGCTTCGCCGACACCGCCGGCGGCGGGATCGCCTTCCTCGGGAGCACCGACGGATATCTCACCGGTGCGTCGCAGGCCTCCCCCGAGCAGGTCTCGCGCGCGTATGTCGCCGACCATCGAGCGGCGTTCGGGCTCGACAGCTCCGACCTCAGCCAGCTCGAGCTGAGCGACTCGTACACCTCGGCCGACGGCGTCACCCATCTGACCTTCTCGCAGATGAGTCACGGGATCGCGTCCTACGACACCTTCGTGCGGACCAACGTCGACGCCAAGGGGCGCCTGATCAACGTCAGCGGATCGCCGGCCGGCGACGTCTCGATCGCAGGCGCCACGCCCGCGATCGGCGCTCGCGACGCGCTCGCCGTCGCGCGCGATGACATCGGCGGCGACGCGCAGCTTCCCGACGTCAAGGACCGCAGCGACGATCCCCACCGCGCGACCACCTTCGCCGGACAGAATGAGCAGGCGAGCCTGACGATCTTCGCCGGGCCCAACAGCGACCGCCTCGCCTGGCAGGTGTACGCCTACGACGACGACGGAATCCTCTACGACGTCGTCATCGATGCCAGTTCCGGCCGCGTCCTCGCTCGCAGCCTGCGGACGGACTTCGCCGCCAACGACGCGACCGTGTGGCCCTTCTTCCCGCAGAGCACCGGGACCCCGTCAACGGTCAACCTGGGCGCCGACCCGACGTGGATCGACCGCTCGACCCTCGACGTCACCGACACGCTCGTGGGCAACAACGCTCACGCCTATGCGGACGTCGGCGGAGTGAACGGCTACGACGCCGGCGAGGGCGTCCCGAAGAACGGAGGCACCGACTGGCTCTTTGCCACCACGTTCTTCAACCAGGCCGAATGCCCGTCGTTCGGGTGCACTTGGAACAGCACGAGCGCGCCCACCAAGCTGACGAACGAGGACGACGCCACGACCGACCTCTTCTACCTCGTCAACACCTACCACGACCACCTGCTCGCGCCGCCGATCGGCTTCGACGAGGCCTCGCGCAACTTCGAGCAGGTCAACTCCTCCGGCCTCGGAGTGGGCGGTGACGCGGTCCTCGCGGAGGCAAACGACTCGTCCGGCACGAACAACGCCAACTTCTCAACGCCGCCTGACGGCGGTGCCGGCCGCATGCAGATGTATTTCTGGAGCGGCAGCGGTCCGACGCCGATCGGTCCCCAGTACGACGTCAACGGTAGCGACGACGCCGACGTCGTCTATCACGAATACACGCATGGGCTCACCAATCGCCTCGTCGGCAACGGCGGCGGCCTGGGCGCGGCTCAGTCGGGGGCGATGGGCGAGGGCTGGTCGGACTGGTACGCCATGGACTTCCTCGTCTCCCAAGGCCTGCAGCCAGATCCCGCCGGATCCGGCGACGTCTGGCTCGGTGAGTACGCGACCGGGGTCCCGGGCATCTTCGGCGGCATCTCGCGCATCCGCCACCAGGCGATCGACTGCGCCGTCGGCGCCTCGGCGACCGTGTGCCCCGCCTATGCGGGCACAACCGCGGGCTCCGGCGGCTACACCTATGGCGACCTCGGGCACATCGGCAGCGCCAACGGTGTCCACGACAACGGCGAGCTGTGGTCGCAGACCCTCTGGGACCTGCGCACGGCGCTGGGCAGCCACGACGCTGAGGCCGTGGTCACCGGCGGCCTGCGCCTCTCGCCGCTTCAGCCGAGCTTCCTGCAGGAGCGCGACGCGATCCTGCAGAGCGCGCAGAGCCAGGGAATCTCCCTGAGCACGATCTGGCAGGTCTTCGCGAATCGCGGCATGGGCTACCTGGCGGTCGACCAGGGGTCCGGCGTCTACGCGGGGGTCGACGACTTCACGGTGCCAGCGCCCCTCCTTCACCTCACCACCGCGGTCACAGATCCAGGCGGCACGCTGGCGGATGGTGACGGCGTACCCGAGCCAGGCGAGACCGTGTTCGTGGCGCCGACGCTGCGCAATGCATTGGCGACGGCGTCGACCGGTGTGGCCGGAACTATGGCGAGCTCGACCGCGGGCGCCTTGATCGGCGAGCCCAACGCCAACTGGCCGGACTTCGGCACGGCGGTCACCAACCAGGATCCGTCGCAGCCGTTTGCCGTCACGATTCCCGAGTCCGCGAGTTGCGGGAGCACGCTGGACCTGTCCTTTGCCGGCAACGCGAGCAGCGGCGCAATTACGTTCAAGCCCACCTCGGTCCCGATCGGCGGGGCCGCATTCACCAACAGCGTGGACGTGCCCAAGGCGATCCCTGACAACGTCCCCGCCGGAGTCGACTCCACGTTCACCTTCCCGACGACGACAACGGTCACCGATCTCGACGTCAGGATCGGCCACATCACCCATACATTCGATGGCGATCTGATCATCAAGCTCAGCCACGGGGCGACGACGGTGACGCTGTTCAACCGCCGTGGCGGCAGCGCCAATGACATCTCGAACCTGATCTTCGACGATGAGGCCAGCGCGGCGATTTCGACCGGAGTCGCGCCCTTCACGGGCTCGTTCCGGCCCGAGTCGCCGCTGAGCGCCTTCGACGGTCAGTCGACCGCGGGTGCCTGGACCCTCAACGTCAGCGACAACGCCGGCATCGACGTCGGCACGCTCGACGCTTGGGGCCTGAGTCCCGGGCCGCAGTGTGATGTCACCTCGTTGCCATCGATCGGCACGGGCGCCGCGACAGCCCTCACCGAGACCTCGGCGACCTTGAACGCCGACCTGGACCCGAACTCGACCGCGACGAACTTCCGCTTCGAGTTCGGGCCGAGCGACTCGTACGGGAGCCGGACGCCGATCGCAACCGGCGGCGACGGCGCCGATCCGACAGCTGTGAGCGACGGCCTGACAGGGCTCTCAGCGAGCACCACGTATCACTACCGTGCCCTCGCGCTGCGAGACGGCATCATCGTCGCGCGCGGCGGCGATCAATCGTTTACGACGCCGGCGCCGGTCGTTGCGTCCCCGCCGGTCGGCGCCTCACCGCCAGGTGCCGATGCGATCGCGAAGATCACCAAGGGCCCGGACAAGAAGTCGAAAAAGAAGAAGGCGAAGTTTGAGTTCACGGCCGATCAAGCGGGCGCAACGTTCGCCTGCAAGCTCGACAAGAATCCGTTCGCGCCGTGCACCTCACCGACCAAGTACAAGCACCTGCAGAAGGGCAAGCACACCTTCAGCGTGACCGCGACCGGCGCCAGCGGCAAGGCTGGGCCGGCTGCGTCACAGACGTGGAAGGTGAAGAAGAAGAAAAAGAAGCACCACCACCATCACCATCATCACCACTGAGGTGGCGATGGGTCGCTAACTCGTCGCGCGCTCGGCGTTGGCGACGAGCGCGTCTGCGATCCGGTCCAGATATCGCGGTGGCAGGTCGTGCCCCATGCCGTCGATCACGACGAGCTCCGCGCCCGGGATCGCCGCGGCGGTCGCCTCGCCCCCGGAGCGGGTGATCAGCGGATCCTCTGCGCCGTGGATCACGACCGTCGGGACGTCGATGGCCGCCAGCCTGGGAGTCCGATCGCCGGCGACCGCGATTGCCGCGAACTGGCGCGCGGTCCCCTCGGGGTGATAGCCACGGTCGAAGGACCGCTCGGCGAGGTCACGCGCGCGCTCCTGGTCCGGCGGCTGCGTCCCGATCACGCCCCGCCCTCTGATCGTTGCCTCGACGTACCCCTCGCGGTCGCTGGGCGGTGGGGTCATCAACACGGCCATCGCCGCCGCGGTCGGGCGGCCCACGGAGCGGTCACCGGTCGTCGACATGATCGAGGCGAGCGAGATCGTGCGCTCGGGGTGTTCGAGTGCGAAGACCTGGGCGATCATGCCCCCGAGCGACGCGCCGACGATGTGGGCGCGCTCGATCCCGAGGTGGTCGAGCAGCCGCGCCGCATCCCCGGCCATGTCCTCGAGCCGGTACGGCGGCTGTGCCTGGCCGCTGGCGAGCTGCGGAATCGTCGGCGGCTTCACCGTGAGCACCGTGGAGCGCCCTGAATCGCGGTTGTCAAACCGGATCACGAAGAAGCCGCGCGCCGCGAGCATCTCGCAGAGCTCCGTCGGCCAGAAGATCATCTGGGCCCCCAGGCCCATGATCAGCAGCATCGCCGGGTCGGACCCGTCGCCGAAGGTCTCGTAGGCGAGGTCAACGTCACCCAGTTCCGCCACCCGCTCGCCGCTTCCCTGCGTGCTCACCCGGCGCAGACTACGCGCCTGCCATCCTTTGTGAATGACTCGCTCGCGCTGGGGGATCGTCGTCGCGGGGACGATCGTGTTCGCGCTCGTGGCGTCGCAGATCCTTGTGCCGACGTTCGGCGAGCGCGCGATCGAGAAGCGCCTCACCGAGCACGGCGGCACGGCCGACGTCACGCTCGGCAGCGTCCCCGCATTCCGCCTGCTGTTCGGCGACGGTGAGCGCTTCGAGGTCCACGCGAGCGACATCGACCTCGACCTCGACCCGAACGAGCAGGTACTCGAGCAGCTCGACGGCTTCCGGACCGTGGACATCACGATGGACAACTCGAAGGCCGGGCCGATCGAGCTCGACAACTTCGCGCTTCACCGCGACGGCTCCGGCCCCTATGAGCTCACGGCCCAGGGCGACACGTCCGCCAGCGACCTCATCGACTACGGCGTCAACGGCATCGACATGCCGGCCGCCGGGGGCATCACCTCGATCGCGATGGACCTGCTCGGGATCGACACCGACTTCGTCGTCCCGATCGACTTCGACATGCAGCTGGTGAGCGACGCCGGGCGCCTGCGCGTCGTCTCCGGCGGCGGCACGATCGGCGGCGTGCCAACCGGCTCGCTCGCCGAGATGATCACCAACGCGATCGTGGTGAAGCTCTAGGACTGGCGGTGGCTTGCTGGCCGGACCGACGTGACGTAGGATGGCGGCTGTAGGCGACATGGAGGTCGGCCGATGCGTCGGATACGGGCCCTCGGTTTTGTCGCGACGGTCACGGTCGGGATCCTCGCGCTCGCAACGCCCGCCGGAGCCGGACCTCCGGACGCTGCCTCGCTGGTGGCGAACATCCGGTCCGGGGACGACACGAGCAGCAGCTCGCCCGGTCAGCTGACGACGATCGGCAACACGGTCTTTTTCACGGCCGATGACGGCATGCACGGGACGGAGCTATGGAAGAGCGACGGGACGGGCGCCGCGATGGTCAAGGACATCAACACCAACCCGAGCGTCGCGGCGAGCAGCAATCCCGCGGGTCTGGCCGCGATGGGCGGCGTCCTCTACTTCAGTGCCGACGATGGGACGCACGGGGCCGAGCTTTGGCGCAGCGACGGGACCGAAGCGGGCACCACGATGGTCAAGGACATCCGGAACATCTCCAACCTTCCAGGATCCCCGGTCTTGCTTACCCCGATCGGCAACACCCTCTTTTTCAGCGCCAACGACGGCGTCGACGGCCGGCAGCTGTGGAAGACGGACGGGACGGAGCCCGGCACGCAGCCGGTGGGCGCGATCAACCCCCCCGGCGGCAGCAATCCAGACAGCCTCAGCAATGTCGGTGGGAAGCTGTTCTTCGCCGCTACAAATACGAGCGGTACGGCGCTCTACACGAGCGACGGCGGGGCGCCAATCATGGTCAGCGGCAGCGACGACACCGCGCCGCACGGGATCACGGCGGTCGGCAACACGGCGTTCTTTGCCGCCGACGACGGCACTCACGGCGTCGAGCTGTGGAAGAGCGACGGGACGACCGCCTCTCAGGTTGAGGACATCTATCCCGGGGGCGACAGCAGTCCAACGGGCCTCACAACGGTCGGCGACACTCTGTTCTTTCGCGCCGACGACGGGACGCATGGTCCCGAACTGTGGAAGACCGACGGTTCGACCGCGACGATGGTCAAGGACATCAACCCCGGCGGGGGGCCGTTTCCGATCGAGCTGATCAACCTAAACGGCGTGCTGTTGTTCCAGGGCAGAGACGACGATCACGGAGTCGAGCTTTGGCGCAGCGATGGCACTCCTGGCGGCACGGTCATGGTGAAAGACATCAACCTCGGGGCTGGCGATAGCTACCCGGGTCGGCCGACGGAGGTCGGCGACTACGTCGTCTTCGAGGCGTCCGCGACCGGCCTATCGCCCCTGAACTCTGAGCTCTGGCGCACGGACGGTACGGCCGGCGGCACCGCGCTCGTCCAGGACATCAATCCGGCCGCCGGCGGCCTGGACACCTCGCCGCCGCCCCAGTTCGCCGTACTTGGCCCCGCGGTTCTGTTCGGCGCCGACGACGGAGTGAACGGGGTCGAGCTGTGGAAGGCGGTCGACACGATCGCTCCGGACACGACGATCGACTCCGGGCCGGCCGAGGCTTCGACGATCCTTTCCCACACCCCGAGCTTCGGCTTCAGCTCCGACGACCCGCCATCTAGCTTCCAGTGCAGCGTCGATGGGGACGCCTTCGCGGCCTGCGCCAGCCCGCAGACCACGGTCACGCTGAGCGCCGGCGCGCACAGCTTCTCCGTGCGGGCGACCGATGCGGCCGGCAACGTTGACCCGACCCCGGCATCGCGGACCTTCACGATCAATGATCCGGCCTCGTCTCCGCCGACAGACACTCCGACGAACCCGGCCTCCAAGCCCTCGAATCAGTTCACGATCGGCAAGGCCAAGCGCAACGTCAAGAAGGGCACGGCGAAGCTGCCGGTCGACGTCCCCGGTGCAGGCGTGATCGTCCTCGCGGCAAAGAACGTCAAGAGCGCGAGCAAGACCGCAACCGGCGCGTCGGAGGTGCTGCTGAAGATCAAGACCAAGGGCGCCTTGCGCGACAGGTTGAAGGCCAAGGGCAAGGCGAAGGTCTCGGTTCAGGTGACCTTCACGCCCACCGGAGGCGACGCGAATGCGCAGTCAAGACGCGTAAAGCTGAAGCTGAAGACGTGAGGTAGGTGGCATGCCCAGCCGCGTCTTGCTGGTTAGGGCTGGGCGGGTGTGATCCGTAACGTTTTGTGTGCCTTCTGTAGCCGCCCAATCTGACGAAAGGCGTCTGAGTCTCGGGGGTCGGTACTCAAACGCCTTTCGGTTTGGAGGCGGCCTCGCGACCCGCCGAATTCCGCGCGAAACCATCGCGGAGCGCGGCCTACGTCACACCTCACCCCTTCCCCACCCAGCAAAGAGGACGCCGCTGGCTTCGGAGCCGACTGCCCTACCCCGCCCGCGAGCGGGCCAGCTCCTCGCGGGTCGGCGCGGGAGCGGGGAGGTCGGGCAGCGCGTCCTCGGACTCGAGGCCGACGTGGGGCAGGATCTTCTCGAGCCAGGCCGGGAAGTACCAGTTGCTCTCGCCGATGATGATCATCGTCGCCGGGACGAGCAGGCAGCGCACGATCGTCGCATCGACGGCGATCGCGACGGCCAGGCCGATCCCGAACTGCTTGACGGTCGGGTCGCCGTTGAGGATGAAGCTCGCGAACACGCTGACCATGATCAGCGCGGCTGAGGTGATGACGCGGGCGCTCGAGGCCAGGCCGTCGACGACGGCCTCGCGGTTGTCGCGCGATTCGACGAAGTGCTCGTGGACACGGCTGAGCAGGAACACCTGATAGTCCATCGAGAGCCCGAACAGGATCGCGAACATCAATAGGGGGACGAAGCTCGCGACCGGGACCGGGTGGTCCAGCCCGATCAACTCGACGCCCCACCCCTTCTCGAACACGGCGGTCAGGACGCCGTAGGCCGCGCATACGGACAGGAGGTTCATCAGGCCGGCGGTCAGCGGGACGAGCAGCGACCGGAATGCGAGCATCAGCAGGATGAAGCTCAGGCCGACCACGATCGCGATCACCGAGACGAGCTTGTCGGAGATCCGGTCGGCGAGGTCGATGTAGCCCGCGGTGGTGCCGCCGACGTAGGCGGTCAGCCCCTCGCCCTTCGTCGCCGCCGGGATCACCGTGTCGCGAAGATCGCGGACGTCGTCCTGCGTCGAGTACGCCGAGGGGGCGGAGACCGGCGTGACGCTGAAGACGGCGGCCTTGCCGTCGCTGCTGACCTTCGCCTGCGAGACGGTGTCGATCCCGTGCGCCTTCGAGATGTCCTTCTCGAGGCCCGTCAGGCGCGGGTCGGAGGCGGTCGACTTGAGGAACTTCTTCTGCTGTTCGGTCTGGTGTTGTTCATGCGCGCTCGGCTGCGGTGCGGCCGCCTCCGCCTGCTGCTGAGCCTGCGCCTGCGCCTGGTCGGGCGGCACGCCCTGGGCGATCAGCTGCTGCGCGATCTGGGTGGCCTGCGCTGACACCTGCTGTTCGGCCTGCTGCTGTTGCTGGGCCAGCTGGTCGTTGAGCTTCTTGAGCTTCTTCTGGTCGTTGTGCGCGGGCGGGTCGAGCTTCGCCGCGACGAGGAACGGCCCGTTCGCGCCGTCGCCGAAGCCCTGGCGCAGGGCGTCGTAGGCCTGGCGCGCCGTGGTCGAGGTCGGCAGCTGGCCGACATCCTCCTGGCCCAGCCGCAGGTCGAGCAGGGGGAGCGAGAGGACGACGAGGATCGCCACCGCGGAGAGCCCCGCAACCCATGGATGGGCGGCCACCCCGCGGGCCCAGCGCGCCCAGCCGTGCGGCCGTCCATCGTCGTCCTTCGCGCCGCCGAACGGCACGCGAAGCGAGTGGATGCGCTCACCGACGAGGGCGAGCAGCGCCGGGAGCAGCGTGATCGCCGCGAGCACGGCCACGCACACGACGAGGGCCGCGGAGAGTCCGAGCGCCGTGACGAGCGGGATGCCGGCGAAGAGCAGCGAACAGAGCGCGATCACGACCGTCCCGCCGGCGAAGACGACGGCGCTGCCCGAGGTGGCGACCGAACGCGCGATCGCCTCACCCGGCTCGACGCCCTCATCGAGGCGCTCGATGTAGCGCTTGACGATGAACAGCGAGTAGTCGATCCCAACGCCGAGCCCGATCATCGTCCCGAGCGTCGGCGCGATCGACGAGATCTCGGTGAGGTGGCCGAGGAGACCGATCAGAGCGAGGCCGGTGGTCACGATGACCAGCGCTGTCGCGATCGGCAGCGCCATCGCGACGATCGAGCCGAACGTGAACAGGAGAATGATCACGGCCATGGTGAGGCCGATCGCCTCGCTGGACTCGGTCGCCGGCTTCGACACCTGCTGGCCGAGGTAGCCGCCCGCCGAGACGTGCAGGCCGGCGTCGACCGCGGGCTGAGCGGCATCGATGATCGTGTTCGCCTCGTCCTCGTCGAGGTCTCCCGGGCCGATCGAGAGCGTCAGCGACGCGTAGCCGATCGTCTTGTCCTTGGAGAGCGCCGCCTTGCCCTGCGACGACAGGGGGTTGACGGCCTTCTCGACCCCTGGCGCCGCGGCCAGGTCCTTGACGGCCTTGTCGACGGCGGCCTTGTTCGCGCCTTCGTCCAGCTTGCCGCTGGGGGCGACGAACACGATCGGGACGGTGCCGTACTGCTGTTTGGGCAGCTTGTCGGCGAGCACGTTCGTCGCCTTGGTCGAGCCGGTGCCGGGCAGCGTCAGGTTGTCGGAGGTCTGCTTGCCGGCGATGTGCACGGCAGCGGTAAGCCCGACGACAAGCACGAGCCAGGTCGTCAGGACGATCCGGTGATGGCGAACGCAGGCGTGGCCCAGTCGGTAAAGGACCGCGCTCACTGCCCCGCCCTTCTTACGCTCGCAGCCACTCCGCTATGCGCCTGCCGATCTCCTCGCCCGCATCCTCCTGCAGGAAGTGCGAGGCGTTCTCGATCTTCTCTGGCGGCATCGCGTTGATGGCATCGGCGAACCGCTCGCCGACCTTGAACGGGATGATTGGATCCGAGTCAGCCCACAGGTGAAGCTTTGGCCGTTCGTCCGAGCGCAGCGCCTCGAGGACCCGCTTGCCCGCCGCCGCCCCGGGCATGTCGGGGTTCGTCGGCAGCATCAGCGGGAACGCCCGCGCTCCGGCCTTCGCCTTCGCCTCGGGGTACGGCGCGTCATAAGCCGCGGCGACGTCGTCGTCCATCCCGCGGGCGCACGCGCCCTTGACGAGAAAGGAGATGGGCAGATCCTCGGTGCGCTCGACGAAGTCGCGAAACGCCTTCCAGGCATCGCTCATCTTCTGCTCCCCGGTGAACAGGCCAGTGTCCATGATCACCATCCGGTCGATCCGGTCCGCGTGATCGACGGCCATCCGCAGGCCGATCGGTCCGCCCCAGTCGTGGACCACGACGGTGGCGCCGCGGAGGTCCAGGTCGGTCAGCAGCGAGCTCGCCAGCTCGCAGTGGCGCTCGTAGGTGTACCAGTCGATGTCCGTCGGCTTATCCGAGCGCCCGAAGCCGGCGTGGTCGGGCGCGATGCACCGAAAGCCCGCGTCGCGCACCGGCGGGATCACCTTGCGCCACAGATACGACCAGGTCGGCTCGCCGTGAAAGAAGACCACCGGGTCGCCCTCGCCGACGTCGAGGTGTGCGAGCCGCAGCCCATCGACGTCTCGGTAGTTCGGCTCGAAGTCAAAGCCGGGAAGGCCGTCGAAGCGCTCGTCCGGTGTTCGAAAGACGTCCATGTCGTGCTGCCTCCCTTAGTACTCGGCGTTGCCCTGAAGTGTGATTGTCCCGTTCTGGCCGTCGAGCGTGTTGTGGTCGTGCGCCTTCAGGTGCTCGCCGGTGATCCCCCGGTACTTGCCGGTGCCGCCGGTGAAGCTCGCCTCGCCGTTGAAATCGATCTCGTTGCCGGTGGTCACGTATGCCATCGAGAACGTCCCGTACGCCTGGCCGCCAGGCGACGTGATCGTGAACGGCCCCGTCGCCGTGCCGTTGTCGAGGGTCGCGTCGAGCGCGATCGTCCCCGAGCCGAACGGCGGCCCCGAGATCGTCCCCTCGTCGTGAAGCGTGCCCGGCGCCGGCGTGCTGGTCGTGCGCGTCATCCCGGTGACGTTGATCGCGTGCTCGGACGTCTGCCGCTTGTCTGGAAGCAGTTGGTAGGTGTTGGTGAGGTCGTCCTGGATGATCGTCGCCGAGTGCTTTGCGACCAGCGTCAGATTCCGCTTGAGCTTCAGCGACCGGTACTCCCATCCCTGCGGTAGCTGCAGGCGCGAGCCGAGGCCGCGCAGCTGACCCATCGTGAGCTCCGGGTCGCGGATCTGCGAATAGCTCTGCATCACGTACGTCGAGCCGTTCGGGGCGAGCAGCTCGTACACGCGCCGGCCCGCGTTCCAGGTCCACGTGTTGTGGCGCTTGATCGTGCGGTCCGTGTATGGCGTCTGAGCGAGGTCCGCGTTCGAGCGAATCGGAATCGTCGCGACCTGGCGCATCTTCAGGCCGCCGAACCTGTGGGTCTGCCCGGTCTCGGCCGTGGCGGCGTCCATGAGGAAGTAGCGCGGGCCGTTCTTGACGACGAGCGTGTCGCCGCGTTCGGAAGCGAGCGCGGTCGCGTCGATCGCGTCCCACTTGTCCTGCGGACAGTCGTTGAAGCCAATCGTGTTCCAGACCGTCACCTGCGCGTCAGGCGGCGAACCGCGGAGCTCGAGGATCTCGCAGTAGCGCGCGTTGTGCAGGTCGTTCCCGGCGACGGGCTTGGCGCTCGCCGACGACAGGGCTCCGCCCGCCAGCACGGTGGCGGCCAGTCCGGCGAGCGCGAGCCTCAGGGCTTGATGTTGCATCCGGTCCCCTTGCAGTCGGCGAGCTTCGTGAGCTTCGCCGCCAGGTGTGCCTCGATGTCGGCGTAGGCCGGATCGCCGGCAACGTTGGTGAGCTCGTACGGATCGACCTGGCGGTCGTAGAGCTCCTTCTCACCGGTCTCCGTCCAGACGATGTACGTGTAGCGATTGGTGCGCACGCCCGTGTACGGACGGTCCCAGCCGTTGACCGGGAGGTCGTTCGCGAACAGCGGCGCGAGTGCCTCGATCTCGATCGCCCGGTTCGGGATCTTCTTCGGGTCGCGGATCGTGGGCATCAGGGAGACGCCGTCCATGGTGCGCTTCGCGGTCGCGTCGGCGAGGTCGACCAGCGTGGGCGCGAAGTCGATGTTGCCCACCTGGCCGTGGATGACCTGGCCCTTCGGTACCCCCGGACCGCTGATCACGAGCGGCACTCGCAGCGACTCCTCGTAGGGGAGGAACTTGTCGCCGGGGATCCGGTGCTCGCCCTCTAGCCAGCCGTTGTCGGAGACAAAGACGATGATCGTGTTGTCGTACTGGCCGGTCTGCTTGAGCGTCTTCACCAGGGTCTTGACGTGGTCGTCGACCGCAAGGAGCGAGCCCGCTCGACCCTCGTAGTCGAGCTGCAGCTGAGCGATCTGATCGTCGGTGAGCAGCGGCGCCTTCTCCTGAAAGTTGGCTGACTTATCGGTCGTGTCCGCCTCGTTGAAGTCCGGCGGCCGCGGCAGCGCGTACTGCTTGCTCTTCTTCTCATAGCGAGGGGCGGGGCGCGGGTCGTCGCCGGGGCGACCCATCAGGGTGGTTGCGACGTCCTCGCGGTGCGGGGCGGCCGGCGCCCACCAGACGAAGAAGGGCTTCTTCGACTTCGCCTGGTCCTTGACGATGCGCTCGGTGATCTTGCCCGTCACGTCGGGCGAGTAGTTCTTCGTGACCTGGGTGCCCCAGTAGGTGTACGGGCGCGGGCCGAACTCCTCCTCCAGCTTGGCGAAGATGTCGTCGATGGTGTACTTGCCGGCGGTGACCTCGATCTTTGCGAACTTGACGAGCCCCATCGCGAACGCCGCGTCGCCCCACGTGCGGAGCTTGCCGTCGGCGTTCATGACGAAATTGAAGTAGTCGTAGGCCGAGGCGTCGAGCAGGCCGCGCCAGATATCGAAGCCGTTCGGGATCTCGCCGTGCGCGTCCATCGCGCCGTAGCCGTTGAGCCATTTGCCGATCAGCGCCGTCTCGTAGCCGGCCTTGTCGAGCCAGGCCGGAAGGATGTTCTTGCGGTGCTTCATCCCGTACCACCCGTACGGGGCGAAGTTCCCGTCGACGCCGTGGTTGTGCGCGTACTGGCCGGTGATGAAGGTCGCGCGCGCCGGGCAGCAGAGCGGGAACGAGTCGACCGCATCGGCGAAGGTCGTCCCCTTGTTGACCAGCAGCTTCTGCACGTTGGGCATCAGCTTCAGGTCGTCCTTCGACATGTCGTCGGTCATGACCACGAGGATGTTCGGCCGCCCATCGCGATCCGCCGACTCGGGCCGCGCCTGGGCGAGGCCCGCGAGAGCCAGGGTGGTGATTGCAACGGCGGAAATTAGAAGTTTGGGCCTCATGGGCGCAGAACGTAACACCTTGTGTCACACTGTGTCAACTATGGCGACTCAGACCCGAGCCAGGCAGAACCGTGAGGAAAGCCGGCAGCGGATCGTGGATGCGGTCGCCGAGCTCGTCCGCGAGCGCTCCTATACAGCGCTAACCGTCGACGAGGTCATGAGTCGCGCCGGCATCGGCCGGACTCTCTTCTACCGTCACTTCGACGACCTCGGCGAGCTACTGCTGCGCGCAGGCAGGGAGGCGATCGAAGAGCTATTTGCCGCCGAGGAGGTCCTTGCCCAGGGCCGCGACGGGTTCGGCGCGGAGACGATCCGCCAAGCGATCACCGCTGCGGTGGGTGTTTACCGCCGTCACGGACCGATCCTTCGCGCGGTCGCTGAGGCGGCGACCGTTGACGAGCGCGTCGCCGCCGGACAGGACGCACAGCGCCGCCGCTTCGACGATCTACTCGCCGCCGCCCTGCGTGACGCGATCACCGAGAACGGCGCGGCCATCGCCGACGTGGACGAGACGGCCCGCGCCCTGAACCTGCTCAACGAGAACTACCTACGGGACGCGTTCGGTGGCGAGCCGCGCGTTTCCGAGGAGGTCGCCGTTCAGACCCTGTCCGAGATCTGGCTCGCGGTGATCGAGAGGTAGGCGATGGCGATCGAACCCGATGAGGCGATGTTCGCGGAGCTCGCGGCGATCGCCGACGGACCGGACGACGGTGAGTTCGTGATGCTCAACCTCAACCAATACCGCGACCGCGACCGCTACCAGCGCTACGCGGCGGTGGCCGCGCAGGTCCTCGCCGAGGTCGGCGGCTCGATCGCCTGGTATACGCCGGGCGATCGCACGGTCGTCGGCGAGCCCGGCGAGCGCTGGGACGAGGTGATCGCGGTTCGCTACCCGAGCGTCTCGGCGTTCCTGAAGCTCGCCAGCGACGCCCGCATCCTCGAGGTGCGCGACGACCGCACGGCCGGGCTCGAGCGCGCGACCCTCGTGCGCTGCCCCCACGCACCCGCACCCGTAGCTGCCCAGTGAGGCGTAGCCGAGCCGCGCCGCTGTTGAGGCGCCGGATTCCTTCATGACGGGCGCCTACTGGCCGCAGCCCTGGAGCGGCGAGGATGGCGGCCCCCGGCGCCTGTGCTCGGCGCCCGGCCTGAAGGGGCTCGGGATCAGGCCGGGCGAACGGCTCGAGGTCGTCGCAGTGCACGACGCGTTCGCCACCGACCTGCTTGTCCGCCGCGACCCTGGCGAGCTCTACGCGCTGCGCCACGGCGTGGCGATCCGCCGCCAGCTGGAGACGCCGGTCGAGGGGTGGGTCGAGCGCCTCGATCCCGACACGCTCACCGTCACCGCGTCGAGCCCGCGCCTGCCCGGCGGTCGCTGGTGGCCTGGGGGAATCGCCGCTCACGCCAACGGCGACCTGTACATGATCTTCGGGCGCTGGGCGCACCGGCTGACGCCCGATCTCGACGTCGTCGCGTCCCAGCAGCTGCCGGTCGAGCGGCCACACAACTCGTGCGTGATCCTCAATTCCGGCGAGCTGGTGATGAAGGACTGCGACGCGCCCGCCGGGCGCGAGCCGTCGACCTTCTCGGTCCTCGACCCCGAGACGCTCGCGCCCGTGGCGCCACCGCTGCGCGTCGACGAGCCATGCGTCGCGCGCCTTGCGAGCGACGGCGAGTCCGTGGTCGCGGTCGGCGCGACCGTCGTCTACCTGCTGCGCCTCGACCGCGACGCCGGGCGTCTTGTGATCGATGAGAGCTGGCAGCCGCGCTTTGGCCCGGCGCCGGACCGCGGCTACGGATGGGATCCGGTGATCGCCGACGAGCACGTCCTCTGGATGGACAACGGCCGCAACCACACCGACCGCACGATGCTGGGCACGGGCGTCGACGCGGGTCCCGTGCACCTGTGGTGGGCGCGGCGCGACGACGATGCGAGCGTCCGCTCGGTGGAGATCAGCGGGCTCCCACACGGAACCGAGTCGAACCCGCCCGCCTGGGATCCCGAGCGCGGCGTCGTCGTCGCCTACGACGCCGGCAACGCCGTCGTGCGCGGATGGCGCCTCGAGGGCGACGAGCTCACGGACCTCTGGCGCCGCGACGGCCTCGCCCACGCTGCCCACCTGCTCGTCTATCCCGACACCCGCGAGCTCGTCGTCGGCGACTGGCGCGACCTCGCCTGGATGCGCAGCCCGGTCGTGCGTCCCTTCATGCGCGTCACCGGCCAACTGCTCGTCCGGTCAAAGGCCGCCCGCCGCGCCTCGCTTCGCACCGGCACCGACCAGCTCGTCGTGCTCGACCTCGACACGGGCGCCGACAAGGCCCGCGTCGACGTCCCCTCCCCCTCCCAGGGCTTCCTCTTCAGCGCCCCCGGCTTCGGCCGCGACGTCTACTACCAGTCGCTGACGACCATCGCCCGGGTCGCCGTGGTCTGAGGCCCGGCGCCCGGCAATTCGAACGAGCAATGAGGGGAGGGCACAGCCCATACCGCCCGGCGAAAATCCGGCAATCGCCGGATCTTGATGCCCCAAGCGCAGAGAATCCGACGATCGCCGGATTTTCCGGGGCCGCCCTCTCGCTGCCAACGCCCTGCCGCGCGGCCGCGGAGTTCCGGCCTTAGATCACGCCGCGAGCCCGCGCCGACGCGATGGTCTCGACCAGCGTGTCGTGGCCCGAGCGCCACTGGATGCCCAGCTCGCGCTCGGCCTTGGTCGAGTCCATCAGCACGGGCACGCTCAGCGCGTTGATCCACTCCGCGATCGCCGGCATCAGCGGCGCGCGTTCGATCGTCGCCGCGGCTGCGGTGACCGCCGCTCGCGGGATCGGCACCGCCATCCAGCCGAGCTCGCGGGCGATGTCGGAGACGGTCAGCTCGTCGGGTGCGGCGAGGTTGTAGATGCCCGGTGGGCCCTCGCCGAGCGCCGCCGCGGCGATCGCCCGGGCCACGTCGTTGGTGTGGACGAGCTGCAGCGGGACGCCCGGGTCGGGAAGCACGGGTCGCACGAGCGGCAACTTCTCCAGGGCCTTTCGCAGCGGGTCGATCACCGCCCCTACTCCTGGTGGCGATGTCATCTGGGTCACCAGCGTTAGCGCGTCTTCTCCGGCGACGATGGACGGGCGGAGCACGTAGGCGTCGGTCGACGAGTTCGCCAACGTCTCGGTCAGCAGCGCCTCGAGCTCCGCCTTGTGGGCCGAGTAATAAAAGCCGTCGGTGCCGCGCGGCGGGACGTCCTCCGAGAGCAGCTCCGGGTTGTCGTCGTGGAAACCGTAGGCGGCGACCGACGAGGTGTAGACGAGTCGCTTCGCACCGGCCTCCCGCGCGGCCACGAAGACGTTGCGCGACCCCGTGAGGTTGATGTCGTGCGCCTCGTCGTGCTTGCCGAAGATGATGAACGCGAGGTGGACGACCACGTCGGCCTCGACCACCAGGCCCGCCACCGAATCGCGATCGAGGATGTCGCCCTGCCGGTACTCGGTTCGCTTCCAGCCGTGCTCGGCGGGGTCGAAGGGCCGGCGCGCCATGCCGATGATCCGCCCGACTTCGGGCCGGGCCTCGAGCGCCCGCACGGCCGCGCGGCCAACGTCGCCGGTCGGCCCGGTGACGGCGACGGTGAGGCCGTCAGGCACCGGCGATCGCGTGCGCGGTGCGCCGCGCCAGGGCCATGATCGTGATCATCGGGTTCGTGCCCGAGGCCGTCGGGAAGGCGCTCGCGTCGCCGACCCACACGCCCGGGGCGTCGTGCAGCTCGCCGTACGGGCCCGCGACCGACGTCTGGGGATCGCTCCCCATCCGGCAGGTGCCCATCTGGTGCGCCGAGAACAGCAGGAAGTCGCGGGGCTGGATCGCCTGCGCGTTGAGCTCGCCGATGAAGGCCTCGAGATCGTCGCCGCGCTTCCAGTTGTCGACCCTGCGCGCGGTACCGACGATCTCCGTCGCGCCGGCGACCTCGTGCATGCGCACCAGCGTCTCGACCCCGGCGCGAATGTCGCGGATGTCGAGCTCGTTGACAACCGGGTAATTCGGGACGGCGTTGCCGTCGTCGTCGATGACGACCCGGCCGTGGCCGCGCTCGCGCAGGAGGCTGATCAGGGGTGACGCCTGGTTCCACGCCCTGACCATCCGCTTGTGGTCGGCGCCCGAGCGCCACGGCACGGCACCGGCGTACAGGCCCGTGGTCGCCTGGGCGCACTCGATCAAATATCCGTGCCCATCCCCCAGGTCGGCGAATTCGTGCGAGAGCGCCGCCTGCGGCGGACCCCACATCCAGTTCTGCGGCTCGTCGTAGAGAGCGGTGACGGCGGCCGTCGGGTGCAGGCGCAGGTAATCGCCGGCCGCGGGCCCGCCAAGACCTGAGCGCAGCAGCAGCGCGGGCGACTCGATCGAACCGCAGGCGACGACGACCACCGGCGCGCGGACGATCACACGGGTTGGCGCGCCGCCGTTACCGGCAACCGCCGCCTCGGGATCGGCGTACACCGCCTCGACTCCCGCTGCACGGCCGTCCTCGACGAGGATCCGCTCCACGCGGCAGTCGCTGATGATCGTCGCGCCGTCGCGCTGGGCGTCGACGAGATACGTCTTTGCGGTCGATTGCTTTGAGCCCGACTGGTCGCCGAAGCCCATGTACGCCGCCGAGGTCGGCTCGTAGGTCGTCGGATCCGCGTTGCGGGTGATCGGGCGGAAGTCGTAGCCGAGCTGCTCGCACGCCGCCTGCATCCGCAGGTGCGGTCCGGACATATCGGAGCAGTCGCCGTTGACGCCGAGCCGCTCCCAGACCGCGTCGAGATGCGCGTCGAAGTCCGGCTGGTCGAGGCCCTCGAGGCCGTGGTCGCGCGCCCACTCCGCGCGGACCCAATCGTGGGTGCGCAGGCAGTTGGTCCAGTTGACGACGGTCCCGCCGCCAACGCCGGTGCCCGCGACAATCCCCACCTGGCCCTCGGCGCTCGGGAACGGCCCGCCGTTCAGGTAGAGGCGCTGGTAGGCGGAGAGCTCGAGCTGGTCGAAGTCGCGGTCGTCGTGGTAGCCGCCCATCTCCAGCACGCAGACCGACTTGCCGGCCGCGGCAAGCTCGGCGGCAACGACCCCTCCCCCGGCCCCGGATCCGACCACGCAGACGTCGGCCTCGATGACCTCCTCCGCGTCCCTAGGGCCGGTGCATCTCCAGCGGCCGGGGGCGGTCCGGGCGGCGGCGAGATCGGGCCAGGGAAGCCGATCGCATCCCAGCTGGGGTTGCGCCCGGTGCCGAGATCGGGCAGCGCGTAGAAGAGCGTCGCGGCGATGTTGCGCAGCGTGGTGATCCCGGCGAGCGCATCCGGCCCCGATTCGCTGAAGGCGAGCACGATCTGCTCGCGCGCCGGCGGCGGTGTCGCCGCGGCCATGCCGTTTTCGGCCAGGGCGTCGAGCAGCTGGCGCAGGCCCTCGATCTGCTCGTCGGGCAGCTCGGCCTGAAGCAGTGCGATCTCCACGCCCTCGGGGACCGCGGCGTGCGACGCAGCACGCGCCCAGAAGCCGTATTCGTCGGTCTCGCCCTCGGGCGGATCGAGCGACGGGATGAACGTGTCGCAGAGCGCGGTCAGCGTCGCGCGCTGAGCGTCGGAGAAGAGGTCGGACGTGGCGAGGAGCGCGAACGCCTCGCCCATCGCAGCGCTCGCCTCCGCGCTGTAGGGGAAGTGATGCGGGTCGCGAGAAGGTGCGTAGCCGGGGGTGACCAGGATCGACTGCTGGCGGGTGTACTTGCGGATGCCGTTCGCGCCGTGGCGCGAGCCCAGGCCCGACTCCTTCCACCCGCCCATGGGCAGCTCGAGCGCCGCGTAGTTGATCTGGGCGTCGTTGACGCAGACCGAGCCGGCCTCGACGCGGCGCGCCAGCTCCTCACCGCGAACGGCGTCGCGCGTCCAGACGGAGGCCTGAAGCCCGTACGGCCCCTCGTTCGCGAGGGCGACCGCCTCGTCAGCGTCGGCGACCTTCATCACGGGGAGCGTGGGACCGAAGGTCTCCTCCGTCATCGCCCGCATCGAGTGGTCGACGCCGGTGAGCAGCGTCGGTTCGTAGAAGCGGCCAGGACCCTCGGCGAGCTTGCCGCCGGTGACGACGGTCGCGCCCTTTTCGACCGCATCGGCGACGTGGGCGGCGATCAGGTCAGCCTGCGGCGGGAAGATCACCGCGCCGACGTCAACCGATCCGGGCGGCCCGGGCGGGCCCTGGCGCAGGGCCCTGACCTTCTCGCTCAGCTTTTCGACGAACTCGTCGTAGATCGGCTCCTCGACGTAGATGCGCTCGACGGAGATGCAGACCTGCCCGGCGTTGTTCGCGCCGTAGGTGACGGCGGCGTTGGTCGCCCGCTCGAGGTCGGCGTCGGCGAGGACGATCATCGGGTCCTTGCCGCCGAGCTCGAGGCTGACCGGCGTGAGCGTCTCGGCGGCGCGGCCCATCACCTTCTTGCCGGTCGCGACCGAGCCGGTGAACATCACGAAATCGACGTTGTCGACAAGTGCCGAGCCGGTCTCACCGCGGCCGGTGGCAACCGAAAAGACGCCGGCGGG
Organism: uncultured Solirubrobacterales bacterium; assembly: GCA_963796815.1. GTDB lineage: Bacteria > Actinomycetota > Thermoleophilia > Solirubrobacterales > 70-9 > WHSW01. The sequence continues at coordinate 58,850 of CAWCNF010000009.1, forward strand.
AAGCCCGGAGTCGGCGAGCATCTCGCCCATCAGCAGCGACGTGAGCGGGGTGACGTCGGAGGGCTTGAGGACGACGGCGTTGCCGGCCGCGAGGGCCGGGATGCAATCGCCGAAGGAGTTGATCAGCGGGTAGTTCCAGGGGCCGATGACGCCGACGACGCCAACCGGCGCGTAGCGGACGACCATGCGCCGCCCGCGCACGAGCGGAGACGCCGACTCGATCTCCTCGTCGGCGAGATAACGCGGCGCGTTCTTCGCCCAGAACTCGAGCGCGTTGAGGCCGTACGACAGCTCGAACAGCTGCGTCTCGTCGACGGTCTTGCCGGTCTCGCCGACGATCGTCATGACAACGCGCTCGGCGTTGGCGACCAGCCACCGGCGCGCGGCCAGAAGCACCTCCGCCCTGCCCTCGAAGCCGAGCTCCTCCCACGCCGGCTGCGCCGCGCGGGCGGCATCGACGAGCGCCTTGACCTCGTCGGGTGTCAGCTCCGGGACCGTCGCGATGGTCGCGCCGGTCGCGGGGTTCTCGACAGCGATCCCGGACATGCCGGGACCTTATTCCTCTAACTACTCGGGCGCTGGGACCAGGGCATTACGACCGGGTCGACGCGAACGACGACGGTTCCAGCGCGCCGGTCGTGATAGCCGCGGCGATCGTCGCGGATGATGATGGCGAGGAAGGGAATGCCCAGGGCGAGAATGCTCAGGAACACACCGCCGAGCCGGCGCCGCGCCACCCGTCCGCCGAGCCGGCGCGAGCCGTCCTTCTCGATCCTGATCGAGAGGATCCGCATCCCCGGTGTCTGGCCGGCGAGCGACCAGAACGTGAACAGGTAGGCCGACGCGACCAGGATCCAGGCCGCCGAGCCGATCACGATCGCGGGGGCGGAGACGTGGTCGGGGGTAAAGACCGCCGAGATGACGATCCCGAGCAGCGCCGTGGTCGCGAGGAGGATCCCGTTCAGCAACGCCCCATCGAGGAACGCGGCGAGGCCGCGGGTGACCAGGCCAACATTGCGCGTGGGCTCGGTGCGGGGCCTCCCGATGACCTTGCGAACGACGCGTTCGAGCGCGTCGTCAAACCGCCCGCCGAGGTCGCGGATCTGGCGGCCGATGTCGTCGAGCAGCCCGACGCCCTGGGAGGCGATCGCCTGGCGGATCTCCGGCGCGGTCGCGATTCGCTCGATCAGCCTCTGCGCCTCGTCGGAGGCGAGCAGGCGATCCCAGACGTGATCGACGAGCTCGGAGTCGAGGACCTTGACCGCCGCGCGCTCGACGGCGGGACTCGAGAGCGTGCGCTCCAGCGCGTCCTGAGCGGCCTCGGACTCGAGCACGCGGATGATCGCCCGCTCGACCGCCGGGCTCTCGAGCGCGCGCACGATCGCCTCCTCGGTCGCGGTCTCCACCGCATCGTCGATGCCGGCCGCGCTCGCGACCCTCTCCCCCGCCCGCGCGCCGATCCCGAGCAGGCGGGCGGGCAGCGGGCGGCGGCGTGGCTCCGAAGGCCCCCTTTGATCGCGCTCGGCCATCGCGACGATGGTCCTCGCCGCGCCGGTCGGAATGACTCAGGTGCGGCGGCTGAAGAGGATCGTGACGTGCACGCCGAGCCTTTCGGGCGTCTCCCCCGCCGCCACGATCTCGCCCACCCGGGCCAGGTGGGTCTCGCGCTCGGCCGCCGGCAGCGCCGCGATAAAGCTCATTGAGGCGACGTAGTCGACGATGCGCTCGGGCGCAGCCGCGACGGACCGCGTGAGCCTGAGGTCCCAGGGGTCGGCCCAGCCCTCGGCAGCCCTCACCACCTCCGGCCATGGCGGGCCGTCGAAGTGAGGGTGCTCGGGTCGCAGGCTGCCGATCAGCTCGCCGACCTCCTGCGCCCAGGACGCCCCGCTCCAATCGGGCGCCATCGACACCAGCGCGAGGCCGCCGCCCGGCACGAGCACCCGCGCGATCTCCGCGAGCGCCGGGCCCTGGTCAAACCAGTGAAAGGCGTCGGCGACCGTGACCGCTTCGACACCGCCGTCGGGGAGCGGGATCGACTCCGCCACGCCGGCCTGGACCCGCTCGGCGCCGACGCTCGCGGCGAGCTTCTCGCGTAGCGACTCCTGCGGCTCGACCGCGACCACGTCAAACCCTCCCGCGAGCAGCCGGCGGGTGAGCTTGCCGGTGCCGGCCGCGAGATCCAGCACGCGGGCGCCCGGGCGCAGCTCGAGCTCGGCCCCGATCGCGCCGCTCACGGCGGGTGGGTAATCGGGCCGCCCGCTTTCATACGCGTCGGCGACTGACGCGAAGTTTTCGGCAAGCGGGTGCAGCGCCACGCGATCAGCCTAATCCGCGACGATTGTCCTGATGCGAACGGCGGTGATCTCAGACCTGCACCTCGGGCTCGGCAGCGGCGCCGACCTGCTGCGGCGCGACGACGTCCGCGAGCGCCTGGTGGCGGCGCTGGACGGCGTCGACCGGCTCGTGCTGCTCGGCGACCTGCTCGAGCTGCGCGACCGGCCGCTGACCGAGGCGCTGAACGCGGCCGAGCCGGTGATCACGGCGCTCGGTTCCGCGATGGATGGCCGTGAGATGACCTTCGTCGCCGGCAACCACGATCACCACCTCATCGAGCCCTGGCTGGAGCGCCGCGCGCTGGAGGGAGCCGGCCCGCTCGAGCTCGAGCAGATCGGCGAGCCCGAGGGTCTGGCGATGACCGCCCTCTGCCGCAACGCCAAGCCCGCGCGGGCGACGTTCGCCTACCCCGGGCTGTGGCTGCGCGACGACGTGTACGCGCTCCATGGCCACTACCTCGACCGCCACCTCACCGTGCCCACGATCGAGCGCCTTGGCGTCGCAGCGGTCGAGCGCACACTTGGCGTGGTGACGCCGAGCGAGGATCCGCTTGAACCCCCGGACGAGGCGGAGCCGGCCTCGATCGACGAATACGAGCGGGTACAGGGACCGGTCTACGCGCTCCTCTTCGGTCTCGCCCAGGGCACCGTCGGCGAAAAGCGAGGCGGCGCCGACCCCTCGGCCCGGCTCTGGAAGATGCTCAACGGGGGCGACACGCGCACGGCGCGCGTGCGCAGCTGGCTGCTTGGCTCCGTCGCCGTGCCGGGCGCCGTTGGGCTGGCCAACCGCCTCAAGCTCGGGCCGGTGCGATCCGACCTCTCCGTCAACGCGGTCGGCCGGGCCGGCTTCGAGGCGATGGGGGAGCTCTGCCGCGTGCTTCGCATCGACCCCGATTACGTCGTCTTCGGCCACACGCACTGGCGCGGCTCGCCGAAGGCCGACGATCATCCGCAGCTCGTCAACAGCGGCAGCTGGGTTCACATGCCGGGGCTGCTCGGCCGCACCGCCGCCGAGAGCCCGTACTGGCCAGGGACCATCGTCTTCGTCGACGACGAGGGCCCGCCGCGGGTGGAGGGCCTGCTCGACGACCTCAATCGCAGCGAACTTGCAGGTTGATGTCACATGAATTGATGCGCCATGGCGCTGCGTACACTCGCCCCTGATGGCGACCGCGAATGGCGACGAGCTGACGATCGACGAACTTGCCCGGCGCACCGGGATGACCGTCCGCAACATCCGCGCGCATCAGTCGCGCGGGCTCCTTCCCGCCCCCGTCGTTCGCGGGCGCACGGGCTTCTACGGGACCGAGCACGAGGAGCGGATCAACTCGATCCGCGAGCTGCAGGCCGACGGCTTCAAGCTCGAGGCGATCGGCCGCCTGCTCGAGAGCGCCGGCGGCTCGAGCGAGGAGGTCCTTCGTTTCACCCGCGCGCTGAAGGCGCCGTTCGAGGACGAGACGCCGCAGATCATCACCGCCGAGGAGCTCGCGAGCCGCTACGACGGCGCCGGCGATGCCGCGTCGCTGTTGCGCAAGGCAGAGCGGCTCGGCATCCTCCGGGCGCTGCCAGACGGCAACTTCGAGGAGCTCAGCCCGCGACTCGGCCGCGCAAGCGTCGAGCTCGCCGAGCTCGGCATCCCGCCCGATGTGGCTCTTGACGTCGCCGCCGACCTGCGCAAGCACAGCGAGGCCGTCGCAAAGAAGTTCGTATCGCTCTTCATGCGCGAGGTCTGGAAGCCGTTCGAGGACGACGGCAGCCCGGAACACGATCTGCCCGCGGTCCGCGATGCGCTCGAGCGGCTGCGCCCACTCGCCTCCGACGCGCTGCTCGCGATGTTCCAGCTCGTGATGACCGAGGCCGTCGAGGACCGCCTCGGCCGCGAGGTCGAGCGCATCCAGCAGCGCAAGCGCCGCTAGCGCCCGAACAAATAGCGCCCCGCGGACCGAGCTAAGCCGGGACGATCCGCAGCTCGCCGCGCGCGACGAGCTTCTCGCGCATCGTGTGACTGTCGAGCTCGGCCGGCTCGGTCTGTGCGATGAAGTCCGCAAGCAGGCTCGCGAACTCGAACGGCTGCTCGAGTTGAGGAAAGTGACCGACCCCGGGAAGCATTTCGAGGCGGCTCCCGGGCATCGCCTCGTGGGCGGCACGGCCGTGGTCGGCCGGAATGATCGGATCCGAGGCGCCCCAGACGATCAGCGAGGGCATTGCCTCGGCCAGATACAGACGATCGAGCGCGCTCACCCGCTGGCCGCCCGGGTCGAGCACCGCGCGCATCGTTTGGATGAAAGCGTGGCGCGCCTCGGAGTCGCCGAGTGAGGAGAAGCCGCGCGCGATCTCGGCCATGTCGGTCCCGGCCTTGAGACCGAGCCGGCCAAGGGCGCGGCCGATTCCCTCGCCACCCGCGAGCAGCGTCGCATGTGTGAGGAGGGGCAGAACGAGCTCGGAGCCCGGAAGCGTCGACGCGCGCAGCATCGGATGGACCTCGCGGCCGAGCCCGCCGCTGTTGACCAGCACAAGCCGGTCGCAGCGCTCGGGGAACTGGTAGGCGAACTGCATTGCGATGCCGCCGCCGAGCGAGTGGCCGACGATCGTCGCGTTCTCGTGGCCAAGCGCGACCATGATGTCGCGGATGCCGCTCGCGTAGGCGCCGAGCGAGTAGTCTCCGCGGGGCTTGGCGGACTCGCCATGGCCGAGCAGATCCGGCGCAAGGACCTCGTGGTCTGAGGCCAGATGCTTGATCGTCGCCTCCCACTGCTCGGAGCGGCCGGTGATGCCGTGAATGAGGACGACAAGCGGTCCCTCGCCCTCGTGGCGAAAGACGACGCGGTGTCCGTGAAGCTTGATCTCGTTGGGCTTTGACATGGTCTGAGGTAACCCTTACCCTGAGCGATGTTACATAAGCCAATGTCGTGGTCAGGAGCATCAGAACTTTGAACGCAACGAGTGCCGAGGAACTGGTCGAGCAGGCGGTCGGCGGATCCGAGCAGGACTCCGGACCGGTCTTCTCGCTCGAGCTCACGCAGGACCAGAAGGACATCCGCGAGTGGGTCCACGGCTTCGCCGCCGATGTCGTCCGCCCCGCTGCCGCGGAGTGGGACGAGCGCGAGGAGACACCGTGGCCGGTGATCCAGGAGGCCGCGAAGATCGGTCTGTACGGCTACGAGGGCCTCGCTCAATTCTGGTTCGACCAGTCCGGCCTCACGCTTCCGATCGTCAACGAGGAGCTCTTCTGGGGCGACGCCGGCATCGGCATGTCGATCATGGGCACCTCGCTCGCGGTCGCCGCCATCTTCGGCCAGGGCACGCCAGAGCAGATGGGCGAGTGGATCATCCAGTGCTTTGGCACCCCGGAGGATCCGAAGGTTGCCTCCTTCTGCTCCTCCGAGCCTGACGCCGGCTCCGACGTCTCGGCCATCCGCACCTTCGCCAAGTACGACGAGGCGACCGACGAATGGGTCATCAACGGGCAGAAGGCCTGGGCCACAAACGGAGGCATCGCCGACGTCCACGTCGTCATCGCCTCGGTCGACCGCGAGCTCGGCTCGCGCGGCCACGCCGCCTTCATCGTCCCGCCGGGGACGAAGGGCCTCGAGCAGGGCGCGAAGGTCAAGAAGCACGGCATCCGCGCGTCGCATACGGCCGACGTTCACCTCGATGACTGCCGCGTGCCCGGCTCGTGTCTGCTGGGCGGCAAGGAAAAGCTCGACGAGCGCCTCGCGCGCGTGCGCGAGGGCAAGAAGTCGCAGTCGCAGGCGGCGATGCAGACGTTCGAGGCGAGTCGCCCCGTCGTCGGATCGCAGGCGCTCGGAATCGCGCGGGCCGCGTATGAGTACGCGCTCGACTACGCGAAGGAGCGCGAGCAGTTCGGCAAGAAGATCATCGAGAACCAGGCGATCGCGTTCACGCTCGCCAACATGGCGACCGAGATCGACGCCGCCAGGCTTCTCGTATGGCGCGCCGCCTGGATGGGGCGCAACCAGGTCCAGTTCAAAAACGCGGAGGGCTCGATGTCCAAGGTCAAGGCCGGCGAGGTCGCGACCTGGGTCACCGAGCGGGCCATCCAGATCCTCGGGGGCAACGGCTACACCCGCGAGTTCCCGGTCGAGCGGATGCACCGTGACGCGAAGATCTACGACATCTTCGAGGGCACGGCGGAGATCCAGCGGCTGGTCATCTCGCGGGCGATCTCAGGAGTGCATATTCGATGAACGAGCTAGACACGAGTGCAATCGACCCGTCCGAGGTCGCCCGTGGAATTGCCCAGGCGACGGACGACCAGCTGCACGAGCTGATGTCAGGTCCGATGCGCGACCAGATCCTGGCCGAGATCTTCGGCCGCATGGAGCAGCACTTCCGCGCTGACTCCGCCCGCGACACCGAGGCCGTGATCCACTGGCGGATCAAGGGCGGACCCGACGATGGTTACGACCGCTGGGAGACGGTGATCGCCAGCGGTGAATGCACGGTCAACCGCGGCCATCAGTCCGAGGACGCGCGCGTGACCTTCACGATCGGCGGTGGCGACTTCCTCAAGCTCGTCACGGGCAACGCCGCGGGCCCGATGCTGTTCATCAGCGGCAAGCTGAAGATCTCCGGCGACATGATGTTCGCCGCCTCGGCCACCGGGCTGTTCACGATTCCGAAGAGCTAGCTACGGCCTAGTCGCGGGCCTTCGGATCGACCCAGAGGTCGTCGAGCACAGCCGTGGCGGGGCCATCGGTGACGAACTCCATGCGGATCTCCGTCGTGCCCGTCACCGGGTCGAGGTCGAAGAAGGTTGCGCCGAGGCGGAACCGGCGCGTCGGCTGCCAGCTGTCCTCCACCCGGATGTTCCTGTCAGCGGTGACGAGGCCGGTCGGGCCGGCGACATCGACGCTGATCCGCGCGCGGTCGCGCCGGGGACCCTCGAACGCCTGACCGAACAGGCGCGCGCTGACGTGATTTCGCGTGACGCAGATCGGCGGGGAGATCGCGGTGGCATCGGGCGGCAGCGAGAGCGCGGTGCCCGTGCCGTTCGGGCTGTCGACGAGCGCAGCGCCGCCGGAGAGCGTCCAGCCGGGGGCGCCGGCCTCGAAGTCGCCTGATGGCGCCAGGAAGTAGCTGTCGTCATCGCCGTAGGCGAGGAACGGCTGTGACGACGGCGGCTCGTCAGGGCAGCTGCCATCGAGCACCTTCGCCTGTGCGGCGGTGGGGGCGGCGACCAAACCGGCAATGGCAAACGCGGCGACCAGGGCCTTCTTCACGGGTTCCTCCTCAGGTGGCGGCAGGCCCATCCGGGCCCTCATCCAAGTGGTCGGCGCTAGGCCGTCGGTGCCGTAGCCGGGTGGGACATCTGTCCATAGTCGAGCTCGAGGCGCGCGAGCACGGCGTCGACCACGATCGGGTCGAACTGCGTGCCCGAGTTCTCCCGAAGCTCGGCGATCGCGACCTCCACCGGAAGGGCCTTGCGATACGGGCGGCTCGTCGTCATCGCGTTATAGGCGTCGCAGCAGAAGACGATCCGCGACTCGATCGGGATCTCCTCGCCCGCGAGGCTGTCGGGGTAGCCGCCGCCGTCGAAGCGCTCATGTGAGCTGCGGACCACCTCCCCCACCTCGCGCATCAGGCCGCCGATCTTCGTCAGCATCCGCTGGCCCTCGATCGTATGGGTGCGGATCACCTCCCACTCCGGCTGGTCAAGCGGGCCCGGTTTGTTGATGATCTCCTTGGGGATCGCGATCTTGCCCACGTCGTGCAGCAGCGCGCCGAACTCCACGAGGCGCCGCTGCTTCGAGTCGAGCCCGAGATCGGCGGCCACCTTGACGGCCAGCGCCGCGACCCCCCGCGTATGCAGGCCGGTGTAGGCGTCATCGTGCTCGACGACCTCGCCGAGGACGCGCGCGGTGCCTCGGTAGGCGTCGCTGAGCTCGAGCAGCGACGTCAGCCGCTCGTCACGCTCGTGCGCGAAGAGCATGAGGAGCAGGAACAGCGGCCAGCCGAAGGCGACCGCCGCCGGCTTGTCGACGGCCGCGAGTGCCAGCGCGAAGCCGATTGGGGCAAGCAGGAGGTCAACGAGGTAGACCCATGCGCTCTCATCGATCTGCTCGCGAAACGAGGCGCCGTGGTGGAGCGCCTCGCGCACGCTCGAAGCGAGCGTGTCGAGGCCGAACTGAGCCGCGAGGGCGGCGACGAGGACGCCGGCGGAGACCTCACCCGCGGCCGGCGATCCGGCCGCGACCAGGACGATCGCCGGCCCGAGCGCGAACCAGGAGTCGCTGAAGGCGTTCATCAGCCGGCTGATGCGGCGCTTGCCGGCAACCACGTCGAACGAGCGCGCGACGACCAGCGCGCCGGCGACCAGCAGCGGGGCCAGGGCGGGCGGGGTCACGAAAAGCGCGGGAACGAACGCCAGCTGAATCGGCATCGTGTAGCTGGCGCCGACGGGAAAGACCACGCGCCCGCCAAGGACGAGACCGATGAACACGAGGAGGCCGTCCTCCGCGTCGAAGCCGGTGGAGCGCTGCGGGCTCACGATCGCCAGCACGGTCCCGGCGACCAGGAAGGCGCCGCCGACGACGAGCTCGTTCAGAAACTCGCGATCGGCTAGTTCCAGGCCCCGGCGGGCCCGCGCCTGCGCGAGCAGGCGTTGAACTCCAGGCGAGCTCTCGGGTGTCGGTCCAATGCGCAGGGCAGGTCTCCCCTTACGGGCTCTTATCGGACCGATTGGACGCTTGGTTTAGTCAGGCGCCTCCGGATCGACGCAATCGAAACCGGCGCTGATCAGTGCGGCTTGGGGAGGTCCTTGAGCGGCTTCTTGAGGAGCTTCGCGAAAGCGTCCGCGCCCGCGAAGGTCAGATGCAGGCCGTCCGGCTGAAACCAGCTCGAGTGGCCGGCGCTGTACTTGACCCAGTCGAGGAGCTCGATGCGGTTGGAGTGGGCATCGGCCTCCTCACGGACCAGATCCGCGTCGTGGCCGGAGACGCCGCCCGTCTCGCGCGGTGTGACCAGGCCGAGCGTGCGCTTCTTGCCGATCAGGTCGAGCGCGGTGTGGATGTCGTCCTTGTCGACGACGCCGTTGGAGCCGAGGGCGACGACAACCAGGCGCGGGAGGTGATCCTCATGCTTGAGCTTGCGGATCACGTCGAGACCCTCGGGCCACTGGCGACAGCCACGCGCGTTGGCCCGGTAACCCTCCTTCGCCAGGTTGGGGAGCGCCAGCAGCATCGGCGAGTCGCCGATCGCGATCGGCGCGCGGCCGAGATTGACGTCCTTTTCGGGCTTGACCTGCTCGACGCCGCCGCACGCCGCCCAGGCGGTGCCGGCGCCGAGCGCAAGCACCAAGAGCACATTCACTAGCATCGCCGCTCGCTTCACGGGGGCGAAACCTACAGACATGCTTTTTCCGACGATCGAGTTCGCGATCTTCTTCCCGATCGTCCTGGGCCTCTCCTGGCTTCTGATGCCGCGGCAGGACCTCTGGAAGCCGTTCATCATCGCCGCGTCGTACGTGTTCTATGCGGCGGCCGACCCCCGCTTCTGCCTCCTGCTGGGCGGGATCACGCTGGGAAACCAGGCAGCGGTCCGGCTCATCGACCGCGAGACCTCGGAGCGCAGGCGAAAGACGATCTGCGGGGTCGCGGTCGCCCTCAACCTCCTCGCGCTCGGCGTCTTCAAGTACTACGCGTTCTTCGTCACCGACGTGGGCGACACGCTCGATGCAATCGGCCTCGGGATGCCGTTCCCCCTGCTCACCATCGCGCTGCCGATCGGCGTCAGCTTCTTCACGTTCCAGGCGATCACCTACGTCGTCGACGTCAAGCGCCGCGACGCCGAGCCGGCCTCCCTCGTCGACGCCGCGATCTACCTCAGCTTCTTCCCCCATCTGGTCGCCGGCCCGATCGTGCGGGCGAGCGAGTTCCTGCCGCAGCTGAAGGCGCCGCGCGATCCGAACCGCGTGGCCGTCAGCGCCGGTCTCCTGCTGATCGGACTCGGGCTCGTCAAGAAGGTCCTGATCGCAGACATCCTCGCGCGCGATGTCGTCGACCCCGTCTTCGCCGTGCCCGAGGCCTATTTCTCGCCCGACGCGATCCTGGCCGCGCTCGCCTACGCGGCCCAGATCTACTGCGACTTCTCCGGCTACACGGACATCGCGATCGGCCTCGCGCTGCTCCTCGGCTTCGTCTTTCCCCAGAACTTCCGCAGCCCGTACCGCGCCACCGGCTTCCGCGACTTCTGGCGGCGCTGGCACATGACGCTCTCCCGGTTCCTGCGCGACTACCTCTACATCCCGCTCGGCGGCAGTCGCGGCAAGACGCGCTGGTTCACCTACCGCAACCTGATGCTCACCATGGTCCTCGGCGGGCTCTGGCACGGCGCGGCGTGGAACTTCGTCCTGTGGGGAGCGTTCCACGGCGCCGGGCTGACCGCCGAGCACGCCCTCGACGGCCGCATCGGCCGGCGTACGCCGGCGTGGCTGCGCTGGGCGTTCACCTTCATCGCCGTCTGCTTCGCCTGGATTCTCTTCCGGTCGCCGGATCTGGACGTCTTCGCAACCTTCGTGGGTCGCATCTTCGACCCCGGCCCCGCCACGCTGTTCACGGTCCCGGTGGTGGCGATGATCGTGGCGGTGATCGGCCTGCAGCTGCTGCCGCCGCACCCGCTCGAGCATCTGCAGGTGCGCATCGAGCGGATGCGCCCGATCGCCCTCGCCGTCGGCCTCGCAATCCTGATCCTGATCGTCGGCGCCACCGTGCCGAGCCAGGGCGTGCCCCCCTTCATCTACTTTCAGTTCTGATCGGATGACCGAACACCGCGACGACAGCGAGATGAGCCGTTTCGACCGCGACGGCGTGCGCACCTACAGCGCGCGAGACGCCGTCGGGGCCGTCGGCATCATCGTCGCGCTGCTGATCCTCTTCTCGGGCGGCTCGATCAAGGACGCGACTGCGCAGATCAGCCCGGGGATCGGGCGGGACATCGTCAACGCCGTGGGTGGCCCGACCCAGTGGATCGCCGATCGGCTGCCGCTCGCGAGCGCCCAGCACGCGGTCACGGGCGGCCTCTCCCCCGACGAGGAGCTCACGGCCGGGGGCTTCGACACGACCACGGCCGGGACGACCGCATCGGGCGGCATCCCTCCGGTGACGACCGACGCGTTCGACCCGAGTCAGCTCGGCCTCCCCGCTCCGCCCAAGCAGGAGCTGAGCACGCTGCTCGTGACCGGCGACTCCCTGTCGACGCCGCTCGACTCCGAGATCGCGCGGCGCCTCGCTCCGGACGGGGTAAAGGTGCTGCGCGACCCGCACCTCGGCACGGGCATCTCCAACACCGCCGTGGTCGACTGGGGTCAGCTGTCGACCAGCCAGGTGTCCCACGACCACCCCGACGCGGTCGTCGTGTTCATCGGCGCCAACGAGGGCTATCCGATGCCCGGCCCGGGCGGCAAGACCATCGAGTGCTGCGGTGCCGACTACGCGGCCCTCTACGCCAACCGCGTGCGCCAGGTGATGAACACCTACCGCCAGGACGGAGCGGCGAAGGTGTACTGGCTGACGGTGATGCCGCCTCGCGATCCCGACGCTGCGCGAGTGAACAAACTCGTCAACGCAGCGATCCGCGTCGCGGCCCAGCCGTGGGCGAGCCAGATCCGGATCGTGGACATGGTCCCCACCTTCGCTCCCGACGGGCGCTACACGGACTCAATCGACGTCGACGGCAAGCCGACGATCGTGCGCGAGTCCGACGGAATCCACCTCAACGAGACGGGATCGTCGATTGCGGCCGACATCGTCGTCGGCCGCATCGATCAGGACTTCACGCATTAGACCCGCAGCCGGCGGGTGCGGGGGTCAGGTGTTCTGCGTGTAGTGGAACTTGACCTTCTTGGAGCCGTTCTTACAGACGACGTCCGCGAAGTACTGAAAGTCGCTTCCGGTCCGCTTGCCCTCGTCGCAGGCAAAGCCATGGACGGTGGAGTGACACCGACCATCGGCTCCTCCGTTGGCCTTGCGGCACTTGTTGAAGCCCTTGATGACCTTCTCGCCCTTTGCGCAGCTGACGCCCTTGACCTTGAACGGGTCGACGTAGCTCGCACCGAGGTGCTGGCCCTCGGTCGCCGTCAGCGGGCAGTTCCCCTTGCTCGCCGCAGTGGCCGAGGACGCGACGTGCGCGTTCGCCGGTATCGCGGCAACGGCCGTAAACGCGGCCACCGTCGCCAGCACGCCTGCGAACTTCGTTCCTGCCCTCACTGCAACCTCCATCGTCGTCCCCGCTGAGTTCGAGCGGCGATTCTAGAGACGCTTGCCTGACGAATAAGGTCCGCCCGTGGAACTCGTCCGGGTCGACATCCTTGTCGTCGCCGCGATCGCGGCGCTGGCTCCCGTCCTGGCCGACCTGTCGCGCCGCGCCGCCGTCCCAGTCGTGGTGGCGGAGATCTTCCTCGGGATCCTCGTCGGTCCGCAGGTTCTCGACCTCGCCCACACCGACAGCTTCATCTCCGCGCTCTCGACCTTCGGCCTGGCCTTCCTGTTCTTCCTGGCCGGAATCGAGATCGACTTCCAGCGCATCCGGGGCGCACCGCTGGAGCGTGGCGTTGCCGGCTGGGGGATGTCGGTGGTCCTCGGTGCCGTGATCGCGATCGTCCTTCACGTCACCGGGGTGATCCACGCGACCGTCCTCGTGGCCCTGGCGCTGACCACGACCGCGATGGGAACGCTGATGCCGATCCTGCGTGACTCGGGCATCCTCGACCAGCGCTTCGGCAACTTCGTCGTCGGCGCCGGGGCTGTCGGCGAGTTCGGGCCGGTGATCGCCGTCTCGATCATCCTCGCCTTCGATGCCGACGAGGCGTGGCACACGGTGCTGCTCTTCGTCTTCGCGGCGGTCGCGGTCGGCACCGCCCTGGTCGCACTCCGCGCGCGCCCGGCGCGCGTCGTACGGCTCGTCGCCACCACGATGGGCACGAGCGGGCAGCTCGCAGTCCGTCTCGCGGTGCTCCTGATCGTGGGCCTCGCGGTGCTCGCTTCGGAGTTCGGCCTCGACGTCATCCTCGGCGCCTTCGCCGCCGGGCTGATCACCGGAATCGTCATCCGGGGCACCGACTCACACGAGTTTCAGGCCAAGCTCGACGCGGTCGGCTTCGGCTTCCTGATCCCAGTCTTCTTCATCGCGACCGGAATGGACTACGACGTCGACGGGCTCTTCTCCGACGCGGCCTCGCTCGCGCTGGTCCCGGGCTTCGCGCTGATCTTCCTGGTGAGCCGCGGGCTCCCGGTATTCCTTCTCTACCGCCGAGACATCAAGCCGGCGGAGCGGCTGCCGCTGGCGCTGTTCTCCGCCGCGGCCCTCCCCCTGCTCGTCGCGATCACCCAGATCGGCCTCGACACCCACACGATGCGGCCCGAGGTCGCCGTCTCGCTGCTCGGCGCCGGGATGCTGTCGGTGCTCGTCTACCCGCTGCTGGCGCTGGCCCTCCACCGACGGGCCGAGCGGTAGCGCTCTTTCACGCGCTTTTTGCTGGGTAGGGGTCGGCGGGTTTGGGCTTCGAGACGTTTGCCGGGCTTTCGTGAGCCGTCCTCTTGACGATTGACGGATTAGGTACGCCATGGGCTACTTAATCCGTCAATCGCTGGGGCGCGATGGCCACACCTGGCCGACCCCCTCCCCTACCCAGCAAAAAAGGCGCCCCGCAGCTAGTCGCCGGCCGGGCCCTCGAGCAGGCTGCGTAGCCGCTCCAGGGTCTTGCGCGCCTCGCGCGAGCCGGGCGCCGCGGACAGGAGGCCGCCGGCGGCCTTGCCGAGCACGCCGCCCGGCAGCGCGAACTGATTCTCGTAGTCGAACCGGGTGCCCCCGTCCTCGTCGGAGAGCCGATAGGTGACCTCGGCGGTCGAACCGGCCGGGCCGTCGCCCTTCCAGCCTGCGACCGTCGGTCGGTCGGCCTCGACGACGGTCCAATCCACCTTGAACGACTTGCCGGCGAGCCTCAGCTTCTGGGTGAAGGAGTCGCCCTCCTTCAGCACCCCTGGGCCGACGCCCTCGTAGGAGTCGTGCGTCGTCACCCACCGCTCCAGGAGCGCGGGGTCCATCACCGTGTCCCAGACCTTCTCCGGCTCGGCTGCCAGGACGATCGACTCGCGCACGCTGCGGGCCATCAGGCGACGACCTCGGGCGCGTCGATCGCCTCGGCGAGGACCGCGTCGATGCGATGGGGATGGGTCGTGAAGAGCTCCGCGCCGGATGCATCGGTGACGATCGTCGGCGTCGTCAGCCCCAGGCTGATCTCCACCGCGACATCGGAGTCGCCATCGGTGACCGCGCCGGCGCCCGCGGCTACGGTCGCGGGCCGGGCGAGCTTCGCCGACATGCGGATGCGCCGCGGCGGGCGGCGGCCGAGCGCGCGAGCCATCTCGTTGACCACGCCGAGGTGCGTGAGGACGTCGGGGCCGCCGATCTGCACCTCGCGACCAGCCGACTCCGGGACGTCGATCGCCTCGCGCAGGTAGTCGATTACGTCCCCCGCGCCGATCGGCTGCGTCTTCGTCTCGAGCCAGTCCGGTACCGGAAGCACGGGGAGGCGCTCGACGATGCCGCGCAGGAGCTCGTAGGACTCGCTGCCGGAGCCGATCACCATCGCGGCGCGGAAGTAGGTGAGCGGCGGGCCCTCGGCCGCGAGGACGGCCGCAACCTCGTGACGGGCGGCAAGGTGCTTGGACGTCGTCTCGTCGCCGAGGCCGCCCAGGTAGATGATCCGGCGCACACCGGCCTCCTTGGCGAGGCGCGCGAAGCGCCCGGCGGCGGCGCGCTCGATCGCCGGGTAGTTCTCGTCGTCGCTGATCATGTGGACGAGGAAGTAGGCGATGTCAACGCCCGCCAGCGCCTCTGCGATTCCCGCCGGCCGCCTGAGGTCCGCGACGTGCAGCTCGCAGCCGAGCCGCTCGAGCTCGCCCGCTCGCTCCGACTCCGGGTTGCGAACGATGCAGCGCACGGCGAAGCCGTCCTCCACAAGTCGGGCGCAGAGCCGACGACCGATGAAGCCGGTCGCGCCGGTGACGAGGATCGTCGGGCGGTCAGCGCTCATCGCGCCTCGATCTCCGAGGCGAGCGCGCCGACGCGCGACGGCGGCAGCTGGAGGCGCGCGAGGGAGCGAAGGAAGCCGTTGCAGACGAGCACATGGATGCGCAGCTGCGTCTGCCCGTACAGCCAGGCGCCGAAACGGGCGAAGCGGCCGGAGCCGCGCAGCCACGGATAGAAGTTGCGCACCTCGACCCGCACGTCGACGGTCTCGAGGGCGCCGGGATCATCGCCGGGGGCGGCGCGCCGCTCGGCGCGGATCCGCAGGAAGCCGTTGCCGTCGCGTCCCTCGCGGGCGACGAGCAGGCCGCGCTCGATCGGCCAGGTGACGCACCCCAGGCCGGGCTCCGTGTCATATCGGGGCGCGTGGAAGCTGAGCAGCGGCAGATGCCGGCTGAGCAGCACCGCGGTCCGCGAGTCCTCGGTGTAGACGACGCGGATCAGGCCCAGCGTCACGTAGCTCAGCCAGCGCCAGTAGGACCGCGCGAGCCGTTCGAGGTTCTCGGGCTTCCACAGCTGGTCGAAACGCTCGCGGGGCATGGTCACCTCCGCCTCCTGGACCGAGCTCACGGCGCCGGTCTCGGACACGCGCTCGGACTCCTCGGCGTGCACGAGTCGCACGCGCGCCGGGGTCGTTCGTCGCCTCTGGAGCAGGATCATTGCCCCTCCTGATTAGCAGGCCGCGCTCAGGGAGCGCGCAGCAGGCGCTCGCGGTGGGCACTCACGCCGCCACCTCGTGCTCGCGCGTCCGCACGGGCTCGAGCTCGTCAGCGTTAAAGCGCCGCATCGCCTGCGCGAAGCGGAAGCTGAAGTCTGGCCACAGCGACGTGTTGAGCCCGTTGGCGTCGAGGTACCAGCTCGCGCACCCGCCTTCGAGCCACACGGTGCCCGGCATGCGCCGCTGGATCGCGTCGTTCCAGGCGCGTTGGGCGCGCTCGGTGACCTCGACCGCCTCGATCTCGCCGCGATCCATGTGCTCGAGCGCCTTCAGCACCCAGCCCGCCTGCGCCTCGGCCATGTAGACGACCGAGTTGTGGCCCAGGCCGGTGTTGGGCCCGAGCAGCAGGAAGAAGTTGGGGAAACCGGCGACCATCGAGCCGCGGTGCGCCTGCGGGCTGCCGTTCCAGCGGTCGGCCAGCGACCGCCCCTGCCCGTCGGCGATGCGATCCGCAATGGGCATGTCGAGCACGTGAAAGCCGGTGGCGAGAATGATCGTGTCAACCTCGCGCTCTGACCCGTCGCTGCCGACGACCGTGCGACCGCGGACCTCGGCGAGACCGGCGCTCAGCACCTCGACGTTGCGCTGCTCCAGGGAGGGCAGGTAGTCGTTGGCGACGAGGATGCGCTTGCAGCCCGGCAGGTAGTCGGGCGTCAGCCGTGCGCGCAGCTGGGGGTCGCGCACCTGGCGGCGCAGGTGGCCCCTGCCGACCGCGCGCAGCGCCGGCGCGAGCGCGACCCGGAGCATCGGGATCGCGATCGCCTCGCGCGCCGCGTAGATCGCGTTTCGCATGGCGCGCTGGAGGGAGGGAAAGCGCCGGTAGAGGGTGCGCTCGACGCGCGTGAACCGGCGCTGTCGCCGCGGCATCACCCACGGAGCGGTGCGCTGGTAGAGGTGGAGGCTCGCCACCTCGGGCTGGATCTGTGGCACGAACTGGATCGCGCTGGCGCCGGTGCCGATCACGGCGACGCGCTCGCCGGCGAGATCGTGGTCGTGATTCCAGGTGGCCGAGTGAAAGAGCGTGCCCTCGAAGTCGCGCAGCCCCGGCACGTCGGGAAGCTTCGGCTCGTGCAGCGGGCCGGCGCCGGCGATCAGCACCCGAGCGGTCAGCTCGCCGGCCGACGTGTCGAGCCGCCACACGCCCGCGTCCGCATCCCAGCGAGCGCTCTCGACCTCGCAGCCGAAGCGCACGTGGTCGATCAGGCCTTCGGCGGCGGCGGTATGCCGCAGGTAGGCCTGAATCTCTGGCTGCGGCGAGAAGGTCGACGACCAGTCGGGGTTCGGCGCGAAGGAGAACGAGTAGACGTGGCTCGGAACATCGCAACGACACCCCGGATAGGTGTTCTCCCGCCAGGTGCCGCCGACGTCGCAACCGCGCTCGAGGATGACGAAATCGGTGCGCCCGGAACGCTTCAGCCGGCTTGCCATCGCGAGGCCGGAGAAGCCCGAGCCGACGATCGCGATGTCCGTGTGCTGCTTGTTCATCTCGCCCCTCATCCCCTGGTTACATGACTGTAAGTTTCGGTTGTGTAACCTAGCAGATCGTGCCCACCCAAGCGCCACGCAAGCGAATGACCGCCGATCAGCGACGCGAGCAGCTGATCGACGTGACGAAGGAGATCGTCGGCGAGCAGGGGTTTCACGCGGTCTCCATCGAGGCGGTCGCGCGCCGCGCCGGGATCACCCGGCCCGTGGTGTACGGCCATTTCGACGACCTCCCCGCCCTCCTGGAGGCGATGGTCGATCGCGAGGGTGGTCGCGCGCTGTCGCAGCTCGCCGAGGTCCTACCCAAGCGGCTCGCCGTCGACGCGAGCCCGCGCGAGGATCTGCTCGCGGCGCTGCGCGGTTACCTCGAGGCGGTCGCGGCCGATCCGGTGACCTGGCGCCTCGTGCTGATGCCCCCGGAGGGTGCACCCGCCGTCCTGCGCGAGCGCATCACAGCCGGGCGCGACGCGGTTGTCCTCGCGCTCGCCGAGGTCGTGCGGCCCGGGCTCGGCCCCGGGACCGAGTCGCCCGACCCTCAGCTCACCGCGCGCACGCTCTCGGCGGTTTCCGACGAGGCGGCGCGGCTGCTGTTGACCGATCCCGACGCATACCCGATCGATCGGCTCGTCGCCCACGCGGACTGGCTCCTGGGCCGGCTCGAGCCCTAACCCATCGGCTACAGCGGATAGGTTTCGCGCGTGAGCCTGGGCCTGATCATCGCCATCGCGGCCGTCGTCGTCATCGCCGCGTTCGTCTGGCTCACCTACAACCGCATGGTCGGCAAGCGCCAGGCGACCGAGAACAGCTGGGCGCAGATCGACGTCGCCCTGCGCCGCCGCCACGACCTGATCCCGACGCTGGTCGAGTCGGTCAAGGGATACGCCGCCCACGAGCGCGGCACGTTCGAGAGCGTCACCCAGGCGCGCAGCACCGCGGTGGCCGACGCCAACCAACCGCCGCCGCAGCGAGCCGCCGCCGAGGACACGCTCAAGCGCGCGACCGACCGGCTGCTCGTCGTCGCCGAGAACTACCCGGAGCTCCAGGCCACGAAGAACTTCTCGCAGCTGGCCGACAACCTGCGCGAGACCGAGGACCAGATCGCGATCACGCGCCGCGTCTACAACGACACCGTCCAGACCTACAACACGCTGATCCAGGTCTTCCCGGCCCTGATCGTCGCCAGGCTGTTCGGCTTCAAGCGTCGCGAGTTCTTCGACGCGCCCGCCGGCTCGGAGGCGACCCCGGAGGTCGATCTCTCGGCGGCGGCGCCCCCGCCGGCGCCCGGGACGGCATGAGCGTCCGCAGGCTCGTCGTCGCGTTCGTCGCGGCGCTCGGCCTCCTCCTCGCGCTCGCCCCGTCGGCGCTCGCCAAGAGCTACGACATCACCGACGCGAACGTCGAGCTGAGCCTCGCGCCGGACGGCGCCCTGCTCGTCACCGAGCACCTTCGGTTCAACTTCGACGGCAGCTTCGAGGGCGCGTACCGCGACGTCCCGCTCGCGCACGGGGAGAAGATCCGCGACGTCGTCGTGAGCGAGGGCGGACACGACTATAAGCCGGGCGGCAACACGATCCTTGGCAGCTCCGACCGGCCCGGGGTCTACGGGTGGGAGTACACCGACACCGGCTTCCGGATCGTCTGGCACTACCGAGCGGGCGACGAGGAGCGCACGTTCGACGTCTCCTACAAGGTGATCAACGGCGCCGTCGCCTACGACGACGTCATCGACATCGGCTGGAACGTCTGGGGCGATCAGTGGGACTTCGACCTCCCCCAACTGCACGCCAGCTTCACGAATCCCAACCTCGATCCCGCCAACAACGACTACCGAGTCTGGGGCTCGCCGCGCGACGTCGAGGGCACGACCACGCGCGGTGACGGAACGGCGTCGCTGGAGGCAAGCGACGTCTCCGACCACACAGGCGTCGAGTTCCGTGTCACGGTCCCGCGCGATCCGAACCAGGACACCACGTTCATGCGGGTGGTCAATGGCGACGGCCTGCCGTCGATCCTCGCCGAGGAGAAGGCCGAGGACGAGGACTTCAACTCGTTCTGGAACCGCACCAAGCGCTTCATCGAGCACCACTGGTTCGCGCTGATCGTCGGCCTCGGGCTGCTGGCGGCACTGCTGCAGATTCCGCTGGCGCTGCTTGCCCGCGAGTACAAGCTGTCGGTGCCCGAATACGTGCCCGAGCCGCCCGACGACGCGCCGCCGGCCCTCGCGTACGGGCTCGCACACGAGGGCGTCGACTCCGACGACACGGTGCTCGCGACCCTGCTTGACCTGATCGACCGCGGTTACTACGAGACGCAGTCTCGACAGAGCGACGACGAGAAGCTCGACCTGGCGATCAAGGCCAAGCCGGACGACAAACGCCCCAAGGACACGCTCGAGCCCTACGAGCAGGAGGTCCTCCAGTTCTTCGACCAGCTGCTCGACGGTAAACAGGTCGCGCTCAGCGACATGAAGGACCTGATCCCCAAGCACTCTGAGCTGTGGCGCGGACGCTGGGAGCGCATGACCGAGAAGCTGAACGCGGCCGAAGCGGGCCAGATCGCGTGGGATCGCAGCTACAACCCGCTGCGCAACATGATCATCGTCACCGCCGTCGTCCTTCAGGTCCTCGTCGGCATCGTCCACGCCGCCGGCCACGGGACCATCTGGGTCCCGGTGATCGTGGCGGCGCTGACCTTCTTCGGCCTTTACTCGCTCAACGACACGTCGTTTAAGCGCGTCGACAAGGACCACGCCGACCGCGTCGCGCGCTGGAAGGCCTTTGAGCACTGGACCAAGGACTTCCCGCGACTGCGGGACGATCCGCCCCAGACCCTGGACCTGTGGAAGCGGATCCTCGTCTACGGCGTCGCCTTCGGCACCGCCGACCGGATGATCGACTCAGGCCGGATCCCGGCACCGGTGGCCGAGGCGTCGTCGAACTCCGGCCTGTGGACGGCCTACGCGTTCTCGAGCGGCTTCAACAGCTCCGCGTTCAGCGGCTCGTCGTTTAGCAGCGGCTTCGCCTCACAGGTCGCGCCGGAGAGCTCCTCCGGCGGCGGAGGCGGCGGCTTCTCGGGCGGAGGCGGCGGGTTCTCGGGCGGCGGCGGCGGCGGGGCCTGGTAGCTCTCCTCCCGAAAAGAACGTGGATCTACGCACCTCCTGTGTGGCCAGATCCTGTGTGGCCAGATCGACGTTCGTGAAATAACGTCAGGCCGCGGCGGCGGCCTTTGGCCGCCTGCGGTGCTCGACGTAGCGGTCGCCCTCGAGGCGCCACACGCGCTTGCCCGGCCCCGGAACGCCGACGGCGCGCAGCGCGGCCGTGTTGGGCCGGCACCAGGTGGTCACCGGGATCTCGTCGACCACGTGAACGATGTCGGGCCGGTCGGCCGGCGCCAGGATCGAGAGCGCACGGGTGACCGCGCGGCCGTCGAGCTTGCGCCCCTCGCGCAGCGTTACCGCGGCGATGGCGAGCGAGCGGCCCGCCGCCTCTGACGGGACCGGGTAGACGGCGGCGAAATCGATCGCGTCGACGTCGCCGAGCGCGTCGAGGATCGGGAAGGACGCGACGTAACCGCGGTCGGTGCGGATCAGGGCCTGAACGTGATCGACTAGCCAGAGGTCGCCGTCGTCGTCGGCGCGGAAGAGATCGCCGGTCGCCAGCCACGCGTCGTCGGGCTCGAACAGGCCGCGCAGCGGGCTCTCGCTGGTCGAGACGACGCCGCGCAGCCGGGTGAGCAGCATTCCCACCTCGCCCGGCCGGCACTCGACCGCGAAGCCGTCGAGACCCTCGCGCAGGCGCCCGGCCGCGACGTCGTAGGCGGCGAGACGAATGTCGGCGCTCCCGGGCAGCGGCCGGCCCTTGCAACCCGGCTTCTCACCGGTGAGGTTGACCAAAATCGCGTCGCCCTCGGTCGATGCGTAGAACTCGAGCACAGTCGCCGGGCTGAAGCGCCGCGCCACCCTGCGCCAAAGACCGCGCGGCATTCCGGCGCCGATGAACAGGCGAACCGGGTGGTGATGCTCGGCCGGATCGTCGGGCGCGTTGGCGATCGCGCGCAGCATCGTCCAGGTGTAGGAGGCGACCGTGATCCCGTACCGACGCACCTCCTCCCAGAACGTGGCGGGGTCGAAGTTGCGGGCGATCGCGAGCCGCGAACCGCCGGCGACCGCCCCGCCCACGCTCATCAGCAGACCCGAGGGGTGGTAGATCGGCGTCACCGCGTAGACCGTGTCGGAATCGGAGAGGGCGCCCGCAGAGGCGGTCGCGAATGCCGACAGCGCCCAGCGACCGTTGGTGATCCGGTTGGCGCGGGTGCGCTCGCCCTCGCCCGTGAAGAGAACGAACGCGAGGTCGCTGGCGCGCCCGGGGTTCGCGCGGTACCAGGCCGGCAGCTCGACCAGGTCGGGGTCGATCCTCTCCATGTCGACCACGCCGCGGCCAAGATCGCGATCCTCTCCCCCGCCGCCGAGCACCAGCACCTCGCCGATTTCCGCCTCGACAGCGCGATCGGCTAGTTCCGGGTCGGCGACGACTCGCGTGACCTGGCCGAGGTCCGCCTCGTGGGCGATTGGCCCGTCCGGGCGCATCAGCACCGCGATCGCGCCGAGCCGGTTGAGCGCGGCGACCACCGAGAGCCCGCTCGGCCGGGTCGCCATGAGCACGCCGACGTGCTCGCCCTGCCGGACGCCCAGCGAGACGAGCCCGCGCACGACGTTGTCGATCCGGCGCCCGACGGCCTCGTGGGAGTAGGCGCGGTCCTCGAAGAGGAAGAAGTCCGCGTCTGGGTTGTGGCGAGCCTGCTCCTCGAGCAGGAGGCCGAGCGACACGCGCGTCGAGGGCTTCAGCCGGCCGAGGCGGGCCAGCCGCGGGAGCTCGCCGGTGACCTCCTCGGCGATCACGCGGACACCTCCGGCGGCTCGCGAGGCGGCGCCCGCGAGCGACCGCGCGAGCCCGCCGCCGACGCCGGCCGCGAGCTCGAGGCCAACACCGAGCCTGGTGCCGACGCCGGCGCCCTGGCCGTCGGCGTCAGGGGCGTCGGGGTCGACCCGGTGGATGGCCTCGGGGACGGCGCCCTCGCCCGCGCGCGCGAGAACCCATCCGGCGACCGCCGGCCAGGTGGTCGTCGTCGCCGCCGAGCCGACCACCAGCCCGAAGTGCCCCGCGCGCAGCGGGAGCTCGTAGATCTCGGCGCGGGGAGCGGCGCGGACGATCGCGCGGACCGCGGGTGCCGGCGCGATCTCGTCGACCGTGCCGACCACGGTCAGCACCGGCCGGGCAATGTCGGCGAGCGTGACCGTGCGGTCCTCCACGACGAAACCACCCTGCAGCATGCGGTTGTGGGCGATGAACTGGCGCATGAAGTCGGCGACGGCCGGCCCGGGCCACGCCACCCAGCCCTCCCCCATGAGAAAGCGGCGCTGGCGCTCGCGCGGCAGCAGCGCCTCGCGGTCGTGCAGCTGGCGCACGAACTCGAGGCGCTGGCGCATCGCCTTCACCGGATCGAGCAGGCGGAACCCCGTCCGGCTCATCCATGCGGGCACAGCGGTGCGCCCGAAGATCCCCGCCAGCGCTCCGGCCGCCTTCTCGGCGACCTCCTCCGGAATCCCGAGCGGCAGCGCGCCACGGGTGTCGACCGGGCTGCCGAAGGTGATGAGGCTCTCGATGCCTTCGCCCCGCCGGTACGCGGCGGCCTGGTAACAGAACATCCCGCCCTGCGAATAGCCGGCGAGATGCACGTCGCGGCCGGTCGCCTCGCGGACCTGGTCGATGGCGTCCGAGACGGCGACGACGTGATCGGCGAGCGTCCGCTCGAGCCCACCCTCCTCGCGCTCCGGGGCGCCGAAGTCGACCACCCAGGGGTCGACGCCGCCCTCGTGGAGGACCGAGACAGCGCTCGAGCCCGGCGAGACGTCGTAGACGTCGGCGGCCAGCATCAGCGGCGGGATCAGCAGGATCGGCGGGCCGGTGGCCACCTCGGGGAAGTAGTGGCGCAGGCGAAAGACGCGCTGCTCGGTGGCAACGTCATACGGCGACGGCACCTCGTCGGTCTCGAGCCCGCCGAACCGCGCGACCTCGAAGGCGTTCTGAGCCACGGCTCCGATGCTCGACGCCGACCGCGAGATCTGCGACGGAATCAACCCCATTTGCAGGGACGCTACCCGGTTGCGACGGCCATCGCGAGCATTGCCACGTCGTCGGGGACCTGGTCCGCGCCGTACTCGTCGGCGAGTTGCTCGAGGCAGGCCTGGGCTCCGTCGGGCCCCGCGGCGAAGCGTCTCTTCAACTTCTCGAGCGCCGAGTTGAGATCGTCTCCGCGGCGCTCGATCAGCCCATCGGTGTAGAGCAACAGGAGGCTGCCGGGTGGCAACTCGGCGCGGTGCACGCTGAACTGCACGTCGGCGAGGATGCCGACGGGTGGGCTGCCACCGCCCCGCAGCTCCTCAACACTGCCGTCGGGATGCCGCACAAGGGCCGGCGGGTGGCCGGCGCGAACGTACTCCGCCGACCCAGTGCGCGGGTCGTAGAGGAGCGCAAAGACCGTCGTCAGCTCGGGCCGGTCGCTCTCCTTGATGAGCGCATCAAGCTTGCGGATCGAATCATCCGCGCTGTGCCCGTCGGCGACGAAGCCGCGCAGCGCGGGCCGCACCCGGCCCATGATCGAGGCGGCGCGGATCCCACGGCCGGCAACGTCGCCGATCATCACGCCGACCCTGCCATCGGCGGTCTCCACGACCTCGTACCAGTCGCCGCCCACCTCCATGCCGGGCGCCGCGGGCTCGTACCTGGCCGCAAACTCGAGGCCCGGCACCTCCGGCAGCGAGTCAGGCAGCAGCGAGCGCTGGAGCATCAGCGCCGCCTCGTGCTCGCGGCGGAAGAGCATCGAGTTGTCGATCGCGAGCGCGGCTCGTCGCGCGAGGTCCTCGGCGAGGCCGAGATCGGACTCGTCGTAGTGACGGCCGGACTCGGCCGCGACGAGGCTGAGCGCACCGAGCGTGTGGCCGCGTGCCTGCAGCGGCACGATCATGACCGAGACGAGCCCGAGTTCCCGGATGAGCTCCAGATGCTCGGCGTCCTGCGCACCGGCGACCAGCATCTCGTCGGTCACATCGCGATAGAGCTCTGGCTCGCCGGTTCGGATCACTCGCGGGACGCCGGTCTCGGAGTTCTCGTCGACCGGGTAGCGGCGACGCAGCTCCGCCGCAAGCTCCACGCGGCGCGGGTCGGTGTGTGCCACCGCCACGTTGCGCATGCTGCCGTCGTCATCGGCGAGCTCGATCCCGCACCAGTCGGCGATCTGGCCGACGGCCAGTTGCGCGAGGCGGCTGAGCGCCTCGTCGGGATCGAGCGATTGAGAGAGCAGCTCGCTGGCCTCGGCGAGAAACGACAGGCGGCGGGCAACCGCCTGCTGGTCCTCGAACATCCGCGCCCGGGCGATGGTGTGGGCCGCCTGCTGGCCCGCCGCAGAAAGGAACGACATCTCGTCGTCGCCGAAGCCCTGCCGACCCGAGAAGCTCAGCGAGATGGCGCCAAACGGGACGCCGCCGACGGAGAGCGGGAGGATCGCGAGGGAGTCGTAGTGGACATCGGCGTCGCCGAGGCCGGGGAAGCGTTCGAGCAGCTCGGCGCCCGACGTCGTCCAGACGGCCTCGTTGTCGCGGATCGCCGCGGACATCGGCGTGTCGGACGAAAGGGGGAAGCGCTGCCAGCTCGCGAGGCCGCGGTCCGAGTAACCGACAGACCCGGCGAGCTCGATCTCGTCGCCGTCAGGGGTCAGGACTCCGACCGTGCCGGCGTCCGCCCCGAGCGCGCCGACCGCCTGCTCGAGCAGAACATCGATCGTTCGGCGGAACGTGATCTCCTTCGAAAGGGCCGTCGTCAGCGTCTGCAGGCGCGACGAGAGCTCGCGGGACCGGTGGATCGCGGTGACGTCGCGGGCGATCACCGATGCCCGGACGACGGTTCCATCGGCGGCGAAGATCGGCGAGACCGAGAGCGAGACCGTGAGCAGGCGTCCATCCTTCGTCACCCGTTCGGTCTCATAGTGCTCGAGCCGCTCGCCGGCGAGGATCTCATCCAGGATCCGGCCCTCCTCGCCGCGCCGATGCGGCGGGATCAGAATCGAAATCGACTGGCCGATCGCCTCGTCCGCCGAGTAGCCGTATATCCGCTCTGCGGCCGGGTTCCAACTGACGATCACGCCCTCGGGGTCCTTGGTGATGATCGCGTCGTCGGAGTACTCGACGATCGCGGCGTAGTGCTCCCCGGAGAGCTCAGGGGCAGCGCCGTCGACCCCGCTTACGGTCATTAGCCGTCGCCGCCTCGGGCCCGGACCGCTTCCTCCGACGAGTCG
The DNA here is from genome assembly GCA_963796815.1 of uncultured Solirubrobacterales bacterium. Classification (GTDB taxonomy): domain Bacteria; phylum Actinomycetota; class Thermoleophilia; order Solirubrobacterales; family 70-9; genus WHSW01. The sequence goes on from CAWCNF010000009.1 coordinate 84,782, forward strand.
TGGAGGGAGAGCCGGTCACGGACCTCGGCGAGCTCGAGCAGGGCCATCACCGGCGAACCCGGGCTGACCGCCAGCTCGAGGCGGTCGCCGAGCTCACCCGATGCGACGAGCACGGCCTTGAGCCCGCTCGAATCCATGAACGGCACCCCGAGCAGGTCGAGGACGAAGGGGTCGCCCGGCTCGCTCGCGGCCGACCGGAGTGCGCTCGCAAGCTGCTCGGCGTTGTCGAGGTCGACCTCACCCTCGACGCTCACCACGACCGCGCCGTCCTGGAGGCTCACCGAGATCTCGAGGCGCGAGGCGAAGGAGTCCTCGGTCATGCGGCCTGGGCCTGAAAGCTCATCGACACCGTCAGGCCGCGCGCGTTTGAATCGAAGCGGGCATCCTCCGCCAGCCGGGTGATCAGCGGAATGCCGAGGCCGAGGCCACCGCTGTCGGGGTTGGGGCGCATGCCGCCGCCGTCGTCGGCGATCACAACGACAAGCCGGCTTCTGGCGACGTGGGCGGCGACGGTGACCGTTCCGGCGGATTTGCCGCGAAACGCGTGGACGACCGCGTTGGTCACCGCCTCGCTGACCGCGAGGCGAACATCCCCGACGGGCGCCCCAACCTTGCTCGCGAGCGCTCCGACCGCGTCGCGAGCGCGCTTGATGCTCGGCGGAACAGCGGGAAGCTCAAGCTCGACTGACGCTTGCTCTTCGGCGCTGGTCTGCATCGCCGGAGTATGAACTCTTCGGTGCTAACTCTTCTCAAAGACCATGCGGAAATGGTCGAGAAGTTCCCGTTCGAAACAGACGCTGTTCGCGCTCACCCCCGAGGTGAACGCAAGGCGGAAGTCGCGGCTCGTCAGGTACCTGGGAACCAGCCGGGCCTTCATCAGCCTCTTGCGCCAGCTCGGCTGGGCGAAGCGGGCCCGCCACTGCTTGATGGTCTCGATGTAGTCGAGGCGCCCGCTCTCGGCTGAGATGAAGTTCAGGTGCGGCTCGGCGGCGGCTGTGATCTGCTCGGAGCCGAACGGCAGGAACGAGCCCGGGAACTGGTGCTGCATCAGCGCCAGGTACCACTCGTCCGAGTCGCGCGGCGCGTCGATCGACGCCCGCTCCGGATCGATCATGTTGCGTCCGAAGACCATCGTTTGCAGGTAGAGGCGCCCACCGCTCGGGAGCATCCCGGCGATGTTCGCGAACAGGTCGGAGTAGATCTCGTCCTGGCGTCCCGCCCGGAATTCGTCGGGCGAGCAGAAGTGCTCGAACGCCCCGAGGCTCGCGATCGCGTCAAAGCCGCCGAATCCCTCCGCGTCGACTGCGCGCGCGTCCTGGATCCGGGCGTCGAGCCCGTGGCGCCTGCATGACTCGGCCTGCGCCGAGGAAAGCGTGACGCCGACCCCATTTCCCCCCCGCTCACGGATGAAGTTCAGGAGCGGGCCCCAGCCGCAGCCGAGGTCGAGGACGCGGCGGCCCGAATCGATGCCGATCTGCTCCGCGATGAACTCGTGCTTGCGGCGCTGCGCCTGCTCGAGCGTTAGCGAGAAGTCGCCGTCGTACTTGGCGCCCGAGAAGTCGGCCATTTCGCCGAGGCTCAGGCGAAATATCCGGTCGATGAGCGAGTAGGTGAACTCGAGGTCGCGGCGGTCGGCCATGGATCGAAGTTACCCTGCCGAGGCATGGAGGTGCAGGCCGGGCAAGGTGGTATAGCTGCGGCAAAGGCGGCCGCACGCAGCCGGTTCTCGCCCGGCGCCGACGAGGTCAGCACCACCGAGCACCGCAATCAGGGCGCCGAGGCCGCGATCGTCTTCATCCACGGGTTCGGCTCGGCCGGCAACCCGTTCGGGATGCTCCCCTCGTTGCTGGCACAGGAGCCGGCACTGGCGGAATGGGACCTGCACGAGCTCGCCTACAACACCGGGCTCATGCCGGACCTCCGTGGCCTCTGGGCCGCGGATCCGGATATCCCGTTGCTCGCCACGTATCTACGCAGCCGAGCCGCGCTCGAGCCGCTCGGTGCCTACGAAAGCCTGGCCTTCGTGGCCCACAGCATGGGCGGGCTCGTCGTCCAGCGGGCGCTCTTGGACGACCCCGGCCTCGCCGCGCGGGCGAGCCACGTATTCATGTTCGGGACGCCCAGCGGCGGTCTGAAGTCGGGCAAGCTCGGCCGGTTCTTTAAGCGCCAGATCGCCGACATGGCGATTAACGGGCCCTTCATCGCCGACCTGCGCGGACGGTGGAACGAGCAGTTCGGGACCCGGCGACCGTTCGACCTCTGGGTCGTTGCCGGCGACCGCGACGAATTCGTGCCGGCCACCTCGTCGCTCGCCCCGTTTCCGACCGAGGTCCAGCTCGTCGCGCCCGGCAATCACTCCGAGCTGGTCAACGTCCAGGCTCCTGGGACGATGACGCAGCAGATCATCAGCGAGGGCCTGATCGGCAACGCGGCGCCCGCGGGTCCGTGGAACTCGGCTCGGGTCGCCGTCGAGCGGCGCGAGTTCGAGCGCGCGATCGACGAGCTCGCGCCCAACGCGGAGAAGCTCGACGAGCGTCACCTGGTCGAGCTCGCCCTGGCACTCGACGCCAGCGGCCGCCGCGGCGAGGCGGTCGACCTCCTCGAGCGAACCTCGAGCCTGCACGGGACCGATGTGAAGGGAACACTCGCCGGCCGGCATAAGCGCAACTGGATCGCCGAGGGGCTGCGGGACGACGGCGAGGCAGCGCTTGACCTCTACACCCAGAGCCTCGCCGCAGCCCTCGCGGCCGGCGACCACGACCAGGCCTATTACCACGCGATCAACGTCGCCTTCCTGCAGCTCGCCTACAAGGGCGACCGCGAAGCCGCGCGCGTGGCGGCGCGGCAGGCGCTCGACGAGGCGGCGCAGTCCGAGCCCGGCTTCTGGCGCTCGGCCTCGGAGGCCGAGGCGCAGCTCTACCTCGGCGACACCGCGCGGGCGACCGAGGGCTACCGCGCCGCCGTGGAGCTGAACGCCGAGCCGCACGAGCTCGAGTCCGCCTACGCGCAGGCCACGCGCATCGCGGCGGAACTCGACGACGCGACGCTGCCCGAACAGCTCGACGCGATCTTCCGGCCGGGCGCCTAGAAGACGATGACCGTCGTGCCGAGCTTCGCGAACTTATAGACGCCCGGCGCCTCCGGGGACGGAACGCGGACGCAGCCGTGCGACGCCGGGTACGGCGGGACGTCCGGGTACTCGTGGAAGGCGATCCCGTTGTTGAAGTACGAGGCGTAGGGCAGCCAGACCTGGAACGGGATCGACCACGAACGCAGCTCCTTGCGGAAGACCTTGAACGTCCCGGCCGGCGTGTCGAGGCCGGGCTGACCGGTCGAGACGTGAATCGCACGGCGCACCTGGTTGTGAGCGATCTCGAGGGCGACGCCCTTGGATCGATAGACCTCGATTCGCCGCGAGGGACCCTGGCCGCTCGGCTTCGGCGCCTGCGCCTTCGCGAGCGCCGCGGAGGTCAGCGGGCCGACGACGCCGTCGCGATCAAGCCCCTCCCACGCCTGGAAGGCCATCACGGCCTGCTGGGTGCGATATCCGGCCTCGCCGTCGACCGCGCTGGGCGGCAGGTAGTGCAACTGCGCCAGACGCTGCTGTACATCCTTCGTGCTGAGGCTCTTTGAGCCCTTGGGCTTCGCCTTCCATCCGGGGCCGCCGGAGGGCTTCGCGTAATCCGCGGGCTCGACCTTCGGCTCGTCGGTGACGTCGGAGATCACGGGCTGCCCGCCCGCCACGACCTTCGTGTCGTTCACCCCGTGGACCTGGGCGAGCGTGTATGTGATCTGGCCGAGCCGGGCAGCCAGCTCGGCGCGCTGTTCGCGGTTACGGTCGGCGGGATCAGCGGGGATCCCGTCCATGAACTGGGCCGAGACCTCGACCGTCGCGGTGCCGTCGGCGTCGTCGGTGACGTTTTCGAGGGTCGTGCCGTCCGGGATGGAGGTCTGCGGCTTCGCGCCATGGGTCGCGTCGGCCGCCGTCGGTCCAGCGAGAAGCGCCGCCGCGATCCGGTTCAGGTTCGAGTCGGTCGGATCGATCTTGGTGTCGACCTTGTCGAACTGCTCACCCGCCGTGAAATAGAGCTGGACGGTGCCGGTCGGCGGCGCCTGCTGTCCCCCGCTCGGCGTTGTCGTCCCGGTGCTCGTCGTGGTCGTGGGCGTTGTCGTCGACGACGTGGGCTCGGCGGTCGTCGTGGACGAGGTCGTCGAGCTCGATTCGTCCGAGCCGCCCCCGCAGCCGGCGATCACCAGGGCGATGCAGACGAGCAGCCCTGCCGCAGACGCGTTCCCTCGCGCACCGTGCCCCGTCACACGACGAAGCGTAAATGATCCGACCTCTCGGACCCGGCGAATTTCAGCCGATGTTGGCCGTGTTCTGAGGAGGTTGCGGCGCGGCAACGCGCGAGACGACCCGGTCGCCGCCGCGATGCTTGGCCTCGTACATCGAGGCGTCGGCGTGGCCCAGGATCTCGTCGGCGCTTACGTTCGAGGCGCCGTCGATCATGGCGATCCCGACGCTGAGGCTGATCGGGGTCGGCCGGCCGATCGCCTCGGCGAGGGCCACCCTCGCCCGCTCACGGATCTTGGTCGCGATCCGCTCGGCGCCCGCGATGTCGACGCGGCGCAGCAGGATCGAGAACTCGTCGCCGCCCAGGCGCGCGACTGCGTCACCGGAGCGAACTTGGTTGCGCAGCGTCTCGGCGAGCCGGACGATCACGGCGTCGCCGGCCGGGTGCCCGAGCGTGTCGTTGATCTGCTTGAAGTCGTCGATGTCGAAGAGCAGGACCGCGCTCGACCGCGCGTGCTGCGCCCCGTGGGCAAGCTCGGCTTCGAGCTCCGCCTCGAAGCGCCGGCGGTTATAGACCCCGCTCAGAGGGTCGTGGTCGGCGAGATGCTGCAGGCTCTCCTCGGCTTCCTTGCGGGCCTGGATGTCGAGCAGCTGCGACAGGCGGTAGAGCGGCTTGCCCTCGTCGTCGCGGATCACGGAGATGGTGAGGTCGACCCAGACCATCTTGCCGTCGGATCGCTTGACCTGGATCTCGTCGCGGTAGACGTCGCTGTTCCCGGCAAACACCGCTTCCACGCCGCCCTGGATGCGCGCCATCTCATCGCTCTCCACGAACTCGGTCAGCGTGTGCCGGCCGACGAGCTCCTCCGGCTTCACGCCCAGGAACGACGCCAGCGGGCGATTAGCCTCGAGAATCGTTCCGTCCAGGCCAACGAGCGCGATCCCGGCAAACGAGTCGTCGAAGATCCGGCGGAAGCGCTCGCGCGCCTCGCGCTCGGAGCTCTCGGCCCGGTGGCGGTCGGTCACATCGCGGGCGACGGCGAAGATCAGGCAGGCGTCGAGGTCCGCTCGGGAAGACCACTCGAGCCAGCGGTAGGAGCCGTCCTTGGCCTCGTAGCGATTCGCAAAGCTTGCCGTCGCGTCCCCCGCGGCTGCACGTTCGGACTCCGCGATCGTGTGGGCGCGATCATCGGGGTGGACGAACTCGATGAACGGCTTCGCCATCAGCTCCTCGCGCGTCCAGCCGAGGATTCGCTCCCAGGCGTCGTTGAGGTGAAGCAGGTTGCCGTCGAAGTCGGCGGTGCAGAGCATGTCGGAGGAGAGCTCGAAGTGCCGGGCACCCTCGCGCAGGCGCATCGAGGTCCGGCGCAGGCGGTCACCCATCCAACCCGTCAGCCCGCCCACGAGCATGTAGCCGATGGCCCTCGTCGGGTAGCTGATGAGCGGGACTGGATCGCCGGAGATCGCGGTGGCGGCCTGTGCCAGGACGAGCGTGACCACGCCCGCAATCAGGCCGGCGACGAGCCCGTACTCAATCGCCACGACGACCAGGGGCACCAGCAGAAGCGTGCCGATCCCGTACTGGGGGTCCGCAACCTCAACCCGCAGCGCAAAGACCGCGGCGAACAACCCAGCCGCCAGGAGCAGCACGATCGGCCGGCGCCGTGAACCAGCTAGCGACTTCGCCATACCTTGGATATCGGCTGCGCCCGCTAGCTCTTTAGGTAGTCGCTACGGAAGTTCGTCCGGGGATCTCCGAGCTGCAACCTGCCGGATCGCGGCGGCGAAGGGCTCGTCCGCGGCGCGCGTCGGCTCGTCGAGCTCCGCGAACGGGCGGATATGCGGGTTTTCCGGCTCCCGATCGAACTTCCAAGCCGCCCAGGCGTTGTGAACGTCAGCGGCAGTCGTCTCCGCGCCCGTGGCGAGGACAAGGACGGCGTAGAGCCGAAACAGCGCTTCGGCGTCCTCCTCCGAGAGCGTTGACGGCGGTGACGCCGCCCGCACCTCGGCGGCGATCGCGTCGAGGTAGCTCCCGTCGCTCAGAGGTGTCGCCCGCGCCTGTGCTTGCGCTTGAACTTGTCGGATGCCGGCGTCGGGTCGAGCTGGTTGTTGAACAGGGCGCCGACCAGGAACCTGTGCCTGCCGTAGGGGATGTGCTTGACGCGAACGGGCGACGAGCAGAAGACGGCCTTCGAGTTGTCGATCTGGCAGACGAACTGCGAGCCGGGCAGGTTCGACTCGAACTTGTAGGTGACCGACTTGGTGAAGACGTGCTTCTTCGGCTCCTTGGTGATCGTCGTTTCAGGAATGAGCGGCGGGTGTGCCCCGATCGCGCCGACCGCATTGACCAGGCCGGCACCGACGTCGGTGTGGCCGAACCCGCCGACCGCCGACGCGGTCGCCTCCTGGGCGCCGACCACGTCGCCGACCGACAGGAACGGGTTCGCGCTCTTCTGCAATGCCGCAACGGCAGCGGCGTGCGGTGCGGCCGCCGATGTCCCGGAAAAGCGGAAGATGCCGCTTGAGTCCTGGTTGCCGAAGAAGGTGGTCTGGGCGCCGTCGGTCGCCGCCAGGTCGGGCTTGTTGAGGACCTGAGCACTCGGCAGAGCCGCCGCCGGCGTGGTTCCGCTGACCGGGCCGAAGTAATACGCGGCCGGACCGCGCGAGGAGAAGTCCTCTGGCGCTGCTGAGTTGTTGAAGGGAATCGCGGCCGTGCTGACCGTGTTGGCGCCGCCGTTATGACCGAAGATCGTCGGGCCGATGATGTCGGTGGGCGTCGTCGGCGCCTTGTACTCGATGTCCGCGAGGCGCGGGCGGCCCAGGATGAACTTGAAGCGCGGACTACCCGTGCCCGCTGTGCGGTTGATGATGATCGCGTACTGGTGGGGTGAAGAGTCCGAGTTCGACACGTTCGCCAACTCGAACGGCAACTGGGTCTGCAGGTTGTTAGTCGTCCCGCTGGCGACGATCGGCGCCGGGAAGCCGTTCGTCTCGTCGGCCACGGCGATGTCGTAGTTGGTGGTCACGCCCCCACGCGGCTCAGCCCACTGGAAGTTGATCTGCATCTGCGAGCCGCCGTTGAGGATCAGCTCGTAGGACGGATCGTTGGGCGCTCCTGCGTTGAAGTCCTCGCAGGTGTTCGCACCGCCGAGGCCGAGGCAATCGCCGCCGGGGCGGAAGGCCGCGCTCTCGAACGAGCCGACGTTCTGGCCGGCCACGATCACATTGCTATTGGCAGCCGACGAGTAGTACGGGATCCCGGCTGCGACGACCTGGTCGACCGCGTTGTCGACCGGGCCAGGCTGGAACATCGGCTCGTTGAAGAAGGTGATGTCGTCGACGATGACGGTGGAACCGGCGTTCTTCAGAGCGAGAATGGCGTTCGCCATGTCCTGCTCACTGGCGCCCCGGGTCGAGAACGCGATGTCCGCACCGGGAGCGACGTCGTGAACCAGCTGCGCCATGCCGCGGCCCTCGTCCTCGTCGCTGGGCGCGCCCTCGGCGACCACCTGCACGGGATCGGCGTGGCCACAGGGGTTGCCCGGACCGGGCAGGTCCCCGGTCGCGATGTCCTGGGCCGCCCTCGTGCCCGACATCTGGCCGGCGTCGAACGAGTCGGAGATGATCCCCACCTTCTGTCCGAACCCGTCCACGTTGAAGGTCTGCCGGGCTGCCGCAGCATTCATCTGGACGTCGGCCTCGGACGTGCGAGAGCCGACGCAGGTGTTGACGTTCGTTTGACTGTTGGCGCGCTTTCCGGCGATTGAGGCGGCGCCGACGTGGCCGACCATCGGGGCGAGCGCTTCGGAGACCGACTTGACGCCCGGCACGCGGGCGACCGCGATCAGGTCGTCGGCCGCGACCGAGAGGTCGACGGTGCCGTAGTTGGCGTTGTTGCTGACGATCTCGGCACCCGCGGCGCGAAGGCCGTCGATCAGCTGCGGCGTGACCTCATCCGCGCGCGCGGTGACGATGTAGCGGTTGCCGTCGCGCTCGAGGCTGCCGGCACCATGGGCGCGCAGGCTCAACTCCGTGGCCTGGTCGGTCTTGGACTGATCCGACACGCCGCCGGCGATTGCTGCCAACCGCGGGGTCAATCCGGCGTTCGTGCCGGGCGCGTCCGTCGGGAGCAGCGCCGAGGCGTCGATGCTGCCGGGTGGCAGGGTCGAATGGAAGGGGCCGTTGTCAGATGCGACCGCTGAGCCGGAGGCCGCGACGATGCCCCCAAACGCGAGCGCTGCGCCGACCGCGGCAAGCGCGCGACGCCTCTGGTTGGTAACTGCCTGCCGGTTTCCCATCCGTGGTCCCTTCCGAAAAATTGCTCCCTGTAGGGCGAACCTATAGCTGATCGCGGCGCCAGTCCAGTCGCGGCGCACGCGAACGTCCGCGAGTGGCGCCGCCCGCCGGACGCGCCGTTAGGCTCGCACGCGCTTTCGGGGGTCAAATGAGAGAGGAGCGCGCCCGGTGAAGCTGGTGATCGGAATCGTTCGCCCGGAAAAGGCGAATGACGTACTCGAGTCCCTGTATCGGGCCGAGGTGAGAGGGGTCTCGATGAGTCGTGTCCAGGGACACGGCGGCGAGCTCGAGCGGGTGGAGACCTACCGCGGCACGACCGTGCAGATGGGGCTCTCCGAGAAGGTTCGGTTCGAGGTCGCGGTCTCCGACGATTTCGTGGACCAGACGATCGACGCGCTTTGCGCCGGCGGGCGCACCGGACAGGTGGGCGACGGCAAGATTTTCGTCGTGCCGCTTGAACGCGCGGTCCGGATTCGAACCGGCGAGTCGGACAAGGCCGCCGTCACCCCGGTGAGCAGCTGATGAGCGGGGTCGATTCCGGCGATACGGCGTGGATGCTGGTCGCGACAGCACTGGTGCTGTTGATGACTCCCGCGCTCGGTCTCTTCTACGCGGGTTTGGTGCGCTCGAAGAACACGCTGAACACGTTCATGATGTGCATCGCCGCGATCGGCGTCGCGCTCGTCACGTGGGCGGCGGTGGGCTACTCGTTCGCCTTCGACGATGGCAACGGGATCATCGGCGGCTTCGGATACGCGTTCCTGCACGACGTCACCTTCGTCCCCCGCGAGGGACAGACGATCCCGCACCTCGTCTTCTTCGCCTTCCAGGCGACGTTCTGCATCATCACCACCGCCCTGGTCTCCGGCGCGGTGGTGGAGCGGATGCGGTTCGGTCCGTTCCTGCTGTTCGCGGCTCTGTGGTCGGTCCTCGTCTACTCCGTGCTGGCCCACTGGGCCTTCGGCCCCGGCTGGCTGTTCAATCGCGGCACGCTCGACTTCGCCGGCGGCGTCCCGGTCGAGATGGGCTCGGGCTTCTCCGCGCTCGCGGCGGCAATCGTGGTCGGGGCGCGCAAGGAGTACGGGCGGCTCGCGCTGCTGCCGCACAACGCGGTCTATGTGCTTCTCGGAGCCGGGCTGCTGTGGTTCGGCTGGTTCGGCTTCAACGGGGGCAGCGGCTTCAACACAGGCGCCAACTCGACGCTCGCGTTCACGAACACGCTGTTGACGCCCGCCTGCACGCTGCTGGTCTGGTTCCTGCTCGACGCAATCCGCGGCCGGCAGGTGACCGCGATCGGCGCCGCCACGGCGATCGTCGTTGGCTGCGTGGGAATCACTCCGGCCGGCGGGTTCATCAGCCCCGGCTTCGCGATGCTCCTCGGGGCGCTGGTCGCGCTGCCTTGCTACGGCATGATCGTCTGGCGAGCCCGCACTCGCGTCGACGAGACGCTCGACGTGCTCGCCGCGCACGGCGTCGCCGGCTTCACCGGGATCCTCTTCATCGGCTTCTTCGCCCAGATGTCATGGAACGGCATCTCCGACGGAGCGCTGTTCGGCAACGCTGGCCAGCTCCTCGATCAGACGCTGGCGGCGCTCGCCGCCCCGGCCTACGCGTTCACCGCGACCTACATCCTGCTGCGGCTCATCGGCGCGTTCATGCCGCTGCGAGCCACCGACCTCGAGGAGGCCCAGGGGATGGATGTCGTCTACCACGGCGAGGAGGCCTACGCCAGCGGCGAGGGCGCGATCCTCGTCCGGCCCGAGGAGGAGTTCAAGGCAAGGGTGCCGGTGGCCGACCCGGGCTAACGCCGCCTAGAATCCCGTCAACGCGGGCGAGGTGTAATTGGTTGCACGTCAGCCTTCCAAGCTGAAAGCAGCGGGTTCGAGCCCCGTCGCCCGCTTAGGACTCCGCCAGACGCGATCGCACTGAGCTTCGTCGAGCCGCGGTTCGTTTGCGATGGCAGTTCGCGCAAACGACATCGCACTTCGCTATTTCAGCGAGGATGCTCGCCCAACATCGGACAGCGAGATTTTGTCCGATGTCGAACTCCTTGTCACCTAGGTGATCGAACTCCAGAACGATTGGGTCCTCCTCCCCGCAGTCCGCGCATGGGTGTGATTCGAAGTACTCGAGGAGATACTTGGTTCGTTCCAGCTGAAGGCGCCGTCGGCGTACCCCAGCCGCATCGATGTACCGCTGACGGTTGGCGAGGTAATGCACGCGCTTGTAGTCCGACCGGCATGAGCGGCAAAACGAGTCGCGCTGGTTCTTGGCCTTCCTCCGCCAAGCGAAGTCATCGGCCGACTTGTACAGCCCGCAGCGGTAGCACTTCTGCATCGCCGATCCATCTCGCATAGCGAACATATGTTCGCATAAGGACCGGATGGAGACTGGCGTAGACTGAGGCCGAATTCGGGGCGTGGCGCAGTCTGGTAGCGCACTCGGCTGGGGGCCGAGCGGTCGCTGGTTCAAATCCAGTCGCCCCGACTAGTTAAGGAAATGCGGCACCTCGCGACGGATCGCGACCAGGCCGCATGGCTATTGTGGTTTGGCCGTTTTCGAGCTGTCCGGGGAGACCGCCTCCTCGCTGTCGACAGCCCGTTTTGGGGTGCGACTGGTAGCAAGGTGGTAGCCGGCGGCCTGGTAGCTGGGGGTCGAGTGGTAGCAACGGGACGCCCCACGCGCATGGAAACAGTCTCTTCAGGGAAGCTGCCTTCTGTGGCACCTGCGCTCAACCCTGAACAGCTCGAAGAGCTGCTCGATTGGTCCCGTCGGGCTGGGGCAGCCGTCGTCGACCGCCTGCGGCCCGGTCTCAGCGGAGATGAGATCGACCGGCTCACGACCCCTCACGGCCTCAAGCTGCCGGCTGAGCTAAAGACTTGGTGGGGCTGGCACGATGGAGCCGACGCGCGCCCTGGCGATCGGGCCGCTGATCTTGCACTTGGGCCGGATCTCGAGTTTCTTCAGCTCGACCGCGCCGTCGAGATCTATCTGGATATGCGCGCGCTTGCTGCGGAGCAGTATCCGGAGGATCCTGAAGCGAACTGGCGCCGGGAGTGGTTTCCGATCGCGCGCAACTTCAGGATCGTCGGTGACTGCGCTGAGCCGGACGCGAAGCTGACACCGATTCGGTTCGTTGACCTCGAGAGCGGTGAGATCCCATCGTCGACGTTCGCGAATTCGTTCGGCGAGATGGTGACGTGGTGGTTGGCCGAGCTCGAGCGAGGCGCGTGGATCTTCGAAAGCCGGCGGAACGCCTGGATACGAGACCCAGCCGCCGAGCCCCCTCCCCTCGACAGGATCGAACTGACCTAATCGGCGCGGCCGACCGAGGCGCTTCGTCTGCAACACACCTTCGAACTATGCAGCGACGGAGCTAACCGGTTGCTCGATGTAGCGAATGCTGACCTTCCGGGACTCATCACCGAGCCGCGCGTTGAGGTCCTCAGACACCATCTGGCGCATGGCCGAGTCTCTGGCGGTGAAGAGTGAGTACCCGCCGAGCAACTCCGTCGAAATGGGTAGCCAAGGTCCCGCCCCACCCTTGACCCTCGTGCGCGGGCGGTGAATCCAATGGCGCTCAGCTTCCGCCATGGAGAAGGCGTTGACATTCTGAGCGTGGTGGGTCGCGCCTCGCAGCGGAGTCGGAGGATCTGGCCGATCGCCCCAGCACATAAGGAGTGCCAAGTCTGGGGCCACTGGCAGTCTGACCTCGAGAAAGTTGATGAGCCCGGTTGTACCGGGGTCGACTCGTTGGGGAAATCGACCGCCCTGAGCGATCGGCCACGCTGTTACGGGATGGTCAGCTAGCGCGAGGCACGGGGCATCAAGAGAAAGTAGGCACCAGGTCATCGAGCCAATGGCGGAACCCGCCTTGGCGCCCGTGGTGAGCATTGTGAGCAGCCTTGGCGTGTCGTCAGTCAGCGACTTGACATGTGCGTCGTAGACCTCTCTCTCGGTCACACCGTGCTCCGTGGCCTTCGCCCGAAAGTCGCCTCGCTCTAACGGCTCGAGAAACGCGTCACGCGTGAACGCGTCGTGGTACTCGAACCATCGCGGACCCCTGACGAGCTGAACACCGACGTACGTCGCAACACGGAGTTTTTCCTCGGCGCTTAGAGGCCACCGAGCGCGCATGCCCTGAAGAATCGGCGCCGCTTTGTCGTCGATATCTGCGAGCGAGACGGTTTCGATGTCGTCCGACTTTTCGCCACTCGGACGCTCTCGCAAGTAGAGGTCTCGCTCAAGTCCGACATTGATCGGACCCGTTTCAAATCGTTCTCCAGCGATCCCACGACCGCAACCTTTCCGCGGCTGTCGGTGAACGGCTTCTGAGCTGCCTGCGGCAGGAAATGGTGTCTGTGAGATAGCTCGCCCACGCACCTCAGAGTAGGCACCGCTTCGGAGGACCTCTTCAAGATTTATAGGCAAATCAAATCGGGAGACGATAGTCCTGCGAATTCGAGTTTTGAAGGCGCATGAACTCGCCGTTTAGACGATTATTCGATTAGATGATTCAACGATATTGCGTTTAGACGATTAATTGACTATAATTGCCGCCCATGCTTTTCAAGACGCCAGAACTGACGCCGGAGATGTTGCGCAAATTGGTAGCGCTCGACGAGCTGCGCGAAAAGCTCGGTGAGGAAATCACCACTTTCGGTCCCTGGCTCGGAACATTGCGCCGAGAGGTGAAGGCGAACTCTGTTGAGAGCTCGGTCTCGATAGAGGGCTACTCAGTTCCTCACGCAGATGCCGTGGCGCTCGTGGCTGGCGAAAAGGCCGCCCCATCCGACGACGAGAATCGGATGGCGGTGGCTTGCTACGCGCGAGCGATGGATCACGTGGGCGTACTCGCGGCCGATCCGAACTTCAAGTGGCTCGACCGCGTGATCTTGGATCTGCATTTCGACGCTTGCTACTTCCAGCGAGACAAGTCCCCAGGTCATTGGAGGACCACGCCCATCGGTGTGACTTCGAAATCCGGACCGGGCTTGGCTTATGAAGGCCCTCCCGGAGAGGCGGTTGTGGATCTCATGGACGAGGTGGTTCGTTGGCTGGAGGCCGGCGACATAGACAGTCACCCGGTAGTTCGCGCGGCAATGGCACACCTGCACGTGGTGTCGGTCCATCCGTTTCGGGACGGCAACGGACGGATTTCGCGGATTGTCCAATCCTTAGTTCTCGCCCGAGATCAGCTCGTCTCACCCGAGTTCGGTTCGATCGAGGACTACCTCGCATCGCGTACCCCCGAGTACTACGCAGCCCTTGGACAGGTCCAGGGCGGCGCCTACAACCCGGAGCGCGACGCATCGTCCTGGGTCGAGTTCTGCCTCGACGCGCACCTTGAGCAGGCCACGAAGCGGCTCGCCCAGATCAATGAGGCCGCGGATCGGTGGGGCGCCCTCGAACAGATCGCTGAGGAAAAGGGTTGGCCCGATCGACTTGTGGTTGCGATGGAACAGAGCCTTATCGGCGGAGCTGACCGGATGTCGTACAGCGAGGAAGCGGATATCTCCCCCGCCACAGCTAGCGCGGACTTTCGACGTCTGACGGATGCCGGGTTGGTCTGTCCAGGCGGGCAGCGGTCGCAGCACCCGGTATTTCGCCAGCGACGCGCTGAGAGACGCAACACCAGCTGCCTCAGCGACGACGCCTGCGTGATCGGCCGTGAAGTCGCCGCCTCCCAAGGTCGCTTCGCGCTTTTCGTCCTTCGCGTGTCTGAGCAGATGTGGCGCAGCCCACTCGCAAGCCGGGCCGCTACGCGGATGAACGTCTCGGAAGTCCGGCGAAGCGCGGCACGGTCGCGCAGTAGTTCTCGTAGCGAGCGCCGAACGTCGCCCGCAGATGTGGCTCTTCAACCGCGACGACCCATAGCCAGAACGCGCCGGCAACTATCCCCCCAAGCGCGAGCGTGAGGGTCGAGCGACCGGCAATCGCGACGCCGACGATCGCGAGCACCAGTCCGGCGTATTGCGGATTACGGCTCAAGGCGTAGATGCCGCCCTGGACGAGCCCGCCGGTATCGACGCCATAGAGCCTCGGTGCCGAGCCGAAGGGACGCGCGCCGACGACGGCCAGCGCGACACCCGCCAGGACCAGCACGGCTCCCGTTGCAATCGCGAGGCCAGTCGAGATCCCGATCGGCCAAGGCTTCAGCGCCAGCGCGGCGACGATCAGCGCCGCCGCGGCCAAGTAAAGAGAGCTGATGCCCCAGGCTGCGCGCGCGGACAGGTGGTCAGATCGAGCCCACTCGCGTCTCACCCGCATCGCGACCCAGCTGAAGTCAGCTGAGGCGAGAACGGCCAGCACCACAAACGCGATCACGTCGACCGCACCAAGGCGTTGCTTCGCACCACCGCTAGCCTCGATCGGATGGAGGTCAGAGTCGATCCACGGTGATGCGCGCGGCCACACAAATCGATGTGCGGAGGCTCGCCGCAGTTGACATGCACGGGGCGCATGGCACTCGTCGCCGGCGGCGAATAATCCTCGCCGAGTTCGCGCTCGGGACCGCCGGCTGTGCGGCGTTGGGCGTGTGGGCACTGAGCTGGGGTGACCCACTTGGCGTCGTTCTGGGCGTCTGGCTGTTGGGGCTGGCGGCGAACTACCTGCCGCTCACCGCCTACGTTTTCTCGCTCTGGCGCACCAACAAGCTCGAGGCCGAGCTTGCGGGTGTCGATCTGAGCGCCGAACTGCGTCATTACACGCGCCTCCAGATCTGGGTGCTGGTGCCGTTCTGGGTCGCAGGCCTCGCCATCGCGCAGGCGCGTCGGTCGCCCTGAAAGCCTGTCCATGTGAGGAGGCGTCGGTGCCGGGGAATTACAGCCCGGCACCGCGCGATCCGTCCCTTTAATCAACGAACCAGGTCGAAGTGCAGGCCGTGATTTCGCACGATCACCTTGCCCGCCACGGTTGCGAAGTCCTCGGTCCCGCCAACGATGTTGAGGCGATCGTCGCCCTTCCCGAAGTTGCCGTTGACCTCCAGGAACCCCTCTCCTCCGACCTCGCCGTTGAGATGGATGAGGCCACGGCACCTGTACTTCTCACGCTGCTGCCGGCAGTGAATCCGGTCGTTGCCAACCTGATCGTTCGGATTGAAGCTCGCAAAGAGCTGCTCGCGAAAGTGAAACGCGCTCCTGTCGCCGTGGAAGGCGATCTGCTTCGTGAAGACCGTGAAGTGGTGGTCGATACGCGCCGTTGCCGACGTGATCATCATCCCGGCCACGACGAGCGAGAGGACGGCTAGGGGTGCTATGCGCCGCATGCGATGTCTCCTTTGTTCTCCCCGGCGTCCTATTTCGCCGGGCTGTTGGATCGCCACCCTAAGGAGACCGCCGCGGAGCTTCTAACGATGCGTCAGGTTTGTGACAGGGCGCGATGACAACCTGCGGCGTCACATCGCTGACACAGTTCTCTGATCACCGGAACCCCGCCTCCAGCGGTGGTGTTGGGATGGAAGTAAGCGGCCGCTTCATGCGGCCAAGTGGTGTAACCGAACGGCCGAGTTCAGGCGTCATTTGAGCGCCTGGAGCGGAGGACCCAGTCGTTGGGGCGAGCCCGCCGCGAGGCGGGGGCGCAGGCTCTTTCAGCGCCAGCCCGTCAGCTAACTCCGCAGGCCACGAAGGAGCAAGAACGTGAAGTACCGAAAGATGGCGTCGCTCGCCGCGGCGTTCTGGTTGGCTTGCGTACTCGCGCCGGCGCGCGGCCAGGCGGCCGGAACTGGAGGCGTCGGCCCGCAGACGCGCACGCCCGGATCGCGAGCGCGCCTCTCGCATGGACTGGCGATCCCGCCCGCTGATGCGCCGGCCACCGTCGTTCGCGCTATTCGCGCCGCGAACCGAATCGTCAAAGACAGGCCCTACTGCCTAGGCGGGGGCCACGGTCGGTGGCAGTCGCGCTGTTACGACTGCTCCGGCTCCGTGAGCTACGCCTTGGGTAAACCGGGCGCTCGCCTGATCGCCGCGCCCATGGCCTCGGGCGGACTGGCCGAGTTCGGCCGGGCTGGTCGGGGTCGCTGGATCACGATCTACGCGAACGGTGGCCACGCCTATGCGGTGATCGCTGGCCTCCGACTCGATACCTCGATGACCGCAGGCGACGGACCCGGGTGGAGCCGACAGCATCGCTCGGCCAGCGGGTTCTCGATCCGCCACCCCCGCGGGCTATGACCGACTCCTCTTCGATGCCAGACATCGGCCGGACGGTCTTCCCAGATGTAACCAAGCTGACATGGGCCGCACCTACCGCCCGGCGTTCGCGTTGAGATTGGAGGGGGACTCGCCGCGCGCGCGGCGAGGCGAGGGGAACAACCAAACCAGGAGGTGGACTGAATGAGGAGCAGGAGGTGGCGCCCGAGCGCGGGCGCCGTAATTGCAGTGGTCGCGCTGGTATTCGCAATGACCGGAGCGGCCGTAGCAGCCAAGGACCTGATCCACAGCAATGACATCGCCAAGAAGGCGGTGACCGGCAGGAAGATCGCCAGGGATGCCGTCAAGAGCGGAAAGATCCTCAACGGCAAGATCAAGGCGAAGGATCTGGCCTCGGGCGTCATTCCCGACGTGCCTGCATTCGCCTACGGCCGTGTCAACAAGAACGGCGCCAACGCGGCTCCAGCAGGCGGTGCCGTGGGAATTACCGGCGTCGCAGGGGGCGGCCCAGGTGTCATCTGTTACGACTTGGCCAAGCCGCCGGTCTCGGGAAGCGCCACGGTGGTGAGCGGCGCAGCATCGAGCGGCGCGACGGTCTCGATGCTGATCGGCAGTGGCGCCGGCTGTGTGGCGCCGTACAACGACGCTCAGACAACGACGTCGTCGGCACCGAATGTCTCCGCGAGCCCATATCAGGAGGGTGCGCCGGCGAACCTCGACGTTTACGTCCAGTTCATCGGTGGTTAGACGTCGGGACTGGGAGGGGCGCATGGCGCCCCTCCCTCCACGTCTGATCGCTGACGACCTCGGTTAGCGAACCCGGAGCACATGGAACTAGAGCGCCATGAGCACGATTCTGGTTGCGCTGACCGTCCTCGATCACAGTGCGGATCAACTGGTCGACACCCTCGCGGCAACGTTCCCGATCTCAGCGTTTCGCGGTTCGCCCGGAGTGTGGCTGGTCGAGGTGGAGCAGGATGCCGAGTCCACCGTCGACCAAGCCGAGGAGAGGGTGGGTCGGGCGCTCTCTTCAATCCGCCAGGAGTGGGACTCTGTGATCACACTGGGCGCGACCGGCGACGGCGTTCAGGCCGACTGAGCGGGTAGGCCGCTTGCGCGGCGAGTTGTCGACCGCGGCCGGAGTTCTCCCGGGAGGGGAAGCCATGACAGGTACTGAACCGCGAAGATCCGCACGGGCATCGAACGTCGGGCTCGGAGAAGTCCCGGGGAGACGTGTGCCGCTGCTCGATTTCGATCGGTCGCTGATCGAAAGCGTCTCCGAGCCGAGGCGGGCTCTCGCTCGGCGGGCGCTCTCCGTGAGCGTCCATGAAGTGAGCGCGAACGCTTGGACGCCTCCGGAAGTCGATCCGGCGAAGAGCTTCGGCCTTCTCATTGGCTCCGGCATAGTTGTTCGGGAGACCAGGATCGACGGCTCAAAGAGCATCGAGCCACTCGGTCCCGGAGACATCATTCGCCCATGGCAGGAGGACGCCGCCTCATTTGCCGTGAGCGGCCTGCACGCGCTAACCGCCGCGCAGATCGCGGTCTTAGATCGGGAGTTCGCTCTGCGAGCCGCGAAATTTCCCGAGCTCATCACAGCTCTGCTCGACCGGGTCCTCACGCGCTCGCGGTATCTCGCCTTGTACGCGGCGATCGAGGGCCTGGTGGGCGTAAAAAAGCGGCTGGTCGCGCTGATGTGGACGTTCGCGGAGCGCTGGGGCACGCTGGAGGAGTCCTGGATCTTCCTCCCGATTGAGTTCCACCACAGCGCCTTGGCCTACCTCGTCGCCGCTCGCCGGCCATCGGTCACCAGCGCACTCGGCGAGCTGCAGCGCGACGGCACGCTCGAGCGGGTGGAAGGCGGTTGGATCCTGCGCGGAGATCCACCGCCACCGGTTGGCCCGGAGTGAGTACCGGCGCCGTCGACTCGTAGCGTCCGCCGGTGACAATCCAAATGCGAGCTTGAAGGGAGCTGCGTTGATGAACCGCTTCGGCGACCACCTTCGTTCCGTCGTTTCCGCGAGTGCGGCCCCGTACGGATACACCCTCACGATCTGGACGACCGGCAGCGTGGCGACGCACGAACTCGGAACGCCGAACGGCTGGCGTGCGCTCCTATTTCTTGCCGGCGCCGTCGCCGGGTTCGCTCTCGCTGCCGGGACTGCACACAGGGGCACTGCGACGACGTTCGCCGAGTCCGACAAGCGGTCGGTCCGCGTCTGGGGAGCGTTTCACGTGGTGTCGGTCGGCCTGGCAATCGGGGCCTCGGCCCTTATCTCATCCGACATCGGCGGCGTCTCAGCGTGGCCCATCGTCGGCTTTGTGGCGACGGCGATCTACCTGTTCGGTCTCGCGGTCCAATTCACGTTCGCCGATCGGACCGATGTGACCGAGCACGGATGAATCGAGCCAAGACGGTTCTGATGTCAGAGATCTGACATGTAGCTGGGCCTCCCTCAGCACTAATCCGATAACCGCGACATGGTCTTCGGGGCTCAGCGCTCTCAGGCTGGTTTCACGCTCGTTGAGCTGCTGATCGTGATGCTGCTCATGGGCATTCTCGCGACGATCGCGCTTCCGTCCTTCCTCAACCAGCGCGCGAAGGCTGCCGATGCTTCGACAAAGACGCTGGCCCGGAGCGCTCAGATAGCGATTGAGACATACGCGACGTCCACCGGCACCTACGCGGGCGCCACGGCCGCCGCGCTGAAGGAGATCGAGCCGTCGCTCGCTCAGCTCAAGGGCTCGAGGTTGAACGTCAAGGCGCCCCAGGGGAGAAACCTGTACCGCGTGCGTGTGCGCTCCGAGAGCGGCAACCGGTTCGATATCACGCGGGCCGCCGACGGTACGACGATCTACGCGTGCTCGACCGCTCGCTCGGGCGGGTGTCCGGCGGAGGGCAGGTGGGGCTGACGCGGTCTCCCGATAGCGCGTAAGGTCGTCTTGATTCAGGACATGGAGGTCCGCATGAAGGAGGGACGGGTGGTTCGCGCAGCAGTACTGGCGCTCGCTTGCGCGGCGGCGCTTCTGCTGGCGCCCGCGCCAGCCGTCGCGGTTCCGGCGAACGGGCCGACGATTACGACGACGGCAGGCAACGGCACCTTTTCCACCACGAGCTTCACGCAAGACCTCTACGACACGGCCCACGTCACGTCGGACGGCACCACGCCAGCTACAACGGGGTCGGTCAGGTTCAGGCTCTATGGACCCTACGAAGCGAGTTGCAGCGGGCCGGTCGACTTCACGTCGACCAACCCGGTCGACGCAAACGGCGTGGCGACCTCAGACACAACCACGCCGCCCGTCGGTGGCACCTATCGATGGGTGGCTGATTACCTCGCCGCCGACGGCAGGACCGTGCTGGCGAACAGCCCATGCAACTCAGCCAACGAGTCCACGCTCCACATCCCGTTTCCCGCCAGCCCCTGTATCTCAGTACCGGTGCTATGCGGTCCGGTCTCGAAGATCTCCACGACTGCCCAGCCCGGAGCGACGGCACCGTCTGGTGCGAAGCTGAGCGACAACGCGGCGGTGACGTACGGCTTTGCGAGTGGGCAGAGCCCCGCGATCGTCGGGACCGTCACGTTCAGGCTCTACGGGCCGGACGACCCCGACTGCGGCGGCACGCCGGTCTACGCGGACGCCGACAAGCCGGTGTCTCTCGGGTTGGCGTCGTCGGGCGAGTTCACAACAACCGTTGCCGGCGTCTACCACTGGATCGCGAGCTTCAGCGGTACCGGCGACCTCGGTTTTCCCGCCGTGTCCGGTTCGTGCGGCGACGCGTCTGAGACCACGGTCGTCGCCAAGGCAGCGCCCTCCCTCACAAGCAGCGTCAAGGACGGCACCACGGACAACCCCTGGGACGGGACCCAGACGACCGGCGCCAGGGCCTATGACAGCGCCGCCCTGACGGGCACCGTCGCCGGCATTACCCCGACCGGGACCGTTACCTACGACCTCTATTCCAGCAGCGGTTGCTCGGGCTCGCCGACCTCTGACCAGGTCAACCTCACAAACGCCGGCTCGGTTCCTCGCTCAGCCACGACCGCCGCCCTAGCGGCCGGCGCCTACAGCTACAGGGCGACTTACTCGGGCGATTCCAACTACGACCCGGCCACCAGCCCCTGCGCGGACTTCAGCGTCGTCAACGCGACGCCCACGACTCCGACGACTCCGACGACTCCGACGACGCCCGATACGCGCGAGGCACCCCCGACACCCGAAACGACGATCGGGCATCTCCCAACCAACCCAAAGCGCGACCGCACCCACTTTCGCTTCCGCTCGTCGATTTCAGGGTCGACCTTCACCTGTCAACTCGACGACGAACAGCCACAAGCGTGTAGCTCGCCCCAGCTATACCGCCGGCTCGAACCAGGCCGGCATGTCTTCACGGTGTTCGCCACATCGCCGCAGGGCGTCAGTGATCCGACCCCGGCGAAGGCGCGCTTTCGCATCGTGGCGCCCAGCTAACCCTTCGGACCCAGTCTCCTTCGGAATCGAGAGGCTCGAGCTCGAGATGCGCGGCTGGCGACTTCTGGGTCTACGATCGCGAGATCGATTCCCCAGGAGGCAACAGATGATCTGCCGCACGTATGACATTCCCGGAGGCACGCTCGAGCAGTACGACGAGGTGAGCAAGCACATGGGCGATGAGACGCCCGAAGGCGCTCATCTGCACATCGCGGTGAAAACCGACGACGGCTTTCGCGTGATCGAGGTCTGGGATTCAGCCGAAGACGACGACCGCTACATGGCCGCGGGACTTGGCGAGGCAATACAAGCCGCCGGCGTCCCACAGCCGACGATCACCGATCTCGAGGTACACAATCTCGACTGGGTCGGCTGACGGGATGAGCGACGAGGGGTCCCCGATCGACGAAGCACGCGTCCGCGAGCTTCTGCAGCGCGAGCGCGAGCGGATTGAGACCCAGCTCGCCGATGTCGTGCGGCAGCGACGCAGTGAGTTGGATGCGATCGACACGGCAACCGACCCCGACGACGACGCCGAGCTGATCGGAGAGACCGCTCTGGACAGCGAGCTGGCCGAGTCGCTGCCGGATCGACTGGAGGCGATCGGCCGCGCCGAGAAGCGCCTCGATGAAGGCACCTATGGCCTCTCCGTGGAGAGCGGCGAGGCGATTCCGGCGGCGCGGCTCGAGGCGATTCCGTGGGCCGAGCGCACCACGGAGGAGCAACAGCACTACGAACGCGTCCACGGGCGCTCGTACTGACCATGTCCGACGTGAGCGCGAACGGCGGTCGCACCGTTCTCGTCACGGGCGGCACCGGGTTCCTCGGCGGCTGGTGCATCGCGTCCCTGCTCGAGGGCGGGTACCGCGTGCGGACGACGATCCGCAACCTGGCCCGAGAGGACGACGTGCGGGCCGCGGTGGCGGCGGCCGGCGCGGAGGACGCACACGACAAGCTCACGGTGCTGGCCGCCGACCTGGTCAGCGATGACGGCTGGGCGGAGGCCGTCAATGGATGCGCCTACGTTCTCCACGTCGCATCCCCGTTCCCGCCGGCTCAGCCGCGCGACCCGGATGAGCTGATCGTCCCGGCTCGCGATGGCGCCCTGCGCGTGCTGACCGCGGCGCTCGATGCCGGCGCCGAGCGGATCGTGCTCACCTCCTCGGTTGCCGCGGTTCGAAACGGCGGCCCGCCGGGCAACGGCACCGCCTACACGGAGGACGACTGGACCGACGGCGACAACTCCTCGCTGACGCCCTACACCCGTTCGAAGACGATCGCCGAGCGCGCCGCCTGGGAGCTGGTTCGCGAACAGGGAGCGGAGCAGCGCCTGGCCGTCGTCAACCCGGGCGCGATCATCGGGCCGGTGCTCAGCGACGACCGCTCGTTCTCGCTCGAGCTGATCGAGCGCCTGATGAAGGGTGCGATGCCGGCTCTGCCCCGCCTGGGCTTCTCACTCGTCGACGTCCGCGACGTCGCCGCGCTCGAACTCCTCGCGATGACCGCCTCCGACGCCGGCGGCAAGCGCTTCATAGCTACGGATCGGTTCCTGTGGATGGCCGAGATCGCGGAGATCCTGCGCGAGCGTCTCGGCGCCGAGGCAGCGAAGGTCCCAAGCCGGGTCGCGCCCAATGTGCTGATCAAGGCCGTCGGGCTGTTCGACAAGAGCGTGCGGTCGTTCACCGACGACCTCGGCAAGCGCACCGAGTTCTCCAACCAGCGTGCCCGCGACCTGGGCTGGGCGCCGCGACCGGTCGAGGACTCGATCACCGAGACGGCCCAGAGCCTGGCGAAGCACGGAATCCTCTAAATACGTGTTGTGAATTTCTGGAAATAGAACTCATGTATGACTGGTACTCTTCATGCGCCAGCCCGCTGAAGAAGGACATGCATGAGCATTCTCACCGCCCTCCGCGCCCGCGTTTCGACCACCGACTCCACGTCCGCTCAAGCCGGCGAGGGGAAGCCCGATCGCGCCGCGGAAGCTCAGGTTCCGTTCGCGGGGTACGACCGGCTCGGCGCGAAGCAGGTGACTGACGGGCTTCACGATCACTCACAGGTTGAACTGGACGCGATCGAGAGCTATGAGCGGTCAAACCAGAACCGCGAAGCGGTGCTGGACAAGTTGCGCTGGATGCGCGGAGCCGAGCCCATGCCCGACTACGACGCTCTCAGCGTCGAGGCGATCGAGGCCGCGCTCGGCACCGCCGACATGGCGACGATCAAGAAGGTCCGTGCCTACGAGCGCAAGTTCGCCAACCGCCACGACGTCCTCGAGGAGGTCGTGCGAGTGCACCACCGCCGGCTGGAAGAGCAAATCCGCTAGATCGCTCGGCGCCGAGCTGGCGCAGGTCGTCGGCGTGGTCGGGGTGACGCGCGACCTTTCGAGGCCAGGTCAGCCGATGCGCAGGCCGAAGTCGGTCGTGTAGATCGCGCCGTTGGCGTTCCCGGAGTCGGGTGTGCCCGAGGAGAATCCGATGCCGATGTCGTGGAAGTCGCGGCTGAGGATGTTGGCCCGGTGCGGCGGGCTGTTCATCCAGGCGTTGACGATCGAGCGCGCGGTCCCGTAGTCGCCGCCACCCCAGGCGATGTTCTCGCCATAGGCCCAGCGGCTGAGGCCGCCGGAGAGGTAGCCGACGCTCTCGAGGCGCTTGCCGAGGTCGCTCTCGCCGCCGCACTCGTGGTCGAAGCAGCCCGTCCCGACCATGCGGTCGTTGTGGCGCTGGGCGGCCTTCTGCAGGCGCTTGTTGTTGTCAAGGGCGTTGAGTCCGGCCTTGGCGCGCTCCTTGTTGAGCAGGCAGAGGACCGCGTCGCGGGCGGCACCGTGGGACACGCTCGACGGGCTGGCGTCAGCGGCGGGGCCGCAGCCGTGCCCCTTGGCCGCCGCCGGGGAGGCCGTGACCATCGCAAACCCGAGCAAAGCAGCCACGCTCAGCGCGATCAGGGCCGGAAGAGTCTTTCGACGTTCGAACGTCATTGAAAGGCAACATCGGACCCTCCGCGCGTGACATGAGGTTTCGTGACCGGATCTGGCCGAATGGCCAGTTCGTGCCTGTTAGGTGCGTGAGCCGAAGACCACGGCGAACGTCCCGTAGCCGTCGCCACAGACGTCCTCGCTCGCGTTCGGCGAGACGGCCACGCCGATGTCCTCAAAGCCGACGTCGAGGATGCTGGCGCGATCGAAGGTGCTGGTCATCCAGCTCGCGACCATGGAGGCGGCCGACGTACCGCAGCCGGTGCTCTCGGCGAACCTGAAGGTGCTGATCCCGTCGAGGTAGCCCGCACGGCGCAGACGACGCTCGAGGTCGACCTCGTTCGGGCACCGGTGAGCCAGGCAATCGGTGGCGATCATCGTCTTCACGTGCCGCCGAGCCGCGAGCTCGAGGGACTCCGCGCGGGCAAGCTTGGGCAGGCCGCGGGCTCCCCGCTCGGCAAGGATGAGACAGCGGACCGACTTGCGTAGCTCTGAAGCCGTCGACTCGGCGACCGGCTGGTCTGAGCCCGGGCAGGCGTTCGTCGCGGTCCCGGCCGTGGGCTTTGCCTGCGCGCCGCCGGCCGTGACGGCTACAGCCATGAGCACCGCGAGCGCGGCCGTGATCGTCCCTGTCAATGAGATTCGCGGCATGTACGTCCCCTTCGAAGAGTGCGCGCCCCTGCCGGCGCGCACCGAGAGAAACCCAAATGAGCCGGAGAAGTTGCGGCTCTTACCTCAGCGGGGGACCGAGGAATCGAACCTCGAGCTGCGGTTTTGGAGACCGCAATGTTTGCCGTTACACCAGTCCCCCTGGCGGGTTCCGAAGTGTAGGCGGAGCAGGCGGAATCCGTCCTGCAGCGAACGTATGTTCGCTTCGTGCGCACGCATCGCAAGACCGCTGAGATCAATGCCGCCATTGAGCTCCTGGGCTCCGGCCTTCCCCACTCCGAGGTGAGCCGGCGGACCGGTATTCCCATCGGCACGTTGCGGACGTGGCTCTACCGCCGACCGCCGCGAGCTGTCTGTCCTCGTTGTGGCGGCGGTGTTCATGCCTTCGGCGCCGTCTTACCCACGGCGTACGCGTATCTGCTCGGCGCGTACCTGGGCGACGGGCACATCGTCGCAGCCGCGGGAGGGGGCTTCAGCCTCCGCGTATCGCTTGACCACAAGTATCCAGCGATCGTTGCGGAGGTGGCCGAGGCAATTACCGCACTCCGCGGACGGGCGCCGTGGGTGGGCACTCGCGAGGAAACCTGTGACGTCGTCGTCTCGTACTGGCGCGAGTGGCCCTGCTGGTTCCCACAACACGGCCCGGGCAAGAAGCACGAGCGGCGAATCGCGCTCGCCCCCTGGCAGGCCGCTCTCGTGGGAGCCGAGCCCGGGCGCTTCGTGCGTGGCCTGATCCACACAGACGGGTGGCGAGGTCTGAACCGGGTGAACGTGAAGGGCCGCGAGTACGCCTATCCGCGGTACCAGTTCTCGAACCGGTCCGAGGAGATCCGGTGCCTATTCACCAACGCGTGCGACCAGCTGTCTGTCGCCTGGCGGCCATGGGGTCGCTACCACGTCTCGATTGCCCGGCGGGAGGCGGTGGCTCGCCTCGACGAGATCGTCGGACCGAAATGTTGAATGCGGACGAGAGGACTCGAACCTCCACGGGCGCTAGCCCACCAGGACCTAAACCTGGCGCGTCTGCCAATTCCGCCACGTCCGCGCGCAACAGAAGATCGCACACCTACTGAGCCCGACCTTCGCGCCTGACCGCGCGAGCGCATATGCTCCCGGCTGGGATGGAGCAGACCGCTGTCCGTCAGGGCTACGAGCTGTGGCGGCCTAATCGGGATAAGGCCGAGACGAAGACCATGAAGGCCGTCGTCGCCTTCGTGCTGCTCGTCAGCGCGGCGCTGCTCATCATCATCACGGTCGGCGGCTGGACCCGCCTGCAGGGTCCCAGCGTCGCGGTGATGACGCTGATCTGGGCCGGCCTCTACATCCTCTTCGCTTTCCTCGTCATGCGCTGGAATCGCGGCGTCCTGCCGGTCGCCGCCGCGCTGGCGATCATCCTCGCCATCTTCGCCGCGATCGCCGCGCCGGACTGGTTCGCACGCGACAAGCCCGGGCTAAGCTCGCCGGCTCTTCCAGAGGACCTCATCGGGCTCCTCACGGTGATCGTCGTTCCGGTCCAGCTGGTCCTGGTCGTGGTCTCGATGATCGGCTTCAACCAGGAATGGCAGGTCGAGGAAGAGCGGCCGATCGGCGGCGGCCCCATGCACGGCGAGACGGGCAGTTCGCCCTCTCCCCCGCCCGCTCCGGCCGCAGCCTGAGCTCTTAGAAGAGCGCCGTCTGCTCCTCGCGCGGCTCGATGAGCTGCGGTCCGTCCTTGCGCACGTCGTTGACGAGGTCACCGACGACGCGCGCGGTGAGCAGGTCGTCAGGGGCGGGCCGCAGGAGCGCGGCAAGATCGTCCTCGCTCGCGTCCTCGGCGAGCCACGAGGCCTCGAGGTCGGGTTCCAGGATCACCGGCATCCGGTCGTGGATCGGGCGCATCATCTCGTTCGCGTCGCAGGTGACGATCGCGCAGCTGTGGATGACGCTGTCCTCGCCGGTGCGAAGCTCCGCCCAGACGCCGGCGAACGCGAACAGGTCCTCGTCGGGCCGGCTGAACCAGATCGGTCGCTTGCCCTGCTCGTCGGTGAGCCATTCGTAGAAGCCGTCCGCGGGAATCAGGCAGCGGCGCTCGCGAAACGATTCGGCGAAGGCGGGCTGCGTTGCGATGGTCTCGGCGCGAGCGTTGATCAGCGGCCGAGCGCCCTTCTTCTCGGCCCATTTCCCCGGCACCAGCCCCCACCGCAGCCGCCCGAGCTCGCGCCTGGCCGGCTCCAACTCGCGAACGGCAAGCACCGGGTCGGTGGGCGCGATGTTGAACCGGGGCTCGTCCGAGCCCTCGACCGACTCGAGGATGTCGAAGCGCGCTCGAAGGCGCAGCGGATCCGGGTTGGTGAGCGTGTAGCGGCCGCACATACGGTCATCGACGGTAGCGGCGCGAGCGGCCGCGCGAGGTGACTAAGCCGCAGAAATGGGTAGGTTCGCGTCCGTACCGACGCGCGGAGCAGGGAACCGCGCCTGATCCCATGGGAGAGAACTCTGTTTTGAAGTCACGAACTCTTGTCGCGCTCTGTCTCGCGCTCGCGCTGGCCGCGGTCGCAAGCATCTCGATCGCCTCGGCCGACCGGTCGAAGGGCGCCGGCGCCGCTGAGGCGGCGGCCGAAGCCTCCGCGAACCTCCGTGATGCGGTCAACTTCAAGGGCGTCAACTCGCACCTGAAGGCGCTGCAGAAGATCGCCGACGACAACAAGGGCGTTCGCGAGGCGGGCAAGCCCGGTTACGACGACTCGGTCGCATACGTCGAGAAGACGCTGAAGCGGGCGGGCTGGGACGTGACGACGCAGCCGTTCAAGTTCAACGCGTTCGTGATGGACGACCCGACGGTCTTCGAGCAGACCGCGCCGAACGCGACCACCTACAAGGAGGACAAGGACTTCAACACGATGGAGTTCTCCGGCAGCGGTGATGTCACCGCCGACGTCGTGGCGGTCAACCTCACAATCCCGCCGCCCGACGAGCCGGGCGCCAAGAGCGGTTGCAAGGCCAAGGACTTCGACGGCCTCGACATCACGGGCAAGGTCGCACTGATCCAGCGCGGCACCTGCGACTTCTCGGTGAAGGTCGAGAACGCCGCCAAGGCCGGTGCAGCCGCGGTGATCATCTTCAACGAGGGTCAGAAGCCCGATCGCGTCGACATCGTCAACGGGACGCTCGGCTCCGAGCAGGACATTCCCGCCGTCGACACCAGCTTCAAGCTCGGCTCAGAGCTTGCCAACGGCGTCACCAACGGCCCGACGGGTGTGACCGTCCACATCAAAACGACGACGCACTCCGAGAAGCGCAAGGCCGCCAACGTGATCGCCGAGACGCCGGGCGGTAACGCCAAGCACGTCGTCATGGCGGGCGCTCATCTCGACAGCGTGTCGGAGGGCCCGGGCATCAACGACAACGGCAGCGGCAGCGCCTCACTGCTGGAGATCGCCAAGCAGATCTCCGATCTCGGGATCACGCCGAAGAACAAGATCCGCCTCGCGTGGTGGGGCGCCGAGGAGGAGGGCCTGATCGGCTCGACCGACTACGTCGACGGGCTGAAGAAGTCCGAGGCCAAGCAGATCCTGCTCTACCTCAACTTCGACATGCTGGCTTCGCCGAACTTCGCGCGGCTTGTCTACGACGGCGACGGGTCGGCGTTCGGCACCGCCGGTCCGAAGGGCTCAGACGCGATCGAGCACAACTACGCGAAGTACTTCAAGTCTCAGGACCTGCCGACCGGCGAGACCGCGTTCGACGGGCGCTCCGACTACCTGGAGTTCATCACTGTCGGGATTCCCGCCGGCGGGCTGTTCTCCGGCGCCGAGGAGATCAAGACCAAGAAGGAACAGAAGCTCTACGGCGGCAAGGCCGGCAAGGCGTATGACTCCTGCTACCACCAGAGCTGCGACGACATCGACAACATCTCGAAGAAGTCGCTCGACCCGATGGTCGACGCCGTCGCCGACTCGCTCATGACCTACGCCTTCGACCCGAAGGCGCTCGACTCGGGCAAGTCGAAGACGAGCCATGCGAAGGCGGCGACCAGCGCGTCCGACTACGAGGGCGGCGCGCTCGTTCGTTAGCCGCACACGCGAAATCCGCACGAATCGAGCCGCCCGTGAACTCACGGGCGGCTCTTTTCATGCCGGAGGCGGGAGTCGAACCCGCACGCCCCTAAGGACAATGGGACTTGAATCCATCGCGTCTGCCAGTTCCGCCACTCCGGCGCTAGCGCAACCTTAGTTCGGCCGCGCAGCGATAATCCCCCCGCGTGGACACCGCGGGGCGTATGGAGGTGATCGAAGAGCTCTGCTCGTTCGATGGGCGGCTCGCCGGGAGCGATGCTGAACGGCGCGCGGCCAATCGCGTAGCGGAGCGGCTGCGAAAGCAGGGCCGGCGCGTCGAGGTCGAGTCGACCTACGTGCATCCCCAGCTCGGCCTCAACCTGGCTCTGCACTGCGCGCTCGGGCTCGCGGGCAGCCTCGTGGGGGTGGGCGTGCCGGAGGTCGGCTTCGCGATCGTGCTCGTGGCGGCGACCTCGCTGTACCTCGACCTCAACGCCCGGTTCTACCTGCTGCGTCGCCTCTTCTTCCGGCGCGTCTCGCAGAACGTCGTCGCCCGCAACCCCTCAAGCCGAGCCGATAACCGCCTCCTGATCTGCGCGCATGTCGACACGGCGAAGACCGGAATGATCTACAAGCCGCGCCGCCTCGACCGCTTCGTCCGCCTCTGGCGCTTTCTCGGGCTCGAGGTGACGCCGCCGCGCCTCATCTTCTGGTCGCTGGCGATCCTGGTCCCGATCCTCGGCGCGCGCGCCGCCGGCCTGGACAACAACGGCATCGCCCTGCTCCAGCTCCTCCCCACCCTCGTCCTGCTGCTGGCGTGCTTTGGCCTGATCGAGCTCGAGACGTCGCCGGTCGTGCCGGGTGCCAACGACGACGCCTCTGGGGTCGCGACCGCGCTCGCACTCGCGGAGGAACTCGACCGCAAGCGCCCGCGAAACCTCGACGTCTGGGTCGTGATCACCGGCGGCGAGGAGTGCCTGTTCGAGGGCATGCGCTCGTTCCTGCGCCGGCACGCCGACGAGCTGAAGCCCCGCAGCACGTGGATCGTGAACATCGACTCCGTCGGTCGCGGCGACTTGCGCTACGCCACCGGCGAGGGCCTCGCGGTCGGATTCGACTTCCGCTCCCGGCTGACCCAGATCTGCGAGGCCATCGCCGAGGCCGACACCAACGACGGCGAGAACCGCTATCGCGCCTCCGCCATCAAGCACGGGTTCGCGACCGACGCGCTCGCTGCCCGAGTCCGCAAGCTCCCGGCAACCACGATCACCTGCGTCGAGCCGAAGGCGGTCGTCCCGGCCAACTACCACCTCCCGTCCGACGTACCGGCGGCGATCGATCCCGACGCGCTGGCGCGCGCCCACGACTTCACGCTTGCGGTTATCCACGCGCTCGACGCCGACCTGGGGCGCAAGCAGTGAGCGAGCCGCAGCTCCTCTGGGAGCCGTCGACGGAGGCGATCGAACGGTCCAACCTCACCCGTTACATGCGCTGGCTGGAGACCGAGCGCGGCCTCGAGTTCGACGACTATGCGGCACTGCGCGAGTGGTCGGTCAATTCGCTCGAGGACTTCTGGCAATCGATCGCCGACCACTTCGAGGTCCAGTTCGACGGCGAGCCGCAGACCGTTCTCGCCGCCCGTGAAATGCCGGGGGCCCGCTGGTTTACGGGAACATCTCTGAACTACGCCGAGCACGTCTTCCGCGACCGCGACCCGGGCGAGATCGCAGTCCGCCACCAGGCGGAGGGCGGCGAGCTCGGCGAGATCACTTGGGCCGAACTCTCAACTCGCGTCGGCGCGTTCGCCGCGGGTCTGCGCTCGCTCGGCGTCGAGCGCGGCGACCGGGTCGTCGCCTACGTGCCGAACTCCCCGGGCGCGCTGATCGGCTTCCTCGCCGCGGCATCGATCGGGGCGATCTGGTCGTCATGCTCGCCCGACTTCGGGCCGTCGAGCGTCGTCGACCGCTTCGCCCAGATCGAGCCGAAGGTGCTCGTGGCGGTCGACGGCTACTCCTACAACGGCCGCGACTTCGACCGGATGGAGATCGTGTCTGAGCTCGAGCGGTCGATCCCGACGCTCACGCACACCGTCCTCATCCCCTACCTCGACCGCGACGCCGATCCCGAGCGCCTCGAGAAGGGCGTGCGCTGGCGTGACGTCGAGGCGGCGGGCGAGGGCGCCGAGCTCGCCTTCGACCGCGTCCCGTTCGACCACCCGCTCTGGGTCCTCTACTCCTCGGGCACGACCGGGCTGCCGAAGGCGATCGTCCAGGGCCATGGCGGGATCCTGCTCGAGCAGCTGAAAAAGCTTCACCTGCACCTCGACGCGCAACCGGGCGACCGCGTCTTCTGGTTTACGACGACGGGCTGGATGATGTGGAACTTCCTCGTCGGCGTGCTGCTGACCGACGCGTCGATCGTCCTCTACGACGGCAGCCCCGGCCACCCAGACATGGGCGTGCTCTGGGACCTCGCCGACGACGCCGGCGTCACCTGCTTCGGCACCTCGGCCGCGTACATCTCCGCCTGCATGAAGGACGGCATCGAGCCCGGCGCCGGTCGCGACCTCTCGGCGCTGCGGTCGGTCGGCTCGACCGGCTCGCCGCTGCCGCCCGAGGGTTTCGGCTGGATCTACGAGCATGTCGGCGCCGACACATGGCTGTTCTCGACATCCGGCGGGACCGACGTCTGCACCGCATTCGTCGGCGGCGTTCCGACGCTGCCGGTCTACCGCGGCGAGCTGCAGGCCCGCTCGCTCGGATGCGCCGTGGAGGCATGGAGTGAGGACGGCAAGCCGCTCATCGACGAGGTGGGCGAGCTCGTGATCACCGAACCAATGCCGTCGATGCCGCTCTTTCTCTGGGGCGACGAGGACGGGTCGCGGTACCGCGAGAGCTACTTCGAGACCTTCCCCGGCGTCTGGCGCCACGGCGACTGGATCGAGATCACATCGCGCGGGACGGCGATCATCTACGGGCGCTCGGACTCGACCATCAACCGCGGCGGCATCCGCATGGGCACCAGCGAGATCTACCGCGCGGTCGCCTCGGTGGACGACGTCCTCGACGCGCTCGTGGTCGACGTCCCGCGCCCGGGAACCGACGGCTGGATGCCACTCTTCGTCGTTCTGCGCGAGGGCGCTGTGCTCGACGACGAGCTCACCGGCGAGATCCGCCGGCGAATTCGCGAGCGCTGCTCACCACGCCACGTGCCCGACGAGATCTACGCGATCGCCGAGGTCCCACGCACGCTCAGCGGCAAGGTGCTCGAGGTGCCGGTGAAACGGATCCTCACCGGCACCCCGGCCGAGAAGGCTGCCTCACGCGATTCGCTCGCCAACCCCGCAGCGCTCGACTACTTCACCGAGCTCGCTGGCGAGCTCGACGGCTCAGCGGATTCCTAGGCCCTCTGCGCGCTCGCGCGCGCGGGCGACGACCTCCGCCTCCCCCTCGACGACGCCGCCCCGCATCAGCACGCGCCCAGCGATCACCGTGGTGTCGACGATCGAGCCGGACGCGGCGTAGACAAGCCCGGCCTGGAGCGTGCCGAGCGCGAGCTCATGCGCATCGGCACGGACAAGCGCGAAGTCGGCCGGAGCCCCCGCCTGGATCCCCCGGCCGCCGAGCAAACCGGAGCGCTGGCCGGTCGCGATCGCCAGCACCTCGTCGGCGGTCACAGCCGCAGGGTCGCGGACCTCGTTCTTCTGCAGCAGCGCGAACGTCTTGGCGTCGGACAGCAGGTCGAGCGAGTTGTTCGACCCGGGGCCATCGGTGCCGAGCCCCACCTCGGCGCCGACCTCGCGCGCGTCGACGTACGGGAAGACGCGGCCGACGGCGAGCTTGAGGTTCGCCACCGGGTTACTGACGACCGTCGCCCCGCGCTCGGCGATCAGCTCGAGCTCGGCGCGGTCGAGCCAGCAGCCATGGGCGAGGACCACGTTCGGCCCGAGCAGGCCGCAGCGGTCGAGGTAGAAGGCGGGGCGCTCATCATGCTCCGCGACGCAATTCGTGACCTCGTCCTCCGTCTCGGAGAGGTGAATCTGAATCGGCAGGTCCAGCTCGGCGGCCCGCTCGGCCACCCACCGCAGCGAGCGCTCGCTGAGCGAGTAGATCGCATGCGGGGCGAAGCCGGGCCGTGCCAGCTCGCCTCCGGCGTCGATGATGCGGTCGAGCGCGGCCTGGGCGTCGTTACACGCGCGCTCGGACTTGGCCGGATCGGCGTCGTCGATCAGCGGCGCCGCCGTCACCGCCCGCACCCCCGCGTCCTCGACCGCCTTCGCCGTCGCGTCGGCGTGCCAGTACATGTCCCAGAAGCAGGTCGTGCCGGTGCGGATCATCTCGACGCATGCCAGGCGCGTCCCCCAGTAGACGTCGTCGTCGGACATCCGCTTCTCGACCGGCCAGATGTACCGGGTCAGCCACTCCATCAGGGGCCGGTCATCGGCGTAGCCGCGAAAGAGCGTCATCGCGGCGTGGGTGTGGGCGTTGACGAGGCCTGGCATGAGCGCCAGCCCGGCGCCGTCGATCACCTCGTCTCCGGGCTCCGCGGCCACATCGGGCCCGATCGCGGCGATCACCCCTCCCTCGCACCGCACCCCGACGGGCTGGTCGTCGAGCCGGGCGCCGTTGATCACCAATCCCACGGCTCCCAGCGTATGTGAGTGTGCGAGTCTTCGCCGCGTGCGCGATGACCTCGCTGAGGCGCTCGAGCGCCGCCGGCTGACCGGCGACGACGCGCGGCCCGAGGCCGTCGAGCGCCGCCATGCCTCGGGGGCGCGCACCGCTCGCGAGAATCTCGCCGACCTCGTCGACGCGGACAGCTTCGTCGAGTACGGCGGCCTCGCGATCGCCGCCCAGCGGATGCGGCGCGACCAGGACGAGCTGATCGCGCGCACCCCGGCCGACGGGCTCATCGGCGGCACGGCCCGGATCAACGGCGAGCTGCACGGCGAGCGCGCGGCCTGCGCCGTCCTCTCCTACGACTACACCGTGCTCGCGGGCACCCAGGGCGCGATCGGCCACCGCAAGAAGGACCGGCTCTTCGAGCTGATCGAGCGGATGCGCCTGCCCACCGTCCTCTTCGCCGAGGGCGGCGGCGGCCGGCCCGGCGACACCGATTACGCGGTCGTGTCCGCGCTCGACACCCGGGCCTTCGCGCTGTGGGGCCGGCTCTCGGGGGTGGTCCCACGCGATCGCGATCGTCAACGGTCGCTGCTTCGCGGGCAATGCGGTTCTCGCCGGCGCCTCAGACCTCATCGTCGCCACGCAGAGCACCGCGCTGGGCATGGGCGGCCCCGCGATGGTCGAGGGCGGCGGTCTGGGCACCTACGCGCCGGAGGAGATCGGCCCGATCGGCGTCCAGAGCGCCAACGGCGTCGTCGACGTCGCCGTCGCCGACGAGGCGGATGCCGTCGCCGTCACCAAAAGGCTGGTCTCCTACTTCCAGGGGCCGGTCGCCGATTGGACGGCGCCCGACCCGGAGGCGCTTCGCGACGTCGTTCCCGAGCGACGGCGGCGCGCCTACAACGTCCGCGCCGCGCTGGAGGGAATCGCGGATACCGGCTCGGTCGCCGTCCTTCGCGCGGACTTCGCTCCGGAGATGCTCACGGCGCTGGCACGCATCGAGGGGCGTGCAGTCGGCGTCATCGCCAACAACCCGATGCGGCTCGCCGGCGCGATCACGAGCGACGGTGCCGACAAGGCGGCACGTCTCATGGCGCTCTGCGATGCCTTCGGCCTGCCTGTCATCTCGCTGATCGACACGCCGGGGATGATGGTCGGCCCTGACGCCGAGGCGACCGGTCTCGTGCGGCACTGCTCGCGCCTGTTCGTCGTCGGGGCGAGCCTGCGAGTCCCGTTCTGCGCCGTGATCCTGCGCAAGGCCTACGGCCTCGGTGCCCAGGCGATGGCCGGCGGCAGCCTGCACGAGCCGCTGCTCACGGTCGGCTGGCCGACCGCCGAGCTCGGCGCAATGGGACTCGAGGGCGCCGTCAAGCTCGGCTTCCGCCGCGAGCTCGAGGCGATCGCCGACGAAACCGAGCGGGCCGCCCGCCTGGAGGAGATGGTCGCTCACGCCCACGAGCACGCCAAGGCGCTCAACGCCGCGACGCTCTTCGAGCTCGACGACGTCATCGACCCCGCGGAGACTCGCGACAAGCTCGCGCGCACGCTCGAGGCCGCCACCGCGCATCCGCGTCATCCCGAGCGCCCGCGCTACGTCGACACCTGGTGAACGATCGCGCCGCAAAGCGGCGCGGAGTCGCGCCGCTGTTGAGGCGCCTTGTGTCTGTGCGTCAGCTGACGGCGAGCCGCGGCAGGATCGCCGCGAGCATGGTCGCCACCGAGCCCTGCTGCGCCGCGCGGTTGCGCTCGATCTCCTCGAGCGTGAGCTGCACGTCGGCCACGCCGTTGGCGAGGTTGTCGACAATGCAGATCGCGGCGTAGCGCAGGCCGGCCTCACCCGCCAGCACGCACTCCGACGCGACGGTCATCCCCACGACCTCGGCGTGGGCGGAGATCAACCGGACCTCCGCCGGGGTCTCCAGCCGCGGGCCGCGGACCTGCCAGTAGATGCCGCCGTCGACCGCATCGATCCCGGCGTCGCCCAGCGCGCGCGACCACCTCTGCGCGCCAGCCCGGGTCAAATCCCGGAACCCGATGGGTTCCCGCGCCATCGAGCGAGCTCGGCGATGTCGGCGTCGAGCGCGATGAAGTCGTCGGGACACAGAACCGCGCCCGGCCCGAGCGCAGTCGATCAGGCCGCCGACGGAGCTCAGCGCGAGCACGCGGTCGCACCCGAGCTCCCCCAGGTAGCGCATAGTCGCGGCGTGGTCGATCTCGTGCGGGAGGCGCGTAGCCACCCTCCGGACCGTGGCGGTTGATCACCGTCCAGTCGCCGGCTGGCACGTCGCTCGCCCGCACCGAGCTGCCCACGATCAATCCCAACCGGCCCACGGTCCAGAGTAGCCTGGCCCGCCTCATGAGCGTCCTCGAGGCATTGGCGATTGCCGCCGCCGGAATGGCTGCGGGCGGGATCAACACGATCGTGGGCAGCGGCAGCCTGATCACGTTCCCGGTGCTGATCGGACTCGGCTACGCGCCACTGGTCGCCAACGTCTCCAACAACATCGGGCTGGTGCCGGGCGGCATCTCCGGGATCTTCGGCTATCGGCGCGAGCTCGCCGGGCAGCGCCATCGCATCATCGGGCTCGCCGTGTTCTCGGTGGTGGGCGCAGCGATCGGTGCCACGCTGCTCCTGACCCTCCCAGAGAGCGCCTTCAACGCAATCGTCCCGGCGCTGATCGCGATCGCGCTCCTGCTGGTCGTCTTTCAGCCGCGCCTCACCGCGTGGCTCACGCGCCGCGGGCACAGCCGCGAGACAACACGGCCCGGCACTGCAGGCCGCCGTGCTGGGAACCGGTGTGTACGGCGGCTACTTCGGAGCCGCTCAGGGCGTGATCTTGATCTCGCTGCTCGGGATCGGCATCCGCGACGACCTCCAGCGTCTGAACGCCCTCAAGAACGTCCTCGCGAGCACGGCGAACCTCGTCGCCGGGCTGATCTTCATCTTCGCCGCCCATGTCAACTGGGGGGTCGCCGCACTGATCGCGGCGGGCTCGATCGTCGGCGGCGCGCTCGGCGCACGCTACGGGCGCCGCCTCGACCCGGGCGCGCTGCGGGTGCTGATCGTCGTCATCGGCATCGCCGCGATCGTCCGGCTGATCGTCGACTGACCATCTCCGGCGCCTTGCACCGCGCCGGGTGCGGGCGTAGTGTCGGCCGGGGGCAGGAACCCCAATACGAGGAGGCGCAAATGTTCGAGGAGAACCTCGCCACTTCCCAACGACTCCTGACGGAGACGTTTGGGGAGGGGAACGTAGACCTCATCGACGAGCACTCAACCGACGACTACGTCGGCCACGACCAGCTCACCGGCGATCAGGACCGGGCGGCGAGCAAGCAGTCGGTACTCGACTACCGGGCCGCATTCCCGGATCTCAGGTTCACCGTCGACGACGCCTTTGCGGCGGACGACAAGGTCGTGCTGCGGTGGTCCGCCGTGGGCACGTTCGAGAACGCGCTGATGGGCATCGAGCCGACCGGTGAGAGCGGCGAGCCGATCCGCGGCATCACCATCGACCGCTACGAGGACGGGCTCATCGCGGAGTCCTGGACGAGCTGGGACACGCTGACGTTCATGCGCAACCTCGGCGTCGTCGGACAGGAGGCCGCGGCAGCCTGAGGGTCGAGACCGCTACGCCGGGGTAATCGGGTTGCGCCGCTCGGAGAAGTGGCGCGACCTGCCCTCGGCGAGCGCGAAGCGTCGGATCGTCTATTGAGTGCGGCGCTGAGACTCGGCGCGGCGTCCAGCAGTGACCGCGTGTACGGATGCTGGGGTTCGGTGAGCACGCTCCGGGTCGGCTCGCCATCTCAACGATCTGACCCTGCTCGAGGACGAGCACCCGATCGGCGATCGTCGAGACGACACCCAGGTCGTGCGTGATCAGCAGGAGCGACAGGCCGAGCGACTCCCGCAGCTCGGCGATGAGGTTCAGCACCGCAGCCTGTACGGACACATCAAGGGCCGAGGTGATCTCGTCGCAGACCATCACCTCCGGTGTCCCGGCGAGGGCCCGCGCGATCCCGACTCGCTGACGCTCGCCGCCGGAGAGCTCACCCGGATAGCGGCTGCCGATCCCCTTGGGGAGCCGGACGAGATTGAGCAGGCGATCGGCCTCCGCCTCGGCATCGCGTCGGGAGAAACCTCGCAGGATCTGTGCCGGGCGCGCCACCGCATTGCGCACGGCATGACGGGGATTGAGGGCGTCACTCGGATCCTGGAAGACGATCTGAATTCGCTGTCGCTGCTCGCGCGACCGCCGCCGAGCCTCAGCCGAGCAGATCCTCGCCGCCGAGAACGATGCGTCCGCTCGCGAGTGAGTGCAAGCCGGCGATCGTCCGAGCGATGGTGGTCTTGCCACTCCCGGACTCGCCAACGAGCGCGACGCATTCCCCGCGCCCGAGCGTGAAGTTGACATCGGATGCGGCGACGACCACCTCGCCGCGCCCGCGGTGCTCCGCTCGCAGGTGTTGAACGTCAAGAAGCGGCGAGTTCGCCTCGTCGGTTCGGTCGCGCTCCATGACAGCGGGCGGAGACGATTCCGGCGGTGCGACATCGTTTGGACGCAGGCACCGGGCGGCGCGACCTCCCTCGAGAACCCTCAGCTCCGGCATGGCCTTCTCGCACTCAGTGATACGCAGCGGGCAGCGTGGAGCAAATGCGCATCCGTCCGGCCGGTCGTCAAGGCCGACAGCGACGCCGCCGATGGGCACCAGCTGACGGGGGCTGGCGTGATCGGGGATCGAGTTCAGCAGGCCCCGCGTGTATGGATGCTTCGGCGCCTCCAGCAGCTCGGCGGTCGGGCCCTGCTCGATGATCCGGCCCGCGTACATGACCGCGATCCGGTCCGCAAAGCCCGCGACCACCGCGAGGTCGTGGGTCACGTAGATCATCGAGACCCCAGCGTCGCGGCGCAGCCGCACGAGCTCATCCAGGAGCCGGGCCTGCGTGACCACGTCCAGCCCGGTTGCGGGCTCGTCGAGCACCACAACTGGCGGCTCGCATACGAGCGCGACCGAGATGCAGACTCGCTGCTGCTGGCCGCCCGACAGCTGATGGGGATAGCGGTGGCGAAACGCCGCGTCGCCAGGGAGTCCGACCCGCTCAAGCGCGTCGGCGACCGGTGGTGCATCGCCGTTGACCTGATGAGCGTGGACCATCTCGGCGATCGCACTTCCGACGCGCATCGAGGGGTTCAGCGAACCCGCCGGGTTCTGCGGCACGTAGCTGACGACCTTGCCACGGAGCTCGCGCTGCTCCCGCCCCTCCGCCGTCGTCATCCGCACGTCGCCCACCCGCACATCGCCGTGGGTGATCCTGCTTCCCCGGCTGGCTGTAGCCGAGCATCGCCAGGACGCTTGTCGTCTTTCCCGATCCCGTCTCGCCGACGACGCCGAGGGCCTCGCCGGCCTCCAGGGAGAACGAGACGTCCTCGACGATCGGCAACCCGGCCGCGGTTTCGACGCACAGGCCGTCGACCTGGACGAGGGGGCCTGCGCTCGACATCAGCCCGCTCCCGACGGCGGCACGTCGGCGGGAAGCTCGGGACCCGAGAGGCCCGAATCGCGGGCGCTGCTGAACAGCCGACCGGCGGCGGCCTGGAAGTTTCGATCGCCTAAGTGTCTGGACGTAGGCGTCGGCAATCAGGTTCACGCGATGGTCAGCAGGCCGAGCATGATCGCCGGGGCCAGGACCGACGAGCACGTTCAACGAGATGTACTGCTGGTTCTCGGCGATCATCAGGCCCCAGTCCGACGCCGGGGGAGCAAGGCCGAGGCCGAGGTAATTGACGCTCGCGATGAGGATGATCGAGAAGCTGAACCGGATCCCGAAGTCAGCGAGGACGACCGGGGCGACATTGGGGACTATCTCGCGCGCGCAGGATCACCGTGGTGCGCTCACCGCGCGCCTGAGCGGCCTCGATGTAGCCGCGCGTGGATACCTCGAGTGTGGCGGTGCGGACGATGCGGGCGATCGGCGGGAGCTGGACCAGCGCAACGCCGATGACGAGCACCCAGACGTGGGATCCCAGGCCGGCAACCAGCAGGAGCAGGATGAGCAGCGCTGGAAACGCGAGGAGGACGTCGACGCCGCGCATCAGAACGGGATCGATGAGCGATCGCCGGTAGCCCGCGATCAGTCCGATCGTCATACCCGCCAGGTAGGCGAGCAGCGTTGCCGCCGTGCCCATCGCAATCACCGACAGGCCGCCGTGGAGCACACGCGACAGCACGTCGCGACCCAGGTAGTCGGTGCCGAGAGCGTGCGGATCCGATGGCGGCGTCCCGGGCGCCCCGATCGGTGTGGCGATGTTGTGAGGCGCCACCAGCGGACCGAGGAGGGCGACCGCGAGCACGAATAGGAGGACGCCAAGCCCGACCTTACCTGCGAGCGAGCTGGTGAATCGCGGCCAGAGCAGGTGGCGTCTCACACCGTCGTCCTCAGCTTCGGCACAGCGAGCACCACAAGCAGGTCGGCGACGATGTTGATGACGATGTAGGTCGCCGCCAGGATCATCGCGATCACGCCGATCTCCTGGATGTCGCGAAGCGAGACCGCCTGGACCAGCTTGTTGCCGATGCCCGGGTAGTTGAAGACGCTCTCGGTGATGATGATCCCGCCGAGCAGGTATTGCATGGTTTGGGCGATCGCTGGATCCCGGGGCCGAGCGCATTGCGAAGCGCATATCGGACGACGACCCGGCGCTCGGGCTGCCCGTTGAGCCGCGCCATTCGTACGTAATCCGCCCTCAGCACGTCGATCATCGAGGCGCGCACGAGGCGGATCCCGAGGGAGAGGCTCACGCTCAGCAGCGTCAGCACAGGCAGTACGAGGGCGTTCGGGGTGAGTGAACGGTGTTTCCCGGGCCCGATTTCAGAAACCGGCGGAAATAGGTCGAGCTGAAAGAAGAAGATGACGATCAGGTAGCGTCCCCACCAGGAACTCTGGCATCGCGCTCGCCACAAGCGCGGGCAGAGAGATCGCGTGATCCGCGGCGCGGCCAGCCCGCGAGGGCGGAGATCGTGCCGAGGATCAGGGCGAGCGGAACGAACAGCACGATCGTGATCAGAGCCAGGATCAGGCTGTTGCGCAGCGGCGTCCTGATGACATCCCACACTGGAAGCTCGCGGCCCTGCGCAAGCGCGGCCGATGAGTTGCCGAAGTGGCCGGTGACAACGTTGGAGAGGAAGGTCGCGTAGCGCTGCGGGAGCGGGTCGTCCAGGTTGAGGTCCGACCGAACCGCGGCGACCCGTGCCGGCGTGGCGTTCTTGCCGAGCACCACCGAGGCGATATCCCCGGGCAGGATCTGCACGGACGCGAAGATCAGAAACGACGCAACCAGGAGAGTGAGAATCCCGGCCGCGATGCGGCGAATGACGAACCCGGCCAGCGGGTGTCGCCGGCGTGCGGCTGCCGGAGCGCCGCCGTCGGCGTCGCTCGGCAGGGGTGTGGATTGAGCCGCGGCCGCGCCGCTCACGCCGCCCGGCGGGTGATCACGTTTCCAGCCAAGCCGACTTGAAGTCCCAGTAGTTGCACGGGCCCGCCTCGGTGGTTTGGACCTCGCGGATGCTCGGCGAGTAGCCGTCCACCCAGTTGAGGAACGACGTCAGGATGTAGCCGCCCTCGTTGACCTGGAGCTCCTGCACCGCGTGCCATTTCTCTTGGCTGCGTTCTCGTCCCTTTCGGCAAGCGCCGCGTCGAGCAGCTTGTCGCCCTTCGGGCTGTCCCAGTGGGTCTCGTTGTACGGCGCGCTCTTCTGCAGTGCGGAGAGATAGAAGAGCGGCAGCGAGCTCTGACCGATGATCCAGTTGTTGATCGAAAACGTCTTGTTCGGCCACGTTCCCCCGGGCGATCCGGAGCTGTAGTACGTCGCGGGGTCGTCCTTTTGAACAGAGACGTTGACGCCCGCAGCGCTCGCCTGATCGGCGAAGAGCGTCGCCGTCTCGTTCATCCCGGCGATGACGCCGGCGGTGTAGAGCTTTACCGAGAGCGAGTCCTGCCCCGCGGCCTGCAGTAGCGACTTTGCCTTCTCTGGGTCGTGCACCGGCTCGATGTCGGACGCTCAGTACTGAAGGGTGTTCCCGGGAGAGTCGTTCCCGACGACACCGAAACCGTCGAGGGCACTCGAGAGGATCGCCTCCCGATCGGGAATCAGCTTCATCGCCTGGCGGACCCGAACGTCCTTGAACGGCTCCTGATCGACCCTCATCGTCACGGCCAGGAACGCTGACCCCGGTTTGTTGCCAAGAACGAGCTTGTCGCTCGACTCCTGAGCTCGGGCCAACGCCGGTGGGACGCTCGGCGCGATGTCGATGTTGCCGGCCAGCAGCGAGTTGAGCCGAGCCGGATCGGCGGTGAAGCTGCTGTCGATGATGAGCTCGTCGACGTACGGCTGCCCGCTCTGCCAGTAGTCCTTGTTCGCGGTGAAGATGCTCCTCGTCCCAGGCTCGAACGACTTGAAGACGAACGGCCCTGTCCCAACCGGGTTGCTGAAATCCGTCGTACCGGCCTGGA
Organism: uncultured Solirubrobacterales bacterium; assembly: GCA_963796815.1. Classification (GTDB taxonomy): domain Bacteria; phylum Actinomycetota; class Thermoleophilia; order Solirubrobacterales; family 70-9; genus WHSW01. The sequence goes on from CAWCNF010000009.1 coordinate 126,806, forward strand.
TCATGTGGGAGGCCTGCGTGAAGGTCAGCTGTTCGAACTGAGCGATGCTCCGCAGCAGTGGCACTTCAACGGTGAGGGTGTCCAGCTTGCGAACGTTCTTGAAGTCGATGATCGGCGCGTAGAGGTTGTAGTTGATGCCGCTCTTGGCGCCCCAGCTGTTCTGGATTGTGTAGACGACGTCGTCGGCCGTGAACGGCTTGCCGTCATGCCAGTGGACGCCGTCGCGGAGCTTCAGCGTCCATACGGTGAAATCGCTGTTGGCGCTCGCCTCGGTCGCAAGGCCGGGCGCCATGAGCCCACCGGGCTTCTGGAAGAAGAGTGGATCCAGGAGCTGGAAAAGCCGGACGAAGTCTGGGAAGTTGAACGGCGTGCGGATGTCGAGCGTCTCCGAGCTACCGGCCGACAGCAGGCCGACGCGCAGCGTCCGCCGTTGACCGGCGTGCCACCGGTTGGCGGACCACCGGACAGTGCCCCCGCGGCCGGGGCTCGAGGACCCTCCGCCTCCACACGCAGCAAGCAGCCCGGCCGTTGAGAGGAGGCTCGCGCCGGCGAACCCGGCCTTCATCAGCTCGCGGCGGCTGAGCTCCCAGCGCATATCGCTATACGGCACGTCGGTCATCTCACTGCCTCTCTCACGCTCAATTTGTCCGTCGGCCGGATCGTAGCATGTCGTATGGCACCCACCATGTTGCCATGTATCATGTCGCATACTACAGGCGATAGAGCGGAGAGCGTGATGAAAGTTACGAAGGTCGATGTCCACATAGTTTCGGTTCCTTTCACCAGCCCGAGACCTGGCGCTTTGGCCGCCTCTGGGCTGACGAACGCGATCGTCGAGGTCCATACCGACGAGGGCCTCACGGGTATCGGCGAGGTTCCGGGCAGCCCGCTCATCTCCCTCGTGCGCGACGCGCTCGCGGCAACGACCTCTGCATCGTCGGCGAGGATCCGCTGCGCATCACCGACTTCCTGACGCGCTGCCAGGACCGCGGCTGGCACCACTACCCCTACCTCGGCAACGCGGCGCAGGCCGGGATCGAGATGGCCCTGTGGGACATCGCTGGAAAGGCGCACGGCTGTCCCGCCTACCAGTCTTCGGCGGCCTGCAGACCGAGAACGTGCCGTTCTACTGGTTCATCAACGTCAACGACCGCAAGGCCGAGACCGCGGCCGCGGAGGCGGCCGAGGGCGTCAGGCGTGGGTTCAAGACCGTCTACATCAAGATCGGCTTCGACGTCGACAATGATCTCGCGATCGCCCGTGCGATCAAGGAGGAGGTCGGCCGGATATCGCTCTGCGCGTCGATGCGAACGAAGGCTGGTCGGTGTTTCAGGCCGTCGATGCGCTTCGCCGGTTCGAGGAGATCGACGTCGAGTTCGTCGAGCAACCCATCGACATGCACAACATCGGCGGCCTGGCCGACCTGCGGTCGAGGACGCGTGTTCGAATTGCGGCCAACCAGTCGGCATGGCTGCCCGCTGCAGGTGCCCGACGTGATCGCCCAGCGCGCCGCCGATGTGGTCGTGACCGATCCGCACCAGCTCGGCGGCCTCGTCCCGTTTCGCAACGCGATGACGATGTGCGAAACCGTGGGCCTGCCCGTCATCAAGCACGCATTCGGCGATCTGGCGATCACGACCATCGCCACGGCGCACGTGCTCGCGGCCATGCCGTCGCCTCAGCTCGGCCACCAGCAGTTCTTGACGTTCCTGGTCCACGATCTGCTCACCGAGAAGGTCGAGTTCGTCGACGGCGAGATCGCGATCCCGACCGGACCCGGCCTCGGCAGTCGAGCTCGACCGGGAGGCGCTCGAGTTCTACAAGGACGTCTACGAGAAGTACGGCGAATTCGAGGGCTATGGCCCGATCACGCCGGAGTCACCGCTTCCCCCGAACTCCACGAGCCCGCTGAGCGCTGATGCAGACGTTCGAGCCCGAGGCATCAAGTACACGTACAGCCCGGACCACTCCCCGATCGGGACGGTCGAAGCTGGCGAGGCGTTCACGGTGATCACGGCCGATGGGTTCACGGCCGGTACGACGATCCGGCCAGCTTCACCCCGGAGACGGCCGAATGGGTAGAGGAGAACCTCGACGGCGTCACAGGGCCAATCGCGGTCGCTGGCGCTGAGCCCGGGCAGGCGATCGCAGTCACGATCGAGGAACTCGAGGTCATCACGAAGCCCGTGTCGTCGTGAGCCCTGCGAGGCTCTGTCGCCCTATGACTGGTGGCACGAGGAGGACCATGTCCTGAACCTCCGGTCGCCGACGGCGCCATCCACCTGCGCGACGACTGGACGGTCCCGGTGACGCCGTTTATCGGCTGCCTGGCGACCGCGCCGGCGCGCGAAACGGTATTCAGCAATACGAGGGCGATCACGGCGGCATCGACGTTCGTGAGGTCACCTCGGATCACCATCGTGCTCCGGGTCGAGGTTCCTGGCGCGGGTCTACTTCGGCGATGCAAGGCGCCCTCGGCGACGGTGCGATCGCGCGCGCACTGGAACGCGGCACCAGGATGTGGTCACGCGCGCCCGTTCACGCCTGAGCGCGATGGGTTCACCATGGATCGTTACCGCGGAGCGCCTGATGACCGATTCTCGGCGCCGTCGGTGACCGACGCAACACGGCTGGCGTTCCGCCAGCTCAGTTGTGGCTGAGCAGGACGGGGCTGACGATGAGGACAGCGATGGTGATTGGCATGGGCGTGCCCGGGATCGGCAGATCATTCTGCTTCAGATGGCGAAACGCTCGATCCAGGTCGCTGCTCCACTGGCTGAGCGACCCAGAGACACGTGGACAACCTGATGACGCTGTGGGCAAGAGCAACCGTGGCATGGGCGCTCGTCGCGAACCGAGTGATTCTACAGCGACTGAGGTCTACTTCGACCGCTACGCCAGCACGTCCCTGGCTCGCCGAGTGGGCTGCGACGGGATCACCGTCGTCTCTCGGCAACGAGGCGCTCTCGGAGGAAGCGAGCGCACCTCCCACCCATCGAGGTCGCGCCGGAAGGGTTCGCGGTGATCCCGGCGGTCGCGCTACGGAGCCGGAGAGCCTCCAGCTGATGGCGCAGGCGGGCGACGTTGGCGCACGCGTGTCATGGTCCTCCTCCACTTCTACCGGGCCGACGAGCCAGCGCGATCGAGCATTTCCGGCCGTCGCCGCAGGTAGGGCTGCCGATCATCGCCACAACCCATCGACACGAAGGTTGATCTGACGCGGACCTGCTTGCCAAGCTCCACAGGAGGGGCTGATCGTCGCCGTCAAGGAGTTCGCTGGCGACCCCGGCGGAAACGCGACCGCGATCTCTCCTCGATGTCCTGATCGGTTCTGACGATACTGTCCTGGAGTCGCCCTCGCCGCGGGACGTATGGGTCGTCGGGCTACACAGCGCCTCCGTATTCCTGCCGAGCTGTCTGCTTCGTGGAGGAGATCTAAGTGGCGCTGCTGCTTCACCGCAGCGCTGTACCCTGCTGCGCTGCACGAAGACGGTTCGTCGCAGGTGATCAGCTCTCGATGGCATCGTCGGTCGCCGGCGGGCCGTGCCGCTGTCGCGCGTACTCTTTCTCCGGATGCTCAGGAGGCGAGATTCGCCCCTCACCGAGGCGGTGGTCGCGGCTGAACCACTGAGACGAGCTGGGCGTGATCGTCACCTGTCGTCGAGGTGAGCGCTCATGCCGGGCAAGCCCTGCCGCGCGCCTACGAAGAGGCGCCGGTGCTGCTGAACGGCGCGCGCTAGTCGATCCGTCGGCTGGTTCACGCGGATCAGACCTCTGTCGACCTGGTCAGTTAGCTCCAGGCCCGCGGAGATTCGTTCTAAAGATGGACGTGACAAGTCCGTCCACCTCTGCGTTGATCTCGAGGGCCGTCCGGGGCTGTCGACCTTGATGACCGCGGCGATCGGGCTGAAGATTCTCGCGGCCAAGTATCGAGTCCGGCGACCCCTGTGACCAGCGTCGGGCCGACGAAGACCTGTTGCGCATCATCGCCGAGCCTCCCGTGATGCACGCTCACGGCGCCCTCGGCGGCCTTGACCACCGCGCCGCGCGCCGTCGTCGATCATGGCCTGCTTTCTTCATTCGGCGGTTGCCAACGGAAGCGCCCTCGACGCCGGCAACGAGCTGCGTCGGCAGGTCGTCAGCGCTGCCAACGCGATCACGCGCCTCGTCGCTGTGCATTCTGGCTGCGTAGCCCATCACGTATCCGTCGATCGCCTTCGCAGCGGTCTCCGGATCCCTCTCTTCAAGATGATCGAGGGCGTTGAGGCCTCCCACTCCATCTGCAGTCGGTATCTATGCGCGTCTGCTGGGCTCGCTTCGTCTATGCCGTTCAGCGGTTAACGAGACGAGATCTGACATGTCATCAGCGCTTGTCCGGTCTGGGCGCATCTGGGTCACTCGCAGACGGAGGGAGGATATGCGCTCGACGATCTCGGGCGAGTCGAAGCGCGCGGCCGTGGCCGCCTCTGGCTTCAGTAGCACTGAGTTGCCGTAGGCGAGCGCTGGGCCGCCTTCCATAGGGGAATCGCCACTGGGAAGCTTCAGGGAGCGATGAGGCTGGCAACGCCGCGCGGGCGCTGCGGCTCATCGTGATCGTCGCGGCGGGCGCCGTGGAACCGCGGACGCGCATCGCTGTCTGGCAGCAGCGCTGCTGAGCTGCAAGCGGCAGGCTACCGTCCCCGCCCACCTCGAGCGGCTCCCCCCAACCGTCTTCCATTCGCCGCGATGAGCTCTGCGAGATACTCGCCGCCTGCGAGAGCGTCGGCGCGGCGACACGCTTCGCCTCGGTCGGCGGCTGACGCAGCATGCTACCCTAGCTCCCGCATCGCGCGCGCGTTCGGCGCGCGCTGGACTGTGTTGCGACCAGCGCGCCTCGCCGAGACGACGAGGTCGTCCGGGGTCTGCGGCGAGCGGCTCTCCACGGAGGCGGCGAGCTCCGTTTCCTCCCGTACCCAGAGCCGGTGGTTGCGCTCGATGTGCGACGTGATGATGTCCGAGTCGTCGGCGTCCGGCGCGCACGGCGTTGAGCAGTTCGTGATGTCCTGCGCGGATTCGTGGAATCCCGGACTCGACGAGCTGGTTGAGGCGAAGAGGCGTGTCTGGCGACGCAGCCGGTCATCAGATCCGTGAGGCGGTTGTTCCCGAGGGTGTGATCAGATCGACGTGGAACTGGCGATCAGATCGAGGTATGGGATCAGCTCGCCATCGCCGCGGAGGTCTCTCTCGGCGTTCTTGAGACAGGCGGTCAGCTTGTCGGACTCGATCACCTTCGACCTCGACCGTACTCGGCACCTTGAGCAGAGGCAGACTTTCATCTGTCCAGATCGCGCTCGCATACCTCGAGGACCCGGAAACCGGTTTCCTCGGCGACGATGAACCGTCCTTCGGCGAGATTTGCTCAGCTCGCGGACCGGGGTCGCTGAGCACGCTGATGCTCGCCAGGGCGGCGCGGAGAAAGGGCGCTGGTCTCAGCCTACCGGCCATGATCGCGGCCTCGAGGGCGCGGCGCACTGCTGGCGAGATTCGCCGACCGAGGGTCGCGACACACTGCTCTTGGTTTTTGTTCACAACGACCGTGACATGTACAATGGGCATAGTACAGGCGAGGGTCTTGAGCTACTGAGGCGAGATGTCATTCGCGTTTGACCTGTTCGGTCGCGAGGCACGTGAGAATCCGTATCCCTACCGCTCATGCTGGACGACGAGGCTCTGCGCGTGTACCGCAACGAGGACCGGCGGTTCGTCGCTGTCACGCGGTACGACGACGCGGTCGGCGTCCTTCGCGACTGGTCGACGTTCTCGTCGGCAAAAGGCGTCGAGATCGATGCGAGCTCGAGCGGTTTCACGGAGCGCCTCTTCCTCGAGGAGGATCTGCTTTTTCACAAGCAGCTGCGCGGCGTCGTCCACGCTGACTTTTCGCCGAAGGTCATCGGCGACTCGAGGACCGGGTCAGGCTTCAGGTCAATCTCCTCTTGAGCAATCTGGCCGGCGCTGCTGAGCTGGATTTCGGAGAATGCGTCACGTGGCAACTTCCGACCTTCACGATCTCGGAGCTGCTCGGTTTGCCGCGCGAGGACGTGGCGTGGCTGGGCGAAGTCGAAGATCGCTTTCAGCGGCGAGTGGTCGGGCAGGTGACGCCGCCGGAGGACGCGGCTCAGGTCAGCCAGGAGCTCTGTGACTACTTCACCGACCTGATCGACGAGCGCTGGAGCAGGCCCCGCGCGCACCTACTGAGCACGATCGCTAACGCGACCGTACACGGAGCAGGCGGATCGGCGCGGCCGCCCTGGGCATCGCGCTCATTCTCTTCACCGCCGCCGTGGACACCACGGCCTGCCTGATGAGCAACGCCTCTATCACCTGCACGCTCATCCCGAGCAGCGCGAGTGGCTGCGCGAGAATCTGGACCAGATCCGGCTGCCATCGAGGTAGTCCTTCGCTTCGATTCGCCGCTGCAGGTCACCAAGCGCGTCACGGCCACGGACACGTCCTTAGCCGGGGTCGACATGCCGGCTGACACCGACTGTACATCTTCTACGGGGCGGCCAATCGCGATCAGCGGCGATTCGATCAACCCGACTTCTTCGATATCCGACGCGAAGCCAAACGGAATCTGGGCTTTGGCGAGGGGATCCATCACTGCATCGGCGCTCCGCTCGCGCGGATGGAGGCCCGAATCGTGCTCGAGTCCGCGCCGACTCAGGTTCCGGGCTACTCGCTCGCGCCGGGAGCACGCGTTTCGAGAGCCACATGATGCGCGGCTTTCGCCGCCTTCCGGTCGAGCGAGCTTCGCTTCGGTCCTGACCGCTAGGCCGGGGTGATCGGGTTGCGCCGCTCGGAGAAGTGGCGCGACCCGCCCTCGGCGAGGGCGAACCGGCGGATCAGCTCCGCGCGCAGCGTGTCGGGCTCGATCACGGCGTCGATCACCATCTCCGAGGCGAGGTGCAGGATGTCGATGTCGGCCGAGTACTCGTCGCGCTTGTCGCTTGACGAACTGCTCGCGCTCGGCCTCGTCTTCGATCGCCTGGATCTGGTTGAAGAAGACCGCGTTGATCGCCGCCTCGGGCCCCATCACCGCGATCGACGCGCCTGGCAGGGCGATGCAGCAGTCGGGCTCGAACGCGGGGCCCGCCATCGCGTAGAGACCCGCGCCGTAGGCCTTGCGGACGATCACCGAGATCTTCGGCACCGTCGCCTCTGAAACGGCGCTGATCATCTTCGCCCCGTGGCGGATGATCCCCTGGCGCTCGACCGCGGTGCCGATCATGAAGCCCGGCACGTCGGCGAGGAAGAGCAGCGGGATGTTGAAGGCGTTGCAGGTCATGATGAACCGCGCCGCCTTGTCGGCCGAGTCGACGAAGAGGACGCCGCCCTTCTGGCGCGGCTGGTTGGCGACGATGCCGATCGCCCGGCCATCCAGGCGCGCGTAGCCGACGACCAGCTCCTTCGCCCAGCGCGCGTGCACCTCGCAGAAGGAGCCGGCGTCGACGAGCGCGCCGATCAGCTCCTTGATGTCGAACGAGGTCTTCTCGTCGGCCGGGGATGATCTGCGATGGCGACCAGGTCGGCCTCGGGCTCGGCCGGGGGCGCCGGTGGCGGCGTCTCGCGCCAGTTGGTCGGCATGTAGGAGAGGTAGCGCTGGGCGACCTCGATCGCCTCCTCGTCGGTCTTCACGAGGAAGTGCCCGCACCCCGGAGACGCCGGTGTGCATCTTGGCCCCGCCCATCTCCTCGAGCGCTGACCTTCTCGCCCACCACCATCTCCGCCATGCGCGGCGAACCGAGGTACATCGAGGCGTTGCCGTCGCGCATGATCACGACGTCGCAGAAGGCCGGGATGTAGGCGCCGCCGGCGGCCGACGGCCCAAACAGCAGGCAGACCTGCGGCACTCGGCCCGAGAGCTTGACCTCGTTGTAGAAGATATGCCCGGCGCCACGGCGGCCGGGGAACATCTGCACCTGGTCGGTGATCCGGGCGCCCGCCGAGTCGACGAGGTAGATCATCGGCACGCTCGAGCGAGAGAGCCCGCTCCTGGATCCGCAGGATCTTCTCGACCGTCTTCGGGCCCCACGAGCCGGCCTTGACCGTCGGGTCGTTTGCCATCAGGCAGACCTTGCGCCCGCCGATCAGTGCGAGGCCGGTGACGACGCCGTCGGCGCCGAGGCCGTCGGCGTCCCAGTTGGCGAGCAGCGCCTCCTCGGCGAACGACTCCGGGTCGACCAGCCGCTCGACGCGCTCGCGCACGGCAAGCTTGCCCTGCTCGGCGGTCTTCTGGTGGTGGCGCTCGGGGCCGCCCGCCAGAGCCGCTTTGCGACCGCGGACTCGAAGTCCGTGCCCTCGCGCGTCTCCAAACTCAGTCCTTCTCGGTGGCGATGACGGTGGTCTCCTCGGTGTCCTCGTCGAGGACCGAGGTCTCGTCGGCGTCGGACTCGGGATCTGACGTCATCTCGCACTCAAGGGGTCTGACCCCTTGAGCGGCGGCTTCGTCGATTCGGAGGGTCGATGCTCGGTGGCCGCGCCTGTGATGCCGCTCGCCAGGCGGTCGAGCTCGGCAAGGACGGCGTCGCGACGCTGTTCGAGATCGCCGATGAGGGATTCGATGTCGGCCTTGCGCTTGTTCGCGTCGGCGACGATCCGCTCGGCCTCCTTCTTCGCCGCGTCGCGCTCTTCGGCGAGCTCGCCTTCGATCTCCGCCGTCGTGCGCGAGGCGTAGGCATCGGCCTCGCCGCGCACCTTGCGCGCGTAGGCATCGGCCTCGTCGCGCGTGTCGGCCGCGTACTCGGCGGCCTCCTCGCGCACGTTCTCGGCCGTCTGGTTGGCGTCGAGCAACTTCTGGCGCACACCGGCTGAGGCGTCGCCCTGAATCGTCCTCCGCCGCACGATGGGCCTCGGTCAGGATCGACGCGGTCTGCTCGCCGATGCGCTCGAGCTCGATTGCGAACGGCCTCCGCGGCCGCGGCGCCGCCCCCGCCTCCGGTCTCGAGCCAATCAGCGATCTCCGCCAGGAAGCGCGTCGACCTCGCGCGCGGTCGTAACCCGCGCACCGAGAGCGGGAAGATGCGTTTCGAATGCGTTCGATCGAGGGTTCGTGCCACGGCCTGCCTCCACTCGAATTACCTACGCCGAAACTACGGCGAGCCTAGCGAGATCAGCACACGCAAAGTTAAGAACCGGGCTCGGCTGCGACGGGCTTCTCACCCGAGTAGTCGTAGAAACCCCGGCCCGACTTGCGGCCGAAGTGCCCGGCCGCGACGAGCTGGCGCAGTACGTCTGGCTGGGCAAACCGATCCTCGCCGTAGTAGTCGACCATGACGTCGGCGATCGACGCGAGCGTGTCGAGGCCGACGAAGTCGGCGAGCGTCAGCGGACCCATCGGGTGGCTCGCGCCTGCGATCATGCCGCGGTCGATGTCCTCGATCGAGCCGACGCCCTGCTCGTAGGCGCGCATCGCGTCGAGCATGTAGGGGACGAGCAGCCGATTGACGATGAACCCGCGGTTGTCGCCGGCGGCGACGGTCGTCTTGCCGAGCTTCTCGCCGACCGCGAAGCCGAGGTCGTAGGCGTCGTCGGACGTGTGCTCGGCCCTGACGACCTCGAGCAGCGGCATCACCTGCGGCGGGTTGAAGAAGTGCATGCCGAGGAATCGCTCCGGGCGACCCGTGCGCGCCGCCTGGTCGGCAACCGCGAGCGACGAGGTGTTCGTGGCGAAGAAGGCGTCGTGCTTGACGATCTGCGTCGACCGCGCCCCACATCTCGAGCTTGCGCTCGAGATCCTCGGTGATCGCCTCGATCACGAGGTCGCATTCGGCCAGGTCGGTGTAGTCGAGGCTGGCGGTGATCCGGCCGCGGATCGCGTCGGCGTCGGCCTGCTCGAGCTTGCCCTTCTCGACCGCCCGCCCGAGCTGCTTCTCGATCTTCCCGAGCCCCTTGTCGAGGGTGCCCTGGTCGATCTCACCGACGACAACGTCCCAGCCCGCCTGGGCGCAGATCTGCGCGATCCCGTGGCCCATCAGGCCGCAGCCGAGTACTCCTACCTTCGAAATATTCTCCAGTCGGGCGCGGGCAGGCTAGCGAGCGCTCTCAGACCGCGCCGGCGGCCTCGAGCTTCGCGCGCATCGCCTCGCCGAGCGCGGCGAGGCCGCTCATCGGGCGGACCATCACCGTCAGCTCGGCGATCGAGTCGTCGTCGTCGAAGCGCAGGATGTCGACGCCCTGCAAGCTCGCGGTCGCCGACTCGCGCCTCGAACACCAGCACGGCCGTGTCGCCGGTCTCGACGTGCGCGATGTAGCGGAAGTCCTCGAAGACCTGCACGACCGCGCCGAGGATCACCTTGATCGCCTCGCGTCCCTCGTATGGCTTGAAGACCATCGGGCTGCGGAAGGTGGCGTCGGGCGCGAACAGGTCATCCGCCTGAGCGAAGTCCTTGGCCTCGGCGGCCGCGCGAAAGGCGTCGCTTCTCATGCCCCGCAGCCTATTCCGCCACCGTCAGCGATGCCAGTCGACCGGACCGGCGGTCAGCACGTGCGCGCCCAGAGGGCGGCCGAGAACCTCCTGGACGGCGCGTCGACGCAGCGACGAGCTTCTCGAGGTCGACGCCGGTGTCAATCCCCATCTCCTCGAGCATGGAGACGAGGTCCTCGCTGGAGATGTTGCCCGGTGGCGCCCGGGGGGACCGGGCAGCCGCCGAGCTCCCCGAACGCCGACTCGAAGGAGTCGATCGCCGTGCTCCATCGCGGCGAGCACGTTCGCCAGGCCCTGGCCACGGGTGTTGTGGAAGTGCGCGGTGAGCTCGGCGTCGCCGAGCTGCGCCCGAGCGGCGTCGAAGAAGTCGCCGACCTGTCGCGGGTTCGCCATCCCGGTGGTGTCGCCGAAGGCGATCTCGGCACATCCGGCCGCCTGCAGCCGCCCGGCGATCTCGAGCACCCGCTCAACCGGCACCTCGCCCTCGTAGGGGCAACCGAAGCTGGTCGAGATCACACCCTCGCAGCGCAGCCCCTCCGCCAGCGCGCGCTCGATCACGCGCTCGAGCCCCGCGAGCGATTCGGCGATCGAGCGGTTGACGTTCTTTCGGTTGTGCGTCTCCGACGCCGAGAGGAACAGGTTGACCTCGTCGAAGCGCTCGCGCCTCTGCAGCGCGTTGATCGAGCCCCTTCTCGTTGGGAATCAGCACCGAGTAGGCGACGCCGTCGAGCTTCTCGTAGGCGTCGAGCACGTCCTCGGCGTCGGCGAGCTGCGGGATCACGTCAGGGCGCACGAACGAGGTCAGCTCGATCCGCCTGCAGCCGGCTGCGCCCAGCATCCCGATCAGCCGGACCTTCTCGGCGGTCGGAATCACCTCGGGCTCGTTCTGAAAGCCGTCGCGCGGCCCGACCTCGCGAAGCCTGACGCTTGCCGGCAGCTCGCTCACACAGGAGGTTATGCGGGCTGTGACGGCGATGAGGGTGGTCTTCGACGTCGTTCGGCTCGTAGCGGACCTGGTGGTGGGTGAAGCGCAGGGGCGTCAGACCTGCAGCCTGATGTTTCTGGTCACGCCTGCGGTCGCGGCTTTGCTGGTGAGGGGTGCGGTGGTAACGGAGACCGTCGGTCTCGACAACCAGCCTCAGGTCGGGCCAGTAGAAGTCGACCCGATAGCCGTTGACGCGTTGCTGAGTCAGCGGCTGAGGAAGGTCGGCGGCGCGCGCGATTGGCAGGAAGTAGCGCTCCAGCTCGGAGTCGGTGAGCGTGAAGGTGGCCTCGTCGAGGAGCGTGCGGAGGTTGACGACGCCGGGCTCGCCTGCGTGGGCGTCGAGCTCGGCGCGTAGTTGCTCAGGGTTGATCAGATCGAGCTTGTCGGCGGTGTTGACGGCGGCTTCCAGATGGAGAGGGCCAAGCCGTCGCGCGAGGTCGATGAGCGTTCGGGTTGGGCTGGTTAGGGGGATGCCGTGGAGGGTTGTGATGTCACATGCATGCAGGCAGACGCGACGATGGACCCGGATTCCTTCGTGCCGGGGTGCCCGACGGGCAATGACGGAGATCTCGATTTCGCCCAGGCGCTCCGGTGCCATGCCGGACAGTGCGCCGGCACTTGAATGGCTGCTAGCCGGTGCTCAATCCCGCGCGCGGACACACCCGCCGTGAGGAGCTGCGCCCGCGACACCACCCCGTGCTGCCGGCGCACCAAAGCCCAGATCTCCGACGACTGAACGGTTGACCACACCATCGTGTGGTCAAGTGCGCAGGGGTCGATGATTTCGCCCCCGCTCGCCCCCTCATTGCCTCGAATTGCCGCGAGGCTCGGCCCGGGCGCTACGAGATGCGGTACGTGATGTGCGTGATGCCGTTGCCGGCCTGTGCGCGGTCTGCTCCCACTGAAGCGCCGGGTTGACGCCCTCGAGCAGGCTGCGGCCGGAGCCGAGGAGCACCGGGGCGATGTGCAGGCGGACCTGGTTGACGACGCCGGCGTTCAGGTACTGCTGCGCGGCGTCGGCGCCCCCGGCGACGGCGACGTCCTTGTCGCCCGCGGCCGCGCGCGCCTGATCGAGCGCCGACTGGATGCCGTCGGTGACGAAGTTGAAGGTCGTGCCGCCCTTCATCTCGACGGGCTCGCGCTCGTGGTGGGTGAGGATGAAGACCGGATGATGAAACGGCGGGTCGTCACCCCACCAGCCCATCGCGTTGGGGTCATCGGCCCACTCGCCGGAGCCGCCGCTGAACATCCTTCGCCCCATGATCGTCGCCCCGACGCTCGCGACGTGCTCGTCGAGGATCTCGGAGTCGGGGTTGGTTTCGCCGCCCTCATAGCCGTGGGCGTCGCGCCAGGACTCGAGGCGGAGAGCCCACTCGTGGAGGTCCATGCCGCCCCGCCCCAACGGATCCTCCATGGTCGCGTCGGGCCCGGCCACGTAGCCGTCAAGGGATACCGAGATATCCAGTTTCAGTTCAGTCATGCCGTTACAGACCGCGGTATGAGCCGAAACTAATCGCTAGTCGGACTTGACGCCACCCACGTCGATCACCCGACGCTCGTGGGTGCCGACGCCGATCGTCCGCTCGCCCTCCGTGACCTCGACGTCGAAGCGCAGCTTGCGCTCGTCGGCGACCTCGCGCAGGGTCGAGCGGACAGAGCACGTCGACCCTTCGAGGGCCGCGGCGACGTGCTTGATGCAGACCTCGAAGCCGACGGTGGCCTTGCCCTCGGGCAGGTTCTCGAAGGCGAGGATCGATGAGTTGCGCTCCATCATCGCGATCATCCCCGGGGTCGAGAGCACCCGCACGCCGATCGTGCCGCCGACGTCGGTGACGAGCCGGTCCTCGACGACGAACTCGTCAACTCGCTCGAGCCCCGGCTCCAAGGCCATCAGCCCACCATCCCCATCCCGCCGGAGACGCCGATCGTCTCGCCGGTGACGTACGACGAGTCGTCGGAGGCCAGGAACGCGACGACGCTCGCGACCTCCTCCGGCTGGCCGAGCCGGCGCAGCTGCGTCATGGACTTCATGTTCTCGACGATCTTGTTGCCGATCTCGCCGAACTCGAGCGCCTGCATGAGCAGAGGCGTCTCGATCGGGCCGGGTGCGATCGAGTTGGCCGTGATCCCGAAGCGCGCGCCCTCCCTTGCCATCACCTTCATGAACGCGATCACGCCGCCCTTCGCCGCCGAGTACACGGCCGAGCCCTTCGAGCCGATGCGGCCGGCCTCCGAGGCGATGCTGACGATCCGCCCGTAGCCGGCAGCCTGCATCCCCGGCAGGACCGCGTGGGTGCAGGCGAAGACGCCGAAGAGGTTGACCGCGGTAACACGCTGCCACTGCCCGGGGTCGGTGTCGGCGAAGAAGCCGAACTCGTCGGTGCCCGCGTTGTTGACGAGGATCGAGAACGGCCCGTGCTCGGCGACCAGGTCCAGCGCCGACTGTGGGTCGGTGACGTCGAGCGGCGCACCGGTCGCACCGATCTCCGCAGCGTGAGCTCGGCCGGCCTCGGCGTTGAGATCGCCGATCACCACGTCGGCGCCCTCGGCGGCCAGGCGCGCTGCGGTTGCCGCGCCGATCCCGCTGGCGCCGCCGGTGACCAGCGCCTTGCGTCCCTCGAGCCTCATTCAGCCTCGCGAATGCGGGAAGCCCAATCCGGCGTCCGTTCGTACACTGGCCCGCTCCATGGCCGCTAAGGGAGAAGCGATTCCGATCATCGGCGGCACCGGGGCTCTCGGCTTCGGGCTCGCCGCTCCGCTGGGCGCAGCGCCGGGCACGCCGTGGTGATCGGCTCGCGCAGCGAGGAGCGCGCGGCCGAGGCGGCCGCCAAGGTCTCCGAGCTCGCGCCCGACGCCGAGGTTGAGGGCCTCAGCAACGAGGCCGCAGCGAAGCAGGGCTCGGTCGTCTTCCTCACCGTCCCCTTCCGCGCGCAGTCCGAGAACCTCACGAACCTCAAGGAGGCGCTGCAGCCCGGCCAGCTGCTCGTTGACTGCACCGTCCCGCTCGCAGCGGCGGTCAGCGGCAAGGCCACGCGCTCGCTCGGCGTCTGGCAGGGCTCGGCCGCTCAACAGGCCCAGGAGATGGTTCCCGAGGGCGTGACCGTCGTCGCCGCCCTGCACACCGTCAGCGCGCCCACCCTCGCCGACCCAGGCGCGACGCTCGACGAGGACGTCCTTGCTGTGCGGCGATCGCAAGGCCGACAAGGCAAAGGTCGCGCGGCTCATCGAGGCGATTCCCGGCCTGCGGACCGTCAACGCCGGCCCGCTCGAGATGGCTCGGATCGTCGAGCAGCTGACGCCGCTGCTGATCTCGATCAACGCGCGCTACAAGACGCACGCCGGGATCAGGATCAGCGGCCTGCCCGACGTCGACCACTGGGCGTAAACGAGGCACGGCGATGAGCGTCGTCTGCCTTGCCGGCGGCACCGGGGGCGCGAAGCTCGCCGCCGGCCTCCAAGACGCCGATCGGCGGTGAGCTCTCGCGTCGATCGCCAACACCGGCGACGACGTCGAGGTCCATGGCCTCCTCGTCTGCCCCGACCCCGACCTCGTCACCTACTGGCTCGCCGACGCGATCGACGAGGAACGCGGCTGGGGCATCCGCGACGACACCTTCACCGTGCACGAGCGCCTCGTCGCAGCTCGGCGCGCCCGGGCTGGTTCTCGCTCTCCGATCGCGACCTCGCCACCTGCATCTACCGCACCCACTTCCTCGGCCGAGGGCGGCACGCTCACCGCGGCGCAGGCACAGGTCGCACGCGCGCTCGGCGTCGCGGCGTCGGTGCTGCCCATGAGCGAACAGCCGGTCCGCACCCGCGTCCTGACCCCCTCGGGGCGCCGCGGGCTGCAGGAGTTCCTGATCCTCGACCACGGCGAGGCGCCGATCGAGGGCGTCGAGCTCGACGGGATCGCGGCCGCGGCCCCGACGCCCGAGGTCCTCGCGGCGATCGCCGCCGCGCCGGACGATCGTCATCGGGCCCTCGAACCCGGTGATCTCGATCGGCCCGATCCTGGCCGTTCCAGGGATGCGCGAGGCGATCGCAGCCGCCGACGCCCCGGTGATCGCGGTCAGCCCGCTCGTCGGCGGACGTGCGGTCAAGGGGCCGACCGAGGCGTTCCTGGCGGCGCTCGGACGGCCGCAGACCGGCGCCGGCATCGCCTCGCTCTACAGGGCCTGATCGACGCGATCGTGGTCGACGCCGGACGACCCGGGCCCGCCGCCCGAGGGCGTGCGATGTCGCACGTGTGCCCGACGCTGATGAACGGCGCCGGCGGCCGCCGGGCGCTGGCGCAGCAGGTGCTCGAGCTCGCATCCGAGCTGCGGCCTGCGCGATGATCTGAGCGGTGCGGGCGACGGCGATCATCCCGGTCAAGCGCTTCGGCCAGGCCAAGCAGCGCCTGCTCGAGCGCCTCGACCGCCCCCAGCGCGCGGCGATCGTCAAGGCGATGCTCGCCGACGTCCTCGGCGGCCGTGACCAGCGTCGAGGCGATCGAGCGCGTGATCATGGTCACCGGCGAGGGGCGTGCGGAGCGGATTGCGCTGCGCCACGCGCAGCGCGTCAAGACGTCCATCGAGGTGTTCGCGACCCCGACGACCGCGGCCACTCCGAGGCCGCGACGCTGGGCATCATCCGGGCGTTAGTCGCTGGGCGCCAGGCCGTCGGCCTGCTGCCGGGCGATTGCCCGCTGCTCGACCCGGCCGAGCTCGACGCCGCGCTTGCACCGCATGGCAGCCCGGACGGGTGGCGGTCGTGCCCGATCGCCACGGAACCGGCACCAACGGACTGCTGATGGCGCCGGCCGACGCGATCGGGCCGGCGTTCGGCGAGGGCAGCGCCGAGCGCCACCGAGACCGCGCCGAGCGCGCCGGCTACGACGTCGCGATCGAGCCGCTCGAGTCGCTCGGCCTCGACCTCGACACGCCCGAGGACCTCGACCGCGCTCGCCGCGACCCTGACCGCCGAACCCGAGCCGCGCCCCCGCGACCGCCGCGGCGCTCGCCGAGCTGGGCTTGCGCTCGCGCAAGACTGCGCATGAGCCGAGCGGCTCGAGATCGTCGCGCTTGCGCCACTGCCGGAGGTGAGGGCCGAGGGACCGCGCTCGGGTCAGCTGATCGCCGATGCCGCCGAGCGCTGCCGGCGTCGAGCCTCGGCGACGGCGACGTGATCGTGCGTCTCCCAGAAGATCGTCTCGAAGGCCGAGGGGCGCGCTCGCGACCTCGCCGAGGTCGAGCCGGGACCGCGCGCGCTCGCGCTCGCCGCACAGCTCGAGCGCGATCCGCGCCTGATCGAGCTCGTGCTCGGCCGAGACGCGGCGCATCGTCCGGGCCGAACCCGCGGCGCTGATCGTCGAGACGAGCGGCGGCTGGATCTGCGCGAACGCCGGGCATCGACGCCTCGAACGTGCCCGGGCCGAGGACGTCGTCGCGCTGCTGCCCGGAGGACGCCGACGCGTCGGCGCGACGCATCCGCGCCGAGCTCGCCGGCGCTCGAGCGGCGGCGCCGCCCCGCCGTGATCGTCGCGGACAGCTTCGGCCGTCCCTGGCGACTCGGCCAGGCCGAGGTCGCGATCGGCTGCGCCGGGGTCGCTCGCCCATCGACGACTGGCGCGGCCGCCAGCGACAGCCCAGGGCCGCGAGCTCGCGGCGACGGCGATCGCGGTCGCCGATCAGCTCGCCGGGCGCCGCCGACCTCGGCCGCGACAAGACGTCGCGCGGCCCTGCCGTGCTGATCCGCGGCGCCGACGCGCTGGTGGACGGCCGCGGACGGCCCGGCGCGCGGTGACGCTTCAGCGCCCGCCGGACGCAGGACCTCTTTCGCTAGGATCAGCCGAGCGCTCGGAGCTCCGGCGAGCTCGGCCTTGAGCGCACGCGAGGCCGCCGCCCTCCTCGGTGAACTCGGGCGGGTCGTAGGCGCGGCCCGGGGAGCCGCCGACCGCGAGCACGCGTCGCGGCCTCGTCGCCGGTGATGATCTTGCGCTTGCTCGTGCATGCCAACCCGGACCCACACGCCCGGCTCGAGCGCGATCTCCTGCGCCGCCCTCGCCGCCCACCCGCAGCGTCGCCCGGCCCGCGAGCGGCGGTGTAGACCTCCTCCTGGTGGTCGTGGGCCTGGTCGTGCTCGGGGTAGTCGGAGAAGTTCGGCCGGCAGCTCCATCACGGCGAGCCCGAAGGAGCTGACGCCGAGGCCGGCGCGCACGCGCCGGAAGCCGCCGCCGAAGATCGCCTCGAAGTCGTCGAGCCGCTTGACCGTGACGTCAGCCATCGAGCGGGTCCGGCTCGCCCTCTTCGGTGAACTGGGTGATCTCGAACGCCTCGCCCGGAACTCCGCCGAGGACGAGGATCGTCGCCGGCAGCTCGCCGGTCGCCAGCCTGCGCGACTCGCCGGGCCCGACGCGGGCGAATACACCTGGGGTGAGCGCGTGCTCCTCGCCACCGGCGCTCAGCGTCGCCGCGCCCTCGAGGACGACGTAGACCTCCTCCTGGCCGTCGAAGGTGTGGTCGTGCTCGGGGTAGCGGTCGAGGTTCGGCGGAAAGCGCAGGACCTGCATCCCGAACGAGGTGACGCCGAGGCCGGCGCGGGCCTTGAGCATCCCGCCCCGGAAGGTGGGCTCGAAGTCCTCCGTGCGCTTCACGGTCACGTCAGCCATCCAGCTCCTCCTCCGGCTCGAAGCACCGCAGCGCCTCGAACCCTACCCGCGCGGAGATCGCCAAGAGCGTGATTTGCCTCACCCAGCGGATAACGTCCGTCACGCTCGCCCGCACGCCCGCCTCGCGCGCCAGCGGCAGGAACTCCTCGCCGTCGCGGCGGGTGAGGTTGGCGACCGAGCGAATCTGGCGCTCGTGCCAGAGATCCTCGTAGGCGAAACGACGGGATGTCGCTCATGTGGATTCCCGCGCAGACCACGACGCCGCCCGGGCGCCAGCGCGCGCAGCGCGGTCACGACGAGCTCGCCGGCGGGCGCGAAGATGATCGCCGCGTCGAGCGGCTCGGGCACCTCGGCCGCCGACCCCGCCCATTCGCGCCAGCCCCGAGCGACCGCGCGGCGAACGCGCGCCTTGGCCTTGCTCGTCGCCTGAGTCGCGGGTGATCGCGAACACCCGGCGGCCCTGGTGCGCGGCGACCTGGCAGATGAGGTGCGCCGATGCGCCGAACCCGTAGAGGCCGAGCCGCTCGGCGTCGCCGCACATGCGCAGCGCGCGGTAGCCGATCATCCCCGCGCACAGAAGCGGCGCCGTCTCGGCCCCGGCGTCGGGGTGCGAGCTCGATGCAGAAGCGCTCGTCGGCGACGGCGAGCTCGGCGTAGCCGCCGTCGCGGGTGTAGCCGGTGAACAGGGCTCGCTCGCAGAGGTTCTCCCGGCCCGTCCGGCAGTAGCGGCAGTCGCCGTCGGCCCAGCGCCAGCCAGGGAATGCCGACGCGGTCGCCCGGCGTCCAGCGCTCGCCCGCCGCGCCACCGACCTCGCCGACGATCTGGTGGCCGAGGATCAGCGGCAGCTTGGGGTCGTCGAGCTCGCCGTCGACGACGTGGAGGTCGGTCCGGCAGACGCCGCAGGCGAGCACCCGAACGAGCGACCTCGCCCGGTCGCCCGGCTCGGGGTCGGGCACATCGCGCTCGACCAGCGCGGCTCCAGGCCGCTCGAGCACCATCGCGCGCATCGATCGCCTCCTCAGTAGGTCTCGACGATCTCGTAGAGCGTCGTGCGCTGCGCCGGCGTGCGGCCGGCCTTGCGAGCGGCGGCGATCAGATCGTCGGGCTCGAGCCGCACGCCATGCTGGGAGCCGGCCATCCGCGAGATGTTCTCCTCCATCAGCGTCCCGCCGAGGTCGTTGACTCCCCACCGCAGGCTCTCGGTGGCCGCGTCGATCCCCATCTTCACCCAGCTCGCCTGCAGGTTCTTGATCGTGCGCCCGAGCGCCAGCCGGAACGCGGCCGTGTGCTTGAGGTTCTCCTCGCGCGAGATCTCCTCGATCCCGTGCGTGCGCCCGAGCAGCGTCTGAAACGGGATGAAGCTGAGCGGCACGAACTCGGTGATCCCGCCGGTGCGCTCCTGCAGCTCGCGGACGACGCGCATGTGGCGGGCGAGCTCCCACGGCTCCTCGATGTGGCCGAACATCACGGTCGAGGTCGAGCGCAGGCCGGAGCGGTGGCAGGCCTCGATGATCTCGACCCACCGGGCCGCCGGCAGCTTGTTCGGCGAGATCCGGGTGCGCACGCCGTCGTCGAGGACCTCTGCCGCGGTCCCGGGCGTCGAGCCCAGCCCGCACTCGCGCAGGTACTCGAAGACGCTCTCGGGGCTGCGACCCGAGCGCTCGCACATGTAGTGGACCTCCATCGGCGAGTACGCGTGCAGGTGCATCTGCGGCGCCGCCTCCTTCGCCAGGCGCAGCCAGCGCCCGTAGTCCTCGAGCGTGTAGTCGGGGTGGATCCCGCCCTGCATGCAGATCTCGGTCGCGCCGAACTCGACCGCCTCGGCGATCCGCGCCTGAAAGTCGTCGGCGCTCGACGTGGTAGGCGTCGGGCGAGCGCTTGCCCTGGCCGAAGCCGCAGAACGCGCAGCCGACGATGCAGACGTTGGTGAAGTTGATGTTGCGGTTGACGACGAAGGTCGCCGTGTCGCCGTTGAGCTCGGCGCGCAGCTCGTCGGCCGCGACGCGCATCTCCTCGATCACCTCGGGCCGGCGCTCGGCGAACAGCGCGGTCAGCTCGTCCTCGGTCAGCGCCTCGCCGGCGCGGCCGCGCTCGATCGCCTGCGGCGCCAGCCTCGGGGTCGATCTCGCGCTCGGACGCGCCGGCCTGAGCCGCGGCGCGGGATGAAGCTCCAGTACTTGAGCTTGACGACGTCGAGAACGCCCTGCTCGATCCAGTCCGGATCGAGGTACTGCGAGTAGGCGCAGAGGCGCTCGGTGAGCGCGTAGCCGCGCGGCGCCAGGCGCTTGCGGACCTGATGCGGGCTCGGGAATGCGTGCTCGGGCGAGATGTGGTCGCCGTTGGCCGAGAGGCCGCCGAGGTCGGTCGCGCCCGCCTCGACGAGCTCGTCCCACCAATCGCTGAGGTTCGGCGGGATCTGGATGCCGACGTCGGGCATCAGGTCGCCGCGTCGTCGCCGACGAGGCCGCTTCATCTCGTGCGAGGGTCATGTCGCTCGCCCACTCGGCGGTCGACTACTCGCGCCGCTCCTCGCTTCGCCAGCGGCGAGCCGGTCGCCCGTCGCTCCAGCGCTCCTTCGACGGCCGCATCGGCGATCTCGGCGACCTCGCGCCCGTAGTACCGCGGGTGCGGCACGAAGTTCTGGAGGATCACCTCCTGGATGTGGCCGTACTCGGCGTGGACGTCGGCCAACGCCTCGAGTGCCTGCAACCCGCTCGTCGGCGCGTCTCGCCGATGCCGACGAGGATCCCGGTAGTGAACGGGATCTCGCAGCTCGCCGGCCGCGCGGATCGTCTCCAGCCGCTTTGCCGGGTGCTTGGTCGGCGAGCCCTGATGGACGACGAGGTCGGGGTTGATCGACTCGAGCATCAGGCCCTGCGACGCGGTCACCTCACGCAGCCGGGCGAGGTCGTCGCGGGAAAGCACCCCGAGGTTCGTGTGCGGCAGCAGGCCCGCGCTCGAGCGCTCGCTCGCAGGCCCAGACGACGTAGGAGACGAAGTCGGCGTGCCCGTAGGAGGCGAGGCGCTCGGCGACGACCGGGTTGACCTCCGGCATCTCGCCGGTGAGCACGAGCAGCTCCTTGGCGTTGCGCCGGACGGCCTGCTCGAGGCGGTCCTCGACCTCCTCAGGCGAGTAGAGGTGCGCCTGGTGCGTCGCGAAGGCGCAGTACTTGCAGTAGCAGCGACACGTCCGCGAGAGCGAGAGCGTGTAGTTGCGTGAGAACGTGACGCGCTTCACGACCCCAAACCTAGCGGGGCCGTGAAGCGGTCAGAAAAAGCGGACGCCGGACGGCGCCGGTTACTTCTTGTTGCCGCTCGCGGACCTCGGCGTCCTTGACGGCCTGAGCGACGCCGCGGACCTGCGAGGTCGGCGGCTCGGCCCCCTCGGCGTACTGCGGGCCGGCGATCACGAAGCGGTACAGCAGCGACCGCAATGAGGGAACCGACGATCGGGCCGAGGACGAACGGCCAGATGCCGGAGAAGCCGTTGAAGAAGTCGCCGATGAGCGCCGGACCGAACCAGCGCGCCGGGTTGAAGCAGGCGCCCGTGAGCGGGCCGAAGATCATCACCCCGACCGTGAAGACGAGGCCGATCGCCAGCGGCGCCCACTCCTGGCGGGCGCGGGGGTTGAACGCGACCGCGCAAACCGCGAGCACGATGAACATCGTGCCGAGCGCCTCGACGACCGCGCCGGCGAACGGGCTGGCGAGGAGGCTCGACACCTGGCCCGCGCCGTAGTGGCTGGCGCGACCCTCGTCGAGGATCAGGCCCTTGACCAGCAGGGCGCCGAGAACGGCACCGGAGAGCTGGGCGAGGATGTAGACGACGGCGTCGATCGGGTCGATCCGCCGCAACGCCGCCGCGGCGATGGTTACCGCCGGGTTGAAGTGCCCGCCGCTGACCGGCCCGAAGACCATGATCAAGAAGAACAGGGACAGACCCTGCACCAAGCCGACGACGGCGAAGTCGGAGCCCGTCGCGGAGCTGGCGCCGGTCGCCACGAACAGAGACACCACCATTCCGATCGCGAATGTCAGAAGGAGCGTCCCGATCAGCTCCGCGATGTAGGCCGCAAGGCCACGGTCCTGCACGTCGAAAATCCTCCTAGGTCGGATGCGGGCGGCAGTGTACATAGGCTCCCGGGCAGCGCAGCTCGTATAGTGCAGCGGCCCTGCCGCCGGGCCCGCCGGTTCAGCTGCGCCGCGGAGCGTCGTGCTCCATCTGCAGGCGGCGGCCGTCCGCGATCACCTCGAGCGCCTCTTCGCGCGACTGCCAGCCGTCGACCTGGACCTCCTTGCCCTCGAGCTGCTTGTAGACGGAGAAGAAGTGGGTGATCTCGCGCTGAAGCTGCTCCGGGATGTCCTCGAGCGTCTCGGCGTGGCTCCAGCCAGGGTCATGAGTCGGCACGCAGACGACCTTGTCGTCCTCGCCCTTCTCGTCCTGCATCACGAACAGGGCGATCGGCTTCACCGGGATCACGCAGCCCGGGAAGGTCGGCTCCGAGACGCAGACCATCGCGTCCAGCGGGTCGCCGTCGCGGCCGCGATGGCCCATCAGAAAGCCGTAGTCGGTCGGGTAGACCATCGACGAGGAGAGGAAGCGGTCGAGCACGATCTGGCCGATGCCCTCGTCGAACTCGTACTTGTTGCGGCTGCCCTTCGGGATCTCGACGAACGTGAGCAGCTCGCGGGTGATCGGATGCTCGTCGGTGTGGGTGTGGTCGATGGGCATCGCGCAAGCGCTCGCCCGGGGGATAAGCTCGGGTCGAATGAGAAAGGTCGCCGCGTCGCTGGCGGCCGCCCTCGCGATCATCGCACGGCGATCGCGGCCTGCGGCGGGGGCGGTGCTGAACCGGGCGCCTCCGACGAGGCGACCCTGATCCTGGATTTCCAGCCCAACGCCGTGCATGCCGGGCATCTACCGCGGCGCTCGACGCCGGCTACTACGCCGACGCGGGCGTCGACCTCACGGTGCGCCCGCCCTCGAGCGTCGACCGACGCGCCGAAGCTGCTCGCCGCCGGCCGCGCGGAGTTCGCGATCCTCGACATCCACGACCTCGCCCTCGCGCGCGAGCAGGGCATCGACGTCGTCGGCGATCGGCGCGATCGTCGACCGGCCGCTGGCGGCGGTGATCGCCCGCGACCGCGACGCCGTCCATACGCCTGCGCGACCTCGAGGGCGGATCGGTCGGGGTCACCGGCCTGCCCTCCGACGACGCCGTCCTCGACTCGGTGCTGGAGGCGGCCGGCGCCGATCCCGGCGCGGTCAACCGGGTGACGATCGGCTTCGACGCCGTCGCGACGCTCGCCGCGGGCAAGCTCGACGCGGCGACGGCGTTTTGGAACGCCGAGGGAGTCGCCCTGCAGCGCCTGGGCGTGCCGATCCGCGAGTTCCGCGTCGACGATTCGGCGCGCCCGCGCTACCCCGAGCTGGTGCTCGCGACCTCGCGCGGAGACCCTGCGCGACGACCCGAAGCTCGTCAGCGCGGTCAGCGACGCGACCGCCACGCGGCTACGCGAGATCGTCGACCGCACGGCGACGAGGCGCTCGACGCGCTGCTCGATGCGGTCCCGGACCTCGATCCGGCCGAGCAGCGGGCACAGTTCGACGCCCTGGAGGAAGCCGATGCGCTTCGCCGGCGCGCGGCCTGCTGGACCGACGGCATGCTCGAGCGCGCTGGGCGCGATGGGACCGCCGGCACGGCATCGTGTCGAAGCCCGCTCGACGTCGACGCGGCGTTCCCGCTCGGTCGGCGACGCCTGAACGACGTCTGCTGACCCTCAAGGACGCGGCGGTCTCGGCCGATGTCTGGAACGGGTTCCCGAACGATGGATCGAGACTTCACTCGCAAATCCCTGGATCAGGGCCGGCGAGCACGAGGGCGAGCAGGCCCGCGCGCGATATCCTGGTCGCCGCCGCGGCCGCATGCGTTCTGCTGTGGCTGGGCTCGTTAGCCGCAGCCGCTCTTGGGCTGGGCGGCGCCGGCGCTCGCCGCCGCTCGGCGGTCGGCGGCTCGCACGCTGACGATCCTGCTCTGGTGCTGATCCTGCGCGAGCAGCGGCCGCCTGCGCGACCTGGCCGCGATCGACGCGCTCACGGGGCTCGACCAACCACCGCGGCTTTCACGAGACTCTCGGCCCGCGAGCTCGAGCGCGCGGCGCGCATCGACGCGCCGGTCGCGCTGATCAGTCTCGACCTCGACGACTTCAAGCGGATCAACGACACCCACGGGCACCCCTACGGCGACGAGATCCTGCGCGAGGTCGGCGTCGCGCTGCGCAGCGCGGTTCGCACCATCGACACCGCGGCGCGGATCGGCGGCGAGGAGTTCGCGCTGATCCTCCCGGGCGCGGAGCTCGGAGGCCGCGTTCGCGGTCGCCGAGCGCGCCCGCGAGGCGATCGAAGCGATCGCGGTCGTCGGCTTCGACGCTCAGCTGCTCGGCCGGGATCGCCGCATTTCCGCGCGACGCCGAGGACGTGGCGACGCTCTGCCAGCACGCCGACAGCGCGATGCACTGGGCGAAGCTCGGCGGCAAGCACCGCACTCGCCGCTTCGACCCCGAGCATTCGCCCGCCACGTGGACCGAGCGCCAGCGCGCCGAGATCGAGGAGCTGCTCGACCGCGACCGATCCGGTGACGCCGGTATTCCAGCCGGTCGTCAGCCTGGCCAACGGCCGCATCGTCGGCTACGAGGCGCTGGCGCGGTTTCCCGGGGCCGGGAGGCGCACCCCCGACGTCTGGTTCGCCCAGGCGCACGGTTGCGGGCTCGGCGCCGAGCTCGAGGCCGCGGCGATCCGCGCGGCGCTCGCGCCCCATCGGCCGCACCTACGAGGTCCACCTGGCGATCAACGTCAGTCCCTCCGCGCTCAGCTCCGACGTCCGTCAGCGACGCGCTGCAGGGCAACCTCGAGGGGCTGATCATCGAGATCACCGAGCACGAGTTCGTCCCCGACGACGAGTCGCTCGCTGCGGCGATCGCCGACCTGCGCGAGCGCGGCGCGATGATCGCGATCGACGACGCCGGGCGCGGGGCATGCGGGCCTCAAGCAGCTGATGCGGGTGCAGCCGGACATCGTCAAGATCGACCGCGACCTCGTCCACGACATCGACCGCGACCCGGCGCGGATGGCGCTGGTCGAGTCGTTCGTCCGCTACGCGAGCGTCGTCGGCGCGACCGTCTGCGCCGAGGGCATCGAGACGCTCGAGGAGCTCGCCGTGCTCGCCGATCTCGACGTCAGTGGGGTCAGGGCTGGGTGCTCGCGCGGCCCGAGCCGCCGTGGGCGGAGGTCTCGCCGAGTCGCCGCCGAGGCCTGCCGGATCGCGCTCGCGGACACCTTTCGACTCGCTGCCCGCCGAGCGGCGTCGGGTCGGCTCCAGCGATCGCCGCCTGGTGCACCTCAGCGCCCGCCTCGCCGCGGCGCGCTCGCGCGCGGACCTGGAGGAGACGCTCGCGCTGATCGCCGCGGAGCTTGGCGCGACGAAGGTCTGCCTCTCGGCCTGGCACCCCGACGCGGACGCGATCGAGACGCTCGCCGAGAACGGCGAGCGCAGCGGCGAGGCCGTCTTCCCGATCGCCGACTTCCCGCTCAGCCAGCGCGTGATCGAGCGACCAGGAGGCGGTGCAGGCGATCGTCGGCGACCCCGACGAGCGATCCCCGACGAGGTCGAGCTGCTGCTCGCGCTCGGCGAGCGCTCGCTGCTGATGGTGCCCGGTCGTCATGCGCGGCGAGAGCGTCGGCATCATCGAGGCCTACCGCCCCAACGAGCGCGCCTGGTCGCGCACGGAGATCAACCGCGCCCGCGTGATCGCCAACCAGTTCGCCTCGGTGATCCCGACGCTCACCAGAGCTCGGACCTGTCGGCCCTGCGAGGCCCCGACAGAGCGCTAGAGAACCTGCAGCGCTACAGCGCGCGGCGGGCGCGGAACTCGCGGCGCACGGACTCCGGGCGTCCCCACATCTGGACCACCTCCGCCCGGCCCTCGCGGACCTCGCGAACCACCAGCTCGCCCGCGATCCCCTCGCTGATCGAAGAGCGCGAGCGTCCCCTTCACGGTCTCCGCCGCGGCGGCATGGCCGAAGCGGTGGGCGACGTTGATGCGGAAGTGCCACTCGGCCTTCGAGTACGGCTGGGCGTTGATCTGCGTCATCAGCACCGCGGCGTCGACGTAGCGATCCTCGTCGGCGATCCGCAGATCGCAGACGATGTCGGTCCAGTCGTCGGGCAGCGAGTCGAGAATCGCCTGGAAGTCGTCGGCCAAGGCCATCTGGCAGCCTACCCGCGCCGCGGTCGGTCGTCAGCCGAAGAAGACCTGCTGCGAGCAGGAAGAGGTTGAGGCGCGATGATCAGCGCCGCGAGGACGCCGGCGATGCACGTCAGCCAGCGCGGGTTGACCATCTCGCCCATCAGCTCGCGCTTGGAGGCGATCATCACCAGCGGGATCAGCGCGAACGGGATCCCGAACGAGAGCACCACCTGGCTGATGACGAGCGCATCGGTCGGCGTCGACGCCGATCGCGATGCACGACCAGCGCCGGCGCGAGGGTCAGCGCGCGGCGCAGGAAGATCGGGATGCGGCGCCGGATGAAGCCCTGCATCACCACCTGCCCGGCCATCGTGCCGACCGACGACGAGGCGAAGCCCGGACGCCAGCAGCGCGATTCCGAAGACGGTCGCCGCGTGATCGGAGACGGTCGTGCTGCAGACCGTGCGAAGGCGCCCTCGATGCGTGTCGATCCCGGTCAGGCCGCCGACGTTGAACAGCGCCGCGGCCATCACCATCATCGCGAGGTTCACGGCCCCGGCGATCGACATCGCGATGACGACGTCGATCTTCTCGAAGCGCAGGATTCGCCGTCGCTCGGCGACGCTGCGCCCGACGATCCGCCGCTGAGTCAGCGCCGAGTGCAGGTAGACGACGTGCGGCATCACCGTCGCGCCGATGATCCCGGTCGTCAGCAGGATGCTCTCGGTGTTGCTGAAGCCCGGGCGTGAAGAGGTGGCCGGCGACATCGCCGGCGTCAGGCTTGGCCCAGAAGATCTCGAAGCCGAAGGCGACGCAGGACGACCCCGGCGAGCACGGCGATCCCCGCCTCGAGCTTGCGAAAGCCCAGCTGCTGCAGCGCGAGGATCGCGAAGGCGCCGGCGCCGGCGATCAGCGCGGCCGGGAACAGCGGGATCCCGAACAGCAGGTTGAGCCCGAGCGCGGCGCCGACCACCTCGGCGACGTCGCACGCCATCGCGACGACCTCCGCCTGCAGCCAGAGCCCGATCGATGCCCGGCGCGAGAAGCGCTCGCGGCAGAGCTCCGGAAGGTTCTTGCCCGTCGCGATCCCGAGCTTCGCCGACTGCGTCTGAATCAGCATCGCGATCAGGTTCGCGGCCACGACCACCCACAGCAGCAGGTAGCCGAACTGCGCCCCGGCGCTGATGTTGGTGGCGAAGTTGCCCGGGTCGATATAGGCGACGGCGGCGATGAAGGCGGGGCCGAGGAACGGCCAAAGCCGGGCGAAGCCGCGCGCAGTGCCCGTCGAGCGAGCGCCGCGCGGCGCGGGCGACGGCGGCCTCGCCGGGGAGGGCGAAGTCGGTGTCCTGCTCGTCGCCGGGTACGGGTGCGTCGGCGGCCCGCGCCGCAGGACGGCCTCGTCGAGCGCCCGGTTCACGACCGCCCCTCCAGCGCCACCCGCATCGCCGCGGCGAGGCGGCCGCCGAGCGCGTGTCCCGTGCCGTCCACCTCGACGTAGAGCGGGTCCGTCGAAGGGATCGCGGCCGGTCACCGCAAGCTCGCAGCCCGGGCCGGATCCCGCGCTCGTCGAGAAAGCGCAGCATCTCCGCGTCGCGGTCGGAGACGCGGTCGAAGGTCGCGTGCGTCACCCGGCTCGAGGTCGGCGAGGCTGACGGTCTCATCGGCGACGATCGCGAGGTCGGCGCTGGGGATCGGGTCGCCGTGCGGATCGCGGACCGGGATCGCCGAGCTTCTCGGCGATGATCCGCTCGAGGTCCTCGGAGATGTAGTGCTCGAGCACCTCGGCCTCGTCGTGCACGCGGTCCCAGGGCATGTCGAGGCTGGTCGCCAGGAACGCCTCGAGCAGGCGGTGATGGCGGACGACCTCGAGCGCGACACGGCGGCCGCGCTCGGTGAGGTTCATCCCGCGGTAGGGCGTGTAGTCGACAAGCCCGAGCTCCTCGAGGCGCTTCGCCATCGCCGTCACCGTCGACGGCGCGACGCCGAGTCGATCGGCGAGCGCGGTCGTGCTCGACCGGCCCGGGGGCTCGGTCCTCGAGCGCGTAGATCGCCTTGGCGTAGTCCTCGATCGCCTCGGATGGCCGCGTTTCGGTCGTCCATCGAAATAAAAGTTTAGACGAATCGAAATATTGTCGTCCAGCTGGAACTAGAATCGGCCGGGTGAACACCGATCGCCGCACCCGAGCTCGACGCCCAGTACCGGGTCCTGCGCGAGTCCGCCGGAGCCCTTCGCCGCGAGGGCCGCCGGGTGCTCGCGGTCGACGGACAGGAGGCGGCCGAGTACCTCCAGGGCCAGCTCACCAACGACGTCGAGGCACTCGAGCCCGGCGCCGGGTGCTACTCGGCGCTGCTCGACCGCAAGGGGCGCATGCAGGCGCGACATGCGCGTCCTACGCGACGACGACGGGTTCGTCGATCGACACCGAGGCCGACGACGGCGAGACGCGGTCCTGCGCCACCTCTCGATGTACAAGGTCGGCCGTGATGTCGAGGTCGACCGACCGCACGCGGCGACCGAGCTGTGATCTCGGTGATCGGACCCGCCGCGGCGCAGATCGTCCTCGACGGACCCGCGGGGCCCGAGGACGCGCACCGGCGCGTCCACGACGGCGCCAGGGCCGACGCGGTGCGATCGCCACCGACCTCGGCGTCGACCTGGTCGTCGAGGCCGACGCACGTGGACGCCGTGCTCGCGCGATCTCGCCGGCCGCGGCGCCGAGCCGGTCACCGAGCCGGCGGCGGAGATCGTTCGCGTCGAGTCGGGCCGGCCGCGGTTCGGCCACGAGATGACGGCGCGCGACGATGCCCCAGGAGGCGGGGATCAACGAGCGCGCGGTGAGCTTCACCAAGGGCTGCTACATCGGCCAGGAGACGGTCGCCCGGCTGCACTACAAGGGTAAGCCGAACCGCCGCCTCGTCGGCCTGCGTCTCGACGCGAGCGCCGCGGCGCCGGCGATCCGGTCCGTCTCGGCGAGCGCGAGCTCGGGACCATCGGCACGGCCGTCCTCTCCCCCGCCCGCGGCCCGATCGCACTCGCGATCCTGCGCCGCGAGGCCGAGCTCGGGGACGACCGTCGAGGTCGGCGACGGCGCAACCGCTGAGATCGTCGAGCTTCCGTTCTAGCGCGTCCGACCGGCACGAGGCCCGCTGGCTGTTGGGCTAGTGTTGCGCCCACGATGGGCGCTGCGAGGAGGCTGATCGTTCCGCTGGCTGCGGGCATCGCTGCGCTGGCCATCGCGCGGCTGCGGCGCAGGACGACTTCAAGAACGACCCGCGACCGCCCGCGCCGATTGCGCTGAGCGCGCTGATCGCCGACGGCGGCGTCAGGGTCAGCCCGGCCAAGGACGTCGGCGCCGGCCCGGCGACGATCACGATCTCGAATCAGACCGCCGATCCGGCTCGCCTCGTGCTCGAAGGGCCCACCGACGACTCCAGCGAACAGATCATCGCCGGCGGCACCGGCTCGATGAAGGTCGACCTGAGCGAGGGCGACTACACCGTCTCGACCGACGGCGGCGGCAAGACTCGAGCAGCTGAGCGTCGGCCCCGAGCGGCCGAGCTCGCAGAACGACCTGCTGCTGCCCTAGACGCCGTGAGCGCTCTAGTCTGCCTCAGCGCGCCTCGGCGGCTCGCTCAGCGACCAGCGCGTCGATCCGCGCGAGGCAGCGCTCCACATCGAGCGCGATCTCCATCGAGTCATCGCCGGCGCGGGCTTCGTCGCGAGTTGGTGCTTGATGCAGGCCATTGCGACGCGGATCGCCTGCGCCTGCTTGAGCCGCGCTGACCGCCTCCGCGGCGGTGTCACGAACCGCGACCGCATCGACCTCGAGGTCGCGATCGCGCGCCATCGCCAGGACCCGCGCGCGGCCGAGGCGATAGACGAGCCGCAGCGCCAGCGGATCGGGCTCCTCGCGGTCGAGCACGGCGATGATCTTGTTGCCCTCGTACTCGGTCAGCTCCTCGAGCCCGACGGGACGTTGTCGTCGCCGGCGACGACGAGCACGGCGAACGAGGCCGCGCGCGGTCGTCCATCGCAGGCGTTGAGCTCGGTCCACGCCTCGTTCTTGGAGAGGCGCTTGTTCTTCGCCTCGAACACGATCCGGCCCTGAGACGCGCCGTCGCAGGCGCCGACCGATCGATCGAGCGTGTCGCCCTTCTTGCCGCCGACCCTCGGCCTGCTCGCCGCCCGTATGCGCGGCGACGTCGCCCCGGGCCTGCGCGATCTCCTCGATCGCCGCGTGCACGAGCTCCTCGAACGTGAGCCCCTTGCGGGTGCCGGCGCGCTCGGCCTCCTCGGCGACGCGTGCTCGGCCTCCGTGCCGCTCACGGAGCTCGACCAGCTCGCTTGCAGCGCCTCGATCCGGGTGCGATTCGCCTCGCTTCTCGACTTCTGCGGTGGCGTTCTGCGAGCCTCGACAGCTCGCGAACGACCTCGCCCTTGAAATCGCGACGAGCGGGTTGCTGCCGTCCTCGGCGGAAAAGAGCTGGACGAGCTGCATCGCTGCTCCTCGCGCGCCTCGGCGTGACGATCGCCTTGATCTGCGCCTGCACCGAGTCGTTGCGCGAGCCGCGAAGCGTCGCCGCGATCCGCTCGGCAAGCGCCTCGTCGCCGTCCTCGAGCGTCCCGCCGAGCCTGCCGTCGAGCTCGCCGGCGCTGGCGCTCGAACTCGCGCGCGGACGTAGTCGACGCTCGGCGGCGGTGCCCTCGCGCTCGATGACGCGCGCGCCGATCTCGATCGCGCGCGTGACGGTCTCGGTCGCGCGGATGGCCCTCGCGTGACTGCTCGCGGACGACCCGCGCCGCCGCGCGTCGTCGACGGTGAGGCGCTCGATCACGATCCGGTTGTCGAGCGAGGCGGACGTGTCCGTCGCCGGTCGCATGGTCAAGCGAAAGCTGTGGTCTCTCGGAGGCTTCCATACTGCGAACTCGCGAAGGTAGTCGGGCCCTCGGACGCGAATCTGACACTGCATGAGCACGCCCACGCCGACCATCGTGCCCACGACTCCCAACGAGGAGATCGTCTGCGCCGAGGCGTCGTCCGTCGTCTCGACCAGGACCGACGCCGAGCGCCTGGAACTGATCGAGCGCGAGCTTCGCACCGGGCTTCGAGACGCTGGCCGATCTCGGCCCGGCCGTCTGCGTCTTCGGCTCGGCGCGCACGCCACGCAGACAACCCCGAGTACGCGCAGGCACGCGAGATCGGCCGCGCGATCGGCGAGGCGGGCTAGGCCGTGATCACCGGCGGCGGGCCCGGGGCGATGGAGGCCGCCAACCGCGGGAGCTCGGGACGGCGGGCGCGACCTCGGTCGGCCTGAACATCATCCTCCCGCACGAGCAGCACATGAACCCGTACTGCGATGTCGGCGCTCAGCTTCGACTACTTCTTCACGCGCAAGCTGATGTTCGTCCGCTACTCGCGGTCGATCGTCGGCGATGCCCGGCGGCTACGGCACGCTCGACGAGCTCTTCGAGGTGATGACCCTGATCCAGACCGGCGAGGCGATCGACCACCCGGTCGTCCTCGTCGGCAGCGCCTACTGGGCCGGGCTTGCTCGACTGGGTCGACGCCGAGCTGCTCGGCGCCCGGTCGGATCTCGGCGCGTCGACTCGCGAGATCCCGACCGTCTCCGACGATGTCGGCGAGATCGTCGCCATCGCCTGCGGCGGGCACAGACGTCGCCGGGTAGCGCGCCCGGATCGCGTCGACGAAGGCGGCCATCCGCTCGGCGAGCGCCGGGTCGTGGATCTCGAGCACGTTCTCGGCGTTCATCTCGCCCGAGCGTGAGAGGTTGAACGAGCCGACGAACACGGTGTCGTCGGCGACGGTCACCTTCGCGTGCATGAAGTCGTGGACCGTCCCGGGCCCCCACGGCGTCGACGGCTTGCCGGAGAACGGCAGCAGCGACAGCGCCTTCGCGAGCAGCGGGATCTTCCAGCCGGAGGTGCCGTTGCTCGCCCACTGGCCGTAAACCGCGTCGGTCTGCGGCTCGTCGATGACGCCGGCGATGTCCACCCCGCCCCTCACCGCCGAGCTCGGCAAGCGTCGAGAGAATCGGCGCGGACGTGATCACCGGCGAGGCGATTCGCACGCGCCGCTGCGCGCAGGCGATCGCGTGCGCGATTCGCTGCGACAGCTCGGTCCCGTGCCCCGGCGTGAACCACGGCCGGACGCTGACGCCGCCGCCCAGGTCGATCGGCGAGGGGGCCACGAAGCCGGAGCGCTCGACGTCGCGCTTGCCCCAGAGCTCCTCGAAGTTGGCCAGATAGGCGGCCGCGAGCGGCCGCGAGTCGATCGAGAGGACGACGTTCTCCTCGCGCGTCCATGAATCCGTCGTCCAGTTGGCCGAGCCGGTCCAGACCGCCTCGCCGTCGCGCACGACGTACTTGTGGTGCATGAGATCCGGAATTCCAGGAATGCCGCGATCGTCGATGGGAAGCTCATGCAGCACCTCGGGCCGGGTG
Organism: uncultured Solirubrobacterales bacterium; assembly: GCA_963796815.1. Taxonomy (GTDB): domain Bacteria; phylum Actinomycetota; class Thermoleophilia; order Solirubrobacterales; family 70-9; genus WHSW01. The sequence goes on from CAWCNF010000009.1 coordinate 159,613, forward strand.
CTCGGCGGCGGCGAAATCGCCGGCGGGCGGCTCGAGTCGACGTTGTAGAGCAGCCGGACCTTGACCCCGCGTGCGGAGGCGTCGCGCAGCGCCCCGGCGACGATGTCGCCGGGCCGGTCGGGAAGGCGGATGTCGTAAATCGCGATCTCGACGGTCTCGCGCGCGGCGGCGAGGAACGCCGCAAGCCACTCAGCCACCTGCTCAGCGGTCTGGCCCCCGTCGGTGAGCTCGTGCGCGTCCACGGCGTGCATTCTTACGAGACGGGGTCGCCGGCTCGCTCGCGTCGCTACGATCCGCCCGCTTTTCCGGACCCGAACCGACCAGAGGGAGAACCGTGGCCGTAGACGTAGCGGAAGTTTCGAAGCTTGACGTGGAGCCCGGCACGCTGCCGGAGACGATGGCCGCTTGGGTCATCCGCCAGGAGCGCGAGGGCGAGCCCAAGGATGCCTTCCAGCTCGAGCAGATCGAAGTGCCCGAGCCCGGCGCCTTCGAGGTGATCGTCCGCGTGATGGCGGCCGGCGTCAACTTCAACAACGTCTGGGCGTCGCTCGGCAAGCCCGTGTCGGTGTTCGGCTACGGCGACCACCCCGAGTACGGCCACCACATCGGCGGTTCCGACGCGTCGGGGGTCGTCTGGAAGGTCGGCGAGGGCGTCACACGCTGGAAGCCCGGCGACGAGGTCGTCATCCACTGCAACCAGGCCTCCTACGAGGACGTCGAGGTCCACGGGCTCGACCCGATGGCCGCGCCGAGCCAGGAGATCTGGGGCTATGAGACCACCTGGGGCTCGTTCGCACAGTTCACGAAGGTGCAGGCTCAGCAGCTGCTGCCGAAGCCGCCCAACCTCAGCTGGGTGGAGTCCTCCGCGTACGGCCTCACCTACTTCACCGCTTACCGGATGCTCTTCAACCGCTGCAACATCCAGGCCGGCCACAACGTGCTCATCTGGGGCGCTGCCGGCGGGCTCGGTGTGTTCGCCGTGCAGCTCTGCAAGGCGGCGGGCGCGAACGCGGTCGGCGTCGTCTCCTCCGACGAGAAGGGCGAGCTGGTCAAGCAGCTCGGCGCGGTCGACTACATCAACCGCGCCGAGTTCGGCGAGATGATGCGCTCGGACAAAAACCTCCCGTCGGTCGACCCGGCCGCCGAGAAGGAGCGCTTCGCCGCCACCCGCGCCTTCGCCAAGAAGGTCAAGGGGATCCTCGGCGACGCGCCCGACATCGTCTTCGAGCACGTCGGCCAGGCCACCTTCCCGACCTCGGTCTTCACCGTGAAGCCGTTCGGCAAGGTCGTGATCTGCGGCGCCACCTCGGGCTACACGCTCGACTTCGACGTCCGCTACCTGTGGATGAAGCAGAAGGAGATCCTCGGCTCGCATTTCGCCAACGCGTACGAGTGCACGCGCGCGAACCAGCTGATGGCCGAGGGCAAGGTCCGCCCCGTGCTCTCCGAGGTCATGGACTTCGACGGGGTCCCCGAGGCGCACCAGATGCTCCACGAGAACCGCCACACCGGCAAGATCGCGATCCGCGTCGGGGCCACCGACAACGACGCCGGCAAGCATGAGGACGGCGAGGGCGCGATCTGGGCGGAAGTCGGGGCGTAGCGTTACGTAGGGTTCCGAGCGTGGAGGTCCACTACATCGAGTGGCACATCGTGCCCTTCCGGCGCGACGCGTTCCTGGAGATCTGGGAGCCCGCGCTCGAGCGCGCCCTGGCGTTCGGCGCCAAGGGCGCGTTCCTTACCCGCAACGAGGACGACACCCTCCATATCCGCCAGGTCACCTTCTGGGAGAGCCGCGACGACCAGCAGCGCTGGTGGTTTAGCGACGAGCTCTCCGTGATGCGCCAGGCCGCTTTGAAGTACTTCCACAAGCCTGTCGACCAGCACTGGCACGCGCGCGTCGCCGAGGCCTCGCTGGCCACCAACGGCGCCGGACCGAGCTAAGCGACGAGCTTCAGCGTCCCGGAAGCCCCTGCGCGCGGCGAGGGTGTCCCGCGCGCCGTGCTCTGGCACGGAACGAGGGACACCGTGCGGGGCCCGAACGTCCGTGAAGACGGGCTATAGCGCCCAGCGCGGGACGTTCGACGCGCGGTCGGCTGCGGCCCTTAGTCGCGCCGCGCGCCGGGGTCAGCTAAGCGACGAGCTTCAGGTGTTCCGCGGTGCGGGCCGAGAGGCTCGTGCCGACCTCCGCGAGGATGTTGAGCATCGCCTCGGTGGCCGCCGAGCGTGAGCCCTCGGCGCGGGTTGCGGCCCAGACGCGGCGCTGCGGCGCCGGCGGGTCGGTCGGGCGGACCACGAGGCCGTCGTGGAGGGTCGGCAACGCGAGGTCGGGGAGCAGCGTGGTCCCGAGACCGGCTGAGATGAAGCCCTGCATCACGTGGTAATCGTCGCTTTCGAAGCCGACGCGGGGCTCGAAGCCGGCGCTTCGGCAGGCGGCGAGAACCACCTCGCCGCAGGTGCTCGGCAGCGAGCCGCACAGCCAGGCCATGTCAGCGAGCTCGGCGAGCGGCACCACGGGCCGGTCGGCGAGCGGATGATCGGCGCGAAGCGCGACGTACATGGACTCGGTGAGCACCAGGCGGCGTTCGAGGTCGCGCTCCTCCGGCTTCGGGATCGTGGCGTAGTCGAAGGTCAGCGCCAGGTCCATGTCGCCGGCGCGCAGCCGCGGTAGCGATTCCTCGGGCTCGGCATCGGCGACCGTCAGGCGCACCCCGGGGTACTGGGTGTGGAAGATCGAAACGGCCTCGGTGAGCACCGTCGCGCTGGCGCTCGGGAAGCTCGCAAGGCGAAGCTCGCCGCCCTCGAGGCCTGCGATCGCTGCCAGGTCGCGCTCGGCCTCCTCCAGCCGCGCGATGGCCGCCTCTGCGTGGCCGACGAGGACGCGGCCGGCGTCGGTGAGCTTCGGGCCCTCCCGCGTGCGGTCGAGCAGGCGCATCCCCACCTCGCGCTCGAGCGTGGCGATTTGCTGGCTCACGGCCGACTGCGACAGGTACAGCGCGTCGGCGGCGGCCGAGAACGAGTTCTGGTGGGCGACCTCGCGAAGGATGCTGAGGCGCTTCACATCGAGCATAAGGCCAGCTTATCAGTCGCGTCAAGCATCCATGTTGCGCTTATGCGGGGTCCAGCCGATCATGTACTTGCACCGTCAACCAGTCCCTTCGGAGCGAGGTGAGCCAGATGTCCAACACAGCCGAAATCACGATCCGCCGCCTGGATCGAACCACCGACGCCGTCGCACTCGCACGCCTGGCGGGCAAGGACACTCGTCCCGCCCCTCGGGGTGAGGTGCTCGGCGCGTTCGTCGACGGCCAGCTGCACGCCGCGATCTCGCTCGCGAGCGGCAGGGTCATCGCCGATCCGTTCAAGCCGACCAGCGAGCTGCGCAAGCTGCTCGAGCTACGCGCCAGGCAGATGCGCACCCCACAGGGCGTTCGCCGCCGGCGCCGCACTGTCCGCAGCCGCGAACTAGTGACTCTCTAAGGGAGCCATCGTCAGGCCCGCCGCGTCCAGCTGCTCCCAGTAGAGCTCGGCGGGCTCGCGCTGGCCCGACCAGACGATCGCGCGACCCCTGTTGTGGATCTCGTCCGCGATTCGGTAACCGCGGTCTAGGGAGACGCCCGGCACGACGCGGGCAAGGGTCGACGCGACGTGGTCGAACGTGTTGTGATCGTCGTTGAGCACGATCACCTGCCAGTTGCCGCCGAGGCCGGAGCCGGGCCCCGCTCCACGCTCCCGCTCGACCGTCTCGGTTGAGATCGCGCCCTCCCCGCCGGCCTAGCGGGGATCGGGAACGGAGACGGCGACCTCCTTGAAGGTGCCGACCGTCTTTGCGTCCTTCTTGGACTGATTGCCGACCGCGAAGCGGATCTTGCGTCCCTCGACGCCGCCAGGATTGGTGTCGGCCACCGTGGCGAGCTGCTTACCGTTGACGGTGGCGACGATCTGCGCGCCCGTGGCGATCAGCTCGATCTTGTTGCGGGAGTTCGTCTTCTTGATCGCCTTGTTCTTGCCCGCGACTGGGAAGCCCTGGCCGGTGGGGCCGCGGCTCAGCTCGAAGTGCTGGCGCTGGGGGAAGACCCGCAGCGAGTAGCCCGAGCCCTTGCCGCCGGCGCGGACGGTGATCTCGAAGAAGGCGCTCTTGCGCGACTCCTTGGGCGTGCGCTTGAGGATCTTGGCGTCGATCAGGACTGAGTGGTTCGGGAGCGAATCGTCACCCTGGATCGGCGGGCGGAACGCGCAGTCGGCCGGGCCCTTCTTCACGGAAGCCAGCAGGACCTTGCTCTTCTCGCGGTACTTGCGTTGGCAGCGATTACCGCCGCCCGAGTTGGCGATCTCGTCGTAGCGGCCCTGGCTCGAGAAGTCGTTGTCGTACACGGTGACCTCGGCAAACGCGGTGGCGCCTCCACCGAGGAGGCATCCGGCCGCTAGAGCCGCGATTAGGCGTCGTTTTGTGACGGATCGAACGATCACGTGAACTTCCGGCAGGGTAGCCGCTGAGCTACCCGGAACACCGCCGCGCCCCAGAAGGAGCGCACGGCGAATTTCACTCCTCGCGTTTGGAGAGGTAGCGCTCGAGCCCAAGCCACTGCTGCTCGGGTGGCGTGGACTGTCGCGCACGGGTGGCCGTCTCGGGGTCCTGGTTGGCGTCGATCTCCGCCTCGAAGTGCTCGAGGAAGACCTCGCGGCCTCGCTCGGCCAGCTCGGCGTTGCGGCGCAGGCTCTCGCGGACGCGGTCGAGCTGGGCGGCGACGTCCTCGGCCACGCCGAAGTGGGTCAGGCGGAGCCGGCTCGGGTTGAGCGCCTCGATGCGGTCGACCGAGCGCAGCCACGCCTCGACGTCGACCTCGGGCGGCGGGGTGGGCGGAATCGTGAAGTTGTTCGGCGGGATCCGCACGCCGGCCATGTCGCCGACATATGCGTCCCCGGTGGCCTCGTCGAACCAGCAGAGGTGATGGGAGGCGTGGCCCGGCACGTGCTCGACGCGAAAGCCCTCCACCCCGGTCTCCCCGCCTCGCAGAGCGGTGATGTTTTCCTGCGGGACCGGGAGGACCTCGCCCCACAACCGCCCCATGTTCTCCTCCCCATAGAGGCGCCCGGCGCTTCGCAGCAGCTTCGACGGATCGACCAGATGCGGCGCGCCGATCTCGCTGACATAGACGCGCAGGTCCGGATAGCGCTTGACGAGCGCCCCGGTCGCCCCCGCGTGGTCGAGGTGGATGTGCGTCAAGAGCAGTGCGCGCGGGTCACCGGAGAGGCCCGCCAGGAGGGTGTCGATGCATGACTCCGGACCCGGATCGACGACCAGCTCGCCGCGCACCTCGTGGGCCGCGATCACGCGATCGCGGCCCAAGTGCATGGTGTCGATGACGCGGGGCTCGTCAGTCACAGCCCATCGAACTTACAAACCCCCGTGCCCACCTCAGGTGCCGCACCGACTCCAGCGACTGCGAGAATCGCCGCGTGACCGGGAGTGTTGTCAGCCCCCTGCTGGTCGGCCGCGCGGACGAGCTCGACCGCCTCAAGCAGGCCTTTGACGAGGCCCGGGAGGGCGCGCCTCACGCCGTGATCATCGAGGGTGAGGCGGGGGTTGGGAAGTCGCGGTTACTGGCGGAATTGGGCGACAGCGCTGCCACCGCCGGCGCTCGGGTGCTGATCGGCAGCTGCGTCGAACTCGGAGGGCGCGGAATCTCCTTCGCCCCGCTCGTCGAGGTGCTGCGCACGCTCGTCGACGATCTTGATCCGGAGGAGTTCGACGCGGTCGTCGGGCCGGCGCGCGGCGAGGTCGTTCGGCTGCTGCCGGAGCTCGACGTCAGCGCTGCCGCGGCGCCACGCGGCGAACAGGATCAGGCGCGCTCCATGGAGCTCCTGCTCGGCCTCGTGCGCCGTCTCGCCGAGACGAGGCCGCTCGTGCTCGGCTTCGAGGATCTGCAATGGGCGGACCCCTCGACGCTCGACCTGCTGGAGACGCTGATCAGGGGCCTTGCCGACCGCCCCGTACTGCTCGTCTGCACGGTGCGCTCGGACGAGCTTCATCGCAGCCATCCGTTTCGACGACTGGCCGGAAGCTGGCACCAGCATCGGCTCGCCACCCGCCTCACGCTCGAACGCTTGGACGCGGTCGCGGTTCGCGAACAGATCGAGGCGATCCTGGGCGAGCCTCCCGAGCCCGGAGTGGCCGATCTCGTGATCGAGCGCTCCGAGGGCATCCCGCTGTTCGTCGAGGAGCTCCTCGATACGGTCCGCCACGGACCGGGACAGGGCGACTACCTGCCTCCCTCTTTGCGCGACGTGCTGATCGCCCGCGCGGACACGCTGCCCGAAAACGCGCAGCGGGTGCTTCGCACCGTGGCGGCGGCGGGTCCGTCGGTGCCCGATGCGCTACTCGCGGCGGTCGTGCCGCTGTCCCGGGACGAGCTCGACGCCGCGCTTCGCGAGACGGTCGACCATCAACTTCTCGTCGTCGACCCCAGCGGGCGTGGCTACGCGTTTCGCCACGCGCTCGCGCGAGCGGCCATCTACGAGGATCTGCTTCCTGGAGAGCGCACCGCCCTTCACCGCGCCTTTGCCGAGGCGCTTGACGCCGATGCCGAACTCGCGGGTCCGGGCCTGTCGGCGGAGGCGATGCTCGCCCATCACTGGCTCGCCGCACACGACGTCGAGCGTGCGCTTCCGGCCTCGGTGCGCGCCGGCGACATCGCCGCGGCGGCCTCAGCGCCGGCCGAAGCTCAGCGGTACTACGAGACCGCGCTCGAGCTGTGGTCGCAGGTTGCAGACGCCGAGAGCATGGTTGGGGCAACCCATGACGAGGTTCTCGACCGCGCCGCCGACGCCGCATCGCTCGCGGGCGCGACCGAGCGCGCGCTCGCCCTCGTCAACGAGGCGATCGCCGAGGTGGGTGAAAGCGGCCCGCCCGAGAGACGGGCGCTTCTGCTGACCCGGCGGGCATCGATCAACCTCTCAGCGCCGGACGCGCGCCCCAACGCCGACCACGTTGCCCTCGCCGACGTCGAGCGCGCCGCCGAGCTCGTCCCGCGCGAGCCTTCCGGCTCGCGCGTGTGGGTGTTCGGAGTCTTGGCCAGGGCCGGGATTCGGACCGGCTTGACCAGCCAAGCACTTGCCGCGGCTCGCGAGGCGGTCGACGCGACCGACGGCCAGGAGACAACCGACGCGGGGCTGCAAGCCGCGGCGGTCCTCGGACACGCGACGGCACTCATCGGAGATGTCGATGAGGGCATCGCCATCCTGCGTGAGTCCCGTGCGCGCAGCATCCAGGCTGGCCTTCCGCTGCGAACGATGATGCTGAACGTCTCACTGACGGACGTCCTCCTTGCCAGCGGGCGCTATGCGGAGGCGGTGACCATCGCCGACGAGGGCCTGGCGGAGGCCGCCGAAGGCGGCCTGATGACGTACGCCGGTGGTTTTCTGGTCGGCAACCAAGCAGAGGCGCTGATCCGCAGCGGCGATTGGCGCCGCGCCCTCGAAACGCTCCAAGCGGCGCCGAGCTCAGCGGAGGTCCTGACCGTGAGGGCAGAACTCCTCGTCTATATGGGACGGGTCGAAGAGGCAGAAGCCGATCTTCAGGCCCTTCTCGACGCCAGCTTCCCGCAGTCGATTCAGTACACGTGGCCCGTCCTCGGCATTGAGGCCGAGATCGCCCGCGCGCGCGGCCGACTCGAGGAGGCCCGCGAGATCATCGCCGGCACCGGCGAGGTGACACACGGCTCCGACGAGTCCAGGTACCGCATGCCGCTGCTTTGGCAGGGCATGCAGATCGAGGCCGATATCGCCCAGGCGGCCCGCGATCGCCGCTCGGAGGTTCCCGCCGCGGTCGAGCGGCGAGCTGAAGAGCTCCTGGAGGCCGTTGACGCGCTCGAGGTCCGGTCGCTCTCCGAGCGCGCACGCCGGGTGCTCGTCGCCGCGGAGCACGCGCGCCTGCGCGGTGAAGGCGAGGACGAGGGGTGGGCAGCCGCGGTCGCGGCGTCCCGTGAGTCCGGGGAGCGCTACCCCCTCGCGTATGCCCTATTTCGCTACGCCGACGCGCTCACCGGTCGAAGCGACGCGGACGCCGCCACCGCAGCATCGGAGGCGCTCCAACTCGCGACAGCGATGGGCGCGACGCCGCTGACGGGCGAGATCGATGCGCTGATCCGGCGAGCTCGACTGACGCCGGAGGCGACCGAACCTGCGGTCGTGGAAAGCCCCCAACCCCAGGCGCTCGAGCCCGAAAACGAGTTTGGCTTGACCGCACGCGAGCGGGAGGTCCTCGGCCTCGTCGCCGACGGCCGCTCCAACGGCCAGATCGCCGAGCAGCTCTTCATCACGACCAAGACAGCGAGCGTTCACGTCTCGAACATCCTCTCCAAGCTCGGCGTCGCGACCCGGACCGAAGCTGCGGCAGTGGCTCACCGCCGCGGCCTCACCTAAGGCACCTAAGGCGAAAGATGAGGTAGGGGGACCGCGGAAATGCGGATCTCGCCCGATGTGCGAACGCCGGCTTAGGTCGAGGCTTGTGGAGCAACGCAAGCACCGACCGAGGAGCCCAACATGTTCACGAACTTCGCACGCAACCCACTTCGTCTGTTGCTCGTCGCCCTCGCAACCTCCAGCGTCGGCGACTGGGCCTACAACGTCGCGCTGCTGGCCTTCGTCGCCGCTCGCGGCGATGCGGCTTGGCTGGGGGTCGTCACCGCTGCACGGGTGCTTCCGATCGTCCTCATCGGCCCATTCGCCGGCGTGCTCGTCGATCGCTGCAACCGTCGCGTCCTCATGCTGGGCGCCGACTTCTCGCGCGCCGGGGTCATGGTCGCCCTCGCGGTCGCCGCCGCACTGGCGCTGCCGGTCTGGACGGCCGCGGTGCTCGCCGCGCTCGCGACGGCGCTGGGCAGCGCTCACCCCGCCTGCGTCGCCGCGACCCTCCCCCGGATCGTCCCCGAGGACCGTCTCCCCCGAGCCAACGGCGCCCGGGCCGCGATCGGCCAGGCAGCGATCGTCGTCGGTCCGGCAATCGGCGCGGTCGTGCTCCTGGTCTCGACGCCGGAGGTTGCCTTCCTCGCCAACGCGCTCTCGTTCGTCGTCGCCGCCATCGCCACAGCCGCGATCCCGGGTGCCGATGTGTTCAAGGCTCCGCGCGAGGGCAATGCCGAGGCGGCCGGGTTCGTCAGCGAGCTTCGAGACGGGATCAGCGCCGTTCGCCGCGCGCCGGACGTGCTCCGGCTCCTCGCCGCCGACACGGCCTGCAGCGCGATCTACGGCCTCGCGACGGTGGTGCTGGTCGAGGTGGCGATGCGGCTCGGGCACGCCCAGGACGGCTACGGCCTGCTGCTTGCCGCATTCGGCATCGGGGGAATCGGCGGGGCCGCGCTCGCCGGCCGGCTGACGCTGCCGTGGCGGCGGATCCTGATTCCGAGCATGGTGGCGGTCGCCGCTGCTCTCCCGCTGCTGGGCGTGACCACCTCGCTGATCCCGGCGCTTGGCTTCGCGGTGATCGTCGGTGCCGGCCTGGTCGTCGCGGAGGTCCTCGGCGACACCGAGATACAGCGTCAGATTCCCGAGGAACTGCTTGGCCGCGCGTTCGGCGCGCTCGTTCCCGCCAGCCTGCTGGGGATCGTGGTCGGCAGCCTGGCCGCGGGTCCGCTGCTGGCGGCGGTGGGGGTTTTCGGGACCCTGACGGTCACATCGGCTCTCCTGCTCACGCTCCTGGTCGCCACGCTGGGATCGTTCGGCACAGTTCGCACGGCGCTCGCGGGGGCCCTCACCCTCATCGTGGCGACGGTCGCCATCGGTGCCCCGCCGGCGAAGGCGGAGGCGCCGACGGGGCTGCCGGGATGCGGGAAGTCGAGGACTTCGTTCGCCAACTCCACACCCGTTCCGGTGGTCGACGGCGGCAGCGTTTCTTCAACGATCACGGTGGCGGGAGTGAGCAACGTCCTGTCCGACGTCGACGTCCAGACGTTCCTGCAGCACGCCTACTCGGCGGACGTCGACATGACGCTGACGTCGCCGGCCGGCACCGTCGTCACGCTGACCACCCACAACGGCGGCTCCGCTGCGAACGTCTTCGACGGGACCATCTGGGACGACTCCGCCGACCCCACCGGACAGGTCCCGTACCTCACCGACGCCCATCTCGCGACCGACGCCGGGTACCTCGACCAGACGACGGCCACCCCGCTGGTTCCGGAGGAAGCGCTCGCGGCGTTCAACGGGGAGAACCCGAACGGCGTCTGGACCCTGAAGATCTACGACAGCGCCTACCGCTACACCGGCGTGCTCAACGACTGGGCCCTGAATCTGGCGACCCTGACCTCTGCCCCGCCCGTCTCCTCGTCCTCATTCACCAGCACGAGCCCAGTTGCCGTCCCCGACCACGGCGTAATCAGGTCGGCGATCACGGTGGCAGGGGCTGGCGATTACCTCTCCGACGTGAACGCGACGACGTTTCTGCGCCACACCTATTCGGCCGACATCGACATGACGCTGATGTCCCCGGCGGGCACCATCGTGACGCTGACGACCGACAATGGTGGGGACGCCAACGACGTCTTCAACGGGACCGTGTGGGACGACTCGGCGGATCCCGGGGGCCAGGTCCCGTACCCCGATGACGACCATCTCGCGACCGATCACCGGTACGTCAACCAGACGACGGCCTCCCCGCTGGTACCCGAGGAAGCGCTGGGAGCGTTCATCGGGGAGAACCCGAACGGCGTCTGGACCCTGTGGGTGAGCGACGACGAGGCCAGCGACAGCGGCTCATTGGACAAATGGGGTCTCGATCTCAAGACCGCGCAGCCCTGCTCCGTGCCACCGTCACTTTCGATCGACGACACCTCGACGGTCGAAGGCGATTCGGGTAGCTCCACCGCGAACCTGGCTGTCAACCTCAGCCAGGCGTGGACGACGCCGGTGACTGTCGACTTCGCAACGAGCGACGGCACCGCATCGCAGCCCGACGATTACGCGCCGAGCTCGGGCACGCTCACGTTCGCGCCCGGCGACACGTCGAAGACGATCAGCGTCGAGGTCACCGGCGACACGATCGACGAACCCGACGAGACGGTTGGCGTCGATCTCTCGGCGCCGTCGGGCGCGACCATCGCGGACGGACATGCGCAGCTGACGATCACCGACGACGACACGCCGCCGGTCGAGCAGCCGCCCGTCGACACGTCGCCGGTCGAGGCGCCGCGGGACACGACGCCGCCGGAGACGCAGATCGACTCCGGCCCCTCGAAGAGGACGAAGTCTCAGGCCGCCACGTTCGCCTTCTCGGCAAACGAGGCGGGCGCAAGCTTCGAGTGCTCGCTGGACGGGGCTGCGTTCGCGCCGTGCAGCTCGCCGACGACCGTGAAGGTTCGGAAGGGCCCGCACACGTTCGCGGTTGCAGCGCACGATGCTGCCGGGAACGTCGATGGATCTCCCGCGACGTTTAAGTGGACCGTCAAGAAGCCGAAAAGGCATCGCCACCATCGGCCGCCGGGAGAGTAGGGTCGATCGAGGGATATGCGCAAGGCAGGGCTCATCGCAGCGTTACTGGTCGTCAGCTGCTGCGCGCTCGGCGTCGGCGGTGCCACCGGGGCGGACCGGCCGAGCGCCGAGCCACACGAGAAGGGATGCACGAAGGCGTTCGTCAACGGCAAGCCGGCCTGCCTGCGCACCGGTGAGCGCTGCCGCACTCGCTTCGAGGCCGACTACGTGCTCGTCGACCTCTCCTGCCGCGGCGGCAAGCTCCGGCGCGCGAGTCTGGCCCAGCGCCGCCACGACGACCCCCTCCTAGTCCAGCCAAACGGCGAGATCGGACTGCCGACCGCGCTGGATGCCTTCGATCAGACCGTCGCCGACCTGCCGGGCGTCAAGGCGCCAAAGGGCGAGATCGGAAAGCTGCCCGACGCCACATTCGCGATCGAGGAGATCGCCGGCCACCTCGACGAGCTGACCGACGAACAGCGCGCCATTTACACGGCGGCCACCACCCCGACAAGCGCGGCGCCGACCGCGAAGCGTGCACCGGTTACGCCGGAAGAGCAGGCGCGCGACCTCCAATACATCGACGACGCTCGCCGCGTGATGGCCGCTCACGGCTATGCGTTCCCGCGGCCGATCACCCTGAGCTTCCCCGATGACCAAGCCGGCCACGACAGCGAAACCCTGGCCTACACGGGTGCGGGGGACATCGTCGGCAGCTCCAGCACCTGCGACATCTTCCTGCTCCCCAACGGCCGCGCTCAGTCGCCCGACGAAACCCGGTTCACCCTCTCCCACGAGACCGCCCACTGCGCCCAGCACGCCTTCTACAGCTCCGTTGCTCAAGCGCTGAAGGTCCCGATGTGGGTCAAGGAGGGCGGCGCCGACTGGCTCGGTGCGAGCGCCGCCAAGGAGGTTTCGGGGGTCGACCTGCCGATCAAACACTGGTCGACCTGGCTGGACTGGACGAGCTTCGACCTCTTCACCCGCACCTATCCCGCGATCGGCTTCTTCTCGATGCTCCAGCAGGCCGGAATCGACACCTTCCAGCGCTACCAGGACGTCATGCGCGGGGCCGTCGCCAGCGGTAGCAAGGGCGCTTTCGCCGCCGCGGTGGCCGGCGCTCCCGCGGAATTCACCGACCGCTGGGGCCCGGGATTCGTCCGCGACCACTCGCTGGGCACCGCCTGGGATCTGACCGGGCCGGGGATCATCTCCAGCAAGCCACCGAAGGTCGCGATCACCAACGGCTCGACCGAGGGGTGGTCGAGCGAGCCGCGCGGTGCGGTCGGCGTCCAACTCGTGATCAAGTCCGACGTTTTCATCGTTCGCACCGCGAAGGCCACGCGCGGCCTCCTGCGCGGCTCCGACGGCAAGCAGCGAAAGCTCCAGCAGGGCGCCTACTGCGCGATGAAGTCGTGCAAGTGCAAGACCCACGCTCAGCTTCAGCTGCCGAAGATCGGCGCGGGCCTCGCGGCCGCCGGCTTCGGCGACCAGAAGAAGACCCGGGCCGTCGTCTTCGAGGGCGAGAGCCTCAAGGACTACTGCGCCAAGCCCGGGCCTGGGCCGGCTCCCGATCCGAGCGGCGGCTGCAAGCCCAAGGCCGGCGTCGCGCGACAGGACGGCGCTTCCTGCCCCGTCCCGTCGTCCGGCATCCAGGTGCTCGGCGGGACCGACTCGGACAACGAGCACACCGTCGCCAACTTCACGATCGGGGACTGCACGTCGGGAAGCAGCTTCACGGCCATATCCAGCGATGGCGATTGGCGGCTAGAGGTCGGCATCGACCCGTTCGCCGGATTCGACCAGATGTACGACATCCCGTACGGCGGGCCGAACCCGGAGGTGGTCATCGACGGGCCGGGCGGTCCGTACTCGAACACCACCTGGGAGCCGGGCGGCCTGGCAAACTCCGGATCGATCGCGTTCGCGCCGGACGGCAGCGTGATGGGGCTCGGCTTCATCGAGTTCCGCAACAGCGATCAGTCGTTCGCAATCACCGCCGCCGGCCGGATGACGTGCGTGTATCCCCCCAACGACTGACCCGGATCTAGAATTGGCGGGATGAGCGAACACCGCCTGCCCGAGCCCGACCGTCCCTGGGTGATGCGCACCTACGCAGGGCATTCCGATGCCCGGCGTTCGAACGAGCTTTACAAGCGCAACCTCGCAAAGGGCCAGACGGGCCTCTCGGTCGCGTTTGACCTGCCGACGCAGACGGGCTATGACCCGGACCACATCCTCGCCCGCGGCGAGGTCGGCAAGGTCGGCGTCTCGATCGCCCACAAGGGCGACATGCACACCCTCTTCGACGGCATCCCGCTCGGCGAGATGAACACGTCGATGACGATCAACGCCACCGCCGCGTGGCTGCTCGGCCTCTACGTCACGGTCGCCGACGAGAACGACGTCGACCGCACCCTCCTCACCGGCACCACGCAGAACGACATCATCAAGGAGTACCTCTCCCGCGGCACCTACGCCTTCCCGCCGAAGGAGTCGATGCGGCTGATCGCCGACACGGTGGCGTTCACCGTCAACGAGATCCCGAAGTGGAACCCGACCAACATCTGCAGCTATCACCTGCAGGAGGCCGGGGCGACGCCGATCCAGGAGATCGCCTACGCGCTCTCGACCGCGATCGCTGTCCTCGACGAGGTCAAGGCGCGCGGGCAGGTCGCGGAGAAGGACTTCCCGAAGGTCTTCGGCCGGATCTCGTTCTTCGTCAACGCCGGCGTCCGCTTCGTCGAGGAGCACGCGAAGCTCCGGGCGATGGGCGAGATGTGGGAGTGGATCGGTCGCAACCGCTACGGCGTCACAGAGCCGAAGCTCCTGCGCATGCGCTACGGCGTCCAGGTCAACTCCCTTGGACTGACCGAGGCCCAGCCCGAGAACAACGTCCAGCGGATCGTCCTCGAGGCGCTCGCCGTGACGCTCGGGCGCAACGCCCGCGCCCGCGCGATTCAGCTGCCTGCGTGGAACGAGGCGATGGGTCTCCCCCGCCCCTGGGACCAGCAATGGAGCCTGCGCATCCAGCAGGTGCTCGCCTTCGAGACCGACATCCTCGAGTACCCCGACATCTTCGAGGGCTCGAAGGTGATGGACGGGCTCGTCGATGAGCTGGTCGAGGGCGCCAAGGAGGAGATGAAGATCGTCGCCGACCAGGGCGGCGCAGTCGAGGCGGTTGGCTACATGAAGGCGCGCCTGGTGGAGTCGCACCGCGAGCGGATCGCAAAGATCGAGCAGGGCGAGATCAAGGTGATCGGCCAGAACAGCTTCACCGAAACCGAGGACTCGCCGCTCACGGCCGGGGCCGACGGCGGCATCCTCACACCGGATCCCGAGGTCGAACGCGAGTGCCGCGAGGCGCTCGAGCGCTGGAAGGCAGAGCGCGACGAGGCCGCGGTCGAACAGGCCCTGTCCGAGCTCGCCGACGCCGCTGCGGACGACTCGATCAACATCATGCCGGCGACGATCGCGGCCGCCAAGGCGGGCGCGACGACCGGCGAGTGGTCGCAGACGCTGCGCGACGTGTTCGGCGACTACCGCGCGCCGACCGGCGTCTCCGGCTCGGCCGCATCCGGCTCGGAGGAGCTGCTCGCCGGCACGCGGGAGCGCGTCAACGAGCTCGCCGACCGAATCGGCCACCGGCCGCGGATCCTCGTGGGCAAGCCCGGGCTCGACGGCCACTCCAACGGTGCCGAGCAGATCGCCGTTCGCGCTCGTGACGTCGGCATGGAGGTCATCTACCAGGGCATCCGCCTCACCCCGGAGCAGATCGCGGCTTCCGCCGTCCAGGAGGACGTCGACGTGGTCGGCCTTTCGATCCTCTCCGGCTCGCACCTCGAGTTGATCCCCGAGACGGTCCGCCTCCTGCGTGAGCAGGGCGTGGACGTCCCGGTGGTCGTCGGCGGGATCATTCCCACGGCGGACGCCGAGAAGCTGCGCGAGGCCGGCGTCGCCGGCGTCTACACGCCGAAGGACTTCGACGTCAACCGCATCATGGACGAGATCGTCGACCTGGTCGGCGAGCGCACCCCGGCTCCCTCGGCAGCTTGACCCCGGAGCCGATCGAGTTCCCGGTGGAGGGGCTCGTCGGTGACGCGATCCGGCTGCGCCTGCGCGCCGACGCCGACATCCCGGCGATGGTCGAGGCGTGCCAGGACGAGGCGATCCAGCGCTACACCGTCGTCCCCGACAACTACACGGAGGCGAACGCGCGCGAGTTTGGACGGCGCTCGGCGATCGCCCTCGCCGATGGCACCGAGCTCAGCGTCGTGATCACCGACCGCGAAACCGACGATCTGCTCGGGACCATCGCGCTTCGCCGGGTCGGCGCCGACGCCGGGCGCTGGTCGGTCGGCTACTGGGTGGCGCCATGGGCTCGTCGCCGGGGCATCGCCACGGCCGCCGTCCGCCTGATCACCGAGTTCGGATTCAGCGAGCTCGGCGCCAGTGAGATCGAGCTCCTGGCCGAGCCCGAGAACGCTGCATCGCTGGCCGTGGCCGAGCGCGCGGGCTTTCGCCGCGGACCGTTGCTGCCCAACCACATCGCCATCAAGGGCTCGACGCACGACGTCTTCATGTACACGCTCTTGCCACCTTCGGCGAGCTGACCGACGCGTCGTTTTGACGGCGCTACCCTCAGAGGCGATGAGCGAGCTCAACGGCGATCGAGCCGCGTGGCTGCGCTGCTACCGCTGCTGGTCAACCCGCCTGGAGGCCCAAGTCCACTACGACGCCATCATCCGCGTCGACCCCGATTCGGGTGAGACAGCGGAGCGCGTGGAGGAAGTGCAGGAGGCAGTTGTCCAGTGCCTCGACTGCATGCACGACCAGCCGCACCTGACCATCGACGAGGGCCACGTGGTCCCGATCGAGGACCGCTGGGAGCGGATGGTCGCCGGTACCCCCTGGGTCGCCTCCTGCACAGTCATGGTCGACCAGGACCTGGTCGAGACCTGCTCCGGCCCCGAGGCCGCCGACTCGCTCACCTACGCGGCCTTCGGAGACCCCGGCACTCGCGAGTTCTTCACGCACGTGCGCTTCCACAAGCACGACGACGAGCGCATCATCGTCCACCTTCTCGTCGAGCTCTACGCGCGCTCGGCCGAGGAGGCCAACGACGTGCTCGAGGAGGCCTCCCGCGGCGTCCTCGAGATCACCTCACTCGCCGAGGAATCGCGCCCGCCGGCGCACGCGACAGACGAGTCGCACTAGCCGCTCTAGGCCCAGTGGCCGCGCAGCCGCCTGTGGCGGTGGCTGAAGAGGAAGCCGACGGTCGCCCGCGCCAGCGCTGGCATGCCGGGGATCCACGCAAGGGGCTGCTTAAGCTCGAAGCCCAGGCGGTCGGTGACCCGGCAGCCTGCGCCCTCGTCCGCCACCTCGCGCTCGTGCTGCCAGACGGAGAAGGCGAGGGTGCGCGAGCGCTCGAGAAAGCGCATGCCTGGCCCGAGCTCGGCGAGCTTGAGGTCGTCGTAGTCGACCGGCACGACCCCTCCGAGGAGGATCCAGCTGCGGCCGAGCTCGACGCCGACCTCCACATCGTCGATCGTGCGATCGCGCAAACCGGGCGGCATCTTCATGCGCAGGATCGGCATCAGCTCGCCGTTGATCCCCTCCTCGGTGATCGCCCTCCCCCATACCTCCGCGGCGGAGCGGTACAGGACCGAGGTGCGCTCGACCGAGTGCATCGGGCGATTCTCGTATATGAATGGGAGACGTGGCAGGCATCGGCGCCTTCATCTCGCCCGGAAAATCGATCGCCAAGACGCTCGAGCGCGTCGCGCTCGCCGACGAGCTGGGCTTCGACGCCGCCTACACGACCCACATCGCCGGCCGCGACTCGCTGACGGTGCTCATGGCCTATGCCGCCGTGTCGGAGCGCATTCGCCTCGGCACGGGCGTCGTGCCGATCTTCTCGCGAACGCCGGCGACGATGGGTCAGACCGCCGCGACGATCGACGAGTACTCCAACGGGCGCATGGTGCTGGGCCTCGGCGTCTCGCACCGCGTCACCGTCGAGAACTGGCACGGCCAGAAGATCACCAAGCCCGTGACCCAGATGCGCGAGTACCTGCAGGGCGTCCGGGCGATCCTGCGCGGTGAGGAGCCACCGGACTCTGAGTTCTTCCCGACCAAGTTCGCCTTCATGGGCTACTCGGCGCGGCCCGACCTGCCGATCTACGTCGCCGCGCTCTCGCCGAACATGATCAAGCTCGCGGGAGAGCTCGCCGACGGCGTGATGCTCTGGCTCTGCTGCCCGTCGTACATCGAGACAGAAGTAATACCCGCGCTTCGCGCGGGGCTGGAGAAGGCCGGGCGCTCAGTTGACGACTTCGACATCGTCGCCGCGGTCCCGGTCGCGCTCACCGACGACCCGGAAACCGCGAAGGCGACCTTCCGCGAAAGCCTGATCCCGTACGCGTCGCTGCCGTTCTACCGGGCGATGCTCGAGTCGTCGGGCTTCGCCGACGAGCTCGCCGAGTTCGACGCCGGCATGGCGGCCGGCGACATGGAACGGGCGAAGGCCGGCCTCTCGGACCGCATGCTCAGCGAGCTCGCCGGGATCGGCGACGGCGACGCCGTTAAGGGCGTGATTCGCCGCTACCAGGAGGCTGGCGCCACCTCCCCGGGCGTAGGCGGAGTCGCCGGCACCGACTTCGACGCCGGGCTGCGCACCGCCGCCGAGCTGATCGACTAGCGCGAGAGTTACTCCTCGATCTTGAACTTCTTCTTCGCCGGGCTCGGGTCGGTCCCGCCGGAGCCAACCGCAGAGACCTCGAAGGTGTACTTGCCCGGCTTCAGCTTTTTGTAGGTCTTCGGCGACCTACACGGCTTGAACTTCAACTTCTTGTGCTTGCGTTTGAGCGCGCACTGAAAGGCCGACGCGGAGCCGACCGCCTCGAAGCGGAACTTTGCCTTGTGCCTCTTCTGGTTGATCTTCGCCGCGGCGATCCTCGTGTTCGGGGCGGACTCGCCGGGCGGAGGCGGAGGGGGCGGTGAAGCCGCAACCGTCACCGGCTGGCTGACCCGGGCCGCCGGGCCGCCGTTGCAGCCCACCGTCAGGCCGGTGAAGATCTGAGCCGTCGAGCAGCCGCCGTCGTCGGTGACGGTGAGCGTCACCGTGTAGGTGCCCGCCGCCGCGTAAGCGTGGGTCGGGGTGGGACCACCGTTCGGCGCCGTGGCGCCGTCGCCGAAGTCCCAGTCATAGCTGGCGATCTGCCCGTCGGCGTCGTTTGAGGCCGAGCCGTCGAAGTCGCTCGCCGAGCCGGCGGGTGCCGGGGCGAGTGAAAACGCGGCGCTCGGGCCCTGGTCGGGCACCACGGCCACTTGAATCGGCGTCCCTCCAGCGGCGACCGCCGTTGGCGTCTTCGCCGCCAGTGCCCCGCCGGCGCCGACGTCGTATTGGGAGACGTTGTTGCTGCTCTCGTTCGCGACGTAGACGCTGCGCCCGTCCGGCGATACCGTCACCCCCTCTGGGCCCACCCCAGCGGCGACCGTCGCCGGTGTCTTCGGCGCCAGCAGGGCCCCCGGGCCGACGTCGTACTGTGAGACGTTGTCGTCGTTTCCGTTGGCGACGTAGACGCTGCGCCCGTCGGGCGACACCGCCACGGCACGCGGGCTGGTCCCGGTGGCGACCGTCGCCGGCGTCTTCGCCGCCAGCGCCCCCCCAGCATCGACGTCGTACTCGGAGACAGTCGCGTTGTCGTTCGCGACGTAGAGGCTGCGCCCGTCTGGCGACGCGGCCATCCCCCTCGGGCCCGTCCCGGCGCCGATCGTCGCCGGCGTCTTCGGCGCCAGCGCCCCGCCCGCGCCAACGTCGTACTGGGAGACGTT
This sequence comes from uncultured Solirubrobacterales bacterium, assembly GCA_963796815.1. GTDB lineage: Bacteria > Actinomycetota > Thermoleophilia > Solirubrobacterales > 70-9 > WHSW01. The sequence goes on from CAWCNF010000009.1 coordinate 178,915, forward strand.
GTTGCTCGTCATGTTGGCGACGTAGACGCTGCGCCCGTCCGGCGAAACCGCCATCGCCGTAGGACCCGTCCCGGCGCCGACCGTCGCCGGCGTCTTCGGCGCCAGCACCCCGCCCGCGCCAACGTCGTACTGGGAGACGTCATTGCTGGTCTTGTTGGCGACGTAGACGCTGCTCCCGTTTGGCGACACTGCTATCGCCATCGGGCCGGTCCCGGCAGCGACCGTCGCCGGCGTCTTCGGCGCCAGCGCCCCGCCCGCCCCGACGTCGTACTGGTGGACGTCGTTGCTGTTGATGCTTGCGACGTAGAGGCTGTGCCCGTCTGGCGACATCGCAATCGCGGCCGCGAGCGTTCCGGCGGGGACCGTCGCCGGCGTCTTCGTCGCCAGCCCGCCGCCAACGCCGATGTCGTACTGGGAGACGTTGTTGGTCCCAGCGTTGACGACATAGGCGCTTGAGCTGGTTGCGCCCGCCGCGCCCGGCGCGAGCAGCGCCCAGCACGCCGCCAGCGCTGATGCCGCCAGCGCGCAGGCGTACCTGTTCCCGCGCGCCCGCACGGGCAAGCGAGTCACGGCGCCTGCTCCCAGCATCGCCCCCACGGCGGCGATCCTGGCCCATCGGCGCCCGGCTGTCAAGGGAGCTGGACGTAGTTCCGCGGAGCCGGAATCAGCTCCCAGCTTCACGGCTACTTCGGCCTGCGCGAGAACAGCTTCGAGTCGAAGCTGTGGACCTGCGAGTTGTTCGCGTAGCCGAGGTACTTGAGGCCGAAGACGTCCTCGACGGTATGCAGGAGGTCGTAGTGGTTGTACGGCGTGTCGCTCACCGTGTGCTTCGGAATGAACGGTGAGAGCAGGACGGCGCCGGTGAGCCCGCCGCCGGGCCCGCTGATGCCCTGCAGTGGGGTGTTCGGACCGGTCGGTGTGAAGCAGCACGCCTCCGCGCCCGACTCGGATTCGTCGAACGCGATCACCAGCAGGCCGTTGCGCTTATAGGCCTTCGACTTGAGGATCATCGGCACGTACTGCGAGAGGAAGTGGTCGATGCCCTCATAGCCTCCGGGCTGCGAGGGGTCCGCGCACGTCTCGTCGTGCCCGTCGGCGCACAGGTCAGGCGTGATGAAGGAGTAGTTCGGGGTCTTCTTGGGCTTCTTCAGGTTCTTCTTGAGCTTGTCGAGGTTGACGACGTGCGCGTCGCAGCTGGCCTGGTCGTCGATGATCGAGTGGAAGTACATGAACGGGTTGTGACGCGTCGCGTACTGATCCGTTGGCGCGGCCGACTGGGTGCCGTCCGAGCTGCCGATCGCCGGATGCGAGCAGGTCGCGCTTCCGTCGCGCGTCAGGTCGTTGCCCATGTCCTGCATGTAGGCGCGCCAGGTTCGCCCCGCGGCCTCGAGCTGGTCGGCGACGGTTTCGACGTCCGCCGGGTAGACGCAACCGGCGCCGACGGCCTGGCCCCCGGGGCCGATCGTGCCGGGGGCGAACTCGTCGAAGCTCTGGCAATCCGTCTGGGTCGTCGGGTTCTCCGACTGCCCGCTGATCATCGTGATGTAGTTGCCGAGGCTGAAGTGGCCGGTGCCGTGGTACTGCGTGAGCAGCGCGCCCTTGGCCGCGAGCGTGTTCGCGAGGTACGGCGCCTCGGCGCTGTAGCCGAACGTCGCGTCGTAGTTCTTGTTCTCGAGCACGATCGTGAAGATGTGCTTGACGGCCGGCAGTCCCTTCGGGCGCGGCGCCTGCTGCGCGGTGTCGGGCGAAGCCGCGGCACCCGCCCCGACGAGGCAGCCGATGAAGACGAGCAGGATGGCGAGGGTGGCGCGCATGACTAGGAACCTATCTACCGGGACAGCGCGGCGACGAGGTTGCGATAGAGAGAAAACGCTGGCTTGGGCGTGTAGTCGTCGCGCAGCAGACCGTACTGGTGCTGGAAGTTCGTCGATGACGACAGGTGATCGCGCAGGTCGAACCAGCGGTAGTCGGTGACCCCGTAGTTGCCGCGAAAGTCGTTCACCGCCCCGACCATCTCGGCCATCGCGGCCGCCTGCTCGTCGTAGCTGCGCGCCGGCTCGAGCGTCGGGTAGCCGTTCTCCTCCACGTGGATCGGCACGCTCGGTGGGATCCCGGCCAGCGGCAGATAGCACTGGCGCAGCGAGCTCATCGCGTTGACCATGCCGTCGCGGTAGCCGCCGGCGGTCTCGACCGGCGGGAAGATCGTGCCCGGGTACGCATCGAGGCCGACCCAGTCGAGCGCGTCGACGAACGGCTTGCCACCGAGCGCTCCAATCTCCGTCCAGAACGATTGCTCGCGGTCGGGATCGGTCCGGTAGGCCCAGTTGAAGCCGATCCGCAGCTGGTCATAGCCGCGGCTTACGGCCTCGTCCTTGGCCGCGATCACGCCCCGCACCAGCGCCTCGCGCGCACCGGCGTAGTAGCTGTCCGACGCGTCGGGCGCGATCGGGAAGAAGTTGACCTCGTTGGTGACCTGGATCGCGCGGACCGCATCGATCCGGCCGAACTTGCCGACCACGCGCCTCACAAAGTTCACCCAGGCGTCGATGTTGCCCTCCTGCGCTGGACGCGGGTGGTAGCGCAGCTGCAGCTCGACTTCGAAGCCCTGGCGCGCGTAGCGCTTAGTCAGCTTCATGTAGTGGCGGATGCCCTGCGGCCCGAGCGACCAGAAGAAGCGGTTGAGCCGCACGTAGAAGGGATGGCCGGGCGCCGCGAGTTGGTCGAGGGCCTGGCGGGTCTTGCCGGGCGAGTTCGGGACCGGCGCCACCGCTGGGCCGATCGCGCCCGCCGTGCCTGCCGGATTGATCCCGAAGCGCAGCTTCGGCGCTCCGGCGACCGGCGTCACCTGCGACGCCTCGGTCGCGCCGAAGCACGGGCCGTCCTGGGCGCGCGCCGGCGCCGTCGGCGCGGTGCCGGCGACCGCGCAGATGAGGATCAGAGCAGCGAGCGCTCCAGTCGCTCGGACCGCCACGCGACGACTACTCGACGTCGCCCTCGGCCTTCGGCGTGTCGCCGTTCGGTCGCTTGGGGATCAGCACGGTGCGCTTGAACTCGGCCACCAGGGTGTTGTCCTGCTTGTAGACGCGCGTGTGCACCTTGACGATGCCGCGGTCGGGCTTGGACTGCGAAGCGCGCACCTCGAGGACCTCTGACTCGCAGTAGAGCGTGTCGCCGTGGAAGACCGGGTTGGGGTGTGAGAGTTCCTCGGTAGCGAGGTTGGCGATCGCCTTGCCGGATACGTCGGAAACCGACATGCCGAGCGCCAGCGAGTAAACGAGCGGTCCGACGACGACGTTCTGGCCCTGCTGGGACTCGGCCGCGTAGACGTCGTTTAGGTGCAGAGGATGGTGGTTCATCGTGATCAGGCAGAACAGGTGATCGTCGGCCTCGGTCACGGTCTTGGCCGGCCAGTGCTTGTAGACGGCGCCCTCCTCGAACTCCTCGAGGTAGCGGCCATAGGCGTGCGCGCCCGACGCCTCGCGCTCGGCCTGGTCGGTTGAAAGGATGTGTTCTGTGTCGTTCATGGGCGCGGGATCGTAGCGGCCAACTCCTCGAATCTGCCCAGGTCGGCGACATCGGCCTCCACCGCCCTGTGGACCGCCGGCGACAGCGGCTCAAACGGCTCGATCGTCACCGCGAGCCGATTCCCGCTTCGCTTCGAGGTCCAGGTCGCGACCGCTCGCCCGTCGACGAGGATCGATGGCCGGACGATCCCACCGCCCGGGTTGATCTGCTTCTCATGCTCGGGAGGCACCGCGAACCCGCGGTCGACGTAGCCGAGGTTGTAGTTGTCGTAGGCGCCCAGCAGGCGCACGACAGGCGACTTCCCGGCGCGCTTCGCCCCCCTCTTGAGACGGAGGAGCTCGCCGTCCTGGGCGAGCTCGCCGGCGATGCGCTCGAACCCGACCCGCGCGTCGCGCAGCGGCAGCCCGGCCCACCTGGCGAAGTCGCGCTCGGTGGCCGGGGCGTAACCACGCAGGTAGCGCAGCGCCAGCTCGGCGAGCGACTCCTCGCGCGAGCGGCGTTCGAGCTTGCCCAGCCAGTCGGATGTGCGCACGAGACAGGCGTACGCACCCCGATCCGGGCCGAGGCAGAGCTCGCCGTCGAGCGTCGCCAGCAACCAGAAGTGGACCTTGTGCTCGGCCGCGGCCTCGAACCCGGCCTCCTCGAGCCGCACGCCGACCTCGCTGCGCGTCAGCGGTCCCTCGGAATCGATCAGATCGTGGATGAACTTCATCACGCGGTCCTGCCCCCGGTGGTCGAGGCCGAACTTGGCGAGCCGGCCGCGTGACCAGCGCACCGTCGCCTCGGCGAAGAGCGGAACCATCCAGCCGGCGTCCTCGGCCTCAATCAGGTGGATCGTCTTGCGCATGACCCAGGCGCGCAGCAGCGACCGTTCCTCGGTGCGGGCGCGGTCGACGTCGGCGGCCGTCAGCCCCGCTGCCCGCGCTCGGAACGCGAGCTTTGCCGCCCGAGGCTCCTGAGCCTGGACCGGGCCGGACTCGCGGACGACATCGGCGGGGTGACGCACGCTCGACGGACGATGCAGGAGCTGGCTCGCTCCGCGCCGCGCCGCGAGGTCGCTCACGACTTGTCGATCGCCTTCCCGAGAAGCTTTTTCACGCGCGGATCGCCGCCGACCTTGAGGTGCCCGTAGTAGAAGGCGTCCTTCCAATCGGCGAGGTCGCCCTCCTCCGCGAGCAGCTTGAACATCGGCTCCGGAATTGAGAGCGTGACCCGCGCGTCGGGCGCTTCGCCCTCCGTGACCTTCGGCCCGGGGACCTCGATGCGCAGCTGCTCGGATTTGCCCGGCCCCATGAGGCCGCCGCTGGTCAACTCGAGCGAGAAGACGAGCTTGAGCTTGGCCAGCGCGGGCAGCTGGCCCTGCAGCCGCTGCACGGCGACGACGGTGAGATCGGCGGTCGAGCGGCCATCGTTCGGACTAGTGGCGGGCGCGGCGCAGCTGCGCGCGGGCCTCGGCGTGGGCAACGACCTGACCGACGAGCTTCTGGATGTTCGGATCGCCCTCGGCCTTGACGTCGCCGTGATCCCAGGCCTGGTGCCAGCCCTTCGCGGTGCTCGACTCGGCGAGCTGGTTGAAGGTGGCGCGCGGGATCGCGACGGTCACCCGCTCGTCCTCGCCCAGCCCCTTGGTGATCTTCGGGCCCGGGCAGCTCGACGCGGTAGACCTGCACGTCGCCGCGGCCGCGCAGCTCGAGGCCGAAGACGAGCTTGAGCTTGCTGAGCGCGGGAACGTCGGCCTGAAGGCCCTCGACGGCCTGACGGATCAGCTCCGACGTCGAGGCAGCCACTAGATCTTGTTGCGCTCCAGGAGCTTGCGGCCGATGACCATCTTCTGGATCTCGGAGGTGCCCTCGCCGATCAGAAGCAGCGGCGCGTCGCGATAGATGCGCTCGATCTCGTACTCCTTCGAATATCCGTAGCCGCCGTGGATCCGCAGCGCCTCCTCGGCGTTCTCCTTGGCGGACTCGGAGGCGAACAGTTTTGCCATCCCGGCCTCGATGTCCGAGCGCTCACCCGCGTCCTTCATCCTCGCGGCCTTCATGGTCAGCAGCCTCGCCGCCTCGACACGCGTGCCCATCTCGGCGAGCTTGAACGTGATCGCCTGGTGCTGGGCGATCGGCTTGCCGAACGTCTTGCGCTCCTGGCTGTAGCGAAGCGCCAGCTCAAGCGAGCGCTGGGCGACGCCAACGCCGCGAGCGGCGACGTTCACGCGGCCGAGCTCGAGCGCGTCCATCATCTGGCCAAAGCCCTTGTTGAGACCGTCCTCGCGGCCGCCGAGGATGTGGTCGTCGGTGACCTTGAAGCCGTCGAAGACGAGCTCTGTCGACTCGACGCCCTTGTAGCCCATCTTCTTGATCTTCGGCGGAATCTTGAGCCCGGGGACCTCGTCGGCGCCCGGCTCCTTCTCGCAGATGAAGCAGGTCATGCCCTTGTAGGGCGGATCGGCCTTCGTGTCGGTCTTGACCAACACGAACACGAGCCCGGAGCGCAGGCCGTTGGTGACCCACATCTTCTGGCCGTTGATCTCCCAGCCGCCGTCGACCTCCTTGGCGGTCGACTTGATGCCCTGGACGTCGGAGCCCACCTCGGGCTCAGACAGCGAGAAGGCGCCGCGGATCTCGCCCGTCGCCATCTTCGGCAGGTACTTCTGCTTCTGCTCGTCGGTCCCGAACTTCATCAGCAGGTAGGAGCCGATGAAGTGGGTGTTGACGACGCCCGAGATCGAGATCCAACCGCGCGAGAGCTCCTCGACGATCATCGCGTAGGTCGTGAGGTCGAGCCCCATCCCGCCGTATTCCTCGGGGATCGTGACGCCGAACAGCCCGAGCTCCTTCATCTGCTCGACGATCGGCTCGGGAAACTTGTCCTCGCCGTCGTATTCCTCGGCGTGAGGGATGATCTCCTTGTCGGCGAACTGGCGCACCATCTCGGTGATCGCCTGCTGCTCGTCGGTCTTCTCGTCGTACGTGGCGGTTGCTACGGCCATGGCTCCTGTCTCGGGTAGTTAGAAGGCGGAGAATACTGACGCGATGTCAAACGCCGAACGCCTCATGACAGCATTGGCGCCGATCTTCGGTGAGGGCGAGCTGCGATGTGGACGAGGCGCTGATCGACCGGAGTCGGGGACTCGCTCGATGCGATCAGCGTCGACGAGATCACCGGCATCGATGATGGGCGACTCGACCTTCACGACGGAGTTCGAGGGCCGCGAGGGCCTGATGTCCACGTGGTCGGACTGGCTCGAGGCCTTCTACGCGCGTGACGCTCGAGATGGAGGCGGTCGAGGAGGTCGGCGAGAACGTCCTCACGTTGGTCAACCAGGTAGGCACCACCCGCCACGGCGTCGAGGTTGAACAACCCAGCGCGGCCGTCTGGAAGTTCCGCGACGGCCTGCTCGCGAGGGTCGAGTTCCATCTCGACCGCGAGCGGGCACGCGAGTCAGCGGGGCTTTAGCTTCAGCTTGCTGACGGGGCCCGCACGGCCATCGTCACCGACACCGCGGGCCGTGATCTTGAACTTCGTTTCCCACTTGACGTTGCTGAAGGTCAGCTTGTGCGTGTGGCCCTCGGCGATCGCGGCCAGGTGCGTTCCCTGCGCGCCCTTGACGGTCACCTCCGTGCGGACGGAACCGTGTGGGGGGTGGAAGGTGACGGTGAGCACGCTTCCGTGCTGCTTCGCGTGCAGGCTGCCAACCTTGGCCGGCCGTGGTGGCGGTGGCGCCTGGTAGGTACCAACCGGGACCTGATCCATGATCAGCCCGTCGCGCTCGACCAGGGCGACAACGCGGCGCTTCCCGCCGGCGCCACCCGCGGGCTTGAAGTGCAGGGTGCCCTGGGCCTTATCGACCGTGCCGAGTACGTGTGTGCCGAAGCGTCCGCGCTCGCGGAAGCTGACCGTCTGGCCGGAGCCGAGATGAGCGATCTTGTACTTGATCTGGCCTCGCTTGACCGAGGCGTGCACGGTCGCGGGCACATAACCGTTGGAGACCATCACCGAGGTGATCGGTGCTGAACCGCTGTTGGGTGCGACCGTCCAGGTCCCGGCGGCCGGCTTGTTGATCACCACCCAGATCGCGTTCGCACCGTTGGCCCCAACCACGTAGCCCGAGTTGGCTGGCGAACCTGTCACCACCGTCTCACCGTTCGGTCCCGTCACGGTTACGTCGGGCGCGTCGCCGTCTCCGGTGACCAGAACGGTGGCCGACGGCAGGCCGCCGTCGATCGCGAACGCCTGGCCGCCTGCTTGCTTGAGCGAGCGCGGCGCCGGGCGCGGGGGCGGGATCGTGTACGGCCCGGTGTTGCATGGGATCGAGATCGCCTCGATCAGCTGAGCCGTGGCCAAGATCGGGTTGAACAGCGCGCCCGGGTCGACGTCGTCCCAGCGCAGCTCGAGCCCCGCAGTGATGGGATCGATCAGCGGCGGGTCGAGCGATGCGCAGGCAGCGAAGCCGATGCTCGAGACCGCCGCGCTGGTCCCGACCCCACCGCAGACCGGAATGTCGTCGGAATCCGGGATCGGATTTGGGAAGTCCAGGCAGAACTGCGCGTCACCGTTCATGTCGGCCCCGAACTGACCGTTCGTTCCGTCGACGAAGCCCTCCACCTTCATTCCGCCGCTGAGCGGGCCGAGGTCGAGATGGCTCTGGCCACCGAATTGGGCATAACCATCCGTCTCGAACTCGAGGAAGGCGTCTCCAATGTCGACTGTGAGCAGCTCGACCATCCCTTTGAGCACGAAGCTCGCGGGCCCCGTGTCGGGGAAGGTCATCGTGAAGTTGCCGTTGACCTTCACCGGCGACTCGCCCTCGATCGCTGCGCCGAGCCCGAAGGCGGCGTCGGCGATGATCTTCACCGGGTCGAGGAAGAACCCGCCGCCGACCGAGATCAGGTACACGAACGGCCCGATCACCGCAGCGGGGTTCAGCGTGTAGTCGAAGCTGGCGCCGGTGAAATTCCCGCCCGTGAACTGGATGAGCGCATCGATCGCGCCCCCTGCAGGAAAGCTCAGATTGGCGCTGCCGGTCCAGTCGGCCGAGCTCTTCCAGTCGACGTCGATGTTCTTGATCAGCAACACCCCGAGAGGAATCGGCCCCGCGTGGATCTGGAGGCTGTCGAGGTGAAGGCCCTTGACGCTGTCGGCGAGCAGTTCCGCGTGGCCGGTGAAGCCCCCGAACTCGGGCGGCAGCTCGATGTCGACCGGGACGCGGATGCCGTCGGCCGTGAGCTCGACCGGGATGTCCGATGGCACGTCGAAGCCGAGAACGTTCGCCGCGAACTCGCCGACGGGGAACTCGAAGAGGTCCGAGCCGGGACGCAGGTTGGCGAGGTCGCGGTGGATTTCACCGTGGAAGAGGACGACCTCCGCACCTGGGCCGGACAAGAGCACCTGCACCTGGCCGACCGTGTCGATGCGCAGCTTCTTGGGATCGAGGACGATCTGAGCGCCGGCGTCGGGGATGATCCGCAGGCCGTTGAGGTCGAGCTCCGAGTCGCTCACCACCAGGTTCTTTCGAGCCCCGGTTCCGTGGAGCAGGAAGCCGTTCGGCGACTCGATCCGGAACGCCCCAAAGCCGACGCTGTTGCCCTCGACATCGCCCCCACCGCCGGGAAGGCCACCCAGGCCGACTTGTTCGGTCGGTGCGCTGCGCCCGAACCCCACCGCGACGATCTGGCCGGGATCGGTGAGTTGGCCGGTGTGATTGAAGACCGCGAAGCCGCCGCCATCGTTGGTTGCGTCGAGCTCGAGCTGGCCGTTGCTGTTGCCGTCGATGAGGGTTTGCGCAGTGCCGAAGCCGCCGACGCCGGATGTCGACGTCTTCAGGACGACGCCGGTGTCCTCCTGTTGCCAGGCAGCGAACAGCCGGCCGGACGGATCCTCGGCGAGTCGCGCGTAATGGGCGCCGTCGTCGGGCGAGATCGTCTTGGTATCACCGACGGCGACGCCATTGTCGGCCTGGCTTGCCAGCGAGGTCACCTGGAACTTGCCGAAGTAGCCGGTCCGGCTCAGCATGAATAGCCCGCCGGGACCGGACGAAAGATCAGGCTCGTCGCCCGGGATCGGGCCCGTTACCGACCAGCTCGACGGATCGGTCACCGACCCGCCGTTGAAGCGGCGAATGTAGATGCTCGGAGCGAGGTCGCTAAAGGCGCCGACCAGAGCGTCTCCGTCGCGGACGAGGGTCGCGTTGTAGTTCGAGTCGCCGTTGGTGTTGAGAACCCCTGTCGCGCCCGAATACTGCCCGGATTTGATCGCGCTCACGCAGGTGCCGCAGAACGGGTCGTTCCCGAGGTTGACGATCGACGGTGTCTGGCCCTCGGCTCCGAGCACAGCGACCTGGCCGAGACTGAGCTTGCCAACGATCAGCGCTTGCGACCAGGTGCTGCCGCCATCGCTGGAGCTCCAGGCGATCTCGGTCTCGCTCGAGCCGCCGTCGGGCTTGTCGCTATTGGTCGGATAGCGATAGGAGAGGACCACGAGTTGGTCGCCAACTCGGACGATTCGCGGGCCATCCTGGTCGGTGTTGTACTGCGGCCCGTCGCCCGCCTCGTAAGTCTTGTCCCAGGTCAGCGTCGTGGTCGTCTCACAGGCGGTGGCGCCGCGCGGAAGCCGGCAGTAAATCTCGGCGTCCGCGTCGTCGCCGCGGTCCTCGTTCCAGACTATGTGCGCGGTTCCGGCTTCGTCGACGAGGACATCGGGGTTCTGACCTGTGTCCGAGAGCACCGTCTCGGGCGGCAGTGGCGGCGGATCGGTCTTCGGCGCCTTCTTGATCCCGTGGTAGTTCAGCGGATCGCGGTAGACGGGCTTTCCTGCGCTGGCAGCGGCGGGCGCCAGGGCCAAGACGAACGCGATCGCAACGAACGCCGCGATGGCGCATCGTCCGGCTCGCTGCGGATCCCGCCGTCCCTGCACAGTGCGCGAGCCTCTCAGGCGCGAGCGACGATGTCAATCAACGGCGCCAGCCGAAGCCGGACGTACGACCCGCCTACGACTACTTCCGCTTGAACTTGTCCTTGGCGGGCGTCGGGTCGGCGTTGCCCGCCGCGTCGGTGGCGACGACCTTGAACTTGTGCTTGCCGAAGTCGAGGTGCCTGTACTTGCGCTTGCCCGCGTCGCACGGCTTGAACGGGGCGCTGTCGAGCTTGCAGGCGAAGGTCGAGTTCGGCTCAGAGCTCGTAAACCGGTACTTCGCCTTCGCCTTTGAACTCTTCGCCTTGGGCTCCTTGGTGATCGTCGTCTGAGGAGGCGTCGTGTCGCTGCCGCCTCCGGGCGGCGGGTTGCCGCCAGGTGGCGCGGGGGCGTTCAGGAAGAGGCCGATGCGGTCCGCGTAGGCCGCGTCGAGGAAAGCGTCCTGACCTGCGCTGGCTGCCAGCACCACCGAGATCGAGCGGGTGCCGGCCGGGACTGGAGCGGCCGTGACCCGTGGCAACAGGGTCGTGCGGTTGTGGCGAGCCGCGGCTGTTACCGGGCCGATCTGAATAGGGGCGCCGATCGCGGCCCCGTCCGCCCCGGCGAAGGTCGCCGTCACCTGAATGGCATCGTCCGCGTTGCGAAACCCACCCAGGCGGCCAGAGAGCCGCGCGGTCGCGAGCCCCGCGTCGATCGAAGCGGACGAGCTCGAGACGTCCACGACCTGCGAGGCGGTGCTGGAGGTTGTGCTGAGGCCGCTCGTAAAGAACGCTTCCTGACCTCCGTAACGGGCGGAGAGCGTGCGGTCCGGATATGCCGCTCCGCCGATGCTGTACCGGTGATGGGTGAAGCCGCCAGTCGTCGTCCAGGCTGGGACGGGAGGCACGGCCTCGAACCGGCGGCCCGCGGAGGTCCCCGGGGCGGCCTCGGCTCCCCCGTTTGAGAGGAGGTTGCCGCTGTCGGCCGGCGTGCCCCCACCGAGTCTCAACGTCAGGTCGTTGGAAGAGGTGTTCGGAACCGCGAGATCCTGGTTGCCGTCGAAATTGAAGTCCCCGACACCGACGTCGGCTGGGTTCTCCCCGGCCGCGAACGGCGAGCCGGGAGCCTCGGCGGCAAACCCTCCCGCCGCGTTGCCGAGCCTGACGGTCACGCTCTGCGCGTCGAAGTTTGTGACCGCTAGGTCCTGGATCTCATCCGAGTTGAAGTCGCCGACGGCAATCGAGACCGGACGGGTGATGGCCGGGTACGGTGAGCCCGGCGCCTGGGTCGCGAACTCACCGGTGCCGTTTCCCAGGCGGACGACCAGTGTGTTCGAGCCCGCTGTATTCGTGCCCATGTTCCCCACAGCGAGGTCCTCGTTGCCGTCGGAGTTGAAGTCTCCGACGGCGATCGGGCTCGGCTTGGAGCCGATGTTGACCGGTGAGCCCGGCGCCGCGGCGTACCCGCCGGTTCCGTTGCCGAGGGCGATCGTGAGGCTGTCCGAGTCCGTGTTCGTGACCGCGATGTCGTCCTTTGTGTCGCCGTTGAAGTCGCCAACGACGGCTTCTGCCGGACTGACGCCCGTGCCAAGCGACGGGCCGAGAGTGAAGCCACCGGAACCGTTGCCGAACAACTGGCTGATGTTGGCGTTGCCGCGGTTTACGACCGCCAGATCGGCATTCTGATCGCCGTTGAAGAACCCGACGACGAGGGAAATCGGACTACCTCCGACGAGCACAGGTGACCCGGACGCCTGCGTCGAGAACCCTCCGGACCCGTCCCCCAGCCGGATCGTGACATTGCTTGAACTGAAATTCGCTGTGGCGAGGTCCTCGTTGCCATCCCGGTCGAAGTCGGCAAGAGCAAGGCCCCCCGGGGATGCGCCCGTACCGAACGTTGATCCGCCCGGACCGTTCGAAAAGCCGCCGGCTCCGTCGCCGAGTCGCACGGCGATGGTGCGACTGGAGGAGTTCAAGACGGCGAGGTCCTCGCGGCCGTCGTTATTGAAGTCCCCAACCTGCACGGCACCCGACCCAACGCCTCCCGTCGAGACCGTCGAACTCTGAGAGTCCGGAAAGCTTCCGTCGCCCGCCCTGGCGGATGGGCAGAAGATGGCGAGCAACACAACGCTGGCCGCTGCGGAGATCCTTCGTGACACGCGAGCGAGGATCCCCCTGCACCATTCGGAGGTCTACCCCCCAAGAGGGTGAACGAGCCACCCCCTCCGACGCCTAAAGCCGCCAGCCGAAGCTGAAGGACTTGTACTCCGAGCCCTCGCGCTCGTAGAAGCGGTGGGCGTCGGTGCGCGCCAGCGCCGAGTCCAGCTCGAGATGCGTGGCGCCGCGCTCACGGGCCCACGCCTTGGCGCCGTCAAGTAGGGCCTTGCCGATCCCCTCCGAGCGCCGTTGCGGGTCGACGGCCAGGTCTTCCACCCACGCCCGGTAGCCGTAACGGACCGAGTGAAGGTCCTGATAGACGGTGCAGATCCCAACGAGGTTGCCACCGTCGTCGGCGACCAGCACGCAGGCATCGTGCGACTCGATCGCATGGCGCAGCGCCACGACGGCTCGACGCGGATCCCAGTCGTCGGGCTCGGCACCGGGCGGCGCGAACAGCCAGTCGTAAAGGGGCGGAAGAGCATCGAGCTCTTCTTCGCGGGCAGTTCTGATCTCAACGCCTGGGGCACTCATCGCAGGCCTCACGCTAGCGTTCTGCCCCGACTCAATCCGACTCAGGAGACGAACTTGCGCAACCCCCGTGACTTCTTCAAGCCGCTTGCGATCGGCGCCCCCGATCCGCTCACCGAGGTCCCCTTCGGGCCGTCGCGGATGATCCACTTCTTCGACGCCTCGAACGAGAAGATGGCGGCGAAGGTGCCGGACATGGCCAAGCAGGCCGACATCCTGCTCGGCAACCTCGAGGACGCCGTCTCCGTCGACAACAAGGTCGCGGCGCGCGAGGGCCTGGTTAAGGTCGCGAAGGAGACCGACTTCGGCGACACGGCCCTGTGGTCGCGCGTCAACGATCTCGCGAGTCCCTGGGTGCTCGACGACATCACGACGCTCGTCACCGAGATCGGCGACAAGCTCGACGTGATCATGGTCCCGAAGGTCGAGGGCGCCTGGGACATCCACTACGTCGATCGCCTCCTCGCCCAGCTCGAGGCCAAGGCGAAGGTCTCGCGCCCGATCGGAGTCCACGCGATCCTCGAGACGGCGCAGGGCGTGGTCAACCTCGAGGAGATCGCCTGCGCCAGCCCGCGCATGCAGGGGATGAGCTTCGGCCCCGCCGACCTCGCCGCGTCGCGGCGGATGAAGACGACCCGCGTCGGCGGCGGCCACCCGGGCTACCGCGTGATCGAGGACCCCGATCCCGACAACCCCGACGCCCCGCGCGCCACCGCCCAGCAGGACCCGTGGCACTACTCGATCGCCCGCATGGTCGACGCCTGCACGTCGGCGGGGATCCTCCCGTTCTACGGCCCTTACGGCGACATCAAGGACGTCGAGGGCTGCGAGACGCAGTTCCGGGCCGCCTTCCTGCTCGGCTGCGTCGGCGCCTGGTCGCTGCACCCCGTTCAGATCGAGATCGCGAAAAAGGTCTTCTCCCCCGATCCCGACGAGGTCAAGTTCGCCAAGAAGGTGATCGAGGCGATCCCCGATGGCCGCGGAGTCCACATGATCGACGGCAAGATGCAGGACGATGCGACCTGGAAGCAGTGCAAGGTGATGGTCGAGCTCGCCGAGATGCTGGCGAAGAAGGACCCGGAGCTCGCGGAGGCGTACGAGCTCTAGCGGGGTGGCCGAGTTTCGACACCGCATCCGCGTCCGCTTCAACGAGTGCGACCCGCAGGGCCACGTCTTCAACGCGAACTACCTCGCGTACTTCGACCTCTGCATGACCGAGCTGTGGCGCGACCTCGGCGGCTACACCGCGATGGTCGACGACGGCGTCGACATGGTCGTTGCCGAGGCCAACGTCCGCTACCTCAGCTCGCTCGGCTTCGACGACGAGATCGATCTGGTCCTCCGGTCGGTCCAGCTCGGCAATACCTCGATGACGTCCGAGCTCGCGATCGAACGAGGGGGCGAGGCTGCGGCCGAAGGCACGCTGCGACACGTGTACGTCGACAGCGATCGGGGGGCAACCGCATCGATCCCGGCGAAGATCCGCGCCGGGCTGGAGCGCTACTCGGCCTGACGCAGCGAGAGCAGCCGCCTAAAGGCACACTCTGCGCACCACTCGCGCACTGAGGCGCGCGAGCCTCACGGACGTGTCCGACGCGCGCGGGTTAACCCACCTCCTGTGTGGCCTACGCCGGGTATTCCCCGGAAGGTCGGCGCTTCGTCTGGCGTGATGCCCGGCTCATCGCCGAGCTTGACGGGCGCGATGCGCACGCGCGCGCACTTGCCTTCCAGGACGACCGGGAGCGCGACCGCGCCCTGACCGTTGCGGGGTGGAAGCCAGTCCGCATCACGCGAGAGCAGATGCGCTTCGACGCGGATCGGCTCGCCGCGGACCTCCTCCGGCTGACGCGCGCGGGTTAGCCCACCCAGAGCGTAGGCGAACCCGCGCTCGTCAGCGTGCCATGACCGGTGGCTAGCCCAGGCGCTGCTTGAGCGCTTCGAGCTGCTCGGTGATGGTCGCTGGGAGCTTGTCGCCGAACTGATCGAGGAACTGCTCGACCTGCGGCAGCTGAGCCTTGACCTTCTCCTCGTCGACGGTGAGCAGCTCGTGCATCGCCTCGTCGGAGATCTCGAGCCCGCTCAGGTCGAGCTCGCCATCGGCCGGCACCAGGCCGATCGGGGTCTCCACGGTCTCCCCCTCGCCGTTGCAACGGCGGAAGACCCACTCGAGCACGCGGCTGTTCTCGCCGTAGCCGGGCCAGAGGAACTTGCCGTCGGCGTCCTTGCGGAACCAGTTGACGACGAAGATCCGCGGCATCGCGTCCGGGTGCGCGCTGGCGACGTCGACCCAGTGCTGGAAGTAGTCGGCCATGTTGTAGCCCAGGAAGGGCAGCATCGCCATCGGGTCGAATCGCAGCTTGCCCACCTCGCCGGCCTGCGCCGCCGTCGTCTCCGACGACATCGTCGCGCCGAGGAAGACACCGTGATCCCAGTCGAGTGACTCGCTGACGAGCGGCTGGACCGTCGCGCGGCGACCGCCGAAGAGGAACGCGTCGATCGGCACGCCGGCCGGGTCCTCCCACTCGGGCGCGATCGACGGGCACTGGCCGGCGGGCGTCGTGAAGCGGGCGTTGGGGTGGGCGGCGGGGTCGGTCGACTCCGGCGTCCAGTCGTTGCCCTTCCAGTCGATCGCATGCTCGGGCGCCTCGCCTGTCATCCCCTCCCACCAGATGTCGCCATCGTCGGTGAGCGCGCAGTTGGTGAAGATCGTGTTCCGCTCGATCGTGTCCATCGCGTTCGGGTTGGTCTTGTGGCTGGTGTTCGGCGCCACCCCGAAGAACCCGTACTCGGGGTTTACTGCGCGGAGGCGACCGTCGCCGTCGAACTTCATCCAGGCGATGTCGTCGCCGATCGTCTCGACGGTCCAGCCCTCGAGGGTCGGCACGAGCATCGCGAGGTTGGTCTTGCCGCACGCCGAGGGGAACGCACCGGTGACGTACTTGACCTCGCCCTCGGGCGAGGTCAGCTTGAGGATGAGCATGTGCTCGGCCATCCACCCCTCGTCACGGGCCATCGCCGACGCGATCCGCAGGGCGAAGCACTTCTTGCCGAGCAGCGCGTTACCGCCGTAGCCCGATCCGTAGCTCCAGATCTCGCGGCTCTCGGGGTAATGGACGATGTACTTGTTGTCCGGGTTGCACGGCCACGGCACGTCGTCCTGGCCCTCCTCCAGCGGCATCCCGACGGAGTGGACACACGGGACGAAGTCGCCATCGGTGCCCATCGCGTCCAGAGCGCCCGCGCCCATCCGGGTCATGATCCGCATCGACACCGCCACGTAGGGGGAGTCGGTGAGCTGGACGCCGATATGCGAGATCGGCGAGCCGAGCGGGCCCATCGAGAACGGCACCACGTACATGGTCCGGCCCTGCATCGCACCCTCGAAGAAGCCATTCATGCGGTCGCGCATGTCGGCCGGGTCGTTCCAGTTGTTGGTCGGGCCCGCGTCCTCCTCACGCTCGGTGCAGATGAAGGTGCGGTCCTCGACGCGAGCGACGTCGCCCGGGTCTGAGCGCGAGAGGTAGGAGTTGGGGCGCTTTGCGTCGGAGAGCTTCTCGAAAGTCCCCGCGTCGACGAGCTCCTGGCAGAGGCGGTCGTACTCCTCGGCAGATCCGTCGCACCAGTGGATCGACTCCGGCTGGGTCAGCTCGGCGATCTGCTCAACCCAGCTGATCAGCTTTGGGTTGTCGGTGAGGGTCTTGGTCGGGGCCGTGCTCTCGCTCAACTGCGCTTCAACTCCTTAAATGGTCAATTGGCGCCTCCTCCGAGGCGCTGGTCCGCTTTGGGGCAGGGAATGCATTGTTACCTACCCGGCGGCGCGGGGCGTAGTTACTTACTACCGATTTAAGTGACAATCCGGGCAATCAAAGGGCGGCGTCGACCGCGGCTGCGGCCTCCTGCCCAGAGCCGATCGCGCCGTCCATATAGCCGTTCCAGACGAGCGCCGTCTCGGCCCCGGCCCAGTGAATCGGGCCGATCGGCGCGCGAATCGCGCGCCCGTAGTCGGTCCACGCGCCGGGCGTGAGAAAGCCCCCGTAACAGCCGCGCGACCACTCGTCGGCGCCCCAGGCGCGGTCGACGTAGCCGATCGGATCCGCGGCCTCGGGCCCGAAGAGGCGGCCGAAGCACTCGGCGACGAGCTGGCGGCGCTCGGGCTGCGGGAGGTCGGCCGCGTCGCGCGCGGCGCGCCCCTCGAGAAAGCCGAGCAACACCCCGGGCGTGCCATCGGGCGGCGAGTTGTCGAAGCCGACCGAGACGGGGCCGCTGACGCTGGTCACCGCGCCGGAGAGCCCGCGCTCGCGCCAGAACGGGCGCTCATACACGGCCATGCACTTGACGACGCTCCCCTGGGCCATTCGCTGCGAGAGCCCATCGCGGCGCGCCGGCAGCGGCGGCCCGTAGGAGATTCGCCCGGCGAGCGCCGGCGGCACCGCGACGATCGCCCGCCGCGCGGTGACCGCGAGGCGGTCCGAGCCCACCCCGACCCCGTCGGGCCCGTGCTCGATGCGACGGACGGGGCTCGAGAGCTCGAGCACCCCCTCCCCCAGCTCCTCGGCCATCCGCAGCGAGATCAGCTGCGAGCCGCCGACGATGCGGTCCTGCTGAGCGCCGCCCTCGGTGTCGATCAGGATCTCGAGCGTCCCTGCCGAGCGGATGTAGAAGAGAACGTGAAGCAGCGAGACGTCCTCTGGCTCGGCGGCCCAGACGCCGATGATCGCCAGGCGCAGGATGTCGCGAGCCGACTTCGTGTGGACATGGCGGCGCATCCAGGTGGCGAAGGTCTGCGAGTCCCACTCCGCGGCGTCGGGTGCTGTCCATGGCGAGGCCGGATCCACCTTCGCCGCCATCCGGTTGAGGCGGCTCATCGCGATCCCCACCTGGGCCAGGCCGAAGGGGTTCGCTCGCGGAATCGTGCCCTTGTAGGTGCTCGTTCGCCCGTTGCGCTCGAAGATGTTGCGGCCCTCGGCGTAGGTGGGAAAGGTCTCCAGGCCGAGCTCGCCGATCATCGCCAGGACCCGATCCTGTGTCGGCCCGACCCACTGGGCGCCGATCTCGACGACCTTCCCGTCGCCGATCGGCTCGTTCAGGGTCCGGCCGCCGACGCGGTCGCGGGCCTCCAGCACGATCACCTCGCGGCCGCGCTTGCGGAGCTCCCGAGCGGCGGCCAGGCCCGCCAGGCCGGCGCCGATGACCACCACGTCGGTACTGCGCGCATCCACGGACCGGACCCTATTCGCGCGAGGGCTCGCTAGTCTCCCGCGCCGCAAGATGCGCTTCTACGAGTACGAATCACGCCGGATCGTCGAACGGGCCGGCATACCCGTCACGAAGTACGGCTTCTGCAAGACCGCCGACGAGGCACGCAAGGCCGCCGAGGACATCGGCGGCGCGACGGTCGTCAAGTCGCAGGTGCTCACCGGTGGGCGGATGAAGGCCGGCGGCGTCAAGTTCGCCGACACGCCCGACGAGGCCGCGGAACACGCGGCGGCGATCCTCGAGCTCGAGATCGGTGGCCACATGCCGGTCGGCGTCCTGGTCGATCCCAAGGCCGAGGTCGCGCACGAGTACTACGCCGCCGTCCTCTGGGACGGCCGTGCGAAGCGGCCGATGATGCTCTTCTCGGACATGGGCGGAATCGACATCGAGCAGGTCGCCGAAGAACATCCCGACCACGTCGGTCGCGGCCACCTCTCCAACCTCCACCCCATCTCGGACTTCCAGGCCAAGGAGACCGTCGCTCGCTGCGGGATGACCGGCTCCGAGCTCAACCGCGCGACGCCGGTGCTCGCCAAGCTCGCCCGCCTGCAGCGCGATTACGACATGACCCTCGCCGAGATCAACCCGCTCGCCCGCCTCGAGGACGGCTCCTTCGTCGCCCTCGACGCACACATGGAGATGGAGGACGAGGCGGTCGGCCGCCACAAGGCGATGCTCACCGAGATCGGCGTCGACCTCTCCGAGCCGCGCGAGCTGTACGAGCCATCCGACTTCGAGCGCAATGTCAAGGCGATCGACGCCGCCGACCACCGCGGTGTTATCCAGGGCAAGGACCACGGCTTTACGGGCAACCTCGGCCTCGTCATCGGCGCCGGCGGCGGTTCGCTCACGCTGACCGACGCCGTTCGCAGCCAGGGCGGCAAGCCGGCCAACTACGCAGAGATCGGCGGCAATCCCTCGGTTGCCAAGTCGAAGGGCCTGGCGATGGAGGTCCTGAAGAAGGACGGCGTCGAGAAGATCGCGGTGATGATGTCGATCGTCTCCAACACCCGGGTCGACATCGTCGCCCGCGGGGTGATCAAGGCCTGCCTCGAGCTCGGCAAGGACCCCGCTGAGACGATCGCCGTGTTCCGGATTCCCGGTGCCTGGGAGGAGGAGGGCGCGAAGATCCTCTCCAAGTACGGGATCGAGTTCCGCGATCGCAGCACCTCGATGTGGGAGGCGGCCGGCGAGGCCGTCGCGAAGATCCAATGAGCATCCTGCTGCACGAGGACTTCACGTTCATCGTCCAGGGCATCACCGGGCGCGAGGCCGTGAACCTCACCCGTGAGTGCCTCGACTACGGCTCGAAGATCGTCGGCGGGGTCACCCCTGGCCGCAAGGGCCGCGAGGTCCATGGCGTGCCGGTGTTCGACACCGTCGAGCAGGCGGTTGCACACCACGGCAAGGCGCCCGACGGCGCCGTTGCCACGGTGCCCCCCGCCTTCACCAAGGACGCCGTCTTCGAGGCGATCGAGAACGGGATCAAGCTGATCGTCATCGTCACCGAGCGCATTCCGCGCCGTGACGTCGCCGAGATGGTCGAACTCGCCAACGAGCGCGGAGCGCGGATCATCGGCCCCAACTGCCTCGGCGTCATCGCGCCCGGCGTCGCCAAGATGGGCGGCATCGGCGGGCCCGCGAAGGATGCGCGCAAGGCGTATGAGCCCGGCCGCATCGGTGTCATGTCGCGCTCGGGTGGCATGACGACCGAGATCTCCTCCTCGCTCACCGCCGCCGGCCTCGGCGTCTCGACCGCCGTCTCGATCGGCGGCGACGCGATCATCGGCTCCACCTACGCCGAGCTGATGCCACTCTTCGAGGCCGACGAGCAGACCGAGGCGATCGTCATCTACACCGAGCCCGGTGGCCGCATGGAGGCCGAGCTGGTCGACTGGCGCGAGGCCAACAACTCGCGCCTGCCGATCGTCGCCTTCATGGCGGGCAAGTTCATGGACGACGAGGAGATGCAGGGCATGAGCTTTGGCCACGCCGGCACGATCGTCGAGGGCAAGGAGGACTCCGCCACCGAGAAGATCGCGCGTCTCGAGGAGGCCGGCATCCCGGTTGTCGAGCGCATCCATGAGATCCCGGACGTCGTCAAGGAGAAGTTGGATGGCTGACGCCGACGGCACGTTCATCGAGGTCGAGGTCACCGGCGAGGCCGCTACCGACCCCGAGATCGCCCGCAAGCTCGAGGAGGTCTGCCCCGTGGATATCTTCCGAGACGCTGGGGGTAAGACAGAAATCGTGCGCGAGAACCTCGACGAGTGCGTACTTTGCGAGCTATGCCTGGAAGCTGCCCCACCCGGGACGGTCGTCGTCCACAAGCTCTACGACGGCACCGACCTGCGGCGCTGATCGCTGCGGGCGTCACCGCGCTTGCGCTCGCGCTCGGCGCGACCGGCGTCGTCGCGAAGCCGCACAAGCCGCCGAAGCCACACCCGAAGTTGACCGTGCTGACTGGCACCGAGCAGGGGGTGCTTCGCCGCAAGGAGATCACGGTGCGCATCGACACCGATCGCGGCTCTTCCGCCAAGGTCACCAACCACTTCGTCGTCGAGGGCTATCCGTCGGACTTCCCGTTCAACCTGCGCACGCAGAGGGCGAAGTTCCACCGCAAGAGGGCGGTGGTGAAGTTCCCGCTCAGCCAGCGCCAGCTCGAGGTCCTCGACTTCGCGATCAAGACCTGCCGCGGCGCGACGGTGAACATGAACGTCACCGCTGGACGCGGAGCGGGCTCGCTGACGCAGAGCCTTCAGCTGCCCGCGGACTGCGCCGATACGGGTTGACATGAGGGGAACGGCCGCCGCCATGCTGATCTGCGCGATTGGCGCCGGCGGGGCGGCGAAGACCGCCGAAAGGGCCGACACGCCAGCGGACTGGAAGCCGGTTGCGGGCCAGGCGCTCGTCGAGCCCCAGCAGCTCTATCCAGCCGCGAACGGAATCCTCTCCGTCGACCTGACGGCTCGGCGCCACGTGATCGACGTTTCCGGCGCACCAATCCTCGCCCAGCCATTCGGCAACACGCTGGTCGGGCCGACGATGCATGTGTCGCCCGGCGACACGCTTCGGACCATCGTCGACAACCGCACCAGCGAGATGACCAACATTCACTTTCATGGGATGCACGTCTCGCCTAAGGGCAAGGGCGACAACGTCTTCCGGATGTTCCGCCCGGGCACGAAATCGCACTCGACGATCCACATCCCGCTCGATCACGAGCCCGGGACCTACTGGTACCACGTCCACATGCACGGCTCCACCGAGGAGCAGGTGATGGGCGGCATGTCCGGTCTGCTGATCGTCGACGGGCTCGAGGACAGGCTGCCGCCGGAGCTTCAGGGCATCACCGAGCGCCAGCTCGCGATCCGCGATCTCGAGACCAAGGGCGGCTCGGTGATCATGAACTCGGCCAAGATCGACCCGGCGGGGCCGACGACGCGGCTTGTCGACGCGCAGCTGCGCCCGACGATGTCAATGGGCTCGGGCGAGACCCAGCTGTGGCGGATCGCCAACGTCGGCGCCGACCTCTTCTACGACATCGAGCTCGAGGGCCACACGTTCACGGTCCTCGGCGAGGACGGCGATCCGCGCTGGGACGTCGTCCAGCAAGACCACCTGGTGCTGCCGCCCGGCAAGCGCTTCGACGTCCTCGTCCAGGGTGGCGAGCCCGGCACCTACAACCTGATCACGCGCAAGTTCGACGAGGGCTTCCAGCGGCTGCCCAAGAGCACGCTCGCGAGCGTCGAGGTCACCGGACCGCCCGCGCAGCCGACGACGGATCTGCCCACCAGCATGAACACGACCGCCGGCGACCTCTCTGATGCGCCGATCGCGAAGAAGCGGCGCTTCGTCTTCACCCTCGACACCAAGGGCGGCGGTTTCAAGGCGGAGATCAACGGCGAGACCTTCGATCCGAACGTGGTCAACGTCCGTGCCCAGCTCGGCACCGTTGAGCAGTGGACCCTGGTCAACCACTCGAGCGAGGACCACCCCTTCCACATCCACGTCAACGACTTCCAGGTGATGAGCGTCAACGGCAAGCCCTACGACGCTCATGGCCTGCAGGACGTGGTGATCATCCCCAAGCACGGCGGCAAGGTGGTCATCCGAAACCCGTTCCTGGACTTCACCGGCGAGTTCGTCTTCCACTGTCACATCCTCGGCCACGAGGACGCCGGGATGATGCAGACGGTCAAGGTCGTGCGCGGCGGCAACACCTAGCCACCGCCGCGCACGCTCCCTGGACCCTGGCTACGGGGTCTGATCGATGCAGAGGACGACAACGCTGAAGTTGTCGGCCTGTGCGTTCTTGTCGAGACGCGCTGTCCAGGCGTTCGTTGTGCCCGGGGTCGGGAAGCTCTCGACCATGTCGCTCGTCGCGTTGACGTTCGCCGGACCGCCCGAGAGGAGGACGTCGCCGGGGTTGCATGACTCGTCCATGACGAACGTGCCGTCACCGAGCTGCGTGCCGGGCCCGACGGCCGACTCGGCCTTGTAGACGGAGCTCGCGAGGAAGGACGTCGCGTCCTTGCCGTTGAGCTTCGCCGCGTCCGGGACCTGCCCGAGCGTGGACTCGTCGATGTCGTCGCCCTTGAGCGAGTTGTCGGCGACGTCATCACCCGTGAGTGATGCGTCGATGACGTCGAGACCCGCGACGGCCTTGCCGTCCTTGAGGTCCTTGCTCTTCAGCGAGTTGTCCTTGACGGACTTCGAGTTGATGCTGTCGGCCGTGATCGTGCTCGCCGCGAAAGCCGAACCGCCGGCGACGACGAGGAAGACCGCGAGGGTCGACATGACATTTGCGTAGGTGCGCTTGAACATGATGTGCCTCCTGTGAGGTCGGGTTGAACTGACCTCACGAGGATCGATTCGATCGGCCTTGAGAACTAGGCACCCAAGGGGTGAACCGGCTCACACCCACGCACCTCGGCACACTGTCGAACCGGTGAACCTGACCTCCGACCTCCTCGAGAGCTTCCCGTCGTCGAAACCGGCCCTGCTCACGATCTCCGCCGACGGCGAGCGCCGCATCTGGCATTTCGGCGAGCTGATCGCGATGTCGGCCGGGCTGTCGGGCGCCTTCGCGGCACGTGGCGTCGAGCGCGGAGACGTCGTGATGACTCTGGTCGGCAACCGCCTCGAGTGGGTGCTGAGCATGCTCGCGTGCTGGCGCATGGGCGCCGTCGCGCTTCCGTGCAACACCCAGCTTCGCCGCGGCGATCTCGAGCTTCGCCGCAACGTCACGACGCCGAAGCTCTGTGTCGGCGACGAGGCCCTGCTCGGCGAGCTGCCGGACGGTGTCGACTACATGACGCTCGACGATGTGGCATACGCGCTCGACGAGGACAACCCGCAGGAGACCCCGGCCGCAGTCGCCGACCTGGGCCCCGAGGACCCCGCGCTGATCGTGTTCACCTCCGGCACAACCGGCGAGCCTCGGGCCGCTCTGCACGCGCAGCGCTACCTGCCGGGCAACCAAACCCAAGCCGAGCGCTGGCTGGGCGCCCGTAGAAACGACCTCGTGTGGTGCACCACCGCGACCGGGTGGTCGAAGTCGGCACGCAACGTTTTCCTCGCGCCATGGCTCTGCGGCGCCGCCGCAATGCTCGTCGACGGTCGGTTCGAGCCATCCGAGCGCCTCGCCCTGGCCGCTCGCGAGGGCGTCAACGTCCTCTGCCAGGCGCCGACGGAGTACCGCGTGCTCGCCCGCCGAACCGAGCTGCGCCCGGTGGCGTCGCTGCGCC
The DNA here is from genome assembly GCA_963796815.1 of uncultured Solirubrobacterales bacterium. Lineage (GTDB taxonomy): Bacteria > Actinomycetota > Thermoleophilia > Solirubrobacterales > 70-9 > WHSW01. The sequence goes on from CAWCNF010000009.1 coordinate 203,018, forward strand.
GCCTCGTCTCCGCCGGTGAGGCTCTGAACCCGGAGGTCATCAGCGCTTTCCGCGATGGGCTCGGCCTTGAGATCTCCGACGGCTACGGCCAGACCGAGACCGGGCAGCTCACCGGCAACCTCGTCGGCGAGCCGGTCCGCGACGGCTCGATGGGCAAGGCGCTGCCGGGGTTCGACCTGCGCATCTCCGACGACACGCTCGAGGTCCGCGTCGCCTCATGCCCGACCTTCTTCAGCCGCTACCTGGGGTCAGACCCCTTCGATGGCGAGTGGTGGTCGACAGGCGACGTCGTTCGCGAGGACTCCGACGGGTACCTCTGGTACGAGGGGCGCGACGACGACCTGATCTCGTCGGCCGGCTATCGGATCGGCCCGTTCGAGGTGGAGTCGGCACTGCTTACCCACCCGGCCGTCGCGGAGGCGGCCGCGGTCGCCGCGCCTGACCCCGAGCGCGGTTCCGTGGTCCGCGCGATCGTCGTACTTCGTGACGGAGTCGGCACCGAGGAACTCGCGCGCGAACTCCAGGAACACGTCAAATCGACGACGGCGCCCTACAAATATCCGCGCATCATCGACTTCGCCGACGAGCTGCCGAAGACGGCGAGCGGCAAGATCAAGCGTGCCGAATTACGCGCGGGCACGTTAAGCGCAGATGAAGGGGTCTGACCCCTATTCCTCCTCGCCCGCCTTCACGCGCTTCTGGACGACCTCGTCGAGTTGCTTGACCACGTCGGGGTCCTTGAGGGTCGTGACGTCGCCGAGCTCGCGGCCCTCCGCGATGTCGCGGAGCAGACGGCGCATGATCTTTCCGGAGCGAGTCTTCGGGAGGTCGTCGGCCCAGACGATGCGCTTCGGGCGCGCGAACTTGCCGATTCGCCTGGCGACCGTCTCGTTGATGTCGGCGATCAGCTCGTCGCTGCCCTCGAGGTCGCCCTCGAGCGTGACGAAGGCGCAGATCGACTGCCCTGTGTCCTCGTCGGCCTGCCCGATGACTGCGCATTCGGCGACCTTCGGGTTGGCGACGACCGCCGACTCGACCTCAGCGGTCGAAAGGCGGTGGCCGGAGACGTTGACGACGTCGTCGACGCGGCCGATGACCCAGAAGTAGCCGTCGTCGTCCTCACGCGAGGCGTCGCCGACGAAATAGGTGTCCTTACCGAACTTCGAGAAGTACGTCTCGACATAGCGGTCGTCGTCGCGGTAGAGCGTGCGCAGCATCGACGGCCACGGCTCCTGCAACGAGAGCAGGCCCTGCTCGCCCTGGACGCGCTCCCCCTGCTCGTCGACGACCGCGGCCTCGATTCCGGGCAGCGGCGTACCGGCGGACCCCGGCTTCGCGTACTGCGCGCCTGGCAGCGTCGTGATCATGATCGCGCCGGTCTCGGTCTGCCACCAGGTGTCGACGATCGGGCAATTCCCGCCGCCGATGACCTTCCAGTACCAGAGCCATGCCTTCGGGTTGATCGGCTCGCCCACCGTGCCGAGGAGGCGGAGCTTCGAGAGGTCGTGGCGCTCCGGGTACTCCGCGCCCCACTTGATGCAGGCGCGGATCGCCGTTGGAGCGGTGTAGAAGATCGTCACGCCGTAGCGATCGCAGAGCTTCCACCAGATGTCCTTGTCGGGATAGTCGGGGGCGCCCTCGTACATCACGGAGGTCGCGCCGTTGAGCAGCGGCCCGTAGACGATGTAGGAGTGGCCGGTGACCCAGCCGACGTCGGCCGAGCACCAGAAGACGTCCTCCTCCGGCTTGAGATCGAAGACGTGCTTGTGCGTCCACTGCACCCATGTCAGGTAGCCGGCGGTGGTGTGAAGGATCCCTTTCGGCTTGGCGGTCGAGCCCGATGAGTAGAGGATGTACAGCGGCTGCTCGGCGTCGAGCTCCGCCGCGGGGCACTCGTCGTCGGCTGCTTCGATCGCCTCGTCGAAATAGACGTCGCGCCCGTCCTTCATGTCGACGTCAGCGCCGGTGTTGCGCACGACGACGACGGTCTCGATGGAGGGCACGTCGTCGAGGAACTCGTCGACCGCCGGCTTGATGTCGGCGCTCTTGCCCTTGCGGCGAGCCTGGTCGACGGTGATCAGCGCCTTCGCGTCGGAGAACTGCATCCGCTCCTTGACGGCCTCCGGCGAGAAGCCGCCGAAGACGACGTTATGCGGAGCGCCGATGCGCGCGCACGCGAGCATCGCCACGGCGACCTCGGGGATCATTGGCAGGTAGATACCGACGACGTCTCCGGGGCCGACGCCCCGATCCTTCAGCGCGTTCGCGAGCTTCTGGACGTCGCGGTGGAGGTCGGCGTAGGTGATGTCCCTCTCCTCACCCTCCTCCCCGTGCCAATGGAAGGCAACGCGGTCGCCGATCCCGGCCTCGATGTGGCGGTCGAGGCAGTTGTGCGAAGCGTTGATCTTGCCGTCCTCGAACCACTTGTAGAACGGCGCCTTGGCGTCATCGAGACCCTGCGTGGGCTCGGTGAACCAATCGAGCTCCCCGGCGATCTTCCGCCACCAGGCCGCCGGGTCGGACGCCGCCTCCTCATGAAGCGACATGTCCGTGACTAGCGCCCTTTCGCGGAAGTCGTCGGGGGGCTCGAACGTCTCAACGTCGAGCAGATCCGCGAGCTGTGATTCGAGGTCCTGCGGTGAAGTCTCGGTCGACATCTCTTCTCCTCGTCGTCGAGTTTTTTCTTGCTTACTTGGCGGTCAGCGCTTCAGCGGCATTACCGGTGCCACCGTTCGGCCGAACGTCGAGTTGATGACAGCCGCAAAGGATGCGTACCACGCAGCCACCGCGGTTGCCAAACCAACGTAGCCGCCGATCTTGACGATGTCCTCGTTCCCGCCGGAGTTGCCGATCCCGAGTAGAACGAACGTGACCGCCAGCAGGAAGAACACCAAGGCAACGGCCCCGGTCGTCCGTAGTGACGCGATGAACATGTAGGTGGTGAAAATGCCCCACGCCCACAGGTATAGACCGATCGCGTGACCGGCATCCGCTGCGGGGATTGTCGGAGCAAAGAACGTCACCAGGATGAAGAACGAGATCCAGAACGCGCCGTACGAACTGAACGCGACGGCCCCGAACGTGTTCCCGGTGCGGAACTCCCACATCCCAGCAAGCAGCTGAGCCAGCCCGCCATACGCGAACGCCAGTCCCAGCACGACCGGCTCGCCACCGCTACTGACGAGCTTGGCGTTGAACATGCTGAGGACGAACGTGGTCATGGCGAACCCCGCCAGCCCCAACGGGCCTGGATCGGCGGGAATCCAGCCAGCGCTTCTGCCGCCGGTCGGCTCTACCTCCGCGCTTGAGCCAGCTCGGACGTCAGCTGCCGGACCCCGGGGAGGGACGGCACCAGCTTCCATAGCACTCTCCTCTCGTAGTCTCGCCAAGGCGAGACATTGCCTCTGCAACTGCCTACCCGAGGCCCCCGGCTACAAACCGCCGCGTTTAGTCGACGAGTCGCCGCGTCATCTGGCGGACAGCGAGCCGCCACATCGCGAACGAAAACGCCAGCAGCGCTGCGATCCGCAGGATGTCGACCGTCTCGAAGCCGAACGCGGCCCCGCGAACCAGCTCGACCAGCTGGTAGAGCGGGTTGAACTGCGCCGCGACCTGAAACCCCTCGGGTAGCTGGTCGATCGGAAAGAACGTCCCGGCGACGAGGAACAACGGCGTGATCACGACCGTCGTGACGTAGTTGAACTGGTCGATCTTCGCGACCGTTCCCGCCACCGCGATGCCGAAGCTCGCGAAGCCGAGCGCAGTGACGAAGGAAAAGAGCGGGACGAGGAGCATGCCCCAGGTCGGGTCGAGTCCGAAGGCGAATCCGACGAACAGCGGAAAGCAGCCGTAGACGCCGGCTCGCAGGGCAATCCACAGCGCCTCCGCGGTGACGAGCTCCTCGACGTCGACGGGCGCCGCGAGGATGGCGTCGTAGGTGCGCTGGAAGCGATGCTTGACGAAGGTGCCGAACATGGCCGGCAGCGCGCTCGAGAAGATCACCGCGGTGGCGACCATCCCCGTGGCGACGAACTCGACGTAGTCGAGGTGCTCGCCGTCGATGGTGACGCCGCCGACGATCGTCGAACCGAGCCCGAGGCCGAAGGCGAGCAGGTAGATCGTCGGCTCGAGCAGGCTCGAGAACGTCGTCGCCTTCCAGAACGTGCGGAAGTTGGCGACCTCGCGGCTCATCACGCCGGCGATCGCCGCGGGCTCGAGGCGCTTGGCACCAGCCGGAGAGCTCACTCCGCCTCCTCCCCGGTCAGCAACACGAAGACGTCCTCGAGCGAGGCGGCGCGCCGCACCGCGTCGTCCGGGACGGCACCGTTGACCGAGCGCTCCGAGCCCACGATCGCGATTGCCGGACCCGCGGGGCGCACCGGCAGCCCCTCGGACTCCGCGAGTGCGCGCGCTTCGGCAAGGCGGTCGGGCGGCCCGTAGACCTCCGCCGTCTCCCGCCCCGCGTATTCGATGATCAGATCCGAAGGCTTGCCGCGAGCAACGACCTTGCCGTGGGCCATCACCGCGACCTCGTCGGCGAGGCGCTCGGCCTCCTCGATGTAGTGCGTCGACATCAGGATCGTCGCCCCGCGCGAGCGCAGGCCGTCGATCAGCGTCCACATCTGCGTACGGATCTGCGGGTCGAGGCCGACGGTCGGCTCGTCGAGCAGGACCAGGCGCGGCTCGTGCACGAGGCCGCGGGCGAGCAGCAGCCGCCGGCGCATGCCGCCGGAGAGCTCGTCGACCGCGTCCTTGCGGCGATCGGTCAGGTGGGCGAGCCCAAGCGCGCGATCAACAGCCGCGCCGACGTCGGGTACCCGGTACAGACGCGCGAAGACGGCCAGGTTCTCCTCGACGGTGACGTCGACGTCGAGGTTGTCGAGCTGCGGCACGACGCCCATCTCGGCCCGTGCCACCTTGGCCTCCGCGGGCAGCTCGTAATCGAGGACCCGGATCCGACCGGAATCTGCGATCGCCTGTCCCGTGAGGATGCGCATCGTGGTCGACTTGCCCGCGCCGTTCGGCCCGAGCAGGCCGAGGCAGATCCCGGCAGGGACGTCGAGGTCGAGGCCGTCGACCGCGGTGATCGACCCGAACGTCTTCACCACCCCCTCGAGGGCGATCGCGCTCTGTTTCGTGGCAGGGTCACTCATCGGTTTCGTGACTGTAGACAGGACCCGCGCCGAGAACTAATCGCGGTTCCGCGGAACCGCGCCATCAGAACAGCCGGCTCTGAGTGGGAGCCTTCGCTGCCCGCTGCGTCGTCCGTCGCGCGGGATCGTTGTCCTCACCGCGCCTCACGGAAAGCCGGCGCAACGGCCGGCGCGCGTAGCCCCGCGCGCGGCGCGAAAGCTTCTCGCGCTCCTCGCCGGGCATGTAGGCGCCGCGGCGGTAGAGATTCTCGTAGCGCGGGAGCAGGTCGGGCCGGTACTGGCGCAGCCAGTCAAACCAGATGTCGCGCACCTCCCCGCGCAGGTGCAGACCGATGCCGGCGATGCTCTCCGCGCCCGCCTCGCCGCACGCGGCGGCGAGCTCCTCGACCTGGCCCGGGGCGTCGTTCACGCCCGGAATCAGCGGAGCCATCAGGACCCCGACCGGGATCCCTGCGCGGGCGAGCTCGGCGACCGCCTCGATCCGCTTGCGCGGGTGCGGAGTGTGCGGCTCGGTCTGCCGCCACGCCTTCTCCTCGAGCGTCGGGATCGACAGGTTCGCGACGAACTCGGTGCGCTCGCACAGCTCCTTCATGAGGTCGACGTCCCGAAGCAGCAGCGGCGACTTCGTCAGGATCGAACACGGGTTGGCGTAGTCGCGCATCGCCTCCCAGATCCCGCGCATAAGCCCGTAACGGCGCTCGACCCACTGATACGGATCGGTGTTGGTTCCGAGCGCGACGTGTTCGCGCTTCCACGATGGCCTGCCCAGCTCCGCGCGAACGAGCTCGGGGATGTTGACCTTGACGACGATCTCGCGCTCGAAGTCCTCGCGAGCGTTCAGGTCCAGGTAGGTGTGGGTCGGGCGGGCAAAGCAGTAGACGCAAGCGTGAGTGCATCCCCTGTACGGATTGATCGTCCAGCGGAAGGGCATCTGCGAGCGCTTGGGAACGGCGTTGATCCCGGACCGCGCCTCGATCTCGTGAAAGCGAATGCCAAGGGCCTCCGGGGCGTCGAACGTGCGAACGGTGGACTCGCCCATCCCGGGGAGCAAACCCTGCGTGCGCGCTCCCTTCTCGAGGTTCTCCCATCTCACGAACGTATGTTCGCACACGCGGCGGATATCAACGGTGCTACTTTCGCGTCAGGTGGGCATGCAGGGATCCGATCTACACGTGGGTGGGCCGGTACGCCAGCACTACAACCTCACGCTCGCCGTCCTCGTCCTGAGCGCGCTCGCGTACGCGCTCTCGCAGACGATGGTCGCCCCCGCCCTGCCCGAGATCCAGCACAAGCTGGGGACCTCGACGACGACGGTCACCTACGTCCTCACCGCCTACCTGCTGACCGCGTCGGTGGCCACTCCGATCGTCGGGCGCCTCGGCGACATGTTCGGCAAGGAGCGGCTGCTGCTCACCACGCTCGCCGCCTTTGCCGTGGGCTCGCTCGTGTGCGCGCTCTCCCACACCATCGGGCTGCTGATCGCCGGGCGCGCGATCCAGGGCGTCGGCGGCGCAGTCTTCCCGCTCGCCTTCGGGATCATCCGCGACGAGTTCCCGACCGAGCGCGTGGCCACCGGCATCGGCCTGATCAGCGCCACGTTCGGGATCGGTGGTGGCGCGGGCCTCGTGCTCAGCGGGTTGATCGTCGACCACCTCGCCTACGAGTGGATCTTCTGGCTCGCCCTCGTCTTCGTCGTCATCGCGATGGTCGCCACGTACCTGTTCGTCCCCGAGTCGCCGATCAAGTCGCCCGCGAAGATCGACTGGGTTGGCGCCGCGGGCCTCTCGGTCGGCCTCGCCGCGCTGCTCGTCGGGGTGAGCGAGGGCGCGACATGGGGCTGGGGCGACGGCCGGGTGATCGGCCTGTTCGGCCTGGCCCTCGCCGTCCTGGCGGCCTGGGTCCTCTGGGAGCGGCGCGCGCCGCAACCCCTGGTCGACATGCGGATGATGGCCGAGCGCGGCGTCTGGACGACGAATCTCACCGGCCTGCTCGTCGGCTTTGGCATGTTCGGCTCGTTCATCCTGGTCCCGCGGTTTGTCCAGATCGACCCGGCGGTGTCGGGGTTCGGCTTCAATGCGTCTGTCACCGAGGCCGGCGTCTTCCTCCTTCCCTCCGCACTCGTGATGCTGTTCGCCGGCCCGATCTCGGGGATGCTCGGAACCCGGCGCGGCTCGAAGCTGCCGCTCCTGCTCGGCACCGCGGTCTGCACCGTCTCCTTCGTCTTCCTCGCCGCCGCCCATTCCGAGCGGTGGGAGATCTACGTCGCGACCACGCTGATGGGGGTCGGGATCGGGCTGGCCTTCGCGGCGATGGCGAACCTGATCGTCGAGGCGGTCGACCGCACGAAGACGTCAGTCGCGACCGCGATGAACACGATCATGCGCACGATCGGCGGTTCGCTCGGCGGCCAGATCACCGCCTCGGTGGTGGCCGGCCACGTCATCGCGTCGAGCGGGGCGCCGGCGGAGTCGGGCTTCACCCTCGCTTTCGCCATCTCGGCGGCGGGCGTCGCCGCCGCGTTCCTCACCGCACTGGCGATCCCGTCGCGGCTGCCGTTCGCAGCACGAGGGCCGGCCGGGGTAACTGCGCCCGAGGTGCAGGTCGCAGCACCGAGCGGGACCTGAAGATCCCAGCGGTTAGAGGTCGAGTTCGGCCGGCGTGACGGCGACGTCGCGCACGACGCCGTCGCGCACCAGGCGCAGCGGTGTATCGGTGCCGATCAGCTCGGCCACCATCAGGCGCTGCAGGTCGGCGGCGCCCTCCACCGGAGAGCCGTTGACCTCGAAGATGACGTCGCCAGGGCGCACCCCTGAGCGCGCGGCGGGGCTCTCCGCGACGACCTCAACAACCTCGACGCCGCGGCTGACGCCCGCGGCGACGCGAGCCTTCGGTGGCAGCGGGGCGGGACCGCCCGCGATCCCGAGGTAGGCGCGGCGGACGCGGCCGTCGGAGATGAGCGCCGCGATGATTCGCTGAGTGGTCGCGCTGATCGGTACCGCGAGTCCGAGGCCAACGCCCGCGACGGCGGTGTTGACGCCGATCACACGGCCGCGCCCGTCGGCGAGCGCGCCGCCCGAGTTACCCGGGTTGAGCGCGGCGTCGGTCTGGATCACGTTGTCGATAACGCGCGGGCCGGCGGGCAGGGCTCGGCCGAGCGCCGAGATGACGCCGGCCGTTACCGACCCCTCGAACCCGTGCGGGTTGCCAATCGCGACGACCAGCTGCCCGACGCGCAGGCGCTCGGCGTCGCCGAGGTCCGCCGGGCTGAGCGCGTCGCCGTCGGCGCGGACGACGGCGAGGTCGGAGAGTGGGTCGGTGCCGGCGACCGTGAAGCGCATCTCACGCCCGTCGGTGAAGCGGGCGCTCCCGCCCTCGCTGGAGCCGACGACGTGCGCGGAGGTCAGCAGGAACCCGTCATGGGTGAGGACGACCCCGCTGCCGGCGCCGGCCTGGACGCGCCCACGGCGCGTGCGCCGCTGCACCCGCAGGCTGGCCACCGAAGGTGCGAGCCGCTCGGCGACACCGGCGACCGCGCGCGAGTAGGCGTCGAGCGCCTCCTCATCGGAGACCTCGCTATCGATCGGCACGTCAAAGGCCGACACTCCCTCAGGCTCCCGTCGCGGAGCCCTGTCTTCGATCAGGTACAGGTTCGCGATCTACTGAGACTAACCAGGCGGGTTCACGGGCTTCTCGGGCTTGCGCCGAGACACCTGTCCTAAGGCCGGGCGCGTCAAGGCAGTGAGGGGATCAGGTTCGGGCGCGGGGCGGCTCGCGACCCAGCGCCTGCGCACTTCGCGGGCCTATAGCCCCATCAACTGCGCACTTGACGACACCAGGGTGTGGTCAACACTTCAGCCGTCGGCCAACCCCCCTACCTGCCCTGACACGGCAGGCGTCAGGGCGAGTGCCGCTCGAGAGGCCTACGCGGGCGCGGATCGCGCCGGGATCGTCGCGTCCACGAGCGCCGCGGCCGGCGGCAGGACCTCCGGCGGGAGCCAGTGGCCGGCGTCGCTCTCGAGGTAGCCAACGCTGAGCCCCCCGGTCTCGAGGGTCCGCTTCGCCAAGCGCGCGAACTCAACAGAGATCACGGGGTCGTTGCGGCCGTGATGGATCAGGACGCCCAGACCGCCGCGGCTCTCGAGCTCCGGCTCCCACCCCTCGACGGTCGGGATGAAGCCGCTGAAGGCGAGCAGCGCGGCCGGCGTTGGCCGGGCCGGCCCGAGCGCGACCGAGTACGACATCACCGCGCCCATCGAGAAGCCGCCGATCGCCGTGCGGTCCCAGCCGATCCCGCGCTCGGCGAGCAGGCCATCGAGGAACCCGGTCAGCAGCCCGTAGCTGTAGGCGAACGTCTCGGGGTCGGGATAACCGACGCGCGGCACGCGGTACCAGTGGCGCCCACCGGGTGGAATGTTCGTCAGCGGCGCACCGGTGGTGATCCCGAGCAGGCGCCGCTGTGGATCGAGCTCGTCCAACAACGGGTAGAGGTCGTGCTCGTCGGAGCCCCGGCCGTGATTGAGGACCAGGGCTCCGTCGGGCTCACCCGCCGGCTCGCGGATGAGGTGGACCAGATCGTTAGCCATGCGTCGCGCGCTGCGCGGTCCGCGGGTTGACGACCGGCGTAAGCACCGCCTCGATCTGCTCGCGCTTGTCCTCGAGGAACGGCGGCAGGATCAGCGACTCGCCCAGGTGCTCGGGATCCTCGTCGACTCCGAAGCCGGGGCCGAGCGTCGCGATCTCGAACAGCACTCCGCTTGGCTCGCGGAAGTAGATCGAGCGAAACCAGAACCGGTCGATGACGGGCGTCGGCCGCGCGCCACCCGCGATCGCCTTCTCGCGCCAGCCGAGGTGGTCGTCCATCTCGGAGGCCCAGGCGATGTGGTGGACCGTGCCAGCACCGGGAATTCCGCGCTCAGCCGGCGGTTCGTCGTAGAACCACTGGCCGCCGCGGCTGTCACCGCGCGCCTCCCAGGTCCCATCCTCCCCCTGCTCGAACTCGAGCGTGCGCAGCAGGCCGGCGCTCGCGTCGGGATTCGACGAGTAGGCGCGGGCGGCGTGAAAGCCCTGCAGCGCGAGCTCGCCCGGGATCTCCGGGTGGTCGGCGATCAGGGGCTGGTCGGAGACGTCGGCGACGACGAGCTCGTGGTCGAGGCCCTCGGGATCGGAGAAGCGCAGCGAGCCGTCCTCGCGCGAGGTCTTCACGCCGGCGGCGGCAAGCCGCTCGGCCCAGAAGTCGATCGCGGCCTCGGAGGCGACGCGCCAGATGACGCGGTGGACCATGCCGTCGCCGGCACGACCTGGCGCGGCGCCGGGGAACTCGAAGAAGGTGATGTCCGAGCCGGCGTCGCCCTGCTCGTCCGCGTAGAAGAGGTGGTAGACGCTCGGCTCGTCCTGGTTGACGGTCTTCTTGACCATCCGCAGCCCGAGCGTGCCGGCGTAGAAGTCGACGTTGCGCTGCGCCTCGCCCGTGATCGCGGTGATGTGGTGGATGCCCTCGAGCTTCATCGCTCCTCCGTCCCGTCAGGCCATGGGGCCTTGGAAAGTAATTGCGCGCTCAACTATATCAGATAGTTGACTCAGCAAGCAGTTGTTACCCTCGTGTGGATGCAACAAGCATCCTCCAAGCTCGATCGCGACGAGCTCTCGGCCTGGAAGGGCATGCTCGCCGCCCACAGTCGCCTCACCGCCCAGCTCGACGCGGAGCTCGAGCGCGATTACGGCCTCGGCCTCACTTCCTACGAGGTGCTGATGAACCTCGCCGACGCTCCCGCCGGGAGGATGCGGATGAGCGAGCTGGCCCAGCGCCTGCTCCTGAGCCGCAGCGGCATCACCCGCCTCGCCGACCGGCTGGTGAGCAAGGGCCTGATCGAGCGCGAGCGCTGCAGCGACGACGGCCGTGGCTACAACGCGCAGCTGACCGCAACGGGGCGCGAGCTCGTCACGGCCGCCCGCCCCGACCACCTGGCGGCGGTGCGCCGGATCTTCCTCTCGCAGCTCGAGGCCGACGAGGTCGAGACGCTCGGCCGCATCTGGCAGCGCCTGCTCGTCCAATCCCCTCCCGGTGACTTGGACGAAGCGGTTTGATCGCGGGCTCTACGCTGCCGGTATGAGCCTCGAGACACCCAGCCAGACCGCCGACATCGACCGCGAGCGCCTCGCCGAGCTCACGGAGCGCGAGATGAAGAAGCTCGCCGACCAGACGCCCCAGTCCAAGGAGCGCTACGAGCGCGGCGTCAAGGTGATGCCGAACGGCGTCCCCTCCTCCTTCCAGACCAACAAGCCGTGGCCCGTCTACCTCGAGCGCGGGGAGGGCGCCCGCGTCTGGGACGTCGACGGGCGCGAGTACGTCGACTTCCACAACGGCTTCGGCGTCATGGCCGTCGGGCACGCGAACCCGACGATCGGCGACGCGGTCAAGGCCCGGATCGACCTCGGCACCCACTTTGCAGCGCCGACCGACGGCTCGATCGCCGTCGCCGAGGAGCTGGCCGACCGCTGGGGTCTACCGCAGTGGCGCTTCACGAACTCCGGCACCGAGTCGACGATGGACGCCGTCCACCTTGCGCGTGGCACCACGGGCCGCGACGTGATCCTCAAGATCGAGGGCTCCTACCACGGCCACCACGACTCGGTGATGGTGAGCGTCTACCCGCCACTCGAGGCGCTCGGCGAGCGCGACGACCCGCGCTCCGTTCCGTATGGCGCGGGCTATCCGCTGGCGCTGACCGAGCTCACCCGCGCGGTCCCGTTCAACGACGCCGACGCGCTCGCGAGCGTCCTGAACAAGCTCGACGGCAAGGTCGCCGGGCTGATCATGGAGCCGGCGATGATGAACATCAACATCATCCCGCCGGTCGACGGCTACCTCGAGCGGGTGCGTGAGCTGTGCTCGGAGCACGGCGTCGTCCTGATCTTCGACGAGGTCAAGACCGGCGCGACGATCGCCCGCGGCGGCGCGACCGAGCGCTTCGGCGTCAAGCCGGACGTCGTCACGCTGGCGAAGGCGACCTGCGGCGGCTACCCCGGCGGCGCGATCGGGATGACCGCCGAGCTCGGCCAGGCGATCGCCGACGACACCGTCGTGCAGTACGGGACCTTCAACGGCAACCCGCTGGTGATGGCCGCCGCCGAGGCAGCCCTGACCAAGGTCCTGACACCCGACGCCTACACCAAGCTCGAGTCGGCCAACGACTGGCTGCTCGGCCGCTGCGACGAGATCATCGAGCAGTACGGCCTGCCCTGCTACACGCAGGGGATCGGCGCCAAGGGCTGCGTCGTGTTCTCGCCCGAGCCGCTGCGCGAGTACCGCGACTACCTCACGAAGGTGGATGGCGAGCTCTCGACGCTGGCGTGGCTCTACCACATGAACCACGGCGTCTTCATGACGCCCGGAGTCGAGGAGGAGTGGACGATCTCCGTCGCCCATTCCGAGGAGGACCTGCAGGTGTTCGCGGACGCGCTCGAGGCCTTCGCGCGCGATCTCACCGGCGCGTAGGCCATCCAGATGGCGGGTGGGCCGTCGGTCAGGCTCTACCGGGCGGACTGGTCGACCAACTGCGAACGCGTCGGCCTCGCGCTCGCGTACAAGGACATCGAGGCGCAGTCGATCCTGATCGAGTACTCGAACCGAAAGCCGGTCGAAGCGATCAGCGGCCAGGGACTCGTCCCGGTCATCGAGGACGCCGGTGCGGTGATCCACGACTCGGTCGCGATCATGCGCCACCTCGACCGGCGCACGCCCGACCCGCCCCTGTTCCCGCAGGACCCCGCCTGCCGGGCCGGGGTCGATGTGTTCATCGGCTGGTTCGAGCACGTCTACAAGGCGGCGCCGAACGCGATCGAGGCGGAGCTGGAGAAGGACGCGCCCGACATGGCCCTCGTCGAGAGCCTCGGCGCCGAGATGGAGGCCCGCCTCGACGTCTTTGAAGGGTTGCTCGGCGGAGGCGACTACCTGGTCGCCGGCCAGCTCACCGCCGCCGACTTCGCCGCCTACCCCTTTCTCAAGTACGCGGCCGGGCGCGACCCCGCCGACACCGAGCCGTTCCACGACATCCTCGAGCGCAATCAGCCACTCGGCGACCGTCCGCGACTGGGCGCCTGGATCGAGCGAATCGCCGCGTTCCCCCGGGCATACTGACCGGGTGAGCGAGGACCTCGAGGAGCTGCGCGCCCGCGTCGTCGAGCTCGAGCGCCAGGTGCGGGTGCTGTTCGAGCAGACTGGCGCGACCGACTGGGCGAGCGAGGCCGACAGGGCGCCGCCCGTATCCGACGAGGTCCGGCTGTTGCTCGAGTCGGGCGAGGAGCGCAAGGCGGCCAAGCTCTACATGCAGCAGACCGGGGCGGGCGTCGGCGAGGCCGTCGCCGCCCTGGGTGAAATGGCGAGGGAGCTGCGCGGATCAGGCGGCTAGGCCTAGTCGCGGTCACCCTCGCGCTGGTCGCAGCGCCGGCTGCAGCTGCGCGTCCCCCTGACGTCATCCGGGTCGGCGGACCGAGCTCGGTCGACGAAAGCAAGGTGGCGATCGTCGGTTCCTCCGCAACCTCGACGGCCGGGCGTTCTCGGTCGTCGACGCGAGCGGCGCGACCGTCCTGAGGGGACGGCTCACCAAGGCGAGCGGCAAACCCGCCCCCTGGCGGCATGCGTACGCGGCCGACTTCACGGCCGTGACGACCCCCGGCGCCTACCGGCTCGCCGTCGGCAAGCTGCGGTCCAAGCCCTGGAAGGTGACCGCCGCCGGCTCCGACGGCGCGATCGGCGCGATCCTCGGCTTCTTCGAGGCGAACCGCGACGGCAATGAGCGCTCGCCGATCCACGCGCCGTCGCACCTAAACGACGCGATCATCCACCCGTCGGCGCCGACGCATCCCGACGAGCACATCGACATCACCGGCGGTTGGATGGACGCCGGCGACATGATCCACTTCACCCAGACGACCGCGTTTGCCACGTCGCTGCTCGAGGCGTCGGCACGGCTCGACCCGGAGAACGCGGCGGCGCTCGAGGGCGAGGCCGACGTCGGCGTCCGCTGGCTGCTCGCGGCACACCCCTTCGCGGACGTCTTCGTCGCGCAGGTCGGCGACGAGCGCGACCACGACACCGGGTTCCGCGACCCCGCCAAGGACGATCGCTCCCAGCTGCCGGGCATCGCCACGCGCTTCGCCTACACCTTCCGCCCCGGCCAGATCGGCGGCGACCTCGGCGGCAAGTCCGCGGCTGCGCTCGCGATGGCCTTCCAGCGCACGGGGGACCCTGCCGAGCTGCAGGCCGCGCGCGAGTGGTACGCGGCCGGAGCGCTCTCAGCGGCCCCGGCGCCGTCGCTGGTGAAGGCCGGCTATCCCGACTACGCGGCGAACTTCTACCGCGCCACCCACTGGGAGGACTCGATGGCCACCGGCGCGCTCGAGCTGTACCGAGCGACCGGCGAGCAGGCCTACCTCGACGACTTCAGCCGCTACATCGCCAGCCGCCAGTCGCGCGCCGACGGGACGATCGGCGCCGTCGACAGCTTTGCCCAGCTCGGCGCGGCCGACGCGTGCGGCGCACTCGGTCTAGCGGCGCTCGCGCCTGGCGAGGCCCTCGACCGCAGCTGCGAGCTGCTGCGCTCCGATGGCGAGATCGTCTCCGACCAGGCCGGGTCCAACGCGTTCGGCATGCCGGGCTTCTTCAACTGGGGCACGACGGCACAGAACGGCGCGAGCGGAGCGCTGGCCGCACTCTCCGGATCCAGCGACGGCTGTGCGGTCGCCGCCGGCGCTCGCGACTACATGCTCGGGCGCAACCCGTTCGGCCGCAGCTTCGTCGTCGGGTATGGGCCGAAGGCGCCGAGGCATCCACATCACTGGGCATCGGTCTTCGGCAAGGGCCTGCCGAAGGGCGCGGTCGTCGGCGGGCCGGCACCGCTCTCGCAGGTCCGCGGGCAGGGCTTCCACCCGTCGAGCCCCTTCGACAGCCGCTTCGCCACCTACGAGGACAAGCGCCGTGACTACGTCACGTCCGAGCCCGCGCTGGACTACGCGGCCTCCTCGATCCTGCTGCTCGCGGCGCTGCGCGCCCACTGTTGATCAGTCGTCGGCCCACCAGCCCGGGAAGATCTCGCCGTCACCGTCGTGGCGCGGCCCGACGGCAATCAGGCCGATCCCGTCGGGCCCACCCTCGAACTGACGGATCACGCCCGGTGCGACGCGGATCGCGTCGAGTTCCTCCAGCTCGACGATCTCGTCGTCGAGCTTGACCCGGCCGGAGCCGGCGACCACCACGTAGACCTCCTCGGCCTCGTCGTGCTTGTGAGCGAAACCCTGGCGCTTGCCCGCCTTGACGCGGAGGTGACTGACACCCGTCTCCTCGGCATCGAGGTCCTTGGTCGCGAAGCGCGCCTCCTGGACCTCCTCGAATCCGAACTTCGGCGCGGAGTCCTCGACCTCGGTGAGCTTCATCTTCGTATAGGTGCCGGGCATGTTCGCTCCTCTTCCCCTGGGTAGCCTCAAAAGCGGATGCCCAACAGGCTCGCAGCTGAAACCAGCCCCTACCTCCTGCAGCACAAGGACAACCCGGTGGACTGGTACCCGTGGGGCTCCGAGGCGCTGAAGCGCGCGGTGGAGCTCGATCGCCCGATCCTGCTCTCGATCGGCTACTCGTCCTGTCACTGGTGCCACGTCATGGAGCGCGAGTCGTTCGAGAACGAGGACATCGCGCGGTTCATGAACGAGCACTTCGTGCCGATCAAGGTCGACCGTGAGGAGCGGCCCGACGTCGACGCGATCTACATGGAGGCGGTCCAGGCGATGACGGGTCACGGCGGCTGGCCGCTGACCGCCTTCTGCGATCCCGAGGGCGTCCCGTTCTACACCGGCACCTACTTCCCGCCCGAGCCGCGCCAGGGAATGCCGAGCTTTCCGATGGTGATGGAGGCGGTGGTCGAGTCCTGGGGAACGCAGCGCGAAAAGATCCGCGACGCGGCGGCGAGGATCCGCAGCCAGCTCGGCAATGCGGCGCTGGTCGATCCGGATTCAGAGCCCCTCTCCCCCGGCCTCCTCGACGCGGCTGTCGGGCACTTCCGCGAGACCGCCGATCAGCGCAACGGGGGGTTCGGCGGCGCGCCGAAGTTCCCGCCCGCCTCGGCGCTGGAGTTCCTGCTCGCCCGCAGCGGGACGGGCATCGTCGAGCTCACCCTCGACCGCATGGCCGCGGGAGGCATCCACGATCAGATCGGCGGTGGCTTCGCCCGCTACTCCGTCGATCCGATCTGGCTCGTACCCCACTTCGAGAAGATGCTCTACGACAACGCCCTGCTGGCGCGCGCCTACCTCCACGGCTACCAGGCGCTCGGCCACGATCGCTGGCGGCGGGTGACGGAGACCACGCTCGACTGGATGCTCGCCGAGATGCGCGGGCCCGAGGGCGGCTTCTACTCGGCGCTCGACGCCGACTCCGAGGGCGTCGAGGGCAAGTTCTACGTGTGGACGACCGATGAGATCCGCGCCGTCCTCGGCGACGGCGCCGACGCCGTCATCGACTACTACGGCGCGACCGATGCCGGCAACTTCGAGGGCGCGAACATCCTCCATCTCGCGCGCGGCTTCGAAGCCGAGCGCCCGCCGAACCTCGACGAGGCGAGGCGCGCCCTTTACGAGGTCCGCGCCCAGCGCGTCTGGCCCGCCCTCGACGACAAGCGGCTGCTCTCGTGGAACGCGCTCGCGATCGCCGCCCTCGCCGACGCCGGCGCGGTCCTCGGGCGTGACGACTACCTCGACGCAGCCCTCGCGGCCGCCGAGTTCGTCTGGACCCAGATGCGCGACGCCGACGCCAACCTGCTGCGGACGTGGAAGGGCGGCGAGGCGAAGCTGAACGCCTATCTCGAGGACCACGCCTTTCTGGTCGAAGCGCTCCTGACCGTCTATGAGTCGAGCTTCGAACAGCGCTGGTTCGATGCCGCCCGCGAGACCGCCGACCGGATGATCGAGCGCTTCGCCGACGACGAACGCGGCGGCTTCTTCACCACCTCCGACGACCACGAGCAACTGATCGTCCGCCGCAAGGACCTCGACGACCATCCGATCCCGAGCGGCAGCTCGTCGGCGGCGTATGGCCTGCTCCGGTTGGAGGCGCTCACCGGCGAGGCCGCCTATGGAGATCGTGCGCGTTCGGTCATCGCCCTCTACGCGCGCGTCGCCGCGCGCCATCCAGCCGCGGTCGCCCATCTGCTCCGCGCGATCGACTTCGACCAGTCGGTCATTCGAGAGGTCGCGCTCGTCTCGGCCGCGGGCGGGGGCGAGCTCGCCGAGCTGGCCGCCGTCGTCCGCGCCGAGCTGCGCCCGCACGTCGTCCTCGCCGGCGGCACCGAGGGCGCGACCAGCCCAGAGCTGATGCTCGAGCGTCGCGCTGTTGACGGTCGGGCGGCGGCCTATGTGTGTGAACGGTTCTCCTGCCGCGCCCCGGTTACGGAACCCAGCGAGCTGGCAGCGGCCCTCGCTGGATAGATTGGGGACATGGCAGCCGCCGACACCACCTCCGCCCCAAAGCCCATGACGACCGCCCAGGTGGGCAAGGCCTACTTCGCCGCCCACGAGCAGAAGGCCCTCGATGCGGCGGTCGCGCTGTTCAAGGAGGGCGGCATCGACCGTCTGCACGGGCTGGCCGAGCTGCGCTCGCGCGAGGAGATCAGGGCCTACTTTCAGGGCCTCTACGACGCCATCCCCGACTACAAGTTCGAGATCCTCGAGTTCGCCGCGAGCGGCCAGCAGGCCGCCTGCCGCTGGCGTCTGACGGGCACGTTTCTCGGCCCCGGCCGCTTCCAGGGCCTCGCGCCCACTGGCGCCAAGCTCGAGATGGAGGGCTGCGACATGGTCCGCGTCGAGGACGGCCTGATCGTCGAGAACAACGCCTACGTCAACGGCGCTCAGCTCGCCCAGCAGCTCGGCGTCCTACCGGCCTCCGGCTCATTCGGCGACCGCGCCTTCACCGGCGTCTTCAACGCGAAGACCGCGGCCGCCAACGCACTGCGCAAGCTGCGGGAGAGCTAACCGCAGTGGCCTGGATGCGCCAGCATGCGCTGGCGCTCGTCGCCCTGTTCGTCGCACTGGGCGGGACCGGCTACGCCGCGAGCGTCGCGCATAACTCGGTCGGCTCAGGCGCGATCAAGAACAACGCGATCAGATCGCGCGACGTGCGGGACGATGCGCTCACCGGCGCCGACATCAACGAGTCGTCACTCACGCTTCCCCAAGGGCCAGTCGGCCCAGCGGGGCCTGCCGGTCCAACCGGACAGGACGGCGCCGCCGGGCTGGCCGGGCCGGCCGGCACGGCCGGCCAGTCGGCGACGACCGTTCTGGGTACGGGCCAGCTTCAAGTCACCCCGACGACGAATTACACGTTGATTCCTGGGCTGACCCAGACCGTGAACGTGCCCGCCGGCGCCCGCGTCTACGTGAGCACCGACGGCGGCATCCAAAACACCGGCATGGGCACGACGTTCACGACGGTCGACATCGCGCTGTTCGTGGACGGCTCGCTCTCGCCGGCGCAGCGCAGAATCGTGGCCGCCAACACCACCGGCGTCGCCCAGATGCTCGGCAACTGGTCGTTCGGCACGGACCTACTCGCTCGCCGCCGGCCCGCACACATTCGAGACGAAGGCCGCCGGTGCGGACCCAGCAGCGACGACCGCCAACGTCAGCAGTTCGGCGGCCCCGCAGCTTCAGGGCACGCTGACGGTGCTCGTCCTCAAGAACTAAGCACCGTCAGCGGGCAGGCCACCGATCCCGATCGGTCGCGTGAACGGATCGGCCCTGAGCTAGCCGTGCTTGCCGACCTTGAGCGTGGCCTCCATGCCGCGCTGGCGGTGCTCCGGTAGGGAGCACCAGAGTACGTAGCGCGAGCCCTTCTTCAAGTGCAGGTCGAGGTTCTCGTACGTGCCCGGTGAGACGATGCCGGCACCGAGCTGCGGGCCGACCTGGGTGCCGCCGGGGCCGAGGCGCTGCAGCTGCAGGTCGTGCGGATCCTCGCCGGCGTTGACGAACTGGACGATCACGCGGCCAGGCTTGACCTTGCCCTTGGAGAGCAGGAGGTCGTACTCCGAGCCGCGCACGCCGACGCGGTCGGGCGTCGGCTCGGGCGCGGGCTTGGCGCCCGCAAGCGAGGTGCAGGCGATCGCGCCGGCGACGGCGCATGCGGCGACGGCCTTCAGCTTCATCCGATGAGCGTCGGCCGGGCGAACGACGCGGCGTCGGGGATAACGGCGCCCGCGTCTTCGCCGAACCACTGCTCGATGATCGAGCAGTAGAGGCCGCGGAAGTCGGAGGTCGCCTGGAGATTGTCGTCGGCGTCGAGCTGGGCGAGGCCGGGGAACTCGCCGATCATCGTCCCGGCGACCTGCGTGCCGATCACGTAGGCGGCCCCGCCGGCGCCGTGGTCGGTACCGGACGAGTTCTCCTCCGGGCGGCGGCCGAATTCCGACCAGACGAGGGTGATCACCCGGTCGGCGAGACCGCGCGCCTCGAGGTCGGCCTGGAAGGACGCGATCGTGTCGGCGACTGTCTTTACGTCACCATCGAGCGAGTCGGCCTGGTTGTCGTGGGTGTCGAACGAGCCCGGTGCGCTGATCGCCGCGCAACGGATCGGCAAGCCGGAGGCGAGCATGGCCGCGAGCGCCGAGAGGCTGTCGCCGAACCCGTTGTCCTGGCCCTGCGGATAGGCGACGGGCGCGACGATCTCATCCCCGGAGAACGGGTCGAGCTGTGCCTTGAGCGCCATCGCCTGCGCCGCGGCGACACCCGCCGAACTGCGCCCGGTGTCCTTGCTCGCGACGGCGCTGCGGCCGAGCTCGGCGACGGTGCCGAACATCAGCTCCTCCGGCTTGCCCCAGACGTCGCGCGCCCAGAGGTCGTACGACGGCCCGTCGATCGCCGCGACTGGGACGCTGTGACTGGCCAGCGCCGGCGCGAGGGCGCCGTCGAGCGACAGGCCTTGAAGCGGGTTGTCCGGGCGTGCCGATGCGGTCGAGCAGGCGCCCGGTCCAGCCGGTGACCTCGTGGGGCTGCAGGCCTCCGACCTCCCAGTAGTGACGCGAGGTGAAGTGCGACTGATCGGGGCTCGAGTAGCCGATCGCCGGCGCCACGGACATCTTCCCCGCCTGATGAAGCGCGTCGAATGCCGCCGCGGCCGGGCTCCAGACGAGGCGGTCGTCCTCGCCGAACGGGGTTCCCGCGCCCTGGGCGAGCGCAAGGGTCGGACGCAGGGTGGCGTAACTCGGATCGCCAGTCGGCGCGAGCACCGACAGCGAGTCGCAGCCACCCTCGAGGAAGATCGACACGAGGACGCGGTCGGTGGAGCCCGCCGCCTGCGCGATCCCCTCCTGGAGCTGGCCGAGGCCGAGCTTCGAGGCACCGTAGACGGAGAGCATCGCCGCACCCGAGCGCAAGAGGAACGAGCGGCGGTTGAGCCCGGTGCCGGCGGGCGGCGGGCATGCCTTGCTCGATCTTCGGCAAGCCGTTGCCCGCCGTGGCGACGGCCTGGCGCAGCAGACGCGAGCGGGAGAACTCTTCGCAGTGGTTGCAGGGCATCGTCGTTTCGCTCCTCAGCACGTCTGCATCTCGGGGGAGGTGGCGATCAGCATCCGCAGCGCGTTCTGGCGCAGGACACGGAACGTCTGCTGCTGCCAGTCGGCGGTGGCGGCTTTGGCGACCGCGTCGGCGTAGCGCTCGAGCGCCTTGCGGGTGCTCGTGCTCACCGCGGGGTCGCCCCAGAAGCGCAGCGCGCGGTTGACGGCGAGCTTCGAGGTCTCATCCACCTGGTAATCGGCCTCGTCGTCGATCGTGTCGTAGCCGGCGACCTCGTTGGCGGCGATCCAGCGGCCGCGGAACGTCGAGGTGTCGAGCCACCGCGTCTCGTCCCAGCCGGCGACGTTGGGCGGCCGGAACAGGCGCTGGCCGGCAAGCTCGGCGATCCAGGCCCACTCGGTCTGGATCCCTCGGCGCCGAGCGCGCAGCAGGCCGGCGATGTAGACGATCGGCGGCTTGACCATCGCCGGGCCCTCGTAGAAGTCGGGGTGCATCAGGATCGCCTCGACGACCGAGCGGAACCGCGTACCCGCTCTGGACGTAGAGGTCCATCAGCGCCGCACGGGTCTTGGCCGGCGGCGGCGTCGGGCACGAAGTAGCTCCAGAGCTTGTCGATGAAGAACCCCTTGTGCGCGGCGTGGGTGACGCAGAGGCGGACCGAGTCGTTGTAGTCGAAGGCTCCGGTCTGGCCGAAGATCGTCTTCGTGCCGGTGTCGTGGCGCGTGGGGTCGAAGCGGAAGTTCGTCGGGCCCGACGTCGTCGACCCAGGTGGCGCGCCAGCCCGTCAGCGCCCGCGCCTGCTCGCGCACGTCGTCCTCGGAGTACGGATAGCCCGAGTCGTCGGAGGCGCCGAGCGTGAACAGCTCCATCATCTCGCGGCCGTAGTTCTCGTTCGGGGCGCGCTTGGCGTTGTCGATCCCCGAGAGCCAGATCAGCATCGCCGGGTTCGTGGTCACCGAGAGCAGCAGGTCGGCGAAGGAGCCGAGGCCCTGCTGCTCGAAGAGCTGCGCCTGCTCGACCGAGAGTTGCTGCGAGTTCACGTCGGCGGTGGCGAACCAGTCGTGCCAGATCAGCGCCATCCGCTCGATCAGCGGGTGGTTGGTGCGGACCATGCGGTCGAGCCACCAGAGGAGGTCGTGGCCCCAGGCATCGAAAGGGGCGATCGGCAGCCCGTCGTCGTCGACCGGCTCGGGCCCCTTGAGGACCTCTGGCCCGCGCGGACGCGTCAGCGAGTGAACGGCTCCCTTGAGCTTGTAATGGCGCGCGAGCTTGGCAGCCTCGCCAGGGCGCGGGCCGAAGCCGGCACGCCAGAGCAGCCGAGTCGCCTCGGCCTCGCCGAAATCGCCCTTGTAGACCGGGACACCCGCCACCTGATTAGTCTTCGGCGCGCCCAGGCGCGGGCCTTTAGTGGCGCGGACGGATGACGCAGGGACGAGACTGCCCATATGCGTTCGCCTATTCGAGCGATAGCGGCACTCGGCGCTCTTCTTCGCCGGCTTGGCGGCTGTGCCGGCAAGCGCCGACGAGGCCCGCTCGGCCTCACCGATTGCGGCCCGGCTCAGGGGGTCGAGGTCTGCTCGGGTCTCGTGGCGACCTGGGACGGCGTTCCGCTCGACACCACCGTCGTGCTCCCCGCCAACGCGCCCGACCGGCCGCTGCCGCTCGTCGCTGAGATCCATGGCTTCGGTAACTCGAAGTACGAGTACCTCAACCCCGACGAAACCGCCTACACCGACAACGCCTACGCCTGGGCGCGCGACGGCTACGCGGTGCTCACCTTCACGGCGCGCGGGTCTGTGGGGCTCCTGCGGAACGCCCGATGCGCGCCTCGCGAACCCCACCGCATGCGCCACCGGCTATATCCACCTCGCCGACGTCCGCTACGAGGTGCGCGACATCCAGGAGCTGATCGGCCGGCTCGTCGACGACGGGACCGCGGATCCCCGGCGGATCGGCGTTACGGGCGACAGCTACGGCGGCGGGCAGTCGCTGATGCTGGCCGCGCTTCGCGACCGGGTGATGCTGCCCGACGGCTCACTGATTCCGTGGCGCAGCCCGGGGGGCACGCCGCTGCGGATCGCCGCCGCAGCGCCGGTGATCCCGTGGACCGACCTGGTCAACGCCGCCGCACCGAACGGCCGGGTCTCGTCGACCGGCATCACCCCGCGGTCGGTCGCCACCGACCCAGTGGGCGTCGAGAAGGCCTCGGTCGTCAACGCGATCTTCGCCGCCGCGCAGTTCGCCACCGGCCCCGGCCAGCCCACGGGCGAGCCGTTCGTCCCCGGCCGGCCGATGGGCTTCCTCGCCCCGACCGGCCTCGACCCGGATGCGGACGTCGCCGGCTGGGTCACGCGGACCAGCGCGGGCGAGCCCTACGACGACGCGTCCGCACAGGCGATCGTCGACACGCTGGCGCGCTTACCACTCCGCCTACTACGTGCGATGCCGAGCCACCGCCCGCCGCCGCTTTACCTCGCGTCAGGGCTCACCGACGATCTCTTCCCCGCCGACGAGACTCTGCGCTACGCCAACCGCACCGCGAAGCGCTATCCCGGCCTGCCGATCGCGACCCTGCTCGGCGACTTCGGCCATCAGCGCGCGTCAAATGAGCCAGCGGAGCGCAAGCGGCTGCTGCGCGTCGATCCACCGCTGGTTCGACCATTACCTGCGCGGCCGCGGCCACCCCCCGCGTATGGGCGTCACCGCGTTCGCGCAGACCTGCCCGCGCGAGGCGCCCGCAGGGCGCCGCTTTCACGCGCCCACGCTTCGCCGACCTCGCACGCGGCGTTGTCCGGATCCGTGATTCCCAGCGCGCAAACCGTCAGCTCCACCGGCATCGATGCGGCCGGTGGCGCCGCGCTCGACCCCGTCAGCCGGCATGGGCGATGGCTGCGCGGTCGTCGGGCCCGGCGACCCGGACGGGCTCGGCGACGTACTCGCTCGCGGTGCCGGCGAGGCGTGCGATCACGCTGATCGGCGCGCCGACGATCCGCGCCCAGCTCGCGATCTCGGGCGCTCCACCGACCGAGACCGAGCTGGCTGCGCGCCTGTTCGACCGGGCTCCCGACGGCTCGAAGCGACTCGTCGCCCGCGGCCTTTACCGCCCGTCCGCGCAGGCGCCGGGCGGACTGGCAGCTGCACCCAGCGGCCTGGAGGTTCCCGCCGGGGCACGCGATCGAGCTCCAGCTGCTGGGCGCGACCCGCCTTATTCGCGTCCGGCGAACTCGGCGTTCGAGACCACCGTCAGCGGCCTACGGCTGCGGCTTCCGGTGCGCGAACGGCGCGGGGGTAGGCGGAGGTCGCGGAGGCCGATCGTAGGGCCGCGTAAGCGGTCGGATCACCGGTCAGCCCAGATCGCGGGGCCGCGACCCCGGCGCCCAGCGCTCGCCGGGCAAGCTCGGCGCGCTTACGGTTCTGCGGCAGGTCCGGAACCTCGAAGAGCCTGAACAGCGTCTTTAGGTGACTGCGCACGGCCTCGGTTGAGATCCCCAGCCGACTCGGCGAGCTCGGAGTTGGAGGGCGGCGTTGCGCCGGGGCCTCGGTGTCGAGGAGCGGTCGGCACAGTCGACGAGCACGCGCTTCTGGCTCGGGGTTACCCCGGCCGATCTCCGCATTTCCGGAGCCGCGAACGGTCTCGCCCGCGTCGGCGAGAGGGTTGCGATAGATCAGCTCGGTCACGCCGACCCGCAGGATGTCGCGGTCGTTCAGGCGCCGCCGGCCACGCACCCGCTGGCCGTTGACGAAGGTGCCGTTGCGCGAGAGATCGTCATCAACCACCGTCCAGGAGCCTGCGAGCCGTTCGAGCATCGCGTGGACCCTGGAAACCTCGACATCCCATGGCAGAACCAGGTCGTTCCCGGCATCACGCCCGATGACGACGCGGTCGCCGTCAAGCTCGACCAAGTCGAGGCCGGCCTCAGCGTTACGAAACGCCAGAAAAGGGCGACTACCGCGCTCGGCCGTAAGCACGCGAGTCAATTCCGTAGGCGTGAGCTCGTGCCTCGCCAGGGTCACCGATCAATGATCGCATCGAGGTGAGGCTCCCGCCCCGGGCGCGGTTCCGCCACCCCCCAAGAGGGTGGATCGATCACCCGTCTCTCAGCCGATCAGCGTGATCCGGCCGTCCTCGTGCACGACGTACTGATGCTCGAGCGGGAGCGACACGCCCGGATTCCGCCATCGCAGGCAGAAGCCGCCGGGTACCGCTGGGCCGCAGTTCGACGTTGTCTCCACGAGCTCTCCGCCCGGATCGGCATCGGGAACCTCCAGGCGCGCCAGGCGCCGCTTGCCGAAGGCGTCGATTGCCACGCCGCCTGAAACTGCGACGACGATGACCCGCACGCCAACAGGCAACGTGAGCGGCGCATCGCTCAGGACGCGCCCCCGCGGTGCTTGTGCAGCCCGCTCACCGAGCAGCTGTCGGGGACCCTCAACGCGCGCGCCGTACTCCACATCGGCGCGCAGCATCAGTTCGACGCCATCCGTGGCGCCTGTGCTCGGCCGGCGCTCAGCGGTCAGGCCACCGTCCCATTGGGCGATCGAGGATTCGGTCAGGTCACGTGAGCCGATCGTCGCGCCGGGGTCGAGCCTGACGCCGATGAGATCTCCGGGTCGCACGGCCACGGCCGCGGGGAACGCGTGCGGCTCGACGGCGCTCGCCAGCGCGGGCTGTGAGAAGCCGGCCACGAACGCCTTGTCGTCCTGCTGGCGGATCACCTGAAGCTCCAGCGTTCCCGACGCTCCGCGGACGACCCAGCTGCGGATGACCCCGGCGCGTCGGACGGCCGCCGGATTGCCCTCGAGCTGAGTCTGAGCCAGGGTGCATGAGGGCGTGTTCACGCTTGGCTCGGTGCTGCAGCCAAGCGGATTGCTCGCGCCGGCCAGCGAGCTGCCGAGAGCCGATGTATTCGGGGCCGGGGCCGGCACCGCAACGGAGGGCGCTGGATCCTCCCCGCCACCCGGCAGCCCGACGAGGAGCGCGATCGCGGCCAGGACGCCGCCGACGGCTAAGGCGAGGTATCGCGTCCGGCGATTTCGCCGACGCCCGACCCCGGCACGTATGTCCGTCATCAGGGCGGCCATCGCATCCCGATCGCCCTCCACGGTCCCGGCACGCGCGAGACCGAGATCCGTCAGATACGGGGTCCCGTTCGCCTCGACGAGGATGTTCTGCGTCGAAACACGGCCGTGAACGAGCCCGGCGGCGTGCGCCGCATCCAGCGCGTCGATGAGCCGCTCGATCGCCTGCGCGGGCGGCGGGACCCGCTCGTCCAGGAGTTGGCTGAGGGTGGCGCCGCGGATGAAGCGCATGGCGACGTAGCGGCCTCCCGCCCACTCTCCGGCCGCGTAGCAGGGCACAAGGTTGGGGTGATGAAGCGACGCCATACGCCGCTGCTGTTCGTCGAACCGCCCGAGATCCGCCGGCGTTTGGAAGTGGTCGGGACCGATGACGCGTAGCGCCACAGATCGGCCGAGCGACACCTGGGTTGCCTCGTAAACGGCTCCTGTGGTTCCGGTGCCGATC
Organism: uncultured Solirubrobacterales bacterium; assembly: GCA_963796815.1. Lineage (GTDB taxonomy): Bacteria > Actinomycetota > Thermoleophilia > Solirubrobacterales > 70-9 > WHSW01. The sequence goes on from CAWCNF010000009.1 coordinate 229,247, forward strand.
AACCGCTCGATCCGAAACCCCGCTACTGGAAGAATGCGAGCGTCCTCTCGCCGAGCAGGATGTCGTGGTAAATGACCCGGCCCGTGTTGGGATTAACCCACCAAACGTTGGCTTCGCCGTAGGACTCACCGGGGTACGGGACGATGTCGAGGGTGACCGGAACGCCGAACGGCTGAAGATCGGGGATGAAGATCCGCTGCGTCCGGCGGTCACCTCGAAAGACATCCAGAGCCACGCGGTCGCCGACTTCCACGAGCTCGACGTTGAGCTTTGTGGGCTGCGGCTGGTCGACCGTAAGGGATTGGCGAGCGCGAACCTTTCCGTCCGGGGCTCTCACCGCCTCCGCACCCGTCAGGCGCGGCGGGGCCTTGGCCTTGGCCCCCGGAACGAAGTCAGTGCGAAGCGCAAGCTCGTAGTCAAAGCCGGTGCCTGCAGCAAGATCGGGCTCCCCATAATTGCCGCCGGCCGGCTCCTTCCACCGTTGCGTCGTCGCTCCGTCGGCCGCGGTCGCCCCGATCGTCGCGCCGGATCCCAGCTCGACCGCGAGCTGATCCCCGGCCTCGACGGGCAGGGCCGTCTTGAAGTAGTACGAGGCCTGATTGCCGACCGACTCCCACTGGGACTTGGCGACGCGAAGGGTGTCCGTTCCACGCGGACGAATCACGTCGAGGGCGAGCTCACCGCCGGCCCCGCGCACCGCCCAGCCGACGATCATGCCGTCGGCCGGCACCAGCAGCGTGGCGCCCGGGAGCGCGCTCTGGGCGATCGAGCACGACGGCGAGTCGGGCGTGGGCTCCTTGCCCCGGCAATCGAGAGAGCGGTCTGGAAGGGCGAGATCCCCTCCGAGCGCCTGCGCTCCCGGCGCGACCGCCGGCACGGGCACCTCCGCCTCGGCAGTGCCCTCACCGCCCCCGTCATCGATGAGGACGGCGATCCCCACGCCAACCACCGCCGTAGCGAGTAGGGCAGCGCCCCAGAGTGCCGTCCGCGGAATCGAGCGGCGCCCGGCTGCCGCCGGGATCGCGGATGGCAAGGGATCGGTGGGCAACGCCAGACGCGGCGACCCGAGCGTCCGCGTCGTAGGTCCGAGCGCATCGCGCGCGGCCCCGACGATCTCACGGGCCGTCCCCGGGCGCTCGGAAGGCTGCTTTGCAAGCGCCGTCTCCATCACCGTGTCGAGCTCGCTCGGTAGCTCTTCTCGGCGCTCATGAATGTGTGGCGGCGCCTCCGTGGCGTGGGCGTAGAGCACAGCGGCGTCTGACCCACGCGGAAACACGACGTCGCCGGTCAGGCAGTGAAAGAGCGTCGCGGCGATGGAGTAGCGGTCGGACGCCGGCGTCGGCTCCTCGCCTCGCACGATCTCCGGGGCGACGTAGGCGACGGATCCGAGCATGGGGCTGCTCGAGGCGATGGTCGTATCCGAGCCGGCCCGCGTGAGCCCGAAGTCCGCGAGAAAGGCGTGGTCGCCCTCGTCAACGAGCACGTTCTGCGGCTTGACGTCGCGGTGGATGAGCGACGCGCCGTGAGCGACGTCAAGCGCGCCGCTCGCCTGGTCGAGCAGGCGCAGCGCGCGCTCCGCGTCGAGCTCGCCGTCGCGCAGGAGATCGAGCAGGGTCTCGCCGCTAACCAGGCGCATCGCCAGGAACAGGCCCTCGTCGGACTCGCCGACGTCGTAGACCTCGAGGACATTTGGGTGCTCGAGCGACGCCTGCAAACGCGCCTCGCGGCGAAAGCGCTCGACGAAGGCGGGGTCGTCGGCGAGCTCGGGCCGCAGGACCTTGAGCGCGACCCGCCGGTTGATCGACGTCTGCACAGCCTCGTAGACGACGCCCATGCCGCCGCGCCCGATCATCCGCTCGACGCGGTAATCCTCGATGCTTTGCCCGACCTCGATCATCACCCTCCGAGAGGGCGAATCTATCCGCTGAGAGGGCTGACGGCTAGCGAATTACAGGATCGAGAGGAAGCGCTCGAGCTCCCAGGGAGTGACCTGCACGCGGTATTCCTCCCACTCCTCGCGCTTGATCTCGATGAAGCGCTTGAACGTGTGCTCGCCGAGAATCCGGAGCACGAGCTCGGACTCGGCGGCGATCTCGATCGCCTCGCCGAGCGTTTCGGGCAGCTGCTCGATCCCCCGCTGCGCGCGCTCCTCCGGGGTCAGGTGGTAGAGGTTCTGCTCCATCGGCTCTGGCAGCTCGTAGCCGTGCTCGATCCCCTCGAGGCCGGCGTGGAGCATTCCCGCGAAGCACAGATAGGGATTGCAGCTCGGGTCGGGACAGCGCAGCTCGGCGCGCGTCGCCTGCTCCTTGCCCGGGTGGTAGAGCGGCACCCGGATCAGCGCTGAGCGGTTGCGCCGCGACCAGGCCAGATAGACGGGCGCCTCATAGCCCGGCACGAGCCGCTTGTAGGAGTTCACCCACTGGGCGAACAGCGGCGCGATCTCGCGCGCGTGGCGCAGCTGGCCGGCGATGAACGACTTCGCGACCGGCGAGAGGAAGTACTGGTCGTCGGGGTCATAGAAGGCGTTGCGGCCGTCGGCCGACAGCGACTGGTGAACGTGCATCCCGGACCCGTTCTCGCCGAAGAGGGGCTTTGGCATGAAGGTCGCGTGCATGCCGTACTTCATCGCGTACTCCTTGACCGTGATCCGGTAGGTCATGCAGTCGTCGGACATCGCGAGCGCGTCCTTGTAGCGCATGTCGACCTCGTGCTGGGACGGGCCGACCTCGTGGTGCGCGTACTCGACGTGGATGCCGAGCTGCTCGAGGGCGAGGATCGTGTCGCGGCGAACCTCGGAGCCGGCATCGAGGGTGGTGAGGTCGAAGTAGCCGCCCTCGTCCATCACCTCAGGCGGCGCGCCGCCCGTCTTGGCCTCCTTGAAGTAGAAGAATTCGAGCTCGGGACCGATGTTGTAGGTCTCAAAGCCCATGTCCTCGGCGCGCTTGAGCGCGCGGCGCAGGATCCAGCGAGGGTCGCCCTCATACGGCTCGCCGCCGGGGATCTGCACGTCGCAGAACATGCGCGCGGTCGCGTTCTCCTCCGGGCGCCACGGCAGGATCGCGAAGCTCGACGGGTCGGGCATGGCGATCATGTCCGACTCCTCGATCGGGTTGAAGCCGGTGATTGACGAGCCGTCGAAGCCCATTCCGCCCTCGAAGGCGTCCTCGAGCTCGGACGCGTTGATCGAGAACGACTTGAGCTGCCCGAGGACGTCCGTGAACCACAGGCGGATGAACCGCACGTCGTTGTCGCGGACGGCCGCGATCACATCGTCGGTCGTCTCAGGGCGCTTTGGAATTTCGGCCATTTCCGCGGGCCAGCTTATCCGTGACGGCTTCCCGTACGTATGAGTAGTTAGTCCAAAGAATTGCGAATCGTTTTATCCCCGCTGTAACGGGGATCGCGTATAGTGCACTTACTAGAGGTAAGGAACTAGCTAAAAGTAAAGTAAAGGCAGGAATAAGGCTTTCTAAAGCCGGTTCCACGAGGCAAGGCAACTGGAGGGACAAGCAGCGATGACGGTGAAGACAGACATGAGCCGGTTCCACATCCACGACGAGCTCACGGCTCCCGAGGGGAGCATCAAGATCCTCAAGGGCGTTCAGGGCGCCGCAGGTGAGGTTTCCAAGTTCATCGGCGTGCTCGCCGGAGCTCCGGCTGCCCTTCGCGCCTACGCGCGTATGCGCCACGAGCTGCGCACGGGCGCCCTGCCCCCGGCCACGCGCGAGCGCATCGGCCTTGCCGTCGCCGACCTTCGCGGCGACCCCTACTCGATCGCCCAGCACGCGAAGACGGCCCGCGCGGCCGGGCTCGGCCTCGATGAGATCTCGGCGGCACGCCGCTTCGAGTCCTCTGACGAGAAGGAGCGGGCGCTGCTGGTGTTCCTGCAGGCGCTCATCGAGACCGACGGGCGCCCGAAGCAGCACCTGGCCGAGGAGGCGCGCGAGGTGGGCTGGACCGACGAGGAGCTCCTCGAGGCGGTTGCCCATCTAGCCATGAACGACTTCCAGAGCCTGATCGCAAACGCCGCGGCGTTGCCGCAGGACAAGTCCGACAGCTCGGTGCTGGCTAAGGCTGCGTAGCTGCGAGCTTCGCGACGCGGATCGTGTCCGTCGCCTTGAAGTGAAGGGCGCGGGCCGTGGCCTGCGTCAGGTCCCAGGAGGCGCCGTTGGCAAACGGGCCCCGGTCGATGACGGTCGTGCGGACGAAGCGTCCGCGGTAGCGGATCACGACCTTCGAGCCGCAGGGAAGTTTCTTGTGGGCGACGCCCATCGTCTGGGGGGTGAGCGTCTCGCCGCACGCGGTCTGGTTGCCGAAGAGCCCGGGGCCGTACCAGGTGGCCAGCTGAGCCGGCATCGCCCGGAAGAGCGCCGTCGCGGTGTCGGCGTCGAAGACACCGTCCGCACGCAGGTCGGCGGTGTCCTGGAAATCACTAACCGCCTGGGCCGTCGGATCGTCGTACTCGTCGGTCAGCTCCGGCGTGCCGTAGTCCTTGGCCTTGAGGATCCAGTTGAGCGTCCTCACGTCGATGCCGCAATCGCCGACCTTGAGGTCGCGCTTGCCGAGCTGAGTGTTCGCGCAGCCGGGCGCGAGGGGCGGCTCGGGGGCAGGCGCGACGCCGCCCCCGCCGGAGACGCCGCCGGAACCGGAGATCCCACCCGAGCTCGTGCCCGCCTGTGCAGTGGCGGCACCCACCAAGACCAGCGCTGTCAGCGCGGTCGCAGCGATCATCGTTGGGATCTTCTTCATCTCTTCCGATCGCTTACGGGGTTAGCTGACGGGCTCGCGCCGAAAGAGTTGGCGCTACGCGGCTGATGCCTGCGATTCGCCCCGGGACCAGAGGGTCTCGACCTGTTTGGGTCCCCCGCTCCCCGCAATATCTGGCGGGGATTAAGCGAGGCGCGAAACTATCAGAGAATTCAGGTTGGGTTTGCACTTTATGAGCGTCCGGTGAGTGCGTTTTGTTGCTACTAGCGACCAAATCGGCTGCTGGACGCCCCCACCCGAACCGTGCAACGATCGCGCCCGCTGATGGGCGTCGCCGTCGTCACCGGAGCCGGTCGCGGTCTTGGGCTCGAGATCGCGCGAGCGTTCGCGCACCGCGGGCTCGTCGTCAACGTCACCGACGTAGATGGCGCCGCGGCCGAGCGCGCCGCGGCTGCGATCAGCCCGACGGCCTGGGGCGCCGAGCTCGACGTCCGCGATGCCGAAGCCTGCCGGCGCATCGCGGGAGCCGCGACCGAGCGCGGACCCCTGAGCGTGTGGGTCAACAACGCGGGCGTCCTCGTCACCGGACACGTCTGGGAACACGACGAGGCACTGCGGCGCACCCTCTTCGAGGTCAACTCGCTCGGGACGATCAACGGCTCCCTGGCCGCGCTCGAGCACATGCGGCCCCGCGACGAGGGGCACCTGATCAACGTCGTCTCCCTCGCCGGTCTCGCCGCGCCGCCGGGAGAGGCGCTCTACGCCGCGACCAAGCACGCCGCGATGGCCTTCACGCTCGGCACGCTCGCCGACCTGCGCCGCTCCGGCTCCAAGCGGATCAACGTCTCCGCCGTGTGCCCGGACGGGATCTGGACGCCGATGCTCTTCGACAAGCTCGACGACCGCGACGCGGCCCCGTCGTTCTCCGGCGTGCTGCTGCGGCCGGAGGTGGTCGGCGCCGCGGTCGCCGGGCTGCTCGACAAGCCCCGCGTCGTGCTGGCGATCCCGCGCTATCGCGGTCTCTTCGTGCGGCTGTTCGACCTCATGCCCGGGCTTGCGATCCACCTGCTGCCGTGGTGGCTGCGCGACGCCGAGCGCCGCCAGCGCCGCTGGAAGGAGCGCATCGGTCGCGGCGAGGGCCCGTGAGCGCGCCGGGCCGCTTCCTCGTCCTGCACGGGCTTGACGGCTCGGGCATCGGCCACTGGCAGTTGTGGCTGGTGCGCCAGCTGCGTGGCGCCGGGCACCACGTCGCCTTCCCCGAGCTCCCGGAGCCGTCCAACCCCGACCCAGACGCCTGGCAGGCGGCGATCGAGGCCGAGCTCGAGACCGGCCCCTCCCCCGTCGTCATCTGCCACTCGCTCGCCTGCCTGATCTGGCTGCGGATCGCGGCGCGCTCTCCCAACACGCGCGCAGACCGCGTGCTGCTCGTCGCGCCGCCCTGGCGTGAGGACGTGGAGCCGGTCGATCGAGCACTGACCCACGACGCGAGCGCCGCCGACGTCGAACGCGCCGCCGGCGCAACCCTGCTCGTCTGCTCGGACGCCGACCCCTACTGCCCACCCGGTGCGGTCGCGACCTTTGCCGAGCCGCTCGGGATCGAATCGCGGGTGATCGACGGCGCAGGCCACATCAACCCCGAGGCGGGCTACGGTCCCTGGCCGGCCGCCGAGGCGTGGGCGCTCGGCGGCGGCTGGCCGCCCTAACCGCTGAGCGGGTCTGGGATGTCCCTTGTCACACGTTCGCCCGCAAGTTCGCGCAGATCGTCGATCGATCGGCAGACGTCGCAGCCGTAAACAAGAGCGTCGACGTCCGAACCGGTGACGATTGCTCCGTCGTCGCGCTGGGCCACGAAATGCTGTCCGGGAAACGAGAAGAGGAGGCGCCCGGTGCTCACGCTCCAAGCGGAGACCCGGCCAAACGTGGAGTCACCGTATCCCTCCCCCTCCGCGCCCGTGATCGAGAGGAAGTAGCTGTCGTCGACGCCGCGCTCGACATCGACGACCGAGTCGTCGTGGGGGATCGAGAGCAGCTCGCGCCCGCTCGCGAGGTCCCAGATCCTCGCGACGCGGTCGAGCCCACCAGTCACGACCTTGGTCCCCCCGTCGAGAAAAACCGCGTCTGTGATCAAGCCGCCCGGACTCTCGAAGGCGATCGGTTTCCCGCCGCCGAGCGGGATCGCGCAGGCGCCATCGGGCCCCTTGGTTAGCAGCGTGTCGCCGTCCGGACTGAGATCAACCGGAGTGATGGACGGCGTCTCGCCCTCCCCGCCGCCAGCGCACGAGCCGGCCTCCACCGGGCTCGAGTCCCCGTCGGCCTTGATCAACTCGAGTCGCTCACCACCGAAGTAGACCTGCTTGCGCGTCGCATCGATCAGCGTCGGCCCGCCCCCGGCCGTGCCGTCCTGTGGATCGACGCCCTGGATCAGGACCGGGTCGGCATCGAGGCCGACAAGGAAGACGTAGTCACCGGAAGGCGTCGCCGCCACCACCAGCGGGGTTCCGTCCGGGGCGACATCGGCGTCATAGAACGAGTACTTGTCCGTTTCCGACAGCAGCTTCACCAGGTCGCGGTTGGGCTTGTCGCCGACCAAGTCGACGATCGAGCTTCCGTCGCCTACCGCGACCTCGCCGTCGGCCATGACCCAGCCGTCGTAATAGCTCCGCGGGATCCCGTCGATCGGGTCGGGGTGAACGCGTTCGATGAGGTTGTTTGCCTCCTGAACATCCCAGAGCCGGACCGTCGTACCGGCCGCGGTCACAAGCTTCTCCGGATCCTTCGGATCGAAGGCGACATCCTGAACGAATCCGCCGTGGCCGCCGAGGACGGCCACCTGCGATCCAGTGGCAACCTTCCAGACCCTGGCCGTGCCGTCGTTGCTGGCGGATGCGAGGAAAGCGCCGTCGGCACTTGCGGCGAGCTTGCGGACGGGCCCTTCGTGGCCACGAAGAACGGAGTCGAGCTTGCCGCTGCCCAGATCGTAGAGCTGGATGGTGTCTCCGGAGGTGACGGCCAGCAGATTGTGTTCGGGGCCGACCGCGACGAGGCTGACGAAGGAGGAGCCGCTGCCCGTCGTCTCGACTGCGGGAGTCTCGAGCTGTTTGATCGTCGCACCGGTGTCGAGATCGGCGATCGAGACGGTGGCGCCGTCGGAGATCGCGATGCGCCGGTTGTCGACGAACGCGAATGACGCCGCGCCGGAGAACTCCCTGACCAACTTGCCGCTTGAGGCGTCCCAGATTCGGACCGACGGGTCGCCGCTTCCCTGCGTGAGCAGGCCGTCGGGGCCATACGTCTTCTTCGCGTAGCCGTAGGTGGCGACGAGCGACCCGTTGGGGCTGAACGCTGCGTCGATCGCCTGGCTTCCGTGGCGGAAGCTGACCAGCTCGTCGCCGCTTTCCGCGTCGACGATCCGGACGACACCATCGGTGCTGGTGAAGAGGATCCGCTTTCCGGTCGGATCGAAGTCGACCGTCGAATAGCGCAGCGTCTTCAGATCCTCATCGGTTTCGCTGAGGATCTTGGCGTCGGCCGCATCGAGCACACGCAGGTCTCCGCTCGAGCCCGACGCGGCGATCCGCTTGCCGTCGGGCCGGTAGGTAACCGCGAGCGTGGTCCCGGATTCATGCGCTCCAAGGGAGCTCTCCGCGGCGGATCTCTTGGCTAGATCCGGGTCGTGCGGTGGTAGGTCGACAGTCACGCGGACGTCAGAGCGGTCGATGGCAAGCCGCAACGCGTCCTCACCCGCAGGGGTGTCGCGGATGTCCAGCGAACGAGCGGCGTAATCGACGCTCGCCTCCGGGTCGGAGTCGAGCGACAGCAGCGCCGACGAGGCGAGTGCTCTCGCCGTGGCCTCATCGCGCTGCTCGATCGCCACCTTCCGCTGCTGCACCGCCTGCTGGCGCTGCAGCACCGCCACCACGGCGAGCGCCGCGATCACGACCAAGATCGCCAATGCAGCGGTGATCCCGCCGCGCTGGCGGCGAGTCGCCGCCTTGCGGCTGGCGAAGATCAGCTCGTCGTGAAGCGCCGTTGGCGCTGGCTCCTTGCCCGCGCGGCCGGCGAGCCAGGCCTCGGCGTCCGCGAGCCGGCTACCGCGCAGAAGGTGGCCGCGAGCGTGTCCGGTCTCACTCCACGCGACCGCGTCCTCCTGGATCTCGGTGTGCTTTCGCAGCCACTCCGGGTCGAGGCGCGACTGTTCGACAAGGCGCGCCTGGTTCTCGTCGAAGGCGTCCTCGAACGTGCCCTTGCGCGGGACCCAGTTCAGGGTCGGGATCAGCTCCGGGAGATCTCCCGTCGGGACCGGGATCTGGTTGATGGGGATGATCCGCTTGCCGAGCTCGGCCGCGTAGTCGAGCTCGTGCCGGCACTCAGTGCTGGCGGCCGACCCCGGCGTGATCACGAAGAGGACGACGTCGCTGCGGACCAGGTTCTGGCGGATCTCGTCGCGCCAGCTCGTTCCGAGGGCGATGCCCTCATAGTCGACCCAGACCTCGAAGCCCTGATCTTTGAGCGCGGCCTCCAAACGCTTGGCGAACTCCGAGCCATCGCGTTCGGCGTAGGAGATGAACGCCGACACCGCCGCCTCCGGCCCCTCTTCGGGCGTCACGCTCGAACCTCCCCGATGCCCACTAGCCCTCCATGGCTTGGCGCATTGTTTGCTGATCGTTCGCTCTGAGCCAGAACGATTAGCCCCGTCTGGCGATCATATACCGGCCCCGTGCCGATTCACACAAATCGCCACGAACGGGACCGTCCGAGCGTGCTCAGCGCTCGCTGGCCGTTGCCGCCGCAGGCGCGACGGTACCCAGCGACTCGATGCCCTGCCCCTCCATCGTTCGGCGCCGAATCCAGAGCACCGTCGCCGAGGTCGCGGCGCACCCGGCCGCGGCCGCGAAGGCGGCTGTGGTTCCCGGCCCGTCGACGATCAGGCCGCCCGCGGCCGTGCCCACCGCCAGTCCCAACTGATAGGCCGTGAGCACCCAGCTCGATGCCTCAGTCGCCGTGCCCGCCGGCGCCACGAGATCGAGGACACCAAAGCTGGCGGCGCTGATCGGCGCCACGGCGAGCCCGGCGAGCGCCATTGCGAGGCCGAGCGCAAGCGTCGTGTTCGAGAAGATGAGGGGGATCGTCAGCAGCGCCTGCACCGTGGCGAGCTGGGCATATCGGTTGCCGTTCACGGTACGCGGGCGACTGCCGTAGATCAGCCCACCGATCATGCTGCCGACCGCGAGCGCGGCGAGCAAGAGACCCGCGACGGCGGAGCTTCCGTGGCCTTTGGCGAACGCCGGGACCGCCACATCGAGCAGCCCGAAGAGGGCCCCGAACGGGATGTCGGAGCAGATCGCAGTGCGCATCCCCGGGCTTGCGAGTGCGCCCAGCCAATGCGAGCTCTCAACCCCCTTCCCGCGCCAGTTACGCGAGGCGGGGGTCGCCGCGAACGCCAGCACGCCACCGAACTTGACCACCGTGATCCCGACCACCGCCGCGGCCGGGCTCGCGACCGCGATCAGCACGGCCGCCACAACGGGACCCGCGATGAAGAACACCTCCGCCATCACGGCGTGGATCGCATATGCCGTGCTCATCTGGCCGGGACGGTCGACGAGATCTGCCCACAGCGGGCGCAGCGCCGCGAACATCGGTGCGTTGCCTGCGCTGGCGAGCGCGGCAAGCGCGATCAGCGCCCACAGCGGCGCGCCTTCGAGCGTGGCGGCGACCAGCGCCATCGTGAAGCTCGCCCCGACCAGCGCGAAGAACGGCAGTGTCCGGGTGTGCCCCAGGCGATCGATGAGTCGGCCTTGCGCCGGACCGGAGATCGCAGACGCGATCGCGAGCGCCGCTGTTACAGCGCCTGCCTGTGCGAACGACCCCGTCTCGTGCTGGACCATCAGCACGATTGCCAGCGGAACGCCGGTACTGAGGCCGGTCAGCAGCGAGGCACCGACGACGACCTGGACCTGACGCTTGCGAAGAAGCTCTCTGTAGGCGGACCCGGCCATGCCGCCTACGGTTAGCAGAAGTCCCTACGGCTTCGAAACGACCTTAATCTTCTTCTTCTCGTCGCTTGAGTTGCCGGCCTGATCGGTCGCCGTAACCGTGACCTTGTGCTTGCCGAGCTTCAGCTTCGGCGTCTTGAACTTGGCGCCGCAATCGACAGGGTCCTTCTTGTCGACCGCGCACGTGAGCTCAGCGGGCTCGGAGGTCTTGATCTTCAGCTTGTCCTTCGCCTTCTTTGCGTCGGTCTTGACCTTCTTCTTGCCCTTGATCTTGATCTCGGGGGCCTGGGTGTCGACCACGAAAGTTCGTGACGCCGCGGATGAGTTGCCGGCGCGGTCGGTGGCACTGACGCCGAAGGTGTGGCTGCCATCGCTGAGCGGCGCTGGGGGTGTGAAGGGCGAGACGCAGCCAGCCGAGCCGCCGTCGAAGCCACAGGCCAGAACCGCGCCGGAGTCGTCGGTTGTGAACCCAAAGGTGGGTGTCGAGTCATTTATGAGTGAGCCGTCAGCCGGCCCGGAATCAATCGTTGCGCTTGGGGCGACGGCGTCGCCGATGAAGCGGGCAAGACCGACCTGGAAAGGAGCGCCGCCAGGGGTGAAGCGACCGCCGGCGATGATGCGGTCCTGAGCGTCCACCAGGCCCGAGCGTCCAAGTCCGTTAGCCAGCGTCACCTTGCCGCCGCCTCCGAATGTCGGGTCGAGCTCGCCGTCGGGCAGGTACCGCGCGACCGCGTAATCCTCGGCGCCCGACGCACCCGCCTGACCAATGGCGACGATCCGCGCCTGGGAATCAACGGCGACCGCGGAGGCCTCGTCGCCGTCGCCGAGACCCTCGATCGCGGTCGTCTGCTTTCCGTCGCCGGAGAACGTGGGGTCGAGGCTGCCGTCCGGGTTGTAGCGGGCGAGGGCGAACTGCTTGAGTGAGCCGACAGTTGCCTCGCCAGCGGCGATGATCCGCCCCTGCGAGTCGATCGTTACGGCGTTGGCCCCGTCGTCCGAATCGCCGAACGACGTTGTTAGCTGTCCCGGCCGACCCGGGGTCGATCCGAAGGCGGCATCACGCGACCCGTCGCTGTTCAGCCGAGCCAGGGCGAAGTCATAGAGGGCAGGCGGGCCCGCCTGCTGGGTGCGGCCCGCGAGCACGATCCGCCCCTGCGCGTCGATGGCCATCCCAAGAGCGAAGTCCTGGTCATTCGCGAAGGGCGTGAAGTCGACGTTCTTCTGGCCGCTGTTGCCGAAGCCGGTGTCGAGCATGCCGTTCGCGTCATAGCGAACGACACCGAAATCAACATCTCCGAATCGGGTGGATCCGCCGATAACGATCCGGCCCTGCGAATCCACCGCTACCGCGGCCGCGTACTCCTCCTGTCCGAACATATCCTTCGTGACGAACCCGTTCGATCCGTTGGGACCAAAGGTGGTGTCGCGGGTACCGTCGGGGTTTACGCGAATCAGCGCGAAGTCCGTTCCCCGTCCCCTCGGTGACGCCGAAGACCAACAGGCGGCCCTGCGCATCGAGCGTGACCGCGTTGGCCTCGTCGAAGTCATCCGCTGCGGGGAAGTCGAACGTCGCAATGCCATCGCCGTCGAAGCTGGGATCGAGCGTCCCGTCAGGGAGGTAGCGGACGACCAACATGTCGCCGTCCGCGGGACCGACCTGCACCTGCCCGACGACGAGGATCCGCCCTTGAGCGTCAATCGTCATCCCCCCTTGGCGAAGATCGTCCCCGACCGGCGTCGTCACCCTGCCGCCGCTGCCAAAACTCGGATCGAGGTCACCCTCGGCGGCCCGGGCGCTTGGCGCGCCGGCAAGCACAGAAACGGCTGCGAGCACGCCCGCTACGGGCGAGCACCTCATGGCTTTGGCACGACCTTGACCCTCTTCGTCTCGTCGCTGGAGTTGCCGGCCTGATCCGTCGCATTGACGGTGATCTTGTGCTTGCCGAGCTTGAGCTTGGTTTTGAACTTCGAGCCGCAGTCCTTCGGATGCTTCTTGTCAACGGCGCAGGTGAGGTCGGCTGGCTCAGAGGTCTTGATCTTGAGCTTGTCCTTCGCCTTCTTGGCGTCGGTCCTGACCTTCTTCTTGCCCTTGATCTTGATCTCGGGGGCCTTGGTGTCGACGGTGAAGGTGCGCGTGGTCGCCGCCGACGTGTTGCCGGCGCGGTCGCTCGTCGTGACGTTGAACGTATGGGGGCCGTCGGCCAGAGGGGTGACTGGCGTAAACGGCGAAGCGCAGCCGGCCGAGAGGCCGTCGAATCCACAACCGAAGATGCTGCCGGCCTCGCTCGCGGAAAACTCGAACGTGGGCATCGGGTCGTTGATCAGAGCGCCGTTCGCGGGGCCTGAGCTGATCGTGGCAGCGGGTGGCGCAATCGCATCGCCGATCAGTCGGGCAAGGCCGAATTCGTACGTGGTGTTGTCGCTGCGGAGATTGGGTCCCGCGAACACGATGCGATCGTGGTCGTCGAAGGACATCCCCACGTAACCGGCGCTGTTGTCCCCACCAACCGGCGCGCTCGCAACGCCGCCACTTCCGAAGCTCTGGTCGAGTCCCCCGTCCGGCTGGTAGCGCGTGACCGCGAGCTTTTGGGTATCAGCGAACCCGGCCGTGACCGTCCGGCCCCGACCGTCGACCGCCACGTCGTCAGCCCGAATGACCGTCGAGGTGACGACCTCGCCGTCGTCGGAAAAGGTCGTATCGAGGCTCCCGTCGGGGTTGTAGCGCGCCAGGGCCTCCCGGCTTCCCCCCCCGCTGCCCACCTGGCCGGCGACGACGATCCTCCCGGCGGGATCAAGTGTCGCCGCGAGGCCCGCGCTGTTGCCCGGGGCGATATTCGTCGTCACTTCCCCGAGCTCAGCCGGGTCCGTGTTGGGCCCGAAGCTTGGATCGCGAGCGCCGTCGCTGGTCAGCCGAGCGAGCGCGAACTGGTTGCTTCCGCCTGCGCTTGAGACACCCGTGAGGATGATCCGCCCCTGCCCGTCGATGACCATGTCGGTAGCCGTGTCCTCGTCGTTAGCGAAGGGCGTGAAGTCGACGGTCTTGATTCCCGCCGTCCCGAAACTCGAATCCAGAACGCCATTGGCATTGAAGCGCGCCGCGGCAAAGTCCCAGTCACCGAAGAACGTCCAGCCGCCGAGAACAATCCGCCCCTGGGAGTCAAAGGCGACCGCCTCGACTTGATCGCTTTGGCCAGACGTGATGGCCTGGGTCACGTACCCGTTCGAGCCCGTTGGCCCGAAGCCAGTGTCCCGGGTGCCGTCAGAACTGAGGCGGATCATGGCGAAGTCCTCCGTGGACTGCGAATTGCTCCCCCCCGCCAGGATGATTCGGCCAGCCGGGTCGATCGCTATGGACGTGGCGAGGTCGAAGCTATTGCCGGGGAACCCGAACGTCGCAACCCCGTCATTGCTGAAGGTGGAGTCGAGCGATCCGTCGGGCAGGTATCGGGCGACCGCCATATCGATGTCGCTGTCCCCAGTGCGTCCCACAACGAGGATCCGCCCCTGTGCATCAACCGTCATGGCATAGGCCTCAGCAGTCGACCCAATGGCGGTAGTGACGGTCCCAGCGGTACCGAAGCTCGGATCGAGGTCGCCCTCCGCGGCAAAGCTCGACGCAGCACATGCGAGCATGACGACCAGGGCCACGATTCCGGCCGTCCCTGCTTGCTTACGTCCTCCATTCTTAATGGACCGACCCTAACCGCCTGAGGCATGTGGATCAATAGAAAAGCCCCGCCGAGGCGGGGCTTCTCCGTAGCTGGCCTGTAAGCCGGATTTTGTCTTGCGCAGCCATCCATCTCGCCGGGTCCTAGGTCCCGGCGGGGCTCTCGCCCTGCGACCTACCTGGATCTCGCCGAGCCGGGTCAACGATCCTGCTTGGTCTTGCACCTGGCGGGGTTTACCTGGCCGCTACGTCACCGCAGCGCCGGTGCGCTCTTACCGCACCATTTCACCCTTACCTGATCGCCCCGTAGCTACAGAGGCGCCATCGGCGGTGTATTTCTGTTGCACTTTCCCGCGGGTTTCCCCGGGTGGGCGTTACCCACCGCCATGCCCTTCGGTGTCCGGACTTTCCTCGAGAGATTCACACCTCCCGCGACTGCACAGCCAGCCCGACAAAGTGTACGGCCGTGAAGCGGTTCCGCGGAACCGCTATATCGCTACGCGAGCTCGGACCCGCAGCTCTCGCAGCCGACGCTGATCCGCATGCGCCCACCGCAGACCGGGCACTCGGCGCTGGCTGCGCCGGCGAGGTCCTCCCACGCCGCGAGGATTCGATCCTCGAGCGAAACCTCACCGGCGCGGGGCTGGTAAGGCCGCTGCGCCGAGCGCTCCGGTCTGCGAGGGACGCTCCACTGACGTCCGTCGCCGTGCAGGTGTGGCGACGGCGTTCACTAGCTGACGCTCCTGAAGACCCCGACGACACGGCCGAGCAGCTGCACATCGGCGCTGCGGATCGGCTCGTAGGCATCGTTGGCCGGCTCGAGACGGACCTGGTCGCGCTCCTTGTAGAAGCTCTTGACCGTCGCCTCCTCGCCGATCATCGCGACGACGATCTCGCCATCGTCCGCGGTCTCGATCGGCCGGACGACCACGAAGTCGTTCTCGAGGATCCCGGCGCCGATCATCGAGTCACCGCGGACCCGAAGGATGTAGTCGCCGTCCTCGCCGCCGATCACGTCGGGAACCTCGAGGTAATCCTCGATGTTCTCCTCGGCGAGGATCGGCGAACCGGCCGCCACCTGACCCACGAGCGGTAGCCCGGCCGGCCGCACGACCCTCTTCGCCTTGTCGACGAGCAGCTCGATGGCCCGCGGCTTGGTTGGGTCGCGGCGCAGCAGCCCGATCTTCTCGAGGTTGGCGAGGTGCGCATGCACCGTCGAGGACGAATGCAGGCCGACGGCCTTGCCGATCTCCCGAACGGTGGGCGGATACCCGTACTTCGTGGCGTACTTGCCGATGAAGTCGAAGATCTCCTTCTGACGCTTGGTCAGGTCCACTGGTCGGCTCCTTGGCTCGTTGGGTAGAACATATGTTCGTAACAGTAACCCCCCCTCCGGACGGATGCAAATCGCGAGCACCGCGACGCAGGGATACAGCCGTGTCCGTCTAGAATCGCCTCTCCCTCAAGCGGCTGTGGCGGAACTGGTAGACGCGCAAGGTTGAGGGCCTTGTGGGCTGCATAAGCCCGTGGAGGTTCGACTCCTCTCAGCCGCACTAAGCAAGCAAGCATTCGAGGCCGGTCGCAGCTGAACTGTCCGGCCTGGGTGCCCCTCAGGGACACTTAGAACGGACAGTTCGGGAGGCGACGAGGTCCCGCCTGCGTCGCTCCGGCAAGTCGACCGTCGACCTGGCGGTGACGTTCACGCCGCCCGTTGGGGGGTGAGGCAGCGCGAGTAAGAACCGGCGCGGCGCTGACGAGAATCTCGGAAACTGCCCGCCATGCCCTCCCCCTCCCTACGGCTCATCGCCGCGACCGGCCTGATCGTCCTCGGTATCGCGGCGACGGATGCACACGCCGCGGCCCCGATCAAGATCCGCACGCTCTCCAACCGCGCCGACCTGGTCTCCGACGGCAACGCGCTCGTAGGGATCACCCTGCCACGCCACGCGAAGGCGAAGAAGCTCAAGGTCAAGCTGAACGGGCGCAAGGTCACCAGTGCGTTCCGCCATCACCGCAACGGCCGCACGTTCGAGGGCGTTGTCAAGAGGCTCAAGCTCGGCAAGAACCGACTGGTGGCCAAAGCGCCGCGCGCTCGTGGTGCGCGGCTCAGGATCACCAACCACCCAAACGGCGGCCCCGTGTTCTCAGGCCCGCAGGTGCAGCCGTGGTTCTGCCAGGACGGGGCGATCGACAAGAAGTGCGACCAGCCTGCGCAGTACACCTACCTCTACCGCTCGACCGATCCGACGAAGGCGGAGCTGCAGCCCTATGACCCCTCCGATCCGCCGGCGGACGTGGCGACGACCATGACGGATGAGGGCAAGACCGTCCCGTTCATCGTCCGCCAGGAGCTCGGCTATCAGGACCGCGACCGCTACAAGATCCTCACCCTCTACACGCCCGGCCAGCCGTGGAGCCGCTGGGCGCCGCAGCAGCAGTGGAACCACAAGCTGCTCATCACCGGCGGCGGCGGATGCGGCGTCGCCTTCAAACCGGGCGACCCGCCGCTCAACGACCTGAGCGGCACTCTGCCGAGCGACACGCCGGGCTACACCCAGAGCTACATCACGGCGCTGAGCAAGGGCTTTGCGGTGATGTCGACCGCGCTCGACAACACCGGCCACAACTGCAACCTCGCGACGGAGGCCGAGTCGCTGATCATGGCCAAGGAGCGGCTGATCGAAAACTACGGCGACGTGCGCTACACGATCGGGACCGGATGCTCGGGTGGCTCGATCGTCCAGCAGACCGTCGCCAACGCCTACCCCGGGGCCGTTTATGACGGGCTCGTCATCACGTGCGCCTACCCCGACGTGCTGAGCGCCGGCGCGCAGTTCGCCGACTATCACCTGATGCGCCTCTACTTCGAGGATCCCTCCAAGTGGGGAGCCGGCGTCCTCTGGCCGCCCGCGCAGTGGGGTCCGGTCGAGGGCCGGCCGGATCCGGTCAACGCCGTCGTCGCCGACGAGGGTCTCTTCAAGGACGCGACCAACCCGGTCGGAGATTGCGTGCCGGCCGACCAGGCCTACGACCCGCAGTCGCGCCCAGGCGGGGTGCGCTGCTCGATCCTCGACTACATGATCAACGTGCTCGGACCGCGTCCGCGCGACGTCTGGTCGGCGCAGGAGCAGGCGGCGGGCCACGGGTTTGCGGGTCAGCCGTTCGGTAACACCGGCATCCAGTACGGGTTGCAGGCGCTGGAGCAGGGCACGATCACCCCCGCGCAGTTCGTTGACCTCAACGCGAAGATCGGCGGCGGTGACGTCGATCTCAACCCCACGCCGGGGCGCCTTGCGGGAGATGACGGTGCCGTGGCCAACGCCTACCGCGCCGGCCTCATCAACGAGGAGAACCACATGTCCGGTGTCGCGATCATCGACCACGCCGGGCCCGACCCGGGCGCGGCGCACGACTACGCGCACACCTGGTGGATCCGCGACCGCCTTGATCGCTCGCAGGGAAACCACGACAACGAGGTGCTGTGGTTCGGCCCGACCCCGCTGATCGGCGATCAGAGCTGGCCGACCGAGGCGCTGCTGGCGATGGACGGGTGGCTCGCCTCGATCGAGCGCGATCACTCCAACGCGCCGATCTCGCAGAAGATCGTCCAGGACAAGCCGGCCGACCTGCAGGATCGGTGCACGGCGGACCTCTGCGAGCAGACGCTGGCGACCCGCTACGGAACGCCGCGCAGCGTTGCGGGTGAAGCCGAATACAACGACATCCTCAAGTGCGAACTGAAGCCGCTTGACCGCGCCGATTACGCCGGCGTCACGTTCAGCGACGCCCAATGGGCGCAGCTACAGGCGACCTTCCCGCAGGGCGTATGCGATTGGACGAAGCCGGGAGTCGGCCAGCAGCAGAGCATCCCCTGGCTCACCTACCAGGACAAACAGGGGAACGTCATCTACGGCGGACGCCCGATGCGACCGGCGCCGCACTCGGTGGCGTTGCGGTGAGCCCGCGGCTCTCCGCGCCCTAGTCGTCGACCAGAGCCTCGTCGCAGGTGGAGGCCACGCTTTCTCAGTAACGCGGGTCGCGCGGGTCGCGCTCGACGACCACCGCGTCCGCGCGGCGACGGAAGCTCGCCGCGTAAACGGCGCCGACCACGAAGGTCACGACGCCGGCGATCATGAGGATCAGCCCGACCGTCTGGAGATCGACGCTGTCGATGTTGTCGTTGACGGCGTAGCGCAGGATCGCGCCGATCGCCACAAGCAGAACTCCGGTTCCCATCGTCATGTCGTGGGCGGTACCCGCTCGCACGGGGCTGAACCGCGCCTCGGGCCTTTGTCTAGCTCGCGCCGAGCGTCGTCAGCCAGGCGCTGCTGAGGGACGGCACGGCGACGGCGGGGACCCCGCGCACCGAGCGCTCCACGCCGATGCCTCCCGCAGTGTCGGCCCACGCGGCGAGCAGCGGATCGCGGTTGATCGCGGCGAGCTGATCGCGACCGAGCTGGGCAACCTCGGCGCTGCCGTCGCGCAGGTCGGCGAGGCGCTGGTCCGGGTTGGGCTCGACGTCGAACTCGATCTGGTCGACACCCGGGCCAAGGCCTCGTGCGGCGCCCCACCACTCGGTGTTGCGCGCGAGCAGCAGCCGGTCGGCGCTGCGCTCGCGCAGCTCGAACGGGCCGGTGCCGCTGTCAGGCGCCTTGCTCGGCGCCACCTCTCCGCCTCCGGCCCCCGCGATTGCGCGGGGCGAGACGATCCCGAGCTCCGGCGCGGCGAGGCGATCGTCGAACTTGGGGTCGGGCGCGGGCAGGATGAAGCGGACGAGCTCGGGACTGGGCGCATCGACAAGGAAGTTGCCGAGGATCGCGCGGCCCTGGGGCGTCGCCTCCCAGCGAGCGGCGTTCGCGAGCACGGCGGTTGCGTTGAACGGAGCGCCGTCGGCGAAGCGCACGCCGCTTCGCAGCTCCACGCGCCAGACGCTGGCGTCGCCGGAGGGGCGCACCGACAGGGCGATCCCGGTGCTCGAGCGCGCCGCGCCGAACGGCGCGTTCAGAGTCTCGACGAGCGGCTCGTGAAGCTGGCGGGCGGCGAGCCGGTCAGCCGCGGTGCGCGCATAGAGAGGGTCGAGCGTCGTCGGGCGCTCGGCAAGGACCCAGCGCAGCACGCCGGAGCCGCTCGGTGCCGTCGCCGCGGCGCCCTCGAGACCGCCTCCCCCACCGCCACAACCGCCGATCGCGACCGCGAGCAGCGCGGCGGCGATCGTGGGCGTCCGCCGGCGAATCAGATCTTCAGCAGGACGAGCGTGTTGAGGACGAAGAGGATCGCGAAGAAGATCGTCCAGCGGTCGAGGTTGCGCTCGACCAGGGAGCCGCCCACCGAGCCACCGGTCGCGCCGATGCCAAAGGCGCCGGAGAGCCCGGCGTCCTTGCCCGAGTGCAGGAGCACCAGAAAGATCAGGATCACGGAGATGATGATTTGGATTACTTCGAGAACGCCTGTCATCGGCGGTCAGTCTAGAGCGTCCATTTGCTTTAAGGACCTCGATCGCCTCCCGGCGCAGGTCCGCGTCGACGCGCGCCCAATCGGCCGTCGAGAGCTTGCCCTGCTCGCGGTCGAGCTCGGCGTCGCGAATCTGGCGGTAGAGCGCCTCCTTGCGCGCCTCCAGGTCGGCTCGCTCGGGGTCCTCCCCGGCCTGCGGCTCGTCCGACGGTCGCCTGAGCACGGGCGCGAGCACGAAGAGCGCCAGCGCGACGACGAGCACGAGCGCGAACACGATTGCCATCGGCAGGTAGCGCGCTACGCGCGCCCGAGGTCGCGGGCCAGGCGCGCCGCGTAGACGTCGGAGACCCGTCGGCGGCGAGCGTCGGGCGCGGGCCAGATCGCGATCAGGGCGCCGATGACGCCAATCGCGCCGCCCACCCAGATCCAGCTCACGAACGGGTTGACGTTGACGCGGAAGTCGACCGGCGGCCCGTCCTGCTCGTACTGCTTGGCGAGGTTCGCGATCGCGAGCCCCTGCAGCTGCGAGGCGACGAACGGCGCGTTGCCGGCGGCGGCCTGGATCCGGCGATCGGCCGTGTCGATGAACTTGTTGTAACGGGTGAGGTCCGGGCGCATCGCCGACCAGATGTCGCCCCCGAACTTCGTCTGGCGGCCGACCTCGCTCGTCGCCTCGCCCTCGAAGAACCCGCGGATCGTGCCCTCCGCCGCCGTCGACGAGTAGTAGTTACGCGAGGGAGCCAGCAGCGCCACCTGCTTGCCGTCGCGTTCGATGCGGATCACCGAACCGAACGTGAGCCGCTCCTCCTTCTGGTCGATCGAGCTGGTCGGCTCCACGTAGGTGACCGTGTAGTCGCCGACGGTCCCCGACTGGCCCGGTGTCAGGCGCATGTCGGAGCTCTTCTGAAAGCTCGACGACGCTGCGACAGCGAGGAACAGGATCGCGATCCCGGCGTGCACGACGTAGCCGCCGTAGCGCCGGCGGTTGCGCGCCGTCACCCGCGCCAGCGCCGCCAACCACGAGCCGCCGCTGAGCGCGCGCTGAGCCGAGGCGCCGCGCCAGAACTCCGCGACCAGCGCCGAGAGCGCGAAGAACGCGAAGGCGAACATCGCAAGCGCGAAGGGGTGATCGAGCGCATCCGTCAACAGCGCGACCGCGAGCGTGCCCGACGCCGCGACAGCAAGCGGCCAGCGCACCAGCCCCCAGATCGCGCCGGCGCTCACCTTGCGCCACGCGAGCAGCGGGCCGATGCCCGTGAAGAGAACGAGCACGATCGCCAGCGGCGTCGTGTACTGGTCGAACCACGGCGGCCCGAGCGAGGACTTGGTGCCGGTGAAGGCCTCGGAGATCAGCGGGAAGAACGTCCCCCAGAAGATCACGACGACCAGGCCCAGCAGGAGCAGGTTGTTGATCAGGAAGATCGACTCGCGCGAGGCGAGCGACTCGATCCGGCGCTCGGACTTCAGATCCGGCAGACGGCTGACGATCAGCGCAGCGGAGCCGGCGATCACGATCGCGATCAGCACCAGCAGCGGCGTCCCCACCGTCGAGGCGCCGAACGCATGGATCGACTCGAGGATGCCGGACCGCACCAGGAAGGTTCCGAGCAACGCCAGGCTGAACGTCGCGACGATCAGCGAAACGTTCCAGACCTTCAGCATCCCCCGCTTCTCCTGGACCATCACCGAGTGCAGGAAGGCGGTGCCCGCGAGCCACGGCATCAACGAGGCGTTCTCGACCGGATCCCACCCCCAGTAGCCGCCCCAGCCGAGCTCGGAGTAGCTCCAGCGCGCGCCCAGCAGGATCCCGATCGACAGGAAGATCCACGCGATCAGGGCGAAGCGGCGCGTCTGGCGAATCCAGGCAGCGTCCAGCCGGCGGGTGACGAGAGCCCCGATCGCAAACGCGAACGGGATCGACCAGAAGACGTAGCCCGAGTAGAGCATCGGGGGGTGAATCGCCATCGCCGGGTGGCGCAGCAGCGGGTTGAGCCCGACGCCCTCCACCGGCGCGGGGTCGAGCCGGTCGAACGGGAAGGCGCCGAAGATCATCAGGCAGGTGAAGAACAGCGCGAGGCCGGCGAGCACGGCGGTCGCGTACGGGGTGACCTCCACGTGGCGCCCGCGCGTCAGATACAGCACCGCGCTCGACGCGATCGAGAGCACCCACGCCCAGAGCAGCAGCGAGCCGCCCTGGCTCGACCACAGGGCGGTGAGCTTGTATCCGAAGGGCGTTGTCGTGGAGGAGTGATCGGCCACGAGGGCGACCGAGAAGTCCGAGCGCAAGAACGCCGCCTCGAGCACGACCACGGCGACTGTCAGCAGCACGCAGAGGGCGTAGATCGCCCGCCGCGAGGAAAGCACCAGGCCGCGGTCGCCACGACGCGCGCCGAGCAGCGCGGCGCCGGCCGCGTACACGCACGCGAACGGCGCGGCAATCAGGCTGGCCGCGCCGAGCTCTACCACGGGGTCGCGGTCTCCGGGGAACGCACCCCGGAAGTATCGCAACGCCGCGACGCCGGTTAGTCTCGACGCCGTGAAACGCCTACTCAGTCTCGTCTTGATCCTCGTCGCGTCGGCCGCCGTGGCGCTGGCCCCAACCGGATGTGGCAACGCCGAGAAGAACGACTACGTCGACAAGGTCAACGAGATCCAGAACAACCTGCAGACACAGGCCACGGCTGCGATCTCATCGGCCCCTGCCAGCCCGGCGCAGGCCGGCCAGCTCGTCAAGAAGCTCCAGGGGCTGTTCGCCGACGCGGCCGACCAGCTCGCGGCGGTCGACCCCCCCAGCGACGTTGCCGACCTGCACCAGCAGCTCGTCGACAAGGTCCGCGAGGTGAGCGATCAGATCGGCAAGCTCGCCGACGCGTTCAACAGCGGCAACCCGCAGCAGATCCAGCAGGCTGCGAGCGACTTGCAGACGGCGATCTCGGACTCGCAGGGCGAGCTCAGCTCACTGATCGATCAGATCAATTCACAGCTGCAGGGCTAGTCAGCCTGAACCTGCGGCGGGCACGATCCGGAAACGGAAGCTCGTCGCAGCGCTGCTCGCCGCGCCGGTCCCGCGGACGCGGAAGATGTGTCTGCCGGCCGCAACGCGCTTGTAATTGATGGGCGAGGCGCAGCCCTTCCACTCGGCCCTGTCGAGCTTGCACTCAAAGCCGCTGGCATCGGCCAGCGTGAAGGCGAAGCTGGGGCTGCGGTCGCTGCTGCGCCTCTTCGGGTGCGCAGAGAGCTTCAGCTTCACGATCTGGCCGCCGCCCGGGTCGGCACCGCCG
Source organism: uncultured Solirubrobacterales bacterium (assembly GCA_963796815.1). Taxonomy (GTDB): domain Bacteria; phylum Actinomycetota; class Thermoleophilia; order Solirubrobacterales; family 70-9; genus WHSW01. Next base: position 252,349 of record CAWCNF010000009.1, read on the forward strand.
CCGTCTCCTGGGTCGCCGGCCAGCTGATCGCCGACGGTGAACGAAAACGCGACCGGCGTCGTCGTTCGCCCGTAGGAGAAGCTGACCGATGCCTGGTAGGTGCCGCTGACCAGTGGCGCAGCGAGGAATCAGGAAGGCCATCGGGGTGGGGATGTATGCGCCGATGTCGGGATCATCGCTGCCGACTGCCTCGACCGCGACCGGGCCGTCGGGACCGGTGAGCGTCGCGCCGCTGATCGTCGCTGAGTCGATCTTCGCGGGTCCGTCGAGGAAGGCCATCAGGTACGGCCCGGTCTCGGTGCCCTCGGGAAATCCCGCGTACTCACCAGGGGTGAAGGGTTCCTCTGCCGCCACCTCGCTGGCGGCGACCCCGGTCGTGCCGCTACCCGGGTAGCTGTAGCCGGTGACGGCGGCCGGCGACGGTCGCGTGTAGCCGGGCCAGGTGGTCGCACAGCTGTAGCCGGTCGAGGTGTTGTCGTCGGCTCCCATCTCGGCCAGGTCGGGCGCGAGGAGCTGGGCCAGATGCATGGGCGCGCTCGCGAACGGGTTTTGGGCGACGGTCCACTCACGGAGGTAGGAGAGGATGCTGTTCTGCCCGGCCCACGCACCATCCTTGGTGTAGCCGGGCAGAGCAGCGTCCTCGCCGTGACCAAGCGCCTGGTTCTGGTCCATATAGCCGTCATGCTCGGCGCAGGCCTGCGACCAGTCCGGGCGCTCGGTGATCCCGGCCGGAATCCCGTTCGCCGCGCGCTGGGCGTTCACGTCGCTGACGATCTCAGTGCTGGTGGCGGCTGAGGCCGAAGCGGCGAGGAGGAGAGTGAGAAAGCTCGCGAGACCGAGGGCTCTCAAGCAGGCGGATATCGATGGGAGAGTTCTCATTAGGCATCAGCGCCGCCTAGAAGAGCAACCCCTGCGATGCAAGGTAGGTACGGCTGAGCCGAATAACAAGTGGACAAGCGTCCGCCCCCGCCTGGCGACCGAGACGATCTACCTCGTTTAGCGGGACCGAACTAACCCCTAATGATGTTTGCCCGGACCCATTCGGCGAGGAATGGCTCGGCGATCCGGTACGCCCCACCGTCGCTGGCGATGATCTCGCGTTCGACCAGAGCCCGTGCCGCCTTCTGCATCGTGCTCGCCGACGGGAGCCCGTGCTCGCGCCGGTACTCCGCGCTGAGCGGGTGGCCGGGCTGCTGGCGTGCCAGCGCCTCCAGCAGTAGCCGCTGGGCGGTGGCCGCGCCGTCCCACAGCAGGGAGAAATGGGCGTGCTCGGAGCGCAGGACGGACGCGAGTGCCTGCGCGAGCTCCGTCGGGCCGGCAGTCGCGCCCGGCGCTGTCTGCTCCCAGGTGAAGTAGGCGAGCTCCTGGGTCGCGTACGGGTGCCCGCCGGTGCGCTCGACGAGCTCGCGCGCTGTGTCCGCGTCGAGCGCGCGATCGGTGCCGGCGAAGCGCTCGACGAGGAAATCGGCAAACCGGCCGGGCTCGATCGGACCCAGCTCGACCGCCTTGGCGCTGCGCCAGAACGGCTCGTTCTCGTCGTTGAAGATCCGCTTCATCACGTGCCGTCGGCTGCCGAGGTAGACGTGGGCAACCTCGGGCTGGGTCTGGAACACGGAGCGCATCAGCTTCGGCAGGTCGCGATCGATCTCGACGATCTCCTGAAACTCGTCGAGGACGAGGGCGACCCGCCGGCCGCGCGCGGCGCCGAGCTCGGCCGGCAGCGCCAGCAGGCGTTCGAGCGTCGCGTCGATGTCGGCCTCGCGACGGGCGACGCCGAACGTGAACGACAGCCGAGCCGTCGAGCGGATCGACCGTAACCGTCGGCTGGATCCGCAGGCCTTGAAACGGTGCCAGCGCGCGCTCACGCGCACGCTCGAGCACCGAGGCGACGTCGCTGTAGATCGCGTCGGCGAGCTTCTCCGCAAGCTTTTGCTTGTTCGGCGTGGTCATCAGGTCGACGTGAGCGACCAGCACCCGGCGCCGCGACAATGCGCTCGCAGCGCGCCACACAAGCGAGGACTTCCCGAAGCGCCGCGGCGCGATGATCACCACGTCCTGACCGTTGCGCACGTCGGCGACCAGTTCCCTGAGCTCGCTCTCGCGGTCGGCGAACGCGTCGTCGAGCGCCAGCGCGCCGTAACGGAACGGGTTGGTCGGGTCGCCCTTATCCCCTCTCGGCATTATGCCGTTGAGTATAACGCTGCTCGGTATAAAACTACGGAGCGGTCACGGCCCAGGTGCCGGAGGCGTAGTAGATGTTGGTGCCGCTCGGATCGACGTTGATGCCAACGCCGAACCTCGAGGCCTGACCGCAGTTGATGAGCACCGGGTCACAGACCTGCACCGAGTTCACGTTCGACTTGACGGCCGTGTACAGGCAGAACTCCCCGCCACGCGCTTCAGGCTGAGCTAAGGATCCGGGGCAATTCGTCGACGGGCTGGCGCCGATGCCCCTGATGACCTCATCGGGCGCTGACGCCAGCGGATATGGGAACGAGATCGAATCCGCGACGAAGCCCGAGCCGTTCTCATTTTCGGCGCCCGCATACCACGCGCCGCGCAGCGTGTGCCCGCTCGGGAGGGTGTCAACCAGCGGGCCGGCCGGACCGGTCGTTCCGGGTACGCCCTGAACCCCCTGCACTCCCTGAACCCCCTGAGAGCCCTGCGTTCCCGTGGCACCGCGGGGGCCGGTCGGCAGGGTCAGTGACGGCTCGTCTATGTCCTTCCCAGTAAGCGAGTCGTCCTTGATGTCCTTGCCGGTCAGCGACCCGTTCTTGACCTGCCGGGACCGAACCGAGTTTCGCGCGAGCTTCGCGCCGGCGTACGCGCCGCCCGCAGCAATCAAGAGCCCCAGCGCCAACCCGATGGCGACGTTGCCGAGGCTGAGTCGCTTGCGTGATTCGGGCAATTCGATCTCCCCCTGTCTCTCCTACTGGAGCTGGACGTGCTCTGGATCCTGCTGGGCCTCGTCGGCGAACTTCGAGGGGCACTTGGTGATGAGGCTGTCCTTGTCGGCGATGAAGGTGCCGTCCTGGACGGTGCCGGTGACGATCACCTCGCGGTTGTCCTGGAACGGGTCGGGGACCTCGCCGTTGTAGACGACCGGGATCTTCGCGCTCGGGTTGTCGCGATCGGAGATATCGAAGTGAAGCTGACTGCCGTCGTGTGAGATCGAGCCCGGGGTCACGTTTCCGGTGAGCTCGTAGTTGCCGCCCTCCTTGCCCACCAGGTCGGACGGCTGGATCGTGTTGTTCGACGCGCTGAACGACGTGTACACCAGCGCCACTGCAAGCAGCACTGCCGTGCTCAACGCGACGACGAGACGGATCTTTCGCTTGCGGGCGGGGTCCATCGGAGGGTCACCGATTATGGCGAACCCGGTCCGCTAGGTTGGCCTAGGTGAGTGACGAGCCCGTACTTCTGATCACTGGCGCCTCGAGCGGGATCGGCGCCGCCACGGCCCGCGCGGCCGTCGCCGACGGTTATCGGGTGGTCCTCGGCGCCCGGCGCGAGGACGAGCTCGACAAGCTCGCCGACGAGCTCGGCGGCGCCGAGAAGGCCCTCGCCGTGCGCTGCGACGTCACGGAGTGGGAGGACAACGAGCGCCTCGCCGCGGCCGCGATCGACGCCTTCGGGGGCTTCGACGTCGTCTTCGCCAACGCCGGGTTCGGCGCCAAGCGCGGCTTTCTCGAGGAGTCGCCGGAGTTCTGGCGCGACATGATCCTCACGAACGTGGTCGGGGTCGGGTACACGATCCGCGCGACCCTCCCCCACCTGCTCGAGCGTGACCGCGGCCACTACGTCATCACGAGCTCGGTCGCCGGACGCCGGGCGCCTGCCCGGCTCGATGTACTCGGCAAGCAAGTGGGCGGTCACCGCGATGGGCGAGTCGCTGCGCGCGGAGCTACGGCAGATGCACGACAACTCCACGATCCGGGTCACGCTGATCGAGCCCGGCATGGTCGACACGCCGTTCTTCGACAACAAGCCCGACGGGGCGCTCGAGGACGCCGACATCGCGCGCGCCGTGCTCTACGCCCTCGGCCAGCCCGCGCACGTCGACGTGAACGAAATCCTCATACGGCCGTCCAAACAGCCGGGTTGAGCGCGATCCTCCAATCGGTGGAGCCGATGGAGCTATATGCCCGATGACGAGACACGCTCTCCGCTTGCGGCCAGCGCGCCGGTCGGCATCTTCAAACTCGACCAGGAGGGCGAGTTCATCTACGGCAACGAACGCTTTCGCCGCCTGATCGGAATCGGCGACGGTGCGTTCGACGACGACGCCTGGCTTCAGGTCATTCACCCAGATGACAAGCCGCTGCTGACCGCCGAGTGGGAGGAGGCGATGCGCGAGGGGCGCGAGTTCGCCATCGAGTACCGCATCGTCCGCCCCGACGGCGAGGTGGTCTGGGTCGATTCCCGGGCCGTGACGGGTCCCGGGCGAGGGATTCATCGGCTCGCTCAACGACATCACCGCCCGCAAGAACGCCGAGCAGGGTCTCGCGCTGAGCGCGGAAGTCATGCGCGACATGGCCGAGGGCGTCTGCGTGGTCAGCGCGCGCGACAGGACCATGGTCTTCGTCAACCGCACCTACGAGCGGATGCTCGGCTACGGCCCCGGCGAGCTCGACGGCAAGCCGCTGGAGATGATCGGCGCGTACATCGGCAGCGAGGCTGACCTGCGGTCCGCCATCTCCATCATCGATCGCATCAGGGCCGGCGAGCAGGTCAGCTACGAGGCGCCGAATCGTCGCAAGGACGGCTCCACCATCTGGTGTCGCTCGACCGTCTCGCGCTTCGAACATCCCGACCACGGCCTCGCCTGGGTCGCGGTCGATCAGGACATCACCGCGGAGCGCGAGTCGCGCGAGGCGCTGCGCGCCGCCGAGGAACGGTTCCGCCGCGCTTTCGAGGACTCGGCGACGGGGATGGCACTGGTCGAGGGACGCGGCGAGGAGGTCGGGCGGTTCCGCGAGGTCAACCGCGCGATGGTGCAGATGAGTGGCTACTCGCCCGAGGAGCTGCTGCGCATGACCTACTGGGATCTCGTCCACCCGGAGGAGCTCGAGACGATGCGCCGCGGCGTCACCGAGCTCGTCACCGGCCGCACGGACACCTTCCAGGCCGAGGTGCGAATGGTCGGCGCCGGCGAGATCCAGCGCTGGATCAACTTCAACGTCTCACTCCTGCGCGATGCCGACGGCGAGCCGCTCAGCGCCGTCGTCCAGGCCCAGGACGTGACCGAGCGCAAGCGCTTCGAGACCGAGCTGCAGTACCTCGCCGACCACGACCCGCTCACCGGGCTCTACAACCGCCGCCGCTTCGCGCTCGAGCTCGAGCGCGAGCTGGCCGCCGCCGAGCGTTACGACAGCGGCGGCGCGCTGCTGATCCTCGACCTCGACTGCTTCAAGCCGTCAACGACTCGCGCGGGCACAGCGCCGGTGACGCGCTGCTGATCGCAGTCGGGCGCGCGCATCGACGGCCGGCTGCGCACCAGTGACATCGTCGGCCGGCTGGGCGGTGACGAGTTCGGGATCATCCTGCCCCGCGCCGAGCGCGCCAGGCCGTCGCGACGGCCGAGAGCCTGCGCGAGGTGGTGACGGAGCGTGTCGACGCACACGCCGCGGGGACGGACGTGACCACGAGCGTCGGCGTCGCGGCGTTCGGCAACGGCGAGAAGTCGCGCGGGGTCGAGCGCCTCGTCAGCAACGCCGACGCCGCGATGTACTCGGCCAAGCAGGCCGGCCGCGACCGGGTCCACGTCTTCACCGACGGCGAGACGCGCGGGGCGCTGCGGGCCGTCTAGCCTCGGCCGGCAGCTATTTGGCCGGCAGCGAGAGCGCGTAGCCGGCGCCCGCGTCCACCCAGGAGGCGAGGTCGTCGTCGCTTCGGGTGCCGCCGGGGCCGACGTAGACCGTGCCCTTCATCTCGCGGCCGCTGAAGTCGAAGGGCCGCGCGTTCGGATCCTTCAGCGCCTCGTCACCGGCGTCCTTGCCGACGCGCACGATCAGGTCCTCGCCGAGTACGCCGCAGGCCATGTTGCCGTTGAGCATCCAGCAGAGGCCGCCGAACATCTTCTGCTCGCGCAGCTCGCCGCGATCGCTGATCAGGTCGCGCACGCGGTCGGCAAGTGCCTCGTCGTAGGCCATCGACACTGAATCTAATCGCTCGAGCAGCACGCGCTTGACGGGGTCGGCCCGCAGGGCTAGCTTCCCCGAGGTCAGCCGGGCTGGGACGCCCGTCCTCGGCGGAAGGAATCGCACATGGGTACCGGTAGGGGAACTCGCGCTAAGGGCGCAGGAGTCATCGCCTGCGCGGTCGTCGGCGCCCTCGCTATTGCGCCGGCCGCGTGGGCCAACACGTTCAATCCGGACCCCGGCGGGGTTCCCGCGGCGATTCCAGACGGTCCCGGGGGATGCAACGGTTTCGGAAGCACGCTTGAGGTGCCGTTCACCGTCAGCGGGATGAACGCAGGCGCGCCGGGCGACGTGTCCGTCGGCTTCGTCCTCAGTCCGCCGCACACGTTCGTCGGCGAGCTCGATGTCAGCCTCGTCGCACCGGACGGGACGACGAGCGCGACGATCTTCTCGCGCACGGGGGCAACGTCGGACGCAAGCGGCGACTCGTCGATCGCAGCCGGCCCGTACCTGTTCTCCGACCAAGCAACGGACCAACCGAACGGTGGCTGGTGGCAGGCGGCACGGGCGGGGGGCGACGACGCCACGATCCCATCCGGGACCTACCGGGCCACCGCCCCAGGCGGGTCAGGCGGCTCGACCCCAGGGACGTTCACCCTCATCTCGCCGGCGTTCGCGAATATCACCAACCCGAACGGGATCTGGAAGCTCCTCTTCCGCGACCACTGCCAGGGCGACACCGGCACCGTGAACGCGGCGGCGCTCACCTTGGCGCAAACCTACGAGGTCACGACCCCGAGCAGCACGGGGGCGGGGTCGCTGGACGCTGCCGTCTCGAGCGCGAACGCCAACCCCGGTCTCGACACGATTACGTTCGACCCAGGGCTCCCCGGCACGGTCCACGTGCCGTCGGTCGAGACCCTGAGCGACCCTGTCGACATCCGCGGGCCTGGCGCCGATCAGATCGCGGTTGCGTCGGCTGGTACCTCGGGCGTCTTCAGCGTGAGCCACGCCAACGCTGCGTCGATCTCAGGCCTGGCCATTACGGGCGGCAACACGTCGGGCGGCGGCGGCGCCGTGGCAAACGCGGGTGTGTTGACGCTCGACCACGTTGACCTGCACGACAACACGGCAACAGGCGCTGCCGGGGGTGCGGTGTACAGCAACGCAACCGGCGCGAGCCTGACGATCCGCGACAGCATCATCCGCAACAACACCGCGCCCGGGGGCGGGGGAATCGCGGTCACGAACGACAGTTTCTCGGTGGGTGCGTCGGCGACCATCGAGAGGACGACGATCCGCGACAACTCGGCTTTGGCCGGTGGCGGCGGCGGGCTTTATGTCGGTCCCAACAGCGCTGTCACCGTCACCGAGAACACAATTGCGGGCAACTCAGCGGGTTCTGGCGGCGGAGTCGTCCTCGGCGGACTGAACTCCGACCTGTTGCTCGAGAACAGCACCGTGAGCGGCAACACCGCCCCGACGGGCGCAAACGTCGACTTCGCCTTCGGAGACTCCCTGACGCTCAGAAGCTCAATCGTTTCGAATCCGCTCGGCGGAACTAACTGCGCAGGCAACCCGGTGGGATCCGCCGGCTACAACATCGCCAGCAACGGGTCCTGCAACCTGACCGAAACGACCGACCACCCTTCGGCCAATCCACAGCTCGGCCCACTCCAAGACAACGGCGGGCCGACCCCGACGATGGCCCCGGCACCCAGCAGTCCGGCCATCGACAGCGGCGCACCCGGCTCCCTCGACGTCGATCAGCGCGGGCAGCCGCGCGCGGTGGACATGCCGGCGGTTGCGAACGCCTCCGGCGGCGGGACCGACGCCGGGGCGGTCGAGGTGCAGACGGGCGAGGTGCCGAATCCGACCGTGAGCGTCACCGGCGGCCCGGCCGCTCCGACCACCGCGAATCAGCCGACGTTTGATTTCAACGCACAGAACGCCCAGCGGGTCGAATGCTCGATCGACCAGGGCACGCCGTCATACGGCGCATGCAGCGGGGCCAGTTCGCACACCCCGCCCGGCGCGCTGGCCGACGGCGCCTGGACCTTTCACGTGCGGGCGACGACGATCACCGGCGCGGAGGCGACCGACTCGCGCACTTTCACGGTGGACAGCGTCGCACCATCTGTGATCGTCGATGGCGGGCCGACCGCAACGACCGCCAACCGCACCCCGTCCTTCAGCTTCTCCGCCGGCGAACAGTCCACGTTCGCCTGCCGGATCACGCCAAGCGGACAGGCCGCACCGGCGTTCGCGCCCTGCTCGGGCCCCGGCCAGACCCACACGCCCTCCGCGGACCTTGCGAATGGCAACTACACCTTCGAGGTGCGCGCGACGGACGCTGCCGGCAACGCGGCGACGGCGTCACGCGCGTTCGCGGTCGAGGTCACGACCAACACCACCGCCCCGACGGTCACGGTCGATTCCGGTCCGAAGGGCCCGACGCTCGACCAGACGCCGACGTTCAGCTTCTCGGCCAATGAGCCCGTGACGTTCGCCTGCCGCCTCGGCGCCGGCGACTTCGGGCCGTGCACAGGGCCAGGGCAGACCCACTCGCCCGGGACGCTCGCGGATGGCAAGTACACCTTCGAGGTGCGCGCGACGGACGCGGCTGGAAATCAGGCGACCGCGACGCGGGCGTTCACGCTCACGGCGACCGCCTGTCGCCAGGCGCTCAACGATGTGATCACCGCCAACGGCAAGGTCGCCAAGGCCGAGCAGAAGCTCGCCAAGGCCAAGGCCTCGGGCAACGCCAAGAAGATCAAGAGGGCGAAGAAGGCGCTGAAGAAGGCCAAGAAGGCGGCGGGCGCCACGAAGCACGATGTCGGCCAGCTCTGCGTTACGTCAGATGGATGAGCTTCTCGGGATTGACGATTGAGCGGATCGCCTGGATCTGGCCCTCGGCGATCTCGAGGCTCATCACGGCGGTCACGAATCCCTCGATCGCGCAGGATCGCGCCGGGCTGACCATTGACCAGCACGCGGTCGATTCGCACCTCGCCCATCTTCGCCCCGCCCTCGCCCAGGCGCGGAGGGTGCGCGCGGCACGCACGCGGCCGCTGATCGGGCGTGCCAGCGCCGGCGCCTTGCCGCCGCCATCGCCGTGAAGCTCGACGTCCTCGGCCAGCAGCGCCTCGAGCCCGGCCAGGTCGCCCTCGCCCACCGCCGCGAAGAACTCGTCGGCCAGGCGGTCGCGTCGCTCGGCTGAGCTCTCGAAGCGCGGTCGACGCGCCTCGACCTCACGGCGCGCGCGGCTGGCGAGCTGGCGCGCGTTGGCGGCGCTGGTGTCGATGATCTGCGGCGACCTCCTCGAAGCGGTAGTCGAAGACGTCGTGCAGCAGGAAGGCGGCGCGCTGTTCGGGCGTCAGGCTCTCGAGCAGGACGAGGAAGGCGAGCGAGAGCGAATCGGCCGTCTCTGCCTCGGTTGCCGGGTCGTCGGCGCACGGCGCCGGCGTCGCGCCGACGAGTGGCTCGGGCAGCCACTCGCCGACGTAGACCTCGCGCCGCTTGCGGGCCGAGCGCAGCTCGTCGAGCGCCAGGCGCGACACGACCGTCGACAGCCAGGCCCGCGGCGACTCGATCGGCTGCGCGCCCGGCTCGGCCACCGCCCGGTAGCAGGCGCAGCATCGCCTCCTGGACGACGTCCTCGGCCTCGGCGACGCTGCCCAGCATCCGGTAGGCGATCGCGAACGCGCGCCGGGCGCAGCTCCTCGAGCTCGACGGCCCCGCTCATCTCAGCGCAGCCCCTCGACGAAGCCGCGGCGCCAGCTGGCGAACTCGGCGGTTCCAGCCCAGCGCGCCCTTCGCCTTCGCGTTCGACGCGCCACGACCCTCGGTCATCATCTTCGTGACCGCGTCGCCGGCCAGCAGCCGCGCGAACCAGCGCGGGAAGTGGCGGGGCGGCTTCGCGTCGAGCGCATCTGCGCGAGGTACGGAATGCACTCGCTCGCCGGGGCCGGTTCGTCGTCGACGACGTTGTAGATGCCGGGCGCGCCACGCTCGATCGCAGCGACGGTGGCCGCCGCGGCGTCGGCGATGTGGATGACCGACATGACACCGCCCCCGTTGCCGATGATCGGCAGCATCCGCTTTCTCGCCATCGTCATCTGCTCGCCCTCCGGGTTGAGCCCCAGCGAGGTGCCGGGTCCGTAGAAGCCCCCGTAGCGAAGCACGATCGCGCGCGTCCAGTCGGCGCGCGACCTTGGCCTCGAGGCGCTGGATTGCCGCCAGCTCTGCTCCGTCCCTTGGGCCGGATGCGGGTCGAGCGGCGCGTACTCGTCCTTGACCGGCCCGCCCTCACGGGCAAACGGCCAGCCGGCGAAGCTCTGCGCGACGAACGCCTCGATGCCAACCGCGCGGCCTGCCGCGAGCAGGTTGTCGGTGCCCTCGGTCCGCAGCCGGTTGGTGAGCGCGAACGACTCGATCGAACTGGCGGAAGTCAGGTTGCCCGACAGCGCCGTCGCCTCATGGACGATCACCTGCGGCTCGGCCTCGGCCACCGCCCGCGCGACCGAGTCGGGGTCGAGCGCGTCGCCGACCACGGCCTTGGCGCCGAGCGCCTCGATCGCGCCCCGCTTGGCCTCCGACCGGGTCATCCCGGTCACCTCGTGCCCTCTCGCGTTCAGCTGGCGCACCAGCGGCGCCCCGATCGCACCGCCCGCTCCTGCAACGAAGATCCTCATGGTCGTCTCCTTTCGTCTGGTTGAAAGGAAGACGGGATGGCGCGGCGGTTTGTGACAGCTCTGCGCTCAACCGATCTACGGAGCTCAAACGATCAGCGCTTGCCTTGACAAGGCCCGCGGCCGTGAGAGGGTGAGGGCGCGTCAGGCGGGTGAATGTCGGAATCGAGGAGGAGCCCGAGATGCAGCCAACCCCGACCCAGACGGTCGCGTACCTGATCCGGTCGATGATCCTCTTCGCTGCCGAGGTCGCGTTCGTCGCGCTCGCAGCGAAAGCTCTCATCGACACGTGGGATGCGCCGGCCGGCACGCCGCCGGACCTGCCGTCGGTGCAGGTAGCCGGTCTCGGAGGCCTCGCGCTGGTCCTCGGCGGCGGGTTCGCCTTGATCCTGGGGGTCGACACGACCAACGTGGAAGGACCGGGCGTGCGAGCCATTCTCACGGGCGCCACCGAGGCCACAGTGCAGAAGCTGCTGCTCACCGGCGTGATCGTCTACATGCTCGTCTGCTTCGTGATCCTCGCGACCTACGCTTTCGCCGAGAACGAGACGCCGGCTGTCCTCAAGACGATCAGCGTTGCGTTCGCCGGCTACGTCGTGAGCTACATCTCGTCCGCGTACAAGCAGCTGACGACGTAGCGCGCTAGTCGTTCAGCACCCGGTATTCGACGAAGCGCTGGCGCTCGCGCATCCCACGCGCCTCGTAGTTAGCGAGCGCGTAGGGGCCGTCGAGGCTGTTGGTCGAGACCTGCACGAGGGGCGCGAGCTCGAAGCCGCGCCGGAGCGCCGCGGTGAGGACGTGGCCGCCGATGCCGAGGCCTTGGAACGGCTCGTAGAGGCCGAAGTAGGCGAGCGTCACGCGGCCGGCGCCGGGCTCGAGCTCGAAGTAGCCGGCGCGCACGCCCTCGACCTCGATCAGCCGCGTCTCGACCCGCGCCTCCCAGCGCACCCAGTCGCCGTCGCGCCAGCCGAGGCGGTCGGTCCAGTGATACGGCTTGCCGACCGTCTCGTAGAGCTCGCGGTTGAACTCGGGGTCGTGGACCTCGACGAGATCGAAACGGCGCCCGCGGCGGGTGCTGCGGAGGCGCGCGCAGCGAGGCCGGGTCGGAGATCTCGAGGATCCGCCGCTTGACCTCGACGCGCCGCGCCATCAGTCCAGCGCCGACCAGCGCGTGCACGTCTCGGCCGCGGCGTGCGAGCGCCGGAGCCGACCGCCTCGTCGGCGCGACTCGCAGTCCCAATCGCGCTCGGGCAAGCCCGGCGACCAGCGTGCCCATGAGGACGTCGCCGGCGCCGAGCGTCGAGACGACCTCGACCTCAGGCGCTGGCAGCTCGGCCTCGCAAGCGCCGCGGATGACGGCGCCATCGGGGCCCATCGTCACGACCGACAGCTCCGCGCCCATCTCGGCGAGCTGCGTCCGCGGCATCGCGCGGGTCGTCGGAGCCGGTGATCGCCACCGACTCCTCCAGGTTCGTGCGCACCAGATAGGAGCCGGCGATCAGCTCGCGCGAGGCCTCCGCGGCGGGCTCGACGCTCCCGCTCCAGCGATTCGGGCGGATGTTCGGGTCGAGGCACACCCGCACGCCACCTTCGAGCGCGAGCTCGCGCGCGCGCAGGGTGACCTCGCGCTCGCGCTCGGTCGCCAGCGTCGTCGAGCTGTAGACGAGCGCCGTCGCCGGCTCGAGCGCCTCCTCGAGCCGCGGCCCGACCGACTGCGACCGCGATCTCGATCGCGTCGCCGTAGATGACGAAGCTCGGGTTGGCGCCGTGGTCGAACGAGGCGAAGGCGATCGGCGTCTGCTCGCCCTCGAGCAGCTCGAAGAAGCGCAGGTCGACGCCCTCGCGCTCGAGCCGGTCGGCCAGCCATCTCCCCCACTCGTCGTCACCGGCCGCGCCGGCAAGTGCCGCGTCAGCGCCGGCTCGCGACGCCGCGACCGCGACGTTCGCAAGTGCGCCGCCGAAGTAGGGCTTGAAGTGGTCGGCGTCGGCGATCGAGGCGGCGGGACGCTCGCAGATGAGGTCGACGAGTCCCTCGCCAAGGCAGACGATCACGCGACGAAAGCTAGCCGCACGCGTGTCGAAAGCTGGACCGGCTAGTTGGCGGAGTGCCCGACGAGCCGCGGCATCACCGTCGGCAGTGCGCCGCGGCGAACCTGACGGGGAGCGGGATCTCGTGAAGCTTCGGCTGGAAGTTCGGCATCTGCGCGAAAGCCGGCCTCGTCTGCCACAACCTTCAGGGCGGCATCCACGATCGCCGGATCGAATTCGGTCTCGGTCTGCGCGGCGAGCGCGAGCATCGCCTCGGCCTGGCTCATCTCCGGCGTGCCCTTCGCGGTCAGCTCGGTCCATGCCCGGGCGACGGCGAGGATCCGGCTGCCATATGGGATCGCATCCGCGGGCAGCCCGGCCGGCCAGCCCGGTCCCGGCCCACCGCTCACCGGCATGCAGCGCGAGCATCGCCGCTCCCGGCACGTGGGCGTGGCTCCAGTCGAAGCCGTTGATCCCGCTCGTGTCGCCGTCGATTGGCTCGATCAGGTCGGCCGCGCAGGCGAGCTGCTGGCGATCCTCGCGCGGGAGCCCGAGCACGTCCGCGATCGCGGCGACATACGACCTGCATCGCATCGGCGCGGGCGAGTCGTGCCACGGACCGGGTGACGGGCGATCCGAGCGATGGCAAAGCGCGGCATCAGGATCACAAGCGCGAGCAGCGCCAGAGCGCCGACCGTGCCGACGAGGTCGACGAGCACGGCGGTGAGGACGCCGACGAGGAGCATCCCCATCACGACCGGGAGCAGCCGGGAGAACTCGTTGTTGATCAGCGCGAGCGGATCCTCGCCCTCGTAGAAGGGGGCGTGGGTGAGGCGGGCAAAGCCGAAGTTGAGCGTGGCCATCGCGATGCCGGCGGCGTAGAGGGCGGGGATCATCTGCGGCGCCGCCCGGGTAACCGGCGAGCTGCATCAGCCAGGACGCGGCCAGGATGGCGAGGATGTAGCTGGAGAGCGTCGCTACGAAGCCCGGCGACCAGCGCATCTGGTCGCGGAGGATGAAGCGAGCGATGAAGTCGGGGACGAGCCAGACGGCAAGTGCGACGAACGGGCCCTGGAGCGCCACCGCGACCAAGACGATCGCAAATTCGGCCCCGAAGAAGACGGGGGCGTCGTGCTTGAGCCGCGCCTCGGCGAGGTAGGCCACCGCGGAGATCGCCATGAGCGAGACAGCGACCACCGGGTCGAGGTCCGGCGTCGGCGGTGTGAAGAGGATCAGACGGCCAGCGCGGCAAGGGCCGGCATGATGTTCATAGCGAGCGCCCTCGCCTGCTTCGAGGGATCCGGCGTGCGCCATCGCGACAAGGCGGACGGAGGACGCCAGCGCCTGCCGGCATCGTCGGCGCGTCGCCGAGGGGCGGACGCGCTCAGAGCGCCGTCGCGGCTCGCGCTTCCCTGCGCGAAGAGAATCCAGCCGGTCCATCGGTCAAAGACTTTGGACCAAATCGGCTCAAATTACGACCGAGATATTCGTCTACTCAACCGGTGCGCCAGCCCATGCGTGCCTTCCTTGGTAGTTCCCCCGATGGCGGAGAAAGTACCAGAGGTTGCAAGGACTTGCGCAGAGCTTCCAGACCTATCGAAACCTCATAGCCCCTAGCTCACGCGAGGCACTGTCTGGTGCGGGTTGGTGATCAGCTCCAGCGCCTCCTCGCGCGTCCAGCAGATCGGCACCTGCTCGTCGACGCCGGTGAGCGACAGCGTCCGGCGCACCTGCGGCGCTCGGCAGACGACGGCGACCACCCTCCCGACCTTGTGCATCTCCGCAGCCGCCTCGACAAGCGCCGCGATGCCGAGCGAGTCGATGAAGGTGCAGGCGCTGAGGTCGAGCAGCAGGCGGCCACCGGGAGCAGCCGCGATCGCGAGCACGCGGTCGCGCAGCTCGGGCGCGTGGGCCGCATCGAGCTCACCGTGAAACGAGACGGCGTCGCCCTCTGCGTCTGGTTGCAGGGGCGACTGGGTGATCAAAGGTGCCCTGCATCGTACCCACTTTGGGCGCGGCGCACCGGAGAGGCGCCGGCCGACTGCGGCTAGGAGAGGACGAAGCGGCGGACGGGACTCGAACCCGCGACCCCAAGCTTGGGAAGCTTGTGCTCTACCAACTGAGCTACCACCGCAGGGCCTCTGATTCTAAGCCCGCGCCCGCCCCCGCTCTACGCTTCGCCGCGATGAGCGCACGGACGTTCGCGGTGACCATGGGCGTGCTGGCCATCCTCGGCCTGCTCGTCTACGGGGTCGTCTCCAAGGGCCACGGCTCGCTGCAGCAGGGCGACGCCGCGCCGGTCGCCGACCTGCCCGCGCTCGGCGACACAAGCCAAGACCGGCTCCATCGCCGACTACAAGGGCAAGTGGGTGCTGATCAACGTCTGGGCCTCGTGGTGTGACCCGTGCCGCGACGAGGCGCCCGAGCTCGAGCGTTCTACCGCCAGCACCGCGCCGACAACTTCGAGATCCTCGGCGTCGACACCAAGGACGACGAGGGCTCGGCGCAGAAGTTCATCGACGAGTTCGGCCTCACCTACCCGCAGCTTCACGACGGCTCCGGCAACTACGCCGACGAGACCTCAAGACCACCGGCGTCCCCGAGAACTTCCTCGTCGATCCCCAGGGCAACGTCGCCGTCGCCATCCACGGCCAGGTGACTCCCGAGCTCCTGAGCCAGCAGATCGCACCGATGCTGGAGCCGAGCTGATGCTCGGGCGCGATGCGCCGTCGCCGTCGTACGGGACTTTTGGGTCTTATAGACCCACAACTCCCCGAGCGATCCTTGCCGTCGTCGCGATCGTCGCGCTGCTGGGCCTGCCGGCGGCCTCGTTCGCCGCAGAGCCCCAGGCCTCCCTCCCCGACATCGAGGACGAGGTGATGTGCATCGTCTGCGGAGTCCCGCTGGAGCTCGCGACCGAATCGCCGCAGGCAAACCAGGAGCGCGACCTGATCCGCCACCTGATCGCCCAGGGACTGACCAAGGACCAGATCAAGGACCGGCTCGTCGCTCAGTACGGGCCCGAGGTGCTGGCGACGCCGAGTGACAGCGGCTTCGACCTCGCCGCGTGGCTCGTGCCGGGGCTGGCGATCGTCGTCGCCGGCGGGGCGATCTTCGTGGGGCTACGGCGGTGGCGCCGGGCTGGCACTGCGGCGGATCGTGACGGTTCCGCGGAACCGGAACCGGCTCCGGATGACGAGGACTCAAAGCGGCTGGACGCGGACCTGGCGCGGTACGAGCTCTAGCCCGCCCGAGATGGCCAAGACGGCGAGGGTGGGGGTTCCGATCCAGAGGTCTGGTAACACTTCAGAACATGCGAGCGCGACTCCGATGGGTGCCTTCAGAGAGCGGGTCGGGCGTGATCAGCGGTGCGGGCGAATCCGTTGCTCGAAACCGCCTTGTGGCCGATGCCCCGGATTCTCCCGGCGAGAATGAGAGACCGCGGTCGAGCGCCGATCGACTTGAAGCTGGCAGTTCGCTGCCGAGCCATTTGTGTCGCCGTCGCGCGGTGAACTGGTTGCCGGTCGCCACTACAAACAGGCGTAGACGGCCTCGCGAGGTCTACGGAGTACTCACGCAGGGCGTGAGCTCGGTGCTGGTCGGGTTGCAGGACCCTGCGTCGCTGTACCCGGCAGCGGTCAAGAACTGGCCGGCATCGAGGGTGGACTCGTCAATCTGCTGGCCCCCAAGGCTGTCCGGACTCACATCGCGGCCGCGAACACCCTTGCCGTCGCGTAAGTCAGCGCTCCGAATTGAGCCATCGCGAATGTCGTTCGACGTGACCTTGTCGACGGCGTAGGCGCCGCCTGTACCAACCGCAATCACCAGCGCGGCGTAGGCGACGACCGTGGTGTGGCTCGGTCGTTTGATCGCTCCTCCCTGGTCGCGAAGGATTACTGATTCGCGACGACAGTGACGGCGCGCGACGGCGAGCGACCGGGTGCCTTGTAGGGCCAACCTTGCTCTCGGGCGATCTTGACCCTGAACACGAAGTGAGCGTTTGTCTCGTAGAAACGGCCGAACCGGTAGCGCAGTTTGAAGCGGCCCGACGAATCGGTGTGGAACGCCTCGCGGACCGTGTTCCAGCGTGCCCTGCCTTCGCGCACCTGTAATTCGATGAGCTTCCCGCCGGCGGGCACTCGCGCGCCGAAGTGTCCGACCTTGCCCTCGAAGAGAACGCCCTTTCCTTCCGGAACTCGGTCGCGCGACGTCGCAAAGCTCGCGCGGCTGCGGACCCGGAGTTCGTCGGGCTCGGCAGACAGCGGCTGATATTGCGGGGTACCGGCGAAGGACACAGAGACGGTCCGCGAGGGTCCGGCGGGGAGCGCCGAGCTCCATCGACCACGTTTGTCCGTAGTCACGGTGCGTACGCGCTGATCGATCAGCGCGCCGATCCCGAAGTACTCGGTGACCGTCACCGCGCGATCGGCCATTGGCTCGCCGCTGCGGTCGAGCAGCCGTCCTTGCGCCTTCGAGTCACGGCCGTAGCCGATGGTTTCGCCGCTTTCGCCTCCGTGACCCAAACGTGAGATCAGTTGGACGGGCTCGCGCAGCGGGAAGGTCAAGACCATCGGTTCGCCATCTGACCGCGTCTGGTTTGCGCCGTATTGCCAGCGATGTCCGTCGCCGAGGCCATGAACTCGTAGTCGCCGGCCGGGACGGCCTCCGGAGTCGACACGAGCGGTCATAACGCCGTCGGCGACCCGAGTTGGCAGCGCCGTCCAGTCCGAGCCACCAGTTGGTCGGTAGCTGATCTTTGCGGTCGCTGGGTCCACGCCGGAATGAGAATCCACGGCCGCGACCGGATCAGCTCCGGGTCCGCCGGGTCCTGACTGATCGCCAAAGGCAAGGCTTGGCGGCTGGTTGTCGACCCTAACCGAGCCTTGATTGGCAGCTCGGGCCGTTGCCAGCGAAGTCAACGACACAGACCGGACATCGTTGCCGCCATTGACGAACGGGGTCGCGAGCGAGTGTCACAGCCCGAGACGGCGGCAACAGACGCTCGGGCACGGAACGAGTCGCGAACGTGACCGCGACGCCACACTACCCAGCACAGCCCCGAGCAGCCGTCCGGCGACCTCGACGCCATTCACGGCATGGCCGAAGAACGGTTGGCGCTACCACTGCCCAGGTCGGCTCCCTCGGCCTGAACCGCTCACCCCTCGTCACCCAGCCCCCACTGAGCAGACCGCCGCGAACAGACGTAACCCCCGGATCCGCTCGGTCCTCGATCACGAGGTCGATGTTCTTGATGTAGGCGTGGGCCAGGGTTGAGTTCGGGCAGCCGCCTGGGTCGCCGCAGACGAGCTGTGCCACGAAGTAGGTGGCGTTCAGGCCCGAGAACGAGTAGGCCTGGAATCCAGAGCCGGAGTCGTCGCCGTTTGCGAGGACCTGGGGCGCTCCGTTGCTGTCGACGATGCCGAGTTGTGCGAGGTGGTGGTTGTCGCGGCGGAGGTTTGCGTCGACGATGACTCCGACGATCGTTGTGTAGTCGGGGGCGTGGAGGCGGATCGCGCTGGCTTGGCCCGGGAGGCCGAAGCCGTCGACGGTGAGTTCGAAGCGCTGATCCGGTCCACCGCATGCGTCGACGGCGCGGTACGCACCGTTCGCGTCGAGCTGGACCTCTGAGCTCGACGGCGAGAAGGCGTGGCATTTGAGCACCTGGTACTGCCGGTTCGTCGCATCTGCCCGACCAGGCCCGGCGACCAGGGAGGCCAGCACGACCAGCGCGGCGACGGCAGCGCGACGCCTCACGGCCCGAACTCCTGCTGCACGGCCGACGGGCTCCCACCGCCGCCCCCGCTCCCGCTCCCGCTAGGGGTGGGCGACGGGGCCGGCTGCGCCGGAGCGGCGGCCGCCGCGACCCCAAACTCCTGCTGGACCGCGGGAGCAGAGTCCGCAACGGGTGACTGTGGCTGGGTGTTGTCGGCCGGCTTCGGATCGTCGGCCGATGTGACCTCCACGTCCGCCTGCGGCGACGACGGCTGCGGCGCGCCGACGGGCGCCTCGCTTCCCACCTGCGAGGGAAGCGTCTCGACGGTCAGGGGCTTCGCCGTATGAGCTCGCTCGGGCGCCTGGTGCTCGGCGACCTTGGGGGGCGATGTGTGCGACGTCAAGACGCTGTTGAGCCCGAACGGCGACACGCCGGCGGCCACGCAGGCCGTTGCGGCGAGACCGCCGCCCAGGCACGCAAGCGCGGCCTTGCCCGCAACGCCCGCTCCGGTCAGTTGCGCCAGCAGCCCGGCTCCTGCCGCGCCTCCGCCCCGCGCCGCGCCGCTCGATGCGACTCCTCCGGCCAGATCGCCGAGCTCGCCGGGGTCGCGGCGGCTCATCAGGCCACTGGCGGTCTCACGAGCGCGGTCCAGCACCGCTACCGCGCGGTCGCTCAGCGCGAGGTGACCGTGAAGGGCGTCGAGCGCCGCCGCAGCGCCGGCTGCTCCTCCGAACTCGTGCAGGTGCCCGCTCAGGCGGGCGACGAAGTCCGAGCAGGATCGGCAATGCGCCAGATGCGCCTTCGCCTGCCGCTCCTCGTCACCGTTGGCCAGTCCCGCGACGTATGCCTTGAGCACCGGCTCGCGATCCAGGCACCACTCGCCGCGCTCGACGGCGCGCATCTTCTCGGTGAGCTCGTCCACCCCGCGACTGATCTCCTTGCGATACGCCCGCGGCGACAGGTTCGCGACCAGGTTGCAGACCTGTTTCGGATCGAGTCCCCACCCGTAACGCAGCAACATGACCGCGCGTCGGCGCGGCGGCAGTGACGCGAGCAGGTCGCGCGTCAGCTGCGAGCGTTCCGCGCTGACGACAATCTCGTCAGGTCCAGCCGACCGGTCGGTCTCGGCCGCGGCTCCGACAAGCTCGAGGGGCGCCGTCGGCTTGCGCCGTCGTCGCCGCAGCTCCCGGCTCGCCTGATTCGCTACCGCGGTGAGCACGTAGCTGCGCACCTCATCGTCGTTGAGATCGCGTTCCCGGTTGGAGAGGGCGCGAAGGACGGCAAGCCAGGCGCCTGAGTAGATGTCGTCGATCTCGTCGGGCGCGAAGGCGCCGCGAAAAGCCCGCCGGACCATCGCCTTCGCCGGTCGCTCGAATTCGGCGAACAGCCGGCCCGAGCGGTCGCGCCAGTGGGCGCTCGTCGCGTCGCGAGCCGCGGACGCACTGATGGATGCAGACGCCGTCCTCATCGAGGTTCCCCGAGCTCACAAGCCCGCACCTCAGATGCATGCCCCCAATCCGATCCGGACGATCCCGACACCAATCAGGATCCTAAGAAGCAATCCACGACCGCTGAGCCAGTCGGCCCTCGTCTATTCGTTGACCGAGCCGCCAATCGGCCGCAAATAGCGCGAACTTTCGAACCCATACTAGAGTCCCGCCCCCGGGTCAGCAGGGAACCGTCCACCCGAGAAGGAGTTCGAGAGAGAGTGTTCGCCTCGCGCATTCGTGGCGCCGTCGCCACCGCCGCTGCCCTGTCCGCCCTCGTCGCCGCTGCGAGCGCCGCGGCCGCGCCGATCGTCGACACCGGCACCCCTTCGCTGCCCGCGTCCAGCGGCTCTGCCGCGACCGCGCACAAGATCAAGCCGTCGCACCCGCCGCAGAACCCGTACATGGCGCCGCAGCCGAACTCCAACATCCACAACGACGCCTGGATGACCGATGCCTACACGCGCTCCGGGCCGCTGGGCAACAACCTCGTGGCGACGTCGGGGTCGCTGCCGCCGTCGCTGTGCGGCTCGCTCACCTTTGACTCGCAGGGGCGGATCGTCAGCGTCTGCCCGTCGCTCGTCGCGCCGCCGACGGCGCGGATCATCGACCCGACGACGCTCCAGGAGATCTCCAGCTACGTCCTGCCCACGGCGCCGAACACCCCCGGCACCCAGGAGTATCAGAACTTCACGGGAGGGGGCTACCTCTACCTCGACAACAAGGACCGGATCGTGGTCGCGACCAAGACCGACCACATCTTCGTCCTCAACGAGGGAGCCGACGGCAACACGCTGACGCTCGAGTCCGACTACGACCTCACCCCCTACCTCGACGAGGACACCGAGCGGATCACCTCGGCGCTACCGGACTACAACGGGCTGCTCTGGTTTATCTCCAAGCAGAACGGCAAGGTCGGCACGCTCGACATGAAGACGGGCACCGTCAAGGTCAAGAAGACGGGCGAGGAGATCGAGAACTCCTTCGCTGTCGGTGAGGACGGCGTCTACATCGTCTCCGACAAGCGCATGTACCGCTTCAAGGCGTCAAAGAGCGGGATGCCGAGGATCGTGTGGAAGGCCGGCTATAAGAACTCGGGGATCGTCAAGCCGAGCCAGGTCGACGCCGGCTCGGGCACGACGCCGACGATCATGGACGGCGGCCTCGTCGCGATCACCGACAACGCCGACCCCATGAACGTCGTCGTCTACCGGACCGCCAAGAAGCTCAAGAAGGGCGAGAAGCGCAAGGCATGCGTGCAGCCGATCTTCGGCATGGGCACGAGCGCCACCGAGAACTCGATCATGGTCTCGCAGCGCTCACTGATCGTCGAGAACAACTACGGCTATCAGGACCCCTTCGGCCCCAACAGCGGCATGGTCACCGAGCCGGGCTTCGCGCGGATCGACATGAACCGCAAGCTCGACGGCTGCAAGCTCGCCTGGACGAACACCGACGCGCGCGCGCCGACCGTCGTCCCGAAGCTCTCGACCAAGACCGGGCTGATCTACACCTACACCCGCCCACCCGACGACGCGGCCCAGGGCTACTACTGGACCGCGATCGACTACGCGACCGGCAAGACGCAGTGGATGCGCTACGCCGGCTCGGGTCTTTCCTTCAACAACAACTACGCGGGCATCGCGCTCGGTCCCGACGGCAGCGCCTACCTCGGCGTGACCGGCGGGATCATCAAACTCAGCGACGGGTAGGGCAGCGGTCGAACCGGCGCGCGGGTCCCCGGTGATCGGGTATTGATCCGCACATGAACCAGACCGGAACCGTCGGCGTTGAGCGTCGCCATCTCTGGGAGGTTCGCCGCAGGATCGACGAGCTCGAAGCTCGCTCGACCACGGGGGGTCGGGGCGGATATCCGGATGCGCGTGGCGCCAAGGCGCTCGTCAGAGAACAGGTACGGCGCGTCGCGCTAGACCGCAGCGCGTAGCTCACAGCGCCACAAACAGGACCCAAGCACCGAGACGGCGCCCGGATCAGCGGGGCCGGATGCCGAGCACGCCCGAGGCGACGCGCTCGGCCAGGACCTCGTCGTGCGGGGCGCGCGCGCCGACCGAGATCAGCGCGCCCTCCACCCCGCCCAGCAGCGCCGCGGCGACCAGCTTTGCCGGCGGGCCCGGCGGGATCGAGCCGGCGCGCCGGCCGGCGTTGATGCGGCGGGCTGCGTCGGCGTTCAGGCGCTCGACTATGCGCTCGATCTCGCGGCCGACCGGGTGGTCCTGGCCGGCGAACTCGATCCGCAGGGCGATCATCACCCCGGCGATGTCGCGCCGGCAGAAGACGGCGTGACTACGCGCGAGCTCGAGCAGCGCCACGACCGGATCCGTTTCGCGCCCGACCGGGTCGCCGACCTCGCGCTGCCAGGTCTCGTTGACCCACTCCACGACGGCGAGGGCCAGCTCCTCCTTGTCGCGGAACTGGTGGTAGAGCGCGCCGCGCGTGTAGCCAGCGTCGCGGGCCACCTGCTCGAGGACGAGGTTGCCGTAGCCCTGGTTCGACAGCCCGCGAGCCGCCGACTCGAGGAGCGCGCTTCGAGATCGCGCTCTGCGCTCCGCCTGGGTCTGACGGTTCGGCGAGTGCTGGAGACTTAGATACATGCATGTATGTATTGATGCTACCGTGTTTGGCGGATGACACCGAGCAGCCCAAAGGCCCGGCGCCGGCCGCCCGAGGACGAGCCGCTTGTCGCACAGCTCGGCGACTACGACTACGCCGACTCGTTCGAGATCCGCCTCGGCGAGCCGGACGACCGGCCGGCCGAGGAGTGGATGCGAAGCGCGATCGGTGGGGCACCGACGGCGATCAAGGCGACCGTCGGGATCGCCTGGCGCTACCTGCTGCGCTTTGAGCTTCACGCGCACGAGCCGGGACATCTCTTCGGGATGCCGATCGTCGAGTCGACGCCCGATCTCGCGTACATGAGGGGCGACTCGCCGTTGCTCGTCGGCCACCTCATCGGCCGGCGGCTTGAGCCAACGCTGATCACGCTCACGACCGCACTCACCTACAAGCAGCCTCGGCTGGCTGCTCCCGTGTGGGCGACGGCCGGGCCCGCGCACCGGCGGATCGCGCCCTACCTGCTCGAACGAGTCGCGAGCGAAGCCGCATGAAGCTCCCGAAGAGCGCGCACACCTCGCGGCATTGGCAGATTGACGCGCTGCGACCCGAGCTCGAGGTCGAGGACGTGTGGGCGCTTCCCACGCCCGGTGGACCTGACGACTTCCCGCGACTGGTCGAGCTCGTCGAGTCGTACTCGCCCGCGCGCGACTCCTCCGCCCCGGTCCGCGCGCTCTTCGCGCTGCGCTACAAGCTCGGCGAGGTGTTCGGATGGGACGGCGACCCGGATTCAGGCGGCGGGTTCAACGAGGCGCTGCGCACCGAGAACGAGTGGGCCCTTCAGATCTCCAACGCGACGGTCGACGGCGTCCTTCACCTCGGCTGGGTCTCAGACGAGGCGAGCGCCGGCGGCTATCGAGGCCAGATGGCCGTGCTCGTCAAGCCGAAGGGCCTGTTCGGCAGCGCCTACATGGCGGCGATCAAGCCCTTTCGCCACCTGATCGTCTACCCGACGATGCTGCGCGACCTCGAGCGCGGCTGGGGCAAGGTCAACTAGCCGCAACGCCGGCGACGACGCTGGCGATGCCCGTGCAGACGATCACCACGAGGCCGGCGAGGCGGAAGCGTTCTGGCGCGAGTCCCTCGAACAGCCGCCGGCCGATGAGCTGGCCGGCGACCGTCAGCGCCAGCAGGCCGATCAGCCTTCCGGCGCCGGGGCTCGCGAGGCCGTCGCCGAAGGCAAGCAGCGCGGCGGCGGCCAGCACGTTGAGCGCCTGGAACGCAGCGGCGAGCGTGTCGCGCATCTCGACCGGGTTGAAGCCCAGGTGCTCGAACCAGATGACGAGCGGCGGGCCGCTGGTGCCGGTGGTCGTCGAGAGGACACCGGTGGTGAGTCCCGCCGCCGGCGCGGCCCAGGCGGGTTCCGACGGCGTTACGCCGTGCGGTCGCAGGGCGCGGGCTCGCGCCTGGACCGCCACCGCGACCAGCACCGCGAATCCGACGGCGATCTGAAGGGCGGGCTTTGAAACCGCGGCCAGGATCACGGCGCCTGCGGCCAGCCCCGGCAGTGCCCAGGCGAATAACGGCGCGAGGCGATCGCTGCGGATTTGGCGTGGCCGGCGTTCGCCGAGGAGGACGAGGAAGTTGAGCGCCGTGCTGAGGACGATCAGCGTGGTCAGCGCCTCGGTTGGGTCAAAGACGCCAAAGACCGCCGGCCCGACGACCAGCGCGAAGCCGAATCCCGTCGCCGATTGAAGCGCCGAGCCCGCGACCGTTGCGACGGCGGCGACTAGCAGGGCTGCGCGTCGGCCTGGGTCGCGACGACCTCAAATGCCGAGCCCGGAATCTCCTTGAGCTGGTTGAGGCTGTCGTCGTCGAAGCGCGGGTCGGAGGAGCCGCTGAAGTACCAGTCCGAGCCGTTGTCGGCGACGATCATCCCGTACTTCTTCAGAGCCTCGGCGATCGGCGCGGCCTGACCGGTGATTCCGGAGATGTCGTAGCTCGACTTCAGCCGCAGCCGCTGACCCATCGCGACCACATCCGGGTCGTTCGTGTCGCCGGCGCAATGCGAAGCAGGGTGAATCCAGGCGTCGCGTGTCCTGGCGAAAGTCATGCGGATCGCGTGGTTAACCGAGCCCGCCGCGACCTCCTCGTAGCGCACGAGGCCCGGGAAGATCGGCAGCCCGGCGGCGTCGGCGGAGGTGAGCCCGTCCTGGCGAAGCCCGGCGCTGTTGAGGTCCCAGATCACCCCGCCGTCGGCCTTCCAGCGGTGGTGGCGCTTGTCTGGCTTCGCGTTGAAGAGCTCGTAGAGCTTGCAGTTCTCGTCGTCGAAGGCGATCACGTGGCGATCCCCGTCGGCGTGCTTGCCGCCTTCGATCGGCGCGCTCAGGGGGATCCGGTACTTGCCGTGGGTGGATTCGTCGCCGTAGGCGGTCCACCTGACCTTGACGAGCTTGGTCTGGTTGTTGACGACTGTGTAGGGGATGCCGTACTGGCTCGGCGAGCCGAAGTCGGGGTGCAGGTCGCCGCCCGGGATAGCGGCCATGATCTGGTCGGAGTTCGCCGCGACCGGCGCCTGGGAGATGTCCTGGTTCCAGGCACGCTGGTCGTCGAGCGAAGGCGCGTCGGCCGCGACGTCGGGGCCCGGGCTCGGGAAGACCGGGCACTGGGTCCCGATCGGCGGCGGCGGCTTGTGCGCCTCAGGCGCGCTCAGCGCAGGCACGGCGATCACCGCGGCCACCGCGATCGCCGCCAAGACAGATAGGACCCCTGCCGCTCGCCTCATCGCGGGGAACAATAGGCCCGGCGCTGCGGATGTGAATGCCCCATGAGGGTGGACGTGCCACCCCTACCGCTCTATCGCGCGACGTCGAGAACGCGCGAGGCGGCCAGGAACAACTCGCGTCCCTGCTCGGTGTCGGGCGGGCACGCCTCGATGCGCCCACCGGGGGCGTGAATCCGGGCGAACGGCTGGCGCGTGAGCCGGCGGCGGCGCAGGTAGGCCGAGGCCTCGTCGGCGTAGCTCGAGACGCGGTCGAGGAAGAGCCGGTGTGGCTTCGGTGGGGTCACGCTGCCTCCGGGGCCGCTTCGCGCACCGGCGCAGCATCCGGGCCGCGGATCAGGTCGCGCAGCGCCGCGCGGATGTCGAAGACCATCAAGCCGGCGAGGGCGAAGCGATCGGCCGCCGCGACCAGCACGTAGCCGCGGTCACGCACGACGAAGACCTCGCCGTCCTCGGTGCCGACGTGGGCGTGTGTGACAGGCTCGCCCGCCGCTGCATCGGCCGCGGCGATCACGCCCGAAGCGGCGCTCGCCCACGCCTCGGCGTCCCCGGTGGCGGCCATGAGCGCGCCGTCGGGGGCGACGATCGCGCAGCCGCGAAGGTCGGCCGAGAGCGCCTGTAGCCGCGCGATCGCAACCTCGGCGTCGGCCACGCTAGGGCCGTCGTTCGGCGGTCGGTCTGGCATCTGGGCGACAATAGCGGCGTGTCGTCTCTACAGAGATGGTCCTGGGTGAGCGTCGTGGGCATGTGCCTGCTCGCCGCCGTCCTGCTCGCGATCAGCGGCTACTCGGGCTATTGCATCGTGGTCGCTGCGGTCGGCCTGTCGGCCGCGATCAACCTGCTCTAGGCCCTCGAGGACGCTCAGAAGTCGCGCCGGCCCGCGAGCGAGTCGCCGTGCTCGCCCCATGCGCGCTCGTAGACGGCCAGGCGCTGCGGCCCCGGGGTCACGAGCTCGGCGCCACGCCCGTAGGGGAAGCCGAAGCGCTCGCCCACCTGCGCACCCCGCTCGGCCAGTTCGGCGATCGCGGCGTCGAGGTCGGCGACGCGATAGAGCAGGACCGGTTCGTCGCCCTCCAGGTGCTGGGCGAGCAGCAGCTCTGGCTCGTCGGGGGCCAGCCGGACCATCGCCACACGCGTATCGAAGGCCTCGATCGCGAAGATCAGCTCCGCGCCGAGCTTCTCGGTGTAATGCTCGATGTCCGCGGCGACATCGCGGCTTGGCATGTAAACGAAGTCGAGCTGCTCGAACACGGCCGTCAGCCAGCGCGGTATGGGCCGCGCGCCGCGACCTCGGGCGGGCGCAGCGACTCCTCGGGCTCGGTGTGGATCAGCACCTCGGAGCGCGGGACCGCGGCCTCGATCGCCCTCCGTACCTCGTGTGACAGCTCATGCGCGTACTCGAGCGTGGTGCCGCTGCGGAACTGGAGGTGGAAGTCGATGTAGCGGCGGGCGCCCGCGCCGCGGGCCCGGAGCTTGTGGTAGCCGGCGATCTCCGGGTGGTGAGCGCGTTCGATGGCGATTGCGCGCTCGATCTGGTCGAGCTCCGCCGCGGGCGGCGCCTCGTCGACGAGCGCCCGGCCGGAGCGCATGAGGATGCTGAAACCGGTGTAGACGATCGCCGCGGCCACGGCCAGCGCGGCGATCGAGTCGAAGGCCGGCTCGCCCGTGATCTGCACGAGGAGCAGGCCGACGAGGACGCCGACCGAGGTGAGGGCATCTGTGCGCAGGTGGGCGGCATCGCCCTCGAGGGCCGGCGAATCGAGCGCCTTCGCGCGGCGGTAGAGGAACGCCGAGACGAAGAGGTTGGCGATAGCCGAGAAGCCGATGACCGCGATGCCGAGGCCGAGCCGCTCGACGTCGGAATGGTTGATCAGGCGCCTGGTCGCCTCGTAGATGATGATCCCGGCGCCAACGAGGATCAGCATCCCCTCGATCGCCGCGGCGACGTTCTCGACCTTCTCGTGGCCGTACGGGTGCTCGCGATCGGCGGGCTCGTCGGCGGCGCGGACCGAGAAGAAGGCAATGACCGAGGCGAGCAGATCGA
Source organism: uncultured Solirubrobacterales bacterium (assembly GCA_963796815.1). Lineage (GTDB taxonomy): Bacteria > Actinomycetota > Thermoleophilia > Solirubrobacterales > 70-9 > WHSW01. Next base: position 279,805 of record CAWCNF010000009.1, read on the forward strand.
TCGCCGAGTGGATGGCCTCGGTGATGATCGCGATCGAGCCCGTGATCGCGCCGGCCACCAGCTTGAGCACGATCAGAGTCGCGTTGGACGCGATCGAAAGGCCGGCCGCGCCTGCCTTGGTGCGCATCACGTCGAGTCCCCCACCCCGAGCGCTCGCGCCAACTCCCGCGCGGCGCGACCGCGGTGGCTGATCGCGTGCTTCTCGGCCGGCTCGAGCTCGGCCATCGTGCGCTCGTCGTCCGGGCCCGTGTCGTCGGGGACGAAGCCCGGGTCGTAGCCGAACCCGCCCTCGCCGCGGGGAGCGTCGATGAAGGTGCCGGTGCAGCGACCCTCGTAGAGGCCCTCGTTTCCGTCCTCGTCGATGTACGCGATCACGCAGATGTAGGCGACCGAGTGATCCTCATGATCGGCGAGTCTGGCGATCAGCAGGTCGAGATTCTCCTCGTCGGTCGCGTCCTCGCCCGCGAAGCGCGCCGAGCGCACACCTGGGGCGCCGCCCAGGGCTCTCGCGGCGATGCCGGAATCGTCGGCGAAGACCGGCTCACCGGTCGCCTCACGCGCGGCGCGCGCCTTGATCAGGGCGTTGGCGGCGAAGGTCTCGCCCGTCTCGGGCGGCAGCTCGACGTCGTCGGGCAACGGCACGAGCTCGATCGGAGCGAGAATCTCGCCGAGCTCGCGCAGCTTGTGCTCGTTGCGCGTGGCGAGGACGAGCCTCGACGCCATCACCTCAGACGGGCAGCGGCGCGCCGCAGGCCGCTGCCTGCGCCTCGCGAAGCTCCGCGATCGCGTTCTCGGCGAGCCCGAGCAGGTCGTCGAGCGACGCGCGCGAGACCGGCGTGCGCTCGGCGGTCGCCTGAACCTCGACGAGGCCGCCGTCGCCCGTCATGACGATGTTCGCGTCGACCTCGGCGGTCGAGTCCTCGGAGTAGTCGAGGTCGCAGAGGAGCTCGCCGTCCACGACCCCACACGAGATTGCGGCGACCGAGCCGATGAGCGGGTCACGATCGAGGTCGCCCAGGTCGAGCAGCGACTGGGTGGCGAGGCGCAGCGCGACGTAGCCGCCGGTGATCGAGGCGCAGCGGGTGCCGCCGTCGGCCTGCAGGACGTCGCAGTCGATGTAGACGGAGAGATCGGGCAGCGCGGTGAGATCGACGACGCCGCGCAGCGCGCGGCCGATCAGCCGTTGGATCTCCGTCGAGCGGCCGTCGGGACGGCCCTTCTTGACGTCGCGCTCCTTGCGCTCGCCCGTCGATGCCGGGAGCATCGAGTACTCGGCAGTGACCCAGCCGCGGCCCTTGCCCTCGAGCCATTTCGGGACCGCGCTGGAGATCGATGCCGTGCAGATCACCCGCGTCTCGCCCTGCTCATAGAGGCATGAGCCGGTGGCCGTGCGCACGAAACCGGGCTCGATCGAGACCGGTCGCAGCTCGGCGGGCGTGCGGTCATAACTTCGGGGCACCCGCCGAGTCTGCCAAAGCGAGAGCTACCGGAACGTGATCGCGTTCACCGCCTGCTTGATCTTGCTGATGATCACCTCGGCGATCTCGGTCCCGCTGGTGCCGTTGAAACCCTTCATGGCGGCGACCATGCCGACCATCAGCATCGAGACGAGCAGGATCAGGCCGACGTACTCGACGGTCCCCTGGCCACGCTCGGAGGTGGTGCGCTCCAGCAGGCTGCGGATGGCGTCAGCGCGCCGGACGAAGTAGAGGTAAAGGGCATCCACGGGCGGTCCTTTCGGTCGAACTTGACTTGCCCGGCGATCGTCCGCCCGCCAGCGCGACGGCTCTAGACGTATGTGTGCCGGTTTGCGTGCGCGAAGGTGCCAACGGACGGCGCGGTTACGCTGGCCGCCGTGCGGGTTCTCGTCGTCACCAACATGAGCCCGGATCCGTCGTATCCAGGCCGCGGCTCGTTCGTGCGCAACCAGGTCGCGGCGCTGCGCGAGCTCGGAGTCGACGTCACCGAGCACTGGTTCACGCCGGGCTCACGGCACTACATCCCCGCGACGCGCGCGGTCCGCCGCCTGCTGCGCGAGCAGGAGTTCGACCTCGTTCACGCCCATTACGGCCTCAACGGCTGGGTCGCCAGGCTCGCCGGAGCGAAGCCGCTGGTCGTGACGTTCCACGGCAACGACGTGCGCCACCCAGTGACCGGCCGCCTGTCGCGGATCCTCGTCCGCTCCCTCGACCTCGTCGCCCCGGTCTCGCGCGCGTTGCTGGCCCCGGAGGGCAACCGACCCGGACTTCCGGAGCAGCCCGGTCGCACCGCGATCCTGCCCTGCGGCGCCGACCTCGACCGCTTCCGCCCGATCCCGCGCGCCGAGGCGCGCGAGCGGCTCGGGCTCCAAGGCGACGGGCGCTACCTCCTCTTCCCCGCGTCACCGCACCGTGAGGTCAAGCGCTTCGACCGCGCTGAGGAGGTCGCACGGCTCGCCGAGGCCGAGCTGCTGAACGGCGGGGCGATCGAGCCGGAGGACCTGCCGCTGTGGATGAACGCCGCCAACGCGGTGCTCGTGCCGTCAGTCAACGAGGGGTTCGGGCTCGTCGCGGTCGAGGCGCTGGCATGCGACGTGCCCGTGCTCTCCACCCCGGTCGGGATCGCCCCGGCGCTGCTGAAAGGGATCGACGGCTGCCTCGTCGCCCCCTTCGCCGCGCAGGCCTGGGCGACGGTCGCGCGAGCCCACCTGGAGGTCGCCGATCCGCGGGTGAAGGGGCGCGCGCGAGCCGAATGGTTCGGCGCCGAGCTGCTGGCCGCGCGGGTGCTCGTGGCCTATCGCGAGCTACTCGCGGAAACTGCGCAAACCGCGACCGACGACCCGGGACCCGATCTGACATAGAGTCAGATCTCATGGCGCGCCGCCGTTTCGGCATCTTCAAGCGAGCCTCGCAGGAGAGAGAGGAGAGTCCGGACCAGAGCCCCGACGAGGGGACGGCAGTCCACCCCTTGACCACTGCGACGGCCGAGCACGACCCGGTCGAGGAGACCGGCGATTTCGCGCCCGTCGACGAGACGGGCGAATGGGAGGCCCGCGGCGAGACCGGCGATCACGAGCCCGTCGGCGACACCGGCGAGTTCGGTGTGGACCAGGGGACCGTGGACTTCGAGGCTCTCTCCGAGAACGAGAACGAGCAGGCCGAGAAGCACACGGAGCCCGAAGCCGAGAACCCCGCGAAGCCCGAGGAGCCCGAAGTCGAGAAGCCCGAGGCCAAGGCGCCCGAGGCGCTGCCGCCGCTGGAGCCCGATGGCGAGGTCGCCCGGCGCATCCGCGCAGCGGCCGAGGCGGCCGCGGAGGAGGCCGGACAGATTCAGACGGACGAGGTCGCGGTGCTCGAGCAGCGGATCGTTGCCGCCGGCGAGACGGCGGCCAGCACAGCGGCCGAGTCGGAGCGGCGCGTGGCGGCGGCCGAGCGGCGGGCCTCGGAGGCTGAGCGGATCGCCCAGCAGGCCGAGCGGCGTGCGGAGGCGGCCGAGGCCCGGGCGACCGAGTTGGAGCAACGCCTTGCCGAGCTCGAGGTCGCCGCGGAGAAGGACGCGACCGGCCGCGTGCAGGGAGCGCCTGCAGCCAGCGATCCGGTCGCCGAGGAGCTCGCCGAGCTGCGGGCGCAGGTGGAGGACGAGGCGCGCTCAGCGGCGTCGCGCTGGTTGCGCGGTCAGCTCGATGCCGCGCGGGAGGCCGCCGACGCCCGCCAGGCCCAGGCGGTGGAATCGGCGCGATCCGAGGCCGAGCGCGAAACGCTCGAGCGCGTCGCAGCAACCGAGGACGGCGGCACCGAGCTGGCCGCCAAGGCCCACGCCGAGGAGATCCACAAGCTGCGCGAGGAGCTCGCCGCAGCGCACGCCGAGCTCGACCGGGCGAAGGCGACGCCCCAGCACACGAACGGAAACGGCAACGGAAACGGTCATGACCCGGCGGTTGACGAGGCCCGCGCCCAGGCGCGCGAGGCTCGCGAACGGGCCGAGCGGGCCGAGCGCGAGCGGGTGGCACTCGAGCAGAGCGCCGGCGGGGTCGACGGGTCCGCGGAGGCGAGGCTGAACGAGCTTCGTGCCGAGCTCGAGGCGGTCCGCGCCGAGCTGGCCGAGCGCTCGCCGGAGTCGGCACGGCGGATCGAGGAGAAGCTCGCCGCCGCGCGGCGCGCCGCCGAGGAGACGCTCGGCGCCGAACTTCGCGTCCGCACCGCTCAGCTCGACCGCGAGCGCGAGGCGCGGCTGCTGGCCGCCGAGGCCGCCGAGGAGCGCCTGCGCACCGTCGAGGAGCGGGCGATCGAGGCGGCTGAGCGAATCGCCGTCGCCGAGCGGTTCGTCGAGACCGAGCCACGGACCCCGGACGCCGCCCGATCAGCCGGTGCCGCGGCCGCCGTCGCCCAGGCTGAGATCAGCCTCAGCGAGGCAACGTACTCAGAGCTCCTCTCGTCCGGGATGTCGGTCGGCCAGGCCAAGCGGGTCCTGCGCCGTCGCGCCGAGCAGGGGCCGTTCACGTCCCTCGACGAGCTCGATGAGCTCGCCGAATTCACCCCCCGTGCCAGCGACGAGCTGCGCTCGCGGCTCGCGCCCTGACCTGATCAGAGTCGCCAGCGCGCCCCGCCGCGCACGCGGCTGAGGTGCGGCTCGGCGCGGCCCGCATCGGTGCCGCCGCTCGCGCCATCGCCGTCGAGTGCGCGCAAGGTCGCGACCACCGACGCCGAAAGCGCCTCGGGCGCGTACCCGCCCTCGAGGCACACCAGCACCGGGACCCCGAGCTCGGCAGCGACGTCGCGGACCATCGCCGTCATCTGCCCGTAGCCGTCGGTGGTGACCGAGCAGTTCGCCAGCGGATCATCGCGGTGAGCGTCGTAGCCGGCCGAGATCGCGATCAGGCCCGGCTCGAACTGGCGGGCGACCGGTGCGACGACGTGCTCGACCAGCGCGAGAAAGGTCTCGTCGCCAGAGCCGGGTGGGACCGGGAGATTGATCGTGTAGCCCTCCCCCGGGCCGTCGCCCTGATAGCTCGCCGGGCCGGTGCCGGGATACAGCGGCGCCTGGTGGATGCTCATGTAGACGACCTCGTCGCTCGGAGAGAAGATGTCCTCCGTCCCGTTGCCGTGGTGGACGTCCCAGTCGAGGATGAGCACCCGCTCGGCCCCGCCAGCGGCGATCGCGCCGGCCGCGGCGACCGCGACGTTGTTGAAGAGGCAGAACCCCATCGCCCGCGTGCGCTCGGCGTGATGGCCCGGCGGGCGAAGCGCACAGAACGCCGCGCTCGCCTCGCCCGCCAAGAGGCGTTCGGCCGCCACCTGGGCCCCGCCGGCAGCGTGCAGCGCCGCGCCGAAGGAGGCCTCGACGACGATGGTGTCCATGTCGATCATCCCGCCGCCCATCGCGCAGAAGGCCTCGAGGCGGTCGTAGTGGTCGGGGGTGTGGACGCGCAGAATCTGCTCGCGCGTCGCCGCCGGCGCCTCGACGCGCTCGAGGTCGAGACCGTCGGCCTCGGCGAGCGCTGCCTCGATCGCACGCAGCCGCGCCGCGTTCTCGGGGTGCGGACCGGTGTCGTGCTCGAGCGAGGAGGGATGCGAGACGTAAAGAGCCACGGCCTACGGGTACCGTAGCCGCCCCGTGTCAGGTGCCGAACGCCAAGCCCCCGCCTGCGACGTGGCCGTGATCGGCGGCGGTGCAGCGGGCCTGCACGTCGCGCTCGAGGCGGCCGAGGCCGGGGCCGCGGTTGTGTTGGTGTCTCGAAAGCCGCTCGCGGAGAGCTCGAGCTTCTGGGCGCAGGGCGGGCTCGCGGCCGCGCTCGCGCCCGACGACTCGCCTGACCGCCACGCCGCCGACACCCTGGTGGCGGGTCGTGGCCTCTGCCGGCCGAGCGCGGTTGAGGTCCTGACCCGCGAGGCGCCCGCCGCGGTCGAGCAGCTGATGAGCCGCGGCGTTCGATTCGACACCGAGGCCGACGGTGAGCTCGCGCTGGGGCTGGAGGGCGGCCACTCCGCCCGTCGCATCGTGCACGCCGGCGGCAGCGAGACCGGCCGCGCGATCACCAGCCGGCTCGCCGAGCTGGTCGCGGCGCAGCCGCGGATCGAGGTCCTCGAGGGGGTCTCCGCGGTGGCGCTGTGGAGTGAGGGGGAGCGCTGCTGCGGCGTGCTCACCGACGGCGGCCTGCTGCTCGCGCCGGCGACCGTGATGACGACCGGCGGCGGCGCGGCCCTCTGGAGCCGCACGACGAACCCCCGCGGGGCGATCGGCGCCGGCGCCGTCATCGCAAGCGCCGCGGGCGCCGAGCTCGCCGACCTCGAGCTCTGCCAGTTTCACCCGACCGCGCTGGCGCTTGCGGGCTCGCCATTCGACGGGTCGCTGATCACCGAGGCCGTGCGCGGCGAGGGCGCGACCCTGTTCGATGCTGCCGGGCGCCGGTTCACCGACGAGCTTGCCCCGCGCGACCAGGTGACGGCCGCGATCCTCGACCGCATGCATGCCGACGGGACCGAGTCCGTATGGCTCGATCTGCGCGGACTCGACCCGAAGCGCTTTCCCAACGTCTTTGCGACCTGCGTGGAGGCCGGCCTGGACCCGACCGCCGATCCCGTCCCGGTCTCGCCGGCCGCCCACTACCTGATCGGCGGGATCTCCTCCGACGTCGACGGCCGGACCTCTCTGACCGGCCTGCTCGCGGTCGGCGAGTGCGCCTGTACCGGGCTGCACGGGGCAAACCGCCTCGCATCCAACTCCCTCAGCGAGTGCTTCGTGTTCGGCAGCCGCGCTGCCCGCGCTGCGCTCGAGGCCCCCGCCTCGGAGCCGGTCGCCGAGCCTGACTGGCGTTTCAAACCGCCCACCGACGAGACGCGTGCGGCCGTCTGGAAGAACGCCGGCCCGGAACGGGACCCGGCGTTGCTCCAGGGCCTCCTCGACGACCCCTATCCGCTCGCGGCGATGATCGCCACGGCCGCTTTCGAACGCCGCGAGTCACGTGGCGCCCACCGGCGCATCGACCGCCCGCTCCCCGATCCGGCGCTGGACGGAGTCCACCTCGTGGTCGAGCCCTCAGGCACGCTTCGGGCTGATCGCTGGATTTAGCGCCTCCTCCGATCGGAGGAGACAGCGGGTCATCCGTTCGGTTAATACTTCCTTAACCGAACGCTGTTGAAATCCTCCGATCGGGGGTAGATACTGCCCCACCTTCACCGAACTGGAGCACGACATAAATCGATGTTCCATTTTTTGGCGAAGGGGTAGTAGACGGTCACCGCAGAGCGGATTTTCCAAGGGGGAAGCCGCAAAGCGGTTTCCAAGGATTGGAGAGAAGGGGTAAGGAGAAGAGAGATGTACCGATTCAGCAGGTCGATTTACAGAGAGCTCGCACCGGCGGTTATCGAGGACGAGCGCGACCTGACCGGTTGTGCCAACAAGCAGGCTGTCCTGGACGCCTGTGAGGACGTGATCAGGCGTCTTGCCTCTGATCGCCGTTACTTCGCCCGTCCGGCTCGGGCGCTGTTCAACGATGTGCGTGTGCACTTCGCGTTCAACGATCAGCTCCGCGTGTGGACGGTGATCGAGAAGAACATCAACCTGTTGCTCGAGTTCCTCGACACCAGGCCTGAGGAACTGGTTCTCGATGGCATCGAGCGCCAGTGCCGCGCACACACCCGCAAGGGAACGCCCTGCCAGCGCGAGCCGCTGCCCGGGCGCGACTACTGCCCTTCGCACAAGCATCTCGAGGAGAGCTTCGACGGCCCGGAGATCCCTCTCGAGGAACTGCAGGCCAGTCTCGACATGGAAGAGGTCGAGGTCGCGGCCTGACCCACCACGTGGGTCATCGTTAGGGGACTTCAGGCCCCGGCTCGTGGGGAGCCGGGGCCTTTTTTTGCTCTTTTTTTGCTCTGAGTGGGTCTCTGGGTAGGTTGCAGGCGTGCTCCTTGGAGTCGACGTCGGCGGGACCTTCACCGACGCGGTCATCTTCGACGGCCGCAACCTGCACACCGCGAAAGCGCCCACCACGCCCGACGACCAGTCGCGCGGCGTCCTCGCCGCAATCGACTCGGCGCTGGAGCGTGCCGGCGCCGCCCCCGAGGCGATCGAGGCGTTCGCACACGGGATGACCGTCGGCACCAACGCGCTGCTCACCGAGAGCGGCGCGCGCACGGCGCTCGTGGCGACGAAGGGCTTCTCGGACCTGCTCGAGATCGCCCGGCAGAACCGCCCGAGCCTGTACCGCCCCTGCGCGCCAAAGGCCACGCCGCTGGTGGCCGTCGGCGATCGCGTCGAGGCGGCCGAGCGGGTCGGGCCGGACGGGGTCATCGACGCCCTCGACGACGCCGAGGTCGACCGCATCGTCGAGCGGCTGCGCGAGCTCGGTGCCGACTCCGTTGCGATCTGCCTGCTCTTCTCGTATCTGGAGCCCGCGCACGAGCGCGCGATCGCCGAGCGGCTCCGTGAGGCGCTCGGCGACGTCCACATCTCCGCGTCATCGGAGGTCCTACCGCAGTTTCGCGAGTACGAGCGCTGCTCGACGACGGTGATCGACGCTTACCTGTCTCCCCTTCTCGGCCGCTATCTGCGCCGCCTCGCAGACGCGACCGGCGAGCGCGGCCTGCCCGAACCCGCGGTGATGCTCTCCTCGGGCGGCGTCGCGCCGGCCGGCGAAGCGGCGAGCGCCGGGGCCTGGAGTGTGCTCTCCGGCCCGGCCGGGGGAGCGATCGGGGCCGGCGTCATCGCCCGGCTCTCCGGCGACGGCAACGCCCTCGGATTCGACATGGGCGGCACGTCATGCGATGTCTGCGTCGTCGAGGACGGCCGGGTACGGCGCACCGACTCGCGCGAGATCGGCGGACGGGTCATCCAGCTGCCGATGGTCGACGTCCACACGGTTGGCGCCGGCGGCGGCTCGATCGCCTGGCGCGACTCCGGCGGGGCGCTGCGGGTTGGGCCGCGGTCGGCGGGCGCCGAGCCGGGACCGGCCTGTTACGGGCGCGGCGGCACCGAGCCGACCGTGACCGACGCCAACCTCGCTCTCGGCTACCTCGGCGCCGAGTCGAGCCTTGCCGGCGGCGTCGAGCTCGACGCGGACGCCGCCGAGGAGGCGATCGCGCGCCTGGCCGCAGAGCTCGAGCTCGATCGGCTCGAAGCGGCCGAGGGCATTGTGCGGATCGCCAATCAGGAGATGGTGCGGGCCCTGCGCGTGGTCACCGTCGAACGTGGCATCGACCCGCGGCGCTTCGCGCTCATGCCGTTCGGCGGCGCCGGGCCGATGCACGCCGCAGCGATCGCCGCCGAGCTCGGAATCGAGCGGATCCTCTGCCCGCGCGCGGGCGGCGTGCTTTCGGCGCTCGGCCTGCTTGCGTCGGAGCGCCGTCGCGACACGGCCCGGACGGTGATGCTGAGCGGCGACGCCCTCGAGGCAGAGCGGATAGCCGCCGCCGTCTCAGAATTGCGCGACCGCCTCGGTGAAGGCCTCGAGGACGCGAGAGCGGAGGTCGTCTACGAGCTGCGCTACCGGGGCCAGGCGTTCGAGCTGCCGGTTGAGGCGGGCACCGATCCGCACCCAGATGAGCTCGTCAAGGGATTTGCCGACGAGCACGAACGCCGCTACGGCTACCGCGAGGACGAAGCCGAGGTGGAGCTCGTCAACGTGCGCCTCGCGCTGATCGAAGCCGGGCCGGAGGTGAAGCCGGTCGCCGCGGGCGAGGGCTCGATGCAGCGGGGCACGCGCCGAGCGCACTTCGCCGGCGAGTGGCATGAGGCTGAGATCCTGCGCGGCGAGCCGGCAGCCGGCACGCAGGCATCCGGCCCGTGCGTGTTCGAGCTGCCCGAGGCGACCCTGGTGCTCCCGCCGGGGTGGTCCGCGCAGGTCGACGAGCACGGGACGATCGCGGCCCAGAGGGGTCAGACCCCTTGAGTGGGGTCGACTCAAGGGGTCTGACCCCTTCGGGTGGGTTGGACCCCATCTCCCTGCAGGTCCTCGCCGGGGCGCTGCGTGCGGCGTGCGACGAGATGGGCGCGGTCCTCATCCGCGCCGCGCACTCGCCCAACATCAAGGAGCGTCGCGACTGCTCGACCGCGCTCTTCGACCGCCACGGCGAACTCGTCATGCAGGCCGAGCACATCCCCGTCCACCTCGGCTCGATGCCCGACGCGGTCGCTGCGGTGATCGAGCGCGAACAGGCACCGGGCTCGCAGTGGATCCTCAACGACCCTTACGAAGGCGGAACGCACCTCCCCGACATCACCCTGATCTCGCCGCTTCACGCCGACGGGGAGCTGATCGGATTCGCCGCCAGCCGCGCCCACCACGCGGATGTCGGCGGGCCGACGCCGGGAAGCATGCCGTCCGACTCGACGAGGCTGGACGAGGAGGGCGTGGTGATCGCCCCGACGCTCGTCGACGAGGACGTGCTTGCCGACCTCTCCCTCCAGATGCGCAATTCCGCGGAGCGTCTCGCGGACCTCCGCGCCCAGAGCGCCGCGAATCGCGCGGGAGCAACGCGGGTCGCCGAGCTCGTCGAGCGCCTCGGCGCCGGCGTCCTCGAGGCGGGCATGGCGCAGATCCTCGACTACGCCGAACGGCGCTCGCGGGCCGCGATCGCCGAGCTCGCGGACGGCGAGTACGAGGCGCGCGACGTCCTCGAGGGGGGGCCCGACGGCAGCCAGGAGATCGAGCTGCGGGTCGCCGCGACGGTCGCGGGCGACGAGCTGGTGCTCGACTTCGCTGGGACGGCCCCTCAGGTCGAGGGCAACCTCAACTGCCCACTGGCCGTGACGAAGTCGGCGGCCTTCTACGCCGTGCGCGTCCTCGCCGACCCGGATGCTCCGCCCTCCGCGGGTGCGCACCGGCCAATCGCGGTGCGTGCGCCGGAGGGCTGCCTGCTGAACGCGCGCTCACCGGCGGCGGTGGCGGCGGGCAACGTCGAGACCTCGAGCCGCGTCGCCGACCTCGTGATCGCGGCGCTAGCCGGCTGCGCGCCGGCGCCCGCCCAGGGCCAGGGCACCATGAACAACCTCACCCTGGCAGGTGATGGCTGGACCTATTACGAGACCACGGGCGGCGGGCAGGGCGCCTGCCCTGACGCCGACGGCCCGAGCGCGATCCACGTGGCGATGTCGAACACGCTCAACACGCCCGTCGAGGCGCTGGAGGTCGAGTACCCCATTCGGGTGACCGAGCTGGCGGTGAGGCGCGGCTCAGGCGGGGCCGGCGCGCACCGGGGCGGCGACGGCGTGATCCGAGAGATCGAGGCGCTGGAGCCGATGCGCTTCACGCTCATCACCGAACGGCGCCTGCACGCGCCTCGCGGGCGCGAGGGAGGCGCGGACGGCGCGGCAGGGCGGAATCTGCTGGACGACGAGGAGGTCGCGCCCAAGTGCTCAGGCGTGCTCGAGCCCGGTCAACGCCTGCGTCTGGAGACCCCAGGCGGAGGGGGACATGGTCATCCGTCCACGCAACGTTGATCACAAACTTGGCATTTGGAGATCCCTTCTCTATCCTGCGGCTCCCCGGCCGGGCCTGCACGCTCCAGCGGAGTGAGTACAGCCCGCCGAACACATCAGAACCCCCAATTAACGAATCTATGCCTGTCGCTTTTAAAGAGTGGGCCGTCACCGTCCGCGCGCTGTCCGAGGGAGAGCAGCTCGTCACGCTGCGCAAGGGCGGCATCCGCGAGGAGAACAAGGACTTCGAGCTGGAGCACGACCAGTTCTTCCTGTATCCGACGTTCGACCACCAACGCAACGACCTCGTGCGCGAGTCGCACCATCCGGAGCTTCGCCGCGCTCTCGAGGAGGGCGTGTGGCCCGACGAGGAGCCGCCGCCGCGGGCGCTCTTGCAGGACGGCGGGATCCCGCAGCCGGATCGCGTTCGCATCCGCGCCTGGGCCGAGGTCGCCGACCACTTCGAGACCGAGGACCCGCGGATCGTCGACTCCCTCTCCCCTTTCCACGTCTGGACCCAGGACTACGCGACCAAGCGCCTGAAGTGGAAGCGAACGCATCCGCTTCACGTGCTGCTGCTGCGGGTCTACCGCATCCCGCGCCCGGTCACGGTCCGCGTGAAGGACGAGTACCACGGCTGCCGCTCGTGGGTTGAGATCGATCGCGACCTGCCCTTCGAGGGCACGCCGGTGATGGCGGACGAGGAGTTCGACCGCGCCGCCGCGACGATCCGCGAGATCTGCGAAGCGGAAGCGGTTCCGGCCTAGCTTGGAATAACTCCGCCGGGATGCTCCGCTCCGCGTCCGCTCCCGGCGGGCCGTTGAACTTCGAGGCTCGGGTCGCATCGGCCTCTCGCGCACTCGTATTGGGGATCGGCGGCGGCGGCGACGTCGTCGGCTCGATCGGTGTCGCGCGGCGCTGTGAGGCGCTCGGAACCGAGTTCGTCCTCGGCGGCGTCGCCTGGGAGCGGCTGCCGATCGACCCCGTCCCGGGCCCGCGCCCGGCCGAGCAGATCCACGGCGGGCGTCGTGCAGGCCTCCGCGCCGTGATCGCCGACGCCCGCACCACAACCCCGGAGGGTGTGCTCTTCAGCGAGTCGCACGTCGCTGCCCACCTGGCCGCCGAGACCGTCCTGATCGACATCACCGCGGGCGCCGTCGGCGCCGCCGAGGGCATCGCCGCCGCAGCGGCCGAGCTCGGCTGCGACCTCGTCGTCTACGCCGACGTGGGCGGCGACGCGATCGCGACCGGATCCGAGCCGGGGCTCGGGAGCCCTCTCTGCGACGCGGTGATGCTCGCCGCGGGCCACCGGCTGCTGGCGGAACTAAACGGCGTGATCTGCGTGATCGGCGCCGGCTGCGACGGCGAGCTGACCCTCGCGGAGGTGCTCGACCGCATCGGCGCGCTGGCCGAGGCGCGCAGCTGGGTCGGGACGTTTCAGATCGAGCTTGCTGCCGCCGAGGAGATCCTGCGGGCCGCCGAGCCGACCGGCACCGAGGCGAGCGTTCAGCTCGCGCGCAGCGCGCTGGGGGCTCGCGGCGAGGTCGAGATCCGCGGCGGGCGCCGCCACCTGGTCCTGAGCCCGCTCAGCGCGCTGGGCTTCTGCTTCGACTCCGACGCGGCGCTGTCGCAGCTGCCTCTTGTCGCCGCGGTGCTGGAGACCGAGACGCTCGAGCAGGGCCGCGACGCGCTCAACGACCTCGGCGTCAGCACCGAGCTCGACTACGAGCAGCTGAACGCTTAGCCCGAGCTCCGGCCGCGTCTTGCTGGGTAGGGTCGGCGGGGTTGTGTCTCGTGACGTTTGTCGGCCTTCCGTGCGCCGTCCTGTGAGCGAGGCCGAGGCAACGGACGCCCATGAGAACCGGCGCACAACCATCCGCCCGCGATTACAGTCGCGCGCGGGATGAGATGGGCCGTACGGAGGATCGCGGGCGCAGTGGTGCTCGCTGCATTGGCGCTGCCGGCCGCCGCGAGCGCCGCGCCGACGCCCGCTCCATACGGGACCGACGACGCCGGCGGTTTCCTCAACATCCTGCCCCCGGGTCAGGGCCAGAGCGTCAACGCCGCTGAGATCGGTTCGTTCCTGTCGACCGGGGCGCGCCCGCCCCACGACTCCGACCAGCTGCAGATGTACGAGGACCTCGTCTACGCGACGCCCGGCCTGAAGGCCTCGCAGCTCACCGACTACTACAAGGACGCGACCTTCGGCGTGAAGCCCGAGGACGTGGAGCGCACCTACAGCCCGCGCGACGACGTCACGATCGTCCGCGACAAGTTCGGCGTCCCCCATATCTACGGCGCGACCCGCGCCGGCGCGGAGTTCGGCGCCGGGTACGTCACGGCCGAGGACCGCATGTTCTTCGTCGACGCGCTGCGCCACGCGGGCCGCGCCCAGCTCGCCGCCTTCGCGGGCGGCTCGGCCGGCAACGTCGCCATGGACCAGAGCGTCTGGGCCGATACGCCGTACCGAAACGACCAGGAGCTTCAGGTCCAGTACGACCTCGCGGGCGAGGCCTACGGCGCCGCCGGCGAGCAGGTCGCCGAGGACGTGCGCAACTACGTCGCGGGGATCAACGCGCGGATCGCCGAGATTCGCACGAATCCGCTTGAGATGCCGGGCGAGTACGCGCTCCTCGGCCATCCCGCCGGGCCCGACGACTGGAGCGTCACGGACGTGATCTCGATCGCCTCGCTGGTGGCGGGGATCTTCGGCAAGGGTGGCGGCAACGAGGTCAACTCGTCGCTTGTCCTCGAAGCGGCGCAGAAGCGCTTCGGCGACAAGGCCGGCCTGGCGGCGTGGAAGGACTTCCGCCGCGCCAACGACCCGGAGGCACCGACAACGGTGCAGGGCGCCCACTTCCCGTACATGCCGAAACCGCACGGCGCGGTGTCCGCGATCCCCGATCCGGGCACGCTGAAGCGGGCCAATGTGGTGGAGTCGACCACGACCGCGGCCCGGCCGGACGCGGCGCAGTCCGGGCAGAGCGTCCTCCCCGATATCGGGAACATGCTCGGAGCGGCGTCCTCGATGCAGGCGGCGTCGAACGCCCTGCTCGTGTCCAAGAAGGAATCCAAGGGCGACGCCCCGATCGCCGTGTTCGGCCCGCAGGTCTCCTACTACACACCGCAGATCCTCATGGAGGAGGACCTGCACGCGCCCGCCGGGCCGACCGGTCCGGCCTTGGACGCACGCGGCACCTCCTTCCCCGGAACCAACCTCTACGTCCAGCTCGGCCACGGGCCCAACTACGCGTGGTCGGCAACCTCAGCCGGCCAGGACATCACCGACACCTTCGCTGTGCCGCTCTGCAACGCCGACGGCTCGAAGCCGACGATCGATTCCACCGGCTACCGCTTCCACGGCCAGTGCGAGCCGATCGACGTGCTCACCCGCACCGACACCTGGAACCAGTCGGTCGGCGACATGACCCCGTCCGGATCGCAGACCTTGCGGGCCGAGCGCACGAAGTACGGGATCGTCCAGTCACGCGCACTGGTCGATGGCAAGCCGGTCGCCTACACGAAGCTGCGCGCGACCTACTACCACGAGGTCGACTCCGCCCTCGGGTTCGCCGACTTCAACAACCCGGCAAAGATGAGCACGCCGCGGAAGTTCATGAAGTCCGCGTGCAACATCCAATACACCTTCAACTGGTTCTACATCAACCACAAGCACATCGCCTACTTCAACTCGGGCATCAACCCCGAGCGCGCGAAGAAGGCCGATCCGGACCTGCCGGTCCCGGGCACGAAGAAGTTCGAGTGGCGCGGGTGGGTGCCGCCATCGGACGCGCTGCTCTCCGGGGGGCCGGTGAGCCAGGACAACGTCGACCCCCGCACCAACATCTCCAAGGAGCAGCCCTGCTCGGCGCACCCGCAGGTGGTCGACCAGCGCTACATCACGAGCTGGAACAACAAGCAGGCGCCCGGTTCGCGTGCGCCCGATGACGACTTCTCGCGCGGGCCCGTCTTCCGTTCGCAGATGCTCGACGAGCAGATCCTCCCCCGCATCCGGGGCAAGAAGAAGATCACCCGCCAGAAGCTCGTGGACGCGATGGAGGTCGCCGGGACGACCGACCTGCGCGGCGACGTCGCCGTCCCCTACGCGCTGCGGCTGATCGGCAAATCTGGCGGCGGTGAGGTCCAGCACGCGGCCAAGGTGCTGCGCGCATGGGTGAAGAGCGGTTCGCACCGGCTCGACAAGGACGCCAACGGCACCTATGACCAGGCGGAGGCGGTGCGGATCATCGACGCGTGGTGGCCGCGCTGGGTCACCGCCGAGTTCCAGCCGGCGCTCGGCGCCAAGCTCTTCGACGCGCTCGAGCACGTCGTGTCGTTCGACGACAAGCCGGGGCCGATCGGTTCCGCCTACCTCGCCGGTTGGTACGGGTACGTCAACAAGGACCTGCGGGCGATCCTCGGCGACCCGGTCCGCGGCGCGTTCTCGCGCACCTACTGCGGCGACGGGTCGCTCTCCAAGTGCCGCGCGGCGCTGGTCTCATCGCTGAAGGACGCGCTGGCTCACGACTCCGACGCCGAGCTCTACCCGGACGGTCCCTGTGAGGGCGGCGATGCCCAGTGGTGTCACGACGCAGTGCACCACACCGCGACCGGGGCGATCACCCAGCCCCCGATCCACTGGATCAACCGCCCGACCTTCCAGCAGGTCGTGCAGGTGGGCGGCTAGCGACTAGGTGCAGTCGAGCCTGATCGGCTCGCCGTCGAGGTCGGCGTGCCACGCGCGCGAGGAGCTGTCGGCCGGAGGGCGCCGGCCAGCGTGAGGTCCGCGCCTCGGCGAGCATCGTCGCTCGCGCCCCGCAGCTCATCGAGCGGCATTGCCAGCGTCCCGATGCGGCCCGCCGCCAGCAGGTAGGCATCTGCCCGCGGCGAGTAGACCGGCAGCAGCTGCTCGGTGAACCCGGGGCCGGCGAGAGTGGGCCGGTACTCGGGGGCGACCCGGTCGCGGGCGAGCTCGATCATCGTGAACTCCGAGCTGCTCAGCTCGGCCTCGCTCACGAGGTGAGCCCGGCCATCGAAGCGCTTGACGAGATTGAGAGGGAGCGCGAACAGAGCGACGACCCATACGGCGGCCAACCAGCTTCCGGCAACGCGGATCGGCGCCGCCAGATCGGCCGCGATCAGCAACACCAGCAGCGCCGTCGACCGGCATATACCGAGCCGTGTCGGGCAATCGCGCCGAGAGGGTGATCAATGCCCAGTAGGTCAGGAGCGTGGCGAGGAAGATCCAGGTCGTCTGGCGAACTGGGGCCACCGAGATGCGCCAGACGAAAGCGATCACGAGCAACACGGCGAGCACCAGCTCGGGCCCGAGACCGCCCACCACATCCACCGCCCGATCACCACCCGGATCGATGAGTCCGGTGAGCGACGAGACGCTCGCCGCCAGCGAGCCCGGCATCGACGTGGCCAGGGCCGAGAGCTGTGTCAGGTCGATTTGGCTCTGGCCGAAGTGCCTCGCCCACAGCGACCACACGGCGTAGAGGACGAGCGGGATGGCGAAGACCCAGGCTCGTGAACGCCGATCCGGGCGCATGAGGACGCCCACCGCAATCCCGACCGCGAACGCGACGCCGATCTCGATCGTAGCCATTGCGAGCACCAGCAGCGCGCACGAGACCGCATCCGCTCGGGGCCACGCGCGCTCCAGCGCAAGGACCGCCGTGAGACATGCGGCGAGCGGCAGCAGAGTGTGCAGGTCGAACGGCCACAGCAGGACCTCCCACCCCGCCCCGAGGAAGAGCAGCACCACCGAGCCCGCGAGCGCCGCCCACGGCCCGACGCGGACTCTTGCGAGCTCGAAGAAGAGCGCGACGCAGATCGCCAGCAGGACGACCTCAACCAGCCGGTACCAGAAGTAGTGCGTGCCGGCTGTCGCGAACAGCAGCTCGTAGACGAGCTTGCCGGTCGCCGTGAGATGCCCGTGCAAGGGCTCGAGGACGTAGGAGAGGTTGAACGGCTCCGCGAGCCCGTCCACCCCGACGCGCCCGAAGTAGTAGAGCTCGTCACTGAAAAATGAGGTCCCGCGCCCTGCCCAGAGCAGCAGCGCCGCCGCGAGGATCATCGCTGCCGCTAGACCCAGCCTGGCGAGGCGGAGTTCGTCGGTCTCGACCCGTCCCAGGCCCCGCTGCACGGCCGCAACTCTAGGTGCGCTTGAAGACAGTTCCGGAGGGCGCCGGCGGCGGCTGGCTCTAACCTCGGCGCATGTCCTGGGTCGAGACCGAATCGCTCAGCTTCACGGCCCGCCACGAGTCCGACGACGAAGCGTGCGCCACCCGTACGCTCGACCGGCTCGAGGATCTGCGGCTGCGGCTCGAGGAGCGTTTCGACGATGCGCCGGGCGGGATCACGGTGATCATCCACCCCTCGCCGGGCTGGCTGAACGCCGCCCACCCGTTCCTGCCGGGCGCGCGGCTCGCCGCCGCGCCCGCCGGCCGGCGCTATCTGGCGGGCTGGGCGATGGCGTCGGAGCTGCACATCCTCAACGACGAGTACACCGATCGCCGCGCGGCCGGCGAGGACTCGCTCGCCGCCCTGCGAGGCACTGCCGAGCGGCTCTACGCCCAGATCGTGATCGCGGCGAACAACCCGAGCCTGCCCCCGCCCTGGGGGCCCCGCAAGTTCGCGCGCTACGTGCGCTGGGCGTGGCTGATGGAGGGTGGCGCGCAGTACTTCGCGGGACAGACCTCACTCTTCCGGGCCGCTGCGAACACCCGCATCAGAGGCGGCAAGCCGCCGGCGTTCCCGCCCTCGCCCCGCGACGCGATCCTCCTCGGCGGCACGATCTTCGATCTGCTCGAGCGCGAGCGCGGCCGCGATGCCTGCTCGATTCTCGTCTCCCGCCTGCGCCGCGAGGGCCCCGAGCGCGCCCTTGAGCTGGCGTTCAGCGAGCGCGCTCGCAACATCGAGCAGGAGTGGCGCCGCTACCTGCGCGAGGACCTGCCCCGCGCCGGCGCGACTGACCTCGAGGACTTCGCCCCGTTCGAGCGGTTCGAGCGCTAGCGGCGCTCAGCGGCCCGGGATCACCCCGGAGGTACGGGGCACACGCTGGCGCTGGCGCTGCCGGCGAGCCGCCACGGCTCCGGCGCGCTGTCCGGGCTCGGAAGCGCGACGCCCACCCACCCGCCCGGGTCGACTGAGCCGATCGCCCGCCCGGGATCCTCCGGGGCGAACCGGCTGATCGAGAGCAGCACCGGCTCGTTGCCGTCGTTGCGGACGAGGCCGCCGCCGTCCGAGAGCTCGCTCCCGTGCCCGGGGGTGCCCAGGGCCCGGCAGCCCTTGCCCGCGCCCGGCGCCGTCGGCTTCGCGGCGATCCCGAGCGCACCGGCGAGCGTCGAATCTTCGACGCGCCGCAGCTCGACGCTTTCGGAGCGGATCTTGTCAAGGGGGTCCGCGAGCGAGCCGATCCGATCGGCGGTGTCGAGGTAGATCGCCGTCGGCATCACCAGGTACGGCGAGGCGCCGACCGACAGCGCCAGCGGGTCCTCGACCGGCAGGTAGCCGGGATCGCCGCGATCGCCCGCCAGCTCGAGCATGGCGAACTCGCCGCGAGTCAGTAGCGCGTCCTTTTCGAGGTAGCTGGTGCCGTCTCCCAGCTTCGCCAGGTTGGCCGGCAGCGCCAGGGCGACCAGGGCCGCGATTCCCACAAGCTGCACGGTCGTTGGGCGGCGAGAGCGGACGCAGGACGCGCCGGTGAGCAGCAGGAGCAGCGAGCCCGCGAAGAGGTAGCGCGAGGAGTCCTCGGCGCGCGCCGCGAACGCGATCATCGCCCAGTAGCCGACCAGCGCCGTGAGCGCGGGCCACAGCTCGCGTGGCAGCCGCCCGCGCCCGAGGCGCCACGCGAACGCCACCAGGACGCCGATCGCCAGCAGCGTGGCGAAGCCGTCCTGACCGATCACGGTCACGTCGACGCCCTGGCCGGTGTCGATGGCTCCGGTGAGCGCGCTCATCGTCGCGCGCAGCGAGTCGAACATCGAGCCCGGCAGATCGCTCAGGCTCGCGTGAAGCGGCGGGAACGCGTAGCGCTGCGCCCACGCGTACCAGATGGCAAAGAGGGCGGCCGGGACCACGACCACCCAGATCCGCCGCCAGCGATCGCGGTCGAGCAGGATTGCGACCCCCGCAGCCGCGACGAAGGCGAGCGAGATCTCGATGAACCCGATGGCCAGCACGAGCAGCCCGCAGGCGAGGGCGTCGAAGCCGGCCTCGCGCCGCTCGAGCGCGAGCAGGGCCCCGAGGCCGGCCGCCACCGCAAACGTCGTGTGCAGGTCAAACGGCCAGAGCAGGACCTCCCATGCCGCTCCCAACAGAGCCAGAAGCAGCGACAGCAGCAGCGCCGCGGGCACGCCGATCCGCCGGCGCGCGAGGGCGTAGAAGAGCGCGACGCAGCCGAGCGCGCCGGCGACCGCCACCACGCGGAACGGGGCGTAATCGGCGCCGAACAGCGCGAAGAGCGCCTCGTAGACGAGCTTGCCGCCCACCTGGAGGTGGCCGTTGTAGGGAACGAACAGGTACTCCAGTGTGAGCGCGTCGAAATGCCGCGGGCTCGCGCCGCCGATGTAGGCCTGGCGCCCGTAGTAGAAGAGCTCGTCGCCCGAGAAGCTCGAGCCCGCGCCCGCGGCGAGGATGACGACGGCCGCGACCGCCAGCACCGGCGCGAGCGCCAGCCACGGATGTTCCTCGAGCCACCCGAGCAGAGACGGCCGCGCCCTCGCGACGGCGGTCGCGCTCACTTCAGGAGCTCGGAGACAAGCAGGACGAGTGCAGCGCCACCCCCGAGCGCGATGAGAAAGCCCAGGAGGAACCGCTTCGGATCCGAGACGACGCCGCCAGAGTCAGCGGCGGCGGACGTGACCGGCGCTCCCTCTCCCACCAGCAGCTCACGCGCAATATCGGCCGCGGAGCCAGGCACGAGGATGTCGCGAGGGCCGGCGGCGAGGAAGTCGGGGACATCGAAGCCGCGGGAGCGGCGCTCGTAGCTCGGGATCCCCTCCTCGAGCAGGATCCCCTGGATCAGCTGCGCCTCGGCGAGGTTCTGAGCGAACGCGACCTTGACGGGCTCGCCGCCGGTGTACTGCGGCTTGACCTTGCGCGCCTTCTCGTGGGCCGCGGTGACCGGCTCGAGCTCGCTGCGCCCGACGTAGACGAGCGGCATCTCGCAATGAGGACAGAAGCGCTCATCGAGCGAGAACTTGCGCGCGCAGGTGGGGCACGCGAGCGGCTGCGACTCAGACAACGAGCTCGATCTCCTCGACCGCGCCGTTGTCGATGCGAAAGCCCCGCACGACCGCCTCCTCCGCGGCCAGCGAGCAGATCACCCAGATGGCGCCCGGCCAGTCGCGCGCGAGGTTGATGTCGGTCTGCGAGGGACTCGCCTCCGAATTGGGGTGCGAGTGAAAGATCGCGGCCTCCTGCCCGAGCTCATCGATCGCCGTCCAGATCCGGATCTGATCGGCCGAGTCGATGCGAAACCGCATCGGGCTCGCGAACTCGTTGCGGGCCGCAAAGAACTGGGTGAAGCGATCGCCGTCGACGGCAAGCATCCCGCACGACTCGTTCGGAAGCTCCGCGCGGGCGTGCGCGATCAGCTCATCCATGAGTTCCCGGGCGATCTGCATGGGCGCGAGGCTAGCTCAGCACAGGGGGTGAGGCGCGGCCATTTCACACCGGGCGCCGAACGTCCCGGAGTACGTCCTGTACGGGGGCATGAGGACGTTCAAGGCCCTGGGCGGGTATCGCTTCGACGATGAAGCGCACTCCGCATGGGACGGGCGCCCTCGCCCGACGGGCGGCTGGAGAAATATCCGCTTCGGACTGCCATGAAGAACGGTCCCGTTGGTGAGACGTTCGCCGGGGCACGCTCCCGTAGCGAAAGGGTCGCTTTCTTCGACGACTCCACCGGCGCGATGAATTTTCGCGAACGGGTAGGTCTCTACCGGCATGAGCGAAAGAAAAGTAATTCTCAAGATGGTCATGTCCCTCGACGGCTTCGTCACCAGCCCCGACGGGACCCATGAATGGATGTTCGAGTGGTTCGGCGACGACTCGGGTGAGTGGAACCGCCGCGCGCTCGACGAGGCCGGCGTCCACGCGATGGGGCGCCGCAGCTACGAGATCATGGGTCCGCACTGGGCCGCATCCGAGGGGCCGATCGCAAGCGCGATGAACGAGAAGCCGAAGGCTGTCTTCTCCCAGACTCTCGAGAAGGCCGACTGGGGACCGGTCGAGATCTTCGGCGGCGACCTCGGCGCGAATATCGCGGAACTGAAGGCTCGCGACGACGAGGGAACGGTCCTGGTCCACGGCGGCCCCGACTTCGCCAGGTCGCTGACCCGCCTGGGCCTCGTCGACGAATACCAGCTCACGACGGTTCCGATTGCGATCGGCGCGGGGCAAAGCCCATTCGCCGACCTGGAAGAGCACCTGAAGCTCGACGTCGTCAAAGAGGAACGCTTCCGCAGCGGAGCCCTCGCGCAGATCCTGGTGCCGAAGCGATAGCGACGGCTCACTCCCGAACTGTCCGTCCTGAGTTCCCCTGAGAGGCACTGAGGCCGGACAGTTCAGGACGTCCGTTCGGGCGAGGCCGACGGCGGCAGGGTGTGTTAGTTGACTAGCACACTAATGTGATTTACTGTGTTAGTTAGATGGCACAGGGTCTCTCCACACCCTTCAAGACCGACCACGCGGACGAGCTTCCGGTCGGGGTGCAGCTGGCCTGGCGGCTGCGGGCGCTGATCGCCTCGGGCCGGCTCGCTCCCGGTGAGCGCCTCCCCAGCGTGCGCGAGCTGGCCGAGTGGGCGGAGGTGAACGTCAACACGGTGCGGTCCGTCTACGCGCGGCTCGAGGCCGACGGGCTCGTCGCGACGCGCCACGGAAGCGGCAGCTTCGTGGCGCACGGTGCAGGCGGCTCGGCCGAGGTCGAGCGGATCGCCGCCGAGGCGATCGCCGCCGCGGCGGCCGCAGGGGTCGACGCGCGGGATGTCGCCATCGTCGCGCTCGTCAGCGCCGGGCTCCCGGACATCCCGGACGAGCTCCCGCCCACCAACGCACCCGAAGCAAGCTCGGCACCGGCCGACATCGCCGCCGAGCTCGGCCTGGAGGAATCGTGGGTCGGCGCGCCGGAGGCCGCGGCTCGGCGCGAGCTGCGCCGCCAGATCGGCAAGCTCGAGGCGGAGCTCGCCGCCTATCCGCGCGACACCGCCCGCCCCACCGTCACCATGCGACCGACCGAACCGCGGATCGCCGGCGTCGCGGAGCTCGCCGCAACGCGCGACGCGCTCCTTGACGAGCTCGCCGCAGCGAGGACGGAGGCAGTCCGCCGCGGTCGCCGCGAGCGCCGCGCGCGCGAGGTTCGCGACGCGATCGTCGCCGACCCCGCCGCGCATCGCTGGGAGGTCGTCTCGGCCGCCGAGACCGGCGAGGACGGTTGCGTCACCTGGCAGGTCGCGCCCCGGATGGGCCCGCTCGGCGCGCTCATGAATTGGTGGCGCGTGAAGGTCTCGGGCGGATGTCCGTGAATACAGCCCGACAGGGCCAAGTCCCTGTCGGGATCCCGGGAAGGCCGGGCGTCATTAGGGCAACGGCGGACCGGACCTTCCTCCCTGCCAAGAACCTGTTCGAGCAGGTCGGGAACATGATGATCCTGACCGGGAAGACGATCACGGCGATCGTCCGTCCCCCCTATCCATACGGCGGCGAGTTCATCGGCCAGTTCCTCTTCGCCCTGCAGCTCTGCTGGTTCCCGCTGATGATCTCGACGATCGCGTTCGGCTTCGGCGCGCCGGGCCTGCAGGCGGCCAACTTCCTCAGCCTCTTCGGTGCCCTCGATCGCCTCGGCGGCTTCTTCATCCTCGCCTCGGTCCGCGAGTTCGCACCCTTCGTCACCGCGATCATCGTCGCCGGCGTCGCGGGCACCGCGATCACGGCGGATCTCGGCGCTCGCAAGATCCGCGAGGAGCTCGACGCCCTGCAGGTGCTGGGCGTCGATCCGATCAAGAACCTGGTCGTGCCGAGGTTCCTGGCGCTGATCCTGATCACCGGGTTGATGGACGTCTACGCCCTGCTCTTCGGGATCGCCGGTGGTCTGTTCGCCGAGATCGCCTACGGCCAGCCGCTCGGCGGCTTTTTCGCGACGCTGTTCACGAACGCGTCGGTGACGGACCTGTGGGGCTCGCTGCTGAAGTGCACGATGTTCGGCGGGATCACGGCGATCGTCTGCTGTTACAAGGGGATGAATGCGTCCGGAGGCGCTGAGGGCGTCGGCCGCGCGGTCAACGAGGCCGTGGTGACCTCGCTCCTCGGGATCTTCGCGTTCAACTACGTCTTCACCCAGACGTTGCTGGCGACGCATCCGGAAATAAGCGTCATCAAGTAGCGATGGGTTGGCTGGCGCTTCCGCGCGAATGGCTTTCGAGCCTCGGCGACATCGGCCGCTTCTCGGGTCGCGTGCTCGGCGAGGTGTACTCCGCCCGCGTCATGCGCTTCTTCGGGGAGTCGCTGCGCCAGGCCGGCATCCTGATACTCGGGTCCGCGATCGTCATCTGGGGCCTCATCTTCATCCTCGGCCTCACGTGCGGCATCGAGGGCGCCTACTTCACACGCGCCCAGGGAGCTCCTGCCTACGCCGGCGTCTTCGCCGCCTGGTGCGATCTGCGCGAGGTGATCCCGTACGCGTTCGGCTACATGATGTCCGCGAAGGTGGGCACCGGGATCGTCGCCGAGCTCGGCGCGATGCGGATCTCCGACGAGATCGACGCGCTCGAGGTCATGGGCGTCAACCCGATGATCTTCCTCTGCGCGACGCGGCTGCTCGGGGCCTGGATCACGCTGCCGTTCATCTACCTCGCCGGCATCGGCATCGGCTATCTGGCCTCCTACATCGCGGTGGTGCAGCAGGTGGGCGAGGTGTCCTCCGGCGGGTACTTCCTGATCTTCTGGATGTTCCAGAACCCACCCGACCTCATATTCAGCCTCATCAAGGGCATGGTGATGGCGACGGTGATCGTGCTCGTCGGCTGCTACTACGGCTACACGGCGTCCGGAGGCCCGGTCGGCGTCGGCAGGGCCACGGCGAAATCGATGGTCCTCAACATCGTCCTGGTTCACATCATCGGGATGATGGGAACTCTGGTCTTCTGGGGCGCCAATCCGCGCGCGCCAATCGGGGGATGAGATGGAGGCACACGGCGTGATCGCAGGTTCGCAACCGAGCGACACACGGCGCCGGATCGCGGGCGGCTTCGTTCTGGTGGTGCTCGTGATCGCGTGCCTCGTCTTCTGGCTGGGGGTGCCGCTCGCGTTCCTGTGGGCGCTGAGCAAGGCGACCGAGGACAGCACGACGCACTTCGTCGTCGGGCTGCTGGGAGCACCTCTGGCCATGGTGGCCTTCTCGCCCATCCTCTTCTGGCTCAACAACCTCTACCTGCGCGTGACCGGCGTGTTCGAGCGGCTGGAGCAGGACGAGGACGAGGCGGAGTGGCAGCGGCGGGTGCGGGGGCCGCTCGAGCCGATCCTGTTCATCGCCCTTGGCATCACGATCGTCGCCCTCTTCGTCTGGTTCTTCGTCTTCGCGAAGAACCCGCCGCCGATCCTGGGCTGATCTCAAGCGGGGGCGCCGCGCGCCCCCGCGCCTACACTGCGCTCGCTTGGAGGCCGGGGAAACACGGAACACCCGTCTCGGCGTGCGCGGCCTGGCGCAGCCGCTGTCGGCGCTCGTGCTCGTCGGGCTCACAGCGCTGCTCGCGGTCACCGCCTACCGCTACATCTTCAGCACCTTCGATACACCGGACGACGAGGGCTACCTGATCGTCACGCTGCGCAGCTTCGCGCAAGGCAACGCCCTCTACGACTCTGTCTACAGCCAGTACGGCCCTGGCTACTACACCGTCGTGGGCGGCGCGATGAAGCTGCTTGGAGTCGCGTTTACGAGCGACGGCGCCCGCTGGGTAAACCTCACCCTCTGGATCGCGTCGACGCTCACGCTCGGGCTCGTCCTTCAGCGTCTGACCCGCAACCTCGCGATCGCGGCGACGGGCCTCGGCCTGAGCTTCCTGGTCCTTGTCTCGGACGCCTCAGAGCCCCTGCATCCCGGCGCGACGATCGGTTTCGTGCTCCTCGCGCTGGTCGCCGCCTTCGTCTTCGGATTCGAGCGACGTCCGGCGGCCACGATGGCCGTCGCCGGCGGGCTCGTTGCGCTGCTGGCGACCACGAAGGTGAACGTCGGGGTCCTTGCCGCGCTCTCACTCGTCTTCGCGCTCACGGTGACCTCTCGCGACGTTGGTCGCCTTCGCTGGCTGCGCTGGGGAGCCGCCGCGGCGTTCGTGCTCGTCCCCTTCGTGCTGATGTCGTCGCATCTCGACAACGACAAGGTGCTGCTGTTGGCGGCAACCGTGAGCGGCGGCGCGCTGGCGCTCGTCCTCGCTACGGCGTCCTCGGCGCGCGAGCTACGGCCGGACTGGCGCGACGTCGCCTGGTTCGCCGGCGTCGGCGGCGCGGTTCTCGCCTCTGTCTGCCTCGTGCCGATCATCCTCGGGACGTCTCCGGGTGGCCTGATCGACGGCTGGCTGATCCAGCCTCTGGGCCATCCCGAGACCGCGTTCAACGAGGTGGTCCTCGGGACGCCGGGGCTGGTCTGGGTCACGCTCGCGCTCGTCGGGGCAACCGCCTGGCTGAGCGCCGGCGGGCGACCAACCTCGGACCGAGTCGACGCCGTCCTGGCGATCGTGCGCATCGCGGTGGGTCTCGGCATGTGGATCACGCTTGCGAGCGCCGTGCTCGGAGCGCCCGGGAACCTGCCCCGGGTCATCGCCTTCGCCGTCCCGTTCGCGTGGATCGCGTCGATCCCACCGCGTGAGGAGACAACGCAGAGGCGATTCGTGCGCGTCGCAATCCCCGCGCTTGCGGTCCTACAGGTCCTGCACGCCTATCCGGTCCCCGGAGCGCAGCTGGCCTGGGCGACGCTGCTGTTCGTGATCGTGGGGGGTATCTGCATCGCCGACGGCGCCACGGCCATTCCCGCGCCACCCGCGCTCCGCGCCCGGGTCGCCGTGGTGGCGGCGAGCATCGTCGCGCTCGGCTTCGGGACCTGGCTGGCGCTCGACCGGCTGCGACCGTTCGGCGACACCGCCGCGGCGACCTACCGGGCGAGCGTCCCACTCGATCTGCCCGGCGCTCAGCGCCAGCGCGTCGACCTTCCTCGCGCCGAGAACCTGCGCGCCCTGACGGCGGGAATCGAGCGCAGCTGCGACACCTTCCTCACGCTCCCAGGCCTCGACAGCCTCTACCTGTACACCGGTCAGACCCCGCCTGAGGAGATGAGCAGCAGCTGGATGCTCTACCTCGACGACGCCGACCAGCAGCGAATCATCGACCTCGTCGACGACAGGCCGCGCCTGTGCGCCGTGATCAAGCCCGACCTGCTCGACTTCTGGCGCGTCTACGCGCCGCGCGCAGAGATCCCCGACCGGCCCCTCGTGCGGTTCATCGAGGACGACTTCCGCCCGATCCACGACTACAGCGGCTACACGCTGGCGGTGCGATCGCGGACGCCGTAGGCCGAAGCGGAGCCCCGCCGCCGTTGAGGCGGCTTTTTCAGGCCCTAATACCAGCTCGAGCTCGGGTCGCGGTCGGGCTCGCGCAGGTCGCCCGCCTCGCGCCCGAGGAGGTCGGGATTTTCGCGGCCGAGCTCCCAGAGCATGTCGTCGAGCTCAGGCGGCGGAATCCGCGATGCGAGCGCCACGCGCTTGAACGCGTCGCGAGTTGCCGCCCTGACCTCGTCGAGCGTGCCCGGCGCGACGAGACCGGAGCGCAACGCGAGGCGCATCAGCACGTTGTCGGCCGACACCTCCCAGCGCTCAGGGTCGGCGACCGTGAACCAGCCGCGGCGCTCGCAGATCTTCGCGAACAGCTGCGCCTTCTTCGCGAGCGGATCCGCGTAGGCCTCGAACGCGGCGAGGCGCTCGAGGAGCCCGCCCTCGCCCCCGAGGCGGCCGTGTGCGGCGGCGAGCAGCGCACCCGCCCGTCCCCCGTAGTCGCGCTCCACGCCCGCAGCCAGCTCGCGCCATAACCCGGCGCGGCGGTCGGGGTCGGCCACGGTCTCGTCGTCGATGCTGAAGATCTCGGCAACGCGTGCCGCGTCGATCGCGCGCAGCCGGTCGGCGCGCAGCTCACCCTCCGCGTTGGCGAGCGCGACGGCCCACATCAGCTCGCTGCCGGAGACCGGGTCGCCACCCCCGACGTCGTGCGGGCGCTCGTAACCGGTCTTGTGGTCGACCGCGCACAGGAACAGGGCCGCATCGGCATCCGGCACGTGGGCGAAGTCGGGCGGCTCGTAAGTCGCGCGCAGATCGCGCACGCGCGCGACGACGGCGGCTTCGGCCGGCGAGCTCAGCGCTCGCCGATTACCAGGAACTGCTTGCCGAGGAACTTCCATGCGAGCGGGAACGAGAGGTAGGCCCGCGTCAGGCCCGCCGAGGCCGGGAGCCGCCCCGTGAACGAGTACGGGAGGAAGCGCGGCGTGTTCGAGATCACTCGGTAGCCGGCGGTGTGCAGGTGCTCGGCGACGGCCAGGTGGGTGAGAACGACGATGTGGTCCGCGTAGTCGAAGTACTCCTTGGCCGTGTAGCGGAAGTTGGGGCCGAGGATCGCGATCCGCCCGCCCTCGGCGGTGACCGCGTACATGCGGCTGAGGAATTCGTAGACCTCCTCCTGACCGTCGAGGTGCTCGAGGAAGTTCGAGACGAAGATGCCGTCGAAGTAGGCGTCGGGCAGCTCGGCGCCCATCACCTGCGAGGTGATAAACCTGACCTCGCGGTCGGTCCCGGCGTGCTCGTAATCGACCTGGTCGATGGCCCACCGCTCGGGCGCGGGTGCCTGATCGATGAACTCGCGCCTGCCGGCGGCCGGGTCGAGCAGGCGCTTGGGAGAGCCGAGGGAGCGCTCGGTCACGTAGCGCGCGATCTCGTGCCAGACCTGCTCGCGCCGACCCTGGTCGACGTGGCGGAACCGGTAGCTGTAGAGACGTTCGTAATCCACGGTCGCCGCAGGCTAGAGGCTCAGCCAGCCGCCGGAGCCGGAGCTGCTGACGCTCGACGCGGCTGTACCCTCCGGCCGCCGTGTCGAGGATCCTCATCACCGGCGGCGCCGGGTTCGTTGGCGCCAACCTCGCGATCGCGCTCGCCGAGCGCGATCCGAGCCGTGAGCTGATCGCGCTGGACAACCTGCACCGCAGGGGCTCCGCGCTCAACCTCCCCCGCCTCCAGGAGGCCGGGATCGCGTTTGTCGAGGCTGACGTGCGCGATCGCGACGCCCTCGCATCGGTGCCCGCGATCGACACGCTGATCGAGTGCTCAGCCGAGCCCTCGGCCCTCGTCGGGATGAGCGGCGACACGAGCTATCCGTTCGAGACCAACCTCGTGGGCGCCTACAACTGCCTCGAGCTCGCGCGCCGCGACGGCGCCCAGTTCCTCTTCCTCTCGACGAGCCGCGTCTACCCCTATCCCGCGCTCAACGAGCTCGCGCTCGAGACCGGCGAGACCCGCTTCGAGCTCGCGGCCTCACAGCCGGTCGAGGGTGTCTCGGCCGCGGGGATCTCCGAGCGCTTCCCGCTGGACGGCCCGCGCACCCTCTACGGCTCGACGAAGCTCGCGGCCGAGTTGCTCGTCGCCGAGTACGCCGCCAACTTCGGCATTCCCACGGTCGTCAACCGCTGCGGCGTGATCGCCGGGCCGTGGCAGATGGGCCGCGTCGATCAGGGCGTCTTCACCTTCTGGCTTCTGCATCACCATTTCAACCGGCCGCTCGGCTACATCGGCTACGGCGGCGAGGGCCGGCAGGTGCGCGACCTGCTGCACGTCGACGACCTGGTCGATCTGGTCAGCGAGCAGCTCGCCGACCCGGGCGCGTGGGACGGCTTCGTCGGCAACGTCGGCGGCGGGCGCGACGTCAGCCTCTCCCTGCTGGAGACGACCGCGCTCTGTCGCGAGCTGACCGGGAACGAGCTCGAGATCGGGGCGGCAGGTGAGGAGCGGCCGGGCGACGTTCCGCTATATATCTCCGACTGCTCGAGGCTCTTCGAGCGGACCGGATGGCGCCCGAAGCGGGCGCCGAGGGAGATCCTCTCCGACATCCTGGCCTGGGTCGAACAAAACTCCGACGCGGTGGCGGACTCGCTGGGGCTGCGGGCATGAAGCTCTCCGTCGTCATGCCCGCGCATAACGAAGCGGGCTCGATTGCCGCGACCCTGCGCAACACGATCGCGACGCTGGAAGCCGCCGGGATCGACCACGAGATCGTCGTCATCGACGATGCAAGCATCGATGGAACCGCGTCGGTGGTCGCCGAGGTCACCGCGGAGAGCCCGCAGGTGCGCTGCCTTAGATCGCATCATCCGCGCGGCTTCGGCTTCGCCGTCCGCTCGGGCCTCGAGCGCTTCCAGGGCGACGCGGTCGCGGTGATGATGGCCGACGGATCCGATGATCCGGCGGATCTCGTCCGCTACGCCGAGCTGCTCGAGCAGGGCTATGACTGCGTCTTTGGCTCCCGCTTCATGCGCGGCTCCGAGGTCTATGACTACCCGCGCCTCAAGCTCACGCTGAACCGGCTGGCGAACTGGTTCATCCGGATCCTCTTCCGCCACGGCTTCAACGACACGACAAACGCCTTCAAGGCGTATCGGCGCGAGGTGATCCAGACGATCCAGCCGCTGCTGTCGAACCACTTCAACCTGACGGTCGAAATGCCGCTGAAGGCTGTCGTACGCGGGCACAGCTTCGCCGTGATCCCCATCAGCTGGCGCAACCGGACCTCCGGGCAAAGCAAGCTCGCGATCCAGGAGATGGGGAGCCGCTACCTGTTCATCGTGCTCTATGTCTTCCTCGAGAACCACCTCAGCCGCGGCGACTACAAGCGGCCACTCGTTGACGCCGGCGACGTCTGAACGCCTGCGCCGGGGCGCACGCAGCCTCTTCGGCTCGACGTGGTTCTGGGGGGTCGTGGTCGGCCTCTGCGCGTACCCCGAGACGCCGCTCTTTCCGCACCCCGGGCTCGACCCGTCGGCACATACCGGGATCCAGCTCGCGAACGCGATGGGGATCGATCAGGGCACCCACTTCGCCTGGACCTACGGGCCGCTCGGCTTCCTGGAGTCGCCCTCCGTGGTCGAGGGATGGCTGACGCCGTTTGCGATGCTCCACTACCTCGCGCTGAGGATCGGGCTCGGGGTCAGCCTGCTCTGGGCGCTGCGCCGCTGCATGCCGATGGGACCCGCCGTCCTCCTCGCATACGTCGGCACCGCTGCGACCCAGACCGAGGTGGTGCCGCTCGCGCTGGCGACGGTATGGGCGCTGGTCGCGGTCCTGCCGGACGCCCCGCCACGAACCGGGCGACTGCTCGCCATCGGCGGGGGCATCTACGCGGCGGTGGAGGCGCTCGTCCGGCTCAACGTGGGCGCCGGCGTGCTGGTCCTGATCGTGATCGCGGTGGCGGCGATGCCCGGGCCCCGTGGCCGCAACCTCGCGACGCTCGCCGGGACCTTCCTCGTCAGCGCAGCTGTGCTCTGGTTCGCGTCGGGGCAGGGCCTCGGCAACATCGACGACTTCCTCGCCACCGGCTCGCAGATCGTCAGCGGCTACTCGCAGGCCATGGGCATCGAGCAGGCGCCCACCGGCTGGGACGCTGCCCTGGCCGCGGGCGCGACGTTGCTGGCGGTCGGGCTTGCGATCTGGGCAACGCGTGGCCTCGATCCGCTGCGCAGGCTCGCGGCGGTCGTGATCGTGCTTGCCGCCGCCTTCTTCGCCGCCAAGCAGGCCTTCGTCCGCCACGACGGCGGGCACGCCGGGGTCTTCGCGGGGATTGCGATCGCCGCCTTCGCAGCGCTCGCGCCGCCGGTCCGCGCCCCAGCCTGGCGCGTCGGCCTGGTCGCCGGCGCGGTCCTGGTGATGGCCATCACCGCGGCGCCGGTCCGCGGACTCAGCGAGGGCCAGATCCTGAGACCGGCAAGCGGACTGCGCTACGCGTTCCAGGACACCTATGACGTCCTCAACCCGAGCAAGCGCGGCGAGATCACAGACGACGCCAAGCAGGAGCTTCGCGACGCCTACAACCTCGACCCCGCGATGCTCGCGAGGCTGCGCACCGGCGACGTGCACATCGACCCGTGGGAGGCCAACATGGCCTGGGCGTACGACCTCGATTGGGACCCGCTGCCCACGTTCCAGGAATACGCCGCCTACACCGCCGATCTCGATCAGCGAAACGCCGATGCGCTCGCCTCCCCGGACGGGCCCGACTTCGTCCTGCGAAAGCGCACGTCACCCGAGAGCGCCATCTCCACCATCGACTTCCGCTACGGGCCGTTCGACGCGCCGGCGACCCTGCGAGCACTCCTCTGCGACTACCGCGTCGTCGCGACCGACGACGAGTACCAGTTGCTGCAGCGCGGCATGAGCCGGTGCGGCCCCGAGCGCGCTCTCGGGTCGATCGACACCCCGTTCAACGCGCCGGTCGAGGTGCCGTCAGCGGGTCGCGACGAGCTCGTGTTCGTCCGCGTCGAAGGCGACGTGCCGGGTCATCTGAGGCCGCTCGTCTACAAGGACGTCGACAGGACGATCACGCTCGATCAGGTCCCGTACCGGCTGATCGGGGCCACGGCGGAGAACGGGCTCCTGCTCTCGGCCCCGCCCGGTCTCGACTTCCCGCGGCCGTTTGCCGCTGCCCCGAACCCGCAGACGATCACGTTCGGCAGAGAGCCTGGGATCGGCACCGGCCCGCTGCAGCTGCACCTCGATTTCTTCGCGGTGCCGGTGAGGCCCGGGGCGTAGGCCCGCGGGTCAGCTGCCGAGCGGGCAGACGGTGACCGCGCCGCCGCCCGCCGCAACCGCGACCTGCCATGGCTGCTCGGAGCGGTCGGCCGGGATCGAGAGCGTCGCCGCGGTGCCCGCGGGGATCTGGCCGAGATCGAGCGGGTCGCTCGTCGCGTACCTGCGGATCAGGATCTCCGCGCCCGCCTTCGACGGTGCCGTGATGACGGCACCGCCCGTGGGCAGGTTCACCGATCCCGGCCCGTCGCCGCTGCCCTCGATCCGCTCGCATCCCGGGCCATTGATCGGCCCAGCGGCGGATCCGGGCTCGAGGTGGAGGCCCAGCGCGGCGACCAGGACCTTGTCGGCGGCGACCTTCGACGCCTCCGGCGCGTCGGCCAGCTCGGTCGGCGTGTAGGCAGGGGAGCCGAATTTCTCGGCAGCAGACAGATAGGAGCCTGCGTCGACGAGGGTGAAGTAGTTGAAGCCGGAGTTGTCGCCGTCGAGCACGAAGCCGGGGTCGACCGTGTCGGCCGCGATCTCGAGGCCCGCGAGGTCGCCCCGCACGACGTCCGTGGCGCTGCGCGACTTGCTGAAGCCGTCGTTCAGCGCCCAGAGGTTGCCGGCCACCGCGACGACGGCCACACCGAGCCCCACGGCAAACGCCGTGCGCCCAGGCCGGTAGTCGACGACCAGCTCGGCAGCGCACATGAGCAGGAAGACGGCGCCGGGGTAGGCGTAGCGCGAGGCATCGGGCGGGCGCCCGATCGAGGCGTTGAGCGCGATCAGCAGCCAGAAGGTGACGCCGAGCGTCAGCGCCACCCAGAACCCGGATGGCACCGACCCGAGCCTGAACAGGCGCAGCCCGGCGAGGACGATCAGGCCGGCGAGCAGCGGCCGCCCCCAGACGAGCCCGCCGTCGAGGCCGAACAGCGCCGCCGCGGACGACGCGAAGCCGTCAAGGACATAGGCCGGGGCCGTCGCCAGGTTGTCGAACGAGAACTGGTTGATGTCGGAGTGCCAGCCGACGTACCAGAGGCAGTAAAGGATGAACGGGACAGCGACCACCCAGGCGCGCCCGCGGACACTGCGGCCGAGCAGCATGGCGACGGTGACCCCCGCGATGAAGATCAGACCGAGGGACTGGAACGTGATCGAGAGCACGAGCAGTGCGCAGCACCACGCGTTGCCGCGACGGTCGCGGCGCTCGAGCAGCAGCAGGGCGCCGAGGCCGCACGCCATGGGGGCGAAGTAGCCGAGCTGAAACGGCGTGAGCAGGTCCTCCCACGCGCTCCCGAGGAAGAGGAGCGGCAGCGACGCGATGAGCGCGAGGCGCTCGCCCACCCGGCGGCTCGCCCAGACGAAGAAGAGGACGACGCTCGCCACGAACGTGAGCGTCGCCACCACCGCGTAGGGCGTGAGCGAGCTCATGCCGAACGTCGCCTGGATCGCCTTGTAGACGGCGATCAGGCTCATCGACGGGTGCTCCCCGTGGGGGACCATGAACGTGTCGAGGGTGAAGCCGCGCCGATGCAGCAGCAGGTCCCAATCGTCGATCAGGAACGTGAGGCGCGTGCACAGCGCGACGAGCACGATCGCCGAGATCGCGCTCGCGGCCGCAAGGAGCGTCGTCGGCAGGCGCCGGTCGTCGAGGACCCTCAGCACACCGTCACCTGACCCTCACCCGTGAGCAGCAGCTGCCACGGGGCCGCGGAGCGATCCGCGGGGATGGTGAGGTCGACCGGCTGCCCGGGTTCGAGCTTGCCCAGTGCGACCGGGAACGAGGCCTGGGCGAAGCGGCGCAGGTAGACCTTCGCCGCCGAACCGCGATCCGCCTCCAGCACCTCCGTGCCCGGCATGAGATCGACGACGGTCGACGAGCCGGCCTGGACCTGTTGACAGCCTCCATCGAGCGCTCCCCCGGCGGGCTCGAGGCTGAGATCCTCGGCGTGCGCGAGGGTGTTGTCGGCAAAGGCGCGTGCGTACTCGGGCGCCGCCGCGAGCTCGTCCGGCGAGAAGGCCGGTGAGCCCGAGTCGTCGGCCATCTTCAGATACAGACCCGCCGGGATGTGGACGTCGCCCGTGCCGGCGAACGCGATGTCAGGGATGAAGCCCGGGTCGACCACGTCGCGCGCGATCTCCACGGCGGCGAGGTCGGCCCGGATCACGTTCCCGCCCGCCTGGTCCGCAACAGCGATCTGGTGCAGGTAGGAGATGCTGCTCAGCAGCACGACCGCGCAACCCGCGAAGACGGCGACGATCGCGTTGCGCGACGGCCGCACACCGCGCAGCAGCTCGGCGGCGAGCATCAGGATGAAGATGGCGCCGATGTACTGGTAGCGCCCGCTCGTCGGCGGGCGATCAGGGCCAGAATTGAGACCGGCGAGGAACCAGAACGAGACCCCCAGGGAGAGGACCACCCAGAAGGTGCGCGGAACCGAGCGGACCCTCCAGATGCGATAGCCGGCGCCGAACAGCGCGACGACGAACAGGACCCGGCCCCAGTCCAGCGACGCGACAGGCGCCTCGTCACGCGGTGTCGCCAACCCGAGCAGCGAGGAGAAGCTGGACGCAAACCCGTCGAAGATGTAGGTCGGGCTGGCGAGCAGGTTGTCGAACGAGAGCGAGTTCTCGGCGTAGTGGCCCCAGTGCGCGTACCAGACGAGGTAGAGGGCGAATGGGATCGCCACCACCCAGGCGCGGCGCAGCGGGTTACCGGTGACGAGGAGGAAGACCGCGCCGGCGAGCACGAACGACAGGCCGAGGCTCGACCACGCGAGCGAGCAGAGGAGCAGCAGGCAGGCGACCACGTCGCCCCGGCGGCTCGGCCGATCGAGCGCAAGCAGCATGCCGATGCCCGCCGCCATCCCCACGAAGAAGCCGATCTGAAACGGCCACAGGAGGTCCTCCCCGGCAGCCCCGCAGAAGAGGATGAGCACGCAGCCCGCGAGCGCGAGCCACTCGCCGACGCGACGGCGCAGCCACCAGAACAGCAGCGCCACGCTCGTGAGGAACGTGAGCGCCGAGAACACCTGGAACGGCTGCGCGGAGTCGGTCCCGAACAGGGCGATGAGCGCCTTGTAGGCGAGTACGGGGCCCACCACGATGTGCTCGTTGTGTGGGAGGAAGATCGAGTCGGCCGTGAGGCCGGGGCGCCCGACGAGGAAGGTCCACTCGTCGAGGCGGAAGGTGACCTCCCGCTGGAAATCCAGCAGGACCGCGGCCGAGGCGAACATGGCCGCGATCAGCAGGAGCGTCGCTGGACGCGCGAGCGACGCCGACCAATCTCGCGGGCGAGCGGCGGCGCTCATGTTCCGACCTCGCACAGCGTGGCCGTCCCCGAGCCGCTCACCTGAAGCTGCCAGGGCTGCGCGGAGGCATCCATCGGGATCTCGACGCGCACCGAACGGCCGGCGGGCACGGAGCCAAGCGAGACTCCGAACGCATCGGTCGCGTACCGGCGCAGTCGGAGATCCAGTGCGCCCTCTCCGGCCTTCACGGTCACGGCGCCCGCACCGAGGTCGGCGACCGACGGCCCGGCGCCCAGGTCGACGGGCCGACAACCCTCGTCGCCGGGAGCCGATACCGGCTTCGCACCGATCCGAAGCGCGGCGGCGAAAACGCTGTCCGCCGCCTCCCGCGCGTCCTCAGGCGCGGACTGCAGCTCCTGCGGCTCGTACGCCGGCGAGCCATACGCGTCGATCGCCGAGAAGTACGAGCCGGCGTCGACGATTCCGAGGTAGTCGACGCCCGAGTTCTTCTCGGTGAGCGTGAAGTCCGGGGCGACCACCCCGCGGGTGAGCTCGAGCGCCGCGAGGCCCCCCTTCTGCTTGTCACCGATCACCGCCAGCCCGTGAGCCGTGTCGCGCAGCTGCGAGAAGTTGGCGAGGGCCGCGAGTGCGCCCACCGCGACGACCGCGACCACGGCAAAACGCGGCACGCGAACGCCGCGAAGCAGCTCGGCGGCGATCATCACCCAGAGGATCGCCCCGACAAGTTGGTAGCGCCCGGATGTGGCCTGGCCGAAGAACGCGGCGTTGAGGCCGGTCAGGCTCCAGAACCCGACCTGGGCGACGAGCAGGGCCCAGAGCCGTCGCGGCATCGCGCGAATGCCGACGCTGGCGACGCGCCACGCGCCGGCCGCGAGGACGATCACGAGCAGCGGCCGCCCCCAGTCGAGCGGCGCCGGCGTTAGCACATTGCGGGGTGCGGCCAGCCCGACGAGGCTCGAGAGGCTCGACGCCAGGCCGTCCGCGACGTATCCGGGAAGGGTCGAGAAGTTGTGCAACGAGACGAAGTTCTGCGCGTAGCGACCCCACCCGACGTACCAGGCAAACCACAGCAGGGTCGGGATCACGACCACGTACGCGCGGCGCCACCGGTCGCGCGTGAGGGCGATGTCCACCGTCGCCGCGGCCACGAACGGAATCGCGGCGTCCTGGCTGAACAGCCCGACGATGAGCAGCACGGCCGCGGTGATATCGCCGCGGCGCGTCTCGGAATCGAGCGCCAGTAAAGCCCCTACGCCGCACCCGACCGAGCCGATCAGGCTGACCTGGAACGGGAAGAGGACGTCGTCCCACGACGGGCCGAAGAACAGCAGGGGCAGCATCACGCCCAGGGCCAGCCACTCACCCACGCGGCGGCGGACGTACACGAAGACCACGGTCAGCGTGGTCATGAGGACGATCACATGGGCGATCTGAAACGGCAGCGGCGACTCGATGCCGAACAGAGCGATCAGGAGCTTGTAGAGCGCGACCGCGATCGCCAGCAGCTGCTCGACGAACGGGGTGAGGTAGGTGTCGAGATCGGAGCCGCGGCGGTCGAGGATGAAACCCCACTCGTCGCGCCAGAAGGTCACCTTCGACAGCCAGACGAACAGGAAGATCGTGGCCAGCGCCACCGCGCCCGCGAAGATCAGCGTCGCCGGGCTGCGCCGGTTGAGTGCCACTACGGGGTGAACTTGCGCGACGGAGCCACGTGTGCGCGGTGAAGGACCAGGCGAGCTCCGGTCCAGACGGTCTTCACGCCGTAGACCGTCGAGACCCAGGGCCCCACCGACGACATGTCCTCGAAGTAACGGGTCCGCGCGGGCACCTCGGCGATCCGGAAGCCGAAGTGCGACGCCTGCATCAGCAGCTCGGAGTCGAAGACGAAGTCGACGGAGTTCCTCAGAAACGGGACCGTGAGCAGGAGGTCGCGCCCATACGCCCGATAGCCGGTGTGGAGATCGGTGAGATGGGTGCCGAGGATGCGGTTCTCAAGCGTCGTCAGTGCCCTGTTCGCGATGCGCTTGTACACCGGCATCCCGGCCCGGCGCGCGGCCCCGGGCTCCGCCATCCGCGTCCCGAGGACGAGGTCCGCCTCGCCGTCGCGGATCGGCGCGATGAGCTTCGGGATGAGGCTCGGCTCGTACTGGCCGTCCGGATGCAGCATCACGACGATCTCGGCGCCTCGCTGGAGCGCCTCCAGGTAACACGTCTTCTGGTTGCCCCCGTAGCCGACGTTGTGCGGATGCCAGACGACGTGGACGCCGAGCTCGCGGGCTAGGGAAACCGTGTCGTCGGTGGAGCGGTCGTCGACGAGGATGATCTCGTCGACCACGTCGCGAGGGATTCTCGCGATCGTGTCCGCGAGCGTCTTCGCCGCGTTGAGCGCGGGCATGACAACGACCGTCTTCGGTCTCGAAGCGTCAGACACGCCGGGCCTCCACGTAAACGCTTCCCCCACGGCGGATGGCGGCCTCGCAGAGCGCCGCGGCCGCCGCGAGCGGGGTTGCCAGGGCCGCTGCCGCCAGCACCGCGAGGCGGCGGGCTCCGCCGATCGGCGCGCGGCGAGCGGCCGGACGCCGGATCGCGTCGTAGAGGTCCGGCGAGCCGGGGAGCAGGCCGATGAGGCCGTGAAGCCACCCGAACACCACCTGGCCCCCGCGCAGGTAGCTCACCCGCTCGACGTCGAGCCCGATTGACCGCAGGCGGGCTAGCAACGTCGGCGCGGGCACGTGGACGAGGTGTCGTGGCAGGTCGAGCGCCAGCCAGCGGTCGCCAAAGGCGTGGGCCTGGACGCTCCCCGGGTTCGGCATGGCGATCACGAGGACCCCCTGCGGCTCGAGGAGGCGGGCGGCGTGGTCGACCGCCGCGCCGGCATCGCGCAGGTGCTCGAGCGAGTGCCAGAAGACGACCGCGGCACTCTCCAGCTCGACCTCGGTGACCTCGCTCTCGAGCACGTCGTCGCGTCGCGAGACGCGCTCGAGCCCAACCGCAGCGCGTCCGGTTGCGCCGAGCGCGTCAAGCAGCTCGCCGTTGCCCGAACCGACGTCCAGCACCCGGCCGGGTGGCGCGATGCGGTCGATCCGCCCGGCGAGGCGGCCGCGCAGCCACCCAAGAAGCCGGTCCATCGGGCCCGAGAAACGACCCCCCTCCGGCCGGTACCAGCCCTCGTACGCCGTGGCGAGCTCGGCGTCCGTCGGCACGGGCCATGTGGTCTGCGCCCCGCAGCGCTCGCAGACCAGTCGCCGCACGCCGGGTTGGGGCCTCGCGGGGTCGATGGGCGCGCGACACCACGCGCACGCAGGACGCGCGTCGCTTGAGTCGTCCGCCTCCGCGGACGTCCTCCCCGCTGCCGGCAGGCTCGCCACGGCGGACAGGCTACGGTGCGGGACGCCGCTCAGCATCGCGGCGGCGGCGTCGGTGGCGGCTATATTGAGGCCGTCCGGCGCAGGTGCGCCCTCCGCGTTTATTTGATGGCAGCTGTCGCAATAGTCACCGGGTCGGGCGGTTTGATCGGCTCGGAATCCGTGCGTCACCTCGTGGCGCAGGGTCTGGACGTCGTCGGCATCGAGAACGACATGCGCAGTCGCTTCTTCGGTCCCGAGGCGTCCACCTCAGCCGTCACCGACGAGCTCGTCACCAGCCTCGACTCGATTTCGCTCCGAGGAGATCGACATCCGCGACACGGAGGGCGTGAGCGCGTCTGTTCGCGCAGCACGCCGGCTCGATCGAGGTCGTCATCCACACCGCCGCGCAGCCGTCGCACGACTGGGCGGCGCGCGAACCGCAGACGGACTTCGGCGTCAACGCCAACGGCACGCTCAACCTGCTCGAGGCGGCGCGGGCCCACAGCCCGGACGCGCCGTTCATCTTCTGCTCGACCAACAAGGTCTACGGCGACACGCCGAACCGGCTGCCGCTGATCGAGACCGATACCCGGCTGGAGCTGCCGGAGGACCACCGCTACTTCAGGGGGATCGACACGTCGATGTCGATCGACCTCTCCACGCACTCGCTCTTCGGCGCGTCCAAGGCGGCCGCCGACCTGCTGGTCCAGGAGTACGGGCGCTACTTCGACATGCCGACGGTCTGCTTCCGCGGCGGTTGCCTGACCGGGCCGCAGCACGCGGGCGCAAAGCTCCATGGCTTTCTCGCCTACCTGATGAAGTGCGTCGTCACCGGCACCCCGTACACCGTCTTCGGCTATGCCGGCAAGCAGGTGCGCGACAACATCCACAGCGCCGATCTGGTCGCCGCGTTCGAGGCGTTCCGCCGCGCTCCGCGCCCGGCGGCCGTCTACAACATCGGCGGCGGGCGCTTCTCCAACTGCTCGATGCTCGAGGCGATCGAGGCCTGTCAGCGCATCGCCGGCCGCGAGCTCGAGTGGGAGATGGGGCCCGAACCCCGGATCGGCGACCACCGCTGGTGGATCTCCGACCTGGCGCCGTTTGAGGCCGACTACCCCGACTGGTCGCTGCGCTTCGGCATCGACGACATCCTCGCCCAGATGTACGAGCAGAACGTCGAGCGCTGGATGGCGACGGTCGGCTGATCGGGCTGCAGCCCCCCGACCATGCCGCTCGAAGAGATCCTCTCCCCGGCGCCCGAGGCCTCCCAGCCGGGCGTCGAAACGCATCCGCTCGCGATCGAGGTCCGCAACCTCTCGAAGTCGTTCGAGATCCCATTGGAGCGCGTGGACTCGATCAAGGAGCGTGTCGCTCACCCCTTCCGCTCGCCTCGGGTCCGCAATCTGCAGGCCCTCGACAACATCTCCTTCGACGTCCATCGCGGCGAGTTCTTCGGGATCGTCGGTCGCAACGGCACCGGCAAGAGCACCCTTCTGAAGATCCTCGCCAGCATCTACCGAGCCGACGCCGGGAAGATCCGGATGGCCGGCCGCGTGGCGCCGTTCATCGAGCTCGGCGTCGGCTTCAACGTCGAGCTCACCGCGCGCGAGAACGTGATCCTCAACGGCGTCCTCATGGGGCTGTCACAGGCCGAGGCGAAGGAGCGCATCGATTCGGTGATCGACTTCGCCGAGCTCGAGGAGTTCGCCGACCTCAAGCTCAAGAACTACTCCTCCGGGATGCTCGTCCGCCTCGCCTTCTCGGTGATGATCCAATCGGACGCCGACATCCTGCTGATCGACGAGGTCCTGGCCGTCGGCGACGCGTCCTTCCAGCAGAAGTGCAAGGACGTCTTCCACGACATCCGTAGCTCCGGGAGGACGGTCGTGCTGGTCACCCATGACATGTCCGCCGTCGAGCAGTTCTGTCATCGCGCGATGCTGCTGCACGCCGGCGACATCGTCGAGATCGGCGATCCGGATTCCGTCGCAAAGCGCTACCTCCGGCTCAACTTCGCGCAACCCGGAGGGACGGACGAGGATGCGGAGGGGGCCGGCGACCTCGTCCTCGCCGACGCCTGGCTCCAGCGCGCCGACGGAGAGCGGACCGTGAACGTCGCACAGGGGGAGCCGATCGAGTTCCATGCCGAGTTCATGGCGAACGCCGAGCTCCCCAACCCCAGCTTCGGCTTCGTTATCGCCAACGAGGACGGCGTGGAGGTCGGCGGGGTCGGCCTGGGGCTCGACGCGGATCAAGGCCAGCCGCGGACGATCGCAGCCGGCGAGCGCGTCGCGATTCGTGCCGCGATCGAAAACCGCCTCGCTCCTGGGCGCTACGCCGTCCAGGCCTGGATCTACCGCAATCACTCGCTGGGCGAGCCCGTGCTCGCCTCGCCTCGGATCCTCGACTTCGTCGTCTTCGGGACCGAGCACACGGTCGGCTTGGTCGACCTGATCTCCGACGCCGAGATCCAGGTCGGTGCCAAGACGAAGGAACCGCGATGAGCGCTGAATCCGTCGAGCCGGCGGAGCTGCGCGAGGTAACCGGGCCGGCAGCGCTGGGCGGCGGCACCAAGCGCTTCTTCGAGCTGCTGTGGCTGATGGCGCTGACCGAGTTCAAGCGCACCTACTTCGGCACGGTGCTCGGCTACGTCTGGTCGCTGCTGCGGCCGCTGCTGCTCTTCGCGGTGCTGCTCTTCGTGTTCACCCGGATCTTCCGCCTGGGCCACACCGTGCCGAACTATCCGGTGCTGCTGCTCATGAACATCGTGCTGTTCGGCTTCTTCCAGGAGTCGACGACCACGGCGGTGACGTCGGTCGTCGCCCAGGAGGGCGTTGTCCGCAAGACCCAGTTCCCGCGCCTGGTGATCCCGCTGTCGGTGGTTCTCACCGGGCTGATGAACCTCGGCCTGAACATGATCGCGGTGTTCGCGTTCATCCTCGCCTACGGCGTCGATCCGATGTGGACCTGGTTCCTGCTGCCAGTGGTTCTGCTACCGCTGACGATCCTCGCCACCGCCGTCTCGATGATCCTCTCAGCGCTCTACGTGAGCTTCCGCGACATGCTGATCATCTGGACGCTCGCCGCGACCGTGCTCTTCTACGGCACGCCGATCCTCTATCCAATCGACATCCCCACCACCGAGGGCTTCCGCGCGGCGCTGATGGCCAACCCGATCGCGGTAATCCTCGAGCAGGCCCGCGTGTGGATCATCGACCCGACCGCGCCCAGCGCGGCGGAAGCGGCCGGCGGCGTCGCGCGGCTGATCCCCGCCGCGGCGATCTTCTTCGGCGCCTGTTTCATCGCCTGGAAGGTGTTCACGCGCGAGGCGCCGCGGATCGCGGAGAAGCTGTAGCTCGGGCTTCCTGGCTGTCGCCCCGGCGGCTGTTTGAGGCGGGGCCGGGTCTTGCTGGGTAGGGGTGGGCGAAGGTGTGTTTCGCCACGTTTGCCGGGCTTTCGTGCGCCCCGCCGGAGGAGGGTGTCCCGCAATGTGTCCTATACGGGGTAACGAGGGACACCCTTGGCGCTGTGGGCCTGGAGATCGCCCGGAACCGTGGCAAAGCGCGGCCGACGTCACACCTCACCCCCCTACCCAGCCTGACCCGGCCAGGATCAGGACAAACGCTCAGGTGCGCACCAACAGGTTCAGCGACCCGATCCGGCGCATCGGGTAGCTCTCGTAGGGCACCGACCCGCGCCAGCTGTCGTGGGCCTCGGCTGAGACGAGATAGGTCTCCGGGTCGCCAGCCATCGGCTCGAGCGTGGCCATGGCGGCGGAGGCGTCGACTCCCGCGGCGCCCAGGACGGCGGCGAGCCGTGCGTCGGCCTGGTCGGCGCCCCAGCCGGCGATCACGTGCGCGAAGCAATGCAGGGCGACGCCGCCAGGCTCCAGCACGCCGAGCCCGGACGCGATGACGGCGGCCGCGCGCTCGGGCTCGAGGCGATCGAGCAGGCCGATCGAGTACACGGCGGCGTAGCGGCGTGGCAGCGGGGCCGTCGGCGGCAGGCGGTCGCGGATGAACTCGAGCGCCGAGTAGCCGCGCGTGATCGCCGTAAACGTGTGCGGCTCGCTCGCGGTGCCGTCGAACGGGTCGAGGACCGTCACGGAGTATCCGAGTCGCGCGAGCACGCCGGCTGCAAGGGGGCTCGAGCCGGCGAGCTCGAGAATCGAGGCACCTTCGGGCACCGTTGCGACAAGCGTCTTGATCGCCCAGCCGCGCTGAGGTCCGAGCGGGGGTGAGCTCGCCGCCATCAGGTGCGGCATCGCGTCGACGGACTCCGCGTAGTCGGCCACGGTCGCGTACGAGAGTCCGGCCTGCGGCTCGCGGGACCCAAAGAGCTCGCGCACCGGCCAGACCTCCTCCGGCGGCACGAACCCGTCCGAGCCGTTGAGAATCGGCCCACTCGTCTCCTCGCCGTCGGCCGACGCCCCCTCCCCCAGCCGCGCCTTGATCCGCCGGCGCGCGGCCGCCGCGCCGCGGCGGTAGGCGTTGGCGGCGCGCGAGTGGCGCATCAGGCGGCGCTCCGGGTGGCGGACGCAGCGCCGGCCGCGGCCCGCTCGTCGATGAGGCGTCGCAGAAAGCGGGCCAGGGACACGGAATTATCCTTCCAGCTCAGTTCCTCCAGGGCGAATTGCCGCGCTCCGGCCGCCAGGCGCTCGCGCAGGTCGCGATCATCGAGCAGGGCCTCGACCTTCCCCACGATCTCCAACGCGGTGCCCTCGTTGAGCAGCAGCGCGTTCTGGCCGTCCGCGAGGTCGTGCCCGATGTTGCAGTTCGGCAGCACCACCGGCCGCCCCATCGCGAGGAACTCCGGGAGCTTCGAGGGCAGCCGATAACGGTTGAAGTCGTTGGGCGCGCCCGGCTGCACGTACGCGTCCGCCAGCGCCAGGTGGGCGGGGATGTCGCGCCACTCGACGGCGCCCAGCTCGATCACGCCGTCGCGCATGGCGCCGAAGGCCAGCGGGTCCACGCCGCCGAGCTCCGTCTCGCCGAGGCGCACGAGGCGGACCGGGCGGCCCGCGCGGCGCAGCAGCTTGATCGCCAGGTACAGGCTCAGCATCTCGTGCTGGTTGGCGAAATGAACGGTGCCGTGGTAGACGATCACGAACTCGTCCGAGCCGATCCCGAGGGCCTCGCGGGTGCGCGCCGGCTCGAGGTCGGGGCGAAAGCGCTGGGCGTCGATGCCGGGCCGGGCGACGTGGTGTGGAAGGCCGGCGCGGTTGAACTCGTCGAGCTCCTCCGTGATCACTGTGACGCCGTCGGCCGCGGCCATGAACGTCTGCGAGTGCGTCGGGTGGATCTGGTCGGTCGGCGCGAGTCGATCCTGCTCGGCCATCGTCAGCCGTCGCATCTCGGGCATCGTCATCCCGACCTTGGTTGACAGCAGGTACTCCTCGTTGTCCTCCAGGTGAACGATGTACGGCAGGCCGAGCGGGCGCACCACCGACTCCGTCGCCCTGCGGACGTTCTCGCGCGGCGTCCAGGCGAAGACGATGCCCGGCTTCGGGTCGCGTCGCCAGCGCTCCGTCAGCCCGGCGAGGTCGTGGTGGGTGATCGTCTGAAAGCGCGCGTCGCCAACCTTGCGGATCGTCGTCGGGTCGCCGACCCCGGCCAGCGTCACGTCCCAGCCGATCTCGCTCAGCTCGTTGCCGAAATGAAACGCCTGGATCGCGCTGTTGACCGTGAACGGGCCGAAGTAGACGAACAGGATCCGGGCGGGCTCAGGGGCGTCGACGGTGCTCACGCCGCCGCCTCCGCGACCGCCGGCCGAAACGCGGCATCGCCGCGGT
Organism: uncultured Solirubrobacterales bacterium; assembly: GCA_963796815.1. GTDB lineage: Bacteria > Actinomycetota > Thermoleophilia > Solirubrobacterales > 70-9 > WHSW01. The sequence continues at coordinate 324,422 of CAWCNF010000009.1, forward strand.
CGAAGCCGTCGTTGAAATAGGGGTCGCCGCGCTCGAGCTGCGGATACCAACGATCCACGAAGAGCGCGCGGTCGATGATGTCCAGCGCCTCACGCCGGGCGGCCGGCGGCTCGTGGTCGACGACCTCCGCGCCCGCGACGTAGGCGAGGCGGTGGCCCGCGGCGACCAGGCGCTGACAGAGGTCGAAGTCCTCGAAACCGGTGAGAAACGCCTCGTCGAAGCCGCCGATCGCCGCGAACTCGTCGGCGCCCACCAGCAGGCAGTCGCCGCTGAGCGCCGACACGTCGCGCGAACACGAGAGCGAGCCGTAGTAGCCATCAGCGCCGGCCTCGAGCCCGGCGAGCATCGGCATCGCCGGCTCGGCGAGCCCCAGCGCCGTGCCCGCCGCCGCGCTGCGGCCATCGGGATGCACGAGCAGCGGCCCGGCCGCCGCAACGCCGGGCAGCATCAGGTGCAGGAGCAGCTGCTCGAGCCAGTCCGCCGAGGCGAGCTCGACCGAGTCGGCGAGAAAGAGGAGGTTGTCGGCCGAGCAGCGCGAGGCGCCGACGTTGGCGGCGCGGGCGCGACTGAAGCTGGGGTCCGGATCGACGACGACCGTCCGCTCGGCGTCGACGCCGGCCTGGCGAAGCCCCGCGACCAGCCGATCCCGCCGGGCCGTGTCGCCGCGCCACGCAATCACGGCACCGACCGAGCTCACGTCGGGCTCCGCGCCCGGCTTGGGCGCCAGCCGCGCGCGGTGCGGGATCTCAGGATGCGGAACCGCCACCGCGGCTACCCCCAGGCGCTCCAGGTGGGCGCTCACGGCGGCCGCCTGCAGCTCCGGCACGCCCGACTTCTCCTCCGCACCGGCGGCAATCGAGCCCGGGATCGCGCGCCAGTGATAGAGGATCTGCGGCAGATGGCGGATGCGGTTGGTGCGCTCGGAGATGCGCAGCATCAGCTCGAAGTCCTGGATCGTGTCGTAGGCCGAGTCGAACCCTCCGACTGCGGCCACGAGCGACCTCCGCACGACGAGCAGGTGGCCGATGTACATCGCGCCGAGCGCGTAGGTGGGCGCCCAGTCGGGCTTGAGGAAGGGATCGACTCGGCGGCCGTACAGGTCGAGCTTGTCGGAGTCCGAGTAGACCACGTCTAGCTGCGGATCGGCGGTGAGCGCCTCGGCCACGGCGAGCAGCGCGTCCGGCGTCAGCTCGTCGTCGTGGTCGAGGAAGGCGACGTACTCGCCGGCGCAGAGCTCGAGCGCCGCGTTGGAGGCCGCCGAGATGCCCCCGTTGCGCTCCAGATGCACCGCCTTGATCCGCCGGTCCGAGGAGCGACGGGCGGCGATCACCCGGCGGACGTGACGGCGCCGCGAACCGTCGTCGGCGATGCAGAGCTCCCAGTCGGGGTAGGCCTGCGCGCGGACCGAGTCGATTGCCGCCTTCAGGTAACCCGCATCCGTCTCGTAGACGGGCATCACGACCGAGATCAGGGGCCGGGATGGCAGCGCGTGCAGGCGCTCGGCCGGTGCGCGGCGCGAGCGACGAGTGCCGAACCGGCCGCGAGCGACCGGGCCGATCATGAGCCGCCGGGCCTGAGCCCCTTGGCCAGCTGGTAGCTCACCCGCACGGGCTTCATCAGCCGCCAGCTCATCGACTCCTGGAAGCGCCGCGTGGTCTCCTCCAGCTCCAGCTCGAGCTCTGCGATCCGCATCGACTTACGCATCAGCTCGCGGTGAAACTGCTCGCGCTGAGCCTCGAGATCCACGTCGTCGGCCGCCATCGGGCGCATCGTAGACGCCGAATTGATGTTTCATGGCCCAGTGATCGGAGTTACCCGCGCAAACGGCCTGCTGGCGACGCTCGCCTTCGGCCTGGCCACCGCCCTCATCACCTGGGATCCGGTCGCGCCGCTCACCCCCGGGCTCGACAGCTCCTGGGGGATCGGCCTCCAGATGGCGGCCGGATCCGGCTTGGACAGTGGCACCCAGGTGATCTCGACGTACGGCCCGCTCGGTTTCCTGGACGTACCGAGCGTTGCCGGCAGCGTGACCGCGGTTGCCGGCGGCCTCTACCGCCTCCTCCTCCCCGCCGCCCTCGCGGCGAGCTTCCTGTGGTCGGCGCGCCGCAGCTTCCCGCTGGTGGTGGCCGTGGCGCTGGCGTTCGGGGCGACGGCGATCACCCCGGTGGCGATCGCGCCGCTCTCGCTCGCGGCCGTCTGGTGCCTCGTGGCCATGGATCGCGACGCACCGCCCTGGTCGGCGCAGCTCATCGCAATCGGCGGCGGCGCGCTCGCGGGGGTCGAGATCCTCGTCAAGGTCAACGTCGGGCTCGCGGTGCTGGCGATGGTCGCAATCACCAGCCTGGTCGTGGGTACCCCGCGCTGGCGGGGCATCCTCACGGCGGCGGGAGCGTTCGCGCTGGTTGGCGGCGCGCTGTGGTTTGCGAGCGGCCAGGGCGTCGGCAACATCGACGACTACGTGCGGGCGTCGTTTGAGATCGCCTCCGGCTACTCGCAGGCGATGCAGCTGGACGGCACGCATTTCGCCGCGGACGTGCCGATCGCTCTCGTGATCGGGCTTGGGACCCTCGCCTTCGCCCTGTACACGACCCGTTCCGAGCCCACGGTGCGGCGGGTCGGGGTGGGCGCGGTGGTGGGGCTCCTCCTGTACGCGCTCTTAAAGCAGGGCTTCGTCCGCCACGACTACGGCCACGTCGACCTGTTCATCGGCGGGATCGTGGCGCCATGGCTCGCCCTGCAGGTGCGCGACGCCGGCCGCATCCTGTGCGCGGCGGCGATCGTGGTGATCGGGCTCGCCGCGCTTCCGCTGGCCCACCACGCCCGCAACAGCTTCGAGCCCCGGCTCGCGGTCGAACAACTCGCCGACCTGCTCGTGCCGAGTCAGCGCGAGGACGCGCGCGAGCAGTCGCGCCTGGCGATGCAGCTCGCCTACCAGCTCGATCCGGCGATCGTGCGGCGCATCGGGGACGAACCCGTCGACGTGCGGCCGTGGGAGACGGGCCTCGTATGGGCCTACGGGCTGAACTGGCGGCCGCTGCCCGTCACCCAGGACTACGAGGCCTACACCCCCTATCTCGACGAGCGCAATGCCGCGGCCCTCGCGGCGGATGACGGCCCGCGCTACGTCCTGCGCCATCTCGCGACCGGCGACGGGAGGGTCGGCCTCGACGGCAGGTTCACGAGCTTCGACGCGCCGGCCGAGACCCGAACCCTGCTGTGTGATTTCCACCCGGTCGTCACGACGGCCAGCTACGAGCTGCTCGAGCGCGGGCCCGACCGCTGCGGGGCGCCGCGCCCGGTGGCCGAGATGACGGTCGACTACGGCGAGGCGATCCATGTGCCGCGCGCACGACCCGGCGAGGCGATGTTCGCGCGGATCGACGGCGCCGGTGCCTCGGGGGTGGAGGCCCTGCGCACCCTCGCCCTCAGCGCTGCGAGCCGCTTCATCGAGCTCGACGGCACCTCGTATCGGCTGACCGCGCTGACGGCGCCCGACGGGCTGCTGCTCGACGCGCCGGCGGGCGCCGACTTTCCGGCGCCGTTCGCGCTTGCTCCGAACGCGCGGACGATCACCGTCCGAAGCGACGGCGGCGTCGCAACTTCGAGTGGCCCCCTGCGAATCAGCTTCGAGGCGCGCGAGGTTGCGCCGCTACCACCAGATGGTGGAGTCGATCCCCTCTAGCTCCTCGATGGGAGTCGTGTAGACGCCGGAGGAGAGGTACTTCCAGCCGTCGTCGGGGACCAGGAAGACGACGTTGCCGTCGTCGAGCTCACCGGCCACACGCACGCAGATCGCCGCGACAGCGCCGGCCGAAACGCCGGCGAACAGGCCCTCCTCATGCAGCAGCTTCTGAGTCCAGACGATGGCGTCGCGGTTGGAGACCATGATCTTTCGGTCGAGCACGGAGAGGTCGATGATCGGCGGGATGAAGCCGTCGGCCAGCGACCGCAGGCCCTGGACGAGCTCGCCCTGCATCGGCTCGGCCGCGACGATCTTCGTCTCGGGGTCGGCCTCCTTGAGGCGGCGGCCGTTGCCCATGAGGGTCCCGCCGGTTCCGAGGCCGGCCACGAACGCGGCGACGGAGTCGAGCTCGTCGAGGATCTCGACGGCCGTGCCGTTGTAATGCGCGGCGGGATTCGCCTCGTTGCCGTACTGGTAGGGCATGTAGTACGAGGTGTCGGAGCCGACCATGTCCAGCGCCAGCTCCACCGACCCGTTCGAGCCCTTGGCCCCCTCCGAGTAGGCGATCTCGGCGCCGAACATCCGCAGCAGCTGGGAGCGCTCCTCGGTGACGTTGTCGGGCATCACCGCCTTGAACGGATAGCCCTTGCGCTGGCAGATCATCGCCAGGGCGATGCCGGTGTTGCCGGACGTCGGCTCGAGCACCGTCTGGCCCGGCTCGATCGCGCCCTCCGCCTCGGCCGCCTCGATCATCGCCTTGGCAACGCGATCCTTGACCGAGCCGGTCGGATTGCGGCCCTCGAGCTTGGCGAAGATGCGCACGCCGGGCTTGGGTGACAGCCGCGGCAACTCGACGAGGGGCGTGTTGCCGACCGCCTCGATGATGTTGCCGTAGCGTCCGCCACAGGGGCGATTGAGCGTGGGCTCAAGCGTCACTATAGAAAGTGTAGTGAGGTGAGCCCATCGTCGACAGACACGCTCGACCGGTTGCAGGCGACCGGGCCGCCGCTGCGCACCGACGCCTGGTCGCTGGGGGATGAGGCCCTGCGCCTCGTCCTCACCGAGATCGACTCCGGCGCCCGCACGATCGTCGAATGCGGCTGCGGACGGAGCACCGTGATCGCAGCGCGCAGGCTGCGCGAACTCGGCGCCGGCAGCGTCCACGCGCTCGAGCACGATCCGGGGTGGGCTGAGCGCACGCGGGCCGCCCTCGCCGCGGAGGGCCTGGACCGGGCCGTCATCGTCGACGCTCCGCTGGAACCCCACCCGCTTGCGGGCAAGGCCGGGGGCTGGTACGCGGTCAGCGCCCTGGCGGCGCTTCCCTCTTCAATCGATCTGTTGCTGATCGACGGGCCGCCCGCCGGCGAGCCGGAGCTTCGCCGCAGCCGTCATCCCGGACTGGCCGAGATCGGGTCGAGGCTGAGCGACGGCGCGGCCATCGTCCTCGACGACGCCGGTCGCGCCGGCGAGCGCGAGGCCATGACCCTGTGGGAGGCGCGGTACCCCATCCACTTCGAGATGCAGGCAGAATCCCAGGTCGCGACGGCGCGATGGCAGGTGTATGTTGAGTCGTTCGGGGCGTTTGGGACGCCTCTCGCAAAAACCGATTCGACCAGTAGGAGTCAAGACACGGATGAGCAGGACCAGGCTTAGCTTCGTGACCGCGCTTGTGGCGTTGTTCGCCCTCGCGATGGTCGCCGCCGGATGCGGCTCAAGCGACGACAGCAGCAGCACGAGCGCGAGCTCTGCAAGCAGCACAACAGGGGGCACCGGTGGCGGCGCGGATCTCGGACTGATCACGCCCGGCACGCTCACCGTCGGCTCCGACATCCCCTACCCGCCCTTCGAGCAGGGCAAGCCGCCGGACTACACCGGCTTTGACATCGACCTGATGGACGCGATCGCCGGCAAGCTCGGCCTCACGCCGAAGATCGTGGACACTTCGTTCGCGACGATCTTCTCCGACCAGCAGGCGGGCAAGTTCGACATCGTCGCGTCCTCGACGACGATCACGCCGGCGCGGTCGCAGAGGGTTACGTTCTCCGACCCGTACTTCAACGCCGACCAGTCGCTGATGGTCCAGAAGGACGGGGACCTGCAGTCGGTCGACCAGATCACCTCCGACACGCGGATCGCCGTCCAGGAGGGCACGACCGGTCAGGACTACGCCGAGAAGCAGACCGACGCCCAGGTCCAGGCCTACCCGGGGATCGGCACGGCGTTCAACGCGCTGCAGGCCGGCCAGGTCGATGGAGTCATCAACGACTTCCCGGTCTCGGCCTACGCACTGCGCAAGTATCCGGACCTGGACGTCAGCCAGACGATCCCGACCGGGGAGAAGTACGGCTTCCCGATGCAGAAGACGAACACCGCTCTGATCGACGCCGTCAACGGCGCGCTGAGCGGGCTGATCGACGACGGCACCTACGCCACGATCTTCAAGAAGTGGTTCCAGAAGGATCCGCCGAAGGAGTACCAGCCAAGCAGCTGAGCACTCACGAGATTGGTAGAGGGGCGCCAGGTGGGCGCCCCTCTTTCGTTTGACGAATCGGTCAGCACAAGGGGCGCAAGATGAGCCAGTTCATCAATCAGTACTTCGACGTCAGCTTCATGGCGAAGCACTTCGATCAGGTACTGAGCGGCTTCGGCAAGACGATGTTGCTGTGGGCCATCGCAAGCGTGGTCGCGCTGCTGTGGGGGCTGGTGCTGTCACTGCTGCGCCAGGTCCCCGGCCGGGCGGGGCTGATCGTCCGGATCCCGACGATCATCTATATCGACGCCTTCCGCGGCATCCCGCTGCTGCTGGTGATCCTGCTGATCTACGGCGGCTTCGGTGCCCTGTCGGCGACGAACGCCACCCCCGGTCCACTTCCGGAGTGGCTTGCGATCCCGACGTGGTTCGGCCAGCCGGCGGCGTTCTGGTACGGAGCGATGGCGCTGGTGATCACCTACGGCGCCTATATGGCCGAGGTCTACCGCGCCGGGATCGAGTCGGTCCCCGAGGGGCAGACCGAGGCGGCGAGATCGCTCGGGATGAGCCACGCGCAGACGATGCGGTACGTCATCGTGCCGCAGGCGATCCGGCGGGTGATTCCTCCACTTCTCAATGACCTGATCGCATTGATGAAGGACACCTCGCTCGTGTTCGCGATCTCCCTCGTGGAGGTCGTTCAGGTCGGGTACGACCTGCAGGCGAAGACCTTCAACAGCTCGGCGCTGACGCTCGGGGCGATCCTGTTCCTGATCGTCACCCTCCCGCTCGCGCGGGTCGTCGACTGGCTGATCGCCCGTGACCAGCGCAAGATGCGTCGAGGTGGCGAGCCAGCGCCCGAGGCCGCCATCGCGGGGTCAGGGCTCGCCGGGGGCCCGACGTGACCGACAGCGCGAACGGAGCCGTCCTCGAGCTCAAGGACGTCCACAAGAGCTTCGGCAAGCTCGAGGTCCTGCGCGGCATCGATCTCGAGGTCAACCAGGGCGAGGTCGTCTGCGTGCTCGGACCCAGCGGCTCGGGCAAGTCCACGCTGCTGCGGTGCATCAACCTCCTGGCCCCGCCGAAACCCGGCCGCATCATCCTCGAGGGCAAGGAGATCACGGGGACCGGCGGCGAGGGCCTCGACTACGTGCGCCAGCGCGTCGGGATGGTCTTCCAGCAGTTCAACCTGTTCCCGCACAAGTCAGCGATGGACAACGTCCGCCTGGCGCAGCAGAAGGTTCTCAAGCGAAGCGAGCAGGAGGCTCGCGACAAGGCTGAGACACTGCTCCGGCGGGTCGGCCTCGCCGACAAGCTCGACGAGTTCCCGGACCGCCTCTCGGGCGGCCAGCAGCAGCGGGTGGCAATCGCACGGGCGCTGGCGATGGATCCGCACGTGATGCTGTTCGACGAGGTCACCTCCGCGCTCGACCCAGAGCTGGTCAAGGAGGTGCTCGACGTGATGCGCGAGCTCGCCGGCGAGGGGATGACCATGATCGTCGTCACCCACGAGATCGGATTCGCTCGCGAGGTCGGCTCGCGGGTCGTCTTCATGGACGCCGGCGTCATCGTCGAGGAGGGTCCGCCCGCCCAGGTGCTGGACAGCCCCCAGCAGGAGCGCACCCGGCAGTTCCTCGGGCTCGTTCTCGAGCACTAGTCAGCGCTCAGGGTTTTCGCAGCAAAATCCGCCAAACGTTTGCTGGGCAAGCCAATACGATTGAGGTGCGCGGGAACGAGAGAGAGCCACGCCGCGCGATGCTTTTATGGACGAACGGGAACAGGGCTGGATCGCCACAGAACGCCTCGACAGCTTCGATTGCACGCTGGCGAACCTCGCGGAATTCGTCTTCGCGTGCCTGGATGCGGCCAGCGTCCGCTCGGTCATTGAGGTCGGGGCCGAGTACGGATTCTTCACGCGGGAGCTGCTCGACTGGGCGGCCGAGCGCAACGTCGAGCGCGTCGTCGCGATCGATCCCGAGCCGCGCCCCCAACTGCAGGACCTTGCGGCCGAGCGCTCAGACCTCGACCTGATCGTCGCCACCAGCGCCGAGGCGCTCCCGGGGTTCGAGCTCACCGACGCGGTGATCATCGACGGTGACCACAACTACTTCATGGTCAGCGAGGAGCTGCGGCTCGTGGCAGCCGCCGCCGGCGACGGCCCGCTGCCGCTGATCCTCCTGCACGACATCGGCTGGCCGCTCGCCCGCCGCGACAGCTACCACGCGCCGGAAGCGATCCCGGCCGAACATCGCCAGCCGCTGGCCGAGCCGGCCCTCCTGCGCCCGGACGAGCCCGGCACCTCCGAGCGAGGTCTCTACTACCGCTGCGCGGCCGCACGCGAGGGCGGGCCCCGCAATGGAGTGCTCACCGCGGTCGAGGACTTTCTCGCCGAGCGCTCGGAGCTGCGGCTCGCGATCCTGGCGCCGTTCTTCGGCCTCGGCGTCCTCTGGGACACGCGCGCGGAGGCGGCCGAGGCGATCGCCGAGACGGTCGCTCCGTGGGATCGCAACCCGCTGCTCGTGCGCATGGAGCAGAAGCGCGTCGAGCACCTGGTGTCCGAGTTTCAGCTGATGCAGAAGATCGACGCGATGCGCACCCAGGACTACGAGCTGCAGTTCCTGCTGTCGACGATGCTGGAGTCGAGCGCCTTCGCCATGGCCGAGCGCGTCTCGAAGCTGCGCCAGGGCGGCCGGCCGATGTTCAGCCGCGCCGCGGTGGCGGCGGCGCTCGAGCGCGCGCGCGAGGACAACGACCTCATCGGCCCGCCGACGAACGGCACCGGGCCCGACGGCGGCAACGGCCGCGCCCTTGACCTCGACGTCGACGTCGAGGACCCGGGGCTCGCTAGCGGCGCCGCCTGATCCTCGCGCTCGCGGCCCGGAGGGGACCGGTCACCTTCCAGCTCGCTGTCCTCTGAACGCGATCGAGCTGCGCCCGGGCCGCATCGCGCTGAAGCTCGGCGGCGCCCCGCATCAGCCGGCTGACCGAGGCCTCCGCCTCCGCACGCCGGGCGCGGGCCTGCCAGTCGGCGTCTGAGTCCGAGGCCTCCTCCAGCATCCCGTCCCACTTCTCGGCGAGCGCAATGTGCGACTCGACCCAGCGCTCGGGATCGGCGACCAGCTCGAGCGAGTGGTGATGGACCACCTTCAGGTCGGCCGTGACGACCTTCTTGCCGGCGGCGCGAGCCTGCAGGCAGAGGTCGATGTCGTAGCCGTGGCGGGTGCCCAGCGACTCGTCGAAGCGCAGCTCGCGCACGGCCCATGGGGAGAGCGCCATGACGAAGCCGTCGACGGCGTCGACCTCGCCGGTCGTTGCGTAGCCGGGGGTGCTTGGCTCGCGCCAAGAGACGCCCGGGATCTCGCCCCCGCCCATCTCCTCGTAGCGATGCGTGAACGAGGCCCAGGTGACGGCGCCCTCCCACCAGGCGATGCTCCTCACGCCCACCGCGCCGGCGCAGCCGACAATCGCGACGTCAGGATCACTCAGGGCGGCGCGGATCTTGGCCGAGCAGTCGGGGTCGACAAGCTCGGCGTCCTGGTGAACCAGCACGAGCGCCTCGAGATCCTCGCGGTCGGCAACGCGCTCGCGCAGGAGGTTGTAGTTGCGAAAGATCGTGCCGACGCTCGCCAGGGCCGTCATCTCGGCGTTGGGATCCCCCTCGGTGACCGCCCTGAGCCCGGGCTCGGCGTAGCTGGCGAAGGCGTCGGCATCCGACACGGCGCAGGCGTAGACGATCACGGCAAGGACGCTATCGGGACGGCGAAGAAATGCATCTCGAGCGGCCCGTCGGATGTGGCGAAACCGCCCCGTGAGTCGATCGCGATGGTCGGCGCGTTGAGCGCCAGCGCGAACGGCTTCGGGAAGTCGGCGTCCGCGGGAGCTCGCAGCAGCAGCCCGTCGGGTGCGGTGGCCGTTTCGAACCGGGTGGTGATGTTCCCGAGGGTGACCGTACGCATCGCCTCCTCGTAGGCGAACGCCCGCAACCGCTCGATGCCCTCGCCGCCGGCGCCGTCGATGCGGGCGAACACGGCCTCGCCTGGTCCGCCGTGCGGAATCTCGACCGGTTCCCCGTAGGCGGCTTCGACGGTCCCGAGATCGCGCTCGGGGCCGCAGCGATCGCGACCGCGCTCGAGCAGCTGGTAGGTCGAGGTGGTCAGGACCGGCCTAAAGCCACAAAGGAGCCCCCGCTGCTCGAGCGGGGCGTCGAACATGGCCAGGCGACCCTCGAGGCTGTAGAGCGAGCTCAGCTGGTAGCCGAGATGCCGCAGGACGAACCGGGGCCCATCCGGGGCGGCGAGCGCGTCGGCATTCAATCGGTCGAGCTCGGGGGTGTAGGCCGCGTAGTCCTGGATCACCGGCAACGGCTTCCAGTTGAGCCCGTAGGCCCATACGAGCGGGATCTCCCAAGGCCGCACGTCGACCGGCGCCGAACCGATCCGCTCGAGCATCCGGGGGTCGACCGCGTAGCCCGCCACGAGGCCCGCGCGGGCGGCGTCGGCGGCCTCGTGGCGCTGTGAGGGGATGACGAGGTCGGCCAGCTGGTTGACCGCGGTCCGCGGGTTGATCAGGGTGTCGAGCCGCTCGGAGGCGACGAGCGGATAGGCCAGCGCGATCAGCGCGAGCGCGGCGAGGGCGATCATCCGGGCCGAGCCGCGCCAAGCCGGCGTGAGCCAGACCACCGCGAGCACGCCGAGGAGAACCCCTGCATGCCCCGGCTCGTGGCGCACGAAGGCGTACTTCTCCAGCGAGAAGGCGAAGATCGCGACGAGCGCCACCATGGCGAACCGGGCGCGGCGCTTGCCGGGACCGCCCGCGACCAGGCCGAGGCAGGCGATCGCGACCACCAGCCCCGCCGCCCAGTCCCACGGGACGGCCCCCTGCTCGAGCTGCATCGCGCGCTGGTAGCCCGAGACGAACTCGAACGACGTCCGCACGTAGTCGTCGATATTGCCGACCCCCTGGCCGGCCGCGAACCACGACACCAGGAAGGTCGCGGCGGCGGTCGCGGCGAAGCGGCCGAGGTTGCGAAGCCGGTCGCCTGGCAGACCCAGGACGGCGATCGTCACGGCGATCAGCACCGTGAGCCCGGTGTTGAGCTTGACCAGCGCCTCGATCGCCGCGAGCGCACCGCCCCCATAGGCAAGGGCGCGCGCCGTCCAACTCGGAGCGTCGGGCTGCAGGGCGAGCAGGCACCACAGGAGCGTCAGCGCCAGCGCCACCGCTCCAACCGTGCGCGGGATCGTCATCGCGACGACAAACGCGATCGCCGCGGCGGCGGGCCAGGAAAAGCTGCGCCGGGCGGCCCAAAGCAGGGACGCTGCCAGGAGAGCGCGCAACCCGAACAGGTAGACCGCCGCGAGCGTGGACAGCAGGCCATCGATCACCATCGGCTGCTCGAGGAAGCCCAGCGGGCCGAACGTAAAGGCGATCTGCGTGCCGTGGTCGAGCCCAGCGCTGGCCGCCAGGTTGATGCCGAGCATCCACGACGCGTCGAGCCCGATCGTGGGCGCGATCTGGATGTAGTCCCACGTGAGGATCGCGACGACGGCCCCGAACGCGGCTGTCACCCACGGGCTGTCGAGGCGCGCCAGCAAAGCTCGCAGGTATAGCGCAGCGCCGCGGACCTCCCTGATCTAGGCTGGCGACGCCGATGACGACCGCGGCCCCGAAACCCCTGCAGTGGGGCGAGCCGGACGCCGAGGGGGACGGCTTTAAGGCTTGGCTTCGCAGCCCGCTGCGCGCCGGAGGCGCGGCCGTGTTCGTCCATGGCGCGGTCGCTCACCCTCGGGAGACCCCGCTCGCGATCGAGCTCAGCGCGGACGGCACCCGCCTCAGCGCCATGGCGGCGGCGATGCCCTCGCCCGGCCTCGCAGGGGAGTGGCCCGAGCTTGCGGCCGATCGCGCGGTCTTCTGGGGCGTGGTCCCGCTTGCGCACGGGCCCGCCTCACGGGAGGTCGGGGTCAGGATCCGCACGACCTCCGGGACGACGGAGCTGAGGTTGGGAACGGTCGCCGAGCCGTCACCGACGGAGCTCGCCACGCTTGAGGCCGGGCCGCAGACCGTCGTGATCTGCATGGCGACCCATCAGCCCCCCGAGGAGCTGTTCGCTCGCCAGATCGATTCGATTCGCGCCCAGACCCGCGACGACTGGGTTTGCGTGATCAGCGACGACGCGTCGGATCCAGAGGGAGCGGCGCTCATCGATCGGATCGTCGGCGACGACTCGCGTTTCGCCGTGGATCGCTCCGCCCAACGACTCGGCCCGTACGCGAACTTCGCCCGCGCCCTCGCGATGGCGCCCGCGGGGGCCGGCTACATCGCCCTCAGCGACCAGGACGACGTCTGGCACGCGGACAAGCTCGCCACGATGGTCGCCGCGCTCGCAGCGAGCAATGCACGCCTCGCGTTCAGCGACCTGCGGATCGTCGAGCCGGACGGGACGTTGATCTCTGACACCTACTGGACGGCCAGGGTTCCCAACCACGCCAACTTCGCGTCGCTGCTGCTGGGCAACAGCGTCACCGGTGCGGCCTGCGTTTTCCGGCGCGACCTCTTGGCCGACGCGCTGCCGTTCCCCCCACACTTCGGCAACCTCTATCACGACCACTGGCTGGCGCTGGTCGCCGCGGTCACCGGCCGGATCGAGTACGTCGACCGCCCGCTGCTCGACTACGTCCAGCACCCCGCCGCCGTGATCGGCCACGCTGGCGCAAACCGCGGCGTCGTCGGCGGCAGCCTTCCCCGCCGGCTGGCTGCTCTGCGCGGTCGTCCGCCCGGGCGCCTGCGTGAGGAGTGGCGGCGCATCTACTTCGGCGAGTACTGCCGGATGGCGCTCACGGCCGTCGCTCTCGAAACCCGGCTGGGTAACCGCCTCGACCCATCGCACCGGCGCACCCTCCAGCGCGCACTGGCGCTCGACCACTCCCCCACGGCCCTCGCGTGGCTCGCCGGCCGCCAGCTCCGCCGCCTGCGCCGCGACGACACGGGCGGCAGCGAGGCGGGCATGCTGCGAGGACTGCTGTGGCGCCGGGCGCTCGCGCGCCGGCGCGGTGGCGATCCGCTCGATGACGCCGACCTGCCCGTGGAGATGCAGAGCTCGCTCTGACGCGGGAGCGGGTCGGGCCGGGTAGGGGTGAGCGGGTTTGAGTTTCGTGACGTTTGCCGGCCTTCCGTGCGCCGCGGCGGAGCACGGTGTCCCGGAATCCGTGCTCTAGGACGGAGCGAGGGACACCCTTCGCGCTGTGGGGGCGAAAACCGCGCAGAACCGTCGCGAAGCGCCACTTACGTCACACCTCGCACCGCTCCTACCCAGCAAGACCCGGTCCCGAAGCGGACCGAACGCCGATTAGGAATCCACCTGGCCCACCGGCCGCCCCACCGCCGCCTCCACGGCCCGGCGGAAGCCGGCGAGGCTGTGCGCGGGGGTCAGGCGGTTGTCGACGATCGCGCCGGCGCCGGCGACGAGGCGGCCGGCGAGGTCCGAGTCGGAGAGGACTCGGACGACGGCCAGGGCCAGCGTGTAGGGCTCGTCGGGCTCGACGATGAGCGCCGAGCGCTCGTCGCGCAGCAGCTCCGGGATCGCGCCGACGCGGGTGACGACGGCTGGCGTACCCGCGACCGCCGCCTCGAACGGGACGCGGCCGAACGGCTCATTGAACCGCGCCGGGTTGACGATCACGTCGGCGGCCGCGTAGACGCCGCCGACGTCCTCGACGTGGCCGGCGACCGTGACCGAGTCCTCGAGGCCGAGCTCCGTGATCAGGTCGATCAGGCGCTGGCGATAGGCGACGTCCTGCGGGCGCGGAAATGGGTCGCCGGCGATCACGCAGTGCGCCTGCGGCAGGCGCTTGAGGATCTCCGGCATCGCTCGGACGAGGATGTCCTGCCCTCGCCCCTCGGTGAGGTTGCCGACCGACGCGACGAGCGGAGCGCCGGCGTCGATCCCGAGCTGGGCACGCAACTGCGCTCCGTCGCCGCTGGCGTAGCGCTTGCCGATCGGCGGATAGACGGTCTCGATCCGCGCGGCCGACTGCACGAACTGGCCGGCAACCGTCAGCGAGCAGGCGATGATGCCGTCTGACAATCGTGCGGTGAGGACCGCCAGGGCGCGGTTGGCGAGCGTGCGCAGGGGCCCGCGCCGGTAGCCGCGGTCGAACAGCTCGCCGCAGTAGACGAGCGCGGGGGTGCGCTCCAGCCACGCGGCGATGGTCACCGCGGGCAGCATCGTCGTCACCGAGATCACGAGCTCGGGGTCGCGGTCGCGGATGATCCGCCGGAACGCGCGGACGTCGTGCCGCAGGGCTCGCACCTCGCGCAGCAGGCCGAGCACCCCCGTCTTCGGCGCCGTGAGCGCCTCGTAGTCGGCGTGGATCACCTCGGCGCCGGCGACTAGCGAGCTACCGACCGTGCCGGGCCCGGGAACGACGACGTCGATCGACCCCTCCCTCCCCAGCCAGGCGAGCTCAGCCTCCAGAGAGCGCGACGGGCCGCTGGTGTTGGCGAGGTGAAAGACGGCGAGCGACCGCAGCGGCCGTGCCCGCCCAGGCGCGCTGCGCAGGCGCGAGCGCCGACGCGCGCGACGCGCCAGGTTCCCGAGCACGCCGTCGTGAGCTGTTCCGAGGCCCAGCGCCTCCGGATAGCGCTCCGTTGCCGGCGCCTCGCGGTACCCGCGCAGGCGGCCGCGCACGCCGGCGAGGTTGCGGTCGACGACGGCCTGTCCCGCGCACAGCACCCCCTCGCGCAGGAGCACCGAGCCGGTTCGCCGCCCGTCGAGCACGCCCCACTTTCGCAGCACGTAGCCGCGGCCGTAGCCCATCAGGTAGTTCTTGCGCGCCGAGCCCGAGCCGAGGGTCGCGGAGTGCTCATGATCGCCGATCGCGTCCGGCGCGAGGGCGCAACGCAGCCCGAGACGGCGCAGGCGCAGGACGAGATCGACGTCCTCCCAGTAGGCGAAGAGACCCTCGTCAAAGCCGCCCACCGAGCGAAAGCTCGCGCGGTCGAACGCCGCCGCCGCGCCGGAGGGCCCGATCGGGTCGGCGACGCCGCCGCCCAGCCGAGAGACCGGCTCACCGTTTAAGTAGTCGAAGACCAGGAGGGTCTGGTCGAGCTCCATCCCGGCGCTGTCGATCAGCGAGCGGTCGCGCCAGTCGCGCATCACGCCGGCCGCCATGACCACCCCGTCACCCGGATCGATCGGCGCCACGATCTTCTCCACGAACCCGGCGTCGACCACGCAGTCGTCGTTTAAGAGGACCACAACGTCACCGTCCGCGCGCTCGACGCCGAGGTTGATCGCGCCCGTGTACCCGGCGTTGTGCTCGAGGCGCAGAACCTCGACGCCGGCGAGTCCATCAACCGCCTGGCCCACGCCGCCGTTTGAGCCGTTGTCGACGACGATGGTCTGGTGCTGGTCGGAGGCGACCGACTCGAGCATCCGCCGCAGGCGCTCGCCCCCGCCGACCGTCGGCACGATCACGGAGGAGCTCACCGTACGCGCCCCTCGATGACGATCGACCCGCCGCGCCGCGCCAGCCCCGCAACCAGCTCCGCCACCAGCGCGACTGGCGCGAGCAGCGGCCCGGCGATCGCGGTCACCGCGAGGTCGCGCCAACGCTGGCCACGGCTCGTCGCCGCCAGGTCGCGCTTGAGCAGCCGGAAGGCGAAGTCGCGCTCCGAGGTGAGCCGATTGAGAAGCGTCTGCCACATGCCGAGCGGGTTCTGCTCGATGAGCAGGTGGCGAACCCGCGTGGTGGCAAAACCGGTGCGAGCGAGGAGCGCGTTCGCGCCGACGGGTGTGAGGTGGACACGATGACGAGGCACGTCCTGATGAAACCAGCGATCGCCACCGATGTGTGCCTGGGTCGAGGCGAGGTTGGGGACCGCGACGATCAACGTGCCTCTCGGAGCCAGCCAGGTGTGGATGCGCCGCAACGAGTCGGCCGGTGTATCGAGGTGCTCCAGGGCGTGCCAAACGACGACGGCATCGAGCGAGCCCGCCTCGATCTGGGCCTCATCGACCCCGACGTTGGCCACCTCTACCCCGGCCTCGGCCGCTGCCGCGCATGCCGCCGGTGAGGGATCGATGCCGCGGGCGTCGAGGCCCGCTCCGCGCATCGCGCCGACCAGCTTGCCGTCGCCGGCGCCGACCTCGAGCACGCGCGAGCCGGGCGGAAGGTGCGAGATGAATCGCAGCCGGTCACGCTCGGCGAGGCCGCGGAGGGGCCCGACGATCCGGCTGGCGAGCCCGCGCGCGGGCTCGTAGGTGCCGCCCTCGTACATCGCCGCCGGAACCACGGCATCGCCAAGGGTCGCGGCGCTGCCACAGACCGGGCAGCGCTCGAGCTCGAACCGCTCGCGCCCCGCGAGCTGAGGGTCCGAGGCCG
Source organism: uncultured Solirubrobacterales bacterium (assembly GCA_963796815.1). Taxonomy (GTDB): domain Bacteria; phylum Actinomycetota; class Thermoleophilia; order Solirubrobacterales; family 70-9; genus WHSW01. Next base: position 340,956 of record CAWCNF010000009.1, read on the forward strand.
TCGCCGGCCGCCAGTGCGCGAGCGGTCCCCGGCCGCAGGCCGGACAAGGGCGGCCCCCGCTTGCGTCCACTGGACGCCTCAGTAAGCGCCGGACCCGCGCAGGGTGACCGGGACGGTCTCGGCGATGATCCTCAGGTCGCGCGCCAGGGAGAGGTTCTCGATGTAGTCGAGCTCGACGGCGAGGCGCTCGTGGAACGTGAGGTCGCCGCGCCCGAAGACCTGCATCGGACCGGTGATCCCCGGCTTGACGCTGAGGCGGAAGCGGTGCTCGGGCCGGTAGCGCTCGACCAGCTCGACCTGCTCGGGCCGCGGGCCGACGATCGACATCTCGCCGCGCAGCACGTTCCACAGCTGCGGCAGCTCGTCGAGGCTCAGCCGGCGCAGGAAGCGCCCGACCCGCGTCACGCGCGGGTCGTCGGAAAGCTTGAAGACCGGATCGCGAAGGTCGTCGAGGCGGATCACGTCCTTGAGCCGAGCCTCGGCGTCGGCGGTCATGGTGCGGAACTTGTGCATCGGGAACGGGCGGCCATCGAGGCCCGCGCGGGTCTGGTTGAAGAAGATCGGCCCGCGGCTGTCGAGTCGGATCGCAATCGCGATCAGCGGGAAGAGGGGCGCGGTCAGCACCAGGCCGATCGTCGAGACGACGATGTCGAAGCCGCGCTTGATCATCGCCGTCGAGCGCGACGGGTCCCAGGTCTCGTACTCGAGGACGGGCAGGTCGGCGACGCGCGAGAGGCGCACCGGCCCGGCACGCCCGTGCAGCGGCGAGATCACGCTGAGCTTGATCTGGGCCTCGCGACAGAGCGAGACGAGCCCACCGACCTCGCCGGGCTCCACCCGATCGGACGCGAAGATGACGCGGTCGACGCTCCCGGAAAGCGCCTCGAACGCTTCGATCCCGTGCTCGTCGATGAGCTCGAGGTGCATGTCGGGGAAGAGCTCGAGCTTGCGGCGGATCATCTCGGCGAGGTCGCCGTCGCCGAGCACGGCGGTGACCTCGGGCGGCGTGATTCGGCGCCACAGCCAGCGGGCGCCGCCGCGGAGGACCAGGTCGCTCGCCGCCGCGACGATCCAGGCGACAACCGCGGCGCCGGGCTCGACCTGGCCGGCCGGCGTCTGCGGGAGGATCAGCGCGAGGAAGCCGACCCCAGCCGCCGCCCAGGCGGCGATCGGGACGAGTTCGTCGACGGTGAGGTGGCGGATCGCGACGTGGTCGCGGTCGTACAGGCCAATCAGCTTCGCCAACAGCACCCATCCGGGGAGCAGGACGAGCGCCCAGAAGGCGTCGGCGGACGTGGAGGCGATGACGAGGCTGGCGGCGGTCGCGGCGGTGAGATCGGCGCCGGCGAGCATGCGGCGGCGAACCGCGTCACGCCAGAAGCGCGACCGGCCCGCTCGTTTGGCGCGCACGGTCTCAGGCCCGGTGTCGGGAGGGCCCTGCAATTGCATCTCGTGAGGGTAACCCGGCGAATCGCCAAAAGGTTCGCTCATGACTTCCTGCGCATACTTACTTTCTTCCCGGCCGTAAGCCGAATCCCCGGATAAATCCCCGGCTTCTCTACCCTCTCCCGCCCTTGAGTCAACCCGCCTTCTTGATCTGCGTCGAGCAAGGCAGGCTCGAGACGGAAGCAATCCTGCTCGTCGAGAGTCTGCGTGCCTGGGGCGGCGCCTGCGCCGACGCGCCGGTGTACGCCTTCGCGCCCCGCGCCGGGCAGGAGCCGGGGCCGGAGACGATCGAACGGCTGGAGTCGATGGCGACGACGATGGTCACCGAGAGCCTCGTGAACCGCTTCGGCGACAACCCGACCTACAACAAGGTCACGGTCTCGGCCTGGGCCGAGCGGGAGCTCGACCACGACACGCTCGTCTTCACCGACACCGACTCGATCTTTCTCGCCGATCCCGTGCAGCTCTCCGAGGGCGACTGGGCCGCGGCCATGCGGCCGGTCGACCGTCGCATCGCCGGCTCGCGCGGGAAGGGCAAGAACGAGCCGTACTGGCGGCGGATGTATGAAGCCATCGGCGTGAAGGGCAGGCCGTTCGTCGAGACCGCCGTCGGTCAGCAGCCGATCCGCGCCTACTGGAACAGCGGGCTGATCGGGGTGCGCCGCTCGGCAGGCCTCTTCCAGGCGTGGGAGGACGCCCTGATCCGCCTCCACGACGCCGATCTCGTCTTCACGAAATGGCCGCACTTCATGGATCAGCTGAGCTGGGCGGCCGTCACGGCCGACCACCACGATCACGTCCGCATCCTCCCCCCGTCCTACAACTACCCGCTGCGCCACCGCGGCTCCGTGGAGCCGGAGTCCAAGACTTACGACCTCGACGACCTCGTCCACCTGCATTACCGGCTCTGGTTTCACTTGCCGGACGCGCTGCCCCAGGTGCACCCGCCCTTCGATCCCAGCGGGGAGCGGTACCGCTGGCTCGACGAGCGGCTGCCGATCGAGCCGCTCGTGGACGAGGCCTAACCGCTAGCTCCCGTTCACCAGGCTCGCGAGGGTCGGATCCTTCGGATTCAGCTCGTGCGCCCGGCTGAAGTACGCGGCCGCCGCCCCCTTGTCGCCGGCCTCGATCGCGAGCCTCGTCGCCAGCAGGTACAGCCCGAAATCGCGCGGCGCCCGGTCGATCGCCTGGGTGATCTCGTCGCGCGCCTCGCCGATCTGGCCGCTGCGCTCTCGCACCAGCGCGAGCTGCGTATGGGGCTCGGCCGCCCACGGCTCGATCGATGCCGCGTCGCTGGCCGCATCGGCGGCCGCCTGCAGATCGCCGCGGTCGAACGCGTCATGGCTGGCTGACAGCCGCTCGTTGGCCAGCAGGAGCAGCCCCGCGGCGCAGACCGAAACCCAGCCGACGATGAGGATGGCCACGCCCGCCGAGAACCGCCGCCGGCTGCGCACCGCGCCGCCACCAACCGGGGCGGCGTCGGTCAGCGGCGCGAGCGTCGCCGGGCCCGTCAGCAACGCGGCCGCCACGACCGTCGCGATGAAGACCGCGGGCAGGTCCCACGTCCAGTCGACCGCCGACGCCGCGAAGCCGACGGTGAGCACCCCGAGCGCGCCGCCGGCGCCATCGGTGAGGCGGTCGCGAGCGCGGCGCACGCCGGTGACAACGGCCATGCCGAAGAAGCCGAGCAGGAGCGCCAGCCCGACCAATCCAAGCTCGGCCATCGTCTCGAACACAAGCGAGTGCGCCCGGGTGGCCGTGATCGGGAGGTCGCGGTGCTCGAGCCAGTAGGACGTGTAGCCCGCGGCGCCGACGCCCGCAACGGGATGGGAGCCGAAGGCGTTGAGAGCCTCCTCCCAGAACTGGTAGCGCCCGCTCCCGCCAGCTCGCAGCTGGCTGATGCCACCGGCTCCGATCTCGTGACCGGTCGGAGGCTCCTTGAAATCGTTCCACCGCTCGACGGGGTCGACAGCGCGATCGCCGCAACGATCGCCACCCCGACCGCGATCAGCGTCGCGCGGCCAACAGCTGCGCGAGAGGGTGACCCGGCTGATGTGCTCGTCGAGCAGCGACCTGGCGAGCGCCGTCACCGCCGTCACCGCGATGAGGATCACGAGCATCTTGTCGCCCTCCGGGGGGCTCGCCGCCGTCAGGGGAGCGTGCTGGAGGGCGTCGTAGCCCTCGACGACCCAGATCACCAGAGCGCCGGCGATGACGCCGAGCCCGAGGCCGGCGAGGATCGCGCTGCGCCGGCGGGCGAACCACACGATCACCGCGATGCCGAGGCCCGCGGCGATCAGGCCCCCGCGCGAGTTCGTCATCCACAACGCCAGAAGCACCGCCGGCATGGCCGCGGTTGCCGCCGTGCGCATCGCGGCGGTTCGCGAACGGGCCGCCAGCCAGGTCAGCAGCGTGAGGGCGGTCGCCATCGCGGCGGCGAGCCCGTTCCAGTAGCCGATCGGGTAGGTGAGCCGCCCCGCGGCGGCCGGGAGCTCGGTGAGGATGTCGACGTCCGGATGCCCGAACCACGACGGCTCAAAGCGCCCCCCCAGGGCGATCACGGCCACCACGACCAGCCCGATCGCCAATCCCGCGAGCCAGCTGACCGCATCGCCGCGCGTCGCGAAGAGGACGACGAGGGTGAAGGCCCCGAGGTAGAAGAGCGTCTTGACGACATCCTCGTACGCGCGGCCGTTGTCGCTGCCCCAGAGCATCGACAGCGCCGCGAGCGCGGCCAGGCCCGCGAGGCAGAGGCCGGTGGCGACGGCGGGTTTCGGTGGCTCGGAACGGGGAACTACCCCGACGGCAAGGCCGATCAGCACGAGCGCCCACGCGATCAGTGCCCCGGCCGCGAACGTCGGAGGGTCAAAACCGCCGTTCGCGAGCGCGAGGGCGACGCAAGCTGCCGCAACTAACAGGGCGGTAACGTGTTGGGGCCTCAGGCGTTGCATGCGATGATGCTCCGGCCCGCCCGATCACCCTGGCGCCGGGCCGAGAAAGAGGAACTCGACGAATGAAGCAAGGTAGGCAGTCTAGGTGCGTGTCCGCGCGCGCCTTTTTGTGCGCGCTGGTCGCGATGCTCGCGATCGCAGCGGTCGTACCGGCGGTCGCCTCCGCGCAGGGGGCGAACGAGGAGTACGGCCAGGCCCAGCTCCCCTCGGGCGGCAACGGCGACTCGAACCCTTCCAACGTCACCCCGGCGGGGAATGACTCCGACAGCGGCGGCACCTCCGTCCTTCTCGTCGGCCTTGCAGCGGTGGCCGCTGTGTGTGCCGGCTTCGCCGCCTGGCGCCTGCGCAGCGGCGGCGGTGACGACGATGATGATGGTCGCGGCCCCCAGCAGCGGGTTGCACCAAGCGCCGGAAGCAGCGAGACTCCGTAGCTATGCAGCGGCCTGAGCGACACGCGGGCACCAGGGTGTCCGCGGCCGTCGCGTTGGTTGCGGTGCTGTTGGTCTGCGCGGTCGCTCCCGCCGCCAAGGCCGACAGCAATGTCGTCTACGGCGTCGTCCCCATGGACGGCGCCCTGCCCACCCAGGACGACCTCAAGCTGATGCCGACGGGCGGCATCACGTCACTGCGAACGCTGTTCCCGTGGATCTCCGTCGAGGGCACTCCGGGCAGTTACGACTGGTCCGGGATCGACGAGGTGGTCCGCCAGCTCACGTCCAACGGCATCGCGCCGTTCCCCTTCTTCTACGCAACGCCGCCCTGGGCGGCCGCGATGGACAACCGCAAGTGCTCCGCCGACGGGTGCACGGTCTTCCCACCGAAGTCGGGCGCGACGCGTGCAGCCTTCGCCGCCTTCGCCGGCGCGGCGGCAAAGCGCTATGGGCCCGGAGGTGCGTTCTGGACCGTGCCGATCTCGAAGACCGACCGCTCCGATCAGCTCATCCAGATCCCGTGCGATCCGATCCCGCTCCCGGGCTGCACGCCCGACCCCGAGCCGCCGCCCCCCCCACCGCCGCCGGGCGACCCGACGCCGACGCCGCCCCCCGTGCCCCCGACGCCGACGCCGAGCCCGCTCGATCCGAGTCTCCCGCCGTGTCAGTGCACGGTCGCCCACCCGATCACCACCTGGCAGATCTGGAACGAGCAGAACTCGCCCAAGTACTTCGCGCCGAAGGTCAAGGTCTCCGACTACGCGAAGTTGCTCAAGGCGGCGTCGAAGGCGATCCGGGCCGAGCAGCCCGACGCCGACATCGTTCTCGGCGGGATGTGGGGGCCCGACTCGGCCGGGAAGGTCGTCATGCCGGTCTCCAAGTACCTGGTAAAGCTTCTGAAGATCCCGGGCGTCAAGGAGAGCTTTGACTCGATCGCGCTGCATCCGTACGCGTCAAGCGCGAGCGGGTCGCAGCTTGCGCTCAAGGTCGCGCGGAAGGCGCTGAAGAAGGCGCACGACACGAGCGTCGGGATGTGGATCACCGAGATCGGCTGGGCCGCCGGCGGACCGAAGAAGGAGCCCTTCAACAAGGGCAAGGCCGGCCAGGCCAAGATCCTCACCGCCGCCTACAAGGGCTTCAGGCGGCACGCCGGCAAGTACAACCTGCGTGGCATCTTCTGGTACTCGTGGCGCGATAAGCCCGGCGGAGATGCGATCTGCGCGTGGTGCGGGTACGCGGGGCTCCGGGCCAAGAACGGCACCGGCAAGCCGGCATGGGACGCGTTCGTGAAGGTCGCCAAGCGCGGCTGACGTTCGTCCTTTACGCCGTCGCCGCCGCCCGATCCAGTTGACTGTCCGCCTCCCGCGCCGATGAAGCTCCTCCTGGCCACAGCCCTCACCGTGCTCGCGATCTGCGTGGCAGCGCTTGGGTGCGGAAGTGATTCCCGCGGCGATCAGCCCGCGCCCGCGGCCGACGTCCCGCGGGCTTTCTTCGGCGTCGACCCACAGAGCACGGTGGGACCAGAGGACCTCGATCGCATGGGCGCCGGGAATGTGGGGACGTTGCGGATCCTCCTTCCTTGGAACGCGCTCGACCCGACGCCGAAGGAGGACGACATCGACCTCTCGTCGGTTGACCCCGTCGTGCTCGCGGCGGCGCAAAACGGGATTCAGGTCCTGCCGTTCATCTTCGGGACACCCGACTGGGTGGCCGGGGGTCTCGACGGCGACAGCTGCGAGGAGGGAACGGGGGCATGCGCGACGTTCGCTCCACGATCCGAGGCCGCTCTGGCCGCCTGGAAGGACTTCATCGGACGGATGGTCGACCGCTACGGGCCGGGCGGCGCTTTCTGGGCCGAGCACACCGACGTGCAGCCGATGCCGATCCGCACCTGGCAGATCTGGAACGAGCAGAACTCGGCGACGTTCTTTCAGCCGGCGCCGGATCCGAAGGCCTACGAAGCCCTGCTGTCGAGCGCCGCCGAGGCGATCCGCAACCACGACTCCGGCGCCAAGGTCATGCTCGGCGGCATGTTCCAGACCAACGGCGCGAACGGCAACATGACCGCCGACGACTTCCTGCGCGAGCTCTACGGAATCTCGGGGAGCGCGGACGACTTCGACATCGTCGCCTCACACCCGTACGCGCACAGCCTGGCGAAGATCGAGGAGCAGGTCCGCCTGCTTCACGACGTCATCGACCGCGCGGGCGACGACGCCCCCCTCTGGGTGACCGAGGTCGGCGCTTCCTCGTCCGAGGGAGACGACCCGCTCGATCTGGGCGAGGAGAAGCAGGCCGACCTGCTGCGCAGCGCGTTCGACTTCTTCGTCAACAAGCGCCTCGAATGGGATCTCCAGGGCGTCATCTGGTACGCGTGGCGCGACACGGCGGAGGACGCTTCGCCGATCTGTGCCTGGTGCGCGAACGCGGGGCTGTTCCCCGCTGACAGCCTGGATCCCAAGCCCGCCTGGGCCGCCTTCACCTCGTTTACCGGCGGGACCTAGCTCCGCGTCACGACGACGAGCAGGCGCGTCCGCCCGGGCGCGTGATCGACCGTGTCGAACGCGACCAGGTCAAGCCCGGCGCCGCCGACGATCTCGGTCACCTCGTCGCGGGTGTACTCGCGCATGAACGTCCGCTCGTCGCGATGGAAGTACTCGCGATGGCCCTCGATCAGATCGAACACGATCCGGCCCCCCGGGCGCAGCTGCGCACCGAGGTTCTCGAGCGCCTTCGCGAACGAGGGATAGATGTGCTTGAACGTCAGGAAGGAGTAGGCGGAGTCGATCGGCTCGGAGAAGCGCACCGTCTCGGCATCGCCGTGCACGAGCTCGATCCGCGGGTCGTCGTACTCAGCGCGCAGATGGCTCACGTTCTCCGCCGACAGATCCACGCCGATGTAGCGCCGAAACGCAACGCCCCGTTGCACCGCGGCGCCGAGGATGCGCCCGTAGCCCGGGCCGATTTCGACGACCACCTTGTCCGGGCCGAAGACCCCGTGGCGCTCCGCCGCGTCGACCGCCGGCTCACCGGAGACGCGCTCGCCCCACGTGAGCCCCAGCTCGGGTGGCGCTTCCCGCCAGCGCTCCTTCGAGCGCTCGGCCGCCTCCCCACCCGACTCGAGGCGGCGCAGCCGGCGGTCATCGAATGCGGACAGCACCTGCGACACGCCGGGGGCCTGTGCGATCCATCGGCGGCCCCGACGGGTTACGTCATGCGAGTCCGACCACTTCGCGAGACGGGAGAACATGCGCGCAGAACCTAGCGCTCGGGAACCCTTGCGTATGCTGCCTGCAATGTCGGCCGAAGCCGCCACAGCGGTGGGGATGGACCAGATCCCGTACCTCGGTGGTCCCTGGTTCCTGCAACCGGGATTCGAGGCGGAGCTGGAGCACCGCGCCCTGGATCCCGAGACCGAGGCGAAGGTGCGCTCGTTTGCCGAGCGCGGCTACGTGATCCTCGACGATCTCGGGATCGGCGACTTCGACGCCTTTGCCGAGCAGGTCGAGGCCGACGTCGGGCCGCTTCACGAGGAGGGCAAGTACAACCGCATCATGGACGCGTGGACGGTCTCGGACCGGGTCCGCCGCCTGGCGACCAGCCGGCCGATCCTCGGCTTCCTCGAGACGCTCTACGGGCGCAGGCCGATCCCCTTCCAGACCCTCAACTTCCTGCGCGGAAGCCAGCAGCACACCCACAGCGACGCCTACCACTTCCACAGCTATCCCAAGCACTTCATGTGCGGCGTGTGGGTGGCGCTCGAGGACGTCGACGACGACAACGGGCCGCTCAACTACTACCCCGGCTCGCACCGGCTGCCGGACTACGACTTCCTCTGCCCCAGCCGCGAGGAGGTTCTCCACGAATACGTGGACGAACTGATCCCGCGGCTCGGTCTGCAGAAGGAGCGCGGCTATCTCAAGCGCGGGCAGGCCCTGATCTGGGCGGCGAACCTGCTCCACGGCGGCGAGCCGGTGCTCGACCAGCGGCGCACGCGGCGCAGCCAGGTGACGCACTGCTACTTCGACGAATGCAGCTACTACACGCCATTTCGCAGCGACTTCGCCCGTGGCAAGGTCTTCTTCCGCGAAATCACCGACATCACGACCGGCAAGCCGCACACGCTGCGGATCGGGACGGGGCGCGTCAGCCCGCCGCTGACGGCGCGCGCGGTGTCGTGGCAGCGCCGTCTCGGACGGCGCTTCGGCCGCGGATACGTGCGCTATTAGGCCACCCGAACAGGGGTCTGACCCCTGGGCTAGACCCCTGGGCTAGCGCCCGCCGGCCATCGCCGGCAGGATTACGACCGTGTCGGTCGCGGCGACCGCGGTGTCCAGCCCGTCGAGCACCCGGACGTCCTCGTCGTTTAGGTAGACGTTGACGTAGCGGTTGAGTTCGCCCTCTGAGGAGAAGAGCTGGTCGCGGGTGTCGGGGTGCTCCTCGGCGAGCGAGGTGAGGACGTCGCCGACCGTCTCGCCGGTCGCGGTCACCTCGGACTCGCCGCCGGTGCGCGGGCGCAGGACAGGGGGAATCTTCACCTGGGGCATGCCTGAAACCTACTCGGGGCCGCTACCGAAACGCCGCTAGGCGATCGCGGGAGTCTCCTCGCGGGCGGGAGCGCCGCAGAAGAGCTCGTAATCGGGGAACTTGCCCATCTTCGCCTCGTCGATCTCGGGGGCGTGCTCGCCGCAGATCGGACATTCGGGATCGCGCTTGACCTTGAGCTCGGTGAAGCGCGTGCCGAGCGATTCGTAGAGCAGCAGGCGGCCGATGAGCGGCTCGCCGATGCCCGCGACCAGCTTGATCACCTCGTTGGCCTGCAGCAGGCCCATCAGGCCGGCCATCACGCCCAGGACGCCGTTGGCGCCGCAGCTCGGGGCGAGCTCCGGGGGCGGCGGGACCGGGTAGAGGCAGCGGTAGCAGGGACCCTCGTACGGGACGAAGGTCGAGATCTGGCCGTCGAACCCGAGGATCGAGGCCGAGACGACCGGCTTGCGCAGGCGCACCGAGGCGTCGTTGAGCAGGTACCGCGTGGGGAAGTTGTCGGCGCCGTCGACGATCACGTCGTACGGCTCGATCGTCTCGAGAATGTTCGAGGAGTCGAGGCGGGTGTTGTACTCGACGACCTTCACGTCCGGGTTGAGCGCCTCGATCGTCATCTTCGCCGAGGTGGTCTTCGCGATCCCGACCCGCTCGGTGTTGTGGATCACCTGGCGCTGCAGGTTCGACGCGTCAACGACGTCGTCGTCGACGATCCCGATCGTGCCGACGCCGGCCGCGGCGAGATAGAGCGCGGTCGGCGCGCCGAGACCACCCGCTCCGAGCAGGAGCACCTTCGAGTTCAAAAGCTTGAGCTGGCCCTCGACGCCCACCTCGCCGAGCAGGGTGTGGCGCGAGTAGCGGTTGCGCTGTTCGCGGGTGAGGCCGGAGGCGTTGATCGTCGGCAGCCCGGCGTCCTCCCAGGCGACGATCCCGCCCTCGACGACGCCGACGTTCTCGTAGCCGTGGCGCGCGAGCTCGACCGCCATGTTCTGCGACCGGTTGTCGGTGCGGCAGTGAAGGAGCAGGCGCTCGGAGGTGTCGGGCGCGATCTCGTCGATGCGCTCGATCAACTCACCCTGCGGGACGTGGATCGCGGCCTCGATGTGGGACTCGTCCCACTCGTTCTGCTCGCGCACGTCGATCAGCTTCGTACCGGCCGCGATCTCATTCTGCGCGGCGTCCAGGTCGAGCATCTCAAGCGCCATTCGTCAAAAACTCCTAATCCCTATCCGGATTACCGTCTTTACTTCAGAAAGTGTAGCGCGCCAGTCCTCTGGCGTGGAGAGGTTGCCGCGCATGTCGACCTACGAATTTCTGCTCTTCACGCATCTGCTGTTCGTCGTTACCTGGGTGGGGACGGATATCGGCATTCAGGTCCTCTCGTTCCGGGTCCGCGCCGCCGGTCCGCAAAGGACGGTCGAGTTCAGTGGCGACATCGAATGGCTGGGTACCCGCCTGCTCGTCCCCTCATCCCTGCTCGTGCTCATATTCGGAGTGTTGACGAGGGACCCGGAGCTTCAGAGCCGGATCCGCAGGGTCATGCTGGTCTCGAGGGTCGAGCTGCTGATCCTGGTGGGAGTGATCCTGGACATCTCGGTCATGCACGGCGCACGGGAGTCGGGCAAACGTCACAACACGCCCACCCGCTCACCCCTACCCAGCCAAACCCGGCCGGCGTCAGGACAAACGCGCCGGCGGCAGCTCCGGCACCGGCTTCGCCGAGACCACCGCCTCAACCGCGGCCCGATCACGCGCCTCGGCCCGGCCGAGCAGAGTCTTCGCCACCAGCCGCAGCCGCAGGTTGAAGCGCAGCGCGTACCAGCCGAGCGTCTCGCGCCTTGCCCCATGGGCCCGCCGCACCGCCGCGCGCCAGTTGAGCGTGCCGGTCGCGCGCCAGCCCTCGCGCGAGCCGTACACGAGCGTCGACGAGCCCTGGCCGTGGTGCACGATCGCGCAGGCCGCCGGGTCGAACCATGACCCGATTCCGGCCGCAGCGGCGCGCAGGCCGAGGTCGACGTCCTCGCCGAACATGTGCAGAGCGGGGTCGAACGGGCCGAGGCGGCGAAGGATCGGCGTCGGGCCGGCGATGCAGGCGCCGGTGAGCCAGGTCACAGGGAGCCGGCGGGCGAGCCGGTAGGGCTCAGTGCGGGCCTTGACCGGGCCCGGTGCCAGCCGGCCGGGAACGATCGCGCGGACCCAGGGCCAGACGCCCACCTCGGGGCCGCTCGCCGATGCCTGAATCGTCCGGTCGACGTTCACCACGCGCGGCCCGACCAGCGCGCCCAGCTCGCCCGCGGCGGCCGCGAGGCGATCGAGGCCCGCATCGAGCAGCTCGGTATCGGGATTCAGCATCACCGTCACCGCCCCGTTCGCCGCCTCCACCCCGACGTTGTTGGCCGCCCCGAAGCCGACGTTCTCCTCGAGCGCGATGAACCGACCGGGGCCCTTCCACGAAGCAGCCACGGCAGCGGGCGAGTCGCTCGACGCGTTGTCGACGACGATCAGCTCCTGGGAGCCGTCGAGGTGAGCGTTCATGGTCGCCAGGAGAGTGCGCAGGTGACCTGCGCACTCCCACGTGACGACGACTATCGAGTAACTAGGCGCGACCGCCGCAAACTAGACGAGCGACGGGCGCATCTGGCGCAGACGCCGGACGCGCTCCTCGGTCGGCGGGTGGGTCGAGAACAGGCCAGCGATGCCGGTCGACTTGAACGGCTTGATGATGTACATCGACTCCGTTGCCTGGTTGACCTGCACCGGGTGGGCCGCGACGCCCTCCTCGAGCCGCAGCAGCGCGGACGCCAGCGACTCGGGGTTGCCGCAGAACGCAGCGCCGGTCGCATCCGCCGCGTACTCGCGCTGGCGCGAGACCGCGAGCTGGATCAGCGTCGCTGAGATCGGGGCGAGGATCACCAGCGCCAGGCTTCCGATCAGCCCGAGCGGCGAATCGCTGTCGCCGCCGAACCAGAGGAAGAAGTACGCGAGATAGGTGATCATCGCGCCGATCGCCGACGCGACCGACTGGGTCAGGATGTCGTAGTTGGAGATGTGGGCGAGCTCGTGCGAGATGACGCCGCGCAACTCGTCCTCAGAGAGCAGCTTGGTGATGCCGCTGGTTACGGCAACCGCGGCGTGACTCGGGTTGCGCCCGGTCGCAAACGCGTTGGGCTGCTCGGATGGGGATCACATACAGGCGGGGCATCGGCAGGCCGGCGCGAGTGGTGAGCTCGCGGACCATCTGGTAGATGCCGGGCGCCTCCTGCTCGGACAGGGGCTTTGCGCGGGCGGACGCCAGCGCGATCTTGTCGCTGAACCAATAGGCGATGCCATTGACCACCAGGGCTCCCACGAGGAAGACCGTGGCGATTTGGATCCCGCCGATCGCGAATCCGATCGCAACCAGCAGACCACCGAGGGTGGCCATGAGAATCGTCGTCCGCAGACCGGCCGAGAAGGTCGACTTACGGGTGGTTGTCACGAGGTGACTCCTTGATGCCTGTCCGGCTCTCAAAACACAGGCGGCCGGGACTGAAACCTGTCGCACTGGACATTCTGACGATGCCCGAAGGACTAACCATGGGGGCCAGCCCCTATTTCAGTCTGGGTGTTGACCCCTTCCTATTGGCGGCCGGGTCGCGGTCGATACTTAGAACGTGCGCCGCCGCGATCTGCTCACCCAGGTACTGCTCGTCAATCTGCTGCTGATCGTCGCAGCGGTCGTGACCGCGGCGATCGCCGCGCAGCCAAACTCGACGACGATCGCCACCACGCAGGCCGGGATCGTTCTCGGCATCGCCGTCGCCCTCACGATCCTCTCCAACCTGATCCTGCTGCAGCGGCGCTTTCGGCCGCTCGAGCGGCTCGTCGATCAGATGGAGCGCGCCGATCTCTCGCGGCCCGGCGCGAACCTGCGCCTCTCGGAGGAGGAGCCCGAGGGCCCGGAGGAGGTGACCCGCTTACACCACGCGTTCGTGCGGATGCTCGAGCGCCTGGAGGCCGAGCGCCGGCGCGCCTCGAGCGCCGCCCTCAGCGCTCAGGAGGAGGAGCGAGCACGCGTGGCCCGCGACCTCCACGACGAGGTCAATCAGGCGCTAACCGGCTTGTTGCTGCGCCTCGAGGCGGCACGTGAGAAGGCGCCGCCTGAGCTCGCCTCCGAGCTCGCCGAGATCCGCGCGCTCGCCAACCAGGCCATGCAGGAGCTCCTCTCGCTGGCGCGCCAGCTGCGCCCGACGGCGCTCGACGACCTCGGCCTGCGCGCCGCGCTCGCCGGACACGTGCAGGAGCTCGACCGCCAGGGCGCGGTCGACGCCGAGTTCGAGGTCGACGGGAACATCGGCGAGCTGCCGGCCAACGTTCAGCTCGTGGTCTACCGCGTCGCGCAGGAGGCGCTCTCCAATGCCGTGCGCCACGCGGACGCCGGCCACGTGGACGTTCGCCTCGGCCGCGCAGGCGACACGGTCACCCTCGCCGTCGCCGACGACGGCCGCGGCTTTACGTTCGATCGCATCGGAACGGGCCTCGGAATCGGCGGCATGCGCGAGCGCGCGCTGCTCGTGGGTGGCGACCTGCAGGTCGAGTCGAGGCCCGGCGAGGGCACAAGGGTTCGGCTCAGCGTGCCGATAGGTAACGGTGATGACCCTGACAGTGGGAGCTGAGACGATGCGCGTCCTGATCGCCGACGACCACGGCATCGTCCGCTCCGGGCTGCGCATGCTGCTCGAGCAGCAGCCCGACATCGAAGTGATCGCCGAGGCCGCCGACGGCGCTCAGGCCCGCGACATCGCGATCCGCGAACGGCCGGATCTCGCGATCCTCGACGTCAAGATGCCGCTCCTGACCGGCCTGCAGGCAACCCGCGAGATCCGCGAGCAGGCGCCGGGCGTCTCGGTCCTGATCCTCTCGATGTACGACGACGAGCGGTATCTCTTCGAGGCGCTCAAGGCCGGCGCCTCCGGCTACGTGCTGAAGGCGCAGGCCGACGTCGACCTGCTCGAGGCGGTCCGGGCGGTCGAGCGTGGCGAGCCCTTCCTGACGCCGGAGGCGCAGCGCGCACTGATCAAGGACGTTCTCGGTCAGGGCGTGGGACGCACCGACGAGCTCACCCCGCGCGAGGAGGAGGTCGTCAAGCTGGTGGCCGAGGCGCACACCAACAAGGAGATCGCCGAGATCCTCCACCTCTCCGAGAAGACCGTCGAGAACCATCGCTCGAATGCGATGAAGAAGCTTGGGATGCGCGACCGCGTCGAACTCGTTCGCTACGCGATCCGCCGCGGGCTCATCGAGCCGTAGGACTGGCTCTCGCCGCGAAGTTTGGCCTGATCCCGGCCGGATTAGTGGCGAGGGTCGGTACTCAGACGCCTTTCGATTTGGCCGGGCCCTCCGGCGCTCCCACTTCCTCGCGAAACCGTCGCGGAGCGCGGCTCACGTCACACTCTCCCGTTCTCTCGCTGCCAATGCCCTGCCACCGGCGGGACAACTCCTAGTCCGTCGCTAGGATTTAGCCGAGATGCTGTTCTCGACCAAAGCGGAGTACGGCGTGCGGCTCATGGTTGAGCTCGGGCGCCGCACCGGGGATCAGCCGGTCGCTCTGGCGACGGTCGCCGAGGCAGAGCTCCTCCCCCTCTCCTACCTAGAGCACCTGGTCGCCAAGCTGCGACAGGCCGGGCTCGTGACCTCGGTCCGCGGCGCGCATGGCGGCTACCGTCTCGCACGCCCGGCGGCCGAGATCTCGATGCGCGACGTCGTCGAGGCGCTCGAGGGGCCGATCGCGCCGATGGAGTGCTTTCACCCTGATCGCGAGGGACGCGTTCTCTGCTCGCACGAGCTCGACGCTGACACGGCCTGCGCGACGAAGCTGCTCTGGACCCGAGTCCAGGGCGGCGTCACCAAGGCTCTCGCCGGAACATCGCTCGCCGAGTTGGTCGAGTTCGGCACCGCGCCGGACCCGGTCAAGGCCGGCGCCGCCGCCTGAAACTGAACGAACCACGGAGATTCATGCCTGATCTTGAGATTCGCAACCTGCACGTAAGCGCCGAGGACAAGGAGATCCTCAAGGGCCTCGACCTCGATGTCTCGCGCGGGGAGGTGCACGCGCTGATGGGCCCCAACGGCTCCGGCAAGTCCACCCTCGCGAACACCATCATGGGCCACCCCGCGCTCGACGTCACCGACGGCGAGATCGTCTTCAACGGCGACGACATCACGGAGACGGACCCCGAGGAGCGCTCGCGGGCGGGCCTCTTCCTGGCCTTCCAGTATCCGGTCGCGATCCCCGGCGTCACCGTCGCCAAGTACCTGCGGATGGCCCTCAACGCCCATCGCGAGGCGCGCGGCGAGCCGCAGATCAGCCTCAAGGAATTCCGCCGCGACACCGAGGCCGCGATGGAGATGGTCGACATCCCGCGCGAGTTCTCGAGCCGCTACGTCAACGACGGCTTCTCGGGCGGTGAGAAGAAGCGCCTCGAGATCCTGCAGCTCGCGATGCTGAAGCCGCAGATCGCCGTGCTCGACGAGACCGACTCCGGGCTCGACATCGACGCGCTGCGGATCGTCTCCGAGGGCGTCAACACGCTCAGAGGCCCGGACATGGGCGTCCTCATCATCACCCACTACCAGCGGATCCTGCACCTGGTCAAGCCCGACTTCGTCCACGTGATGTTCAATGGGCGAATCGTCAAGCAGGGCGGCGCGGAGCTCGTCGGCGAGCTCGAGGAGAAGGGCTACGGCTGGATCAGGGAAGAGGTGGAGGCGGCCGCGTGACCGTTGCTGCCAAGACCTTTCCGATTGAGAAGGTCCGGGAGTCGTTCCCGGCGCTCACGCGTGAGGTCCACGGCAGCCCTGTCGCCTACCTCGACTCCGGCGCCAGCGCCCAGCGGGTGCTGGCCTCGATCCAGGCGGTCGACCGCTACGAGCGCCGCCACCACTCGAACGTCCACCGCGGCTCGCACACCCTCTCGGCCGAGGCGACGGCCGCCTACGAGGGCGCCCGCGCGACCGTCGCCGACCACATCGGCGCCGCCGATCGCCGCGAGGTCGTCTTCGTCCGCAACGCCACCGAGGCGATCAACCTCGTCGCGTACGCCTGGGGCGCCGCGAACATCACCAGCGGCGACCGGATCGTGCTCACCGAGATGGAGCACCACTCGAACATCGTCCCGTGGCAGATGCTCGCGGAGCGCACGGGCGCCGAGATCGACTGGGTGCCGATCACCGACGACGGCCTGCTCGACATGGACGCCTACGCGAAGCTGCTCGAGCGCGAGCCCAAGCTGGTCGCGGTCGCCCACGTCTCCAACGTCCTCGGCACCGAGAACCCGATCCGAGACCTGGCCAACCTCGCCCACGATGCGGGCGCCCTCGTCCTCGTCGACGGCGCCCAGGCGGCGCCGAAGCTCGCGCTCGACGTGGGCGCACTGGGCGCGGACTTCTACGCGCTCACCGGGCATAAGCTCTACGCGCCGACCGGCATCGGCGCGCTCTGGACCCGTCTCGACCTGCTGAAGGCGATGCCGCCCTTCATGGGCGGCGGCTCGATGATCCGCAAGGTCACCAAGGAGGGCACGACCTGGGCCGATCCGCCCGCGCGCTTCGAGGCAGGCACGCCCGCGATCTCCCAGGCGATCGGCATGGCCGCCGCGATCCGCTGGCTCGACGGGCTCGGGATGGACGCTGTGAGCGCCCACGAGCGCGAGATCACCGCCTATGCCCTCGACCGGCTCGTCGAGGTGCCCGGGCTGACGGTGTTCGGCCCGCCCGCCTCGCCCGACCGGCTCGGCCCGGTCTCGTTCGAGCTCGAGGGGGTCCACGGCCACGACGTCGCCGAGATCCTCGACCGCCACGGTGTCGCCGTGCGGGCCGGCCACCACTGCGCGCAGCCGCTCATGGACCGCCTCGGCGTCCCGGCGACCGCCCGAGCGAGCTTCGGCGTCTATACGACGACCGAGGAGATCGACCGCCTCATCGAGGGCCTGCACGACGCGCGCCGCGTCTTCGGCCTCTAACCGATCGCCTTGTCACGCAAGCTCCTCACGCGTCGACGAATCCGAGCTCGGGATCGGCTGGGTTCTCGACGAGCCCATGCAGCGCGCCTGCCAGGCGCTGCTCGCCGACGGGAAGGTCTGGTTCGTCGACCCGGTCGAGGTCGACGACATCGTCGATCGCGGCGCCGCCCTGGGGAAGCCCGCCGGCGGTCCTGCAGCTGCTCGACCGTCACAACCGCGACTGCGCCGAGGTCGCCGAGCGGCTCGGCGTCGAGCACCTCAAGGTGCCGGACGCGGTCCCGGGCTCGCCGTTCGAGGCAATCAGGGCGCTGCGCTTCCCCGGCTGGCACGAGACGGCGCTGTGGTGGCCCGAGGCGCGGGCGCTGGTGGTCGCCGAGATCATCGGCACCAACTCGATCGCCAACGCGGGCGGTGGCGGCGCCGGAATGCACCCGATGCTGCGAGCGCTGCCGCCGAAATCGGTTCGCGACTACGAACCCGAGCACCTGTTCACGGGCCACGGTGCCCCCATCCACGGGCCCGAGGCGGCGACCGAGCTGGAAAAGGCTTACGCGCGGTCGCGGCGCGATATCCCGAAGGCTGTCGTCGGCCTGGTCAAGGCCTACAGGTAAGCCGCGATCGCTAACGGACCCAGGTCGGGTCCCAGTACGCCCGCTGGGTCGCGTCGGAGTCGAGCGGCTTCCAGTAGCGGCCGCCCTCGAAGAAGTAATGGGTGACCTGACTCCAGCGGGTGAGGTTGCGATCGTTGTGCGGCGAACCGCCGTGCAGCAGGTTCGACGACCAGATCAGCGCCTCGCCCTTGCGCATGGTCGCGGTCTTCTTCTCGAGCCCCTCGCGCTCGATGACCTGCGCGACGAAGACCTCGTAATCGCCGCCCGCGGCCTCGCTGGCGATCACGTCGCCCATCGTCACCTCGTCGAGCTTGTGGCTCCCGGGGTAGTAGACGAGCGGGCCCTGGTCGGGCCCGATGTCCTCCAACGCAACCCAGACTCCGCACATGTAGCCCGAGGGCTCCGAGTTGAAGTGCATCGCGTCTGAGTGCGGGCGCTGCTCGCTGCCCAGGCGGAAGTTGAGCGTCTGAAAGGGGAGCGGCACGCGCTCGTAGGCCGCTCGCAGGAGGTCCAGGACCTTCGGCGCCCGCGCGATCTCCTTGACGTTGTCGGAGACCACCCACGCGTCGCCCACGCGGTTCGCGTCGCGGTGGGAGATCGTGCGCGAGCGCCCACCGAGCGCCCGCTTGGCTCGCCGCACGGTCGAGTCGAGGCGGGACTCGTCGCGGAAGAGCGGCTCGACGTCGGCGACGCGCCGTCGATCGTCGCCTCGGCGATGCCGGGGTCGAAGATCACGTAGCCGTCGCGCTCAAGCGCTGCGCGGAATTCCTGCTCACCCGACATCGCGCGGATCTTTGCACGCTAGATTCGATGCGTGGACGAGCTCTACCGCGAGAACATCCTCGATCATTACAAGCGGCCCCGACACTTCGGCCGCCCGGAGACTTCGATCTCGAGTTCGAGGACACCAACCCGTTCTGCGGGGACGAGCAGCACGTCTACATCGAGCTTGATGAGGGCGGCCACGTAACGAACGTCGTCATTCGAGGGCAAGGGCTGCGCGATCTCCACGGCGGCCACCTCGATGCTGACCGAGGAGCTCGCGGGCAAGACCCGCGAGGAGCTGCTGCGCCTCGACAAGGACTTCGTCTTGGACCTGCTCGGGATCGACATCTCCGCCACGCGGATGAAGTGCGCCCTGCTCGGCCTCAAGATCGTGAAGTCGGCCGCGCTGGGCGACGCGGCCGACTGGGAGGACCGAAGGGGACGAAGCGACGGTGGTCGATCCGGCCACCGAGCGCGAGCGGATCTAGCGCCGCACGATGCGGCGGATCCTCGCTGCGGGTGCGGTGCTCGCAGCGCTTCTCGGTGCGTCGAGCACCCCGGCGGACTCGGCGAAGCCCCCCGGGACTTCTTCGGCGTGGTCTCCCAGACGCGCACGCTGAGCGCCGCCGACTTCGATCGCATGGCTCGCGCCCACGTCGGGATGGTCCGCGTCGCGCTGCCGTGGCAGGAGGTCGATCCCACCCCGGCGCCCGGCGATTACGAGTGGGGCCGCTTCGACGCGATCGTCGCCGGGGCCGCGAGGCATGGCATCACGGTGCTCCCCACCGTCTACACCGTCCCGCACTGGGTTTCGCTGATCGAGCACTGCACCACCCCGGCGAACGGCCCCTGCTCGATCACACCGCCCCATACGACCTATGGGCTCAGCCTCTGGCGGACCTTCCTCGCCGAGGCCGTCGGCCGTTACGGGCCGGATGGGAGCTTCTGGGAGGGCCACCCGGCGCTGCGCTACGAG
Organism: uncultured Solirubrobacterales bacterium; assembly: GCA_963796815.1. Classification (GTDB taxonomy): domain Bacteria; phylum Actinomycetota; class Thermoleophilia; order Solirubrobacterales; family 70-9; genus WHSW01. Next base: position 360,678 of record CAWCNF010000009.1, read on the forward strand.
CCGATCACCGCCTGGCAGATCTGGAACGAGGAGAACTCACCGGGGTTCTTCCAGCCGCGCCCGGACCCAGCCCGCTACGCCGACCTGCTGCGGGCCGCGTCCGAGGCAATCCACGGGCAGGACCCGACCGCCCAGGTCGTCATCGGCGGGCTCTTCGGCTACCCGCTCAATGGCCGCGACGGTGGCCTGCGCGCCACCGAGTATCTGCGCGACCTCTACGCGATCCCCGACATCGAGGCGGCCTTTGACGGCGTCGCCGTGCACCCTTACGCAAGCCGGATATCCGGTGTCGAGGGCCAGATGGGGCGGATCAACCACATCATCCACCAGGCCCACGACGAGCAGGCACGGATCTGGGTGACCGAGATCGGCTGGGGATCGGGCGGCGGCCCCGAGCCGCTCAATCGCGGTCGCCGCGGTCAGGCCAAGCGACTTCGCCAAGCGTTTGCATTCTTCGCGGCAAGCGCGTGGCGATGCGGATCCACACCGTGCTCTGGTACGCCTGGCGAGGACGTGTCAGCCCGCGACGCGATCTGCAAGTGGTGCGCGCGCTCCGGCCTGTTCCCGACTGGACTCGCTCAGCGCCCGAAGCCCGCGTTCCGCGCCTTCACGGCGTTCACGGGCGGCAACTAGTCCGCGACGAGCGAGTTCGACTTCGCCTTGAGGCAGACGTAGATCGTCCCGGCCGTGCCCTGCTCGGTGTTCTTGGCGACGGTGTAGTACTCGCCCGAGGCGATGTCCGAGTAGTGGATCGAGTACTTGCCCTTGTTGTTGGACGTCGTCCTTGCCGATCATCTGGCGCTGGCCGTGCCGTAGCGGAAGAACAGCTTCACGGTGCGCTGCTCGATGCAGCCAGGGTTGTCGGCCGTGACCTTGCCGTGGAAGTTCGAGCCGCGGGCCTTCAGCTTGAGCTGGCTCGCGATCTCGACCGTCTGACCCTGAGCCGAAGGCGATGCCGGCAAAGGCAACGGTGAGGGCGGCGACAAGCAGTGGGAGGTGAGGCGGGGATTCATGGCGCGAAGCTATCAAAACGTCGCCTGCGTGCCCGGCTAAAATCCGACCCCGGAACTAGGAATAGATGGGACCGAGATAACTGTCTGCAAACTCTCCGACCTGCCCGAGGGCGAGATGCGCCTGGTCGAGGCCGATGGCCTCAAGATCGGCGTGTTCCACTGCCCGGGTGGCGAATTCCGGGCGATCGAGGACCGTTGCTCACACGACGACGGACCGCTCGCCGAGGGTGAGTTCGACCCCGCCTCCTGTACCGTGGAATGTCCGAGGCACGGGTCCCTGTTCGACCTGAAAACGGGTAAGCCGAAGAGCCTGCCCGCCTACCGCCCGGTCGAGACCTACGACGTTCGCGTCGAAGCCGACGAAGTGAAATTGGAGCTCTGAAGCGATGAAGCCGCCCGAGACAGCAACAGTCCCCACCAATACCGGTGGTTCCGGAAAGCAGCTGACCGAGGCCGAATCCGCGCTCAAGGGGATCGGCTCGGACTACAAGGAGAAGTTCGGCTTCTCCGATCCCGAGACCGGCTACGCCTACAAGGCCCCCAAGGGCCTCAGCCGCGAGCTGATCGCGTCGATCTCTGAATACAAGAACGAGCCGCAGTGGATGCGCGACTTCCGCCTCAAGGCCTACGAGCACTACGAGAACCGCCCGACCCCTCAGTGGGGCGGCGATCTCAACCAGATCGACTTCGAGGACATCCACTACTTCGTCCGCGCTTCCGAGAAGAGCGAGCGCAGCTGGGACGAGGTCCCCGAGGACATCAAGAACACCTTCGACAAGCTCGGCATCCCCGAGGCCGAGCGGAAGTTCCTCGCCGGGGTGGGTGCGCAGTACGAGAGCGAGTCCGTCTACCACCAGGTAAACGAGAAGCTCGAGGCCCAGGGCGTGATCTTCACCGACATGGACACCGCCCTCCGCGAGCACGAGGACCTCGTCCGCGAGTACTGGGCGACCGTGATCCCGCCGAACGACAACAAGCTCGCGGCGCTCAACAGCGCGGTCTGGTCGGGCGGCTCGTTCGTCTACGTGCCGAAGGGCGTCAAGGTCGCGATGCCGCTGCAGGCCTACTTCCGGATCAACACCGAGAACATGGGTCAGTTCGAGCGGACGCTGATCATCGCCGAGGACGCCGCTGACGTGCACTACATCGAGGGCTGCACCGCCCCGGTCTACTCGACCGACTCGCTGCACTCCGCCGTCGTCGAGATCGTCGCCAAGGCCGGCGCGCGGGTCCGCTACACGACCGTCCAGAACTGGTCGCAGAACGTCTTCAACCTCGTCACGAAGCGCGCGATCGCAATGGAGGACGCGACGATGGAGTGGGTCGACTGCAACCTCGGCTCGAAGCTGACGATGAAGTACCCGTCGATCTACCTGCTCGGCGAGCGCGCCCACGGCGAGATCCTCTCGATCGCCTTCGCCGGCAAGGGTCAGCATCAGGACGCCGGCGGCAAGATCATCCACGCGGCGCCGAAGACCACATCGTCGATCTTCTCGAAGTCGATCTCCAAGGACGGCGGGCGCGCCACCTACCGAGGCCTGCTGGAGGTTGCCGAGGGCGCGACCGAGGCCAAGTCCAAGGTCGTCTGCGATGCGCTGCTGCTCGACGAGGACTCCCGCTCCGACACGTACCCGACGATCCGCATCGACGAGTCCGACGCCAACGTCGGCCACGAGGCCTCTGTCTCGAAGGTCGGCGAGGACCAGCTGTTCTACCTCCAGGCCCACGGGCTCGACGAGGAAGAGGCCTCGAAGATGATCGTCAACGGCTTCATCGAGCCGATCGCCAAGGAGCTCCCGATGGAGTACTCCGTCGAGATGAACCGGCTGATCGAGCTGCAGATGGAGGGCTCAATTGGCTGACGGAGCTGCCGCAGCCGCGGCGGCACCTCAGCTCACCGAACCGGGCTGGTTGAGCGAGGCGCGGGACCGCGCCAAGGAACTCAGGTTCGAACTACCGGGACCCAAGGCGAAGGGCTGGGAGTTCACCGATCTTTCCGGTCTTGACCTCGACGGTTACACCGAGGCGCCTGCCCACGTCGAGGGCCTCGACGCTGTCGAAGGGGCGATCGTCATCCCGCTGGCCGAGGCTGCGGCGGAGCACGCCGACCTGATCGCGGAGCGACTCGGGACGATCGTCACCGCCAGCGATGTGTTCACGGCGCGCAATCAGGAGCGGTGGCGAGACGGCGTCCTCGTCTACGTGCCACGCGGGACCGTGCTCACGGAGCCGATCAAGATCACCGTTGCCGGCGCTCCCGGAAGCGAGACCGAGTGGCGGGCGCTGATCGTGCTCGACGAGGCCGCCGAGGCCGAGGTCTGGGAGCGCTATGAGTCCGAGGGCGACGGCCTCTTCAACGGCGTGGTCGAGCTCGTGGTCGGTGACGGCGCGAACCTGCGCTACGTCTGCGAGCAGGAGATCTCCGACGAGGGCTGGGTCTTCGCGACGCAGCGCGCGGAGGTCGGCCGCGACGCCAACCTCGACTGGGTCGCACTGGGGTTCGGCTCAGCGCACGGCAAGGTGCGGATGGAGACCAAGCTCGCCGGCCGCGGCTCGAACGCCCGCGTCACCGGCGCCTACGCGGGCGACGGTTGCCAGCACCTCGACTACGACACGACCCAGGAGCACGCGGCCGAGGACACCACGTCTGATCTCGCGTTCCGCGGCGTTCTGGCCGATCAGGCCACCGCGGTGTGGCGCGGAATGATTCGGGTAGATCCTGGGGCGCAGCGAACGGATGCCTTTCAGGAGAGCCGGAATCTGCTCCTATCGACGGATGCCCACGCGGACGCGATCCCAGGCCTCGAGATCGAGGCTGATGACGTGCGCTGCACGCACGCCGCCGCCGTCGCGCAGGTCGACCCCGAGCAGGTCTATTACCTGCGTTCGCACGGCCTCCCGGTCGACGAGGCGAAGCGCCTGGTGGTCGAGGGATTTCTCCAGGAACTCGTCCAGCGTGCACACGAGGGCCCAATCAGGGACGCTCTGCGCGACGAGTTGGAGCGCCGCCTGGCAGAGTTGCTTGCCTGAAAGCGACTGAGTACGGGGAACGGGGAATGCCAAGACGTTCGAACAAGCCTCAGGGCCGCCCCAAGTTCGTGACCGCTGAGGGCAATAAGACCGGCACCTTCAAAGCCATGGTCGCGCCGGGCAAGGACGGGGGCGCTGTCGTGACGATGCTCGGCGAGCTCGACCTCGCCGCGGCGCCTGAGCTGCGCAAGGTGCTCGACGACGCCGTCGGCTACGGCGGCGAGGTCGAGGTCGACATGCGCGGTTGCGGCTTCGTGGACTCGATGGGGATCGCGGCCATGGTTGGCGCGGCGCGCCAGCTCGCCGACCGCGGCAGCGCGCTGCGCGTCAAGGGCGCGCAGGAGCGGGTGCGCAAGATCTTCGAGCTCGCCGGCCTGCTCGAAAACGACTGGATCGAGCTCCAGGCCTAGTCACTCGGCCCGCAGGACGCGCGCGGCCATCACGGCCGCGAGCGCGGTCATCGTCGCGGCGCTCGCGACGCACCACTGGCAGATCGCATCGATCACGTCGAGCTCCAGGTAGGTCAGGTACAGGCTGAAGCCGAAGCCGACGAGTGCCAGCGCCGCTCCCGCAAGGCGCGCTCTCTCGTCGCGCCAAAGGAGGGTGAGGCCGATCAGGGCGTAGCCGACCAGCCCCAAGAGGGCAACCGGCACGCTGGCGACGTCGGCGTATGACGACGACTGCACCCGCTCGCAGCCGCCGCCCCCGCCCACGCAGACCGGGTTCAGGCCGGCATAGTGCACCCAGGTCAGATAGCCCGCGATCGCGAGGCCGACGACCACCAGCGCCCTCGCGATCAGCTCAAGGGTCCGATCGCTCATCCGCCGATGGCGGCGTTGATCGCGTCGGTGAACGTCGGGGGTCGAGCTGCGAGACGTCGAGTTGGTCATCGGCCCCCCTGTTGGGCCGATCAGAAACGAGGGGGTGGATGAGATCCCGGCATCCTGGGCATCTGTTTTGGCCTGGTCGAGGACCTCGGTCACCTGAGACGAGCTCGCCGCCGCTGACGCCTTCTTTGCGTCCGCGCCGGGGATCTGATCGGCCAGTCCGGCGAGGAACTCGGGGGTCACATAGCCCGAATTCTCGGTGGACTGGTTGTGGTACATGAGATCGATGAAATTCCAGAACCGGTTCTGCTCGCCGAGCGCGACCGCGAAGCGCGCTGCCGTCTCCGAGTCAGGACCGATGAATGTCAGTGGCCGGAACTCGAGGCGGAGCTTTCCGGGTCGTACGTAGTCCTGCACCACAGTCGGGAAGACCTTGCGGTCATATTCGGCGCAGAACGGACATTGCGGGTCGCCGAACTCGACCAGGGTGAACGGGGCCTGCGGGTCGCCCAGGGACGTCCCGTCCTGATCGATCCCGCTCAGCAGCCCCTTCACGGGAGCCGACCCGGTCGAATCGTTGCCGCCCTGGCTGACGATGATGAGGGCGCCGACGAGGACGATCGCGAAAACACCGATCGCCCCCAGCTGCCGCAGCCGTTGCTTTCGCCTCGCGGCCTCGCGCTCGGCCTGTTCGGCCTGCTCGCGCTCACGCCGCTTCGCAAGTGCGCTCATTGATCGTCGTCGCGGTCGCGCCGAAGCTGGGCGACGATCGAGCCGAGCACGATCACGACGGGCACGAGGTAGAGGATCCAGAGGAAGTGCCCGATGTGGGCAAGCGGCAACATCAGCCGTTTGACTGTGACAGCAGGAAGAGCCCCAGCGAGGTGAAGCCCACCATCAGGGCGAGCATCCAGTACTGCGACCGGGCCGCCAGCTTCGCATCGCCGTAGATCCGCAGCGCGCGGTCGTGGCCGAGCACGAGCGCGATCACGTGCCCGACGACAAGCGCGCCCACCTGGACGTACCAGATCGCGTTCGCGCTGATGACCCCGTAGTCGATCCCGCCCGAGGCGGTGCCGAAGAAGTCGGAGCCGTCGCCGAGCGGGTCGGAGAGCAGGTAGCTGAACTGCGCCTGCTCGGAGAAGACGATGCCGCTGAAATAGTGCGCGATCAGGTAGGCGAGAGCGATCGGGATGAAGGCGTGGGCGAAGAGGTGGCCGAGCTCGCGCGTTGAGCGGCCGCCGCGGACGGTGTGCATCCCGTAGATGCCCGCCCAGAACAGGCCGCTGACGAAGGCGATCGACGCGAGCAGGAAGAGCGAGTTCGTCAGCCGCAGCGCGAGCACGGGCCGACGCCGGCGTCGGTCATCCAGCCCTCGACCGTGCGATCGGGTTCGCGAGCGTGCCTTCGGCGGCGCCGTCGAACGTCGTAGCTCCGATCGTAAACAGCACCAGCGCGATCGAGCCCGGTGCCTCCGCGATCCACTTGCCGGCTGCCGCAAGCGGCCGGCGCAGGCCGATGCGCCCGTCACGTGCCTCGAACCCGGACAGGGTCGAGAACATGTGGAAGTAGACCGAGAACGTCTCGCCCCGCTCGAGCCACTTGTCCGCCCCGAACAGGGCCATGGCGACGAACGTGTAGATGCTGTAGACGAAGTGTCGCGATCGCGACGGTGTGCGGCGTCAGGCCGACGACCTGAAAGCCGCTCTGCCCGTAGGCGAGCTCGAGCCAGGCGACGCCGAGCAGGCCGATCACCGCCGGCCAGCGGCCGAGCCGCTCCGGATAGCGCAGAGGCGCCGGCGCCGACTGCCCGGCGACGAGCTTGAAGGCGCCGCCGACGACCCGCGCGATGGCCCGCCACGGGTTGAAGGCGCGGAAAACGTCACCGAAAACGACGCTCGAGCAGGACAAAGCCCAGATAGACCGTGACGTAGGCAAAGGTCACCGAGAAGTTGCGGTCCGGCGCCTCCGTGCCCTTCAGGCCCGACCAGATCGTGAGCCCGAGCAGGAAGACGGACAGCAGGCCGAACAGCGTCTGCGAAACCGGGTTGAGCAGCGCCGTCGACCAGCCAGCTTGGCCCGGGCCGCCAGCGATCGTCCTCGAACGCGGCTGCACGCCAGGCGACAGACAGCGCGAAGAACGAGATGATCAGGACGAGCGAGGCGGCCCAGGCGAAGAGCCACTCGGGGATGGGCAGATCCTGGCGCCCGAACAGCGCGTGGCCGAAGATCTGAAATGGCTCTAGAGACGTCACGTTCAGGAGGGGTTGACCGTGATCTCAGCGAGCTGGGTGACACGGTGTCTCGAGCTCGACCTCGAACTTGCCGGTGATGGTCGCGGGACGTCGAAAGTCACCGAACCGCCCGCCTTGACGTCCTTGCCGATGTCGTAGCCGTGGAAGTGGACCTCGTCGGCGACGTCGGAGTCCACCCGGAAGCGAATGTCATCGCCCTCGGTGAACGTCAGATCCTGCGACACCGCCCTCCGGCTGACCGTTGACGACCTTGATCGTCGCGATAGCGCTGGTCGGCGAACTGGTTTGCGTATTCGAATTGTCGTTATTGCCCTTGAGGACGATGAACCCGATGACCACGATGGCGATCACTGCCCCGCGCGATGGCCAACCTTGCGGCCCTTGATTGCATTCGAAACTCCTTCGCATCACTGAGATGGTCAGCGCGCAGCCGGCGACGGGCCGGCCGTACGCGCTACGCGTGACTCAGGAGCGAGGGCGGCGGGCGCTTGGCGAGCGACGCGCAATCAAGAAGCCGCCCCGGCCGACAAGCACGAAGATCGGGCGGCGGGGCCGCGGCGGAGGAGGACGGCCGCCTGTGCGGCCTGGCTGCGGCTCGCGCGCCGTGATCAACCGCTCGAGGTGATCCGCCCCCGGGTAGTGGCCGGCGAACAGCAGGGCGAACGCCAACAGCGCCGGAAGCGCGCCGAGTGGTCCCGCGGCGGCGATCAAAATCACGGCAAGTGCGCGCAACCGGCCGAGGAGTGCCCGTGCGCGCGGAGACTGCATCGGCGGGGATTCTAAGGCCTTCTCTAAACGTGGTCGAAACGGGGTTCGAAACGAGTCTCGATTGGGTATAAACCCGCGAACTGTTCCCAGGGCGTGGGGCCCAGGGGGGAAATTAGGAGGAAGTCAGTACATGAACCGCAGGAAGCTGCTGGGCGCAGTCGTGGGGCTTGCGCTCGGGCCATTGCCATCGTCCCGGGCGCCGCCAGCGCATGGGCGCCGGCCAGCTCGGCGACTGTCACGCCGGGTGTCCAACTGTTCACCGACGGCGCTCAGTGCACCGCCAACTTCATCTATCAGGACGGCTCGAACGTCTACATCGGTCAGGCCGCGCACTGCTCGGGCACTGGCGGACAGACCGACACGAACGGCTGCGACACCGGCTCGCTGCCGATCGGCACGCCGGTGGACATCACGGGCGCCAGCAAGCCCGGCACCCTCGTCTACAACTCGTGGCTGTCGATGCAGGCGAAGGGCGAGGCCGATCCCGACACCTGTGCCTACAACGACCTCGCGCTGGTCAAGATCGATCCAGCCGACGTCGCGAGCGTCAACCCGTCGGTTCCCCGCTTCGGCGGCCCGACCGGGCTCGGCAGCTCAGCTGCTGGCCTCGGCGACACCGTCTACAGCTACGGCAACTCCGAGCTGCGCGGCGGCGTCACGACGCTGAGCCCGAAGCAGGGCATCGTCGTCCAGGGCGCGGGCAACGGCTGGAGCCGCACCGTCTACACCGTCTCGCCCGGCGTTCCCGGCGACTCGGGCAGCGGATTCATGGACGCCAACGGCGCCGCCATCGGCATCCTCAGCACGCTGGCCATCGCGCCTGTCGCGGGCTCGAACGGGGTCGGTGACCTCCGCCACGAGCTCGACTGGATGCACGCGAACAGCTCGTTCACGGGCGTCAACCTCGTGCCCGGCACCGAGGCGTTCAAGCCGAACCTCGTCCGGCGCGATCCTGGGCGGCTAGCCAGTTCACGGCTGAGCGGGAGCTTCCGTCGGCGCGCCCCGATTCCCGTTGTGAATCGAGGGTGCGTCGACGGTGTCCTCGCTGAAGACGAACACGAAGATCGCGACGATCGCGATCCCGAGGATGATCCCGAGCACGATCCCGATGATGCGATCGCCTCGGCTCATCCGAACCGCCTGAATCAGACTCCGTCGAGCAGGCGCCAGTTCGCCCTGAAGGCGCTCTCGGCAGCGGCGACGAGGCCGTCCTCGTCCGCCTCGTCGGCCACCTCTGCGATCAGCTCGCGCACCTCGGCGGCGTGCTCGATATCGCGACTCTAGTGCACCCGGAAGTACGCCGTGCCGGCGCCATCGTCGAAGCCGTAACGGTCGAGCAGGCCCTCACGCTTGGTCTCGCGAGATCGGCGGCTGGCCGCTCTCGATCGCGTAGAGGCGCGCCAGCGACTCGGCCGGCGTCGCGGCTGCGGTCCAGGCGCGCACGCATTCGGCGGTCTCTGCCGTCGCGGCGTCGTCGGTGCGCCACCGCAGGCCTCGACGAAGCCGTCCCAAAGGCGCACGTGGCCGACCTCCTCGGCCGCATGGCGGCGCAGCTCAGGATGGTCCGGCAGGGCCTCGGCGGCGTCGTTTGTGATCGTCGCGATCGCCTCGACCGCATGGCGGTATTGCCCGGAGTACCGCGCGAGCTCCTCGGCTTCGAGCTCCCCGGCCGACCACCGCTGGTAGAAGGGATGGCGCAGGACATCCCACCGTTCCCGGCTTCGCTCGATTCGATCCCAGACTCGTTCGTTGACCACGGGTACCCCTTTCGCGGGCTGGGCCAGCATCAGACCGGCGGGGCATCATCACTCCCCACCCCGGATCGCCGGCCCAGCAACGAGCACGGACATCGCCGCGCCGGTGATCCCGGGCCGGACTGCGCTGGCACAACACCGACCGCGACCCGGTCATGGCGGAGCTCACGGCCGCCGGGCCGGTGCTCGTCCACTTCTTCGACTTCGCCCAGCTCAACAGCCTGCCGCGCGCTGCCATACGTGATCGGCTGGGACGAGCGCTACCGCGACGCGGGCCTGACCACCCTGGGCATCCACTCGCCGCGCTTCGGCTTCACCAAGCGCGGCGAGCTCCTGGCCCCAGCGCTGGAGCGCCTCGGCGTCACGCTATCCGGTTGTCGACGACTCCGGCTACGTCGTCTGGCACGACTACGGCTGTAAGGGCTGGCCGTCCCTCTTTCTCTGGAACCAGGGCGGCGCGCTTGGTTGGTTTCACTTCGGCGAGGGCGAGTACGCGCAGACCGAGGCTGAGATCGCCAGGGAGGTCCAGCGCATCAATCCTGGCTTCAGCGATCCCCACCGGTTCGAGCCGATGCGTCCAAGCGACGCGCCGGATGCCGTGGTCGTCCGCCCCACGGACGAGGTCTTCCCGGGCGGCTCAGTGACAGAGCCACTGCGCGCGGGCGGAACGCCGATCGAGATCGAATACGCCGCCGGAGGCGCGCACGCAACCGTCGACGGCGCGGGCTGCTTGCGCGTGACGATCGACGACAAATCGCGCGAGATATCCGTGGAATCCCCCGGCCTCGTTGACCTGGCCGTCCACCCCAAGCACGAACAGCATTCGCTGCGCCTCGAGGTGGGCGAGGGCGTGGACCTCTACTCGGTGAGCTTCTCGCCCGGCGTTCCGTAACCGGTCACGTCTCGATCTGGAGCAGCTCGCCGCCCTCGTGGTCGACCTGAAGCGTGGTGTGGTCGAGGCCGAAGCGCTCGTGCAGCATCGCCTCGAGATCGCGCCGCGTGGCGTGGCAATCGGTGTCGCGGTCGACGAGGACGTGCGCGGCGAGGGCCGGGAACCCGGACGTGATCGTCCAGACGTGCAGGTCGTGCACCTCCATCACGCCGGGCGCCGAGCACATCGCGCGCCCGACCTGGCCGACATCGGTGCCAGGTGGGGAGCCCTCCAGGAGGATCTGCAGCGAGTCACGCAGGATCGTCCACGAGCTGGCGAGGATGAGGATGCCGATCAGGATCGAGACGACGGGGTCGGCGTAGTTCCAGCCGGTCGCGAGGATGATCACGCCGGCGACGATCGCGCCGATCGACCCCAGGGCGTCGGCGATCACATGGCGCATCGCCGCCGACACGTTGAGGCTCTCGTCGGCGTGCCCGTGCAGGATGCGAGCCGAGCCGAGGTTGACGACGAGGCCCACGGTGGCGACCACGAGCATCAGCCCGCCCTCGACATCAGGTGGGTCTCCCAACCGGATTCCGGCCTCGATGAAGATCCAGATCGAGATCGCGACGAGCGAGACCCCGTTGAAGAGCGCCGCGAGAATCTCGGCGCGGCGATAGCCGAACGTACGGGATGGCCCGCCGGGCCTGCCCGCCAGCCACGCGGCAAAGAGCGCGACGCCGAGCGAGAGGACGTCGGAGAGCATGTGCCCCGCGTCGGCAAGCAGCGCGAGGCTGTTGGCGACGATCCCGCCGATCACCTCGGCGACGAGGAACGTCGCGGTCAGGGCGAGGACGATCCTCAGCGCCCTTGAGCTCCCCCTGCGGTCGGGGTCCTGGGAGTGGACGTGCGAGTGCTGGTGGCTCAAGCCCGCGCTGCGAGCTCGGTTCGAATCGTCTTGGGGAGCATGAAGCGCACGTCCTCATCGACGGCGCGAAGCTCCGTAGCCTCCCCCGCGCCGCGCGCGCGGAAGAACTCGACGAGCTCGGACACGAGCTCCTCGGGCGCGCTCGCGCCGGAGGTGATGCCGACGGTCTCGACTCCCTCGAGCCACGTCTCGTCGACCTGATTGGCGTTGTCGATCAGGTGGGAGGCGGCGCCATGCTCGCGCGCGACCTCGACCAGCCGGTTGGAGTTCGACGAGTTGGTCGAACCGATCACGAGCACGAGCTCGCACTGCGCGGCGAGCTGCTTGACCGCGATCTGGCGATTCGTGGTCGCGTAACAGATGTCGTCCGACTTGGGCGACGTGATGTTCGGGAAGCGCTCGCGCAGGCGGGCGATGATCTCTGAGGTCTCGTCGACCGAGAGCGTGGTCTGGGTGATGAACGCGACGTGGTCGGGATCGCCGACCTCGAGCGCGTCGACGTCGGCGACGGTCTCGACCAGGACGATGTGCTCGGGCGCCTCGCCCGTCGTGCCCTCGACCTCCTCGTGGCCCTGGTGGCCGATGAGGACGATCGTGTAGCCCTGCTCGGCGAACTTGCGCGCCTCGACGTGGACCTTGGTCACCAGCGGGCACGTGGCGTCGATCGTCCGCAGGTTGCGCGCCGCCGAGTTCGAGTGAACGCTCGGTGCGACGCCATGCGCGGAGAAGACCACGAGCTCGCCCTCGGGCACCTCGCTCTCCTCCTCGACGAAGATCGCCCCACGCTCCGCCAGCTTCTCGACCACGTGCTTGTTGTGGACGATCTCCTTGCGGACGTACACCGGCGGCCCATGGAGCTCGAGCGCCTTCTCGACGGTCTGCACGGCACGGTCGACACCGGCGCAGTATCCGCGCGGCGCAGCAAGGATGATCCGCTTGGGAGCGGCGATTTCGGGGCCGGACGGCACCCCAAGAGGGTAGCCGCGCCGGCGCTGTCGCCGCGGCGCTCGTCCTGACGCCGGTCGCGTCTTTGCTGGGTGGGGATGGGGTTGGCTGTGACCTAAGTCGCGCTTCGCGACGGTTTCGCGCGGAAGTCGGTCGCCATCGGGAGAGGGTGTCCCTCGTGCCGCGCTATAGGGCGGAGCGCGGGACACCGTACGAGGTGGCGGCGCGCGGAAGGCGGGCAAACGTCACGAAACTCCCACCCGCTCACCCCTACCCAGCCCCGACCCGGCCGGCATCAGGGCAAACGCCCCGGCGTCAGCCCCTACCGAATCTCAGGGATCGCGACCAGCGCCGCGTCGCCCATCGCGTCGAGGCTCTTGGCGCAGACCTTGTCGAGGGTGTCCTGGGAGGTGTGCCAGTAGGCACCGGGCGCGCCGCCGGGCCCGTAGTCGAAGTCGATCAGGTCGAGCGCGGGGATTCCCGCTTCGAGGAACGGCGTGTGGTCGTCGCCGACGGGGAAGGTCTGGCCGGTGAAGGGGGCGCGGTCGCCCGTCGTGAATCGATGCGGCCGCGCTTGCGAAGAGGCGGTAGAGGTCGGGGCTCGAGTTGGCCTCGAGCGGAACCTTGAGGTTGCAGTCGCCGATCATGTCGAAGAGGACCATCGCCTTGATCTCGTCGAGCGGAGCGGAGCCCTGCTTACCGGTCCGGGCGTACTTGACGTACTGGCGGCTGCCGCGATCGCCGTCGGCTTCGAAGTTGTTTCCGCGCGCCTCCTCGGCGTCGAAGAAGGCGAGCTGGACCGAAGGCCCGGGCAGCGGTTGCGGCAGGGTGCGCGCGAGCTCGAGCAAGACGGCGACGCCCGAGGCGCCGTCGTTGGCGCCGACGAAGTGCGGGATGCCGCTCTTGGTGTCGTAATGGGCGCCGACCACGACCGTCCCCGGCTGGGAGCCCGGGATCGTCGCGACGACGTTGCGATAGGGGCGCTGGACGCGGATGTCCTGCGCTCCCGCGCGCTTGAGGCCACGGCGGATCAGCCGCTCCGCCTGGTGCGCGGCGCGGGTCCCGCTCGGGCGTGGCCCGAGGTGAACCTGCGCGGCAAGGTCGTGGAAGGCGCGCTCGCCGTCAAATGCGCTCTGCGCCGCGCCCGCCGAGGTTTCGGAGTCGCCGCAGCCGAGGAGGACCGTGCAGACGAGGAGGGCGGTGGCGAGGCGATGCATCGGTGGGTAAGTTAGGCGCATGGCGAACGCGCATATGGACCGCCTGTCCGCGCTCGACGTCTCGTTCCTCACCAACGAGAGCTCGGCGTCGCACATGCACGTCGGCGGGATCTGCATCTTCGAAGGGCCGCCGCCGAGCTATGAGGACCTGCTGGAGCACGTCCGCTCGCGGCTGCACCTCGTCCCGCGGTTTCGCCAGAAGCTCGCCTATCCCCCGGTCCCGACCGGCCGGCCATTTTGGATCGACGATCCGGGCTTCAACCTCGAGTACCACGTGCGCCACTCAGCGCTGCCGTCGCCCGGCTCCGAGGAGCAGTTGCGCAACATGGCCGCGCGCGTCTTCTCACAGCAGCTCGACCGTGACAAGCCCCTATGGGAGCTGTGGATGGTCCAGGGGCTGACGCGCAAGCGGTTCGCCTTCGTCACCAAGACCCACCACGCGCTGGTCGATGGCGTCTCGGGCGTCGACATCGCGACCGTCCTCTTCGACGTCAAGCCCGTGCCCGAGCCGCACGACGACGATCACGAGTGGATCGCGAGCCCCGAGCCCTCGCCCGCGGCGCTTCTGGCTCGTGACGCCGAGGCGGTGGCACGCTCGCCGATCCGCTTCCTGCGCCGCCTCGAGCGTGCGGTCGAGCATCCGCGCGAGACCCTCCATCAGGCGACCGAGGCGGCCGAGGCGCTTGGCGAGGTCGGCTGGAACTTCGCGAATCCGGCGCCGAAGGTGCCGCTCAACGTCAAGATCGGCTCGCACCGCCGCTACGAGTGGGTGCGCGCCGACCTGGCGCAGTTCAAGCGGATCAAGGGTGTGCTCGGCGGCACCGTCAACGACGTCGTGCTCGCGGTGGTCAGCGGCGCGATGAGGCGCTGGCTGCTGAGCCGCGGCATCAAGACGGAGGGCATGGAGCTCCGCGCCCAGGTCCCGGTGTCGATCCGCACCTCAGATCAGCAGGGCCACCTCGGTAACCAGATCGCGGCCGTGCGCGGCCCGATTCCCGTTTACGTGGAGGACCCGGTCAAGCGCCTCGAGCTGTGCCGGCGCGGGATGGAGGGCATCAAGGAGTCAAAGCAGGCTCTCGGTGCCGAGGTGATCTCGCGCTTCAACGACTTCGCCCCGCCGACGCTGCTCGCGCAGGCCGCGCGGGTCAACTTCTCGACCCGGCTCTTCAACCTCGTCGTCACGAACGTTCCCGGCCCGCAGATCCCGCTCTACGTGCTGGGCCGCGAGCTCGAGGACATCTTCCCCGTTGGATTTCTGCCACCCGAGCAAGCTCTTTTCGTGGCGATCATGAGTTACAACGGTGGAATCAATTTCGGCCTGCTCGCCGATTACGACGCGATCGACGACGTCGACGCGATCGCGGCGGGGATCGAGGCGTCGATCGCCGAGCTGGCCGAGGCGGCGGAAGCCGTGGCGGCCGAGGGCAAGCAGCCCGACGCACCCAGCGTTCGCGCCTGACGACGAAAAAGGGAGCAGGTCGGATGAGAGTGACAATCCGCAGGGGCTGCGCAATGGCGGCGTCAGTCGCCGTGTTGGTGGCCACGGGTGCGAGCGCGGCGCCGGGGGACACCGCCTACGTCGGGACCACCGCTGAGGGGATCAAGGTGAAGCTGGTCGTCGCCAGCCCCGGCAACGCGACCGCGTTCAAGATCGCCAAGACCAAGGCGCAATGCCAGCAGGGAACCCTGAATATCGAGGCCGCGACCTTCCGCCGCTTCGACACGTCGGATCCAGGCGAGTTCTCGGACAAGCGCAAGAGCAAGACGACGCAGGACGATGGCTACGTGCTCAAGGACACCTTCATCATCGCCGGCTCGCTGAACGCCGACAACGCCAGCTGGAGCGGCACGTACGAGAAGAGGACGCGCGTGATCAAGAACGGACACAAGGTCGACACCTGCGTGCTGAGCACAACCTGGGACGCCAGCTAGACACCGGCGGCAGGCGTTGAGCGCCCGGGCCTGGGCCTTCTTCGGGGCCGTCTCGGTCCTCTGGGGGATCCCGTACTACTTCATCAAGATCGCCGTCGACGACGGCGTGCCGCCGGTCTTCTTGGCCTGGTCGCGAGTGACGATCGCGGCGGTGCTGCTGGGCGTGCTCTGCTGGCGCCTCGGCCTGTTGCGAGGGCTTCCCGCCTACTGGCGCCCGCTCGCGTTCTACGCGGTGGCCGAGATCGCGATCCCGTTCCCGCTGATCGGCTTCGGCGAGCAGCACGTGTCGTCGTCGCTCGCGGCCATCCTGATCGCGGCGGTGCCGCTGATCGTCGCCGTCCTCACGCTGCGGTTCGACCCCTCCGAGCGGCCGACGGGCAGCCGGCTCGCCGGCCTGTTCGTCGGCTTCGGCGGCGTCATCGCGCTCGTCGGCCTTGACGTCGCGGGTGACCAGGATGAACTGCTCGGCGCCGTGGCGATCCTGATCGCCGCATGCGGATACGCGGGCGGGCCGATGGTCCTCAAGCTCGGCCTGGGCAAGGTCGATCCGCGGGCGATCATGTTCGGCGCGCTGACGATCGCGGCGCTCGTGCTGGCTCCCTTCGCGCTGACCAACACGCCCTCGGAGACGGTGCCGAGCGAGGCGGTGGTCGCGATCGTCGTTCTCGCGGTCTTCTGCACCGCAACGGCATTCGTCCTCTTCGGCGCGCTCAACGCCGAGGTGGGCCCGAGCCGCTCGTCGGTCATCACCTACGTCGCGCCAGTCGTCGCCCTCGCCCTCGGCGTGATCGCCCTCGATGAGCGCCCCGGCGTCGGC
This sequence comes from uncultured Solirubrobacterales bacterium, assembly GCA_963796815.1. Classification (GTDB taxonomy): domain Bacteria; phylum Actinomycetota; class Thermoleophilia; order Solirubrobacterales; family 70-9; genus WHSW01. The sequence goes on from CAWCNF010000009.1 coordinate 377,038, forward strand.
GCGATCGTCGGCTTCGTCGCTGATCCTGATCGGCTGCGTACCTCGCGACCGCGTCGCCGCGCGAAGTCGTTAAGCGAGAACTGCGGTCCGATAGCGCCTGACCGCGAGGGTGCCGAAGACGGCGATGAGGCCGACACACCACACAACCGAGCCCCACACGTCGTTGCCGGCGGGGCTTCCGACGAACAGCGACCGGACGGCGTCGACCATGATCGAGAACGGGTTGATGTCGGTGGCGAAGGTCTGCAGCCAGGCGGGGAACGTCTCCGGCGGGACGAACGCCGAGGAGGCGAAGGTGAGCGGGAAGATCGCGATGAAGCCGAACGCGTTTGCCGCCTCCGGCGTTGAGGCGTAGAGGCCAACGCACGCGAACACCCACGAGAACGTGTAGCCGATCAGCAGGCAGAGCGCGATGCCACCGGCCACCTCGGGCACCGAGGTGGTGAACGAGAAGCCGGCGATGTAGCCGACGATGACCATCACCGTTAGCGCGAGCGCGTTCATCGCGATGTCGGACAGGGTGCGCCCGGTGAGCACCGCCAGCCGTGACATCGGCAGCGAGCGGAAGCGGTCGACGAGGCCCTTCTTTAAGTCTTCGACCAAGCCGAGGGCCGTGGCAAAGCCGCCGAACGACATCTGCTGGACGATGATCCCCGGGATCAGGAACTCGGCGTAATTGTCGTATCCGGGCGTGGCGATCGCCCCGCCGAAGACGACGACGAACAGCACCGTGAACATGACCGGCTGGACCGTGTAAGCGGTCAGCAGGTCGGGGTTGCGGGGAATCCGGCGCAGGGACCGGGTCGCAAGCACGAGCGTGTCCGAGATTGCGTAGCGCGCGCCGCCTATGAGACCCCCACCTCCTCATGCTCGCCGGTGCCATCGCTCTCCTCGGGCTCCGGCGGTTTGCCGGTGAGGCTGAGGAAGACGTCGTCGAGCGTCGGCCGGCGAATCGCGATGTCGTCGATCCCGATCCCGCGTCTGTCGAGCCGGCGAACGGCCTCGGCGATCGCGCCGCGATGCTCGCGAACGCTGATCGCGACCGTGCCGTCGTCGTTCCACGGTGCGTCGTCGCTGAGCTCGGCGAGGATGGCCATCGCGTCAGCGCACTGCGAGGGATCGTCGAGCCTCAGCTCCAGGCGCTCGCCGCCGACCTTGTCCTTGAGCTCGTCCGAACTGCCCTCGGCGATCAGGGCGCCGTGGTCGATCACCGCGATCCGATCGGCCAGGCGGTCGGCCTCGTCCAGATATTGAGTCGTGAGCAGCACCGTCGTCCCGGCCGCAACGCGCGCCTCGATCACCTCCCACAGGCCAAGGCGGCTGCGCGGGTCGAGGCCGGTGGTCGGCTCGTCGAGGAAGAGCACCGGCGGGCGGGCGACGAGCGCCGCCGCGAGATCGAGCCGGCGGCGCATGCCGCCGGAGTAGGTCTTGGCCAGGCGGTCGCCGGCCTCGTCGAGCTCGAAGCGCTCGAGCAGCTCGCGCGCGCGATCACGGGAGGGCTGTTTGCCGAGGTGGTAGAGCCTCCCCACCATGTCGAGGTTCTCGAAGCCGGTGAGGTTCTCGTCGACGGCGGCGTACTGGCCCGCGAGCCCGATGCGCGCACGCAGCGCAGCCGCGTCGGCGACGACGTCGAGGCCGTCGACGCGCGCGCTGCCGCCCGATGGCGGCAGCAGCGTCGTCAGGATCCGCACCGCGGTGGTCTTGCCGGCGCCGTTGGGCCCGAGCAATCCGAGCACGGTTCCCGCCTCGACCTGCAGGTCGATCCCGCAGAGCGCGTCGACGTCCCCGAAGGACTTGCGCAGCTGACTGGTCTCAATTGCGACTTCCCCCGCCACGTCCATCACCGTAGCGATCTGATTCGCGGTCATACTTCGAGCCGTGGAGTCGATCAACTACCACCTCGAGCTCACCCCGGCGCAGCTGAAGATCACGCATACCGCGCTGCGGAGCCTGCTCGACGACTTCGGCCACGACGAGCGCGAGATCCACGCGATCATCAACGAGGTTCTCTCGAAGCTCCCGGACGAGCACGCGATCCGCGCGATCCAGCTCGACGTCGAACTGCGGCCGCACGAGCCCGCGACGGACGCCGACTCCGACGGTCCGAGCCCGGGCGCCGCCGCCTGAGCGGGTCCGCTGAGCCTCTCCGTCGAGATCGGGCTGCTGCTGGCGCTGGCGACGGCGTTCGCGTCGGTGCTCGGCTTCCTCTTCAAGCAGCGCGGCGCCGTGGCGTCGCCCGAGGTCGAGATGAGCGCGCCGATCCGAAGCTCGCTCCAGCTCTTTCGCTCCCCGACCTACAACCTGGGCCTGGTTATCGCGATGGGCGGCTGGGGACTGCACGTCGGCGCGTTGGCGCTCGCGCCGATTTCGCTCGTGCAGTCGGTGATCGCAGGCGGCCTCGTGCTGCTGACCGTCACGGCCGACAGGCTGTTCGCGCACGAGGTCACGCGACGCGAGTGGATCGGCGTCGGCCTCGCCGCGCTCGGACTCGCCTTCCTCGCCGCGACGCTCGAGGGGGCCGGCAATGAGAGCCACTCCGACTACGAGACGAGCCACCTCGTGGTCTTCCTTGCGATCGTCAGCTGCGCCGCCGTCGCCGTCGCGGTCCTCGCGCGCGGGCGCCTGCGCGAGGGCGTGATGCTCGGTGTCTCCGCCGGCCTGTTCTGGGCCGCCTCGGACACGTCGATCAAGGCCCTGTCGGGCGAGCTGGGTGATTCGGCATGGACCGCGATCGTCCTCAGCCCGCTGGCGCTGCTGATCCTGATCGCCTCGATCGTCGGGCTCGTCGTCTCGGCCCGCAGCCTGCAGATCGGCAAGGCCGTGCCGGTGATCGCGCTGACGAGCGTCGCCGCCAACGCGCTGACGATCGCGGCGGGCCCGCTCGTGTTCCAGGAGCCGTTTCCCGACGAGCCCGCGGAGGCCGCCCTGCGAATCGCGGCCTTCGTCCTCGTCATCGGCGCGGCGGCGCTCACGCCGGCGCCGATCAGCGCCGCCGAGCGCATTGAGTTCGGCGAGGCGCCGGCGAGCTAGCCCGAGAGGTCGAGAGCGACGGGCTCGGGGCCCTGGCCGCGGTAGGCGTCGCGAAAGTCGCGGATCGCGTCCAGTGTCGCCGCGCCCTCGTAGGTCTGGCAGCCCATCAGCTGCGTCCACGCGGTCGTGGCCACCTCGTAGGGCATCTGCGGGTTCGGGAAGAGCAGCATCCCGGGCGGGCTCGCGTCGAAGACGCCCTTGAGGGCGAGCTGGTCCTTCTTGGGGAGATCCGGCGCGTACTGGATCTCGATGCGGCCGTGCTCGAGTGAGTGGACGAAGCGAACCGGCTGCGGAAACTCGGAGTAGGCGCCGTCGGCCTGCTGGAGCGGGGGCACGATGTGATCGCCGGACGTCGGTGGGTTGGTGCCGTAGTCGGGCACGGGATCCGACGGCTGCAGATGCGTGTGGCCCTCGTCGGGCAGGTCAAGTTGCAGCTCGCAGCCGGCCGCCTGCGCCGCGGCCTGCAGGTCGCCCTGCTGAACCGGTGGCGGCGGTGTGCCCTCGCGCGCGTCGGGCGCGACGCCGTTGGTGGAGCCGCTCTGTGCCTGGATATGGGCGTTCGCGGGGAAGTTCTCGTCGTTCGTGGAGCTCCCCCCTCCACCGACGATCACGATGACGACGCCGACGACGAGAGCGAGACCCAGCGCGCCGGCCACGACATAGCCGATGATCAAGCGCTGCCGCGTCTCGCGCGCCGTCGCCTGCTCCGCCGCGAGCCGCTCCGCCCGCAATCGCTCTCTGTCGCCCTTGGCCACCCCTAGCGCCGGGTGGTCGTGTCCGAGGTCTCGAGGGTCTTTCTCCCGAACATCCCGCCGAAGACGTTACCGGCGGAAGGTGATCGTCCGGCTGACCTGAGCCGTCGTCGCGCCCGACGTGTACTGCTGCTCGGTGTCCGCCGGACCGAGGTCGACCGTGAGGTGGCGACGGTGTCCTCCAAACCAGCGGGGCGTGGTGATCTTCGTGGTCCCGGAGCCGATCACCGTGAGGCCCTTGCGGCTGACGTCGCGAAGCTGCAGGAACTCCAGCGAACGGCTCGGGTCAGCCTTCACGTGCCAGCCATAGATGTTGAAGCTCGGCTCGATCGACTCGTAGTTGAACGACCTCGGCCGGGGCGCCGGATTGGCGAAGTCCTTCGTGAACACCGCGAACGTGTCCGCGAGCTCGCGGGTGAAGTTGGCCTTCGTGTGGCAGCCGGGGCCGTAGTCGTCCCAGAGATGCGGGATGCCCAGCGCATCGAGCGTGTTGTGCAGGTCGACGCTGGCCATGTACACGCCGCCCTCGACGACACACGAAACGCTGTCGGCCGACGCCGGGTCCTCGCCGATCCCCGGGTTCGGAACCCCGTTGGCGCTGCGGACCTGAAGGTCGAGGCCACCCAGGTTGTCGGCGAGATCCGTCGGGTTGTGCCCGCGCCAGCGGACCTCCTCGGTCGCCCGCGGGCCGTAGATCGCGTCCGCCTGCGCGCCCTGGAAAGTCGGGCTCGCCGACAGCACGGCCCCGTTGGCGGGGAGGTTGCTGTCGACAGCGCCGGAGATCGATGCAGCGGCGGAGAACAGGTCGGGGTGGCGGGCGGCCATCATCATCGACCCGTAGCCGCCCATCGACACGCCCATCACGGCTCGCTTCGAACGCTTGGCGATGGTCCGGAAACGGGCGTCGATCAGCGGGATCAGCTGGTCGGCAACGTAGGTCTCATACATCGGCGGCCCAAACGCTCCGCCGTTGAACCAGTCGCTCCAGTAGCCGCTGTCGCCGTTGGGCGAGACGAGGATCGACGGATAGTCCTTCGTGAGGCCGATGCCGTCCACGAACGTGTTGAAGCTGCGGTACGTGTTCATCGTCCCGGCCAGGAAGTAGGTCACCGGCCAGCGCCGCTTGGGATGAGTCGCATAGCCCGTCGGCAGGTCGACGTCCACCTTCGTCGGCTCGGTGAAGGCCGAGGTCGAGATCGTCAGCTCGATCCAGCGCGGACCGATCCGCTTCTCGGAGGTGATGTGGGCCTGCGGGGCCTGCGTGGCCTGCGTGGCCTGTGTGGCCTGCGCGGGCGCCGCGACAACGCCGAGAACGGCGGCGGCGCCGAGCAACGCCAATGAACGGCGAAACGACATCGCACCGAAATATATCTGCATTTCTGCAGATATATGCCGACCGCGCCGTGACGAGGCGGCGAAGGAATCGAACCTTCCAAGCGACGAGCTGCGCCGCCCTACTGGTTTTGAAGACCAGGCGGGCCACCAGACCCCTGCCGCCCCAGGAGAGGGCCAAGGCTACGGGCTACGCGGTGGCGCGACGCGCCACATGGCGATCGCCATGCCGGACAGTGACCCCGGCCTGGTCAAGGTGCTCGAGGATCGCCTGGGAGTACTTACGGCTCGTATGGAGGGCATCGCGCAGCTCCCCCAGCGAGATCGATCCCTGCCGCCGAGCCAACTCTCCAGCCAGTTCGACGATCAGCCTCAGACGCTGCGGCTCGTAGTAGATATCCCGGCCAACTCGCACGAGCCTGCCCGCCGCAACGAGCCCGTCGAGCAACGCCACGACCGTCGCCCGACTCATGCCGAGCTCATCCGCGAGCGTCTGCGGGGCTCGCGGCTCGGTCCCGTCGGCGCGGATCAGGCCGAGCAGCCGCTCCGCCTGACGGTCTCGCTCCGGCGAGGGCTGCACCGGTTCCTGGTCCGCGTCGGAAGCGGTCGGCGGCAGGATCAATCCGTTCTTGATCCGAATCGTCCCAAGCCGCTGCAGCTCTGCCAGCGCCTCCAGCCAGGCAGCCGGCGGGTGCCGTGCGAGCGCGTAGGCAATCAGGGGCTCGGTACGCCAGTCGGCGGGTTCGCTTGAGAGGCCGCTGGGAGCATCGGCGACAACGTCAGCGAGTATCTGCGCGGGCGTTCCCTCCTCGAGCAAGCGCAGTCGCTCAGACCGTGGCCCGCGCCCATGGCGGCGTGGGCGAGGATCGAGCACCTCGGCACCCCCCAGAGTGCCCGGCGGCGCGATCGAGCGCAGAACCACACGATCGCCCGCGCACGCCATGAGCGGCGCCTCGAGCCTGAGTTGCGCCAGACCCTCGCCGAGCGGCACGAGGCTCGCCGCGACGTCACGGGTGCCGTGATGAACCTGGAGCCGGCGCGGAAGTCGATCCGCGGTCTCGAGCTCGCCCATGAGCCTTACGTCAAGCCGAAAGCTGGCCCGCGGCCAATCGGCTCTAGTGCTGATCACCGATCCCCGTGGCGCCTGCTCGCGACCGACCCCCGCGAGATTGAGGGCGGCTCGGCGGCCTCGCCCCGCCGCGGCGACGTCGCGGCCGTGGACCTGAATCGATCGCACCCGCGCAGTTCGGTCGCCGGGAAGGATGCTGACCTGCTCCCCCACGCTGATCGTCCCTTCGGCCACCGTCCCGGTGACCACGGTTCCAGCCCCGGCGATCGTGAAGGAGCGGTCGACGTGCAGGAGACCGTCCGCGGTCGGCCGAAGCCGAGAGGGACCGTCCCCCGCGCCTTGAAGCTCCGCGGCCAGCGTGGCGATCACCTGACGCAGCCGGCCGAGCCCTTCGCCGGTTTGGCAGCTGGCTTCGACCACCGGTGTTCCGGGAAGCAGCTCGCGCACCTCCTCGCCGGCGAGGGTGCGCATCCTCTCATCCACGAGGTCGATCTTGCTCAAGACGATCACTCCGCGCTCGACCCCGAGGGCCGTGAGCACCTTTAGGTGCTCGATCGTCTGGGGCATGACGCCGTCGTCGGCGGCAACCACGAGGAGGAAGAAGTCGATGCCACCAGCCCCGGCGACCATGCTGCGAACGAGACGCTCATGCCCGGGAACATCGACGACTCCGACTGAGGTCCCGTCGGGGAGCGTGAGCTCGGCAAAGCCGAGCTCGATCGAGATCCCACGGCGACGCTCCTCCTCGAGCCGGTCGGTATCGACGCCCGTCAGTGCGGCGACGAGCTGGGTCTTCCCGTGGTCAATGTGTCCTGCGGTTCCGAGGGTCAGACCTGGGCCCGCGACGGGCCGCTCAGCCAAGGGCGGCTCTCACGGCCTGGCCAGCGATCCGGGCCTGCGCGTCGTCCATCGCACGCGGATCGAGGACGACGAGACCGTCGACGATCCGCGCGATTACCGGGGTCGCCGCATTGCGCAGGGTTGCGATCAGAGCCTCCGCCCCAGCCGGGCCCGGGTCGACCATGCAGACCGGCCCCGGCAGCTCGAGGGTTGGCAACGTGCCGCCACCGGCACGGGAGATGCCTTGCTCGACCCGCGCTGGGGACCCGATCAAGTCCGCCATCACGGCGGCCCGGGCCGTGAGCTCAGCGGCCGTCGTGGAGAGCATCGCCGCAACCGGTACGGCCTCGGGTCCATGGTCACGTCGAAGACGCAGTGTCGCCTCGAGCGCAGCCAGCTGCAGCTTGTCGATCCGCACCGCCCGCGCAAGGGGATGGTGGCGGCATCGCTCGACCGCGTCGCGGCGGCCGGCCAACACCCCGGCCTGCGGCCCTCCGAGCAGCTTGTCGGCCGAAAAGCAGGCGATCGTGCTCCCGGCGCGGACTGAGGCCGCGACCACGGGCTCGTCGCCGATGGGGTCGATCGCGCCGGAGCCCAGGTCGTCGATAACGGCGATCCCATGGCCGCTTGCGAGCGTGCATAGCTCCTCGATCGACGGCGTTTCGGTAAATCCAACGGTGCGGAAGTTGGACTGGTGGACGCGCATCAGCGCCGTCGTGCGTTCGCAGATCGCCGCGGCATAGTCGCCCACCCGGGTGCGGTTGGTGGTTCCAACCTCGACCAGCCTGACGCCCGAGTGAGCGAGGATCTCGGGAATCCGAAAGGACCCGCCGATCTCGACCAACTGGTCGCGACCGACGATGACCTCGCCGCCGCCGGCGAGCGCGGCTACGGCGAGCATCACCGCGGCCGCGTTGTTGTTGACCGCGAACGCGGCCTCCGCGCTGGTCAGGTCCGCCAACAGGTGGTCCACGTGCGAGTGGCGACTACCCCGAGTGCCGCTGTCGAGGTCGTACTCGAGATTGGCGTAGGACGCGCCGATCCTCGCCACCGCATCGGCTACCTCCGGTGCAAGCGGGGCCCTCCCGAGATTCGTGTGCAGGATCACCCCGGTCGCATTGATCACCGGGCGCAGCGATCCAGCCGCCAGCCGTGCGACCCGCTCGGCGACCGAACACCGCAGCTGCTCATGGTCGACCTCGATTGCGTCTCCCGCCTCCAGACGCTTTCGCAACGCCGCGATCTCGGTGCGCGCGGCTGCAAGAGCGGCTGGTCGCGGGCCCCCCACCCGATCGGCGAGCTGCTCGACCGCGGGCAGCTCACGCAGGGCCCGGCGCAGAGTCTCCGTCCGAGCGCCCGTCGCATTTGGCGCGGACGAATCCCGGTTGACGGCCATCGCCCCAGGGTATCTTCGCTGGCATCGAGCCAACCGCCTCATCCCCGCGTCTGACCTCGCTTGCGCACGGGGCCGGATGCGCCTGCAAGATCCCGCGGGACCGGCTGCAGGCGATTCTCGCCGACCTCCCGCAGAGCGCTCCGGACCCGGCGCTGCTGGTCGGATCGCATACCGCAGACGACGCCGCCGTGTATCGGATCAACGACAGGCAGGCACTGGTCCACACGGCGGACTTCTTCACCCCGATCGTCGACGATCCGCGCGACTTCGGCCGCATCGCCGCCGCCAACGCCCTGTCGGATATCTATGCGATGGGCGCCACTCCCGTACTCGCCCTCAACCTCGTCGCGTTCCCCGTCGACGGACTCGACAGCGGCGTGTTGCGTGAGATCCTCGCTGGAGGCGCGGAGATCGTCGCCGGCGCCGGGGCGCAGATCGGTGGCGGACACTCGATCGACGACCCCGAGCCCAAGTACGGGCTGGCCGTGACTGGACTGGTCGACCCGGAGCGGATGCTGACCAATGCCGGGGCTCGGCCAGGTGACGTCCTCGTGCTGACGAAACCGCTCGGCTCAGGGCTCGCGACGACCGCAGCCAAGCGCGATCTGACGGACGCGGCGGTCATCGATCGCGCGATCGGCGTCATGTGCACGCTCAACGCGGACGCATCCCGCGCCGCCGTTGCCGCCGGCGCTCACGCCGCGACGGACGTGACCGGCTTCGGCCTCCTCGGCCACCTGCAGGAGATCTGCCTGGCCAGTGGCGTCGGGGCGACGGTCGAGGCGGCTGCAATTCCCGCGATCGAGGGTGTCTTGGGTCTCGCCGAGAACCCGGATGCAATCGCAGGCGGGAGTCGTCGCAACCGCGAACAGGCCGAGGCGTTCGTGCGCTACGGCGACAACGTCTCGGAGCCGGTCCGCACACTGGCGACGGACGCCATGACCTCGGGTGGGTTGCTCATCGCCATTGACGAGGCAGCCGCCGGTTCGCTGCCCGGATGGCGGATCGGCCGCGTCGTCGATGGCACGGCCGGCGAGATCGAGCTCAGGTGACCGAGGCCGCCGCAATCAGCGTTGATGACCTTCTGGCCGAGGCCCGCACAGGTCTGAGCCGACTCGATCCGCAGGAGGCGGCGAAGGATCCAGAGGTCGCAATCATCGACATTCGCGATGCGCTCCAGGTGGCGGCCGATGGCACGATCCCGGGAGCCTGGATCGTGCCACGCAACGTGCTCGAGTGGCGCTTGGATCCGTCGTCCTCGGACTCGATCCCAGAGCTCGCGACACCGAACCGGCGGCTGGCACTGATCTGCAACGAGGGCTTTCAGTCGAGCCTTGCAGCCGCGACCCTGCGTCGTTTCGGGCTGGACGCAACGGACATCGTCGGCGGCTTTCAGGCCTGGCGAAGGGCCGGGCTGCCCGTCGGCCGGTCCGCCAACTCCGGGGCCTCAGCCGAAGCGCTGAGCCGGGCCCGCTGCGACCGCACCGTGTAGTCGGGGTCCGCGGCCGACGCAAAGCCCGCCCGGTAAATGCCCCAGCGCTCGCAGGCAGCACCCGCGAGCACGAGCCGGCGCCGGCAACCGCGGCGCTTCGGCGCCTCGAGCCGTACGCCATCAACCCGGCGCCAGCTGCGGTCAAACCCTTCGCAACCTTGATCACTCGCCCGGAGTCGCCCGCCCTATACGGCTTGCCTGCGTCGCCTGTGCTGCGCTCCATCATCTGCCCGGCGACGAGCTCGACGAGCGCGCCGCCGATCGCCAGCCGGCGGGCCGGACCGGCGCTGCTGGCCGGCGTCAGCAGTGAGGCGCCTGCTCCGGCACTTGCAGCCGACCCCGCCGCGAAGATGAACGGCAGGTGCCTACGCGCCTCACTCCAGGCGGGAATCGCGCTGTTGGCGATGAGGACGGCGGTGTAGGTCGAGAGCGCGGGGCCCGCAACTGCCGCTGCCGGACTGGCCAGGCGAAGCACCGGTCCGGGCCGCGATCGCATCGCGGCCAGCGTGGCCAAGGAGATGAGACCACCGTTGGCCGCCAGGATCCACGATCCGACGCTCATCGGCGAGGTCACCTTGAAGACGCGCAGCATGTTGAAAAACCGCTCCGGCCGGCCGAGATCGGAGATGAGCAGCACTGGACTGACGCCGGCGCCGGCAAAGGCGAGCTGCCACGCGCGCTTGGCGAGCGTCTGATTGCCACTCAGCTGAGCGACGTAGGCGAGCGTTGCCGAGGCTCCAGCCATGCCTCCGGTGAAGAAATAGATGGGGATCTCCCAGGTCCAGACGGGCTCCTTGACGACCGGTCGCCCGTAATAGCTGCGTGGGCGGTCGTTGGGAACCATTCGCTGCTCCTTCGCACCGCGCCCACTCCCCCGCTCGCTCACCGCTTCGTGCCTCCGATGAAGGCGGCGACCGTACCGGCGACGAGGGCCAAGCCCGCCGCGCCCGCGATGCGCCAGGTCTCGCCCAGGTGTCTGGTGGGAACGACCGGGTCGGGAGGCAAACCGTAGGTCTCGGGCTCGTCGAGCAGGAGGAAGAAGGCGCCGAACCCGCCGACACCGTCATCCTCGTCGGCGCCGTACAACCTGGCGTCCGCCGCCCCGCGCTCATGCAGCCGCTCCACCCGCTCGGCGGCGCGCTCGCGCAGGACGTCAAGCTCGCCGAACTGGATCGAGTCGGTCGGACACGCTTGCGCGCAGGCGGGCTCCATGTCGTCCTTGAGGCGGTCGTAGCAGAGAGTGCACTTCCACACGCGGCCATCGTCAGGACGCTGGTCGAGGACCCCGAACGGACAGGCGACGATGCAGTAGCCACAGCCGTTACAGATGTCCTCCTGAACCACGACCGTGCCGAACTCGGTGCGAAAGATCGAGCCGGTGGGACAGCCGTCGAGGCACCCCGCCTCGGTGCAGTGCTTGCAGACATCGGAACTCATCAGCCAGCGGAAGCCCTCGTCGTCGCTGTGCGCCGGCAGCCCCTGCTCAACGAGCTGTTGTCGCGAGGCCTCCTCGACCCACGAATCGGGAGCTGCGTGCGAGACGCCACCCACCTCGATCTTCTGCTCGATGAACGCGACGTGCCGCCAACGATTGGCGCCGAGGTCGAGGCTGTTGTCGTAGGAGTTTCCGCTCAACCCGTCGCTTTCGGCGGGGACGTCGTTCCACTCCTTACACGCAACCTCGCAGGCCTTGCAGCCGATGCAGACGCTCGTGTCGGTGAAGAAGCCGACCCGCTGTTGCTCAGTCTCAGTGCCCATCAGGACTCCTGCGAGCCGGCTCGCTCGCGATAGCGGGCCACGAATTTGGGCAGGTCGGCGCCGCGCGGGCGACGCCCTGGGACGATGTCGCAGCTCGCCGCCTTGACCTCCTGGATATGAACGTTCGGGTCGAGGACGATGGCGAACAGGTCGTTCGCGGAATCTCCCTTCGACATCCCGCGAAACCCCCAGTGGTAGGGGAGGCCGACCTGATGAACGACGCGCCCCTGGACCTGCAGGGGCTTGATCCGCTCGGTCACCAGAACGCGTGCCTCGATCGCGGTTCTCGAGGTGACGATCGTCGCCCAGCCGAGATGCTCGAGTCCTCGCTCAGCCGCGTGCTCTGGGCTGATCTCGCAGAACATCTCCGGCTGGAGTTCGTTCAGGTGGGGGATCGTGCGGGTCATCGCCCCGGCCGTGTGGTGCTCGGTCAGGCGATAGCTGGTGACCACATAGGGGAACACCTCGGCCCCGGGCTGGCCAGCGGTTGGGTTGTAAGCGTTATCGCTCCGCGGAAACTGCTCGCGGCCTGGGTTTGACTGCTGGTCGTAAAGCGCGTTGCGAAACGGCGACTCGTGCGGCTCGTAGTGGGTCGGAAATGGCCCATCGGTGAGCCCCGAGGGGACGAACAACCAGCCACGACCGTCCGCCTGCATGATGAACGGCTCATCCCCCCGCAGGGCCATCTCCGCCTCGGCGTCATCGTCGGGCACGTAGTCGGGCGCCTTGTCCTTCTTGAAGTCGGGCACATCCGCGCCTGTCCACTCGCCCGCCTCGGCATCCCACCAGACGTACTTCTTTCGCTCCGACCACGGCTTTCCATCGGGATCGGCCGAAGCTCGGTTGTAGATGATCCGCCGGTTTGCCGGCCACGCCCAAGCCCACTCCGGCGCCACCCAGCTCTGCTCCGAGCCGGGCTTGCGCCGCGCCGTCTGGTTGACCTCGTCGGCGTAACAGCCGCTGTAGATCCAACAGCCGCAGGCGGTGGATCCATCGGCCTTGAGGGCGGTGTAGCCGTCGAGGGCGGCATCCTGCTCGAGGTCGACGCCACCGATCTCGCGGAGGATGGCCTCGGCGCTGGGGTCGTCGTGGGGACCCTCGGTCGGGTAGGACCACGTGAGGTCGAGGATGGGACGGTCCCGCTCCTCGGTCGAGGACGCGAGCTTCTCGCGGATCCTGCGCCCGAGGTGGTAGGTGAACCACAGATCGGAGCGGCAGTCTCCCTGGGGGTCAACCGCCTTGTGATGCCATTGCAGGAGTCGCTGCGTGTTGGTGAAGCTCCCGTCCTTTTCGACGTGAGCGGCGGCCGGGAGCATGAACACCTCGGTGCCGATCTCCTCGGTGACGAGCTCGCCGGACTCGATCTCCGGCCCCTCGCGCCAGAACGCAGCGCTTTCGATCTCCTGGAAATCGCGGACCACCAGCCAGTCGAGATTGGCGAGCGCGAGTCGATGCAGGCGCGAGTTGGCGGATCCGACGGCCGGATTCTCGCCGAGAAGGAAGTAGCCCTCCACCTTGCCGTCGAGCATGTCCAGCGCGGACTGATAGGCGGAGTGGCTGCCATTGATTCGCGGCAGATAGTCAAAGCACCAGTCGTTGTCCGCGCTCGCCGCGTCGCCCCACCAGGCCTTCAGCAGGCTCACGGTGTATGCGTCCATGTGGCCCCAGTAGCCGGTGTCCGACGAGTTCATCTCCAGGTAATCCTGGAGGTTCTGATGGGCGTGAGGGTGGGGCATCGGCAGGTACCCCGGCAGGATGTTGTAGAGCGTCGGAATGTCGGTCGACCCCTGGATCGACGCGTGTCCTCGCAGCGCGAGGATGCCACCGCCGGGGCGCCCGATGTTGCCGAGAAGCAACTGGATGATCGCCGCCGTACGGATGTACTGGACGCCGACGGTGTGCTGCGTCCAGCCGACGGCGTAGCAGAAGGCCGAGGTGCGCTCCCTCCCCGAGTTCGCGCAGAGGGACTCCGCAACCTCCAGGAACGTCTCCTCCGGGACGCCGCAGATCTCCGCGACGACCTCCGGTGTGTAGCGGCTGAAGTGGCGCTTCAGTAGCTGAAAGACGCAGCGCGGATCTTCGAGCTCGAGATCGAAGTGCGGTGGGTTGCCGTGCTGGAGCTTGCCTCCCTGCGCGTAATGCGCGCTCTCTCCGAACACGGCGCCCTCCTCGCGCTTGCCGCCGGAGGCGAAAACCTCCATGTCCTTGTACTGCCAGGACTCGATGTCGTAGCTGTTGGAATCCGCGTCCCAGCCGCTGAAGAGCCCCGCGAGGTCCTCGGTGTCGCGGAAGTCGTCGCTGACGATCGTCGCCGCGTTGGTGTAGTGCTTGACGTACTCGCGGAACTCACGGCCGTTGCTGAGGATGTAGTTGACGATGCCGCCGAGGAAGGCGATGTCGCTCCCGGCGCGCAGCGGAACATGAAGGTCAGCGAGGGCGCTGGTCCGCGTGAATCGCGGGTCGACGTGAATGATCTTCGCGCCGCGCTCCTTGGCCTCCATCACCCACTGAAAGCCGACCGGATGACACTCGGCCATGTTCGATCCCTGGATGACTATGCAGTCGGAATTCTGCAGGTCCTGTTGGAAGGTGGTGGCTCCACCCCTACCAAGCGACGTCCCCAAACTGGGGACGGTGGAGGAGTGTCATATTCGCGCCTGGTTTTCGATCTGGACGATGCCGAGGGCGCTGAAGAGCTTCTTGATCAGATAGTTCTCCTCGTTGTCGAGGGTCGCGCCGCCGAGGCTGCCGATCGCCATCGTGCGATTGAGCTTGCCCCCCTCGTCGGTCTTGGCCTGCCACCCCGACGCACGGCTGGCGATCACCCTGTCGGCGATCATGTCCATTGCCTGATCGAGGCCGAGCTCCTGCCACTCGGTGGCATTCGGGGGCCGGTACTTGACCCGGTACTCGCGCGACGGGCTGTGCACGAGCGATCGCGAAGCGGCGCCCTTCGGACACAGCCGACCGCGGGAGATCGGGCTGTCGGGATCACCCTCGATCTGTGTCACCTCGCCGTCCTTGACGAAGACGCGCTGACCGCATCCGACCGCGCAGAAGGGACAGATCGACTTGACCACGGCGTCGGCCTCCGCCGTCCGAGGGCGCAGCGACGCCGATCGCTGGCTCTGGGCCGCGACGCCCCGAGCGGTCGGATCCGCGTCGCGAACCTGACGAACTAACGGGAAGGACAGCTGGCTGAGCTTCGGGCTCACCTCGATCGCACCCTATCGAACGCCTCTCAGCACCATGTCCGGGTAGGCCGCCTCGGGCTCGGGTCCCGGGACGCCGCCCGGCCCGTGATCGATCGCCATCTTGATGACCTGGGCCGTGTGCAGCGCGCGCCTGTCCGTGAGCTGCTCGATCTGCGTCTTACAGGAGAACCCGTCGGCGATTACGAGCGCCTCCCGATCGAGCTCGCGTACCGCCGGCAGCAGCCGGCGCTCGCCGATGGCGACCGAGATCTCGTGATGCTCGCGCTCGAAGCCGAACGAACCGGCGAGTCCGCAGCAGCCGGAGTCGAGCAGCTCGAAGTCGAGCCCCATCGCCTCGTAGAGCTGCTGTTCAGCGTTCATCCCCATCACCGCGTCCTGATGGCAATGTCCGTGGACGATCGCCCGCCGGTGCAGGCGAGGAGGCTGCCAGCCGGTGCGCTGGGTGATGAACTCGGCGAGCGTGAGCACCTCGGATGAAAGGCGTCGAGCGTCCTCGTCCCCCGGGACCAGGTTCGGCAACTCATCGCGGAACGCGGCGACGCAGCTCGGCTCGACCCCGACCACACAGACGCCCGCGCGCACATGCGTTGACAGGCTCTTGAGGTTGCGCGCCCACAGCCGCTTGGCCGTGTCGAGCATCCCGTAGTCGTAGAGCGGCCGTCCGCAGCAGAGCGTCTCGGCCGGCACGATCACGCGCCGACCGGTCGCTTCGAGGACCTCGGTGGCGGCTTTGATCGGCTCGGGGTGCAGGTAGTTGTTGAAGGTGTCGGCAAAGAGGACGACCGGCTCGCCGTCCGGGTTGGGGGTGCTGCGCGCGGCAAACCAGTCGCGGAAGGTCTGCGGGGCGAACTGCGGCATCGGCCGGTCGGTGGTGAGGCCGCCGGCGCGCTTGATGAGGGCCGAGATCCCGGGCGTTTGCGTCGCCAGGTTCACAAGCCGCGGCATCCGCCGCGCCAGCGCGCGCCCAGAACATGATCAGGCCCATCGAGTAGGCGGCCCGTGGGCGGAGCCTGCCCTTGAAGTGGCGCGAGAGAAACTCGGCCTTGTAGGTCGCCATGTCGACATCGACCGGGCAGTCGCCCTTGCACCCCTTACACGACAGGCACAGGTCGAGCGCCTCGGCAACCTCGTCCGAGCGAAAGCCTTCGGTGATCACCTCACCTTCGAGCATCTCGCCGAGCACGCGAGCGCGGCCCCGGGTGGAGTGGCGCTCGTCGAGCGTCACCATGTAGCTCGGGCACATCGTTCCGCTGGAGATGTCGCGACACTTGCCAGCTCCGACGCATCGCATCGCCGCATGGGCAAAGCTGCCGCCGTCCTCGGCATAGGAGAAATGGGTTCGCGGCTCCGCGGGCGCGTAGCCGGAACCGAACTTCAGGTTGGAGGCGATCGGATACGGGTCGACGACCTTGTGCGGGTTCATCCGGTTGTGCGGGTCCCAGAGTCGCTTGAGCTCGCGAAAGGCGGCGACGATCTCGCTCCCGTACATGCGCTCGAGAAGCTCTGCCTTCGACTGGCCATCGCCATGCTCGCCGGAAAGCGAACCGCCGTAACCGCAGACGAGGTCGGCGGCCTCGTCGAGGAAGGCGCGCCAGTGCCGCAGGCCATCTCCGGTCTTTAGGTCGAAGTTGATCCGGCAGTGGATGCAGCCGTCGCCAAAGTGGCCGTAGAGCGAGGTCTTGTAGTCGTAACGACCGAGCAGGCTGCGGAAGTCGCGCAGGTAGTCCCCCAGGCGTTCGGGCGGCACGGCGGCGTCCTCCCATCCCTCCCAGTGATCGCCCTCGCCCGGCTTATATGCCGTCGCCCCAAGCCCGCTCTCGCGCACATCCCAGAGGCGGTGTTCGCGACCGGGCTTATCGTAGACCTCCATCTGTGGGGCGGTCTTCGATTTCGCCAGGGCCTTGCGGCACTTCTCCGCCCGGTCGACCGCCTCCTCGATCGTCTCGCCTCCGAACTCGCACAGCAGCCATCCTCGACCGCGGGGAAGCAGGCTGAGGTCGCCGACGTGCATGTCGAGCAGCCTCATGTCCTGGGCGAGGACGTCGTCGAGCCCCTCCAGGCCAATGGGTCCGTGCTCCAGGATCTCCGGGACGTGGTCGCCAGCCTCGAACACCGTCTCGTACCCCGCGACCAGCAGCGCTCGCTTCGGCGGACTCGGCACGAGCCTGAGGGTCGTCTCGAGCACGGTCGCCAGCGTTCCCTCGCTCCCGACGAGGGCACGGGCGACGTTGAAGCCCCTCTCGGGCAGCAGCTCGTCGAGGTTGTAACCGGAGACGCGGCGGGGGATCTCCGGGTAACGCTCGCGAACGAGATCGCCGTAGCGGTCACGCAGGGCGCGCATCCGTTCGTACAGGTAGCCCGTGCGGCCGCCGACTGCGATCAATCGCTCGAGCTCGTCGTCCGAGGTCAGGCCGACGCGTAGGCGCTCGCCGTCGTAGGTGAGGACCTCGAGGCTCTCCGTGTTGTCCGCGGTACGCCCAGCCATCACCGAATGCGTGCCGCAGGAGTTGTTGCCGACCATTCCGCCGAGCGTCGCGTAGGCATGCGTCGAGGTGTCGGGCGCGAACGTGAGGCCGTAGCGGCGCTCGCACTCGCTGGCGAGCTGGTCGCGCACCACCCCCGGCTCGGCCGTGGCCGTGCGTCGCTCCGGGTCGATCTCGACGATCCGCCGCATGTGTTTGGAGGCGTCGAGGACGACCGCGACGTTGCAACTCTGGCCCGCCAGGCTCGTGCCGCAGCCGCGCGGCAGGACAGGTGCGTCGTACTCGCGACAGACGCCGATCGCGGCGACTATGTCGTCGGCGTCGCGCGGGAGCACAACCCCGATCGGCGGCTGGCGGTAGTTGGAGCTGTCGTGTGAGTAGGCGGCGCGATTGCCGGCATCGAAGTGGACTTCGCCGCGGACCTGACGAGCGAGATCACGGGCGAGGCCGACGACGTCGATCGCCTCGACGCCATCCGGCCGCAGCGTCGCGTGTCCGCCTCCGGGCCCGATCGCCGATCGCGGCGCCAGGGGCGCTGCGCGGGCAGGATCGACCGCGCTCACGCGGCCTCGACCTCAAAGCGCGCGGCATCGGCACGCAGGTGGACGCCCATCCCCGGAAGGCGGCGATCGGGCTCGAGCCGGCCGTTGACCGGCGCGAGCGCGCCGTCGAAGAGAAGCGGCTCGACCCGAGCGTGGTCGTGGAAGTACTCGACGTGGCGCAGCGCATCGCAAGCGCAGCCAACGTGGGCGTGCAGGGTCGGCGCGCAATGCGCCGATAGCGGGACACCCGCAGCGCGACAGAGTGCGTCGACCCGCAGGAACTCGGTGAAGCCGGCACAGCGGGTCGCGTCGGCCTGGAGGACGTCCACGGCACCCGCCTCGAGCATTCGCCGGAAATAGGGCAGCTCATAGCCGTACTCCCCGGCTGCCACCTCGATCGGAGCGGGGGCATGGTCGCGCAGCAGCCGCAGCCCGGCGAGGTCATCGGAGCTGACCGGCTCCTCGAACCAGCTCACACCG
Source organism: uncultured Solirubrobacterales bacterium (assembly GCA_963796815.1). Taxonomy (GTDB): domain Bacteria; phylum Actinomycetota; class Thermoleophilia; order Solirubrobacterales; family 70-9; genus WHSW01. Next base: position 395,427 of record CAWCNF010000009.1, read on the forward strand.
GCGCCGGCGTACTCGACCGCGGCCGCCAGCGCTCGCTTGCGGTCGTGGGCGCCGTTGGCGTCGACCATCAGCGCGACGTCGGGGCCCGCCGCTTCGCGAGCGAGAGCAACGCGCTCGGGATCGACCGCGGGATCGCTTCCGACCTTGATCTTGATCGCGCTGAGACCAGCCGCGATCCAACTTTCGATCTGGTGGCGAAGCTGGTCGGGCGTGTAATTCGTGAAACCTCCCGAGCCGTAGGCCTCGACGCTCTCGCGTGCACGTCCCAGCAGGTCGATGAGCGGAACACCGAGGAGGTGAGCCCGCAGGTCCCAGACGGCAATGTCGCAAGCGGCGATTGCCATCGATGTCAGCCCGGGGCGCCCGGCGTTGCGCAGGCGCTCGGTCATCTCTCGCCACAGGGCCGGACCGGCGACCGGCTCGGCGCCCTGCAGCAGCGGAGCGAGTTCGTCGCGGACGAGGCCTGCGATCGCCGCCGGCCCGTAGGTCCAGCCGATCCCGGTGGCGACATCGGTGCCGAGCTCAACGACGACCGCGGTCGTCGAACTCCACACCAGCGTTCCGTCGGCCTCCTCCGCGTCCGTCGCGACCTCGAAGACGCGCACGTCGACCGTCTCGATCGGCGCTGCGACATCGCCGTCAGCACGCTCCGCGACCGAAACGCGCGTCGCCATCAGCCGCGCACGAGGAACTCGGGCAGCTTGCCGACAAACGACTGCTTGATGATCTGCCAGGAATCGGGGTCGCCCGCGAATAAAGCTGAGGCGAGCTGCTTGGCCTGTTCGTTGTGGATATGCGGCGGCAGCGGAGGTACGTTCGGATCGGTGATCGCCTCGAGCACCACCGGACGGTCCGATGCGAGCGCCTCGTCCCAGGCGGGGCCGATCGCGTCGGGGTCGTCGACTCGGATTCCCCTGAAGCCGAGCAGCTCGGCGTAGCGGGCGTAGGGGAAATCGGGCAGATCCTGGCTGCCCTCGTACTTCGGATCTCCCTCCATCACCCGCTGCTCCCAGGTGACCTGGTTGAGGTCGCCGTTGTTGAGGACCAGCACGATCAGGCGCGGATCGCTCCAGCGCTCCCAATAGCGGGCCACGGTGAGCAACTCGGCGTTACCGTTCATCTGCATCGCGCCATCGCCGACGAGAGCGATCGCTGGCCGATCGGGATGGGTGAACTTCGCGGCGATCGCGTACGGGACACCCGGGCCCATCGTCGCCAAGGTCCCCGACAGCGAGGCCATCATTCCGTCGCGCAGCTTCAGGTCGCGCGCAAACCAGTTCGCCGCCGAGCCGGAGTCGGAGCTCAGGATGACGTCGTCGGGGAGCCGGCTGGAGAGCTCCCAAAAGACGCGTTGCGGGTTGATCGGATCGGCGTCCTGCATCGCCCGCTGCTCGATCAGATGCCACCAGCGCTCGACTCCCTGCTCGATCCGCTCGCGCCAGGCGCGGTCCTGCTTGCGCTCGAGGTGCGGCAGCAGAGCCCCGAGCGTCTCAGCGCTGTCGCCGACGAGGTTGACGTCCATCGGGTAGCGCAGCCCGATCATCTTCGGGTCGATGTCGATCTGCACCGATTTGACGGCGCCCTCCTCGGGCAGGAACTCTGAGTACGGAAAGCTCGAGCCGACGACGAGAAGGGTGTCGGCGTCCTGCATCAGATCCCAGCTCGGCTTCGTCCCCAGCAGGCCGATCGAGCCGGTCACGTACGGGAGGTCGTCCGGGAGGGCGGCCTTTCCGAGCAGCGCTTTCGCGATCCCCGCGCCGAGCACGTCGGCGACGTCACGGACCTCGGCCTCGGCCCCGAGCGCCCCCTGGCCGATCAGCATCGCCACGCGTTCACCGGCGTTCAGGATCTCGGCGGCGGCGCGCAGGTCGACCTCGGTTGGCAGGGCGCGCCCGCGAGCAAAGCCGACCCCCGAGTGGACCGTGCCGTGGGCGCGCGGCGGTGTTTCGACCGCCTGCTCTCCCTGGACGTCGTTCGGTACGACGATGCAGGTCACGGTGCGCTCGCCCGCAGCGATCCGCATCCCGCGGTCAACCGCATGGCGCATCTGGGCGGCGTCAGTCACAAACACCGTGTAGGCGGCGACGTCCTTGAACAGCGACACCAGGTCAACCTCCTGCTGATAGCTGCCGCCCAAACTCGCCTGCGCCTGCTGGCCGACGATCGCGAGCACCGGCTGGTGATCGAGCTTGGCGTCGTAGAGACCGTTCAGCAGGTGGATTGCCCCTGGCCCCGAGGTCGCAAGACAGACGCCGACCTCTCCGGTCCACTTGGCATGGGCGCAGGCCATGAAGGCAGCCATCTCTTCATGACGGGTCTGGATGAAGTCGATCGAGTCCTGGTGGCGGTCGAGAGCGCCGAGCGTTGCGTTAATGCCATCGCCCGGATACCCGTAGATGCGCTCGACCCCCCATTCGCCCAAGCGCTTGAGCATGAAATCGGAAACAAGCTGTGTCACGGTCAGCCTCCTCGCGGTCGTGGCCTCGGGGGTGAAGACGAACGGCACCCGCCTACACCGGTCCTTCCCGGCCCGCCGTCCCTGACGCTGCCAATGTCAGCCACCGGACCCGACGATGGCTCAAGCGCCCTCACCGGGGTAGCCCCTACTCAATGAGCAAGGTCGCCGTGATCACCGGAGCATCGGCCGGAGTGGGGCGTGCCGCCACGCGCAAGTTCACCGAGGCCGGATACAGGGTTGGGCTTATCGCTCGCGACACCAAGGGTCTGGATGCCGCTGTTGCCGAGGCCGAGGCCGCTGGCGCGGAGGCGATCGCACTCCCGGCGGACGTCGCCGACCCGCACCAGGTCGAAGCGGCCGCCGACGCTGCGGAGGCCCAGTTGGGCCCGATCGACGTCTGGGTTAACGACGCGATGGCAACGGTGTTTGCGCCCCTCTGGGAGGTCGAGAGCGAGGAGTTCAGACGTTCGACGGAGGTCACGTACCTCGGCGCTGTGTGGGGCACCCAGGCCGCGCTCGCGCGGATGCGGCCACGCGACCGCGGCACGATCGTGCAGGTGGGCTCGGCCCTCGCGTTCCGCGGGATACCGCTGCAGTCGCGCGTACTGCGGCGCCAAGCACGCGATCAAGGGCTTCACGGAATCGGTGCGCTGCGAACTCAAACACGAGGCCAGCTCGGTTCACGTGACGATGGTTCAGCTGCCGGCACTGAACACGCCGCAGTTCGACGCGGGCCGCTCGAAGATGCCACGCCGACCGCAACCCGTCCCGCCGATATATGAGCCCGAGGTCGCGGCAAGAGCGATCCTCTGGGCCGCCGAGCATCGTCGCCGCCAGCTGTACGTCGGCGGCTCGACGGTGAAGGCGATCTGGGGGAACCGGATCGCGCCATGGTTTGCTGACTGGTACCTCGGGCGCACGGGTTTCGAAGCCCAGCAGTCCGAGGAGGCGGCGCTCGACCGCCCTGACAATCTCTTCGATCCAGTGCCCGGCGATCTGGGCGCCCGCGGGCGCTTTGAGGACACTCGCGAGCGCAGCGTCCAGGCGGCCGTGAGTCGCCACCGCCGCGCGCTCGGGTTCGTGGCCGCCACGGTTGCCGGGGCCGGCGCCGCGGCGGCGGCAGCATCACGAAGGTAGGAGGAGCAAACGGCCGCCAAGGGGACGCAAGCGGACTTCGGCTCGCTCTGGACGACCTACATAACGGTTGCCGTGGTCGTTTTCGCGCTCGTCGCGGGTGCGATCTTGTTCGTCGTCATACGGCGGCGGGCAGTATCGGACTCCGATCGACCGGTGCTGACCCGCAACCTCGAGCTCGGCTACGTCGCGATCATCGCGGCGACCGTCATCGTTCTCGTCGCGCTCAGCTTTCGGACCGGCGATCGCGAGGACGCGCTCGGCGCCGAGCGACCGGCGACAACCATCGACGTCACCGCCTTCCAATGGGGTTGGCGCTTCGATTACGCCGACGGGACAACCGTTATCGGTAACGCCCGACGGCCGCCCATCCTCGTCGTTCCGATTGGCGAGCCCGTGCGCTTCCGCCTGACCTCGCGCGATGTCATCCACGCCTTCTGGATCCCGGATCTGCGCTTCAAGCGCGACGCCTTCCCGAATCGGGAGACCGCGTTCGATCTCGTCTTCTCGGCCGACTCGACCGGACCTGGCCATTGCGCCGAGTTCTGCGGAATCGATCACTCGCGGATGGACTTCAGGGTCCTCCCACTGAGCCCGGCCTCCTTCCGCGACTGGCTGCGACGGACCCGGGGAGGCCGCCGCGTGAGCGTCGATCGGTGTCCCGAAGATCGGGCAGCGGGATCTGTCGCCGCCGCTCACCGCTACCGACCACAAGCGGACGGCCGGCAAGCTGACGCGTGCTTGCGATCGGGCTCTTCCTCGTCGCCGGGCGTCCTCGCGCTCCTCATGCGCTCGGAGCTCGCACAACCCGGGCTACAGATCGTCTCCGCCGACGGCTACGACCAGCTCTTCACGCTCCACGGCTCGCTGATGATCTACTTCGTCGTGACGCCGCTGGCGCTTGCGCTCGGCCTATACTTCGTCCCGCTGCAGGTCGGCGCGGCGGACGATCGCTGCGCCCCGGCTCGCCGCGCTCGGCTTCTGGCTGATCGCCGGAGGGGCGCTGACGATGCTCGGCGGCCTGCTGACCGACGCGGGCGCCGGCCGCGCCGGCTGGACCGCCTACCCGCCGCTCTCCGGGCCGCAGGCGACGCCGGGCACGGGGATGGACATGTGGGTGATCGGGGTGATCCTCGGGGCCGCCGGCGCAGCGCTGATCGCGGCAAGCATCCTGGCGACGATCCTCGACGGCGGGCGCCGCAGATGGACATCACCAACATGTCGCCCTTCACCTGGGCGATGTTCTTCACCGACGCTGATGACCGTGATCACGTTCCCGGTGCTGATCGTGGCGATGGCCTGCTGCTCGCCGAGCGCTCGGGGACCGGTCTTCGACTCCAGCGGCGGCCCGATCGCCTACCAGCACCTGTTCTGGTTCTACGGCCACCCGGTCGTCTACGTGATGTTCTTCCCCTTCCTCGGTGCCGTGGCCGAGGTCGTCTGCACCTTCTCCCGCCGGCGTCTCGTCGGCTACGCGCTTCTTGGTCGATCTCCCTGTTTGTTTTCACGGGCCTCTCGATGGGGGTCTGGGCCCATCACATGTTCACGACGGGCCAGGTCTCGAACCAAGTACTACGCGCTCGGCTCCCATCTGCTCGCGATCCCGGCCGGCATCGAGTACTTCGACCTGATCGCGACGATGGTCGCTGGGGGCGGTCCTGCTGCGGGTCCCGATGCTGTTCGCGATCGGCTTCTTGATCCAGTTCCTGATCGGCGGACTGACCGGGATCATCGTCGGCTCGCCGCCGCTCGACTATCACGTCCACGACAGCTACTTCGTCGTCGCTCACTTTCACTACACGCTGTTCGCGGGCAGCCTGTTCGGCGCGTTCGCCGCCTTCTACTACTGGTTTCCGAAGGTCACCGGGAGCGATGCTGCGCGAGGGTCTCGGACGCCTGCACTTCGGGCTCATGGTCGTCGGCGCCAACCTCACTTTCTTCCCGATGTTCGTGCTCGGCTACGACGGGATGCCACGGCGGGTCGCCGACTACTCGCCCGACGCTGGCTTCACCACGGACAACGTGATCGCGACGATCGGCGCCGGGGTGATCGCGCTCAGCATCCTCGCCTTCCTCGCAAACTGGCCGTGTCGCTGCGCCCGGCGCCGGCCAGCCGGCGCCGATCCGTGGGCGGGGCAGACGCTCGAATGGGCGACGAGCTCGCCGCCGCCGCGCTTCAACTTCGCCTCGCTACCGCCAATCCGCTCCCACGCGCCGCTGCTCGACCTCGACGAGGGAGAGCGGCCATGAGCCGGGGCTGGACGCCGCCCGCCGTATTCGCCGGGCTCGCCGGGATGAGCGCCGTCGTCCTCGCCGTCTGGAGCGATGACCTCCTCCCCTCCGCCCTGCTCGGTGGCGCCGCTGTCGTCGCCGGCCTGGCTGGCCGGCCTCGAGCTCGTTCTCCCCGCGCCCGCAGACGACAGGCTGGTCACCGATCGCAGCGCCGTGCCGCTCCTCGCCGCGGCGGGCCTCACCCTGGCGCTCAACGGGGTCGCGTTCGGACTCTGGCTACTGCTGATCGGGGCCGAGCTACTCGCCTTCGCGTTTGGCGTGGCGTTCGCGAGCGACGCGTCAGCGAGGACGACTCGATGAGCCGCAGCGGCGAAGCTCGTGCCGCCGCGGTCGTTGCGGCCGTGGGCGCGCTCGCGATCTTGGTCGCCGCGCCGGGCTCGTCGCAGCGCGCGACGGACGGCAGTCAGCCACATCGAGCGGATCCGCCCAGCGTCGGGGCCGAGCTCTTTGCCCAGGAGTGTTCGTCCTGTCACGGTTTCGATGCCCGCGGCATCAACGGCCGGGGTCCCGACCTGCACGGCAGCGGAGGCGCGATCGCCGCCGACTTCTACCTGCGCACCGGGCGCATGCCGCTCGACGAACCCCGGAGATCAGCCGCTGCGCGCACCGCCGCGCTACAGCTCGAGGCCGAGATCGACGACCTCGTCGCGCTACGTCGGCTCGCTCGGCGGCCCCGCGGATGCCGCAAGTCGAGCCCGGCGAGCGGAGACGTCTCGCGTGGCCAGCAGCTGTTCACGTCGAGCTGCTCAGGCTGTCACGCAATCACCGGCGCCGGAGGGGTCGCGATCGGCGCCTACGCGCCGCCGCTTGACGGACGCCGATCCAGCCGAGATCGCCGAGGCGATCCGAGTCGGGCCCTACCTGATGCCCGCCTTCGGGCGCGCGCAGCTCGATCAGCACGAGCTCGACTCGATCGCCCGTTACGTCATCAGGTCGTCGATCGGCCCGACGAGCCGGGGCGGCTGGGGAATCGGCCACATCGGCCCGGTGCCCGAGGGCATGGTCGCGTGGCTGCTCGCCGCCGTGGCGCTGGTCCTGGTGGCCATGGCGATCGGCGAGCGGGCCAGGGGGAGGCGCCGTGAGGCGCGCTGAGTGCGTGGTCGCGGCCGCGCTTGCGGGCGCCGGCGCGCTCGCCGCGATCGGCTTCATCGTCGTCTATGTCGACGGGCGGGAACACCCAGTTGCTGGGACTCACGCTGGGCGTCGCCTTCTTGTCGCTCGCCGTCGGCCGCGATGCATCGCCGGCCGAACGCTCTTCGACCCCCGAGGCCAGACGGAGGAGCGGCCGCGCTACGCAACGACGCCCCGGCGTCGACGGCGATCGGAAGAGGCCGCGACGACGCAGCGAGGCACTCGCCGACGGCTCGAGGGCGTCACACGCCGGCGCGCTGCTCGGCGGCAGCGCGGCGCCGGCGCGGGTTTCGCCCTCGGCGGCGCGCTCGTCGCGCCGCTGGCCTCGCTCGGGCCATCGGTCGGCGATCGCCTCACCGAGGATCCCTGGCGCGCGGGGCGCAGGCTGGTCGATGAGAACGGGATCGCGGTCGCCGCGAAGACGCTGGAGGCTGGGGGCTTCCTGACCGCGTTCCCCGAGGGCGCCGACCGAGACCTGCGGCCGTCGCCGTCGTCGTGGTGCAGGGTCGACCCGGCAACCGCTGGAGCTACCCGCCGACCGCGGGGCTGGGCCCCCGAGGGGCTCCTCGCTTACTCGAAGATCTGCACGCACGCCGGGCTGCGCGATCAACCTCTATCGCTCGCCGCTCTACGAGCCTCGCTCGCCGCGCCCGGCGCTCGTCTGCCCCTGCCACTACTCGACGTTCGACGTCCGCACGGGGGCGCAGGTGTCTTCGGCCCTGCGGGGCGGCCGCTGCCGCAGCTCCCTCTGGCAGATCGACACGGCGGCAGCTCGTCGCGGCCGGGCCGCTCTCGGGCCCCGTCGGGCCAGCCTGGCGGGGGTGCGCGAATCGTGAGTCCCGGCGGCAGCGAGCCAGCGCGGCGACGGGCAAGCCGTCTGCTCGACGGCTTCGAGCAGCGCACCGGGGCGCCGGCGTTTCTGCGCGCAACCCTGCGCTACGTCTTCCCCGACCACTGGTCGTTCCTGCTCGGCGAGATCGCCCTGTACGCGTTCATCGTCCTGATCGCCACCGGGGTCTTCCTCGCCCTGTTCTTCGAGCCGAGCACCGCCACGACCACCTACCACGGTTCCTACGCGCCGCTCGCCGGGCAGCAGATGAGTCGGGCCTACGCCTCGGCGCTGACCTCTCCTTCGACGTCGACGGCGGCCTCTGATGCGCCAGACCCACCACTGGGCGGCGCTGGTCTTCGTCGCCGCGATCGTCATGCACCTGATGCGGATCTTCTTCACCGGGGCGTTCCGCAAGCCGCGCGACCTCAACTACTTCGTCGGCCTGACGATGCTGATCCTCGCGGTGCTCGAGGGCTACGTCGGCTATTCGCTGCTGGACGACCTGCTCTCCGGCATGGGCCTGCAGATCGGCAACGGGGTCGCACTGTCGATCCCGGTGGTCGGCGCCGATGTCTCGACGCTGATCTGGGGCGGTCAGTTCCCTGGCGATCGCCGGCTTCCTGTCGCGCCTGTTCATCGCGCATGTCTTCATCCTGCCGGCGCTGATCGCGACTCTGATCGCGGTCCATCTGATTCTCGTTGCCCGTCCCCATCACACCCAGTTCCGCGGCCCCGGACGCAGTGAGTCGAACGTTGTCGGTACCGCGATGTGGCCGGGTTACGCCTGCGCGGGCGCTGGGGCTGCATGCTGGCGACGTTCGCCGTGCTGTTCCTGCTCGGCGGGCTCGTGCAGATCAACCCGATCTGGCTCTGGGGCCCGTTCAAGCCGTATCAGGCGACCAACGGAGCCCAGCCGGACTGGTATCTCGGCTGGCTCATCGGCGCGCTTCGCCTGATGCCGCCCCTCGAGGTGACGATCGGCAACTACACGCTGGTCCCGAACCCATTCTTCGGCGGCATCCTCTTCCCGGGCGCACTCTTCGGCTTTCTCTATGCATGGCCTGCCCTGGAGCGCAGGCTGACGTGGTGATCGCGCGCAGCACAACCTGCTCGATCGTCCCCGCGACGCACCGGTGCGCTCGGCCGTGGGAGCGGCGGTGTTCACTCTGGTCGCCACGGTCTTCTTCGCCGGCGCCGCTGATCGTGCGTTCGTCTCGCTCGGGGTTGGATACCAGACGCAGGTCTGGATCTATCGCGGGCTGACCCTCTTCCTACCGGTGGTGGCGTTCTTCGCCACCAAGCGCATCTGTCACGAGTTGCGGGGCAGCCGCCCCAGGCGTCTGATGCGCGTGCGCCGCACCGCCTCCGGGGGCTTCAGCGTCACGGAGCGCTGACCGTCGCGGTCGTCGTCTCCGCAAGGGCGACAGCGGCCTCGAGGTGCGAGAGATGGGTGAGCGCCTGCGGGAAGTTGCCAAGCATCTCGTCGGCCGCCGGGGTCGTACTCCTCGGAGAACAGCCCGAGATCATTCGCAGTGGCGGCGGCACGATCGAACGCTTCCCTGGCGGCGACGCGGCGGCCCTGTCGGGCCAGGCACTCGGCAAGCCAGAAGCTGCACGCCACGAATGCGCCCTCGTCCACATCAAAACCGTCATCGGCGCGTGTAGCGGCGCAGGAGGCGCCCAAAGCTCGAGCTCAGAGGCGACCTCGTCGGTGGTCCGGACCATCGTCTCGTCGTCGAAGCCGACGTAGCCAACGGTCGGCAGCCGCAGTAGCACCGCGTCCATCTCCTTGGAATCAAAGGCGCGAACGAAGACTCCCCGTTCGTGGTCGATCCCGTGGTCGCAGATCGCGGTGCGGATCTCGGCTGCGGTTCGGCGCCAGCGCTCGGCCGGGATTTCGTATCCGCAAGCCTCGCCCAGGCGGAGGCCGCGATCGAGCGCCACCCAGCACATGGCCTTCGAGTGCACGAAGTGCTGGTCACTGCGCGCCTCCCAGAAGCCGGCATCCGGCTCCGACCAGCGACTCCGCTGCCGCCTCGACCAGGTCGACAAGAAACACCCAGTAGGCCTCATCGACGGGGTGACCGCGCTCGTGCCAGCGCCAGCTCTGCTCGAGCAACATCCCGTACGCGTCGAGTTGAAGCTGTTGTGCGGCCTGGTTGCCCACCCTGACCGGCTTTGCGCCTCGGTAGCCATCGAGGTGCCCGAGTTCGAGTTCACCGATTCGCCGGCCCCCGTCGAGCCCGAAGACGACCTGCAGATCGGCGGCGTGGCCGGCTGCGCTCCTCTCGATGAAGCGCCGGAAGTCGTCGGCCTCGCTCTCAAGCCCGAGTCGAGCCAGCGAACGGACCGCGAGGGTCGAGTCGCGCACCCAGCTGTAGCGGTAGTCCCAGTTGCGCTCGCCGCGCGCGCCGAGCCCCTCCGGCAGCGATGTTGTCGCCGCGGCAGCGATCGCTCCGGTTCGAAGGTGGCTGAGCCCACGCAGGACAACCGCAGACCTCGCGACGGTGCCCGAGGCAGAATCTGGGATCCGGCTCGACCAGCGCCGCCACCAGTTCGTGGTCTGCTCGAGCGCCCGGTCGAGCTGGTCGGGCTCGGGGGTCGCGGGCGTCTCGGCGTCGATCAACTCCGGTCGCATCCACTCGATCAGCACACGGCGGCGCTCGCCTGCTTCAAGTGCACCGTGCGCCACGAGCGCGTGGCTGTCGCGATCCACGAGGTCGAGATCGCTCCAAATACGCAGCGCGTCACTCCCCCCCGTCGCGCTGTGGACGCGATCGTCATGGCGGCGCAGCCACGGCGCGACCGCCCCGTAGTCGAACCGCGGGCACAGCTCGAACTCCCAGCCGATCTCACCGTCAAGGCACTCGATGACACGCAACAGGCGTGCCGAGGCGACTCCGGCGGCGGGGTCCTCGTCGTCGCGGAGCAGACAGTCGGTCAGCGCCAACGTGCCGGCATCGCCCCGAATTCTGGTTACGAGAACGAGCGTGCCGTCGCGGTAGTCGCGGCCCGCGGGCGCGCTCCCGCCCGCGATCTTGACCGCGCAGTGCCCGCCGCGCTCACGGTCAAGAAGCCGACCGAAGCAGCTGGCTTGATCGAGACGGGGCATCGCACACCAATCGATCGAGCCTGCGCGCGAGACCAAGGCCGCGCTTGAACAGTCGCTGAGCAACCCGTAGTCGGCGATCGACGGTGCATCGGCCATGCACTCTGCCTACCCGCGCACCGGCGCTGCATCGAGCCGCTGTCAGCTTGGTTACGACCCTCGCGACACAGCCGCTGGCGGTGGGTACCTGATCAGCATGCGAGCGTTGGATCGAGTCGAGCTATTGGCTGCAATCAGGGTGTGCTTCAGCGCGTTGCTTTGGTTTGCAGCGCGTCCGATCCTCACGCTCCTGTCGGGCCGGCGAGTCGACGAGCGCTCGCTCGTGGTCGCGCGCATCCTCGCCGTTCGACACGTGATCGAAGCCTCAGCCGTCGTGCTCACTGGCCGGCGCGCTGTCGCGATCGTGGGGGTCGCCATCGACGCCGTCCACGCACTCACCGCCCTCGTCGTGGCTCGGCTCGACGCGAGCCATCGCCGCCTGGCGCTGGCCAACGCTGCCAGCGCCGCGGCCTTCGTCGCAGGGGGTCTGCTGCGAGCGCGAGGTGGCCGGCCGAATATCGTCCGCGTGGATGCTGCGCCTTCGACCGATCCCGTTACTCGAGGCGGCACCGTGGATCGGTGAAGGCCTGGAGCCGGAGGAGTTCGAGAGCGCCCGGCGGCATTTGATCGTCGCCCGGGTCGCGTTAAGCCCTGGGCCCTGGGAGTGGTCGGGCCCGGATCCGGATGTCGGCTTCCTGATCCTGCGGGGACGGATCGCGCGCGGTCTTCGCCTCGAAGACGCGCCGGCTCACGGCGTTGAGATCCTCGGCGAGGGCGACCTGATGCGCCCGTGGACGTTTCGAGGTGAAACCGGGTCGATCCCCTCAACCGCGGACTGGACCGTAATGACAAGGATGGAGGTCGCGATCCTGGATGCAAATTTCCTCCGCGCAGTCGGCCACTGGCCGGCGCTTGCGATCAACATGCTCGACCTCGCGGTGGAGCGGACCCGAACGCTCGCCTTCTTTCTAACCGCGCGCCAGGTATCGCGCCTCGAGGCTCGGATCCTGCTGACTTTCTGGCACCTCGCCGATCGGTGGGGGCACGTCACGCCCGAGGGAGTCACGCTCGAGCTGCCAAAGCTCACTCACGAGATGATCGCCCGCATGGTGGCGGCACGCCGGCCGTCGGTGACGACGGGAATCCGCCAACTGCGCGAACTCGGTCTGGTCGAGGCGCGGCCGGGCGGGCGCTGGCTTCTACGCGGCGACCCGGTCGAGGCCCTGCGCACGATCAGGGAGCGGCTGGACGCACCCGGCTAAGCGTGCGATCAACGCGCGCTAGTAACCCAGCGCGAACTTGGCGTCCTCGGACATCATCTCCGGGGACCACGGGGGGTCGAAGACCATCTTCGGGTGGACCTTGTCCACGCCCTCGAGCTCGCCGACGAACTCGCGCATCTGCTCGGTGACCTGGGGGCCGATCGGGCAGGCCGGGGTGGTGAGCGTGAAGGTCACGAAGACCTCGGGACCCTCGATCTCGACGTCGTAGACCAGCCCGAGCGAGACGAAGTCGAGCCCCAGCTCGGGATCGATCACCTCTTCGAGCGCCTCGTACACATTCTCTTCGGAAGTCACGTGAACGATCGTAGTGGAGACCTTCTCGTAGCCTTGTGAGCAATGCCGCTGGTGTTGCTCTTCCTCTTCCTCGCGCTGCCAATCCTGGAGCTCTACGTGATCATCCAGGTCGGCCAGGCGATCGGGCTCGCTCCGACGCTGTTGCTGCTGATCCTCGACGGGTTCGCGGGCGCCGCCCTAGCGCGATCGCAGGGCCGCAACGCCTGGGAACTCCTCAACCGGGCACTGGCCGAGGGCCGCATGCCGGCCCGCGAGACGGTCGACGGGGCGATGATCATGCTCGGCGGCGCCTTACTGCTCGCGCCCGGGTTCATCACCGACGTCTTCGGCTTCCTGCTGCTGATCCCGCCCACGCGAGCGCTGCTGCGCGGCCTCGTCACCCGCCTCGCGCGCCGGCGGGTGAGCTTTGCCTGGACCGTGGCCGGCCCGCCCCCGCGGCAGGGCACAAACGGAAGCACGCCGCCATCGCGCGGCTATGACTACGAGGGGACGGCCCAAGAGGTAACCGACCCGCCGCCAGAGCTCGAGGACAAACCGTGAGGCGCCGCGAAGCGCGCCGAGGTGCGCCGCTGTTGAGGCGCCTGCCGTGAGCACCCCCTTTGCCCTCGAGTTCGAGGATCCGACGGGCGAGCGGCTCGACTTCGGCTGGGACCCCGAGCGGCTGTCGGCTCTGGACGGCGAGCTCGGCGAGAACCTGCCGTGGCTCCTGGATGGAGAGCTCGACTGGGACGAGATCGAGCTGATCCGCGTGATCTCGGCCCGCTTTGACGATGGACGGCTGCTCGGCGTCACCGCGCTGCGCCCCGCCGGCGCCGAAGGACACGGCCAGGAGGTCGTCGCCGGGGCGATGGTCAATCCCGAGGGCCAGGTCGAATCGTTCTCCGAGACCCTGCTCTCGATCGAGTACGACGGCGACGGCAAGCCGCGCCGCATCGGGCTCGAGCTGTATCGCGGTGAGGGCTCGATCCCCCTGCGCGCCGCGGGCGACGCGACCGCGACCGAGACGACGTCGGACGGCTCGGTGCAGCGGACCTCGGCCGCGCTTGGCATGCGCCTGACCGGCACGCAGGGCTACGGCCGCCTCGACATCGTCCGAGCCCCGTGAGCCCCTCCCCGTCCGTCGTCATCTCCGACTTCGGCGGGGTCCTGACGACACCGCTGATCGGCTCGTTCGGCCAGGTGCAGGACGAGACCGGGATCGCGCCGGAGGCACTCGGCAAGGCGATGCAGTCGATCGCGGCGGCCGATGGCGCCCATCCCCTCTTCGAGCTCGAGACCGGCCGGCTGACCGAGGTCGAGTTCCTTTCCAAGCTCGCCGAAGCGCTCGAACCCGAGCTCGGCCACCGTCCCCAACTTCACCGTTTCAGCGAGATCTACTTCTCGGCGCTGCACCCGAACGAGGCGATGATCGAACTCATGCGGGAGATCAAGGACAGCGGCCGGCGCATGGCGTTGCTGACGAACAACGTCCGCGAGTGGGAGCCGCTGTGGCGGGCGATGCTCCCGGTCGACGAGATCTTTGAGCTGGTCGTCGACTCCGGCTTCGTCGGGATGCGCAAGCCTGACCGCGAGATCTACGAGCTCACGCTCGAGCGGCTCGGCGACAACGTCGCCGCTGGCGACTGCCTGTTCATCGACGACATCGAGATCAACATCGAGGCCGCCCGCGAGCTCGGCATGGGCGCGGTGCACTTTGTCGACAACGGCCAGGCGATCGGAGAGATCCGGGCGGCGCTCGCGCTCGATTAGGAGATCGGCAGAACCGGCGTTACGTTGAATACGTGAGGGACGCAGCGCTGGAAGCCGTGTTCGCGCCGGTCCGGGCTCCCACCACGTTTGAGGAGACCGTCGAGCGGCTCGGCTCGGCGATTCGGGTTGGACTGCTCGCCCCCGGGACCAAGCTGCCGCCCGAGCGCACGCTCGCCCAGGAGCTCGGGATCTCGCGTTCCACCCTCCGCCAGGCCCTGACCACGCTCGTCCAGTCGGGCCACCTGAGCTCCAGTCGTGGACGTGCCGGCGGGACCTTCGTCGCGGAGCGCCCGCCGCTCGTGGAGGGCGACGGCGACGTGCTCGACCGCGACGCTCGCGCCGTCTTGGACCGCCGGGTCGCGGTCGAGCTCGGCGCCGTCGTCCTCGCGAGCGAACGCTCGACCGAGACCGAGCACAGGAATCTCTCAGCGCTGGTCGAGCGGATGTCCGGGCCGACGGGCTTCGAGGAATACCGCCGCGCCGACATCCGCTTTCACATCGGCATCGCCGAGGCCGCCCACTCCCCCCACCTCGTCACGGAGATGACCGAGGTGCAGTCGCAGATGAGCGAGCTGATCGCCCGCATCCCGCATCCCGAGGAGGTGCTGAACCGCTCCAACAACCAGCACCGCGAGCTCGTCGGGCTGCTCGAGAAGGGCGACGCGGACGCGGCCGTCGCCCTCATGCGCCGCCACATCGAGGGCACCGAGCACATCCTGGCGGGGCTGATCTAGGGCGACGACTCAGGCCCGCGTGCAGCCGACGAGGGCGACGTCGCCGTGCGGGGGCAGCTCGTCGACCACGCCGACCCCGCGCGCGTAGAGCTTGTGCTCGACCTCGTGATCGGGCAGGGCGTACTCGCGCACGTCGATCACGTGGTGATACGTCCGCCCGCCCGCCTCGACGGTGTGCCGAGCGGCCACCACGCGATCGTGCTCGAGCGTGATCGGCGGCGCGATCTCCGAACGCCAGTGGCGTCCGACATGCGGATCGGCGGCCATGAGCGTTCCCAACTTGTCGGTATCGCGTCCGAAGAGCCAGCTGCCGTGGTGGTTCACGACGCGACCGTGCTTGATGTTGTCGACGCGCTCACCGAAGTAGTGCACGGCGCCCGAGTCGTCCTGCGCGAAGAAGTCTCGCGTGTTCTCGATCAGTCTCCCGTCGGCGTGCACGCGATCCTTGACGATCATCGCCTCGACCGGCACGCCGTCGACTACGAACGTGCGAGTCCGGTCGAGCACGACGCGCTCGATCCGCTCGCGCTCCCCGTCCTCCTGCCCGCGCAGGGTGCAGCGATGGAACTTGCTCAGCGGCAGGTACGGATTGTCGATCGACGTCGGGTCGCTGAAGGCCGGTGAGTGGGCGTACGCCGCAGTGCCCATCGTGAGCCCAGCCAGAACGGTGACCAGAATCAGGCGCATTCTCCAACTGTCGCACCCGCAAATGAACGCCGCCTGAAACCGGGTGCGATGATCGAGGGCGATGAGCCCGCATTTCATCCCCGGTAGGCAGGTGCCCGGCCGGCGTGAACCCTCCGAGATGACGAACGCCGAGTTCGACCAGCTTGTCGAGCACAGCGAAGCCCTGGCTCGTGAGCTGAAGCCCACGACCCGTGATCTGACCGACTTCGAGCGGCTCGTGGCAGATGCGATCGATCGGCTCCCGCCCGAGTTCGCAAAGACCATCGCGCATGTCCCCGTGGTGGTCTCCGATCGCGGGGCGGCCATCCATGCCTACGGGGAGTACTACGGCGCCACAATCGCCCGCGATCGCGCCGCACATCGGATCGTGATCTTCCAGGACACGCTCGAACGTGACTTCGGCGGGGATCGCGAGCAGCTCGCACGGCAGGTGGAGCGCACCCTGCGCCACGAGGTCGCTCATCACCTCGGCTACGGCGAACCCGGCGTCGCCGCGCTCGGTCTCTGACTACTCGCCGCAAAGGTCAACGAGAATCGATCATTCGTTCGGTTGACAGACGTCCGTGCATCCGCATATGTTGCGCTCTGGTCGGATAGGTCGGCTGGTCAAACCATTTTCCAGGGGACCGGGAGGTCCGAGGAGGTCGCGGAATGGAATCAGCGAGCGTCAAGGCGCCGGCGGCGCAAACGGACGAGGAGCGCCTAGCCGAACTCGGCTACACGCAGTCGCTGGATCGAGCGTGGTCGAGCTTCTCGAACTTCGCGATCTCGTTCACGATCATCTCGGTCCTCGCCGGCTGCTTTACGACCTACTTCATCGCGTGGAACAACGGCGGGCCGATCGCGATCTCCTGGGGCTGGCCGATCATCTGCGGGCTGATCCTGCTCGTCGCCGTGTCGATGTCCGAGCTGGTCTCCAAGTACCCCACCGCCGGCGGCATCTACTACTGGGCATCCGATCTCGGCGGCAAGACCTGGGGCTGGTTCACCGGGTGGTTCAACCTGATCGGACTCGTCGGCGTGGTCGCTTCGGTCGTCTACGCCTCGGCGCAGTTCGCGTACACGCTGCTCGCGCTCTACGGAGTTGACCTCGGCGTCGTCAACTTCGGTGACTCACAGCACGTTCTCGCCGAGACCTTTCTGATCTTTGTGGTCTTCCTCGGCATCCACTCGCTGATCAACATCTACTCGTCGCCGCTCGTCGCGCTGTTCAACAACATCTCGGTGTTCTGGCACGTGATCGGCGTCGCGGTGATCATCGGCATCCTCATCATCGTCCCGGACACGCACCAGAGCTTCGACTTCGTCTTCACGCAGACCTACAACAACTCCGGGTTCATCGACAGCGCCTCGAGCGGCGGGTTCTTCTGGTTCTACGTACTCCCGCTCGGCTTTCTCCTGACGATGTACACGCAGACCGGTTACGACGCCTCGGCGCACATCAGCGAGGAGACCAAGGGCGCAGCGCTCGGGGCCGCCAAGGGCGTGTGGCGCTCGGTCTTCTGGGCCGGAACGATCGGCTGGCTGGTGCTGCTGGCGATCACGTTCGCCGCGGTCAAGCCCGACTTCGTCAACGATCCGGCCAACGGCTTCGGACTCGGGTCCTCGCTGGCGATCTTCGACAGCGCGCTCGGCTCGTCGGGTGCCAAGGCGGTGATCCTCATCGCGACCATCGGCCAGCTGTTCTGCGGCATGGCGTGCCTGACCAGCGCCTCCCGCATGTGTTACGCGTTCTCTCGCGACCGCGCCGTGCCAGGTCACCGGATCTGGACACGCCTGAACCATCACCGCGTGCCGTCGTACGCGGTGCTGTTCATGGCGGCCTGCGCGCTGATCGTGACGCTGCCGGCACTCATCGGAGACGAGAACAACTTCACCTACGCATTCGCGGCGGTGGTCTCGATCACGGTCATCGGGCTGTACATCGCGTACGTGATCCCGGTCTTCCTGCGCTGGCGCATGGGAGACCGCTTCGAACCGGGGCCATGGACGCTTGGCCGCAAGTACAAGTGGGTCAACCCGGCGGCCGTGATCTGGGTGGCGATCTGCGTCGTCATTTTCAGCCTCCCGCAGTCGCCGGCCGGCGTGCCCTGGGATGACGCCTTCGATTGGAAGTTCGTCAACTACGCGCCGATCACCGTATTGGTGGTGATCGCTGCGGTTGGGCTCTGGTGGGTCATTTCGGCACGCAACACGTTCAGCGGCCCGATCCGCCAGCTCGCGACCGACGACACCGGTCGCGTGATCGAGGGCGAAGAAGCCGCCCCGTCCGGATCGTGAGCGCCCACCTCGGAAAGGAGTCCTGATGTTCAAGACGATCCTGCTGGCCACCGACGGCTCAGACACCGCGAGCCGCGCTGAGTCGTGCGCCGTGGAGCTGGCGAAGCGCGATGGCGCCAAGCTGATCCTCGCGCACGTGCACGAGCGAGTGCTCGGCAAGGGGGGCGGCGACCTGGAGGCCGACGAACCGGACGTCGAGCAGCGCGTCAAGGCTCGCGCGGAGGAGATCTCGAAGGACGGGATTGAGACCGCCGTCGAGTTCCGCGACGTGATGCTCGGTGGCCCCGCGCATCCGATCGCAGACCTTGCCGCGGAGGCGGGGGTCGACCTCATCGTCATCGGCTCGCGCGGACTGTCGTCGGTGTCCGGCGTGCTGCTCGGCAGCGTCGCCCAGCGACTGCTCCACTTGGCGAAGTGCCCGGTGCTCGTGGTTCCGCCCGGTTGACGCTCGAGGAGCTCAAGCAGGCGGTCGAGGATGGCACGGTCGACACCGTGCTGCTCGCGATCGCCGACATGGAGGGGCGCCTCCAGGGCAAACGGCTGACCGCCACGCACTTCCTCGACGACGTGCTCGAGCACGGTGCTGAGGGCTGCAACTACCTCCTGGCGGTCGACGTCGACATGGAGACCGTGGGCGGATACGCGATGGCGTCGTGGGAGCGTGGCTACGGCGACTTCGAGATGGTCCCCGACCTCGACACGCTGCGCCCCGTCCCGTGGCAGGAGGGCACGGTTCTCCTGCTGGCCGACATTCAGTGGGGCGACGGCACCGAGGTGGTCGCCTCCCCGCGCCAGATCCTGCGACGCCAGCTCGCTCGCCTGGCCGAGCGCGGCTGGATCGCCAACGCGGGTACCGAGCTCGAGTTCATCGTCTTCATGGATTCCTATGAGGACGCGTGGAAGAAGGCCTATCGCGATCTCGAGCCGGCCAACCTCTACAACATCGACTACTCGCTGCTCGGCACCGCGCGGGTCGAGCCGCTCATTCGCCGGATCCGCAACGAGATGGGCGCGGCCGGGATGACCGTCGAGAACTCCAAGGGCGAGTGCAATCTCGGCCAGCACGAGGTCAACTTCCGCTATGGCGAGGCGCTGAAGACCGCCGACGACCACGTCATCTACAAGAACGGCGCCAAGGAGATCGCGGCCCAGGAGGACATGGCGATCACCTTCATGGCGAAGTTCAACGAGCGCGAGGGCAGCTCGTGCCACATCCATCTCTCGGTCGCCGAGCAGGACGGCGGCGCGAACGTCTTCGCCGCCGACCGCCCGACGTTCGACCATTTCCTCGCCGGGCAGCTGGCCTGCTTGCGCGAGCTCAGCCTCTTCTTCGCGCCCCACATCAACTCGTACAAGCGCTTTGCCGAGGGGTCCTTCGCGCCGACGGCCGTCGCGTGGGGCAACGACAACCGCACCTGCTCGATGCGGGTGGTCGGTCATGGCGAGGGGCTGCGCCTGGAGAACCGGCTGCCGGGCGCCGACGTCAATCCCTACCTCGCCCTCGCGGCGATGATCGCGGCGGGCCTTCACGGCCTCGACTCCGAGCTCGGGCTCGAGCCGCCGGTCGAGGGCAACGCCTACACCGCCGACAAGCCGCACGTCCCGTCGAACATGTACGCGGCGCGCGATCTGTTCGCGTCGAGCGACGTCGCGCGCGAGGCCTTCGGCCAGGAGGTCGTCGATCACTACCTCAACCGTGCGCAGGTCGAGCTCGACGCGCTCGAGAGGTCGGTCACCGACTGGGAGCGGTTCCGAGGGTTCGAGCGGCTCTGATGGGGCGTCGCCCCGTCATCGGGATCTGCGCGATGGTCGAGCGCGCGAACTGGACCGTCTGGCGCGACATCGAGGTCAACGTCTCGCAGCGCACCTACTCCAACGGGGTCGCCGAGGCGGGCGGGCTGCCCCTCATCCTGCCACCCGACGAAGCCTCCACCGAGTCGCCCGAGCAACTGCTCGACCTGTTGGACGGAATCGTCTTCGCCGGCGGCGCCGACATCGACCCGGCCGCCTACGGTGCCGAGCCCGGCCCCGAGACCAAGGGCGTGCGTCCCGAGCGCGATAGCTTCGAGGTCGCGCTTGCCTCAGGCGCGCTCGAGCGCGACCTGCCGGTGCTCGGCATCTGCCGCGGAATGCAGTTGCTCAACGTCGCCTGCGGCGGCACGCTCAACCAGCACCTTGCCGACGCCGAGACGCACATACACACGCCGGGAACGTTCTCCGATCACGACGTGCGCCTCGACCCTGGTTCGCTGGCCGCGCGCGTCGTGGGCGCCGAGCGCATATCCGTGCGCTCTCACCATCATCAGGGCGTCGAACGGCTCGGCGACGGGTTGATCGCAACGGGCTGGGCCGATCCCGGCGAGACGGTCGAGGCAATCGAGATGCCGCACAGGCGCTGGGCCCTCGGGATCCTCTGGCACACGGAGGAGGAGCGGCGCAGCCCGGTGCTCGCCGCGCTGACGGCCGAGGCGGCGAAGGAGGTCGTGGCGTGATCGACGTCATCGAGCCCGCGACCGCGCAGGTGATGGCCTCAGTGCCGCGCGCCGGGGTCGAGGAGACGGATGCGCGCCGTGGCCGCGGCCAAGGCCGCCTTCCCGGCGTGGCGCGATGTCGCGCCAGCCGACCGCGCGATGCTGATGCGCCGACTCGCCGACGCGATCGAGGCCGAGTCGGGCGAGCTCGCGACCCTCGAGGCGCGCAACGCCGGCAAGCCGATCGGCGACGCGCGCGGCGAGATCGCGATGGTCGTCGAGTGCTTCCGCTACTACGCCGGCGCGCCGGAGCGCCTGCTTGGCCACACGATTCCCGTCGCCGGTGGAGTCGACATGACCTTCCGCGAGCCGCTCGGCGTGGTCGGCCTGATCACGCCGTGGAACTTCCCGATGGTGATCGCGTCCTGGAAGGTCGCCCCCGCCCTCGCCGCGGGCAACACGATCGTCCTCAAGCCGGCCGAGCTGACACCGCTGACATCGCTCGAGCTCGAGCGGATCGCCCTGGATGCCGGCCTCCCCGAGGGCGTGCTCAACGTCGTCGCCGGACCGGGCTCGGTCTGCGGCAGCCGCCTCGTCGAGCACCCCGACGTCGCCAAGGTTGCCTTCACGGGCTCGACGGAGGTCGGCCGCTCGATCGCCGCCGGCGCCGCGCAGACGATCAAGCGCGTGACGCTGGAGCTCGGTGGCAAGTCCGCGAACGTGGTCTTCGCCGACGCCGATATCGAGGCCGCGGCGGCCGCCGCCCCCGGCGCCGTCTTCGGCAACGCGGGGCAGGACTGCTGCGCGCGCTCGCGCATCCTCGTCGAGCGCGGCGCGGTCGACGACTTCCTCAGCGCGCTCGAGCGTGCAGTGACTTCGATCGTCGTCGGCGACCCGCTCGACGAGAAGACCGAGATGGGCCCGTTGATCTCCGCCGACCAGCTCGAGACCGTCGGCTCCTACGTCGGCGACGACGCCCCGGTCGCGATCCGCGGCTCGGCGCCCGACGGCCCCGGGTTCTGGTTCGCGCCGACCGTTCTCTCCCCCGTCTCGAACTCCGACCGCGCCGCAACCGAGGAGATCTTCGGCCCGGTCGCGTGCGTGATCCCGTTCGCTGACGAGGCCGAGGCGGCCGCGATCGCCAACGACACGATCTACGGCCTGTCCGGCTCGGTCTGGACGCGCGACGGCGCCAAGGCGCTGCGCATGGCGCGCGCGATGGAGACCGGCGTGATCTCGATCAACTCGAACAGCTCGGTGCGAGTGACCACGCCGTTCGGCGGCTTCAAGCAATCGGGCGTGGGCCGCGAGCTCGGTCCGGACGCGCTCGAGCACTACACGGATGTGAAGAACGTCTACTACCGCACGGAGGAGGGTTGATGGCTGGGAGGCTCGAGGGCAAGGTCTGCGTGATCACCGGCACGGCGAGCGGGATCGGCGCCGAGTCGGCGCGCCGTTTCGCAGCCGAGGGCGCGCGGGTGGTCGCCGTCGACCTCAACCCGAGCGAGGTCGGCGAGCTCACGATCGAGGCGGACGTCACCGACGAGACCCAGGTCCAGGCGCTCTATGACCGGGTGGTCGATGAGTTCGGCCAGATCGACGTCCTCTTCAACAACGCGGGGATCAACCCCTACGAGGACACGTCGATCGTCGAGGAGCCGCTCGAGGCCTGGCAGCGCGTCCAGGAGGTCAACGTGCGCTCGGTGTTCCTGTGCTGCAAGTACGGGATCCGCCACATGCTCGACACCGGCGGCGGCTCGGTGATCAACACCGCCTCGTTCGTCGCCGTGATGGGGCGGCCGTCTCGCAGATCTCCTACACCGCGTCGAAGGGTGCGGTGCTGGCATGTCGCGTGAGATGGGCGTCGAGTTCGCCCGTCGCGGCGTGCGCGTCAACGCCCTCTGCCCAGGCCCGGTCAACACGCCGCTGCTCCAGGAGCTGTTCGCAAGCGACCCGGCAAAGGCCGCCCGCCGCCTGGTCCATCTGCCGCTGGGCCGCTTCGCCGAGGCATCCGAGATCGCCAACGCCGCGCTGTTTCTCGCCAGCGACGAGTCCTCGTACATCACCGCGTCGACGTTCCTGGTCGACGGCGGCCTCTCGGGCGCCTATCTGACGCCTGAGACGGGCGAGTAGCGCTTCGGCTCCGATGATCGCTGCCCGCGTGCTCGATGAGCACGTCACCGCCGTCGAGCTGAGAGCCATGTCCGCCGGGCCACCCGTCGCGAACTGTCCGTCCTGACTGTCGCTGAGGGGAAGTGAGGCCGGACAGTTCGTTGCGCGCCGCTGGTTTGCGGCGCCCGTTTTCGCGGTTATAGTCGCCACACGATGCGCAACGGCGGGAACGGATACCCGCACAGGCTCGGGATCACCGCGTGCGCCGCGGTGATCGTCTTCGTGGCGCTCTGCCCCGGTTTCGCTGAGGCGGTGACGTTTCCAGCGAGTTGCTCGGTGGGCGTCGGCGACCCCGCTTCGCTCGTTGCCGCGATCAACTCGGCAAACGCGACGGCCGGTGCCGACACGGTGGCCCTCGCTTCCGGGTGCACGTACACGCTGGCCGCCGTCGACAACTCCTGGTTCGGTCAGAACGGCCTGCCGGCCATCGCCGGGCAGGTCACGATCGAGGGCAACGGAGCGACCATCGCGCGCGATCCGGCGGCCCCTCCGTTTCGGTTCTTCTTCGTCGGGGCCGACCCGGCGAACCCCAGCACCGACGGGTACGTCTCCCCCGGGCCGGGCGCCCTGACCCTCCGCAATGTGACGGTTCGCGGCGGACTGGCCCAGGGCGGGGACTCGCTCGCCGGCAGTGGCGGCGGTGCGGGGATGGGCGGCGCGATCTTCAGCCAGGGCGCTGTCACCATCGCGGGCAGCGCGCTCACCGCCAACACGGCCATCGGTGGCTCCTCCACCGTCGGCTCCGGCGCGCTTGGTGGCGGCGGCATGGGCGCTGGGTCGACCGGGGGCTTCGGCGGCTCGGTGTCGGGCGGCGGCTCGGGCGGCTCGGGTGGCGGCGGCGCTGGATTCCGGACCTCTGAGAGCGGCAGCCCCGGGTCGACGAACGGCGCCGGCGCCGCGGTCGCGACGGGGACGGGCGGAAAGGGCGCCGACCAGGCCGTTGCGGGCGGCGCTGCCGGGGACGGCAGCGGCGGGGGCGGCGGCGCGGGTAGCGGCCCGAGTGAGGGCGTCGGAGGCGCGTTCGGTCAGGCTGGCGCCGGGTTGTCCGCAGGCGGGGCCGGCGGTGGCGGCGGCGGTGGCGTTGGTGGCGGCGGCGGCTCGGGTCAGTTCCAGATCGACACGCCAACCCTTGGAGGCCCCGGCGGTGGCGGCGGGTTCGGAGGCGGCGGGGGGAGAGGCGGAAGGGGAGGCACTCCTATTAACCCCGGTCTTGGCGGTGGCAACGGTGGCAACGGCGGGAACGGCGGCTTCGGTGGTGGTGGTGGTGGGGCTGGGAGCGGCGGCTCAGGGTCGCCTCCCGGGACGCCGGGGACGCCGGGTGCGCCGGGCTTCGGCGGCGGCACCCCGAACGGCCTCTACGGCGGCAGCGGTGCGGGAATGGGCGGCGCGGTGTTCAACATGCAGGGAACGCTCGACGTCCGCGACTCGACGCTGACGGCCAACGTGGCGCACGGCGGAGCCGACGACCCGAGCGTGACCGACGATGGCAAGGGCCTCGGCGGCGCCGTCTTCAACTTGAGCGGCGCCTTCACGGCAGCGGGCTCTACCTTCGCCGCGAACACCGCCGACTTCGATGGGGGCTCGATCTACAACCTGGTCTACGACGGTCACACCGCCCGTACGGCCCAGGTCGTGCTCCGCAACACGATCGTGGCCAATGACGTTTCAGCGACCGATCTCGCCTCGAACAAGACGGCCTACATCACCCCGGGCCCGCTGGGCACCGCCGACGCCTCGATCGGGGAGTTCGACATCGTCGGGGCGTCCGCCGCACGCGAGGCGGGGACGATCAGCGGAACGGCGCTCACGAGCGACCCGCGGCTCGACCCCGGCGGCCTCGCCGACAACGGCGGCCTCGCCCCGACGATCGCTCTCGAGCCGGGAAGCCCGGCGATCGACGCCGGACACGCATTCGCCGGCGAGACCACCGATCAGCGCGGCGCGCCACGCCCGGCCGACCTACCGGACATCCCGAACGCCGCGGGTGGGGACGGCGCGGACATCGGCGCTTTCGAAGCTCAGCCCGATCCCGAGACCACGATCGACTCGGGCCCCACCGACGGCGCCGTGGTCAACTCCCCACCGACGTTTGGCTTCACCTCGAACGTCGGGGGAGCGACCTTCTCATGCTCCGTCGACGATGCGTCGTTCGTGGCCTGCTCGAGTCCGATGGCCGTCTCAGGCCTCGCCGATGGCGACCACAGCTTCGCGGTGCTCTCGGCCGACCAGTGGAGGGGCATCGACACGACCCCGGCCTCGCGCACCTTTACGATCGACTCGACACCCCCCGACACCGCGATCGCCACGCACCCGAAGCCCAAGGTGCGGCTGCATCGACACCACAAGCGGGTCGAGGCGAGTTTCGAGTTCAGCTCGTCCGAAGCCGGCTCGTCGTTCGCGTGCCGGATCGACGCCGAGCCGCTCGATGCATGTGCTTCGCCCGTCGCGTACAAGCTGAAGAAGGGCGAGCACACCTTCTCGGTTCTCGCCACGGACAGGGCCGGTAACCCGGACCCGACGGCGGCCACGTTCGAGCTCAAGGTGAAGGCATCCAAGCACCGCCATCATCACCACCGCCACCACTAACGCGCGGGCCCTGGTCCTACCAGGTCGAGTTCGCGCAGCCGCCGTCGTTGAGCGGCTGGAGCGACATGTTCAGGCAGTAGCGGTAGGTGTCGCCCTGGTAGTGCTGCCAGATGAACAGGTGGTTGGAGTTGTTGGTCTGTGCTTTCGAGATCGCGTACGCCGTGTAGTCGCTGCCGCTGACGATGACGCCGACATTGCCGGGCGACGCGCCAAAGACGAGGCCACCCGCGTCTGAGCCGAGTTCCGTCGCCTCGTCGCAGTCCGAGTAGCTGGCGTGGTCAACCCGGCACGCCTCGACCAGCTCGACCAGATTCCGAAGCTCGGTCTTGGCGCCTGCGTCCTTCGCCTTCGCGGTCTGGTTGAAGAAGAGCGGAATCGCGATCGTTGCCAGGATCCCGATGAGCAGCATTGTGACCAGCAGCTCGATAAGCGTGAATCCGTCCTCGCCGGAGCGTTCCCAGAGGGTCTTGATCGTTGCGAACATCTCCCCCCTCCTCGGTTCCGACGCCCAGGGCTTTAACTGCACGTTCCTCCCACGCCCTAAGCGGGTAAGAATTCAAACAGCTCGTTGCGGCTGGGCGTCCACGCGGCGTCACTACGTTATGGGCGGCGTCGGCAACGAAAGGGAGCAGTGGGCCGCGGACGAGCAGCGAATAGGTCCGGGGCGCGATCATCGCCATCGCGCGTCTCCGTGCTCGAATTCGATCCGAGGCTGCATACCGGGTTGCGAGCGGACCAGCGCGAGCTCGCAGGGCGCATCCTTCACGTGGACGTCATCCGGCTAGAGGTCGGCCCGTGGCAGGTCCCGCCTTTCGAAGAAACGCTCAGCTTCGGTCTCCTGATTGGATCGGGGATCTTGCTTCGCCAGCTCCACCTCGCCGGGTCAAGCGGCCTCGAGCCTCTCGGCCCGGGCGATCTGGTACGCCCATGGCAATCGGACGCGACGTCGTTCGCCGAGTCGGAGTTCCGCGCGGTGACTCCCGCGCAGGTAGCGGTGCTGGATCGCGACTTCGCGATGCGAGCTGCGCAGTACCCGAGCGTGATCGCCAACCTCATCGAGCGCGCCACGCTGCGTTCGCGCTACCTGGCGATCTACGCCGCCCTCTGTGGACAGGTGGGTCTCCGGAATCGCCTGCTGACGCTCATGTGGACGCTCGCCGAGCGCTGGGGCGAGCGTCGCTCGGGAGAGGTGTTCATTCCGCTCGATTTCTCGCACAGCACGCTGGCGCAATTGGTTGCCGCCCGACGCCCGTCGGTGACGGTCGCACTCGGAGAGCTTCAGCGAGAGGGATTGCTCGACCGCGTCAAGACCGGGTGGGTGGTTCGCGGAGAGCCTCCGGCAGCCCGGTCTACCCCGGGATCTTGAGCCCACGTGAGAGCTTGCGGACGTTGCCGACCTCGTCGGTGAGAGTCAGATTCAGCCTTGCCCTGCCGGCGTCGACCGAGTCGCCAATGTGGACCTCGAGCGTCTTGGTGCCGCTGAGGCCGTTGATCGTCTTGTGGGCGATCGTGCCGTGGTCGCGGACGATTTTGGCCTGCGCGTTCACCGTCTCGTCGGCGGCGATCTTCAGCTTCAGGCGGCGCTTGCCACCGCGCTCGGCGAAGTCGACGCTCTTGAGCTTCGCGTCGACCTTCGTGTCGTTGCTCGACCCCGCCGGGAGCCCGCTGAGGGCGATCGTGCCCTCGCCGCTGTAGCCGTTGGAGACGCTGCCGGCTAGCGGGAGGAGCAGCACGTTGCCCTGCGACTGCTCGTCGGCGTACACGCCATCGGTGGAGTTGGTCGTATTTCTCGTGCCTCCGCCGTAGCCGCTGCCGTTGGCGTAGACGGCGTTGTTGACCGACTCGTCGAAGAACAGCTGAGTCGTGAAGTTGGTCGTGGTGTTATCGCCGTCGAACGTCCGCACACGGACGTGGATGTGGACGGTGCGGCCCGAGTAGAAGCCCGGGTAGATCGTCTGGAACTTCACCTGACCGCTGGCGTCAGAGACCTGGTAGCCGCGGAGCCACGTCTCACCCTGCGTGTTGTCGTTGCCCTGCCCGGCCGGCTCGTCGGAGTAGTTGCCGTCGGGGTTGGCGTGCCAGATGTCGACAGTCGCGCCCTCGTAGGCACTGCAGTCATCGCTGAGATCCACGATGTTGAGGGTGATCTCGAGCGGCACCCCGCTCTGGCCACCGGTGACATCTGAGCGATTGAGCTTCTCGTCGACCCAGAACGGACCCTCGGTCACCTGAGGCGCGAGCGTGCACGTCGCCGCCATCGCGTCCGCCGTGCTCAGGCCGTCGTCGACCTTGCCGTCGCCGAACCCCGCAGCGCGGCTCGCCACGTAGCCGGCGCCCGCAAGGCCGGCCAGCCCGAACGTCTACCGTCGCGTCATCACTCTCTTCGTCGTTGCGCTCATCGTCTTCTCCATCCCCCGGGGTCGTTTGCTTGGTCGATCTCGGTTCTAGACCCTATGTCCCGGTGAACATCCGGCCGGGCCGATAGCCATAGGTCGGCACCCCGCCAACGAAGTGGGGTGAACAAGTGCGCCGCAGCTCGAACCTGCGGCGCGACCCAACTCCATAGGAGGGCGCCGACATGGCGAAGGCTAGGACCCTGGTGGGTCTGGACGTGCATGCCGCGAAGGTTGTCGCGGCGATCCTCGAGAGAGGCGAGCTGGCTTCCAGCGCTCGGCGGCGAGTACGCCGGTGGTGAAGCTGGCAGCTGTTGGAGCGACCAGTGAGGACTATGAGGCCGGGCCGACCGGCTATGGGCTCGCCAGAGCCCTGAACGAGGCCGACATCGAGTGCGTGGTCGCAGCGCCGGGCAAGATCCCGCGCGGGGCGACCGACAAGCTGAAGACCGACCGCCGCGACGCTGAGCATCTGGTCCGCCTCTTGTTGGCCGGAAAGCTTCACCCCGTCCGGGTGCCCGGGCCGCCCGAGGAGGCGCTTCGCGACCTGGTCCGCGCCCGCGAGGACGTCCGCCAGGACCTGATGCGAGCCCGCCACCGGCTCTCGAAGCTGCTGCTTCGCCACGAGATCCGCTTCGACGGCCGCGCCTGGACCGAGCGCCATCGCGCCTGGTTGGCGAAGGTCGAACTATCCGAGGCCCCCGCCCAGGCGACCTTGCTCGACTATCGCGGCGCGGTCGAGGCTCTGATCCATCGAAAGGGAGAGCTCGAGCGCCAGATCACGGCGGCGATCCCCGACTGCCCCTGGGCCACCGAGGTCGGGCGGCTTCGCTGCCTGCGCGGGGTCGAGACCCTGACCGCGATCGGCCTCTCGACCCAGCGGCGCCTTCACCGCACCTGGTCGCGGATGCAGCGCCGCGGCAAGCGCAGGACGCTGATTGCAGTCGCGGTCGCCCGCGAGCTCGCCGGCTTTTGCTGGGCGATCGCCCGGGTCGAGTGACCCATCCTCACCGCTGAGCGCTGGAGGGGCGGCGGGCGCCGGCCTTCGCGCGAGGGCATCCGCGAAACAGCTATGAGCAGCCTGCCGTTCGCCGGCGACGCTCGTTCCTAGAGCGCGGGCCCTCTCGACGAAACCCGGTCCTGCGGCCACCCGGATCCGCGAATATCAGCCTGACCGCGCGTCGCGCTTCTTGCCGGACCCGCCGCCCCTCGAGCACGAAAAAAGCCCGCCTTGCGGCGGGCCGTCAGCGGTTGGGACTTGACAAACGTCAGGACATATCAGCTGCTGTTTCCGAGGATTTGCTGAGAGGAACCTGGAGATCGGGCGTTAATCACGCAGGCGCTGGCGCCCTGCGCGATCTCGACGAAGCGCGCGCAGAACTCGCGGCCCAGCGCGTTCCAGGCGTCGACGCGCGGCTCGCTCTCGGCGCGCAGCCGGCCGGGATCGATGCCGATCCGCACCGCGTCGGGGTCGCTCGCGTAGTCGCTGGCCCAGTGGAAGAGGTCGGCGGCCGAGACCTCAGCGTGAAACTGGATCCCCCACGCGCGCTCGCCGACTCGAAACGCCTGGGCGCAGACGGGGCTGGTGGCAAGCACGGTCCAGTCGGGACCCGGCAGGCACTCGTAGCTGTGCCATTGGAAGGCCTCGAACCCCGGCGCGAGCGGGCCCAACAGCGGGTCGGCCACACCCGCGTCTGTCAGCTCGACCCCGAACCAGCCGATCTCCGGCGCGCATGCGCGCGCGACGCTGCCCCCGGACGCCGCGGCCAGACAGCTGTGCACCGAGGCAAACGCCGAGAGAGGGGCTTGCCCGCGGCGAGCAGTTCGGTCAGCAACGCCTTCTCGGGTGCGAGCCAGGCGTGATCGTCCTCTTGGTCGGCGTGCATGGCGCCCCCGAACGTGAGCACCGCGTCGTAGTCGAAGGGGTCGGCGGGCGGATCGTCCGTCTCGGCGATGTGCCACACCTCGAGCTCGCGCCGGCCTCGAGAATCGGATCGGCGAACACGCCGGGTCCGGCGTCGCGCTGGTGTGAGATGGCGAGCGTCCTCACCGGGCCAGTCTCGCAGCCCGCTCATAGGATCAGGGCGTGGCCGACAGTGTTTCCGCTCCCCGGCAAGGTCGCGCTGGTCACCGGCGCCGCGCGCGGCATCGGCTTTGAGACGGCGCGAGTGCTGCACGCCCGCGGGGCGTCGGTCGCGGTCGTCGACCTCGACCAGCAGGCAACCGAGGACGCGTGCAAGGCGATCGGCGAGCGCACGCTGGCGATCGCCGCCGACGTCACCGACGCGGAGGCGATGAAGGCCGCCGTGTCGAGCGTGGTCGAGCACTTCGGCGGCCTCGACGTCGTCGTCGCCAACGCCGGGGTCGCGCCCAACCAGGGGCCGATGGTCACGGTCGATCCCGACGAGTGGGAGCGCGTGCTCGAGATCGACCTGCTCGGCGTCTGGCGCACGGTGCACCCCGCGCTCGAGCAGGTGATCGCCCGGCGGGGCCACATCGTCGTCGTCGCCTCCGTCTACGCCTTCATGAACGGGCTCATGGCCTCGCCATACGCGGCGGCGAAGGCCGGTGTCGAGCAGATCGGTCGCGCGCTGCGCGCCGAGCTCTCGCTGCACGGCGCGTCTGCGAGCGTCGCCTATTTCGGCTTCATCGACACCGACATGGTCCGCGACGCCTTCGCCCAGCCCGGCGCCCAGAAGGCCGAGGAGATGTTCCCCGCCTTCGTCACTCGCCGGCTGAAGCCCTCGGTCGCCGGCACCGCGATCGTCGACGGCATCCAGTCGCGCGCGCAGATGATCATCCGCCCGCGCTGGTGGCGGATCTACTCGGTGCTGCGCGGCATCCTCAACCCCCTGCTCGACCGCCAGGCCGCGCGCGACGAACCGCGTCCGCGAGTCGATCCTCGAAAACGAGGAGCTACGCCGCCAGGAGGAGGCGGCGATGAGCGACTCGACCGACTCGTTGTCGGAACCCCGGCTGCGCGACTGACGAGGTCCGGAGACGCTAGTTGTCGCTGCCGGCGCGGTCCCAGACGTAGAGCTCGACGGCCTCAACCGCAAGCTCCATCAGCCTGGGTTGTGAGAGCCACTCGAGCACGGTCTCGAGCGCGCGCTCCTCGGTGACGCCGCGATCGACGGCCTCCTCGCCGCGGAACCCGGCCGCGAGCTTCAGCGCCTCGCGGCGATGCTGGCCGAGCGTCGGGAAGGCGCCCATCAGGTAATCGCGGTTGGGGATCGGCGTGCCGACATCCATCGAGGCGTGCCACGCGGCGAGCATCGAGATGTCGTGCTCGTCAAGCTCTGAGATCGCCTTCGCGTAATGGGCCTCGAGCTCGTCGTCGGGGATCTCGTCGACCCACGCGCGGACGGCCTCACCGAGCAACTGGCGGCGAGCCTCACGTCCGATCGAATCGGCGATTGCGCGGATGGCGTCGGCTGGATCAATGAAGCAAAGGGACATCGCTGCGCAGAGTAGGTGGGCGTCAGGACGGCAAAACCCGCGTGGAAATGCCGAGGATGCGAGAGACAGCTCGACGGCGACGGGGAACGCGGGCAGCGCGTCATCCGGTCAGGTTTGATGGCCACGCCCCGACCTATGCTCAGCCGATGAGCCTCGAGGTCATCCAGGGACCGCCGAATTCAGGCCGCGCGGGCGCGATCCTCGATCGATTCCGGGCCGTCCTCGACGCGGACCCGGTGCTCGTCGTGCCCACGGGTGACGACGTCGCGACATTCGAGCGCGAGCTCACGGCGACATCCGGTTCAGCGGTCGGGGGCTCCATCTCGACGTTTGCCGCCCTTGCCTCGGAGATCGTCGTTGCGCTTGCCGCCGACGTCCCGCCGGCGCTCACGATGGCGCAGCGCGACGCGCTGATCCGCGCCGCGATCGACCGCGCCGAGCCCTCGCGGCTGCGCCTCTCGGCGGCCCGCCCGGGGTTCGCGCCCGCGCTCGGCTCGCTGATCACCGAACTGCAGGCCGCGCTCATCGGCCCGGCGGAGTTCGCGGCCAGCATCGCCGAGCTCGAGGACCCCGGGTACGAGACCGAGCTCGCGCGTATGTACGCCGCGTACGTCGAGCTGCGCGACGCTGCCGGACGCTCTGACGCCGGCCTGCTGGCCGAGCGGGCGCTCGCCGCACTGCGGATTGACAGCTCGGGCTGGGGAGGCCGGCCCGTCCTCTTCTACGGATTCGACGACCTGAGCCGGGCCCAGCGTGAACTCGTCCACGAGCTCGCGCAGAACGCCGACGTGACGGTCGCCGTCACCTACGCCGATCGCCACGCGCTCGAGGCGCGGGCGCGGCTGGTCGCGACCCTCGACCGGGAGCTCGGCGGGCGCCTCTCCGACCCGCTGGACCCCGACGAGGGCCACACGCAGAGCGCCGCCCTCCTTCACCTGGACCGCAGTCTGTTCGAGTCCGAGCCGGAGCGGATCGCGCCGGACGGCGGCCTGCGGCTCCTGCGCAGCGCGGGACCGCGCAGTGAGGCCGAGGCGATCGGCATCGAGGCAGCCCGCCTGCTCGTCGACGGCTATGCGCCCGACGAGATCATCGTCGTGGCGCGGCGCCCCGACTCCTCGGGACCGCTTCTCGCGAGCGTCATGCGCAACCTCGGCATCCCCGTTGCCCTCGAGGCCTCGGCGCCGCTCAGCTCGACCGCCGTCGGCACAGGCCTGATCTCGCTCTGCAGGGCCGCGACCGACGAAGACGATGTCGAGGCTCTACTCACCCATCTGCGCTGCGACCCAGCCGTCTCCCCGGGCGCCGTCGACGCGATCGAACGCCGCGTGCGCCGCGGCGACGCCCAGACCGTCGAGGAGGCCGCTGGCACCTGGTCCTCGCCCCCGCTTCACCTCGTGCGCCTGCGGGAAGCCACCGACGATGCCGGGCGGCTGCTGGCGCTGGCCCGAACCGCACGGGACCTCGCTGAACGCGCGCACTCGGGCGAGGCCCCGCTCGCCGGATCGGCGGCCGCCGGGGAGGTTCCGTTCGTGGCGCTCGAGTTGCGCGCGGGCGTCGCCGCCGCCGAGCTACTCGGCGAACTCGCCGGGGTCGGCTCGATCCGAGGATGCCGGCAGCCGGGCATCGAGGAGGCCGTCGAAGCTTTGCGCTCGGCGACCGTGCCGTACTGGCGCGGTCCGGCGACTGCTCGGGTGCGCATCCTGAGCCCCTACCGCGCCCGCGCCGCCCGCGCCCGAGCGGCGTTCGTCGCCTCGTTTCAGGACGGGGAGTTTCCGAGCGGCTCCCCGCTCGACCCGCTGCTCTCCGAGGAGCGCCGGCGACAGCTGGGCGATCCCGACCTACGCCGCGTCGATCAGATCGAGGAGGAGCGCTACCTCTTCCATACCTGTGTCTCCAGACCAACCGAGCGCCTTTACCTCAGCTGGCAGTACTGCGACGAGGAGGGCGGGGCGCTCGCACGCTCGCCGTTCGTCGATGAGGTCCTCGACCTGCTCGAGGTCGATCCGGACAACCCCGGCACCGAGCTGCTGACGAGCCGCGGCCCCGAGCGGGCGGTGCCCGCGCCTGACGAGGCGACCACGGCTCGCGGCCTTGCGAGGGCGGTAGCCGGCGAGCGCCGCGACCGCGAGCACGTCCTGAGGCGGCTCGATGTCGCCACGGTCGATGCCGACGCCGCGCTCGCCTGCTTCGACGGGCTGCCAGATCCGGACTACCTGCCCGGTCCGCTGCGGGCTCCAGCGGTGCTCGAGGAGATCGCGGGTCGTCGCGCGTTCAGCGCGAACTCGCTCGAGGGCTGGGTCACCTGCTCGTACCGCTGGTTCGTGGAACACGAGCTGTCGCCGCAGCGCCTCGAGCCCGAGGCCGACCCTCTGTGGCTCGGAAGCATCGTCCACGACGCGCTCGAGAAGCTCTACCGAGATCCGCCGGGCGGCGACTCGGTCCCGCGCCCCGACGATGTCGCTCGCTGGCGCACGCGCTTCGGCGAGCTCGTCGAGGAGCTCGCCGTGACGCGCTCGGGCGCCGCGCTCAACCACGCCCGGCGCGCCAAGCTCGACCGGGCACGCATCCAGGTCGAGGCGTTCCTCAGCCAGGAGTCGAGCTGGAGAGCGAGTTCCGTCCCGACCGCGACCTGCTGGAGCTCAGCTTCGGCCCGTTCTGAGGACGAGCAGGGCGATGCGATGTCGTCCAAGCCGGCGCTGCGCTTCGGCAATTTCGAGCTGCGGGGCCGGATCGACCGCATCGACCTGGCGGCCGACGGCCACAGCGCCGTGATTCGCGACTACAAGACCGGCAAGAACGTCGCCACCGCGAACGAGTTCGCCAAGCAAGGGCACGCTTCAGGTCCAGCTCTACATGCTGGCCGTGCGCCGGGTGCTCGAGCTCGATCCGGTCGCGGGCCTCTATCAGCCGCTCGGAGCGGCGAAGCCGGACAAGCGCAAGGCTCGCGGGCTCGCGCTCGGCGACGATCCACGGGTCGACTCGCTCGGGCTGGTTCGCACCGACAAGCGCGACCAGGAGGCTTTCGAGCTGGCGCTCGCCGACGCCGAGGAACGGGCGATCGCGGCGGCCACGCGAATGCGCTCGGGAGACATCCGCCGCGACCCGATCAATGGCGAGTGTCCGAAGTACTGCACCTTCCAGCCGATCTGCCGGCTCGAGCGAGCGCTCGGCGTGGTCGGCGACGAGAAGCGCGAGAACGGCGGTGCGGAGTGAGTTCGAGGGCGAACAGCTCCCGCTTCTGGGGTTCGAGGGCGCGCCTGACGCAGCGCCTGGGGTCGGCACGAGCGGCGCACGCGGCTTCGAGCCCACTGATCGAGCAGGTGGCCGCGATCGACGCTCGCGATCACGATGCCTTCCTCGAAGCGGGCGCCGGCAGCGGCAAGACCACGGTCCTCGTCGATCGCTACTGCGCTGCGGTCATCGAGGACGGGATGGAGATCGACCAGCTGCTCGCCTTCACATTCACCGAGCGAGCCGCGGCTGAGATGCGCACGACGGGTCCGCCGCGAGCTCACCCGTCGCTCGCGCGAGACGCGCGACGCCGGCGACCGGGCACGTGCCGACGAGCTGCTCGCCGCCGCACGCTCGACCGAACGCGCCTGGGTGATGACGATCCACGCCTTCTGCCGGCGCTTGCTCGCCTCGCACCCGCTCGCCGCCGGCCTCGACCCTCGTTTCCGCGTGCTCGACGCCGCGGAGGCGGCCCGGCTTCGCGAGGAGGCGATCACGACCGCAATCGAAGATCTGCTCGCCGCCGGTGACGAGGGGGTCTCTCGCGCCGCCGCCGAGTTCGAGCCGTGGCGGTTGACGGCGATGACGCTCGGCGCCTACGAGCGGCTGCGCAGCCAGGGGATGGCGACCCCCGGCTGCCCGACGTCGGCGAGCCGATCCACTCCGTCAAGCGCGAGGACCAACCGCGCGAGCTCAGCCCCGTCGAGGTCGAGGCCGCAAAGAGCTCGCGCGTCGCGCTGGAGCGGATCCTCGAGACGTTTCGCCGCCGCTATGCCGAGCTCAAGGACGACCGCTCGGCCCTCGACTTCGCCGACCTGGAGCTGCGTGCGCTCGAGATGCTGCGTTCGAGCCCTGCCATGGAGGCGGGCGTGGCGCGGCCGCTTCGCGCAGATCATGGTCGACGAGTTCCAGGACACCAACCGCGTGCAACTCGCGCTCGTCGACTCGCTGCGCGACGACGACACGAAGGTGTTCATGGTCGGCGACGAGCACCAGTCGATCTATCGCTTCCGCAACGCCGATCTCGATGTCTTTCGCGAGCAGCGCCGACTCACGCGACGAGCATCCAGACCGCGAGGTGCTGCCGCTGCGGGGGAACTTCCGCTCGCTGCCCGCCGTCCTCGGGCGCGGTCAACTTCGTCGGCGAGACGCTGCTCGACGGGTTCGACGCCGCTGACCGCCGGCCGTGACCCCCGCGAGGGGCCCGGTCCGTCGAGCTTCTGCTCACCCGGGACCGCAGCGCGAGCGATCCCGCCATCAACTGGGACGCGGAGGAGATCGACCTCGACCCCGGGCCGAGCGCATCGCCGCAGCACATCATCGCCGAGGCTCGCCGGCTGGCCGAGCGCCTGCGCGAGCTCGTCGACGAGGGCCAGGCGAGTCGCGGCGACATCGTCGTCCTCCTGCGCGCCTTCACCCACGTCGACGCCTACGAGCAGGCGCTGCGGCGCGCGGGCCTGAAGCCCTTCGTCGTGGGCGGGCGCGGCTACTGGACGCAACAGCAGGTCGAGGATGTGATCCGGCTGCTCGGCTCGATCGCGAACCCGCTGGACGACGAGCATCTGCTCGGCGCGCTCGCCTCCTTCGCCGGCGGGCGTCTCTCCGGATGCCCTCTGGCTGCTGCGCCGGGCCGCCGTCGCAGCGAGGGCGGGCACCCGCGCCACATCTGGCCGGTGCTCGAGTGGCGATATGCGGACGGCCGGGAGCCCGCGACACGTGGAGGCGCACTGGCTCGACGGCGATCCCGGAGGTCGACCAGGGACGGTTGCGCCGGTTCTGCGAGATCCTCGCGAGGCTGCGACGGCGCGCGATGCTCGTATCGCTCGAGGATCTGATCGAGGAGACGATCACTGCCTTCGGCTATGACCTCGGATCGATCGCGCGCGACGGCGGGCCCGGGCGCATGGCGAACATCCGCAAGCTGATGCGCCTGGCACGCGAGTATGAGTCAGACGAGGGCCGCGACCTGCGCGGATTCCTGGCGGTCGCGGCCGCCAGCACCCGCCGCGACGAGCGCGAGGGGATGGCGGCCGTGCAGGCGGAGGGCCACGACGGCGTTCGGGTCATGACGGTGCACGCGGCCAAGGGCCTGCAGTTTCCGGTGGTGGCCGTGCCGGACCTCGGGCGCCGGCTCAACGCCGGCCATCGCCACGCCGACCTCGTCATCGGTCCGGCTGTCGGCGATGAGCCTCAGCGGTTCGGCATGCGCCTCGCCTTCGCCTCGGAGAGCTCGGTCGCGCTCTGGGAGCTCGTCGAGCTCAACATGCTCGAGAACGAGGCGGAGGCCGAGGAGGGATGCCGGCTCGTGTACGTCGCCGCCTCGAGAGCCGAGGACCGCCTGATCCTCAGCGGGGTCTACGGCGACAAGCAGCTCGAGCCCGACGAGCCGAAGGCTGGCGACACGCCTCTGCGCCGGCTGTTGCCCGCGCTCTGCGCGCGCGGCTGGGACGGCGGCACGGCCATCGTGGACCTGCCCGGACCGACATCGGTCGACGGCGTGCAGGCTCCCCGCCGCCGAGCTCGCGATCTCGATCGAGACCCCCGATCCCGAGCGCGCGGGCGAGCTGCGCCGGATCACCCCGCCCCCGGCCGAGGCCGATCCTTTGGACGCGACCACCTCGCCGCCACCGCTGCTCGCGGGCCTGCGTCCGACGGTGCCCGTCGGCCACCTCTCCTACTCCGCGGTCTCGCTGTATGAGAGTTGCGCGTATCGCTTCTACGTCGAGCGCGTGCTCGGCGCGCGCGAGGGGCTGGCGCCGAGCGCCGCCGCCAGCTCAGCCGACGAGGTCGCCGAGCCCGAGGTCGCCGACGAGATGCCCGACCCGGGACCTCCGCGGGCGCTCGCCCTGGGGATCGGCAACGGCGTCCACGCCGCGCTGGAGTGGAGCGCGAACAACGACTGGCGCGCGCCAGACGACGCGCTCATCGGCCTCATGCTCGCGCGCGAGGGCCTGGCCGACGACGCCGAGGCGCTCGCCCGAGTGCGATCGCTGGTCGACGGGTGGCTCGACTCGAGTCTGCGCCAGGAGCTGGGCGGCGCGGACAAGGTGCGCGCGGAGGTCCCGTTCGTGCTCGGCGTGGGCGACACGGTGATCCGCGGCCAGATCGACCTCCTCGCAAACGGCGACGGGGTCCCATGCGTCGTCGACTACAAGACCGACGGCCTGCACGGACAGGCGCCGGCCGTGGTCGCGGAGCGCTACCGCGCCCAGCGCGAGATCTATGCCCTTGCCGTCGGTGCCGACGCTGGCGCTCGAGTGGCCCATGTCTTCCTCGAGGCGCCCGACCAGCCGGTGATCGAGGAATTGGGCCCGCCTGAGCTCGCCACCGCTCGCGCGCGGATCGAGGGCCTCGTCGCGGACATGCGCAACAACGAGTTCAAGCCCACCGACGACCCGCACGCGGCGCTGTGCTTCGGCTGCCCGGCCGCGGCACGCCTGTGCCCGCATCCGAAGTGGCGGCCGCAGTGAGGCGGAGCGAAGCGAAGCCGAGCCGCGCCGCCGTTGAGGCGCCTAATTCGTGAGCGAGCTGGCCGTCTTCGGTTACGGCTCGCTCGTCGACGCCGCGAGCCTCGCCGAGACGGTCGGGCGCCCGGTCGAGATCGCATCGGCGGCGCGGCTGCACGGCTGGCGGCGAACCTGGGGCCTCGCGCGCGACAACCAAGCCTCGGAGAAGACCTTCGCGCTCGCCGACGGCACGCGCCCGCGCTTCTGCCTCGGACTCGACGTGGTGCCGGACGAGGATGCACCTCCCCCCAACGGCGCGCTGATCGTCTTGACCGATGCGGAACTCGACCGCCTCGACCTCCGCGAGATCCGCTACGAGCGCGTCGACATCACGGCGCAGATCGAGGCGGATGTCGGGTTCGAGCGCGTCATCACCTACTGCGCCCGCGCCGAGCACCGTGCTCCGTCGCCGCATGAGCCGGGAACGGTCCTGATCTCCACCTACCTCGAGGCGGTGGAGCGCGCCTTCGACGTCCTCGGGCCCGGCCACCTCGACCGCTTCCGCGAGACAACCGGCCCACCGCCCGTGGAGGTCGTCACAGCGACGTTGGTCGCCGACCGCATCCCGGCCGGCAACCCGCGCAACTGGTAGCCGTCAGCCCGAGCTCGAGGCGGCATCCTGAACGGCCCGCGTTGCACGGGGAGTGCGCCCTCGCCGACGGGCGCCTGGGCCGAATAGGTCCCGCTATGCGAACCCGATTCGGCCCACCGAGAAATATCCGCTTCGGGCGAGAAGCAGCGCCAGCGAGGAGACGGCTGGTGCGCATGGAACTCGATACAAATCGCCCGCACACTCGTCACGCCTGCGTGCCACCCGTGAAACCGAGCCCCTCAGGCTGGAGAGGCGGAGTGTGAAGCGGCAAGGCGCCGCGCTCAGTCGCCAGCTGATGCGATCGGGTTAGCGCTCGGTTGGGGTTCGAGTCCCCCGCGCTCCGCCGGCTTTCGGGGGCGGTCCGCTGGCACGGACCGCTCGCCGACGTAAACTTCGGACGTAGTTGGCGACTGGGCCCGGGGTAGCTCCCCGGCCGCAGCCTCAAGGCCCGCCTCAGGCGGGCCTTTGCGGTTCTAGGTATCGATATCCACGACGAAGGGCCGTTTCCGATCTCGGGCGCAGGCGCGCCTGAAAACATTCGTTCGTCGTCTAACGCGCAACCTTTCCCGAACCGTCCGTCCTAAGTGTCGCTGAGGCGTACTCAGGCCGGACAG
The DNA here is from genome assembly GCA_963796815.1 of uncultured Solirubrobacterales bacterium. Lineage (GTDB taxonomy): Bacteria > Actinomycetota > Thermoleophilia > Solirubrobacterales > 70-9 > WHSW01. The sequence goes on from CAWCNF010000009.1 coordinate 434,473, forward strand.
TTCAGCTGCGGCCGGCCAAAAGGGCGCTCTCCATTGCGGAGCGAGCCTTTCCGAAGGGCCGGCCGGGCCGGAACGGTCCGCCTACCCGCCACGCACGAACTCCACGAAGGCATTCGCCGCGGGTGAGAGCTCGCGGTCTCGCTGCCAGACGAGACAGACGGGCAGCGTGATCCGCGGTTGCAGCGGCCGGGTCTCGACGGCCGGGCCAGGGCGCTCGGCCAGCGACGCCGGCAGGAAGGCTGGGCCGAAGCCGTCGGAGACGAGGCAGCGGATGAGGTACGGGTCGGAGCTCTCGAGCGAGAGCAGCAGCTCGCCGCCGGCGTCGGCATAGAAGCGGTCGACCTCGAGCTTGATTGCCGATCCGGAGCGCGGCGTGGCGAGCGCGACACCGGCGAGGTCGGTGGCGGTCACCGACTCAGCCCTGGGCGCCGTCCCGGGCGGGTAGGCGGCGACGACCTCCTCGGTCCCGAGCCGCACGCTCTCGAGCCCGTCGGGCAGCTCGCCGGACACCAGCATGAAGGCGACATCGAGCTCGCTGGCTAGTAGCAGCTCCATCAGGTCGCCCGCCGTCCCCTCGCGTAAGCCGACCTCGATCCCGTCGAAGCGGTGGCGGAAGCGCGAGAGCAGCTTCGTCACCTCGATCTCGCCCGCGGGCAGCAGCGCGCCGACAGAGATCCGCCCGCGGACCAGTCCGCGCAGCTCGTCGAGCTCGCCGCGCACGCCCTCGACCTCGGCGAGCACTCGCCGCGCCCGCGCGGCGAGCGCCTCCCCGGCCTCGGTCGGCACGACGCGCCGGCTCGTGCGCTCGAACAGCCGCGTGCCGAGCTCGGCCTCCAGGCGGCGAGATCTGGTGCGAGAGCGCCGACTGGGCGACGTGCAGCTCCTCCGCGGCGCGGGTGAAGTGGCGGTGGCGCGCAACGGCCTCGGCGTAGGCGAGCTGTCGTAGCTCCATGGCCGACTGATCGTAATTAACGATCAATCCGTTCGCAACAACATCTTGCTTCGATCAATCGCGAGCGGGCATGATGCTCGCCATGGATCCGCGCCTCGAAATTCGCACCATCCTCCAGCCCGGGGACCTCGGCGCGATCATCACCCACCACGGCGAGGTCTACCGGCGCGAGTACGGGGTCGACTCGACCTTCGAGGCACACGTCGCCGCCGCCGTGGCAGCGCGGGCAAGCACGGCTGGCCCGGCCCCGGCGAGCACGTGCGCATCGCCGAGCTCGACGGTCGCCACGCCGGCAGCGTCGCGCTGACCGACGAGGGCGACGGCTGGGCGACCCTTCGCTTCTTCCTTCTCGATCCCGAGCTACGCGGCCAGGGCCTCGGCCGGCGCTGGGTGGCCGAGCTGATCGCGGCCGCGGAGGAGCACGGCTATGAGGGCGTCCGGCTCGAGACGTTCTCCGAGCTACCGCGGCGGCGCACATCTACCGCTCGCACGGCCTCGAGGTGATCTCCGAGGACACCCGCCCGCGCTGGGGCCGGCCGGCGATCACCTACCAGCGCTACGAGCTCAACTTCCAGTCGCGCGCCCAGTCGTCGAGCTCGGAGAGCGCCGGCTCGAGCGAACGGCCCTTCTCGGTCAGCGCGTAGGAGACACGCGCGGGCGGTCCGTCGGATACGGACCGCGCGACGAGTCCCGCCGACTCCAGCTCGCGCAGTCGGCGCGAGGCGAGGCGGTCGGAGAGGCCGGGAATGCTGGCCGTCAACTCCGCGAAATAGTGCGGCCGTTCGCGCAGCGACCACAGGATCGCGCCCGCCCAGCGGCGGCCGATCAGCTCGATCGCGACGTGAAAGTCGGGCGACACCGACGCCGGGTCGCCACCTCCATTGGTTGCCGCCATCTGGCGGCTCACCCTGTACATGCTCCCGTATCGGTCGGCTCGAGCTGCCGGCGAGGGCTCGCGAGACGACGTGGTTGGGCACGCCGAGGCCCTGATCGGGCCCGGTGTCGGTCGAGGCGAAGACGGTGGTCAGCACCCTGCCGTCGAGATCGACGACCGGTCCGCCCGAGTTGCCGCTGCGCACGCGGCCGCGAAACGGGGTCATCCGGCGCTTCACGGGTCCGCGCCCGTAGGAGTCGGTGCTGGTGACGAGCCCCGTGCGTCCGACGCGCGCCGCGACGACCGTCAGCGGGCCGTTCTCCGGGATAGCCGACCACGGCGCCGTCCGTACCCCGGCGCGGCGCTCGACGAGCTCGAGCGCAGGCAGGTCGAGCTCGGGCACATCGAGGATCGCGAGGTCGTTGTGCGGGTCGTAGTGGACGACCGTCGCGCTGAGGGCGGAGCCCCCGTCGGGCGTGACCGTGGTGTCGTCCTCGCCGGCGACCACATGCGCGTTCGTCACCACGAGATGCGGCCCGGCCACCCAGCCCGAGCCCTGCACGCCAAGGCCGCAGGCCGTGCCCAGCACCTTCACTCCGGACTTGCGCTGCGTCGCGCACCTCGCGGGTCGCGGGCGCGACGCGTTGTCGGGCGGCGCGACGTTCGCATTAGGGCCGCGTACCGGCGGCGAGGGGTCGACCCGTCGCAGGACGTGAAGCAGCGGGCCCGACGGCGGCAGCGCTTCGTTGAGGCCCGCGAGGATCGTCGAGCTCTGGACCTCCTCGCGCAGTCCGCGCGAGTTTTGCCCGCGGCGTGAAGCGCGACGCCGCCGAACCCCCAGGCGACCAGCAGCGCCAGCCGCCGAGGACGATCGCGCCGCCGATGCCGTCGACCACTCGCGCCGCCCCGGTGGTCCGGCGGCGCATGATCATCTGGACGAGACCGTCAAATGCGACCGCGAGGAACGCGCCGATGACGATCCCTGCGATCACCGCCACCAGGGCCGCGTAGCGCGACTCGGCGCCGTTGGGGAGCAGCAGCGGCCCGACCCGCGCGCCGAGCGCGACGCCGCCCACGAAGCCGATCAGCGGCAGCAGGCTCGCGAGCAAGCCACGCTCGTAACCGACGCCCACGAGAGCGATTGTGAAGACGACGATGCCGACGTCGACGAGGTTCACACTACCTTTAACCCCCCACTACGCCGAGCGCACGGGCGCCTCGACGGGTAGTCGACTAGCTGGATCATGGACGAAGAGGATCGTGGCCGATTGAGCGGGGGAAAGTCCTCGCAGTTCGAACAGCGGCGACGACGCGTGCTCACGCGCGCGGCTCCGCTGGCGGTTATCGCTGTCGTCGCTTTCGTTGGAGGCATCGTCGTCGGCGGCGGGCCTGACGCTCCGGGCGCGCAGCGCTTCGTGGATGCGTGGGAGCACGAGGACTATGCCGCCATGTATGCCGAGCTGAGCCCGGCCAGCCAGGCGAGCGTCTCGGAAGAGGACTTCCAGCGCGCCTACGAGGACGCGGCGAGCACGATGACGCTGCAGAGCCTCACGGCCGGGCAGGTCACCGAAGCTGACGACCTGGTCTCGACGACCGTCGAGATCTCCACGCACGCGTTCGGCAGCTGAGCGGCAGCTCAAGCTCCCCCTCACCGACGGCAAGATCGACTGGACGCCCGAACCTCGTCTATCCCGGGCCTCGCAAAGGGCGAGCGACTCGTCCGGCGCACACGCGCTCCCGCCGCGCGCGCCGATCCTGGCGGCCGACGGGACGGCGCTCGCGAGCGGGCCGGCCTCGGCGCGCAACGTCAGCGCCGCCGCGTCGGCCGTCGTCGGCGTGGTCGGAACGCCGTCCAAGGAGCAGGCCGCAGAGCGGTCACAAGGGCGGGATTTCCCCCCGGCACGCTCACTGGCACCACCGGCCTCGAGCTCGCGTTCAACAGCCGCCTGTCGGGCAAGCCCGGTGGCCAGCTGGTGGCCGTCGGCCCCGGCGAGCAGAACGACGTCGGCGGCGGCCGCGATACTCGCTCAGACCCAACCGGTCAGGGGCAAGGCGGTGCGTACGAGCATCGACCCCGAGCTGCAGCAGACCGCGGTTGAGGCGCTGGGCAGCCTCTACGGCGGCGCGGCAGTTCTGAACGCGCGAAACGGCTCGGTCATGGCGCTCTCCGGGATCGCGTTCTCGGCGCCACAGCCACCGGGGTCGACGTTCAAGATCATCACCGCCACCGGAGCGCTCGATGCCGGGATCGTGAAGACGACAGACACCTTCCCCGTCGAGTCGTCGAACTCGGACATCGGCCGCGAGATCGCCAACGCTCACGACGAGCTCTGCGGCGGCACGTTCGTGGAGAGCTTCGCGCAGTCGTGCAACACGGTCTTCGCTCCGCTCGGCACCGAGCTGGGCGCTGAGAAGCTGGTCGACACGGCCGAGAAGTTCGGCTTCAACTCACGGCCGGAGCTCTACAACACCGAGGCGACCGACGGCGATTCGCCCGCCCGCGAGCACGATCCCCAAGGACCTCGAGGACGGCGTCGCCACCGGCGAGTCGGCCATCGGCCAGGGCGAGGTCCTCGCCACGCCGCTTCAGATGGCCAGCGCCGCCCAGACGATCAGCAACGGCGGCGTGCGCCTGCCGACCCCCATCGCCAAGGGCCCCGAGCTCGCCCCGGACGGCGGACCGGTGAAGGTGACCTCGCCGGAGACGGCGGCGACGATGCGCCAGATGATGATCGAGGTCGTCAACAACGGCACCGGGGTCGCTGGCGCGCTGCCCGGGATCCAGGTGGCCGGCAAGACCGGTACCGCGGAGCTCGGCCCGAAGGCGCTCGAGCCCGGGCAGGAGCCCCCGGGCCCCGGCGAGCAGCCCGAGCTTGAGACCGACGCCTGGTTCACGGCCTTTGCCCCGGCAACCGACCCGAAGATCGTCGTCTGCGTGATGGTCGTCAACTCCGACGGCGACGGCGGCACCGTCGCCGCCCCGATCGTCCGCCAGATCATGGCGGCCTACTTCAACGTCGCGTAGCGGCGCCGAAGGCCCTAGATGTCGAGCGTGACCTTGCCGTCGCCGCCGAAGGTCTGGATGTCCAGCTCGAGCGGGCGGTTGTCGCTGACGCTGTCGTCGACCAGGAAGATCAGCAGCGAGCCCTGGTTCGGGCCGGTGCCGGCGGTTGAGTCGACGTTCGGGATCTGGCCCTTGCCGGGGACCTCGGCGCCGATGTCGAGCGCGTAGGGGCTCTGGCTCTCGAGGAAGTCGTACTCGTTCGCGAGCGTGTCGTTGACGACGAAGTTGGTCGCTGATGGGCGGGCCTCGTCGGTCTGGTTGGTGATGACCATGAACACGCCGAGGTACTCCTTGCCGGGCGGGGGCGGCGGCATCCCGACCAGGTACTCCGAATCCTCCACGTCGTGCGGGTTGAGGAAGCGCGTGAGCTGGACGTTGTATTCGAGCCCGGAGATCGCGATCGGCTCGCCCTCGGCAACCAGCGACTCCTCGGAGCCGTTGCCACCGCAGGCGCTGAGGCCGCCGGCGAGGACCGCCGCGGCAAGCAGGCCGAGGGCTAGAGCAGCGATTCGGGTGCGCATGAGGTCGGCAAGCATATGGCCTCGGCTCGATCTAACGGTTGAACGCGGGCAGGGCATCCCCGCCGCCGACGCTGACGTGGTCGAGGGGCCGGTCGTTCTCGACAATCTCTCGCAGCCGGGTGAGCGCCTTGCGCAGGTCGCGACGTAGGCGCCTGGAGCTCACGCCCGACTCGCCGAGGCGATCGAAGACCGTTTTCGGCTCGGTCCAGATCGTGACGGTGACCTCGCTCCCATCCGGATTGGGGCCTTCGGCAAGCTCCCAGACCGTGAACCAGGGCACCCGGTTGCCGCGGCCGCCTCTCCCCTCCTCGCGGACCAGATGGGGGCTTTCGGCAACCACGATCGCCGTGTCTACCCAGACACCCGCGTGCTCAATCCGAAACCTGGCCGACGCGCCCACGCCCACCGGCTCGACGCGGGCAAGACGGAAATCGCTGAGGAAGTGGTCGGTGAACGCCGGGCGCACCGAGAGGTCGATCAAGACGTCGAAGACGCGCTCGCGCGGGACGTCGATCGACGCGGTTACCGAGACGGGTCGCATGCGGCGGTCAGTCTAGTCGCGCGGCCGTCCTCACCGTGCACGCAATTTCCGTCCAACCTGCGCCGATTTTCAGGACAGGATGTCCAATCGAAGTTAAGATCGTCACAAGTTAGGGGGCGTCGGAAAAGCGAATTTATGCCGTCCGAAGCGTCAGCCCGCCCTGAGATCCATCACTCCGGTGACCAGATCACCGTCGCCCAGCCGGGCGGGTACTACTGCGTCGACTGCGGCTACGCGCTCTCCGCCGAGACGCCCGACGAGCTCCCGGAGTGCCCGTCGTGCGGTGGCGAGAGCTTCCGGCGCGGCTCGATCTTCGACCGGCGCCCGGCGCCCGGGGCGGGCGCTTTCGCAGTCCGCGAGGACTTCGCCGACCGCCTCGAGGAGATCAAGGCCGAGCTCGAGCAGGCGGGCACCTATCTCGCCTTCGACGAGGGGGACGGCGAATACGCCGTGATCCGTCTCGAGCGCGGCTGGACGCGAGTCGGCCGCTCGCGGACCGCCGATCTGCGCTTTGACGACCCGACGGTGTCGCGCCGTCACGCGCTGCTCGTGCTCAGCCCCGGCGGCGAGCTGCGGGCGCTTGACGATCGCAGCCTCAACGGCCTCTTCGTCAACGGCGAGCACGTCGACTGGGCCGTCCTGCACGACGGGGACGAGCTCGAGGTCGGGCGCTACCGCCTGCACGTCGTCGAGGCCTGAGCGGCCTCCAAGGGTCCCCGCGCTGAGCGTTCGGCGCTTATAGTCCGGCGCAATGGCGACGACGATCGCGGTTCTCTCGCAAAAGGGCGGCACCGGCAAGACGACCCTGACGCGGACTCTCAGCGACATCTTCGCCCGGCTCGGCCTGGACGTGCTCGCGATCGACTGCGATCCGCAGGGCAACCTCTCCGACTACTTCGACACCGACGCCGAGGCCCACCCCACCCTCGCCGAGGTCCTCTCAGGTCAGGTTCGCGCCGCTGAGGCTGTGCACGGCCAGGTGATCCCGGCCAATATGCGCCTCGCCGAAGCCGAGCTGATGCTCGCCGGCAAGATCGGCCGCGAAGTCACCCTTCGAAACGCCCTACGCGACCTAAAGCGCGAGCGGGACATGATCCTGATCGACTGCCCGCCCACGCTCGGCCTGCTGTCGGTCAACGCGCTCGTCGCCGCCGACCAGGCGTTGCTGACGACCGAGGCGCAGTACTTCTCGCTGCAGGGCGTCGAGCAGGCGATGCAGGTGGTCGACCTCGCGCGTGACTCCCTCAACCCCGAGCTCGAGCTGCTGGGCGTCGTCCTCAACATCGCCAACATGCGCACCAAGCACGCCCGCCAGACCCTCGACTCGCTGCGCGAGCGCTTCGGCGACAAGGTCTGCCGGACGGTCATCCGCCAGTCGATCGCCTACGCGGAGTCGGCGGAGCGCGCCGTCCCGATCCTCGACTACCGCCCGGATCGCGGCGCCGACTACCTGTCACTCGCCGGCGAGCTGCTGCGGCGGCTGTCGATGCAGGACCTGCTCGGAACGCTCGACGAGCTCTCAACCGAGCTCGTCCCAGCGGGCTAAGCCGCGCGACCGGCGCTCAGGCGCCGGGAGACTTCTGCCCGGTGAACGGGTCGGACGACTTGCAGTTGCCGTTAGCCAGCTTGATCGTCCCGACGACCTTGGTCGCGCTCTTCCACTTGCCCTTCCAGTCGACCTTGACGACGGTGTCGGCGACCGGGTCGCTCTCCTTGATGTGGAACTTGCCGTTCTTAGAGAGCGGGATGCTCGTCGTCGTCAGGGGCAGGCTGTAGTTGTCGCACTTGCCGGGATCCGGGTAGTAGATCGCGCCATAGGCGGGCGAGGGGACGATCTGAAGCTTGCCGCCGTCCTTGGCCACGCTCCACTCGCCCTCCGAGTAGGTCCCCTTCAGGAGCGCACCGGTGTACACACCGGTCGCCGGGGGCTTGTGCTTGCCGGCGACGGCCACCGCCGTCACACCGAGCGCGAGGACAACGACTGCGAAGACTCCGATCACCCTGCTCATCGCGCGCATCATATGCAGGCCTCAGAGCTCCGGCACATCCGCGCCCAGCGGGCTGAACGGCACCCGGCGCACCCGCGCCCATCCGTCGGCTGCCGCGGTCGCCGCCTCGACGACCTTGCCGGTGTCCTGCCAGAAGCTCCAGAGCATGAGCGACGGGCCGGCTCCGGAGATCGTTGCGCCGATCGCGCCGAGCTCCTGCGCGTGCCCGAGCAGGTCCATCGAGCGCTCGTAGAGGGGCCGGCGCGCGGGCTGGTGCAGGCGATCTGCAAGGCCGCGGGCGATCAGGGTCAGATCGGAGCGCTCCAGGCCGAGGACGAGCTGCGTGGCGGCAGCGACGTTCGCGACCACATCGGCGATCGCGAGCTCGCCGGGGACGGCAGCACGGGCCTCGGCGGTCGGCACCGTGTCGTCGGGGATCACGAGCACCGCCTCGATGCCGTGAGGCGGCTCGAGCCTTACCGGGGCCGGGAGCTCGGCGCCACCCTCGGCGGTCGGGCAGAGCACGAAGCCGCCGTAGAGCGCCGCCGCGACGTTATCGGGATGGCCCTCGAGGTCGACGGCATGGCGGTAGATCTCGTCGCGCTCCAGGCCGAGCTCGAAGAGGTGGTCGGCCGCGACCAGGCCCGCGACGATCGCCGCCGCGCTCGAGCCCAGCCCGCGCGCAAGCGGGATCTCGCTGCGGATCTCAAAGCGCAGCCCGTCGGCGGGATGCAGGCGCTCGAAGGCCCTAACGCAGAGGTTCGAGCGATCGGTCGGCAGGTCCTCCTCCGCGAGCACGGCGAACTCGCCTGCCTCCTCAACCTCAACCTCGAGCGAGAGCTCGAGCGCCGCCGCGAGCACGTCGTAGCCGGGGCCGAGGTTGGCGGACGAGGCTGGGACCCGGACGAGCCGGCGACGGGCGGTCACGGGGCGTCAGGTTGGCAGTTCGACGCGAAAGACCGCGCCGCGGTGGGGCTCGCTCTCGACGACGACCCGCCCACGGTGCGCATCCACGATCGCCTTGACGATCGTCAGCCCGAGCCCGGTCCCCGGGATGTGGCGGCGACCGGCCTCGGTCGCGCGGTACATGGGGTCGAAGAGAAGCGGCGACTCCTCCGCTGGAATCCCGATCCCCGTGTCGGCAACCTCGAACACCGCCATGCCGTCGCGCTCGCCCGTCGTGATCCTGACGGTCCCACCCTCGGGCGTGAACTTGAGCGCGTTCGAGACGAGGTTCTCGGCCACCTGCGCAAGGCGGTCGGGATCGCCGAAGATCACCGGGGCGCCATCGCCGTCGAGGCGCAGATCGATGCCGGCCTTCGCGGCCTCGGGCCCCGCAGCCTCGAAGGCCGCGCGCGCGATCTCGCCGAGGTCGGCGTGTGAAGGCTCGATCGTGAAGGTCCCGGCGCTGATCTTGGTCAGCGTCAGCAGGTCGCCCACGAGGTTGAGCTCGCGGCGCGAGTTGCGGTCGATGATCTCCACGAAGCGCTGGCCCTGCTCCGTGAGGTGCTCCGACTCGGTCTCGGCGAGCAGCTCGGTGTAGCCGAGGATCGACGTGAGCGGCGTGCGCAGCTCATGGGAGACCAGGCCGATGAACTCGTCCTTGAGGCGCTCGGCCTCCCGCTCCGCGGTCACGTCGCGGCTCGTGCCGATCAGCCTGCTCGGACGCCCCTCATCGGCGACAGGCCGCCCCTCGACGATGATCTGGCGCACGCTGGAGTCGGGCAGCACGACGCGGTACTCGGTTCTGAACGGGGCCGGCTCGTCCTCCAGCTCGCGCACGATCGTCGCGAACGACCCGCGGTCCTCGGGATGGATACGGCCGAGGAACTGATCCCAGGTCGGCGCGGTGGGTGAGGGCTGGAAGCCGTGGTTTCGATGCTGCTGGGCGGACCAGGTCCGCGCACCGGTCTCGAGATCCAGCTCCCAGCTGCCCACCAGCGCGATCTCCTCGAGCTCGACGCGCCGCTGGATCACCCGCCCGACGCAGTGAAAGTGAAGCCCGTCGGGATCCGGGCTCGCCGACCATTCCGTCCAGAGGCGCTCGCCGTGGGCGGTGATGATCCGGATCCTGAACTCCGACGTGGTCGCGCCCTGCGCCAGGAGGGCGACCTCCGCCTCGACGGCCGGTCGGTCGGGCTCGTGGACAACCTCGATGAACGGCGTCGGCAGCAATTGCTCGGGCGTCCAGCCGAGCGATCGCTCCCAGGCACCGTTCAGTTGCTTGAAGTAGCCGTCCAGGCCGCAGGTGGCGACCAGGTCGTCGATCAGCTCGAAGTGGCGCGAGCTGAAATCCACGTCAGCCCTTCGCGAGCACCTCGCCGTTGCCGGCGATCGACGCCGCGAGCAGGCCGTCGTCGGGAACCTCGGTCCCGGGGAGCAACACCGACTCCTTGATGCGCGCCCGGGCGCCAATGGCCGAACCCGGCCCGATCACGAGCGGCCCATCAAGGCGCGCACCGTCACCGATGCTCGCGCCGTCGCCAAGCAGGACGGGGCCCTCGAGCTCGATGCCATTGCCGAGGCCGTCGGCCGACTCGAGCAGCTCCCCGGCCGACTCGACGTTTACAGCCCCCGTAATCGCGTCGAGGTTGCCCTGCAGGTATTCGCGGAGCGAGCCGACGTCGTTCCAATACTCCTCGGTGGGGTGAATGCCGAACGGGACATCTCCCGCGAGCAGCGCCGGGAACACGTCAAGCGCGAAGTCGACCTCCTCCTTGTCGGGGAAGTAATCGAAGATCTCAGGCTCGAAGACGTAGATCATGCAGTTGGCGAGCTCCGACAACGCCTCAGCCGGGTCGGGCTTTTCCTGAAAGCCCTGAACCCGGCCGTCATCGCCAGAGACGATGACGCCGTACTCACTGGTGTCGGCCACCTTGACCGCCGTCAGGGTCGCGATCCAGTCGTTCTCCTGATGGGTTCGCATGACCGCGCCGAGGTCGATGTCCGTCAGGGCGTCGGCAGCCAGGACGACAAACGGGTCGGAGCCGAAGAAATCGCGGACCTTGCGCACGCCGCCTGCCGTGCCGAGCAGCTTCTCCTCCTCGCTGTAGGTGAGCTCGATCCCGAGGCGGGAGCCATCGCCGAAGGCGTTGCGGATCCCGTCCCCAAACCAGTGCAGGTTGGCGACGACCTCGCTCAGGTCGTTGCGGGCGAGCGTCCGGAGAACGTGTTCCATGATCGGCCTGTTCGCCACCGGGACCATCGGCTTCGAAACGTCCCAGGTGAGTGGGCGCAGGCGGGTGCCCAGCCCCGCCGCCAAAACCATCCCTCGCATGGCGGGCAGGCTACATCGAGAGGGCGCGGGAGCCTCTAAGCTGGCCTGGAAAGCGAGATCAGGAGAGCAATGAGCAGCGTCATCGCACAGGATCAGGACTACAAGGTCGCCGACATCGGCCTCGCCGAGTTCGGCCGCAAGGAGATCGCACTGGCCGAGCATGAGATGCCCGGGCTGATGCGCACGCGCGAGGAATTCGCCGAGGCGCAGCCGCTCGCCGGCGCACGCGTCACCGGCTCCCTTCACATGACCGTTCAGACCGCGGTCCTGATCGAGACGCTCGTCGCGCTCGGCGCCGAGGTGCGCTGGGCCTCCTGCAACATCTTCTCGACCCAGGACCACGCCGCCGCCGCGATCGCGGCCACCGGGATCCCCGTCTTCGCCTGGAAGGGCGAGACGCTGGAGGAGTACTGGTGGTGCACCGAGCAGGCGCTCACGTGGCCCGACGCCGACGGCCCCAACATGATCCTCGACGACGGCGGCGACGCGACTCTCCTGATCCACAAGGGTGTCGAGTACGAGGCCGCGGGCGCCGTCCCCGGCCCCGAGACGGCCGGTTCGGCCGAGGAGAAGGTGATCCTGGAGACGCTCGCTCGCTCGCTCGAGGAGAACCCGCAGCGCTTCACGAAGATGGCGGCCGGCATCAAGGGCGTCACCGAGGAGACGACCACCGGCGTCAACCGCCTCTACAGCTTCGCCCGCGAAGGCAACCTGCTCTTCCCGGCGATCAACGTCAACGACTCGGTGACGAAGTCGAAGTTCGACAACCTCTACGGCTGCCGGCACTCGCTCGTCGACGGCATCAACCGCGGCACCGACGTGATGATCGGCGGCAAGGTCGCCGTCATCTGCGGCTACGGCGACGTGGGCAAGGGCTGCGCCGACTCACTGCGCGGCCAGGGCGCGCGGGTGATCATCACCGAGATCGACCCGATCTGCGCACTGCAGGCCGCGATGGAGGGCTTCGAGGTCCGCACGCTCGACGAGGTCGTCGAGACGGCAGACATCTTCGTCACCGCGACCGGCAACAAGGACATCATCACCTTCGCCGACATGGAGCGGATGAAGCACCAGGCCATCGTCGGCAACATCGGCCACTTCGACAACGAGATCGACATGGCCGGGCTCGAGTCGTCTGAGACGAAGCGCATCAACATCAAGCCACAGGTCGACGAGTGGGTCTTCGCAGACGGCCACTCGATCATCGTCCTGAGCGAGGGCCGCCTGCTGAACCTCGGCAACGCGACGGGCCACCCGTCGTTCGTGATGTCGAACTCGTTCACGAACCAGACGATCGCCCAGATCGAGCTCTACTCGAAGAACGACTCCTACGCGAAGTCGGTCCACGTCCTCCCCAAGCACCTCGACGAGAAGGTCGCGCGCCTTCACCTCGACGCGCTGGGCGTCTCGCTCACGGAGCTGAGCGAGGATCAGGCCTCATACCTGGGCGTCTCGGTCGACGGCCCGTACAAGCCGGACCACTACCGCTACTAGGTCGCGGGGTCCATCCGCAGCGTTCCGGCCCGCGCGGCGGGTGGGTGGCTCATGGGTGGGCCGAATCGGTCCCGCTAGGCGGGATCTATTCGGCCCAGCGCGCTGAGAGCGCGCGCCTTGGAGCGGTCGCGCGGCGGCGATGAAGACGGCCCGCACTTTGCGCGACGGGTACCCCTCTTTTCTTCTGGCTCGGGACATACTCCCAGGCCCTGATGACCGACTGCGGCGCGTCAAGGTCGTGAAGGCGCCCAAGGAGGCGCCGGCGGAGGTCATCCATACATGCAATCAAATTGGGGCCTAAAGTTGCGCGTCATGGCGTCGCGTTTCGCTCAGGCGACCGTCCTCTGTCTTACGCTCGACGTTAGCCGCTGGGCACGCCGCTGTCGGCGGGCCTCGCCGCCGCGCCGGTCTGTCTGGCCGCTGACGTGCCCGCGCGCGGGTCGTCGCGGCTTGACCAAGCTCGCAAACGGGTTGCTCTCGGGCACCGGGAGCGTTTCGGCGCACTGTTGCGCCTCGTTCCCGATGCGAGCCTGACGGTCGCATCTTGGTCGTCGTTCGAGGCGACTACCACCCGATCGTCATCCGTCTCACGTCAGATGGGCAACTTGACTCGACCTTCTCAGGCGACGGATTGGATCCGTTGGTGTTGCCCAGGGAGGACCAAAGAATCAACGCGATTACCGTCGACCACCACGGCTCGATCTTGCTCGGCGGCGCGATCGATGACCAGCATCCGACGGTGGCCGAGGATCAGCCAGATCTGTTGTTGGTCCGCCTGCTGGCCGACGGCAGTCCCGACCCGGCGTTTGGCCAAGAGGGCGTCGTGATGGCCGAATACAGCTCCCAAGACGAGGTCGACCACATTGCGGTCGACAGCAAGGACCGGATAGTCGTCGCCGGCACGGCGGCGGGCACGCGCCCGTATGAGGTGGACCTGGCAGTCACCCGCTTCACTCCCAGCGGACAACAGGACGCTTCGTTCTCCGGAAACGGACAGATTCAGCTCGACCCATCGCCGGATCTTCTCCTGAGCGAAGGCGTGCTCGGCCTCGGGATCGCACCAGGGGACCGCCCGGTGGTGATGGAAGGCACGCAGCCGAAGGACATCTCCGGCGAGCTCTACGACGTACTGCGCTTCACCGAGGCCGGCGAAGTCGACCGGAGCTACGGAAGCGATGGCCGGACTCGGCTGGTCGACTCCGGGCGTTCACTGCCTTTATGAGCGTGCTGGGCGACGGCAGTGTGTTGTTTGACGGCGGCGTCGGCCGGGCGCTTCAGATAGGACGGCTCCTCCCCGACGGACGGTTCGACTCTGGCTTTGGAGACGAAGGGCGCACGAACCTGTACATACGCGACGGCGCCCCGCACTCGACCTGATCGGCCGACGGCCGGCGGGTCGAGACCTCCGTGGCTCTCCACGGGCCAGCGTGACCGGCCCGACGGGCCCGCCGGCGACCTCGAGAGACGGCGTTGCGGATCCAGCGGACGCTGCCCGGCGTATACGCACCGCCGGCTTCACGAGTCACGCTCCTCGCCGAACGCTGATCGGCGACGATCTGCTCGTCGAGCTATTGCCCACGCGCGATTCGTCGTCTATCGCTACGCGGCTCGCCGGCGCGGCCGGTGGCAAGAGTCGGCCCTGGATAGCGTTCCAGGCCGGCTACGAGCGGGGGTGCAGGCGCCTTCGCCGGGCGGCCGGCTGTGGCGGGTAAAACCACTTCGACGCGACGCGTCGGCCAGTGCGGAGGACGATCGCTCCCGGACAATCAAGGTCCGCAGTGCGTGCGGCTCGACGCTGCGGGCGCGCTCTTCGTCATGACGGGGCGCCTGCGAGCGACGAGCACAATGCCAAGCCCGGATCAATGCAATTGGATGAGGTCGTCACACCCTCCCGAGAGCTGCGGGGAAGGACGTGGTTGGCGTGCTCAGCGGGCCTGTTGCACCGCACGCACGCCTCTGCCGACGACCACCTGGGCGGAGACGCGCTTCCAGTTTGCATCGCCGTAGGGCACGAGCTCGCTGTTCGCGGCCCCGCGGGGCCGCTATCTGTGACGTCCCGTCACACCGGACGGGAAGACTCCCGACCTCGCCTCCCGAACGCGGCCACGCAGGCTAATATGTGGACGTCCTACTATCCGGCGTCCACGTAAGAGAGAGGTTCGTGTGAGCGACGCAGTCGTGCCGAAGGAGAAGCTGGAGCGCGAGGCGCTGCACTCGACCATCTCCGGACACCCGATCGAGCCGCTCTACACGGAGGACGACCTCCCCGGGTTCGATCCACGCGAGGAGCTCGGCGATCCCGGCTCGTTCCCGTTCACCCGCGGCCCGTACGGCTCGATGTACCGGGGCAGGCTCTGGACGATGCGTCAGTTCGCAGGGTTCGGCACGGTCGAGGAGACGAACGCGCGCTTTCGCTACCTGCTCGAGCACGGCCAGACCGGGCTGTCGACCGCCTTCGACATGCCCACCCTCATGGGCCTCGACTCCGATCACGGGCGCTCGCTCGGCGAGGTCGGCGTCGAGGGTGTCGCCCTCGACACGGTCGACGACATGAAGACGCTCTTTGCCGGAATCCCGCTCGAGGACGTGACCGTCTCGATGACGATCAACGCGCCGGCCGCGATCCTGCTCGCGTTCTACGTCGTCGCGGCGGAGGAGAACGGCTTCTCGACGAGCCGTCTGGGCGGCACGATCCAGACCGACATCCTCAAGGAGTACATCGCCCAGAAGGAGTGGTGCTTCCCGATCGATCCGGCGATGCGGCTGGTCACCGACATGGTCGAGTTCGCCACCAACGAGATGCCGCGCTGGCACCCGATCTCGATCTCCGGGTACCACATTCGCGAGGCCGGCTCGACCGCCGCCCAGGAGCTCGCGTTCACGCTCAAGGATGGCTTCACGTACGTCGAGCAGGCCATCGAGCGCGGGATCGACGTCGACGCCTTCGCGCCGCGGCTGAGCTTCTTCTTCAACGCGCACATCGACTTCTTCGAGGAGATCGCCAAGTACCGAGCGGCGCGGCGGATCTGGGCCCGGGAGATGCGCGACAGCTACGGCGCCAAGGATGAGCGGTCGATGCTCATGCGCTTCCACACGCAGACCGCCGGGGTCTCGCTCACCGCCCAGCAGCCGCTGGTGAACATCGTGCGCACGACGATCGAGGCGCTCGCCGGGGTGCTCGGCGGCACGCAGTCGCTCCACACCAACTCCTACGACGAGGCGCTCGCCCTCCCCACCGAAGAGGCGGTGCGGGTGGCACTTCGCACCCAGCAGGTGATCGCCCACGAGTCCGGCGTCACCAACACCGCCGACCCGCTCGGCGGGGCGTACTTCGTCGAGAAGCTCACGTCGGAGATCGAGGCCGAGGCCTACGACTACTTCCAGCGCATCGACGAGCTCGGCGGGATGGTCGCCGCGATCAAGACCGGCTTTCCGCAGCGTGAGATCGCCGAAGCCGCCTTCATCTACCAGCGCGAGGTCGACACCAAGCAGCGAATCGTCGTCGGCGTCAACGGCTACCGGCTCGAGGACGAGGCTCCGATGGAGCTGCATCGCCCGGATCCGGCCGCCGAGGCGCGCCAGCGCACCCGCCTCCAGCACACGAAGTCCAAGCGCGACCAGGGTCAGGTCGACGCCGCGCTCGCGCGGCTGACCGAGGCTGCCGCGCAGGGCTCCACCAACCTGATGGCGCCGATCATCGAGGCGACCAAGGTCCGCGCGTCGGAGGGCGAGATGGTCGCGGCGATGCAGGAAGTGTTCGGCACTTACACCGAGCACCCGCAGTTCTAGGGCCGGCGTGGCTACCGAACTGCGATTCGACCCGATCGCCGAGGCCCGGCGCCAGTGGGGGGAGCGCTGGGGCGCCGAGGTGACGCCGTCGATGGCGGCGGTGACCTCGATCATGCGCACCCAGCAGATCCTGCTCGCGCGCCTGAACGGGATCCTCGCTGAGTTCGACCTCACGTTTGCCCGCTACGAGGCACTCATGCTGCTGCTGTTCTCCAGCCGCGGCTCGCTGCCGCTCGGCAAGATCGGCGACCGCCTGCAGGTCCACCGCACGAGCGTCACCAACCTGATCGATGGCCTCGAGCGCTCCGGCTACGTGCGCCGCCTGGCCCATGAGAGCGATCGCCGCACGACCCTGGCCGAGATCACACCTCGCGGCCGGGAGGTTGCGACGGCGGCCACCGAGCTGCTCAACGACGACCGCTTTGGCACCGACTCACTCGAGGCGGAAGAGCTCGAGACGATCTACGAGCTGCTGCGCGGCTTCCGCGAGCGAGCCGACGAGCTCGACTCAGTCTGAGCGGGGCCATGGCACCTCGCTTCGAGATCCCGGCCGCGGAGATCGAGCTCCGCGCGAGCCGCTCTTCCGGTCCTGGCGGCCAGCACGCGAACGTGACGGCGTCGCGGATCGAGGCCGTGTTCGACATCGACGCCTCCCCCACACTCACCGACGAGCAGAAGCGGCGCCTGCGGGCGCGCTTCGGCCCGCGCGTGACGGCGATCGCTCAGGACGCCCGCAGCCAGCTGCGAAACCGCGAGCTCGCCGTCGCGCGGCTCAACGAGCGCGTCGGGGCGGCACTGCGGCCGCGAAAGCACCGGCGCGCGACCAGGGCGACCAAGGCCTCGCAAGAGCGACGGCTGGCGAGCAAGAAGCGGCGCTCAGACACCAAGCGCGCGCGAGGAAGACCCAGCGCTGACGACTAGCTCGGCCGCTCGGGGCCGCAAGCCGCGTTTGGCTGGGTAGGGGTGAAACCCTCGCGGACACCCCCTCCCACCCAGCCAAACCCGGCTGGGTCGGTTACAAACGCCTTCGTGAGGCGGAAGGGCCCTACTCCGGCGAGGCGGCGTCCAGCTCGGACTTGAGCCGGTCGATCATCTCGATCGGGCCCGGGTCGACGCCCTTGCGGGCGGCCAGGAAGAGCGAGACGAGGTCGCCGAGCATCACCGTCCAGAGCAGGCGCTCGACTCGCGTCTCGCCCTCGGTCTCGATCGTGACCGTCGTCGCGGCGCTGGGGCCGACGAGATCGGCGGTGAGCTCGGCGCGCTGGCGCTGGCGCGGGTGCTGATCGGAGTCGACCAGGAAGATCGCCGAGAACCGGCCGGGATCCCCGTTTGGCGTCCAGCCGACGATCTCGTTGTGGTCGAGCTCGGGGAGCTGGTGGTTGAACGCGTGCTGCTTGGCGTTCTCGTTCATCTGGCACTTCCAGCGGTACGCGACGGGCACCGTCATCTCGCAGCCGTAGATCAAGGGGATCGAGTCGCCGATCTGATCGGCGATCTCTGCGGCGCGAGCGACGAGGCTGTCGCGGGCGTCGGCGAGGTGCGCCGCCGTCGAGTCGATCTCCGTGCGCACGCCCGACGCCGCGCCGATCAGCGCCGCCATCTCGCAGGCGACCGTGAAGCCGTAACCCACCGCATGGCGCGGCTGCAGGCCGGCAGGAAGCCCGATGACCGGCACACCCGCGGCGCGAGCCGCCTCGGCCAGGCGCCCGCCCGTGGTCGCGACGAAGCGCTCCGCGCCAACGGCCTCAGCCGCCTCGAAGCTCGCGAGCGTCTCCTCGGTGTCGCCCGAGTAGCTCGAGCACAGCACGGCGATGTTCGGGTTCGTCCAGCCCGGGATCTCGTAGTCGCGAAAGATCTGCATCGGCCGGTTGAGGACGTCGCCGATCGCCGCGCGCGCGAGCACTCCGCCGATCGCCGAGCCGCCCATGCCGCAGACGATCAGGCCCTGCAGCTCGCGCCGCTCGAGGCCCGCCGACTCAAAGCGCCAGAGCGCGTCGCTCAGGTGGTCGGGCAGCGCCAGAACCGCGTCGAGCTGGTTGCTGGAATCCACTTCACGCACCGCGTCGAGACCGCTCACGCAATGACCTCCGCTTCGATCGACTCGCCTGGACCGACCCTGGCGCCTTCTCCGACGGCGACCCCCGAGGCGATGCGAGCCTCCGCGCCGATCACCGCGCCGGGCCCCACCCGCGCGCCTTCGCCCACCGCAACCCCGTTTCCAAGAATTGAACCGCTCACGTCGGCGCTCGCGCCCACGCTGCAGCCGTCGAGCAGCACCGACTCCGAGATGCTCGCTCCGTCGCCGACCTCAGAGCCTGCGCCGATCACAGCGCGGGCGGCAACCGACGCGCTCGCCGAGACCGCGCAATCGGACCCGATGAACGGTCCGCCATCCCCGGCCAGCTCAGTTGTGACCGTGCCCTCGATGATGTCCCAGCTCGCCTGCAAATAGCGCTCCGGTGTCCCGATGTCCATCCAGTAGCCGTCGAGCCTGCGGCCGTAAAGACCCTGACCCACGAGCCGGGGAAAGACCTCGCGCTCGATCGACACGGCCCGCCCGGGCGGGATCAGGTCGAGGACAGCGCGCTCGAGCACGTAAGTGCCGGCGTTGATCTCGTCGGTGTCGATCTCAGACGGGTCGGGCTTCTCGAGGAAGCCGAGCACCGCCCCGTCGTCGGCGCGGCGGACGAGCCCGTAGGAGCTCGGATCGGCGACCGGGTAGAGGCCGAGGGTGGCGATTGCGCCGGTCTCTGAGTGCTGGCGCTGCAGCGCGGTCAGATCGAGGTCGGTGAGCACGTCGCCGTTCAGCACCATGAACCGCTCGCCCAGCAGGCCCATGTCGCCGGCCAGGCGCACCGGGCCGGCGGTCCCGAGCGGCTGGTCCTCCTCGATGTAGCGAATCGAGGGGCCGCCGGGCACGGAGTCGCCGAGCGCCGAGCGCAGACCCTCGGCGCGAAAGCCGCAGGCCATCACGACCTCATCGATGCCGTGGTGGCCGAGCCAGTCGACCATGTAGCGGATGAACGGGCGGTCGACGAGCTGGATCGCGGGCTTTGGCTGCGTCAGCGTGAGCGGCCGCAGGCGGGTCCCCTCCCCCCCGACCAGGACGAGCGCCTGCATCAGCGGCCGATGCCCTCGTAAATAAACCCAGCCGCGCGCATCGAGTCGGGATCGAGGAAGTTGCGCCCGTCGACGATCAGCGGGTTCGCCATCGTCTGAGCGAGCGAGGCCCAGTCGAGCTCCGCGAACTCCGGCCACTCGGTGACGAGGATCGCCGCGTCCGCACCCTCCAGCGCGGCAGCGGCGCTCGCCGCGATCTCGATATCTGGCAGGAGCTCACGCGCACGATCGGCGGCGATCGGGTCGAATGCGGCGACATTGACCCCCTCGCCGCGCAGTCGCGCAGCCAGGACTAGGCTCGCAGCGTCGCGCATGTCGTCTGTGTTGGGCTTAAACGCCAGCCCGAGCATCGCCACCCTGCGCCCGGACAGATCGCCGAGCACATCCTTGAGCTTGTTGACAACTCGTCTCTTCTGGAGCTCGTTCACGTCAATCACGGCGCTCAAGAGCTGGAAGTGGTAGCCGGTGTTGCCTGCGAGCTTCTTCAGAGCCATGGTGTCCTTCCCGAAGCAGCTCCCGCCCCAGCCGATTCCCGCACTGAGGAACTTCGGGCCGATCCTCGAGTCCTTTCCCATGCCGGCAGCGACCTGAGTAACGTCCGCGCCCACCACCTCGCAGACGTTGGCGATCTCGTTGATGAAGGAGATCTTGGTCGCCAGGAAGGCGTTGGAGGCCAGCTTGATCATCTCGGCGGAGGCGACGTCGGTCATCACGAGCTCGCCGCCGAGTGGCGCGTAGAGCTCGGCCAGCGCGTCGGCCGCCCACTGCGCGTCGGGGTCGACGCCGATGACCACGCGGTCGGGGTGCAGGAAGTCCTTGACCGCGCTCCCCTCCTTGAGAAACTCCGGGCACGAGGCGTAGGCGAGCCCGGGCTTCTCGCGCCTGATCGCCTCGCCGGTGCCGCCGGCACCGTGCTCTTCATCACGAGTGCGTGCGTGTCATCGTCGGGCAGCGCCGCGACCACCGCCTGCACACGCGAGAGGTCGGCGTCACCGGAGTAGGTCGGCGGGGTGTCGACGCAGCAGAACAGCAGGCGGGGCCCGTCGAGGACCTCGGCCATCTCGGTCGTGAAGTGCAGGCGCTCGCGGTTGGAGGCGAGCAGCTCCGGCAGGCCCGGCTCATGGATCGGCGGGGTCTCACCATTACGCAGCTGCTCGATCTTCTGCGCGTTGACGTCCATCGCGACGACGCGATGTCCGACCTCGGCGAAGCAGGCGGCCGTCACCAGGCCCACCCAGCCAACACCGATGACGCCGATAGGCGGCTTTTCTCCCTCAGTCATTGGCGCGAAGGCTACTTTTCGTCGAGCTCTCGCATCGAAGTCGCGATCGAGAGCATCTGGCCCTCGTCGAGCGACTGCAGCAGCGTGTTGTTCACCCAGTAGGCGCCCTTGCTGGTCTTCCAGCCGACGAGCCGCAGACGGTCGCCGTCGTAGAACAGCTCGTACTGCTTGCCGTCGATCACTCGAGTCTCGCTCGGGTGCTCGAGGATCGGCACGTCGGTCCAGTCGGTGCCCGAGACGCCGTAGTACTCGTCGGTGAGACCGTTGCCGAAGACCGACCCCGGGACGTCCACAACCTGCTTGTAGCCGTGGTAGACGTCGCTACCGGGTCCATCGATCGGGAATGCGCGGCTGTCGCGAACGATGATCGAGCCGGGGACGAGGCGGGCCGGGTAGTAGATCGGGAAGTCGAGCATGAGCTTGCCGTCGTGCTTGTGGACGTGGGAGAGCTGGGTCGCCGACGCCTTCGACTGGTCGGTCGCGTCCTCCATCGTCGGGCCGACGAAGTGGTCGTTGGCCGGCTTGTTCTCGTCGGGCTTATTGCCCCCGTTGTTGCCGCTTGGCTTGTTGCCCGAGCCGCCGCCGTTGCCGCCGTCGCCGCCGCCTGGCTTCTCCGGCTTCGGTGAGCTCCCGCTGGGTCGCGCCCCAGGCGTGCCCTCGGTGTCGAGGAATTGTGCGACGGCCTTCTTTACAGCGTCATCGCTGGCGGTCACGTAGCTCTCGCCCAACTGAGCCGGAAAGTGGACCTCGCGCACCGGCGCTGCCTGCACCGCGGCGAACGTCTTCAGCAGCTCGAGCAGCGGCACCGCGTCGCCGATGTCGGAGGTCGTGTAGTCGGTGAAGATCTTCAGGAGCTCGTTGCGGTCCTTGATCAGCGTGCCGGGCGGGAGCTTCTGGCGCGCCTCGCGCAGGAAGTCCTGCTGGCGGGCGGAGCGCACGAGGTCGTTGTCGAAGTGGCGGAAGCGCACGTACTGCAGCGCCTTGTAGCCCTTCATCAGCTGGTAACCGGCCTTGATGTCGATCTCGGCCGTCCCTGTGTCGGGCGGAATGTAATAGCGGCGGTCGACGTCGACATAGACGCCGCCGATCGCATCCACCGCGTCGGCGAACCCCGTGAAGTTGATATTGACGACGTGGTTGATGTCAAGGCCAGTGAGCTGCTGAACGACCTTGAGCGTCTTGTCCGGACCGCCCGCCGAGTAGGCGGCGTTGAACTTGTCGACGCCAACGCCTGGGATGTTGACCTTGAGGTCGCGCGGGATCGAGAGCAACGCGATCCGGTCCTTGTCCGGGTCGACCCGCAGCAGGATTGTCGTGTCGGAGCGACCCGGGTCACCCGCGCCCTCGGGACCGAGTCGCTTGTCGGAGCCGATGATCAGGATCGTCTGCGGGTCGCCGCCATCGGCGTGGGCGAGCTGGTCGCGCAGCGAGGCGAAGGCGTTGTTGTCCGACAGGCCCTTGGCGATGTCGGTGAGGTAGACGAGGATGCTGATCGACGTCGCCGCGGCAACGGAGAAGACGATCAACAGCGAGGCGGCCAGGAAGCGGGCCCACAGGCGCTTGGCCCGCGGCTTCTTGCCGCCCTTCTCATCGGGCGGCGCGACCGGGAGCACCGGGGGGCCCGACGCGTCGGCAGCCTCCGGCTCGGGCTCCTGCGCGGGCGGCGCTTCCGCGACAGCGGTTGCGGGCGCCGCCGCGGCAGCGGCCGTGCCCTGCTGCGCTGCCCTGGCCCGCAGACCGGCCAGCGCGGCCTCCTTCGCCGCCTCGCGGTCGCTGAGCGAAAGGGTGTCCGCCTCGACGGTCTGCTGCGTGGGCACCACGACCGCGGGTGGGGCGTTCTCGTCCGGGTCGGCCTCGACCTCCTCGCCGAGCTCCTCGTTGAGGTCCTCCTCGGTGCCCTCCTTGGTGAGGACGTCCTCGTCGTCGTCGTCGGTGGGCTCGGCGATCTCCGCCGTGGGCTCGAGCCTGGACAGCTCGCGGTCGAGGTCGGCGCCGATCGAATCAAGCTCTTCGTCCGCACCATTCTCGTCGTCGGCGGCGCGCTTGCGGCCGGCGAAGGTCGAGGGCACGACCTTGTGCTCGCCCGCCGCGTCGTCGGGGATCCCGGGGGTCTCGTTGTCGTTCTCAGAGGTCATCGGGCCAGGCCTGTGGCAAAGTCGACGAGGGCGCGGCGATAGCCGGCCAGGGATGTCACCGAGACCCACTCCTCGGGGCCGTGATGACCGCCGCCGACCGGCCCGAACTCCACGGCCGGAACGCCAGCACGCAGGAATGAGACCGCGTCGGAAGCACCGTCGCGACCGACGCTGAGCACCTCGCCGTCGGCGTAGGAGCTCGTGGCGGCGCAGAGCGCCTGCACGAACGGCAGGTTGGGATCGACCATGGCTGGCTCGCGGCGGAAGGTCGAGGTGACCGTCGCGCCCGGGATCTCGGCGACCTCGGCGAGGATCACCTCGGGGTCCTGCTCTGGCAGGTGGCGCACGTCGACGTCGATGTAACAGGTGTCGGGCACTTTGTTCAACGCGTCACCGCCCAGGATGCGAGCGAGGTTGATCGATGGGCGGTCGAATAGCTCCGAGCTGCGAGATGCAAACGGTAGCGATTGGATCGCGCGGAACACGTCGATCGCGCGCAAAATGGCGTTTTCTCCAAGCCAAGGGGTGCTTCCGTGCGCAGCGTGGCCGTCGACGCGAAGGCGCATGGCGATCACGCCCTTGGCCGCCACGCCCACGTGCATGTCGGTCGGCTCCCCGGTGATCACGAAGTCGCCCAAAAAGCCCTCGGAGACGAGGAGATCGCCGCCGCGGTCGGCCTCCTCCTCGGATTCCTCGTCCGGGACGACGCCCAGGCGGACGCGCACGCCCTCGATCTCGCGCAGGTCGGCCACCGCCAGCAGCATCGCCGCGAGCGCACCCTTCATGTCGTAGGCGCCGCGGCCGAGGAGACGATCGCCGTCGAGACGCGCCTCGAACTGCGACTCGCGTCCGGGGACGACGTCTATATGCCCGTGCAGCAGCAGCGTGGTCGGCGCGTCCTGCGGCCCAACCGCGGCCAGAGTCACGGGCAGCCCGTTGCGGACCTCGAGCACGCGGGTCGGGATGTCGCGCGCCTCGAGCCAGCCCTTGACGAATCCGGCGCACTCCTTGATCCCCTGCGGGGACGAGGTGTCGTAGCCGATCAGCTTCTCGGTGAGGAGACGTTCATCCAAGGTCGCCTAATTCTCGGCGATGTTGATGAACGCTTCGCACCGGGCGCGCTCGCGCTCCGCCTGTTCGGCCGCCGCCGACCCCTCCTCGGCTTCGGAGGCGGCCTGCTCGGCCTCCTCGAGACGGCGCTTCAGGTCGGACACGTCGAGCTCCTCTTCCAGGTGAGCCTCGGCGACGAGCACGCGGACGCGGTTGGCGAAAACCTCGAGCCAGCCCTCGCCCTGGGCGTAGGTCTCGACATCGGAATCCGACTTGTGCAGGCGCAGCTCGGCGGGGACCAGCCTCGCGATCGTCGGGATGTGGTTGGCGAGAATGCCGATGTCCCCGACGATGGTGCGCGTCGAGACCATCTGCAGCTCGCCCGAGAAGATCTCCCCCTCGGGAGTGAGGACTTCCGCCTCGAAGGTGTTTTCGCCGGCCAAGCGCTACTCCTCGCCGTTCTCGCCGTTCTCGCCGTTCTGCGACGACTCGGCTTCCTCGGCCTCGCGCTCCTTGCGCTCCTCGGTCTCGGCCTGCTCGCGCTCGACGCCCTCGTCCTTCTCGCCCTTCTCCTCGGTGCCCGTGACCTGGTCGATCGAGCCCTTCATGTAGAAGGCCGACTCCGGCAGGTCGTCGTGGGTGCCGTCGAGAATCTCGCGGAACGAGCGGACCGTCTCGGCAACCGGCACGTACTCGCCCTCGCGGCCCGTGAACTGAGAAGCGACGAAGAACGGCTGGCTGAGGAAGCGCTCGAGCTTGCGGGCGCGATTGACAGCCACCTTGTCCTCGTCGGAGAGCTCGTCGATTCCCAGGATGGCGATGATGTCCTGCAGCTCGCGATAGCGCTGCAGGTTCTCCTGGACCTTGATCGCGGTGTCGTAGTGCTCTTCGCCCAGGATGTCGGGCTTGAGGATGGTCGAGGTCGAATCGAGTGGGTCGACCGCCGGATAGATCCCCTTCTCCGAGATCGCTCGGGAGAGCGTCGTTGTCGCGTTGAGGTGCGCGAACACCGACGCGGGCGCGGGGTCGGTCAGGTCGTCAGCCGGAACATAGACGGCCTGGATCGAGGTCACCGAACCGTGCTTGGTGGACGAGATCCGCTCCTGAAGGCCACCCATCTCGGTCTCGAGCGTGGGCTGGTAACCGACGGCCGAGGGCATCCGGCCGAGCAGTGCCGACACCTCGGAGCCCGCCTGGACGAAGCGGAAGATGTTGTCGATGAACAGGAGCACGTCCTGCCCGCCCTGGTCGCGGAAGTACTCCGCCATGGTCAGGCCGGAGAGCGCGACACGAAGACGCGCGCCGGGCGGCTCGTTCATCTGACCGAAGACGAGCATCGTCTTGTCGATGACGCCCGACTCCTTCATCTCGCCCCAGAGGTCGTTGCCCTCGCGGGAGCGCTCGCCGACGCCGCAGAAGGCCGAGAGGCCCTCGTGCTCCTCGGCGATGTTGCGGATCAGCTCCTGGATGAGGACGGTCTTGCCGACGCCGGCGCCGCCGAACAGGCCGACCTTGCCGCCCTTGGCGTACGGCGCCAGCAGGTCGACGACCTTGATCCCGGTCTCGAGAATCTCCTGGGCCGGGGCCAGATCCTCGACACTCGGGGCGGGACGGTGGATCGGCCAGCGCTCGTCGTACTGGACGTCACCGGCGTTGTCGATCGGGTCTCCGAGAAGGTTGAAGATCCGCCCGAGCGTGCCCTTGCCGACCGGGACCGTGATCGGCCCGCCCGTGTCGACCACCTCGTCGCCGCGCATGAGACCGTCGGTGGCCTCCATCGAAACCGTGCGGACGCGGTCGTCGCCGAGATGCTGCTGAACCTCACAGACGAGGTTCATCTCCGGGCGGTTGCCGTCGCTGCCGTCCACCTTGATGTGAAGCGCGGAGTAGATCTCGGGCAGGTGGCCGTCCTCGAAGACGACGTCGACGACGACGCCGGTGACGCTCTCGACCCGCCCGATGTTGTGTCCGTTTGCGTTTCCGTTGTTCTCAGCCATGTTTCCCTTCTCAGGCGAGCGCTTCGGCCCCGCCAACGACTTCCAAGATTTCCTGTGTGATCTCCGCCTGCCGCGCCCGGTTCATCGCCAGGGTCAGGTCCTCGATCATGTCCTGAGCGTTCTCCGCGGCATTGCGCATCGCGGTCATTCGGGCGCCCAGCTCCGACGCCGACGACTCGAGCAGCGCGCGGTAGACCGACAGGTCCACGTACTCCTCGAAGAGCATCGGCAGCAGCTTGTCGGGCTCCGGCTCATAGTCCCAGTAGGCCTTGCGGTGGGCCTCCGCGAGCTCCGAATCGTCCTCCTCTTCCTCCGGGATCCCCTCGCCGAAGACCTCGGCCTGTGAGAGGGGCAGCAGCGTCTGGCGGCGCACGTACTGCGTGAGCGGCGAGACGTACCGGTTGTAGACGAGCTCGACGCGGTCGAGCTCCCCGTCGACGTAGGCCGCGGTGACGTCGCGCGAGATGTCGCGGGCGTCGGTGAAGGCCGGTCGGTCGGTGAAGCCGACATAGGAGTTGGCGACCGACTCGCCGCGGAAGGTCAGGGTCGAGTTACCGCGCCGGCCGACGACGGCGAACGAGACATCGCCACCGTCTTCGGCGAACTCGCGCTTGAGCCGAATGCCCTCGCGGATGATGTTGGTGTTGAACGCGCCCGCCAGGCCGCGGTCGCCGGTGACCAGAATGATCCCGATGGTCGAGACGTTCTCGCGCTCGGAGAGCAGGTCGATGCGCGGGATGCCCTGAGCCGCCTCGGCGACCTGCTGGGTCATCTTGCGGATCGCCTGCGCGTACGGGCGCATGTTGGCGATCCGCTGCTCGGCGCGGCGCAGCCTCGCGGCAGCGACCATCTCCATCGCACGAGTGATCTTGTGGATGTTCTTGACCGAGGAGATTCGGTTGCGGACTTCCTTCTGGGTGGCCATTTACGCCGCCTCGGCCTCCTCGTCGGCGTCGCCCTCGAGGTCCTCGACAGCGTCCTCGGCCTTCTTGGCGTCCTCCTCGGCGGCGGCCTCCGTCTCGGCCTCCTCGTCGGTGCGACCGGGACGCTCGCGCTCTGACTCGTCCTTGACGCGGTCGGACTCGCCCTCTTCGAGTGGCTGTCCCTCCTCGTCGAAGTCGGGCCCGAAATCGTCGATCGCCTCGGCGATCGCCTTCCCGAGCGCCTCCTCGTCCTCATCGGACAGCTGCCCCTCGTCGATGCGGCCCATCAGCTCGCCCTGCTCGGACTTCAGGCGCTCGATGACCGTCTGCAGGAACTCGTGGACGCGCTCGGTCTTGATCCGGTCGAGGTAGCCGCCGGTACCGGAGTAGATCGAGGTGACCTGCTCGGCGACCGACAGCGGGCTGCGCTCGTTCTGGTTGAGCATCTCGACCAGGCGCTCGCCGCGCGAGAGCTGCTTCTGCGTCTCGGGGTCGAGCTCGGAGCCGAACTGCGCGAACGCCTCGAGGTCGCGGTACTGCGACAGGTCGAGCTTGAGCTTGCCGGCCACCTTCTTCATCGCCTTGGTCTGCGCGTCACCGCCGACTCGCGATACCGAGATACCCACGTTGATCGCCGGGCGGTTGCCCGAGTAGAAGAGATCCGACTCGAGGAAGATCTGCCCGTCGGTGATCGAGATGACGTTGGTCGGGATGTAGGCCGAGACGTCGTTGGCCTGCGTCTCGATGATCGGCAGGGCCGTCAGCGAGCCGGCGCCGAGATCGTCGTTGAGCCGGACCGACCGCTCGAGCAAACGCGAGTGCAGGTAGAAGACGTCACCCGGGTACGCCTCGCGTCCTGGCGGACGGCGCAGGAGCAGCGACATCTGCCGATATGCCGAGGCGTGCTTGGTGAGGTCGTCGTAGACGCAGAGCGCCTCCCCACCCTTGTAGAGGAAGTACTCGGCCATCGCGCAACCGGCGTACGGCGCCATGAACTTGATCGGCGCCGCCTCGTCGGCGGGAGCGGCGACGATGATCGTGTTGTCGAGCGCGCCGGCCTCATCGAGGACGCTTGCGACCTGCACCACGGTGGACATCCGCTGGCCGATCGCGACGTAGACGCAGATCAGATCCTTGTCCTTGTTGTTGATGATCGTGTCGAGCGCGATCGCCGTCTTACCGGTCTGGCGGTCGCCGATGATCAGCTCGCGCTGACCACGCCCGATCGGGATCATCCCGTCGATCGCCTTCAGCCCGGTCTGAACCGGCGTGGTGACCGGCTGGCGCTCGACGACGCCCGGCGCCTTGAACTCGGCGGGACGGGTCTCGGAGGTGTTGACCTCGCCCTTGTCGTCCAGCGGGCGACCGAGCGGGTCGACGATGCGGCCGAGGAGCTCCTCGCCGACCGGGATCTCGAGCAGGCGGCCGGTGCGCTTGACCGTGTCGCCCTCCTCGATCTTCACCCAGTCGCCGAACAGCACGACGCCGACGTTGTCGGCCTCGAGGTTCAGGGCGAGCCCGGTGACGTCGTGCGGCAGGTCGAGCATCTCGAGCGACATGCAGTTGTCGAGCCCGTGCACGCGGGCGATGCCGTCAGCAACCGAGAGAACGGTGCCGACCTCCGACAGGTCCGCGGCGTCGGTCTCGAGTCCTTCGATCCGCGCTCGCAGGATCTTCGAAATCTCGTCGGGCTTGATCTCCACGCTGTTCAGTGCTCCTTCTTGGTTCAGTCGCCCCGCGCGTTACGCAGCGGAGGCGACTTCCTTTCTCAGTTTTTCCAGCTTGCTGCGAACGCTCGCGTCGAGCACCCTGTTGCCGACGCGCAAGACGAGGCCGCCGAGGATCTCCGGATCGACGTTTGCCTGCAGGTCGATGCTGCGGCCCGTCTGCTTCTCGATCGCGTTGCCGACGTCGTCGACGACGGACTTGTCGAGCTCGACCGCGCTGGTCACCGTCACCTCGAGGCGCTTCTTCGCCACCGCCCAGAGCTCGTCGAACTGGCGGCGAATTGCGAAGACGGCCGGCATCCGGTGCTTCTCGGCAAGCAGGCCCAGGAAGTTGGCAAACTCGCCGCTGGCACCGGACACCGTCTCGCCCAGCGCCTTGCGCTTCTCGTCTGATGAGAAGTAGGGGGAGAAGAAGAACACCCGCATGTCGTTCGACTCGTTCAGGGCATCGGTGAACTGGGCCAGCTCGTCGTGGATCTCGTCGAGCTTGTCCTTGTCCTCCGCTGCCTCGAACAGCGCGTGGGCATATACGCGGGCGATCTCTTCCATGACCTCTAGTTGTTCTCCGCTCCGGCGAGTGCCGAGAAATCGACCTCCGCCAGGGCCTCCTCGACCAGGCGGCGGTGGTCGGCGTCGTCAAGCGACTTGCGCGTGACCTTCTCGGTCGCGAGGACGGTGAGGTCGGCCATCTCCCTGCGGATCTGCTCGAGCGCTCGCTTCGTCTCGCCCTCGATGTCCTTGCGCGCTGCGGCAACCAGCTCCTCCCGCTTGGCCTTCCCATCAGCGGCGGCCTCGGCGACCGCGGCCTCGGACGCCTTGCGAGCGCGGGCGACG
Organism: uncultured Solirubrobacterales bacterium; assembly: GCA_963796815.1. GTDB lineage: Bacteria > Actinomycetota > Thermoleophilia > Solirubrobacterales > 70-9 > WHSW01. The sequence goes on from CAWCNF010000009.1 coordinate 464,041, forward strand.
ATGTCCTCGGCCTGCTCGCGCGCCTCCTTCAGGCGCTCGCGGTACTCGGCGAGGATCTGGTCGGCCTCCTCACGCTGCTTCTCGGCGGCCTCGATGTTCTCGCGGATCGCGTTGGCACGCTTCTCGAGAAAGTCGCCGATCTGCGGAAACGCGTACTTGCGCAGCACGAAGAAGACGGCGAAGAACAGGATCAGCGTCCAGATCATCAGCCCGAGACCGGGCGAGACCAGGAAGCTGCCCCCGCCCCCGTCTGAGGCGCCGAGCGGCAGGACCGTCGCGATTGTGGCGAGCAACTCCATTTAGAGGCCTAGAGGAAGAACGCGATCAGACCGAAGATGAACGTGTAGAAGGCGACAGCCTCGGTGAGCGCGAAGCCAAGCCAGCGAATCGACTGGAGCTCGTCCTTCATCTCCGGCTGGCGGGCGACCGACTCGATCTCCGAGGCGAAGATGAGCCCGATGCCGATGCCGGCGCCGATCGAGCCGAGTCCGGCGCCGACACCGAGTGCGATCGCCTTACCGGCGTCGGTGATCGGCGTCAGGTCGACCGTCTGAGCGGCCTGCGCGATGGGCAGCAAATCCATTTCCTAGTACTCCTTTTCTGAGTGCCTTAGTGGCTCTCGGCGGTGGCCCCGCCGAGGTAGATGGCAGTAAGCGTCGCGAAGATGAACGCCTGCAGGGTGGCGATCAGGCCGACCTCCAGGATGAAGAAGAAGAACGCCAGCGGATAGGTCAGCAGCGCCAGCGCGGCGACGCCGAGCAGGACCGCCAGGCCGCCGCCCATGAACAGCAGCAGCAGGTGGCCGGCGAGGATGTTGGCGAAGAGTCGTACGGAGAGCGAGATCAGCCGGGCGAACTGCGAGACGGCCTCGATCGTGAAGATGAAGATCTTCGCGCCGATGTTCATGTCCTCGAGGCCCGGGGGCAGCCAACTCGCGAGGTAGCCGACAAAGCCCTTTGCCCGGATCCCCTCCACGTGGTAGGAGAACCAGACGATGAGGGTCAGCACGAGCGGGATCGAGAGGTTGGCGGTCGCCGCGTAGAGCGCGAACGACGGAATCTCAAGCCCGGCCACGTCGATCTTGTGCTCGGTGTTGATCGGCAACGGCAGGAACCCGATCAGGTTCGAGAACCAGATGAAGAAGAAGAGCGTCGCGATGAAGGGGAACCAGCGGCGGGCCAGCGTCTTGTCGGGGATGTTGCTGCCGGTGATGTTGTTCCTGGTGAGGTCGTAGGCAAGCTCGACCGTCATCTGGATCTTGTTCGGCTCCTGCTTGAGGCGCCGGGCGATGAAGACCATCGCGGCGACCGTCAGAACGCTCGCGAGCATCAGATAGAAGACGGCCTTGTTGATCGAGAGGTCGATCCCGGCGATGTGAATGTTGATCCAGGGGTCGAGCTTGAACTCGTTCTGCGGCTGGAAGGCGTCGTTCTTGCCCTCGTTGCCGAGGATCAGCAGCAGCGCGATCGTGATCCCCAGGTAGGTCCCGATGCCGATCCAGACCTTCGCCTTGGTACTCACTTGGACCCCTCCGGATAGAGGAGCTTCGAGAAGGCAAGGGAGCCGAGGTGCACGGTCACCAGTGCCAGCGTGAGCACCGCGGCGGCGAGTCCGTCCTCGCGCTCGCCGAGCAGGCCGACCAGCAGGATCGCCATCGCCACGAGCCAGACGCGGCTGAGCGTCGCGGCGCCGACGATCCCCAGCGCGCGGCGGCGGTCGCCGGCGGCGAGCGCGGCCTTTGACGCGCGGTCGCTCACGAGGATGATCGCGTGCTGCGCGAGCCAGGCTCCCGCGGCGGCGGCGTAGCCAACCAGGGGCCAGCCGGCCGCGATGAAGATCGGCAGCGCCAGCGCGAGCAGCACCAGATCGCCGTACCGCAGCAGAACGCCGGGTCGGCGCTCTGCCTGGACGGCGGCGTCAGATCCTTCTAGAGCGAGCGTGGACAAGAGCTCGACCGGCGGGGTCCGCGGAGAACGTGGGTGCAGCGCGGAAGGCCGCAGCGCTCGCCCGCGAGGCGGGCGCGGGCGCGGCGGCTGCCACGCGGCTGCTCGACTCTCTCATCGAGGCTGCGCGTGTGGCGGCGCCCACCCTCTTCGGGGTTGCGTCGGTCATCGGGGTAGTTGAAGTTGCGGCCAGACAATGGGCGGTCGCGAAAGCGAGTGGACGGAGATCTCCCAGGGGAACTAACGACTGCCGCCCAACCCCGGAAGAGCAATCAGGGGTCGAGCGGGACGCACGACTATAGCCGAGAAGACGTCCTCGGGGAGTCGACCTTGTAACAAGTTTGTGACACTCGCCTCGACCGGATGATCACGATGAAGAGCTCCACCAAATCCGGATCGAACTGGGAGCCGGCGCCGCGGCGTAGCTCCGCGAGAGCGTCGTCGACGCTCCTGGGCTCGCGGTAGGGCCGCACCTCCGTCATCGCCTCGAAGGCGTCGCAGATGGCGATCATCCTCGCGCCGAGCGGAATGCTCTCCCCGGCGAGCCCGTCGGGGTAGCCGCTCCCATCCCAGCGCTCGTGGCTCGAGCGGACCAGCTTTGCGACGGGAGCCAGTGCCGGCGAAGAGCCGAGCATGCGCTCGCCGACCAGGGTGTGCGTGCGCATCAGCTCCCACTCCCTCTCGTCAAGCGGTCCGGGCTTGTTGAGAATCTCGTCCGGCACGGCCATCTTGCCGATGTCGTGCAGGTCCGCAGCGCGGCTGATCAACTCACGCTCCTCGCCGGTGATTCCGCGACGTCGCGCCAGCTCGGCGGTCAACGCGCCCACGCCCTCCATGTGCGCCTCGAGCTTCGGCTCGCGCTCGCGGAGAACGCCGAGCAACAGGTCGCGCGCCTGGGACTCGAACGAGCGGGGTGAGCGGCCCTTCTCCGCGTAGAGGCGGCGATCGGCAAGGCGCAGGGCCTCCTCCGGGGTGCGCGCCTCGGCCGGGATCTGCGCCGCGCCGAGCGAGGCGGTGATCGTGAAGCCCTCGCCGTCTTCGCTGAGCGCGGCACGGCCGGCGGCGAGCAGGCTCGCCGGCTTGTGCGGTCGGATCGGGGCCAGCACGCAGAACTCATCGCCCCCGAGGCGGTACGCAACGCCGCGGCCCTGGACGGACGCGCCGAGCTCGACCCCCATGCGGCGCAGAAGGTGGTCGCCAGCGGCGTGGCCGAAGGTGTCGTTGTAGGACTTGAAGCCGTCGAGGTCGTAGATCGCGAGCACGTACTCGCGCCCCCCTTCGAGCGCCTCCTCGACAGCCTCGTCGAGGTCGTCCATGAGCATGCGGCGGTTGCCGATCCCGGTGAGCGCGTCGGTGAGCGCGTGGCTGCGCGCCGTGCGCAGCAGGCGCCCGTTCTCAACGAAGGCGATCAGCAGTCGCACCATCGCGAGGACAAGGGTCGCCGAAGCGAGGACCAGCGAGATGTCGGGAACCTCGTGGAAGTGGTCGTAGGTTGTGAGCCCAACGGCGCTGATGGCGATGAGCGCCGGCAGGGCGACCGAGCGCGCCTGCAGCACGGGGTTCGACGCCGTTACCTTCACACGCTGCCAGGCGGCCAGTGCGAGCAGCGCCGCCGAGAACGTCCACCCCGCGTCGAGGATCGTGCCGCCGACGTAGCCGGTGGTCGCCGTCTGGTGGACGTAGATGAGGTCGGCGACAACCGTGGCGACGAGGCCGAGGCCGAGGATCACGAAATCGCGGCGCCAGCCGATCAGCACCGCAGCCGCGGCGATGCCGCCCAGCAGGATCATGTCGCCGACCGGATAGGCGAGGTTGACGGCGAGCTCGAGCGTGTCGGCGTGGCGGTATCCGACGAATGACGGGCCGAGGAACGCGGCCGCGATCGCCGCGGCGCCCGCCGCCGCGATCGCGCCATCCAGCGCGAGCGACAGCCCGACCCGCCCGACGACGCGACGCGCCAGCACGAGCACGCCACCGGCGACGAACGGGTAGTAGGCAAGCCACAGCGCGTCCGCGACCGACGGATACGGGGGGTGCTTGAGGTTCGCGTAGGCGAGCGCGTAGACGATATCCGCCGCCGCCGACGAGAGGGCGCCCAGCCCGATCAGCGTCCAGGCGAGGCGGTCGCGCTTGACGAGCGCGGCGCGAACGAGGATCGCCACGGCGCTCGCCGCGATGACGGCGTAGTAGAGCCAATCCACCGAGAAGTTCTTGAGACCGCCCTGCGGGGCGACCATGCCGGCGAGATGGATGGCCGTCAGCGCGCCAACGACGCCGAGCAGGCAGAACGAGACGATGCGCTCGTCGCGGTTCACACCTACCTAATCGGCCCCGCCGGGGAGGCGCTTTAGGAGCGTGGACCCCGCTCCACTGCGCGGAATTCACCGGTTTCGAGCTCTCGCACCACCTCCTCGTCGACAACCTCCTCGTCAACGGGGGCGCCCACTGCCTCCGCGATCTCCGCCGATCGCTGCCGGCGGAGCTTCAGGATCTCGAGCGTGATCACGAGGTAGATGCTGGCCGCGAACGCGGCGACCATGCAGGCCACGATCACCGCCGTCCAGAGCGGATCGAAGTGTCCGTGGTCGTCGGAATAGGGAACGAACCGAAGCGCCAGCGCCAGGCCGGCCATCACCAGAGCCCACCCGTACAGGTAGGCCAGGGTCCGCCGCTGCGAGAAGCCGATGTTCGCCATCCGGTGGTGGAAGTGCCAGCGGTCGGCGCGATAGATCGGCTGGCGGTAACGGATCCGCTTGGCGATCACGAAGCCGGTGTCCAGGATCGGGACCGCGAGGATGATCAGCGGGAAGAACAGGGCGATGACCGCGTTGGTCTTCAGCGCCCCCTGGACGGCGATCGCGCCCAACAGGTAGCCGAGCAGGTTCGAGCCCGTGTCGCCCATGAAGCTCGACGCCGGGGGGAAGCCGTGGCGCAGGAAGCCCAGCGCGCCGCCGGCGGTCAGCGCGGCGAGCACCCCGGCGCCGGGCTTGTCGAGCGACAGCGCGATCGCGGCGAGGGCGCCGGCCGAGATCGCGCAGACGCCGGCGGCGAGACCGTCGACGCCGTCGATCAGGTTGATGACGTTGATCACGGCAACGATCCCGAAGATCGTGAGCACGTGGCCCAGGTGCACGTTCCCGAGGATCGAGACGTCGAAGAGGTTGACGCTCCGCAGGTCGACGCCGCCCACGAACGGCAGCGTGAAGTTGCTCACGTTCACGCCGTTTAGGACCGGGATCGCCGCGGCGACGATCTGGCCAAGCAGCTTCAGCAGCGGGTTGAGCTCATAGATGTCATCGACGACTCCGACGACCGTGATGACGACCGCCCCAGCCAAGAGCGCCTGCGTCTGCTCGGCCCACGGCAGGAAGAGGATCGTGGCCACGGCGATCGCGACGAAGATCGCGAGGCCTCCGAGCTTCGGCGTCGGTTCGGTGTGCAGGCTGCGCTCGTTCGGATAGTCGATCGCCCCGATGCGCCAGGCGACCCGCTCGGCGACCGGGACAAGGAGCCAGGCCAGCACGGCGGCGACCCCGAAGGCGAAGACCGCGTAGATCGTCTCCGGGCGTCCGTCGACGAACATCGTCAACCGACCGCCGCGACGATCGCGTCGACCCAGAGCTGTGGATCACGCGGGTGCTTGACACCCGGCTGGGAGGTGCGCTTGCCAAATTCGAGTGAGCTCGGATCAATCAGGGGGCGCAGGCGACCCTCCGCGATCAAGCGCTCGTCGACAGCCCCCATGCGACCGCTGAAGATCGTGTAGACGGGCGTCCCGAGAGCGACGGCCTCCCGGTTCATCGTGCCCCCGGCGCTGATCACCACGTCGGCGTACGCGATGAGGCTCTGTGCGTCGATCGCATGCGACGGCACGACCAACGACGGCTCGCCGCGATCGCGCGCCGCTGCTGCCTGCCGCTCGGTTCGCGGGATCATCACGGCAACCGTGCCGGGCTCGGCGGCCAGGCGGTCGAGGACTGAGTCATAGAGGGCGTTGGGGGCGTGGTAGGCGGAAGTCTCCGGGGGCGGCCGGACGACCGCGAGGATCGCTTCGCGCTCAATCCCGAGCGCCTCGAGCACGCTCGCGTCGGGTCTGAAGTCGGCGAGGTAGTAGTCCTCCTTCAGGCCGGGGTAGCGGACGAGCTTGCGCGCGGCCGCGCCGGCGCGGCCCATCGCCTCGACGCTGATCGCGTCCGGCACGAGCACCCGCCGCGCCGCACGAAAGGCGAGCTGGCGCTGCAGCCCGGCGTGCTCGTAGTCCTGCATCTGCACCGCCGGGATCCGCAGCAGCGTCGCCACGACGGCGAGGTCAACCGAGCCGTGCCCCAGCGCGAGATCGAACCGCCGGCCGCGCGCCCAGCGGCCGAGGGCGGCGCTGCGCCTGGCCAGCGCCGCGCCCTTGGCCGCGGTTCCTGCCCCCGCGTGACGCCCGACGACCTCGTGTTCGATCCCGAGCCGCTCCAGCAATTCGACGGTCTGCCCGTACTCGCGCGCCGTTACGTCGACCGCGTGGCCGCCGGCGCGCAGGCGCTCGATCACCGGTCGCAGAACGAGCGGGTGCGCCGCGGCCGTGCAGTCGACCCAGACCCTCATCCCGCCGAAACTTACGGGCCGTCCGGCGGGTTTGATGCGCTGGGGGCCCCAAACAAACCAGAGGAGGAGTTAGGGATGGTTAGGAGGAGACTTCCGTCACCGGCGATGATCGTTGCTGTCATCGCGCTGGTTGTCGGTCTCACGGGATCGGCCGTGGCGCTTCAAGGTAAGAACAGCGTCAAGTCCAACGACATCGCGCCTGGCAACGTCAAGGCCTCGGATCTGCATGATCTCGCGGTCCGTCCCGGCGCCCTCGACCTGTTCAAGACCCAGGGGATTCCCGGTCCCGTTGCGACGTTCTCGGGGACACCGGTTGACCTCGGCGGTCCGACGGTCAGCGTCACCGTTCCCGAAACCGGGCTCATCGTTCTGTACGCCCGCGTCACGGGCCAGCTCAACGGCGGCGGCAACAACGCTCTGGCGCAGGTCCACCTGTACGAGCCGACGCTGCTGCCCAACAGCCCGGCGATCATGAGTTTCAGCGACCCGAATCCGACGATTCGTTACACAGTCCCGGGCGGCGGTGACAACGACGGCGTCTCGAACCCGACTCGGGGCGGCTTCCTCGTCTTCTCGCCGGTCAACCCGGGCACGTACACGTTCTCGCTGCGCTACAGCAATCCGGGCGGTGGCACGGCGACGTTCCAGAGCGCCGGGCTCTGGGCCGGCGTTATGCAGTAACGGCGGCCGTCAGACCGCTGCTGCGGTCAGCTGCGCATAGAGCGGATAGCGCTCCATCAGGGAGCGCGTCCGCTCGCTCAGCGCCTCACGCTCCGACTCGAAGCTGTCCGAGAGCGCGACCGCGATTACCTGCGCGATCTCGCGCATGTCGTCCTCGACGAGGCCGCGGGTGGTGAGCGCCGGCGTGCCGATGCGCAGGCCGGACGGATTCATCGGCGGGCGCTCGTCGAACGGGATCGCGTTGCGATTGACGGTGATCCCGACCCGCTCGAGCCGGTCCTCGCCCTCCTTGCCCTCGAGCCCGGTCGGGTTGAGGTCAACGAGGATCAGGTGCACGTCGGTGCCGCCGGTGAGCACCTCGACGCCGTTTGCGATCAGCTCCTCCGCGAGCGCCTGCGCGTTGGCGATCGTCTGGCGCTGGCGGGCGCGGAACGGCTCGGTTGCGGCGATGCGCAACGCGACCGCCTTCGCGGCGATGATGTGCATCAGCGGGCCGCCCTGCTGGCCGGGGAAGATCGAACGGTCGATGTCCTTCTGCAACTCCTCTCGGCAGAGGATGAGCCCGCTGCGCGGCCCGCAGAGAGTCTTGTGGACCGTGGTCGTGACGATGTCGGCATGCTCGACCGGGTTCGGGTGCTCGCCGGCTGCGACCAGGCCGGCGAAGTGAGCCATGTCGACCATCAGCCGCGCGCCGACCGAGTCGGCGATCTCACGGAACGCCGCGAAGTCGAGCTGGCGCGGGTACGCCGACCAGCCCGCGACGATCACCTTCGGCTTGTGCTCCGCGGCGAGCGCAGCCACCTCGTCCATGTCGACGAGGTAGTCCTCGCGACGCACGTGGTACGGGACGACGTCGTAGAGCTTGCCCGAGACGTTGAGCTTCATCCCGTGGCTGAGATGCCCGCCGTGGTCGAGCGCCATCCCCATGATCGTGTCGCCGGGTTCGAGCACGGCCATGTACGCCGCGTTGTTGGCCTGCGCTCCGGCGTGAGGCTGGACGTTGGCGTGCTCGGCGCCAAAGAGCTCCTTCGCGCGGTCGATCGCCAGCTGCTCGGCGACGTCGACCTCCTCGCAGCCGCCGTAGTAACGGCGCCCGGGGTAGCCCTCGGCGTACTTGTTCGTGAGCACCGAGCCGGCGGCATCGAGCACCGCCTGCGGCACGAAGTTCTCCGAGGCGATCATCTCGAGGGTCCCCTGCTGGCGGGCGAGCTCGCGGTCGAGCACGCGGGCGATGTCGGGGTCGACCTCGGCGAGCGGAGCGGTCTGGAAGTCGTCGGGAAGCTCGATGGCCATCGACGTCGATAATAAGCATGTGGCGGACGACGTCGAGGCGATCATCAAGACGTTCGGCCTACTGAACTCGGACAACTACGAGGAGGCGCTCGAGCTCGTCGACGACGAGTTCGAGATGGTCACCACCGCGGAGGTTGCGAGCGAGCCGGATACCTATCGGGGGCCCGAGGGAATCAGACGCTGGTGGCAGTCGTTTCTCGAGTCGATGCAGTGGGTCCGCATCGAGGTCGAGCAAACGCATCCGTTGGACGAAGCGAGAGTGATCGTCGAGTTCGTCATTCAGACGCGCGGCCGGGCCAGTGGAATCGAAACCGAGCTGCGCGCGGTCGCACTGGCCACAGCACGGGACGGAAAGATGTACCGCCTGCAGTTCTTCACGACGGTCGAACAGGCTCGAGCAGCCGCAGGGCTTCAGCCGAGCTGAGCCCGCCCTCGCGCAAGATCAGCGGCTCTCCCCCAGCCTCGATCGCGGTGATGTCGATCACCGTCGAAGGCTCACCGGTGAGCGCCCCGCCGTCGAGCGCGACGTCCGCGCCCGCGATGACCTCGGGCGCGACGTCCTCGAAGCGCGCCGGCGCCGGCGCCCCGGAGCGGTTCGCCGACGTCTGAAAGATCGCCGCGGCAGCTCCCGCGAGCGGGCCGTCGATCAGACGAACGCCGAGGCGCGAGACGTCCTCGCGACAGGCGAGGGGGTACAGGCCGGCCGGGTTGTCGACCACCAGCGTCACGGGACCCGGCAGCAGCACCCCGAACGCCTCCCGCGTTCGCGGCCCGACGGTCGAGATCAATTCACGCATCGCCAGCGGCGAGAAGAACATCACCGCCGAGGGCTTGCCGTCGTCGCGCCCCTTGATCGCGTGGATGCGGGCGATCGCGTCGGCGTTCGAGGGATCGCACGCAAGGCCGTAGAGGCCGTCGGCGGGAAACACGGCGACGCCGCCACGCAGCACGCAGGCGTCGAGCTGCGCCGCGAGGCCCATCAGGCCGAGTCGGCCCAGCCGACGACGACGCGGTCGATCCCGGCGAGATCCGCGCGGCACTCGACTCGCTCGAAGCCGGCACGCCGAACAAGCTCGGCGACCGTCGGCGCCTGCCCCGCTCCGACCTCCAGCCCGATCGCGGTCGGCAGCGGTGACGCGGCGATGCTTCCGAGGAGCGCGTCGATCGCCTCGAGCCCCGTCGGCCCAGGGGTGAGCGCCTCGATCGGCTCGAAGTCCGTGATCTCGGGCGCCAGCGCGCGGTATTCGGCCTCCGGGATATACGGCAGGTTGGCCAGGACGAGGTCAAAACGCTCGCTCGGCAAGCTCCCCAGCTTGAACGTCACGTCGAGACCAAGCCGATCGGCATTGCTCTTCGCGACGGCAAGGGCGTCGAGCGACGTGTCGGTGGCGACAACCGTCGTTCCGGGTAGCTCGTCGGCGATCGCCAGCGCGATCGCGCCGGAGCCCGTGCCGACATCGAGCACAGCGCCCGGCTCGACCTCGAGCGCAAGCTCGACGAGCAGTTCGGTCTCCGGCCGCGGGATCAACACGCGCCGGTCCACCGCGAGCTCGACGCGGCGAAAGCCACGGCGGCCGAGGATGTAGGCGACCGGCTCGCCGCGCACGCGCCTTCGCACCATCTCGCCAAATGCCCGCGCGGCCGGCCCCTCGACCCCCACCTCGGGCGCCGCGACCAGCTGCGCCCTGCTGCGCCCCGTCGCCTCGGCGAGCAACAGCTCAGCGTCCAGTCGCGCGGTATCGATCCCGGCGGCGGCGAACGCATCGGCCGCGGCTCCGAGCGCCTCACCCGTGGTGCCCGCGACGGCCGTGTTCATCCCTCGTCGGTCTGAGCCTCGAGGCGGGCGCGCTTCTCCTCGGCGGCAAGCGCTGCGGTGAACTCGCCGAGGTTGCCGGCGAGGACCTCGTCGAGGTTGTGCGCCGTGAGCTTGATCCGATGGTCGGTCACCCGGCCCTGCGGGAAGTTGTAGGTGCGAACCTTCTCGGAGCGCTGGCCCGTGCCGACCTGCGACTTGCGCTCCGCGGCAATCTCCGCCTGCTGCTCTTCCAGCGCGCGCTCATAGATCCGCGCTCGCAGCACCCGCATCGCCTTCTCACGGTTCTGCAGCTGTGACTTCTCGTCCTGCATCGAGACCACGATCCCCGTCGGCGCGTGCGTGATCCGCACCGCGGAGTCGGTCGTGTTGACCGACTGACCGCCAGGCCCCGACGAGCGATAGACGTCGATCGACAGGTCGTTCGGATCGATCTGAACGTCGACGTCCTCCGCCTCAGGCAGCACAGCCACGGTCGCCGTCGACGTGTGGATCCGCCCCTGCGACTCCGTCTTCGGCACGCGCTGCACGCGGTGGGTGCCGCCCTCGAACTTGAACACCGAGTACGCGCCGTCCCCCTTGATCTCGAAGGTGACCTCCTTGAACCCGCCGACCTCCGCCGGCGACTGAGACAGCACCTCCGTCGAAAAGCCGCGCTCCTCCGCGTAGCGGGTGAGCATGTTGAAGAGGTCCCCGGCGAACAGCGCGGCCTCATCGCCCCCGGCTCCGGCGCGGATCTCGATGATCACGTTCTTGTCGTCGTTGGGGTCGCGCTCGACCATCGCCAGCCGCAGCTCGTCCTCGAGCACCCGCAGCTGCTCCGGCGCGTCGGCCACCATCTGGCGCAACTCAGCGTCGTCGCCATCCTCGGCCAGCATCTCCTCCGCCCCCTCGAGATCGCCGCGCACCTGCCGCCAGCGCCCAGCGAGCTCGCTCGCATGCTCGAGCGTGCTGTACTCGCGCCCGACCGCGGCGTAACGCTCGCGATCCGCGATCACCTCAGGGTCGGACATCTGCCTCTGCAGCTCGGCAAACCGCCCCTCGACCTGCTCGACGAGCTTCTCTATGACCCCGGTCTCAGCCATGCAGTGAGGCTATCGCCCGCCTTACGACCCACTCCCGCCACAGTCCCGCGACGATCCCCGCACCACGGCGGACCGGGCGCGGAGAACGATCCCGCTTCCGCGGACCTACCGAATTGTCCAGACATTTCGGTAGGCCGCGCACAGGAGACCGCATGCCCGAGCCTCGCCCCAACTTCTCGCCGCCGCCTCGCGATCCGGAGCCGTTGCCGCGGCAGCCCACTGGTGCATCCGAGGTCTCGATCCGCTGGCTGGATAGGCATGCGTCCGACGTGATCGCGGCTGTGATGGAGGGCAAGGTCGCCGTGGTCACACGGCACGGAGTGCCGGTCGCCACGATCCTGCCCGCGCGGGACGCGGTCCGGCTGCTCCCGATGGTGTACGTCATGAGCGGTCCGCTGCGGGTGTTGTCGGAGTGCTTCGTGGAGCGCGAGCGGCGACGCGCGCGCTCGGACACGATGCACGGCCGTTAGCCGCTAGGCGACGATTTCGATCGCGTCGGGGTCCTTCGCGGCCTCGTGCGGATTCTCAACGGCCAGGACGGCCTCGAGGGAGGCGATGGCGACCGCGAGCTGGTCGCGGTCGGGCTCGCGGGTGGTGAGGTTCTGGAGCATCAGGCCTGGCCACATGAGGGCGCGGACCCAGCGCTTGCGGCGGTGCTTGCCCGCCCACTTGATGACCTCGTAGGCGAGGCCCGCGATGAGCGGGATGCCAAGGATGCGCGAGGCGACGAGCCAGTACCAGGCCGGCAGCCCGATCGGGGCGAAGACGAAGATTGCGAGGACCATGACGATCAGCAAGAAGCTGGTGCCGCAACGCGGGTGAAGACGCGAGTAGGTCTCGGCGCGGGCGGGGATGAGGCGATCGCCGGCCTCGTAGCAGGAGATCGTCTTGTGCTCAGCGCCGTGGTACTCGAAGACCCTCCGCAGGTCGGGCAGGCGGCTGATCGCAGCGATGTAGCCAATGAAGATCGCCGTTCGCAGGACGCCCTCGACGAGCCAGAAGAGCACGGCCGAGCCAAGCTGGTCCTTGATCAGGCTGGTGACACCAACCGGGACGACGAAGAAGAGGCCGATTGCGAGCGCCAGCGAGAAGACGATCGTCAGACCCCAGGTGAAGCCGCCGATCTCCTCGGGCTCCTCGCCGTCCTCCTCGAGCTGGGCGTTGGCCGAGATCGCCAGGGCGCGAAAGCCGATCTTCAGCGACTCGGCCAACGCGACGACGCCGCGGACGACCGGCAGCCGCAGGGCGCGGTGGCGCTTGGCCCACGAGACGACGGGCTCCGAGGTGATGCCGATCTCGCCGTCGGGCTTGCGCACCGCGACGGCCCAGGTGGAGACGCCGCGCATCATCACGCCCTCGAGTACGGCCTGGCCGCCGACCGGAGCATCCGTCGACGCGACCGGCATGCCGTCCGGCATCCGGATTTCGTCTAGACGTAGACCGGACCCGGGGGGTTCAGCCACGTGTGCGGCGTGCAGCGCGGCGCTTGAAGCGCTCGACCCGGCCACCGGTGTCGACGAGCTTCTGCTTGCCGGTGTAGAACGGGTGGCAGTCAGAGCAGATGTCGACGTGCATCTCAGGCTTCGTCGAGCGGGTATAGAAGTCGTTCCCGCACGAGCAATGCACGTGCGAGAGGACGTATTCAGGATGGATCCCGGCCTTCATCGCCACTGATTCTAGCTGGGCCTTAAGGTGCGGATCATGCGATCAGCCATCGAGCTTGAGGCGGGCACCGTCGCCTACTCCGAGTCGGGTCCGGCGGACGGTCCGCCGCTCGTGTTCGTCCACGGGATCTTCGTCGACGGCACGCTGTGGCGGAAGGTTGTCCCCGGGCTCGACGACACATTTCGCTGCATCGTTCCCGACCTGCCGCTCGGTTCGCACCGCACACCGATGCGCGAGGAGGCCGACCTCTCTCCCTACGGGCTGGCGGCGCTGATCGCCGACTTCATGGCGGCACTTGATCTCCAGGACGTGACCCTCGTCGGCAACGACACCGGCGGCGCGCTCTCCCAGATCACGACGACGCGGCATCCCGAGCGGCTCGGGCGCCTGGTGCTCACGCCGTGCGACGCGTACGAGAACTTCCTGCCGCCGGCCTTCCGCTACCTGCAGCTGCTCGCACGGGTGCCGGGCGGGCTCGGCTCGGTGGCGGCGTCGATGCGGATCCCGGCGGTGCGGCGCACGCCGCTCGCGTTCGGCTGGTTGGCCAAGCATCCCCTGCCCGCCGACGTCCTCGCCGGCTGGACCGCGGCGGTGATCTCCGACAAGCAGGTCCGCCGCGACGCTGGAAAGGTCCTGCGCGGGATCTCCAAGCGCTACACGCTCGAGGCGGCCGCAAAGCTGCGCGAGTTCAGCGGCCCGACGCTGCTCGCCTGGGCGACGGAGGACAAGTTCTTCAAACCCTCGTTCGCAGAGCGGCTCGCCGCGGACATCCCGGGCTCACGGCTTGAGTGGATCGAGGACTCGCGCACCTACGTGCCGGAGGATCAACCCGAGCGCCTGGCGGCGCTGATCCGCGCGTTCGCGGCCCCGCCCGCAGGGGCTAGGCGCCCCAGTTGAACTTCAAGCCCTGGCCACCGTTGTTGTCGCGGGCGCACTTGACCTTCAGCTGCTCGTAGCCGGTCTGCTTCGCGTCGCAGGACCAACCCTTGTAGCCGCGCGTGAACGGATCCTCGGTGTAGTGGGTCGCCACCCTGTGGGCGCCGGTGCAGGAGACGTTGTGCGCCTTGAGGTTCGTGTACGGGGCCCCCATTGGCGCGGGGTTCTGATCACCGCACGAGAGCTCGTAGCCGCCCCGGTGCGCGGACGCGGGTGACGCGATTAGCGCGAGAACGACAAGGGCAGCTGCGAGAGGGACGAGAGTCTTCATGGCCGGACCCTACTCGGGGTCGGGCGCGGGGCGCAAACCCCACGGCGGCGTCGCGAGCTCCACGGTGCCGCCGGCGACGACGCGAAGAACGCGTTCCATGTGGTCGCCGATCCCCGCAGGCGGGATCTCGACCTCGACCTCGACGGTCCCCGCCTCGCGTGAGAGGACCTTCGAGGGGCCGAGCGAGGCGAGCACGTCGTGCATCTGTTCGTTGCCGGCGAGCAGCAGCGCCGTGAACTTCTTGATGCCCTCCTCGCGGGCGCGGTCGGCGAGGAGGTTGCAGAGCGCGACGCCGAGGCCGCGTCCCTGCCAGTCGTCGATCACGGTGACGGCAGCCTCGGCCGTGGTGGTGGTGCCGTCCTCGAGGCGGACAAAGCGGGCGACCCCGACGCCTTCGCCGCTCTCGGGATCGAAGGCGATGAGCGCCTCGTGGTCATGGTGGTCGACGTCAGTCAGATACTCGAGCTGCGACGGCGAGAGCTCATCGACCGCCGTCATGAACCGCTGATAGCGCGACTGCTCACTCAGGCGCTCAAAGGCTGTCGCAATCGCTTCGCGGTCTTCGGGACGGATCGGACGGACAGTCACCTCCGACCCATCCCTGAGCCGCAGTGTCGGCACTACCCGAGGTGGGTGGCGAGCCGCGCCTGCAGCCCAACCAGCGGTTCGAGTGATACCTCCGCCGAGCCGCCGATCTCACCGACGGCGTACTCGAAGGGGTTGTCGAGGTCTCGGACCAGGAGCAGGACGTAGATCAGCAGGAACGTGAGCGTGCAGATCAGGATCGTGTCGGTGCCAACCGGGCCGACGTCGATGAAGACCAGCAGGACGATCAGGAGGAACGAGGTCAGAGCGGCCACGGTGAACCCGGCGGCGACGAAAGAGGTGCCGCGGATCGCATTTATCCGCATGATCATCCGCCGCACGCCGCTCTGTTCGACCTTGATCCTGTTGACGTAGGTGGCCTGGGTGTGCTGGTCGAGCGTGGCGAAGATGCTGTCGAGGGCGGTCACGTGCGCGAGCACGGGCGCCAGCGTAATCGTGCCGTAGAGCCAGCCGAGGATCGAGTCCACGGTGGCGCTGATGTGGCGCAGCCCGGCGTCGCCGTCGGCGGTGGCGCCGAGCTTCTTGACGATGAGGAACTCGTCGCTGATGGACTCCAGGCTCGCGGTCAGCTCGACCGGAAGCTTCTCCGCCTCCTTGAAGTCGGAGAGCACGCCGGAGAGCAGGAAGCCCAGGAGGAAGATGTTGCCGGCGACCAGGCCCGTGTAGACCGGGTTGAGCTCGATCGGCTCGGCCCCGATGCTGTCGGCGATGCATTTCGCGATGCCGACGACGACGACCGCGGGCAGCACTGCAGCCAGCAGCCGCCACTTGGTCCCGAGCAGTCTGCGATACGTGGCCGAGCTAGACCTCTTGGTAGAGAGGGCCGTCGCCGCCCTCGGGCATGGTCAGGCGCCCACCCTTGGCGTTAATCGCTCCGCACTGGACGCAGTTCGAGGCGGTGACGTGGACGTCGACTTCGGCGGCCCCGCTCTCGAGCTGGTCATCGGGGATCTCGTACACCTGCGCCGGGCAGAGGTTGACCCAGGTCTTCGCCAGCTCGACCGGGACGTGAGTCTGGATCTTCACGTGGTTCGGAGCGTCGTCGCGGGTCGCGTTGCCCGAGAGGAAGACCGAGTCGAGCTTGTTGAAGGTGAGCTTGTTGTCGGGCTTCGGGTAGGTCTTGTTCGCGCCCTCATCCTTCATCGGGACCTCGGTGTCGGGCTCGTAGTCCCACTTGCCGCCGGGGATCGTGCCCTTGGTGACGGTCATCGCGCTGGCGAGCGCCCCGCCGGCGAAGAAGCCCTTCGAGAACACGGCGCGCATGTTGCGCGACTCGAACAGGTCCCGCTCGATCGCCGACTTGCGGACCTTCTCGTCGTAGGCGTCGAGGTTGACGGAGTCCTTCTTCAGCGCGTCGAAGATGGCCTCGGCCGCGTACATCCCGGCCTGGATCGCGTAGTGGACGCCCTTGAGCGTCGGCACGTTGACCATGCTGGCGGCGTCTCCTGCGATGGCCATTCCCGGGACCGCGAGGCTGCGCGGCATCGAGAAGTAGCCGCCCGACGGGATCGTCTTCGCGCCCCATGCGACACGCTCGCCGCCCTCGAGCATCTTCGCCACGAAGGGATGCGTCTTGAGCTCCTGCAGCAGGTCGTGACACGACAGGGTCGAGTCCGTGTAGTCGAGCCCGATCACCATCCCGAGGCAGAGCTTGTCCTCGCCCATCGGGTAGATGAAGCTGCCGCCGAACTCGTTGTACTTCGCGCGCTTGCGCAGTGGCCAGCCCATCGTGTGGATGACCTTGTCCAGCGGCTTTTCGACCTTCCAGACCTCCTTGACGCCGAGCTCCCAGCGGACCGGAAGCGTGCCGTGGAGGTCGTAGTAGTCAAGCGCCGCCTGGGTGAGGTGTCCCAACGTCCCCTCGGCGAGCACGGTCGCCTTGGCGATCACATCCGAGCCGGGCTCGAAGTTGCCGAGCTCTGAGCCGTCCTTGCCGCGACCGCGGTCGCCCGAGCGGATCCCGCGAACGATGCGGTCCTCGACGAGCAGCTTGTCGGCGACGGTCTCGGTGAGGATGTACGCGCCCTTCTCCTCGGCCTGCTCGGCGAGGAACCGGGAGAGCTTCGACACCGAGATGCCCCAGTTGCCGTGGTTGCGGAAGTTCGGCGGCATCGGCACCAGCGGCAGCGCCGCCTTCTTGGTCAGCAGGTAGACGGCGTCCTTGGTGACCTCCTGATAGGCGAAGGCATCCCAATCGCCGTTGGCGGGGTCGAGATCCGGGAAGAGCTCGCGCATCGGCCCCGGCACCATGTTCGCGCCGCTGAGCGTGTGCGCGCCGCAGACCTTGCCCTTCTCGATCACGGCGACCGGCACCTCGCCGAGCTTCTCCATGAGCTTGGGCTCGTCGGCGAGCAGGTCGAGGAGCTTGTTCGCGCAGGCGAGACCCGCCGGCCCCCCGCCCACGATCGCGACGCCGACCTCGATCCGCTCATCCTCCGGATCGGTCGGCTTCGCGATCAGCTCATGCTCGTCGAAGGGCGGTGGATACTCGATCGGCTCCACCGCCGCACCGGACGCCATCGTTGACTCAGCCGCCCTTCTTGGCCTTGATGGCCTCGGTCAGCTTGGGGAGGATCTTGTGCAGATCGCCCACGACGCCGAGGTCCGCGAACTCGAAGATCGGAGCGTTCGGGTCCTTGTTGACCGCGAGGATGTTCTCCGAGTTCTGCATCCCGACCTTGTGCTGGATCGCGCCGGAGATCCCGGCCGCCAGGTACAGCTTCGGCGCGACGGTCTTGCCCGTCTGGCCGATCTGCGCGGCGTAGGGATACCAGCCGGCGTCGACGACCGCGCGGGTCGCGGCAACGGCGCCACCCATCGCGTCGGCGAGGTCCTCGGCGAGCTTGAAGTTGTCCTTCTCGCCCAGGCCGCGGCCGCCGCCGACCAGGATGTCGGCGTCCTCGATGTTCACGTCGGCGCCGCGCTGCTCGCCGCGCTGGCGCATGCGCGCCTTCGACGACCACTCCGAGAGCTCGACGTCGACGTCGACGACCTCGGCGTCACCGCCCGAGCCGTCGTTCTCAGCGAACGCGTTGAGGCGGCTGATGATGATCCCGGGCGCGCCGACATAGCCGACGTCGACGATCGCCGAGTCCTGCAGGACCGGGCGCTCGGCGACGAGCTTGCCGTCGGCGACCTTGACCGCGGTCACCTCCATCGTCACGCCGGCGTTGAGGCGGGCCGTGAGCCCGGCGCCGATCTCGAAGCCGAGCAGGCCGCCACCGAACAGCGCGTAGTCGAAGCCCTCGTCTGAGATGACCTTCGCCATCACGTCGACGACCGGCTGCGCGAGCCCCTCGGGGACGTCCTTGGCGCGGAAGACGCGCTTTGCGCCATGCGCGCCGAGCTTCGCTGCCGCGTCGTCGGCGACGTCGCCGACCACAACCGCGGCCGCCTCGGTGCCGAGCTCGCCGGCGAGCTTCGCCGCCTCCGAGATCGCTCCGAGCGAGTTCTTGTTGAAGTTGCCCTCGTCGTCGTGCAGGGCGTAAACCAGAATGCCCGCCATTTAGATCAGCTTCCTTTCGTCCAGCCACGCGACGATCTTCTCGACCGTCTCGTTGGTGTCCTCGTCCTCGATGATCTCGCCGGCCTGCTTCTCAGGCGGCGGGGCGATCTCGAGCACGGTCGTCTTCGAACCGGCCTCGCCGACCTCGCCGGCGTCGATGCCGACGTCGCCGGTCGCCTTGGTGTCGAGCGGCTTCTTCTTCGCGCCCATGATCGCCTTCAGCGACGGGTAGCGCGGCTCGTTGATCGCGTCGCCGACCGAGATGACGGCGGGCAGGTCGACCTCGACCGTGTCGTAGCCGTACTCGGCCTGACGCTCGCAGATGAGCTTGCCGTCCTCGACGTCGATCTTGATCACCTGCGTCAGCGACGGCATCTTCAGGTGGTCGGCCACGACGGCGCCGATCGTGTAGCACTCGCCGTCGTCGGACTGCTGACCGAGCAGGACGAGGTCGGGCGACTCGCTCTCGAGAACCTTGGCGAGCGCGTAACCGGTCGCGCAGACGTCGGAGCCCTCGAGGGCGGCGTCGGTGAGCTGAACCGAGCGATCGGCGCCAAGCGCGACCGCCTTGTGCAGCGCGCGCACCGAGCTCTCGGGGCCCATGGTCACCGCGACGATCTCGTCGACGTCGGCGCCGTTGTCGCCCTCTCGGATCTGCATGGCGGCCTCGATGCCATGCGTATCGAACGGGTTGAGGTTCTTCTCGCCGGAGCGGTCAAGGCGCTTCGTCCCGGGGTCAATCCGCTTTTGCACGGCGGCGTCCGGGACTTCCTTGACGAGACAGCAAATCTTCAAGTCAGGGTCCTCCTTAGGGAATGAGCGGCGGGGATCTTAGCGACTAAAGGCGATTGACTGATCAGTCAATCGGGCGCTACGCCCGCTGCGAAACTGCGTTTTCGATGAACTCGACGATCTCGTCGGTTGAGGCCCCCGGGGTGAACACCTCGGCGACCCCGAGCTCCTTGAGCTCGGCGATGTCCTCAGCCGGGATCGTCCCCCCCACGGTGAGCACGACCTCCTCGGCGTCCTGTTCTTTGAGCAACTCCACGATTCGCGGCACCAGCGTCATGTGGGCGCCCGACAGGATCGAGAGGCCGACCGCGTCGGCATCCTCCTGGATCACGGTCGCGGCGATCTGCTCCGGCGTCTGGTGCAGGCCGGTGTAGATCACCTCCATCCCCGCGTCGCGAAGTGCGCGGGCGATGATCTTGGCGCCACGGTCGTGGCCGTCCAGTCCGGGCTTGGCCACGACCACGCGGATCTTGCGGGAGTCGCTCATCGGGTGCGCAAGCGTAGATGGTTATCAGCCGTCTAGTGCAGCCGCGCAGCGTTCGAGGAACTCCTCCGAGGAGAAGGGCTTGCCGATGTAGGCGTCCGCCCCCACCGCCAGCCCGCGCTCGACGGCGGACTCGTGCACGCTCGCGGTGAGCAGGAGGATTCTCGTACCGGCCAGCTCCGGCGCCGCCCGCACGCGCTCGGTGACCTCGAAGCCGTCGAGCTTGGGCATCATCACATCGACGACGCACAGATCGGGCTTGCGCTCGAGCGCCAGCTCGACCGCCTCCTCGCCGTCGGCCGCCGTGATCACCTCGTAGCCGGCGTGCTCGAGCCGGAAGACGACGAGTTCGCGAACGTCGTCGTCGTCGTCAGCGACGAGGATCAGCTTGCCGTCAGCTGCCGAAGCCTGTGAGGTCACCGGTCACCGCGAGGATCACGACGAGAATCGTGACCGCAATCAGCAGACCGGTCAATGCCAGGAGGGCCGGCTTCATGCCGGTGCGAGCGTCGTCGATGCCGTGGGTCTCCTCCGGGTGGACCTCGACGGCCTCCTCGTCAGGCTCGCCCACCATGCCCTCCTCCTCGGCACGCAGCTTCGCCGCGGCCTCAGCGCTTTCGCGATCGACGTGGTTGGACAACGCCTGGACATCACCGTCGCGGATCACGTCCCAGCCGGAAACCTCGTTGCGCACGACCTTCAGAGCCATGCCCCCCAGTTACCCGCCAGGCGGGCGGCTACTCACCGTCTAAAAGCCCGGCGGGTGGCGGTCTGCCCAGGGCATTGCGTCCTCGAGCTGGGCCGCGAGCGAGAGCAGCGTGGCCTCGTCTCTGGGCCTTCCGACCAGGGTCACCGAGCGCGGCAGGCCGGCGTCCGTGAAGCCCGCCGGGATCGCCGCCGCGGGCTGTCCTGTGTGGTTCCAGATCGGCGTGAACGCGAACGTCCGGCTGACGCCGAGGAGGGTGCGCAGCGCACCCCTGCCCTCCCAGCGGCCAACCTCGATCGCCGTCTCGCCGACCGTCGGCGTGACGAGGACGTCGAACTCGCTCCAGCTCGCGTTGATCTTCTCCGCGTCGCTCGCGGCGGCGCGGGTCGCCCGCCTGATCACACCCGCGGGGTAGGCCCGGCCGAGGCGCCCGAAGCCGCGCGTGCGCGCCGACATGCGGTTGCGGTGCGGCACCGCATCGGTGTCCTCGCGGGCGCCCCCGAGATAGCGCGGGACGAAGTTGTTGCCCGCCATCCCGTAGCTCGGCTCGTGGCGTCGCACGTCGTGCCCCAGGCCGCGCAGCGCAGCCTCGGTGTCGGCGAGGCCGCGCTTGACATCGTCGGTGAGGATCGGCGGCAGCGCCGCGCGCGCCGGCTTCTCGGAAATGGCGATGCGAAGCGGCGGTGGCGGCGTGCGAGCAGCGTCACCGAACGAGACCTCCGAGTCCGCGACGGCGTCGAGATAGAGCGCTGAGTCGGCCACCGTGCGCGCGACGCAGCCGCTGGCCGAGAGCCCGTTCCAGTGGTCGGCCGGCTCCATTGGCACGCGGCCGCGCTGGGGCTTGAGGCCGAACAGCCCGCAGAAGGCGGCCGGGATACGAATCGAGCCGCCGCCGTCGGTCGCGGAGGCACAGCCAACGAGGCCGGCCGCCACGGCGGCGGCGCTCCCGCCGCTCGAGCCGCCGCAGCTACGCGCCGTATCCCACGGGTTGCGGGTCGCGCCCCAGCCCTCCGTCTCGGTGAACGGGAGGATGGCCAGCTCGGAGAGCGTCGTCTTGGCGAGGATCACGGCACCGGCGCCTCGCAGCCGCCGGACGACCTCGGAGTCGGCGGCCTTCGGCGTCTCGTCGTACCCGCGGCACCCGAACCGCGTCGCCGCCCCCTCGACGTCCTTGTTGTCCTTGATCGCGATGGGCACGCCGCGCAGGGGCGCATCACCACCCGCTCGGTCCGCGTCAGCGGCATCGGCGTCAGCGAGGGCGCGCTCGGCGAGAACCTCGGTGAACGCGTTGACGGTCGGGCCGAGGCGCTCGATGCGCTCGATGCAGAGCTCGGTCAGCTCGCGCGAGCTGACCTCGCCCGAGGCGATCAGCTCCGCTTGGCGCGCGATGCCGGCGTACGCGAGCTCGTCTGCCTCCACGAGCCGATCCTATTGCGACTCAGGAGCCCCGCGGTGACGAGGGTCACGGTGAGCGCCCCGAGCGCGAGCCTGCGGCCCAGCCGCTCGAACCGCATCACGCGCCAGCCCTCCTCGCGGGCGATCCGCGCGAGCTCCTCGTCCGGATTGACGACGACCGGATTGCCGACAGCCCGCAGCATCGGCAGATCGGAGGCGGAATCGGAATAGGCGTAGGACGCGCCGAGATCGATGTCGTGCTTGTCGGCGAAGATGCGGATGGCCTCGACCTTGCCCTCGCCGTACATGAACGTCCCACCGAACTCCCCGGTGAACAGGCCGTCTTCGCCGACCTCGTACGACGTGCCGATGCCGCCATCCATGTAGAGGATCCGGGCGAGCAGCTGCACGAGCTCGTCGCCTGCGGCACTGACGATGAAGGTCGGCCGGCCGGCGTCCTGATGGGCGTAGACCTCCTCGAGCATCTCCGGATAGATCCGCGGAAGGACACCCACGAGCACCTCCGGGGCCATCCGTGAGATCTCGCGCGCCGACATGCCGCGGAAGACCTGCTTGATCTCCCCGAGCACCTTCTCAGTCGCCTCATCGGTGGCGCCACGAAGGCGGAAGCGGATGCCATCGACGCCCCACTTCGCCATCTGGCGGCGACTGATCAAGCCCGACTTCGCCGCCGCTCGCACCCACGGCATGCCCGACGAGCCCGAGATCAGGGTCCTGTCCAGGTCAAAGAATGCCGCTTCGCGCGGCATGCACTAACCCCCGTTGACCTCGAGGATGATCGCGTCGCCCTGGCCGCCGCCGCTGCAGATCGCCGCGCAGCCGAGGCCGCCGCCGCGCCGGCGCAGCTCGTGCACGAGCGCCCCGACGATGCGGGCGCCGGAGGCGCCGATCGGGTGGCCGAGCGCGATCGCACCGCCGTTGACGTTGACCTTCTCCTCGTCGATGCCGAGCATCCGCACCGAGTTGAGGGCGACCGAGGCGAACGCCTCGTTGATCTCCCAGAGGTCGATCTCGTCGGCCGACTTGCCGATCTTCTCCAGAGCCTGCTGCGCCGCCTTGGCCGGGGTCCTCGCCAGGTACGGGAAGTCGTCGGCCACGGTGCCGTAGGCAAGGACGCGCGCAAGAACCTCGCTGCCGGCGGACTCCGCCCAGTCCGATGATGCGACGACGACAGCCGCAGCGCCGTCGTTGACACCGGGCGAGTTGCCGGCCGTGTGGGTCGCGTCGTCGCCGCCGATCGCGGGGAGCTTCGCGAGCGTCTCGACGCTCGTGTCGGGCCGGATCGCCTCGTCGGCCTCGACCACCGTCTCCGCCTTGCGGCTCTTGACCGTGACCGAGACGATCTCGTCGGCGAGCTTGCCGTCATCCGTGGCCTTCGCCGCGAGCTGATGGGAGCGCACGGCCCAGCGATCGAGGTCCGGGCGGGTGATCTCGAGCTCGTTGCCGACCTCGCTCGCCTCGTTGATCATCTGCTTGTTCGTGAAGGGGTTCGTGAGCCCGTCGTGGGTCATCGAGTCGACCGCGGTGACGTCACCCATGCGGAAGCCAAAGCGCGCGCCCGGAAGCAGGTACGGCGCGTTGGACATCGACTCCATGCCGCCGGTGACGCCGACCTCGAGGTCGCCGGCGCGGATGGCCTGGTCGGCAAGCCCGATCGCCCGCATGCCCGAGGCGCAGACCTTGTTGATCGTCTCGGAGGGG
Organism: uncultured Solirubrobacterales bacterium; assembly: GCA_963796815.1. GTDB lineage: Bacteria > Actinomycetota > Thermoleophilia > Solirubrobacterales > 70-9 > WHSW01. The sequence continues at coordinate 487,531 of CAWCNF010000009.1, forward strand.
ACCTCCTTCGGAATCCCGCCCTCGATCTGGGCCTGACGCGACGGAATCTGGCCCTGGCCCGCCTGCAGCACCTGGCCGTAGATGACCTGCTGAACCTGGTCGGGGGCGACCCCGGCGCGGTCGAGCGCCGCGGTGATCGCCTCGCCGCCGAGTTCCGGGGCGCCTTTCGAGGCGAGCGCTCCGCCCATCTTCGCGAACGGGGTGCGCGCGGTGCCGAGGATCACGGTCTGAGACATGAGGCCCTTTCGATTTCAGGCGGCGACGCGGCCGCGGGAGGAGGTCTCCGAAGCGTAGAACAAGGCCCGCGTAGACTCGCCGCGGTGCAGCTCGAGGTGAGATCCGCGGGAGTTGGTGACCTGGACGCCGACGTCGTCGCGGTCGCCCTGATCGACGGCGAGGGGCTCCCGCCGGAGCTCGCCGGCGCCCCGGGCGCGGGCGACGCGCGTGCCGGCTACCGCAAGCTCGCCGTGCTCCACCCCGCCCGTCCTGGGCGGGTCCTGGTCGTGGGCGTCGGCAAGCGCGCGGACCTGACCGATGAGCGCCTGCGCGTTGCCGCGGCGCTCGCGGCAAAGCGAGCCGCGACGTTTGAGGCGAAGTCGATCGCGTGGGTGGTTCCGGACGGGACCGATGGCGCCGCCCTCGTCGAGGGCACGGTGCTCGCCACGTACCGATTCGACCGATATCGCAAGGACGATTCGCAGACGGCTCGCATCGAGCGCATCGTGCTCGCGACCGATTCGGACTCAGGTGAGGCGGCGGAGGTGGCGCTCGTCACCGCGCAGGCCGCCAATCGCGCCCGCACCCTCCAGGACCTCCCGGCCAACGAGCTGACGCCACAGCGGCTGGCCGAGCGCGCGCTCGAGATCGCCGGCTCCGACGAGCGCTTCGAGGTCGAGGTGCTCGATCGCGCCGCGATCGAGGCGGCCGGGATGGGCGGCCTCGTTGCCGTCTCCCAGGGGAGCGCGATCGAGCCCCGGCTGATCGCCCTGCGCTACCACGGCGGCGGCAGCGGCCCGGTGCTCGGCCTGGTCGGCAAGGCGGTGACGTTCGACAGCGGCGGCATCTCGATCAAGCCCGCGGCGGGCATGCACGAGATGAAGATGGACATGTCGGGAGGCGCCGCCGTGCTGGAGGCGCTTGGAGCGATCGCCGAGCTCGGCCTCGAGCTCGAGCTCGTCGCCGCGATCCCAGCCACCGAGAACATGCCGAGCGGGACCGCGATCAAGCCGGGCGACGTCATCACCCAGCTCAACGGCAAGACCGTGGAGGTCAACAACACCGACGCCGAGGGGCGGCTGATCCTCGCCGACGCGCTCACCTACTGCGTGCGTGAGCTGGGCGCCGAGCGGGTCGTCGACCTGGCGACGCTCACAGGCGCCGTCATCGTCGCGCTCGGCTCCACCTACGCCGGGCTCATCTCCAACGACGACGACCTGGCCAAGGAGGTCTTCGAGGCCGGCGAGCGCAGCGGGGAGCTCGTCTGGCGGCTGCCGCTGCACGAGGAGTACAAGCAGCTGACCAAGGGGACGATCGCCGACCTGTCGAACGCGGCCGCCAAGCGCAAGGCGAGCACGATTTACGCCGGCTCGTTCCTCGAGGAATTCGTCGATTCGAAGCCGTGGGCGCACCTCGACATCGCGGGTACCGCCTGGGATACCGGGCGCGAGTACGTCGGAAAGGGCGCCAGCGGCTTCGGAGTGCGCCTTCTGGTGCGTCTGGCCATCGGCATGAGCGCGTCTAGGGACGGCGCGGAAACCTAAAGGCAACCGTGCCTGAGGCCGATACCTCAGGCATGAGAGCTGTGCCGACGACGGGGGCGGCGCAGCAGCTCGCTGAACTCCGCGAAATCCTTGCCGAAGGAGGCGATCCGGTCGCCGTCGAGGCGGCGCTGACCCGCTTGTCCGCGACCCTCGAGAGCGAACACGAGCTGCGCGACCGCCAGACTGCCGAGAACGCTCGGCTGGTCGAGACCCTTGCCGAGCGCCACCGCCTGCTCGAGCGGCTCTCCAAGATCCAGAGCTCCATCGTCAGCCGCCGCGGCCTTCAGGAGGTGCTGAACGCGATCGTCACCGGCGCCAAGGATCTCCTGGGCGACGAGACGGTCGGCCTGCGTCTCATCGACCCAGAGGACCGCGAGCAGCTCATCATGGTGGCCTCGGCCGGCGTCAAGCCCGAGATCGTCGAATCGATGCGGCGCAGCCCGCTCGGCCGCGGCGCCGGCGGCCAGGCCGCGGCGGCGGGCGAGATGATCGTCGTCGAGGACTACGCCGGCGACGAGCGCAACCTCCCGGCCTTCGCCGACGACGGCATCCGCGCGGCGCTCGCCATCCCGGTTCACGAGCACGGGGAGGTCGTCGGCAGCATCGTCGTCGCCACCCACAGGCCGGGTCGCACCTACTCGCAGGTCGAGCGCGAGATGCTGCTGGCCTTCGCCGAGCACGCCAGCCTCGCGCTCACCGACGCCAAGACGGTCGCCGACGCGATCCACCAGGCCCTCCACGACGGCCTCACCGACCTTCCCAACCGCCAGCTGCTGATCGACCGCCTCCAGCATGCCCAGGCGCGCGCCGCCCGGGCCGGCAGCCGCGTCGCGGTCCTGTTCGTCGACCTCGACACGTTCAAGAACGTCAACGACACCTTCGGGCACGCGACCGGCGACATCCTCCTGCGCGAGGCCGCGCGACGCCTGCTCGGGTGCATCCGCGCCGCCGACACGGCGGCTCGCTTTGGCGGCGACGAGTTCGTCGTCCTTCTCGAGGACGTCGACGAGGCACGTGTCACCCACGTCGCCGACCGGATTCTGGAGACCATGAACGAGCCGTTCGAGGTCGAGGGTCGTGAGCTGTTCATCGGCGCCAGCATCGGCATCGCGACGGGTGGTCGCGTCGACGACGACCTCCTGCGAAACGCCGACCTGGCCCTCTACCGAGCGAAGGCCAAGGGCCGCGGCCAAAAGCAGGTGTTCGAGCCGCAGATGCACGTCGCGATGGTCGAGCGCCTCGAGCTCGAGGGCGCGCTCGCCACGGCGCTGCGCGAGCAGGAGCTCGTCCTCTACTACCAGCCGATCTTCGAGCTCGCGACCCAGCAGCTCGTCGGCGCCGAGGCGCTGATCCGCTGGGAGCACCCCACCCGCGGCCTGCTGCTTCCCGGCGAGTTCATCCCGGTTGCCGAGGAGAGCCGGCTGATGGCACCGCTGGGCCGCTGGGTGCTCGCCGAGGCGCTCAAGCAGGCCGCGCAATGGCGCAGCGAGTACGGCTTCGGCTCGGAGCTGACGATGACCGTCAACTTCTCGACCGCGCAGTTTCACGACTCGACGATGGTCGACGACGTCGCGCGGATGCTCGCCGAGTCCGAGGTCGACCCGCACCGCCTCGTGATCGAGCTCACCGAGACGGCGTTTCTTCGCGATCCCGAGGTGGTCACGGAGAAGATGCGCGATCTCAAGCAACTCGGCGTTCGACTCGCCGTCGACGACTTCGGCACCGGCAACGCCTCGCTGCGACACCTCGCGACCTTCCCGGTCGACGTCCTAAAGGTCGACCGGTCCTTCGTCGCGCGCATCGGCTTCGACCCGCGCCAGACGGCGATCGCGGGCTCGATCGTCGGCCTCGGCGCCGACCTCGGCCTCACCGTGATCGGCGAGGGCATCGAGACCGATGATCAGATTGCGCGCCTGCTCGCTCTCGGCTGTTCGTTCGGCCAGGGCTTCAGGCTCGCCCGCCCGGCCCCGCCCGAGGAGCTCGGCACGCTGCTGGAGCGAACCGACTCACATCACACGGATCCGGTCGTAACGCTCGAGCGCGGCCACGCGCCGGTCACGCTGCAGCGCCCGTAGCTCCGGCCGTTCGCCTAGGTCACCGGGCCCCCCTCTCGGGGCGGACCGGGTACAGCAGGTCGTCGAGGATCTCCTCGTCGGTCAGGTCGATGCGAAGCGCTGGAAGAGAGAACGTCATGATGGGCCTCCACGGCCGGGTTTCTTGACGCAACGGACCGTAACAGCATGGGTTGCTTCATGCAACCCAGTGTGCGATAATCACACAGCGATGCTCAACCGCGAATACGACCAGGTGTGCTCGATTGCCCGGACCCTCGAGGTCCTCGGCGAGCGCTGGACGCTGCTCGTGATCCGCGACGTCTTCAACGGCAAGCGCCGCTTCGACCAGATCCAGGAGAACCTGGGCGTCGCTCGCAACGTCCTCTCCACCCGCCTCGCGTTGCTCGTCGACGAGGACATCCTCGAGAAGCGCGCCTACCAGGAGCGGCCGCCGCGCTACGAGTACTTCCTCACCGAAAAGGGGCTCGACCTCTGGCCGGTGATGGTCGGAATGCTGCACTGGGGCGACCGCCACCTCGCCGAGCCGGAGGGGCCGCCGATGCTCGTCCGCCACAAGGGATGCGAGGGCATCGTCGACGACCGTGGCTACTGCGAGAGCTGCGGCAAGCGCCTCAGCGCCCGCGACGCCTACACCGAGTACGGCCCGGGCGCCCCCGCCGAGTGGCGCGCGGAAGCCGCGTAAGCTCCCGCGCGCTTTGGACTTCCAGCTCACCGACGAACAGCGCCTGGTGCGCGACACGGTCCGTGATTTCGCACGCGGCGAGGTTGCGCCCGTGGCTGAGGAGCTCGATCGGACCAAGTCCTTCCCCTACGAGATCGTCGCCAAGCTCGGCGACCTCGGCCTGATGGGCATCCCGTTTCCCGAGGAGTACGGCGGTGGCGGCGGGGACACGCTCTCCTACGCGATCGCCGTCGAGGAGCTGACGCGCATCGACTCCTCGGTGGCGATCACGATGTGCGCGCACACGTCGCTCGGCACCCAGCCGATCTACCTCTTCGGCTCAGACGAACAGAAGGAGCGCCTGCTCCCCGATCTCTGCGCCGGCCGCAAGCTTGGCGCCTTCGGGCTGACCGAGCCCGAGGCGGGATCGGACGCCGGCAACGTCAAGACCCGCGCCCGCGAGGAGAATGGCGACTGGGTCATCGACGGCGCCAAGCAGTTCATCACCAACGCGGGCACCGACATCTCCGGGCACGTCGCGATCACCGCGAAGACCGGCGAGGGCGAGATCTCGAACCTCATCGTCGAGAAGGACACGCCCGGTTACGAGCAGGGCGAGCCGTATCGCAAGATGGGCTGGAACGCGTCCGACACCCGGCCGCTCACCTTCACCGACTGCCGCGTCGGTGCCGAGAACCTGCTCGGGCCGCGCGGCGCCGGCTTCAAGCAGTTCCTGCACATCCTCGACATCGGGCGCATCGGGGTCGCCGCGATGGGCGTCGGCCTGGCGCAGGGGGCGCTCGACGAGGCGATCGCCTACGCGAAGGAGCGACGCGCGTTCGGCCAGCCGATCTCGAAGTTCCAGGCGATCCAGGCCAAGATCGCCGATATCTCGGCGCAGCTCGAGGCCGCACGCCTGCTCACCTACCGCGCCGCGCTGGAGAAGGACGCGGGCGACAACTTCACGCTCACCGCCGCCCAGGCCAAGCTGATCACCGGCCGCCTCGCCGTCCGGGCGACCGAGGAGGCGGTTCAGATCCATGGCGGCTACGGCTACATCGAGGAATACCCGGTGTGCCGCTTCTACCGAGACGCGAAGATCCTCACCATCGGCGAGGGCACCGACGAAGTGCAGCAGATGGTGATTGCGCGCGCGCTCGGCTGTTAGCCCCTATTTGCGGCTTTGTTTTGGTGCGTGCCGTTGATCACGTCCGGCGCACCGGCATAGACTTTTGCCGCAATGGGAAGCATGGAGAGCGACGCAAGGTGGGCGCAGCTCCAGGCCGTTGCGGCCGAAGTTGACCAACCCGCCGTGGTCGTCCCCATCTGCGTCAGCCGAATCGACGGCCTTCGTCACGAGCCCTCGCCGCGGGCGATGCGCTTCGCCGAAGCCCTGTCGTTCAATGACAGCTGGTCGCGGATCGACGACGCCCGCGGCCGCGCCGCCTAGCTAAACCGAAAGTCCGTAGTGCTCGAGCAGCTCCCGCTCCATGAGCGGGTCGATCGTCTCGATCGCCTCGAGATGCGGCGCGCTGCGGATCTGCTCACGCGAGTACGGGACCCAGACGCGCTCCACGCCCTCGACCGCGTCGCGAGCCGGGATCGCCGTGTGGTGGCCGAAGCGGCCCATGCGCGCGAGCAGCCATCCGAACGGGTGGTCGCCGACGACGATCGAGTCGATACGGCCGACGCCCACGCCGCGTACGTCGTCGAGGCCGTAGCCAACCCATTGCTCGAGGTCAGCGGCGGTCGTCTGATCACTCATCGGCGAGCTCCTTCTCGAGTAGTTCGCGGGCTGCGGTCGCGGGGTCGATCTCGCGGCTGACGACGCGGTCGAGCAGAGCCTGCCACTCGGGGTCGGCGGCCGCCTTGGCCTCGAGCTCACGGCGCATCCGGGCGGTCGCGATGCCAAGTACCTCGGCGCGCAGGTTGCGCGCTCGGCGCTCCGCCAGCGTTCCCGCCTCGGCGATGTGGCGGCGGTGCGCATCGAGGGCATCGACGAGTTCGTCGATCCCCTCCCCCTTCGAGGCCTCGGTACGAACCACCGGCACCTTCCAGTCGCGGGTCGGGCCGAGCGCGAGTACCGCCTTGACCTCGCGGATCATCGTGTCGGCGAGCGGGTGCTCTGCCTTGTTGACGACGATGACGTCGGGGATCTCCATGACGCCCGCCTTGAGCGCCTGGATCGAGTCGCCCGAGCCGGGCATCAGCGCGAGCACGACCGTGTCGGCGTGGTCGACGATGTCGATCTCGCCCTGGCCGACACCAACCGTCTCGAGCAGGATGTCGTCCTTGCCGGCCGCGTCCATCAGCAGCGCGGCCTGCAGCGCCGCCTCCGCGAGGCCGCCGAGCGAGCCGCGCGTTGCCATCGAGCGGATGAAGACGCCGCTGTCCAGAAAGTGCTCGGAGAGCCGGATGCGGTCGCCGAGCACCGCGCCCTGGGTGAACGGGCTCGAGGGATCGATCGAGAGGACGCCGATGTCGCGGTCGGCCTCCCGCAGCTTCTTGACGATCGCCCCGATCAGCGTGCTCTTGCCGACCCCGGGCGGGCCGGTGAGGCCGACGATCCGCGCCTCGCCCGTTCGGGGAAACAGCTCAGCAACCAGCTCGTCGCCGGCCGGGTCGCGGTTCTCGACCAGGCTGATCGCACGAGCGAGGGCGCGCTTGTCGCCGTCGACGAGGCGGGCGGCCAGCGAGGCGTCAGCCGAGCCGCGCCGCTGTTGAGGCGCCTTGCTCGGTCCCTCTGTTGCGGCGGCCTCGGCCATCGCGGCGCAGTCTAGGCGACGAGGTCGCCGCCACTAAAGTCCGCGCCCGCGTGTTTCGGACGGTCCGATTTTTCGCCGCGAACGGCATGGTGAACTGGCGTTACGGGCGCCTGCTCTGGCGCTATCTCTGGCGGCGCTTCCTCACCCCGGCCGGCTGGCGCTGGGAGACCGACGGCCCCGTCTTCTTCGGCAAGAACCTGGAGCTACAGATCGCCAAGCGCGGCAAGGTGCGGTTCGGGCGCTTCGTCTGGATCGGCGACGGCACCAAGATCCGCTGCCACGAGGGCGTGGTGGAGATCGGCTCGAAGACCGTGCTTGGCCAGGAGTGCACGATCTCCGCCTATCGCCTCGTGCGGATCGGCGACCAGTGCGTGATCGCCGACCGGGCGATGTTCATCGACTTCGACCACGGCGTCGTCGAGGTCGAGCGCCCGATCCGCCAGCAGGGCATCTACATGCGCGACGTCGAGGTCGGCTCGAACGTCTGGATCGGCTACGGCGCCTGCGTCCTTCGAGGCGTGCGCCTGGGCGACAACTCGATCGTGGGCACGAACGCGGTCGTGACGAAGGACGTGCCCGCCAACTCGGTCGTCGGCGGGGTCCCCGCAAAGCTCATCCGCATGCGCGACGCGCCAAAAGAGCTGCGCTGGCCAAACCCGGTCGAGCCCCCGGGCTAGGTAACCCGGCCGCGCTCCGTCCCCTGGCCGCGGTGCTCGCCTGACTCGACGAGGCGCCGGATGCGGTCGCACGCGTCCCACACGTCGACGAAGCGGGTGTAGATCGGCGCGATGCCGAGACGGATCGCGTCAGGATCGCGGAAGTCGACGACCACGTTGCAGCGCTCGTCGAGCGCGCGGCAGATCGGCCATGCCTCGGGGTGACCGAGGCACAGATGCGAGCCGCGGCGCGCGGGGTCGGCGGGTGTCTCGAGCGTGAAGCCGAGCGGCGCGAGCCACGCTTCGAAGAGCTCACGCGCGAGCTCCGTCTGGGCCACCGACTTCGCGCGGAGCGCCTCCATCCCGGCCTCGGCAAGCAGCTTGACGCCCTCCTGCACCGCCGCGATCCCGAGGATCGGCGGAGTGCCGGCGAGGAAGCGGGTTATCCCTGCGGCGGGCTCGTACGGCCTCTCCATGAAAAACTGGTCGGCCTGGCCGAACCAGCCCTGAATCGGCGAGCGAAGCGTCTCCTGCAGGTCGGCGGCGAGGTAGAGCCAGGCGGGTGCCCCAGGTCCGCCGTTTAAGTACTTGTAGCTGCAGCCGACCGCGAGCCTTGCCCCGTCACGCGCGACGTCGATAGGCACGGCGCCGATCGAGTGCGAGAGGTCCCAGACGACCGTCGCACCGTGCTCGGCGGCCAGCGCCTCGGTCGCCGCGATGTCGGCCAGCGCGCCCGAGCGGTACGCGACGTGCGAGACCACCAGCAAGGCCGGCCCATCAGCAAGCGCCGCCCCGAGCTCCCCCTCAGTGAAAAGCCGGAGCGCAAGCCCATGGCGAGCGGCCAGGCCCTCGAGCACGTAGCGGTCGGTGGGGAATTCCCCGCGGCTCGCGACGAGCACCGCCGGCGGATCCGGAGTGCCGAGGACAGCGCCGCACAGCTTGTAGAGGTTCACGGTGGTCGAGTCGCAGACGAGTACCTCGCCCGCGTTGGCGCCGAGCAGCTCGATGCCGAGCAGGTCGCCGACACGCTGCGGAGCGTCGATCCAGTCAGGCCATCCCGAGACCAGGCGCTCGCCCCACTCGTCGACCATCGCCCTCAGGCGATCGCGCGTGACCAGCGGCAGGCGCCCGAGTGAGTTGCCGTCGAGGTAGATCCGGTTGGAGTCGGTGATCTCGAACCGGTTTCGCAGGTCCGCAAGCGGATCTGCCGCGTCGGCCGCGAGCGCGCGCTCGCGACTGAGATCGACCGGGGTCACCGCCCGTCGAGGCGGATCGTCCACGGGTCGATGGAGGCGAGCTCGAGGTGGGAGCCCCACCACGGATCCTGGGCGAGACGTTCACGGACGTCTTCCTCTGTTCGCGCCTCGAGGGCGTAGACCACGCGCTGCTCATCGCTCAGCGGGCCGCCGAGAATCATCAGCCCGTCGGCCACGAGGCCGTCCATGAATTCGGCGTGCTCGGCGAAGCGCAGCTGCGCCTCGAGCGGTCGCGAATGGTCGTAGTCCTCCCCCGAGCGAGTCAGGACCACGAGAAAGAACGCCATATCGACCTAGGCGTGGCTGGGCTCGCCGGCGAGCTCGGCGTAGATCGCGGCGGTCGACTCGGCGACGTCGGCCCAATCGAAGCGCAGCACGTGCTCGGAGCCCTCGGCGACGAGCCGGTCGCGCAGGACCTCGTCGGTCAGCAGGCGCTCGACCATCTCGCCCAGCGCGGCGGAGTCACTGGCACGGAAGCGCAGACCGGCCTCCATATGCGGCACGACCTCCCGCAGGCCGCCGGTGTCGGCGACGATGCAGGGACAACCGGAGGCCATCGCCTCGAGCGCGACGAGCCCGAACGGCTCGTAGATCGATGGGACGAGGCACACGTCGGCGATCCGGTACAGCGAATGCAGGACGTCGTCGCCGATCCAGCCGAGGAACGTGCCGTGGTCCATCAACCCAAGCTCCTCGGCCTGATCGTGCAGTTCCTGCTCGTGCGTGCCCGAGCCCGCGACAAGGAAGCGGGTGCCCGGGACGGCCTCGATCAGCCGCGGCATCGCCTCGAGCGCGAGCTGGAAGCCCTTCTCGTAGACGAGCCGTCCGATGAGCAGCACGAGGCGCTCGTCGGGCGCGGCGAACTCGGCGCGCAGCCGCTGAAGCTCGGGCTCGTCGAGGGGCTGCAGGTCCTCCGGGTCCATCCCGTTCGGGATCACCACGACCCGGCTGTCGTCGGCGCCGAAGATGTCCACGATCTGCTCGCGCATGTAGTACGAGCAGGCGATCACGCGGTCGGCGCGATTGGTGATCCAGCGCTCGACGCCATGGATGTGGCTCTGCGGGTGCTTGTCGACCCAGCCCTGGTGGCGGCCGTACTCGGTGGCGTGAATCGTCGTCACCAGCGGCGCGTCGAAGCGGCGCGCCAGGTGGTCGCCGGCCATCGCCACCAGCCAGTCGTGGCCGTGGACGAGGTCGAAGTCGTAACGGTCGCCGAGCTCGACTCCGGCGGCGAGCATGTCGGAGTTCATCCGCTCGACCCAGGCGACGAACTCACCGAGCTCTGTCGGTCGCTTCGGCTCCCGCACGCGGTGGATGCTGACCCCGCCGGCAACCTCCTCGTCCGGCGACTCCTCGCTGCCACGCGTGAGCACGTGGACGTCGACGCCGCGGCGAGCCAGGCCCTCGGACAGCTTGCGCACATGACGAGCCAGGCCGCCCTCGATGAGCGGCGGGTACTCCCAGGAGAGGATCAGGACTTGGGTCAAGGGGCTTTCAGGGCTCGAGCAGAGGCGCGAGGTTGAGGTCTGGCGCCAGATTGCGAAGCCGCGCTGTGGGCGGACGGTCGCCTGAGTTTATGGACTCGAGCAGGGCTTCGGCGTGGCTGGTCGTGCGGTGCCACGGGTAATCGCCCGCCTGGCGGCGCCTGTCGAGGAACGCCCAGTCGCTGGCCTGCAACGCCAGCAACTCGCGCGTGGCGCGCTCTGCGGCGGCCCCGGTCACGCCCGACCGCACCGCGCGGAGCACGCGCATTTCGAGTCGCCGCGCCGCCCAGGCCATGTCGGCCACCTCCGGCGAGTCCCACGTCCTCAGGTCCTTGCCCTCACCCCAGGTCGACGCATGCAAGGCTCGCTCCTCCGGCGAATGGCGCTCGCCCGCCTCGCTCAGGGTGACGAGGTCGACGCCGTGCTCGGGCGCGGCGCCAACCACCGCCTCAAGCCAGGCTGGGCCCTCCCACCACCAGTGGCCGAGCAGCTCGGTGTCGATCGCGAAGACCATCAGCCCGGCGCGGTCGCTTTCGGATCGGTAGCGCTCGAGGCGCGCGGCGGCGGCGGCGGCGAACTCCCGGCCCAGCGCGGCCGCCCGGCTCCGGCCCTCCTCGGGGTCATAGGGCTCGCCGTCGATCCGCCATGGCCGCGCGCCGCGCAACGACTTGCGGTGAAAGTCGGCAAAGCAGGGGTCCGACGGATAGCCGTCGAGCGACCAGAGCCACTGCACGGCCTCCCAGTCGATCGTGAAGGCGACCGTCTCCCCGCCAGCCGCCACCGGCGCGAGGGCGTCAAGAGCCGGCTCGTGGGCGCTTTGGTCGGTGCAGAAGTAGGCGAGACCGCGTTGGGCGAGCAGCCGCTCCAGCCCCGGCTCGTAGGCGCATTCGGGAAGCCAGAAGCCGTGCGGATCGCCGAAGCGGCGCCGGTGCGAGCGCAGACCGGCGTCGATCTGCAGCTTGCGCGCGCCCGTGCTCGCCAGGAGGGGAAGCACCGCGTGCGTCGCCGCGGACGCCATCAGCTCGATCCGCCCGTCGCGGGCGGGCTCGCGAAAGAGCCCGAGCAGGTCCTCGCCAAGCGGCTCGAGGCGAGCGAGCGCCTCGCGATAGCGCCGGGCCTCGGCAGCGCACGCGCCCCGCAGCGGCTCCTCGACGTCGGCGACATCGAGCTCCGCGGAGCCGATCCGGTATTCGCGCAGAAAGTCCAGCATGCGCTCGGCGACGCCGTCTGCCTCCAGCTGGTCGGCCAGCACGGGCGTCACCGTGAACGTCATGCCGTCGGCGAGGTCGAGCAGAGGGACGTAGGAGCGGATCACGGCGTCAAACAGCCACTCCTCGCCGAACGGGTACGTGCCGAAGCCCTCGACGTATGGCATGTGGCTGTGGAGGACGACCGCGAGGTCTCCCACCCGGCCGTGCTCGCTCATCGCCGGCAGACGGCCAGGAAGTCGAGCGCCTCGTTGAGGTTGCGCTCGGCAGCAGGACGGATCACGAAGTCCGAGGCGGCGATCGCTGGCACGAAACGGTCGTAAAAGGGCTTGGTGATGCGCAGGGCGGCGTGCACGCGATCCCAGCCCGCGGAGATCGCAAGCTCGTGGGCGCGCAGCTTGCGCGCGTGAAAGACGCCGTAGAGCTCAACCCCGCTGAAGTGCGGCGCCAGGAGCTCGGCGTACTCGGCCACCGTGTACTCGCGCAGGTGCCAGGGGTTGTCGGACTTCTGCGCGCCCTCGGGAGCCAGCGTCAGCCGGTTCGGCGTCGACACGTAGCTGACCTCGGCCGCCCTCGCAAAGCCGGCGAGCAGTGCTGCAGGGTCCTGGATGTGCTCGATCGTCTGCAGAAAGACGACCGCGTCGCAGGGGCCGGCATAGGACTCGACCAGGTCGCGCTCGAAGCGGAGGTTCGGCCGCTGATAGCGCAGGCGCGCGTGCTCGTGCGCATCAGGGTTGGCGTCGACGCCGACCACGTCCGCCGCGCGTTCGGCGAGGACGTTGGAGCCGTAGCCCTCCCCGCAGGCGAGATCGGCGACGCTCTTACCTTGCACGCGCTCGGCGATCCACTCATAGACGGCCAGATGGCGCCGGAACCAGTAGTTCTCCTCGGGGACGTCGGGCAGCGTGCGCTCGCCCGTCAGCGCGAGCGGCGGCACGCCTTCTGGCTGGTCGCGCTGCAAATGGACCTCGTTCACGGCGTGGCACCGTAGAGCCTCGCCTACTATCTCCGCCTCATGACGCCCGCCGCACCCACAGCGACGCCCGACGAGATCAAGGACGTCAACACCCGCTACCACGACGCGGCCGCGACCGAGTACGACGCCAAGTGGGGCATCGACTACGGCGAGATCGGCCAGGCGCAGGTTGCGGCGAAGCTGCGCAAGGCGCTCGGTCGCACGCCTGCCGGGCCGTTCGGCGACGCGCTTGAGATCGGCGCCGGCACCGGTTACTTCACGCTCAACCTGCTCCAACTCGGCCTGATCGAGAGCGCGACGGCCACGGACATCTCCCCCGGGATGCTGAGTGCGCTTTCGGCGAGCGCCGCGAGGCTCGGCCTGGAGGTCGAGACGGTCCGCGCCGAGGCGGAGTCGTTGCCGTTTGCCGACGAGAGCTTCGACCTCGTCTTCGGCCACGCAATCCTGCACCACATCCCGGACCTCGAGCGGGCTTTCTCGGAGTTCAGGCGCGTTCTGCGCCCCGGCGGCACCCTCGCGTTCTGCGGCGAGCCGTCGCGCTACGGCGACCGGATCGCTGCCCTGCCCAAGCGCGCCGGCCACCTCGTGGCGCCCGCCTGGCGGCGCCTGGTCGGCGCCTCAGCCGCGCCGTGGCTCGACGGCGCCCAGCCCGACGACGGCCACGAGCTCGAGTCCGAGGTCGACGTGCACGCCTTCGAGCCCGCGCAGCTGCGCGATTTCGCCCGCGACGCCGGCTTCGACGCCGTCCGCCTTCGCGGTGAGGAGCTGGTCTCCAACGCCTACGGCTGGTGGCTGCGCTCGCTCGAGGCGACCGCCGTGCCAAACGAGGTGCCGTTCGCGTGGCGGATGTTCGCGTACCGCAGCTACATCGCCCTCCAGCGCCTCGACGCGGGCCTGCTCGAGCCCCGTCTGCCGGCCGAGCTCTTCTACAACCTCGTCCTCAGCGCCCGCAAGGGGTCAGACCCCTCTTAGGCGACCCGAATAGGGGTCTGACCCCTCTTTGGCTAGCCGAACGTGAACGCGTAGCCCTCGATGCCGGGGGCGAAGCGCAGCTCGAGCGTGTGCTGCCCCGCCTTGGGGAGGTCGACGAGCCGGTACAGGCGCTGGTTGGAGATTGTCGCGACCCCGCCGTGGACGTCGTCGCCCGCGTCGGCGTCTGCGATCGGCTTGCCGTCGAGCAGCACCCGCATGTCGCGCGACTGGCCGGGCGAGCCGAGCACGAGAAAGACGCGCCGGGCCTTGAACGAGAGTCCGACGCTGGCGCCGTCTCCCGCCGTCGCCGCCTCATTGGCGATGTCCCACACGCCGCCGTAGGCGAACTGGTTGAGCTGGAGATTGGAGGCGCGGAGGGGGCCGTAGTCCTTGGACCCCGGCTGCGGGCCGTTCACCCAGCCCTGGCCTCGCGCGGCGCCGAGGTACGTCTCGGGCGTGCGCAACCCCCGATCCGCGACCTCGACGTTGCCGTCGGGCTTTGCGTGGCCGCCGAGGTTCGAGTCGCCCGCCTCGGCCAGCAGTGATCGGATCGCCGCCTCGGTCTCGCCGTAGGCGCCCTCGCCGAAATGGGCGTAGCGAACGTCGCCATTGGCGTCGATCAGGTAGTGCGCGGGCCAGTACTGGTTGCCGAATGCGTTCCAGGTGCCCAGGTCGTTGTCCTGGACGACCGGGTACTGGATGCCGAACCGCGAGATCGCGTCCGCGACGTTGCCGGCGTCCTTCTCGAACGGGAACTCCGGCGAGTGGACGCCGATGATCGTCAGGCCCTGGTCGCGGTATTTGCGATCCCAGCCCTCCAGGTAGGGCAGGGTGCGGATGCAGTTGATGCAGGTGTAGGTCCAGAAGTCGATCAGCACCACCCGCCCCTGCCCCTTGGTCAGGTCGGCGATCGAGAGGGGTTGATCGTCGGGCGTGTTGAACCACTGCTGCGTATCGGTGAAATCGGGCGCGGGTCCGGCGTTCGGCAGCTTCTTGCCCGCCGCCGCCTCGGCACCGCCTCCCTCGCTCGCCCCGTGGCCACCGCGGACGTTCGCGAGTTGATTCTCGACGGCGTCCGAGCTCTCGAGGCCGCCGCTTGGATTGACCAGGAACGACGGCAGGTCGCTCGCGATCGCGTCCTGGAACTTGAGGTCGAGGTTGGCGATCATCGCGACCGCCACGAGCACCATCACCGCGCCCGTCGCAGCCTGAACCCAGGCGCGTGTCGGCTTGAGACGGTCGACGAGCTTGCGCCCGCCGAGCATGAGCACGTAGAGCACGATGCCGGATCCGAGCGCGTATGCGAAGGCCACCGCGAGCTTGCCCGCGGTGAAGTCCTGCGAGGCCGAGACCGTGATGACGCCGGCGAGGATCGGGCCAGCGCACGGCGTGTAGACGAGCCCGAGGCTGGCGCCCAGGATGAAGCCGGATCCGAAGCCGTCGCCCCCGACCCGCGCGGGCCCCGGGGCGATGCGGCTGGCGAAGGCCTCGATGCGATCGCCCAGCGCCGGGATCAGCAGGCAGATGCCGAACACCAGCAGGGTGACGATCGCGAGCGTGCGCACGAAGTCGTCGGGCAGCCCGAGTGCAGCGATGACGTAGACGAGCGCCACCGTCGCGAACGTGAAGGCGAGCACGAGCCCGGTGACCACTCCCAGCGGCCGGCGGCGCCCGCCGCCCACCCCCGCGCCGAGCACTGCGGGAAGCACGGGCAGCACGCACGGGCTCAGGGCCGTTGCGGCGCCGGCGAGCAGCGCGAAGAGGATCAGCAGGGCCATCGGTCCCTACTACGTCTCGCGAGGGCGATCAGTTGTTACGCCGCGCGCGAAAGACTTTCACGGCCCCATCGATCCCCTTGAGCTTGCGCGAGCCCGCATACGACCACTCGTAGGCCCCGTCGTCCGAGAGCGCGTCGTGGACCTCCTCCGAGGCGAGGACGCTGTCGGGCCGGGCGATCGCCGTGATCCGGCTCGCGAGGTTCACCGGGCGGCCGTACCAATCGCCCGCACGTGGCAGCGCCAGCCCGCTGGCGACCCCGGCGCGCAGTAGCGGGAAATCCTCGCCCTCGCGTTCGGCCGCGGCCACCAGCTCGAGCGCCGCGTCGAGGACCGGACGGGCCTCCGGCCCGACGATCATCGCCGCGTCGCCGATGAGCTTGACCAGCCGCACGGGCGGCTCGACCACGAACGCCGCAAGCTCGCCCAGCCGGCCGGTGACCGTGCCGAGCGCGTCCGGATCGAGGGTTTCCCCGAGATGCGTGAAATCGACCATGTCGGCGAAACAGACCGTGACCTCGTCCGCGCTCGAGGCGCGCCCGGAGGAAAGCTCAGCGAGGTCGAAGGCGTCGTGGCGGATCTGCTCGCGCAGGTGCAGCGCCAGGACGTAGGAGAGCGAGTCGCCGATCAGCGGCATGAACGCCCTCGCCGCTTCCGCGAAGCGCTTGGCGACGTCGTACTCCGTGTCGCCCTCCTGCATGAACGCATCGGCGATCAGGCGCCGGTTGGCGGCCGCCAGCTGCGACATCGTCATCCCCATCAGCCGCGCGACCTCGAGCACGCCCTCGTCCGGCACCCCCGAATCACGCAGGATCTGAACCCGTTCGGCGGCCTCGACGTCGCGTTCGGTGTACGCGGCGACGTCGTCGTCGGACAACGCCAGGCCGAGCGCCCGCCACTCGCGCTGGAGGAACTCCTTTTCAACCCCGGCCCGCTCGGCGACCTCGGCGGCGGTGAGCCGCTCACCGCCTCCGCTCAGGACGCGCTCGACCGGCAGCAGCGCGAGCCGGTCCTCGGCGACGGCCGTGCGCAACTCATCGAGGCTCACGCCCTCGTCGACGAGCTCGTCGAGCAGCTTGCGGCGGGCGTCTCGATCCTTGCCCTCCAGGCCATCGAGAAGCCCCTCGGCCTCGTAGTCGATCTTCGCCACCGCGCGCATCTTGCCCGTTTACTCGGTTTGTAAGACTCCTCACATGGCGGATGAGGGAGTCGAGCTTCCGATCTTCGAACTGCCGCTGGTGCTGCTCCCGGGCGAGTTGCTGCCACTGCACATCTTCGAGGAGCGCTACAAGCGGATGATCGCGCGCTGCATCGAGCAGTCAGAGCCATTCGGAATCGTCTTTCGCGACGACGAGGGCGGCGCCCGGCGGATCGGCTGCGAGGCGCGCGTCACCGAGGTGACCGAGCAGTTCGAGGACGGGCGCCTGAACATCATCGTCACGGGCGAGCGGCCATTTCGCGTGCTCGATCGCTTCGAGGCGACCGAGTACCCAGCGGGAGAGGTCGAGCCGGTCGAGCTCACCGAAGACGACCCGGGCGAGGGCGCGGGGCCTGCCGCGAAGGCCCGCGCCGCATTCGCCGAGCTCGTCGAGCGCGTGGGCGGAGAGCCGCCCGAGCAGGCCGAACTCGAGGCGATGGACTCCTACGGAATCGCGGGCCGCGTGGAGCTGCCGGCAGACACGAAGCAGAGGCTTCTCGAGCTGCGCGCCGAGCCGGACCGCATGAACGTGCTCGCGGGCGCCCTGGGCGCGCTCGTCGACGCCGTCTCCCGCTCGCGCGAGGTCGCCGAGCGGGCGAAGATGAACGGCAAGGTCGTCGTCGGCGACTTCTGATCGCCGCGCCTGAGTCAGGCGATCGCGACAGCGCCGCCACGCCGCGGGTCACCCGCGCCGTGCATCTCACCCGTCGCCGGGTCGCGCGAGACCGCGTGCACGCCCCCGAAGAAGACGTTGCGCTCGCGCCAGCGCACGACCTCATACCCACGCCCCTCGAGCCGCTTGAGAGCACTCTCGTCCACGCCGGGCTCCGCCTGAATTGCGCCGTCCTCGAAGTGCACGCGCGGGGCGTTGACCGCCTCGGTCACGTCGAGACCGCCGGTGGTCGTGCCCACGATCGTCTGCAGGATCGCCGAGCGGATCCGGTTGGAGCCGCCACTGCCGAGCCCGGCCTCGAGCTCGCCGTCGCGGACCACCACCGTCGGCGACATCATCGAAGGCAGGCGCCGGCCCGGGTCGTGGCGATGGAAGCCGAGCGGGTTGAGGTCCTGCTCGCCGAGCATGTTGTTGAGGTGGACGCCCGTCCCGGGCACGACGATGCCCGAGCAGCTGCCGTTCGAGCAGGTGACGCTCGCGCACATCCCGTCCGCGTCCACAGCGGTGATGTGGGTGGTAGAGCCGAGGCGACTCGAGTGAAGGAACCGCGACGCGAAGCCGGGATCGGTGAGCCCCGCCAGGAACTCCTCGGTGCGCTCGCCCTGGGCGCGCTCCATCGCCTCGACGATCTGCTCCAGGCCCGGCTCGCCGCCCATGCGCTCGAGCAGTTCCAGCGCGAACGCGATCAGGATCCCACCCGACGCGGGCGGTGGGTTCGAGTAGATCTCCCGCCCCGCGAAGCTGGCGCGCACCGGCTCGCGCAGGATCGGCTCGTAGGCCGCGAGGTCGTCGCGACCGAGTGTGCCGCCGCGCTCGAGCACCCAGTCGGAGAGCGCCGCGCCGACATCGCCGGCGTAAAACGGCGTCGCGCCGTCGCTCCCGAGGCGCTCGAGCGCGTCGCCGAGCTCGCCGAACCTCCAGGGTCGCCCTCGCGCAGCAGCCGGCCACCGGGCGCGTAGACGGCCGCACAGTCGGGATAGTGAGTGAGGATCGGCGCCAGGATCTCGATGAAGTAGGCCTGCCCGGCGGTGAGGACAACGCCATCGCGCGCCAGCGCGGCGGCGGGCGGCGGCGAGCTCGGCAAGGGCGACGCTGCCGAATCTGCGCGATGCCGCCTGAGGCCGGCCGGCGTCCCGGGGACGCCGACGGACGCCGCGCCGATGTGGAACACCTGTGACGAGGTCTCGGTGAACTCGATGCTGATCGGGACGAGCTCGTCGCGATTGCGCGTCCCGTCGGCACCGGGCACGGCGACGAAGAAGTCGAGCAGCGTGGGCTCGCCCGCGCCATGGATGAGCATGTAGCCGCCGGCGCCAAGCCCGGTCAGCGGGCTCTCGGTCACGCACGAGGGAGCACCGCCGCAATTGCGGCGTCGACAGCGTTGCCGCCGTCGCGCAGGACCGTGCGCCCGCCTCGGCCGTGAGGTGGTGCCCGGCCGCGACGACGCCGGTTAGCATGGGCAAGTTACGGCGCGGACGCCGCGTGGGCGGCGTCCGGGGACGTATTCGGGGACGTCGAGGTCGAAATCGCGCGGCGCGCGCTGCGCGGCCGATCGCCGGCGTCGCCGGCTCGCGCGGCAGGGCCCAGGGCACGGCGCTCGGATGTCTCCGTTCGCGAGGGCCGCGAGAGGTTCTCGTCAAAGCGCGTGGCGATCACTGTGATCCAGACCTCGTCGGTGATCGAGTCGTCGATGTTGGCGCCGAAGATGATGTTGGCGTCTGGGTGCGCGGCCTCCTGGACGATCTTCGCCGCCTCGGAGACCTCGAGCAGGCTCAGGTCGGGGCCACCGGTGATCGAAAGCAGGATCGAACGCGCCCCATCCACGGACGTCTCCAGCAGGGGCGAGGAGACCGCGCTCTCGGCGGCCTTGACCGCCCGCGTGTCGCCGCTTCCCATGCCGATGCCGAGCAGGGCGTGGCCGGCGTCGCGCATCGTCGTCCGCACGTCGGCGAAGTCGAGGTTGATCATCCCCGGGAGGGTGATCAGCTCGGAGATCCCCTGGACGCCTTGGCGGAGGACGTCGTCGGCGACCTGGAAGGCCTCGACCATCGTCGTCGTCTTTGCGAGCACCGTCAGCAGGCGCTCATTCGGCACGACGATCAGCGTGTCGACCTCGTCGCCGAGGGCCTTGATCCCCTCGTCGGCCTGACCCGCCCGCCTGGTCCCCTCGAAACGGAAGGGCTTGGTGACGATTCCGACCGTGAGCGCACCGACATCGCGCGCGAGCCGCGCGATGACCGGAGCTGCGCCCGTCCCCGTCCCGCCCCCTGCGCCGCAGGTGACAAAGACCATGTCCGAACCCTTGAGCAGGCGCTTGATCTTGTCCTGCTCCTCGAACGCCGCGCGGTAGCCGAGCTCGGGATTCGAGCCGGCGCCCAGGCCGCGGGCGACGCCGCTGCCGAGATGAACGGTGACGTCGGCGTTCGACTGCTGAAGCGACTGAAGATCGGTGTTGACCGCCATGAACTCGACCCCGGAGATGCCGGCGTCGACCATGCGATTGATCGCGTTGACGCCCGCGCCGCCGACGCCGATCACCTTGATGACCGGAGCGTGCGGCGCCGCGTCGGAGGCGAAGCTGCCGCCGCGCCTCGGCTCGTCGCGGCCGTAGGCCGGGCCGGGGCCCGATTCGAAGACGTCGTCGGCGAAGATTCGCGAGAGGCGCTCCTTGGCCGGCGGCGGCTCGACCGCGGCGACCGGCTCGGGCTCGTAGGTCTCCTCGACCTGATCGAACGGCGCCGGTTCATCAGCGGGATCGCTTGACGCAGCCGGAGCGGCGGGCTCGGAGGGAGCTCTCGCTCAGGACGCTCGTCTCCTCGTCGGGAGGACGCGAACCCGGGCTCGGAGCCTCGGGCGGATCCTCCGGATCCACCGTGGCGCGGAAGAGATCGGCCAGCGGCCCCTCCCTCATGCTGGCCCGCTTACGACGCGCCATTCGTCAAAACCTCCTCCGCAAGCTGGCGGTAGTAGTCGGCGGCGTTGCTCTTGGAATCGTACTTGAGCACGCTGGCGCCGCGGACCGGCGCCTCCGCGAACTTGATCGCCTTCTTGATCCGGGTTTCGAAGACCAGGTCGCCGAAGTTCTCCTCGAGGATCTCGATTGCCTCCTTGGCGTGCACCGTGCGCGAGTCGAGCATCGTCGGCAGGATCCCCTCGATCTCGACCCTCGGGTTGAGGTTCTCGCGGATCATCTCGAGCGTGTTCTGCAACTGCAGCAGCCCCCGCATCGACAGGTACTCGCACTGCACCGGCACGATCACCTTGTCGGAGGCCGTCAGCGCGTTGATCGTCAGCAGCCCGAGGCTCGGGGGGGTATCGATGCAGACGAAGTCGTAGTCGTCGATGACCTCCGCGAGCGCCTTCTCGAGCGAACGCTCGCGACCGATCTGCGTCGACATCGCGATCTCGGCGCCGGCGAGGTCGATCGAAGCGACGGCGATGTCGATCTCGCGATGCTGGATCGCGTCCTTGATCGAGACGTGGTGAACGAGGACGTCGAACATCGAGCAGTCGACCTTGTCGGGGTCGATGCCCTGGCTCATCGTCAGGTTGCCCTGCGGATCGAGGTCGACGCACAGCACGCGATGCCCCGACTCGGAGAAGGCGACGGCGAGGTTCAGCGTCGACGTCGTCTTCGCGACGCCGCCCTTCTGGTTGGCGAAGCTGATGACCTTGGCGCCGTGGTGCTTGGCCTCGACGGGCGTGGTCTCGCGCTCGGCGACCATCGTCGCGGCGGGGCTTGATCGCCTCGGTCGCGGTGATCCGCAGCTCGTCCGACGTGTCCGGCTCCGGCACCTCCGCCGGCTCGGCGACCGGCAGGCGCGCGAACAGGCGCTCAGCCTCGGCCGCCAGGTCCTCCGGCGTGGAGGTCGCCTCGGCGCGGCGGCGACGGCGGCGGGCGGCGCCTGCCGGGGGCGGGTTCAGGGGACGAGTCCGCCGCCGGGGTGGCCGGCTGCTCGGGGATCGCTGAGTGATCGCTCCTCGGGCTCGTACCAGTCGGGATCGGACGGCTGGCGGGGGGCTCGCGGTTGAAAATTCCCATCGTTCGCGCTTATTCGCATGAAGTGAGGCCTTTCCTTCCCCTGCAGGCAATGCGCCTACGTGGCTGGCCCGTGAGTACGATTCCGCGCCGTGACGCTGCTCGATAAGCGGCTGGTTGTTCGTCACCGGCAAGGGCGGCGTCGGCAAGTCGACGGTCGCCCTTGCCCTCGGCCTGGCCGCGGCTTCCGAGCGGGTAAGCGGGCGATCCTCTGCGAGGTCGCCTCCCAGGAGCACCTCTCGCACGTCTTCGAGCGAGCCGAGGTGGGATTTCGCGAGGTCGAGATGGCCGAGAACCTGTGGGCGATCTCGATCGATCCCGACGAGTCGATGCGCGAGTACGTGTTGTTGCAGCTGAAGGTCAAGCCGATGCGCGACCTGCTGTTCAAGCTCGCGAATCTTCACCTACCTCGCCGCCGCGACGCCCGGGTTCAAGGAGCTGGTGACGATCGGCAAGATCTGGGAACTGGCGCTTGACACCGCAAGTCCCGCGGCGGCCACCACTACGACCTGGTCATCGTCGACGCCCCGCCACCGGTCACGGCGTCGGCTTCCTGCAGACGCCGCGGACGTTCGCCGAGGTCGCCAAGGTCGGCCCGATCCGCCAGCAGGCCGAGACGCTCGACGAAGTTCATCCGCGACCCGAAGCGAACCGGCATCGCGGTGGTCGCCCTGCCCGAGGAGATGCCGGTCAACGAGACGGCGCGCTGGAGCGCGACCTCGCCGACCGACGTCGGGGTCGAGGTCGACCGGATCATCTGCAACGGCGTCTATCCGCAGCGCTTCAACGACGGCGAGGCGGCCGGATCGCCGCAGGACGGCGCCGCCAGCGAGGCCGCGGCGGGCGGCGTGCCGGGCGGCGCTCACCGAGCACCGCCGGGCCGCCGACCAGCGCGAGCAGCTCGCGCGGCTGCGCAGAGAGTGCGAGGCGCCGGTGACCGAGCTGCCGTTCCTGTTCGAGCCCGAGATTGGGCTCGAGCAGGTCGGGGCGCTGGCGGAACGGCGTCGCGGGCTGATGGCCGGCATCGCGAAGTGCTGGACGGGCAAGAGCATCTGCGTCTGCGCCGGGCTCGGGCGGCGTCGGCAAGACGACGACCTCTGCCGCGATCGCCGCCGGGATGGCCGCGCGCGGGCAAGCGCGTCGCCGTGCTGACGATCGACCCCGCGAAGCGGCTGGCCGACTCGCTGGGCCTGCCGGAACTCGGCAACGCCGAGCGCCAGGTCGACCCGGCGCTCTTCGCCGAGGCCGGGGTCGAGCTCGACAGGCGGCGAGCTCTGGGCGATGATGCTCGACTCCAAGCAGACCTTCGACGAGGTCATGCGCGAGCACGCCCCTGACGCCGAGACCCGCGACCGGATCCTCTCCAACCGCATCTACCAGCAGCTCTCCTCGGCCCTCGCCGGGTCGCAGGAGTACATGGCGATGGAGAAGCTCTACGAGATCCATGCCAGCGGCGCTACGACCTGCTCGTCCTCGACACGCCGCCGTCGCGCAACGCGCTCGACTTCCTCGACGCGCCCAGCCGGCTGCTGCAGTTCATCGATGGCCGGGCCCTGCAGGTGTTCATGAAGCCGACCGGGCTCGGGATGCGGGTGTTCGGGCGCGGCGCCTCGGTGATGTTCTCGGTCCTGCGGCGGATCACGGGCGTCGACCTGCTCGAGGACCTTGCCGAGTTCTTCCAGGCTTTCGGCGGGCATGGTCGGGGGCTTTCGCGAGCGCGCCCGCGCGTGAACGAGCTGCTCGCCGACGACGGACCGCGTTCCTGTTGGTCTGCGCGCCGCAGGCCGAGCCGATCGCCGAGGCCGTCTACTTCCACCGCAAGTTGCTGGAGGCCGGGATGCCGTTCGGCGCGCGTGATCGTCAACAGGGTCCACTACGAGGCCGCGGCGATCGGACGCCGGCGACCGGGCCTGGGCGAGCTGCCGGCTCCGAGCTCGTGGCCGGACGCGGCGCTCGGCGGACCTGAACATCGATCGCTCGCCCGCGATCGGCGGGCCGTGACAACTTCGACGCAGACTTCGCGGGCCTGCTCGTCCCGTACTCTTCGATCCGGGGCCAGACGGGTGGCGATCGCGGCGCGGTCAGGCGCGCCGAAATGCGGCCACGCGCCCGGCACCGCGGCTCGAGGGCATCGAGGTCGCCCGGTACCTCGACCACGACGTGGCGCACGATCCTCGCCGGCCTGCACTAGTGGAGGTCGACCGTTACCTGTCTCGAAGGCGCCGGCGCGAGGGACAAACGTCGGTTTACCTGGGTCTGGCCCGGGTCAACGCGCGCTCGTCGCGACGGAACGCGGAAAGGCCGAAGTCACCGGGCGTTGGGCCCGGTGACTCGACCTGCTCTTCCTGGGGTGATCGGAGGAAGTCTTATTCCGTCGGCGAGACCCTGGCTCGCCGCGTGCGGTCGTAGGCGACCTCGCTGATCGTCCACTCCGTCGTCTCCGGCCGCGGGAACAGGCCCGCGATGCGCTCGCTGCGCTGCTGGCGCTCGACGCGCGTCTGCTCGATCAGCCGCAGCACCGGGCTCGCGGGAACCGACTCGAGGGCCGGTGCCTCGTGCGAGGCGGGTGCAGCCGCCTCGCGTTCGGGCTCGTCGCTCGTGCTCATGGGCCCGATCGAGCTCGGCGAGCCGGGTCGGACCGCCGACCAGCTCGGGTGCAGCCTGCGGCGCGGCCGGCTCGTCGTCCTGGCTACCGAAGATTTCCTGGGCGCGCTCGGTCACGAGCTCGTCAGACGCGGTCGAACTCGGATCTCGCTCAGCCTCATCTGAATTGATTCGGGCGTCGAGCTCCGATACTCCGCGGCGATCGGATCGGCGCTGTCGGCCTCGGCGTCGACCTCGATGGGCTCCAGGTCCCACTCGGTCGTCCCGCCGCGCTGTTCGGCGGCGCCGTCGCCGACCGCGAGGCCGTCGGCGAGAAGGATCTCGTCGGCGGTCGCACGGAGGTCTGAGCCGAGATGGCCTGCCGCCGCGTCCTTCAGGATCGCCCGCGCCAGCTCCTCGAGCGTGATCGCGGTCTCGGCCGGGGTGACAACGCGGGTGCCGGGCGCCGGCTCGCCGCTCCAGAGCTCGCGCTCCAGGCCGACGGCGCGGTCGACGACCGCCTTGACCTCGGCGCGCTCGTCCGGCTCGGCGCACAGCGCCGCGACGCGCATCGGCAACCCGAGCTGGGCGGGGCCGCCGCCCTCGAGCATGAACCGCAGCGCCAGCAGGTGGTCGTTGAGTGCCTCGACGACGACGTTGCGCTCAAGTCCGGCCTCGAAGCGATTGAGCGCGCGGCGCAGCGTGGTCGGGAAGCCCGGACGCCCGTTGAACAGGCGGTCGAAGGGGGTGCCGCTGGATGCCGAGGGCGCGCGAGAACGCGAGCAGATCACCAAGCTCGCCATCGGTGAGGCGGTATCCGCCCGGGCGCTGGCGGCCGGCGCCGGTTGAGATCCGCCGCCAGCGATCGCCGGCCGAGCGCGTCCAGGCGTACGGGCCGAGGCCGACGCCGCCCGCCTTGAAGAGTCGAAGCGTGGTCACGAGCCGGCGGAAGGCAGCGACCGCGGCCAGACCGCTCTCGAGCGGCTCGCCATCACCGTCGCGAGCATCCTCGTCGACGCGGACGACCGCGAGGAACGCGGGCTCCCATGGCGAGACCCCGAGCCCATCGCTCGAGCGCGCCTCGGTGGGCACGTCGACCGTGTCGGCCCGGACGATCGAGACGTTGTCGAGGTCCAGTCGAGCGACGGCATCTGCAGGCCGCGCAGGGGGACGATCACCTCGATCTCGCCGGCGGCGACGTCCGGGCCGACCTCGAGCTCGCCGATCGCGGCCTCGAGGTGGCTCGAGCGAGAAGTCGGAGCTGCCCATCCAGATCCGGCACAGGAAGGCGAGGCCGGCGGTCTCGGCGCGCTTGCGCGGCTCCTCGGGAACGCCGATGCCCATCCGCTCCAGGTACGGGGCGGCGAGGCCGGCGTCTCGATCGCGGCGCACGCCGCACCGAACGAGTCGAGATCGCGGAGCTCCGCGGCGTTGGCGTAGACGAAGACCTCCGTCTGCGGCTCGTAGCGGCACAGCGGCGAGCCGTCGCCGGGCTCGCGCACCTCATAGGGAATCTCCCGCCCGTCGGCGATGAGCGCCAGCAGCCGCTCAGCGGCATCGCCGGCCATCGTTCCAGTGCCTCTCTCACCACCAGATCACGCATGGCTGGGAGCTTCGCCCGGCCACGGGGCGGTCCTCAGTGCAAGCCGATTGCAGCGACTGGGCGCGGCTAGGCCGCGACCAGCCAGCGACGGCCGTAGGTAGCGCATCTCCTCGATCACCGGGACAGCGCCTGGCCCTTCTCGGTGAGCGCGTACTCGACGCGCGGCGGCACCTCGGGGTAGGTGTTGCGGTCGACGATCCCGCACTCCTCGAGGGCCCGCAGGCGAAGCGAAAGCGTGCGAGGACTGATGCCCGCAAGCGAGCGTTCGAGCTCGCAGAACCGGCGATTGGAGTCAGCGAGGTCGCGGATCACGAGGAGGGTCCACTTGCCGGAGATGATCTCTGCGCAACAGCCGACGGGACAGGGTGACTCGCTCATAGGTCGGTAGCAGGGGGGTCTTGGGTGGTTGCGAATCCCCCGCTCCAGGCCAGTATAGCCGCCAATGCTTCAGTTCTTGAAGCGCCTCTACGGACTCTACGTGCCGTAGTAGCCGCTGCCGAGGCCGGCCTCGGCGGGCTCCGGCTGGCGCTCGGGCTCCGGCTCGGCGTCGGCCTCATTCATCATGTGCTCGATACCGCTGGCGCGCTGCCCCTTGGCCTCGAGCATGAGCTTGAAGTCGTGCGGGCTGGAGGCGACGTCGTACGCCACGTCGAAGGCGATTCGCCCGGCCATGACGTGCTGCATGAGGGCCTGGTCGAAGGTCTGCATGCCGTAGTACTCGCCCTCGGCGATGACCTCCGTGATCCGCCCCGTCTCCTGCGGGTTGAGGATCAGGTCCTGGACGCGGCCGGTCGCGACGAGTACCTCGCACACCGCCACGCGGCTGTCGCCGTCGACGCTGCGCACGAGTCGCTGGCCCACGACGCCGCGCAGCGTCGAGGCGAGCATCACCCGCGCCTGCTGCTGCAGGTGGGGCGGGAAGAAGTCGATGATTCGGTTGATCGTCTCGGTCGCGTCCAGGGTGTGCAGGGTCGAGAGCACGAGGTGGCCGGTCTCGGCGGCCGACAGCGCGGTGCGCACCGTCTCCTCGTCGCGCATCTCGCCGATCAGGATTACGTCGGGGTCCTGGCGAAGGATGCGCCGCATCGCGCGGCCGAAGCTCTCGGTGTCCTGGCCGACCTCGCGCTGGCTGATCAGCGACTTCTTGTCACGGTGCAGATACTCAATCGGGTCCTCGAGCGTGATGATGTTCTTGCGCTTCGTCGCGTTGATGCGATCGACCATTGCGGCGAGCGTCGTCGACTTACCCGAGCCGGTGGTGCCGGTCAGCAGGATGATCCCGCGCTGTTCGTCGGCGAGGTCGTTGATCACCGTCGGCAGGCCCAGGTCCTCGACGGTGCGGACCTGAAACGGGATCGCGCGCAGGGCGATCGCGGTGCTGCCACGCTGACGGAAGGCGTTGACGCGGAAGCGCGACACGCCGGGGA
This sequence comes from uncultured Solirubrobacterales bacterium, assembly GCA_963796815.1. GTDB lineage: Bacteria > Actinomycetota > Thermoleophilia > Solirubrobacterales > 70-9 > WHSW01. The sequence continues at coordinate 514,642 of CAWCNF010000009.1, forward strand.
TCGAGTACGAGAAGTCGGCCTCGCCGTCGCGCTCGAACTCATCGAGCAGAGCCGGGTCCTTGACGATCTGCTTCAGCGTGCTCGCCGTCTGGTCCGCGGTCAGCGGCTCGGCGCCCTCGATGGGGCGCAGCTCGCCATGGATTCGAAGCGTCGGCGGCGACGCTGCCTTGAGATGCAGGTCGGACCCTCCGATCTCCACGAGATGGCGCAGTGCGGCGTCGATGTCGAACATCACAAGTCCTATCGGGCCGTTCTCAGCATCTCTTGAGCGTCGCCTGAGGAGACCCGGGCTCACGCTTGCAGCGCGCTCAGCGCCCGTTGTTGCTCTCCAGGGGGTCCGGGAGCGCCGCCACGGTCACGCAATCGGGCCCCGAACAGCGCTCGAGCTGCGCCGTGAGCGTCGCAAGCTGGGCACGAATCGCCCGGTATTGAGGCGTTTTCTCCCGGTTCTTCAACTCGTAGGGGTCGCGGGCCAGGTCGTACAGCTCAGCGCCGGTTGTGCGGCCCGCGCCGAGGCGAGCGTGGATGCCCTCGGCCCGGCTGGGCAGATTTGCCCGCCGGTACTCCACGTACGAATATCGGGCGGTTCGCACGCCCACGTAGGACAGGACCTTGTAGCCATGGCGCGAGCGCGCCACGCGATCGCGTCCCTCGATCGGCACGACCCGCCCCGGCGGCGCCGAGATTCCGATGAGGTCGCCGGCAAGCGACGACCCGTCCAGCGTCCGGGCGTCGCGATCGGGCATGGTTGCTCCGGCGAGGCTCAGCAGGGTCGGCGCAATGTCGGCGTTGGAGACGGGCGCGCTGATCTTCCGCCCCCGCAGAACGCCGGGTCCGGAGAACATGAGGGGGATCCGCAGCGCCTCTTCATAGGGCTTGTTCTTCCCGCGCTTGATGCGGTGCTCACCGTCCATCACGCCCTGGTCGGTCAGGAACACCAGCACCGTGTCATCGCGCTCGCCACTGGCGTCGAGGGCGGCGGTGATCTGCGCCACGCCGTCGTCGAGCGCGGCGAGGGCTGCGAGGCCGCAGCGATAGTCGCGGCGGATCAGCTCGAGGTCGGTGCGCGAGAGCGGCGGGCGATGACGCACGGTCTTGGGCTTGTCGGAGACGTCGGCCTCGTCAAACGACGGCGGATGCGGGACGGGCGCGCTGTGAAACGCGTTCGCATAGCGCGCGGGCGGGATCGCGCTCTGGCGGCCGGCGCGGTCGTCGGGCGGGCCGATCGAGCAGCGCCGGCCGGCACGGTCATCGCGGCCGACCCCGAAGTGAGGCGGGTGATAGGCGAGCCACAGGAAATACGGACCCGGGACGGCCGCCTGCGCCTGGATGAACGGCACCGCGTAGTCGCGCGTGAGGACGTCGGTCTGGTAGTCGCTGTTCGCGTCGCCGTAGTGCTGCGGCGTCCCGCTGGGATCGAAGACGTTGAAGTCGTAGTAGGAGGAGAGCCCGTCGCCGCCCTCCCCCACCAGCGCCGACCAGGAGTCCCAGCCGGGCGGCGCGCGGTGCGGCGTGCGAACGCCGTTGAGCCACTTGCCGGCAAACCCGGTGACGTAGCCGTTTGCCTGCAGCCAGGTCGCGATGTTCGCCCGCTTGTCGAGCAGCGCCTGGTAGCCGCCGCCGCTCGCGCGGTTGTTGCCGAGCACGCCGTTGTTGTGCGCGTACTGGCCGGTGATGAACGTGGCGCGCGCCGGGCAGCAGAGCGGGTAGCTCGCGATCGCGTTCTCGAACGTCGTCCCGCCCCGGCCGATCTCCCGCTCCACCGTCGGCAGCGCCCGCATCATGTCCGGAGCCTGGTCGTCGCTCATGATCACGACGATGTTGGGCTCGCCGGCGTAGGGATCCTGCGCGGGCGCGCGGGCGGCGAGCCCGCCGAGCGTGCACAGGGTCGCGACCGCAAGAGCGGCCGCAATGAGTCGAAGGTGTCGCCTAAGCGACTTCGCGGAGTTTCTGTGCTTCAGCCAGTGACTGAAGCTTCTTCAGCGACTGGTTCTCGATCTGACGGATGCGTTCGCGCGTGACGTTGAACGTCCGGCCAACCTCGTCGAGGGTCCGCGGGTGCTCGCCGCCGAGCCCGTAACGGAGCTCGAGCACACGGCGCTCGCGATAGGAGAGGTTCTCGAGGGCCTCGCGCAGCGCCTCCTTGGTCAGGAGGTCCGCGGCGCGCTCGAAGGGCGACTCGGCCTTCTCGTCGGCGATGAACTGGCCGAACTCCGACTCCTCCTCGTCACCGACCGGCTTCTCCAGTGAGACCGGAGCCTGCGCGGAGCGCTTGATCTGGTCGACCTCTTCGGGGTCGATGCCGGTGACCTCGGCGATCTCGTCGGGGGTCGGCTCACGGCCGAGCTCGGTGACCAGCTTGCGCTCGGCGCGGCCGATCTTGTTGAGCTTCTCGACGACGTGGACCGGGATGCGGATCGTGCGCGCCTTGTCGGCGAGCGCGCGGGCGATCGCCTGGCGGATCCACCAGGTCGCGTAGGTCGAGAACTTGAAGCCCTTGCGGTAGTCGAACTTCTCCGCGGCGCGGACGAGGCCGAGCGTGCCCTCCTGGATGAGATCGAGGAACGGGAGGCCCTGGTTGCGGTAGTTCTTGGCGATCGAGACGACCAGGCGGAGGTTCGACTCGACCATCTTCTGCTTCGCGTCGAGGTCACCGCGCTCGATGCGCTTGGCGAGGTCGACCTCCTCCTGCGCGGTCAGCAGCCGCACCTTGCCGATGTCCTTCAGGAAGAGCTGCAGCGAGTCGGTCGTCATGTCCGGCTTCAGATCGAGCGCGGCCTTGCTGCGGCGCTTACGACCCTTCGGCTCGGGGCGCTCGGCCTCGCTGGCGGTGGCCTGGGCGGGATCGACGTCGTCGACCATCTCGACGCCCTGGGCCTCGATGTAGCCGTAGAGCTCTTCGATGTCGCCCTCATCGACCTCGACCTCCGCCAGCGCCTGGGCAACCTCGCCGTAGGCGATCACGCCCTCGGCCTGGCCCTTCGTGACGAGGTTCTTGACCTCTTCGAGCTCCTGGAGCTCAGTGATCAGCATCGCTTGGCTTCGTTTCCTTCCTGGTTTCTTGACGCAAAGTGGTGTCCTACCCCAACCCAAGCTCCGCTTCCGATGTCACGCGTATACGCCGCGATCTGAAGCAGGCCCCCGCCGATGATGCGTGCGAGCTGGTGATTGCGGATTGTATCGGCGGCGTTATCCAAATCAAAGAGCGCAAGGCCGTTCGCAACCGGCGACGCAGAGCCGGGCTAGCCACAACACCGGTACCCAAGGCGAGTTACGCCCAATCGCGGCGCACGCATCGGCGAATCGCGATGGAATACTCGCGAGATGAGCGACGAGCCCACAGACCAGGGCGGGATCTTCGGCAAGCTTCCCGACTCGCGGCCCGGCACCCGCAGCCCGCGGCGCGCGAGCGCGGCCAAGACAGAGGCCAAGGCGAAGCCGGCGTCGAAGGCCAAAGCCGGCGCGAAGCCTCGCGCCAAGGCGAAGCCCAGGGCGGCGCCGAAGCGGCAGCCGGCGGCGACGCCGAAGACCACGCCCCCACGCGGGCCCGCCCCGTCGCGGCCCCCGGACCCAGACCGCCCACTTGCCGAGCAGACGCCCGGCGGGCTGGGAGACATCGCCTGGGCCGGGATCGCTGTGGCCGCCGAGGCGGCAACGATCGGCGTGCGGCTCGCAAGCCGTGCGATCGAGGCAGTGCGGGGCAACCCGGAGCGCGATTGAGCCAGCCCTCGGCTCGAGCCGCGGTCTCAACCAGGTCGAAGCGTTATCTGCGCGTCTTCTGGGAACGCGCCTACCGCGAGAACATCACCGGTCTCTCAGCGATGGTCGCCTACAACCTGGCGCTCGCGATCTTCCCGTTCGCCCTGCTCGTGCTCTTCGTCTTCGGCAAGGTGATCCAGAATCCCGATGTCGAGGCGAGCGTTCTGCGCGACCTCCAGAGCCTCTTCCCGACCGCCGAGCAGAGCTCGCTCACGACCGTCGTCGACCGCATCCGCGACAGCTCGACGACGATTGGGATCGTCGCCGCCGTCGGCGCCATCTGGATCGGCTCGTCGTTCTGGGGCGCGATGGACACGGCCTTCTGTCGCATCTACCACGTCGAGTGCCGCGGCTGGGTGGAGCAGAAGCGTTTCGCGCTGGTGATGCTGCTGGTCGTCGTCCTGTTCCTCGCGGCGAGCGTCGTCGTCCCCGTTGCGGAGGGCGTGCTCACCTCGGGCGCCGACAACCTCCCCTTCGGCCTCGACGAGATCGCCGGCCTGCGCAGCGCGGTCGTCCTCGGCGCTGCGCTCAGCATCACCTTCGCGATCGTCGCGCTCATCTACTACCTCGTCCCCAAGGGTCACGTGCCGTGGCGCGGCGTCTGGCCGGGGGCGCTATTCGTGACGGTCACCACGGCGGTCGCCAATGGCGTCTTCCCCTTCTACCTCGGCCAGTCGAGCATCGACGACCTCGGCGGGGCCCTGGGCCTGATCCTGGTCGCGCTCGTGTGGTTCTACCTGATCAGCCTCGGGCTGATGGCGGGCGCGGTGATCAACGCGCTGCGCTTCGAGGTGCACGAGACGGGAACTCTCGAGGAGGAACGGGCGCGAGCGTTCGCGGACCCGCGGCTCTAGAAGATCCGGCGATCGCCGGGCTTTGGCGCCTATTGCGACAAGAATCCGTCGATCGCCGGATCTTCACTCCGCCAGCGCCGCGCGCATCGCTTCGTCGATCCCGATCGGCTTCACGTCGAAGAGCTCCATGCCCGACGGGTCGCGCACGATCGTCTCGGTGGCGAGACCTTCGATCAGCGGCCGGGCGACGCCGGCGTCGACCGGCGTGACGAGGCCGATCCACAGAGACGACAGGCGCGGCGTGAGCAGAGGCACCTTGATGCGAATCGGGGCGCGCCGGTCGAGCGCGTCGGCCATCCGCTCCATCATCCCGCCGTAGGTCGTGACCTCGGGTCCACCGATCTCGATCTCGCGCCCGGTCGAAGCTTCGACCTCCAGAGCGCCCCGCAGATAGGCGACCACGTCGCCGACGGCGATCGGCTGAGTCTTCGTGTCGACCCAGCTCGGGGTGACCATCAGCGGCAGGCGACGCACCAGGTAGTAGACGACGCGAAACGACTCGCTGCCGTTACCGATCACGGCGGCCGCGCGAAAGTAGGTGAGCGGCACGCCCTCACCGCCCAGGATCTCGGCGGTGTGGTGGCGGCTTCGCAGATGCTCGGAGCCGGGGTCGCCGAGTCCGCCGAGGTAGACGATGCGCTGCACGCCGGCGGTGGCAGCGGCGCCGGCGAAGTTCTGCGCGGCGCGAGCGTCGCGCGCGGCGAAATCGCTGTCGCCGCCGCGGCCCATCGAGTGGACGAGGTAGTAGGCGACGCGAATGCCATCGAGGGCCGGGGCGAGCGTCTCGGGCTCGAGAACGTCGCCCTCAATGACCTCGACGCCAATCCGCTCGAGCTCGCCGGCGCGCGAGCGGTCGCGAGCCAGGGCGCGCACGGCCACGCCGTCGTCACGGAGCGCGCGCGCGAGGAGTCCGCCGATGTAGCCGGTCGCGCCGGCAATCAGGACGTCGGCTTGGTCGGCCACCGCCGACGGACTACCCGTAGAGACCGCCCGTGACCTCGCGGAGCTTCGCCTGGTCGTGGCGCGCCGTGACGGTGCGCACCGTCCCCGAGCGCGAGCGCATCACCAGCGACTCGGTGGTGGCCTTGCCGCGGCTGTAGCGAACGCCCTGGAGGAGCTCGCCGTCGGTGACGCCGGTCGCGGCGAAGAAGACGTCCTTGCCGGTGACGAGGCGGTCGACGTCGAGGACCTCGTCGAGGTCGTAACCCGCGTCGATCGCCGCCTGGCGCTCCTCGTCGTTGCGGGGCCACAGCTTGCCCAGCAGCTGGCCGCCGATGCACTTGATCGCGGCCGCGGAGATCACGCCCTCCGGCGTGCCGCCGATGCCCCAGAGCAGGTCGACGCCGGCGTCTGCGGACACGGCGAAGAGCGCGGCCGAGACGTCGCCGTCGGAGATGAAACGGATGCGGGCGCCGGCCTCGCGGATCTCGGCGACCTTCTCCTGGTGGCGTGGGCGGTCGAGCATGATCACGGTGACGTCGCCGATCGCCTTCTCCTTGCGCTCGGCAACCTTGGCAATCACGTCGACGAGCGGCTCGTCGAGGCTGAGCACGTCAGCGAGCTCAGAGTTGCCCGCGATCTTCTCCATGTAGACGCAGGGCCCAGGATCGAACATCGTCCCGCGCTCGGACAGGGCGATCACAGAAAGCGCCGACGGCATGCCGCGCGCGGTAAGGGTCGTCCCCTCGAGCGGGTCGACGGCGATGTCGACCTCCGGCGGGCTCCCGTCGCCGATGCGCTCGCCGTTGTAGAGCATGGGCGCCTCGTCCTTCTCACCCTCGCCGATGACGACGAGGCCGTCCATCGGCACGGTGTCGAGCAGGAGCCGCATCGCGTCGACGGCAGCGCCGTCGGCCGACTCCTTCTCGCCGCGACCGACCCAGCGCGCGGCGGCAAGCGCCGCGGACTCGGTCACGCGGACGAGCTCCAAAGCGAGGTTGCGATCGGGCTTTTCCCCAGACCGCTGGTCCTGCGAGATGACGGACACGGGGCGGAAGTTAGACGGTGCCCGGTGCCTTGCGCTCTCTGCGGCCGCCGCTCTCGAGCGAGCGGGTGAAGCCGACGGCCCCGATCACAATCGCGGAGACGAGAGCAATCCAGTAGCCGTAGTCGAGGCTGACGCCGATCTCAGCCGGGCCCTTGCCCGGCTTGTCGATGATCCCGTTGTAGAGGATCAGCACGGTCGCGGCGAACCCGGCGATCATCGTCATCTCTCCAGGTGGATACGACAGCTTGTGACCACGCACGAGGATCCAGCCGAGGATCAGCGGTGCGACCGCCGCGAGCAGGAGCAACCACCGCAGGATCGGGAACGTCTCGAAGCCCGTGCAGCTCGTGTCGCCGACCCCGCAGATCCAGGTGTCGGGGTCCGACGGGATCCGCTGCGGATTCGGCGCGAGCGAGTACCAGGGCAGGAAGAGGATCGAGATGATCAGCAGCACCGACGCGATCGCGCCGATCAGCACGCGGTTCGTGTTCAGCCGCGAGAAGTCCATCCCGGCGTGACCCTATCCCACCCGTATAGGGTCACGCGCTGATGAGTCGCTGGGGACTGACGCTTCCACTCGCCGGGCGCACGCTGCCCGAACACTCAGAGCTCGTGCAGCGCGCCGAGGCGGCCGGATACACGGACCTGTGGACCGGCGAGACCTCGGGGCCCGATGGCTTCACGCCACTCGCGCTCGCGGCCGCGTGGACGAGCGAGATCCGTCTCGGGACCGGAGTCGTGGGAGTCTTCCAGCGTGGCCCGGCCCTGCTGGCCCAGCAGGCCGCGGCGCTCGCTGACGCCAGCGGCGGGCGATTCGTGCTGGGCATCGGTGCCTCGTCGGATCGCATCGTCGAGGGCTGGAACGGGATCCCGTTCGAGCGCCCGCTCTCGAAGGTCGACGAGACGGTCGAGTTTCTGCGGCCGGCGCTCGCGGGCGAGCGGACGTCGACTGGATTCAAGCTCGAGACCGCCCCTCCCCCGGTCCCGATCGTGCTCGCGGCGCTCCGCGGAAAGATGCTGCGGCTCGCGGTCGAGAAGGCCGACGGCGCCTTCACCAACTTCCTGCCGATCTCGGGGCTCGAGCGCGTGGTCGCCGAGCTCGGCGACGCGCCGGAGGGCTTCGAGCTGCTGTGTCGCTTCTTTTGTCTGCCCGGCGAGCGTGAGCAGATCGAGCCGCTCGCACGCTTCATGTTCTCCAGCTACGTCACGGTGCCGGTCTACGCGGCTTTCTATGAGTGGCTCGGTCACGGCGAGGCGATCGCCGAGATGCGCGAGCTGTGGGCGGCGAAGGACCGTCAGGGCGCCGCAGCAGCCGCGCCGTGGGAGCTGATCGAGGAGATGTTCGTCCTCGGCACCCCGGACCAGATGCGGGCGCGCCTCGAGCGGTTCGTCGAGGGCGGGATCACGCTGCCCGTGCTGACGCCGATCTGTCCGCCCGAGGGGCAGGGCGAGCTGATCGAAGCGCTCGCGCCCCGCTGAGCGATGGCGCAGTTCGGCGGTGAGGGCGCGGTCGAGATCGACGCCGCGCGCGACCGTTGCTACGAGGTGGCCGCGGACGCCGAGCGCTACCCCGAGTGGCACCCCGTGATCAGGTCGGTGGAGGTGCTCGGGCGCGACGCAGAGAGGCGCGCCGCGACGGCACGCCTGGTCGTCGACGCGAGCGTCTCGGTGGTCACCGTCGAGGTCGAGTTCTCCTACGGGCCGCCCGGTACGGTCGAGTGCCGGCGCCGAGCCGGCGACCTGAAAGAGATGTGGACCCGGTTCGAGCTCACTCACCTCAGCTCCGAGCGCGCCAGACTCGACTACTCGACCGGCCTCGACCCGGGCCGGATGCTGTCGATGATGGCGCGGGGACCGGTGCTCGAGAAGGTGCGCGGCAAGCTGGTCGAGGACGCGATGGCGGGCTTCAAAAATGCCGCCGAGTCGGGGTGACACAGCGCCGTCGAACGGATACGGTCAGGCGGTCATGGATGACGGTAGGTCCCTCGGAGTAACCGCATTTGCACTTGCCGCCGCGTTGTTGATCACGTTTGGCGTCGCCGCGGCGGCCGTCGCGAAGCCGGCGCCTGGCACCGGGGCACTGCGGGCGCTGGTCCGCCAGACCCGCCAGCTGCCGGCGCGCGCCGCGCCGCGCGCTCAACGCAACCACCTCGAGCGGCTGGCTCGAAACGCCAAGCGTGTCGCCAGGCTCAAGCCATGTAAGGCGGTTTCAGACCTGTCGCGATTCCGGCGGGTTCTCGTCCGGGTGAAGGTGCACGGGGCGAGCAGCCGCAATCGTGCAGCTGCCGCAGCGCTGGCCGTGCTCGGCCCGACCTCGCTTGACGCCAGCCGCGCGCTGCTGACGAACCGATCGACGCGAAAGTGCGGCGGTGGTGTGCCAGCGGCGGCGGGCCAGTCCCCCACGTTCGACGTTCTCAGCAGCGACACCGACGGGTTCACCGTGCGCGTCCAAATGCCCGAGTTGCGCTTCGTGCCGCGGGTAGCGGCTGGGAAGACCTGGAGCCAGTTGGTCGTTTCGAATGCGACGGTTACCGGCGCCGAAGGCAGCCCCGACATCCCCTCGATCGGCGACAGTTTCGCGGTGCCCGAGGGCGCATCGGTCTCGGTCGCGCCCAGTTCGGTCGAGTCGTACGAGCTCGACGAAGTCGATGTTTTTCCGAGCCAGCCCGAGCCTGTCGACATCGAAGCGTTCCCGGACTTCACGGCACCGCCGTACGGCGACCTCGGCTTCGCCTTCGACAAGGCCGCGTACGCTTCCAAATCCCCCGTGCCGGCCGCGGCGGCGGACGCTTCGCTACTCGGCACGGCTCGTGACGTCGCGATCGGCGCCTTCCACGTCCCCGCGGCGCAATACGTGGCCGCCAGCGACAAGCTCAGGGTCATCACCTCGATCGAGCTTCGCGTCTCGTTCATCGGGGGCTCGCATTCGTTCAGCGACGAGCTCGGCTCACCCTGGGAGCAGGCCCAGCGCCGTACCGCTTCGGGTCTCCTCAACGGATCCGTGGTCGGAAGAACGCCCAATTTCGCGGGTACCAAATGCGGCGAGGAGATGCTCGTGATCACCAATCCCGAGACTCGCGCCGCCGCCGATGAGCTCGCAAGCGCGCGGAATCTGGCCGGCATCCGGACCGTGGTGGTCGAAACCGGAGCCGGGGCAGGGCAGATCGGGGTGACCGCCGAGGAGATCCGTACGTACATCCGCAGCCGGTTCAACCCGCTCCTCGACTGCATCCGTCCCAGCTATGTCGTCCTGCTCGGCGACAACGGACTGGTGCCGACCTTCTACTCGCCCGCATTCACGCAACCCGGCCAGATCCCGAGCGATCTGCCCTACTCGATGCGAGACGACGACGACTACCTGCCGGACCTGGCCGTCGGGCGGATCCTCGGGGCGGATGCCAGCGAGGTCGGCGTTGCGGTTTCCAAGATCGTCGGCTACGAGCAGGGCCCGCCGAGCTCCACCGAGTTCCTCAACCGCGCGACGGTCGCCGGCTATTTCCAGGACGCCGACGGCGACGCCGATCCCGACCCGGATGGCCAGGAGGCCAGGTCCTTCATCCAGACGGCGGACACCATCGCCCGAGGCCTCGAGGCAAGCGCGATCAGCGTCGATCGGCTTTACGCCGATGACGGGTCCGACATCGATCCGAGGCGCTACTACGACGGCACCCCGCTGCCTGCGAGCGAGCGGAAACCCGACTTCAAATGGAACGCGTCGAACACCGACATCAGCAACGCCTGGGAGGCCGGGCGATTCTTGATCGTCCACCGCGACCACGGCGCGCCCTGGGGTTGGGGCACGCCGAGCTTCACCTACGTAGACATCTCAAACCTCGATAACGGGGCTCTCCTGCCAGTTGTCCTCAGCATTGACTGCTCCGCCGGGGGCTATGACGGGTACAGGTCGAACTTCGCCACGCGGGCTCTCATCAAACCGGGCGGCGGCGCCGCCGGGATCTTCGCGGCGACTCGCGAATCCCCGAGCTTGCCCAACAGCGAACTCGCCCTCGGGTTCGCCGACGCGCTCGTTCCGACGGTTCTGCCGCACGAGGGCCCGACCGTGCGCGAACGTGTGGGCGACGCCCTCGTCGACGGCAAGGTACGCCTCGCCGCACTCGCGCCTCCGTCTTCGAACCCAACCACGGTCAACGAGATGTACCTGTTCCATTACTTCGGGGATCCGTCGATGCAGATGTGGGGCGCGGGTAACGCGCCCGTACTGACGGACCCCGGCTCGATCTATGCCCGCTTCCTGCAGGGCGTCGTCGACTCCGCCCCTTATGAGGTGAACGTCCATCTGCCTCCGGGGCTCACCGGCCAGACCATCAGCCTCCTGCGCAACGGTGAGGTGATCGGAAAGTCCGTCGTCGACGGCGACAGCGTCGACATCCCGGCCGACTTCGGCGACGACTCGCCAAAGCCCGGTGATCTTCAGGTCGCGCTCGACGCCGACGGCTCGGCTCCGGTCGCCGTGCCCGTGAGCGACGTCCCGAAGGCAGCGACCGCTCTGACCGAGACCTGCCCGGCGTCGCCCGTTCATAACAGCAACCTCTCATCGATGACGACGACCGGGACACTCTCGCCCGCCTTGGCAGGCCAGGCGATCGCCGTCACCTACACGCGGCCCAACGCTACGACCTTCACCGACAACGTTATGACGGACGCAGACGGCGCCTGGAGCGATACGGTCGCCAACCCGGCCCCCACCGGCAACTGGAAGATCCAGTCGACCTACGCCGGATCCGACGACTACGCTGGCTCGACGAGCACCGTCTGCACCGTCACGGTCACGCCATGACGGCGCGCAGCTCGGCCATCCCCTCCTCGCGCGTGCGCACCGGCGCGTAGCCGAGCTCCGACCGCGCCTTGGAGATGTCGATCGTGCACTCCTGCGAGGAGAGCCAGACCGCCAGGCGGGTGATCGGCGGCTCGCCGCCGAGATGAAGCAGTCGCCAGACCCCCTCCGACCCGGCGGCGACGGCGCCCGCGATCGGGGCGGGGACGGTGCGCGTGGGCGGCTCCACGCCCTGCGTCTCGACGAGCTCGGAGATGAACTCCCGGAAGACCACCGGCTCGCCGTCGGTGACGAAGTAGGCCTGGCCCGGCCGGCCCTTCTGCGCGGTGAGCACCAGCCCCTCGACGACGTTGTCGACGTGGGTCGTGGAGGTGAGGTGCCGGCCGCCGCCGATCCAGGCGAACTTGCCGCCCTTCATTGCGCCGACGATCTCCGGCAGCAGCGTCGTGTCGCCGGCGCCCCAGACCAGCCGCGGGCGCATCACAATCGCGTCGAAGCCGTCCGCACTCGCGCTGCGAACGGCCTGTTCGGCCAGCGCCTTCGTCGCCGGATACAGCGCCTTGGAGTCGGGGCGCAGCGGCGCGGTCTCGTCGACGTTGACCAGCGGCTCGCCCGCCAGGAGGGCGGCCTCGGTGCCGCAGTGGACGAAGCGTTTCACCCCCGCGTCGCGGCACGCGGCCAGCACGTTCTCGGTGCCCGTGAGGTTGCCGGCGATGAAGTCCTCGCGCTTGCCCCACTGACCCAGGTGCGCGGCCAGGTGGTAGGCCCGGTCGCACCCCGCGGCCCCCGCTCGCATCGAGTCGCGATCGGACAGGTCCCCGCGGACCGCCTCGGCGCCGAGCGCCTCAACGGCCGCCGCCGAGGAGTCGGACCGCGCCAGCGCCGTCACCCGCTTCCCATCAGCCACGAGACGCGCGATCAGGCGACCGCCGATGAAGCCGGAGCCGCCGGTGACGAATGCCGTCGTGGATGGACTACTCACGTGGCCCAGCGTAATCGCGGACCGCGCTTCAGCGTTTGCTACTCACGGTGAGAGCAACCCGGGAGCCGGCCGGCAGCGTCGTGCCCTGCTTTGGCTTCTGCTTGAGCACGACGTTCTTCTTGCCCTTGGCCCGCTTGTGCTTGACCTTGCCAAGCGTGCAGGTCGTGGCGGACAGCGCCTTCTTGGCCTTGGCGAGGGTCTTGCCGACGAGCTTCGGCACCGTACAATCGGAGGGCGGCGGCGGAGGGTTCGTGCGTGTCTCCACGGTCGCCAGGTTCCAGGTGCTCGCGTGGGAGCTCAGGACGACGATCTCGAGATCCCCGCTCGGCAACACCGTTCGCGAGGCAATGCATGGATCCGGATCCGCAATGGCCGAACCAGGGCACTCGCCCGCGGGGGCGCCGTTTCGCAAGACCCCGATCTCAGCGATCGTCTTGTCCGGCGGCAGGCTCGCTGCGTCCAGTGTGAACGTGAGCCGAAGCGGGTCATCAGCGGTTGCGTCGGGCGCGGTGATCACGATTTGACTCCCAAGGAGCTCGAAACCGCTTGGCGGATTGCCGGACTGGGGCGAGGCGGTGATCGTTACCTCCCCTCCCATCGGCGTCGTCACCGCCGCGACTACCGGACGCTCGGGCGTCGGCCCGCTTGCGGTCGGGTCGCTGGTTACAGTGCCGTGAGGCGGCGCTGTGGCCTGCACAGTGGTCGTATGGGACGCGGTGTCGATCGTCCAGGCGCGTGTCGCCGGGCTGGCGTCGGCGTTGCCGACCGCATCGACGGCGCGCACTGAGAACGTGTGTAAACCGGACCCCAGGCCGTTGTAGGCCTTGGGCGACTCGCAGGCGGTGAAGCCCGCGCCGTCCAGGGAGCACTCGAACGTCGCGCCAGCATCGCCCGAGAAGCGGAAGACCGGGTTCGCATCGGCCGAGGTCAAGTCGGCGGCCGGTCCGGAGATGATCACTGTGTCCGGCGCAGTTGTGTCGATTGTGAACGTGCGCGACGCCTCACTCGGATCCGCGTTGCCGACCGCATCTACCGCCCTGACGCTGAACGTGTGCGACCCGTCCGGCAGGTTCGTGTAGTCCTTCGGCGAGTTGCAGGCCGCGAACGACTCGGAGTCGAGCTTGCACTCGAACGTCGCGCCCGGCTCGCTGCTGAAGGCAAAGCTCGGGTGGTTATTCGCGATGGTCGACCCGGCGGCCGGGCCTGAGGTGATCGAGGTGTCGGGGGGCGTGGTATCGATCGTGAAGGTCCGGCTGGCCGGGGTGGCGTCGACGTTGCCAGCGCCATCCTTTGCGCGGACGCTGAACGTGTGCTGGCCGTCGGGAAGGTTGGTGTAGGACTTGGGGTTGTTGCAGGACGCAAAGGCCTCGGAGTCGAGCTTGCACTCGAACGTCGCGCCATCCTCCGAGGTGAACGAGAAGCTCGGGTCGTTGTCGGCCGTCGTCGAGCCGTCGGCGGGCCCAGACGTGATGCCCGTGTCGGGCGGGGTAGTGTCCTTGGCGACGGTCTCATCGACGCCGAGGATCCGGTCATCGGGGTGGATCGTGACCAGATCCGCGTCGGCCCTCGTCGCCCGGTCGGTGTGGTACTCGGTGATGTAGCCGGACGCGGTGGCGCGCGGGCACCCGTCGGTGAAGTACTTGATCGCCCAGTCGCCTGTTGGCACTCCTGCGAGCAGATAGGAGCCGTCAGCGGCGGTGCTCGCGGCGGAGAGGATGTCTCCCGTCGCCGGATCCTCGGCGGCAACGCAGATGCCCTGGACCGGCCCATTGGCGTCGCTCACATGGCCCGAGATTCTCCCTCCCAGCGCGATCTGGGCGTTGACCGGCGCGGTGCCGTCGCTTGGGACGACAACGGTCTGGGCACCGGCGAACGTCTCCGAGTCCTGGAAGAACTCCAGCCCATAGCTCGGGCTCCCGGTGAATCCACCAATCGCGCAGTCGGCAAAACCAACGTGATACGAGCCAGGACGGAGGCCACCGATCGTGAACACGCCGCTGTTGTTCGTGAACCCAACTGACACGAGCTGACTGGAGAGATCGAAGACGCTCGTTGTCGATAGCCGGTAGACGCCCACGCAAGCGTTCGGCGCGGGATCGGTGGCGTTGAGCATCACCGTTCCCGAGATCCCCCCTGAGATCTCCATCTGGGCGTCGATATCGGGGGTCGTCGCGGTGCCGCTGACGGTGACGCTGGTCCCATCCGCGAAGGTGGCCGCGTCCTGGTAGTACTCGGATGCGTAGGCCGGAGCGGCGCCGTCGCAGTCAGAGAATTGGACCTTGAAGTCGCCGGCCGGCAGTCCCTCGATCAAGTAATTGCCGTCGACGTCGCTCGTTGCGCTGCTCACCGCGCCCGATCCATCCGCTGCCTCTGCGTCGACGCAGATCCCGCTGAGCGGGTCGCCGTTCGGCGTGGTCACTTTGCCGCTGATCGCCGCTCCCTCGACCAGATCCGCGTCGATGCCGGTGCGGGACTGGCCCGGTCCGACGGTGAGCGTCGTCGCCTGACCCTGCGACGCCTTGTGGTCCCACCACTGCGGCACGTACTCGTCGTTCGATCCAAACGGGCAGTCGCCCGAGAATTCGACGATGTAGTTGCCAGGGGCCACCGAAGGCATCGAGTAGGTGCCGTTCGCATCGGTCGGGCTGAACGCGACAAAGTTGCCGTCCTTGATCAGCAGGACGCAGGTTCCGGAGACGGGATCTTCAGTAACCGCATCCTTCACGGTCCCGGCCACTGAGCCATTCGGGACAAGCGCCGCATCCACGTCGGTGCGATGGGCCGCGGAACTGACCGGGGTCGCGGCCGCCTGATCCGACACGTGATCGAAGAACTGGCCTGCGTAACTGCCAGCCATACAGCCGCTGAATGAGACGGTGTAGTTCCCGTCGGGGAGGCCGCTTAGCGTGTACAAGCCCGTGCTGTCGGTGGTCGTGCTCTTAATGGGCGGGCCACCCTGGCTGACGTTGACGCACGCTCCGTTCAGTGGATCGTGGGGTGCGATCGCGCTAGTGACGTGACCCGAGATCGAGCCGGTAGGCGCGGGGGCCAGCTTCGCGACGTTGAGGTGGGTGTCCTGGTTCGCGACAACCTGGAAGGGGGTCGCCGAGTTTATGTCCGACTGGTTGTCGTAGTACTCGCCGGCGTAATTTGGGTTGTTCGGGCAGGGAGCTTCACCGAAGCCGGCACCGTAGGTGCCCTCGGGAACACCGCTGAACGAGTAGTCCCCCTGGGCGTTGGTTGACGTGGTCTGCGAGGTTGGCGAGGGTTCCCGGCTGGGCAATCGACGACACAGATCCCGGAGATCGGAGTTGTGCCGTCCTCTTGGGTCACAGTCCCAGAGATCGAGCCGACTCCGGTGATGGCAAGCGCCGATGCCGGGACGGCAAGCAGTGCGAGAAACGTGACCGCGAACGAGCCGAGGACCCTTGACATCAATGTCTCCTCCGACGTCTTCCTTGACGATGCCCCTAGAGTCGCGACCCTAGCGGCGCCTAGCGCTCAATGCAAGCTGATCAGTCGGCCGGCTTGGCCAGGCTGAGCGCGTAGAGCTCGTCCGGGTCCGTCCACCACTCGACCAGCTCGAGGCCGGCGCCCGCGTAGCTCGCCTCGAGGCGCTCGCGCGTGAACTTGGTGGAGATCTCGGTGCGCATCTCCTCGTTGCGGGCGAAATGGGTTCGCATGTCGAGTGCGCGCAGGTCGATGAACTGCTCGGTGAGCGACCGCAGGCGGATGTCGATCCACTCGTTCTCGGCGTCGAAGAAGGCGACGTGCTCGAAGTTGTCGGGGACGAAGTCGGCGTCGAGCTCGCGGTTTAGGACATGGAGAACGTTCTTGTTGAACTCGGCCGTGACCCCGGCCGAGTCGTTGTAAGCGGCCTCGAGCACGTCGACGTCCTTGACCAGGTCGGTACCGAGCAGGAAGCGGTCCTCCGGGTACATCAGCGCCGCGATGCGCGCCAGGAACGAGCGCCGGGGGCCCGGCCGGAAGTTGCCGATGGTGCCGCCGAGGAAGGCGATCAGCGCGCCCTCCTCGCGCGGGACGCGCTCGAGGTGGGTCTCGTAGTCGCAGACGACGCCGTGCACGCGCAGGCCGTCGTACTCGGCGACGAGCTCCTCGGCGATGCGCCGGGTGATCTCCTCGGAGATATCGACGGGCACGTACGTCTCAAGCCGCCCGGTGGCGGCGATCGCATCGAGCAGCTCGCGCGTCTTCGACGCCGCCCCGGATCCGAGCTCGATGAGCGTCGTCGGTCCCGCCGCGGCGACGATCTCGCCGGCGTGCTCGTGGAGGATCGCCCGCTCGGTGCGGGTCGGGTAGTACTCGGGAAGCTCGGTGATCTGCTCGAACAGCTCGGAGCCGCGCTCGTCGTAGAAGTACTTCGGCGGGATCTCCTTGAACGGGCTGCTCAACCCCTCCCGCACGTCCTCCGCGAGCCCGGCCAGATGGCCACCCTCAGGGAGGTAGTCCTCGATCTCGATCTGTGCGGTCGCCATCGTCCTGCAGTCCATCTCTCTACTGATCCGTTACGCAACGAAAGCCGGAGAAGATCTGTGAGCGCTCCGCGAGGTCCCAGTTGCGAAAGCTCGGGCGGATCACATCGCGGCGCGTGGCCCAGGCGCCACCGCGCAGCACCTTGTAGCCGTCGCCGAAGAAGACCTCGGAGTACTCCGGGTAGGGGAACGCCTCGAAACCCGGGTAGGCGGTGAAGTCGGAGCTCGTCCACTCCCACACGTCGCCGAGCATCTGCACCGCGCCGCAGTCGGAGGCGCCGTCGGCGTAGGCGCCGGCGGGCGCGCAGCCAAAGCCGAGGTGGTCGAGGTTGGCTCGTTCGAGGCCGGCGCCTCGGGCCGCGGCCTCCCACTCGAACTCTGTCGGCAGCCGCTTGCCGGCCCAGCGGGCGAATGCGTCGGCCTGGTTGAAGTCGACGTGGATCACGGGCTTGGCCGGATCGAGCGGCTCGCGGCGGCCGAAAGTCGTGACCACCCAGCCATCGCCGTCGCGCTCCCAGTAGGTCGGCGGTTCCGCACCCGTATCGGCGACGAACTCGGCGAAGGCGCCGTTCGTGACCGGGGCGCGGTCGATCGTGAAGGCCTCGAGCTCGACCTCGTGGCGAGGACGCTCGTTGTCGTAGGCGAAGCCCGCGGGGCCGGCGCCGATCTCGTACGTGCCGGCAGCGACGCTCACCATCTCCGGCCCGTCGGCAACCGGCTCGGCCGCAACGGTGGCGTCGATCGACGGTGGCTCGTAGCCGTCGACCATCTGCAGCAGCTGCAGCATCGTCTCGTTGTGCTGATGCTCGTGCGCGAGGAGCATCTCGTAGATGAAGCCGCGGTCGAGCAGCGGATCCGGGTTTTCATCCAGCTCGGCCGACTCGAGCACGTCGAGCGTGCGCTCGCGGACCTCGCCCATGTAGGCGCGCAGCTCCGCGCCGCGGAGAATCGGCAGCTGGTTGCGCACCTTGCGTGGGTTCTCGATCGCGTCGTAGAGCCGCCCGAGCTCGCCGCTGATTGGCTCGCGATCGCCGACGCGCTGGACGAGCCAGAGCTCCTCGAAGTTGGCGATGTGGCCGAGGTCCCAGGCCAGCGGGCTCAGGATCGGCGAGTAGACGGTGTTGAGCTGCTCGTCGGCGAGCGGCTCGACGAGCCAGAGGGTGCGTTCGCGGGCCTCGGCGAGGCGATCGGCGATGTTCTGGTTGATCTTGGCCGGAGCGGTCGGCGCGATGCGGTGAGCCTACCCAGGTAGCCTGGCCGCAATGCAGATCGATGGAGCAGCAGCCCTCGTCGTCGGCGGCGCCTCAGGCCTGGGCGAGGCGACGGCCCGCCGCCTCCATGGCGATGGCGCCAGCGTCGTCATCGCCGATCTCAACGCCGACAAGGGCACGGCGCTCGCGGGCGAGCTCGGCGACCGTGCCCGCTTCGTCGAGGCCAACGTGCTCGAGGCCGAGCAGCTCGAGGCGGCCGTCGCGGCCGCCACCGAGGCCGGCGAGCTGCGAGTCTCGGTCTGCTGCGCCGGGATCGGCTGGGCCCAGCGGACCGTCTCCAAGCAGGGCCCTCACGACCTCGAGATCTTCTCCAACGTCATCAAGGTCAACCTGATCGGCACCTTCAACGCGTTGCGGCTCGCGGCTGCGGCGATGGTCGACAACGAGCCGAATTCCGACGGCGAGCGCGGCGTCTGCGTCAACACCGCGTCGATTGCGGCGTTCGACGGGCAGATCGGTCAGGTGGCCTACGCGGCGTCAAAGGGCGGGATCGTCGGTCTCACCCTGCCCGCCGCCCGCGACCTCGCCGGACGCGGGGTGCGCGTCAACACCATCGCCCCGGGGCTCTTCGACACGCCGCTGCTCGCCGCCCTGCCCGAGGAGGCGCGCCAGGCGCTCGGCGCCGGGATCCCGTTTCCCTCGCGCCTCGGGCTTCCCTCCGAATACGCCGACCTGGTCGCTGCCATCGTCGCCAACCCGATGCTCAACGGCGAGACGATCCGTCTCGACGGCGCTCTGCGGATGCCGCCGAAGTAGCCATGCAGATCGGCTTCCTCATCCTCACCGACCACAGCGAGGTCCTCAACGGGAAGGTCTACGCGATGGGCGGCGGCTGGAACATGCTGCGCTTCGGCGGCCTGCCGATCGAACATCGCTTTGGGATTGCGTTCGGCGTCGACGTCTCGTGGGACGAGACCAACCAGCGCCATCCGCTGACCCTCGAGATCCAGGGCCCCGACGGCGAGCGCCTCGGCGATCAGCTTCAGTTCGAGATCGAGACCGGCCGCCCACCGGGCTCGGTCGCCGGCCAGGACCAGCGCGTGGTCATCTCCTTCGACGCGAATGCGACGTTCGCCACCGCCGGCCCGCACGCCGTCGTCATCAACGCCGGCGACCGTGAGATCGGCCGCAGCCGGTTCTACGTGGCGGAGGTGACCCCGGAGATGCGACAGGCGTAAGCGTCAGTCCGTCCCCGTGTACTCCGGCTCCAGCCATGCCCGCTTGTACCACGGCGGGGTGATCGCGAACTGCGTGTCGGGCTCATCCTCGGCGATGGGTTCAAGCGGGATCAGGCCGAGGTGGTCGGGCGGCGTCATCCGGGCGTAATCGGCGGCCTTGATCGTGCCGGCGTGGCTGCCGCCGGAGACTCGGTAGAAGGCGTCCTCGGCCGGCTCCCAACCCGGCCCGTAGCCGTGGTGAGCTGAGGCGCGAACGTCGGCGGTCCCGTCCGCATGGACGCGGTACTGCACCGACTCCCAGTCGTCGGGGTGATACGTCGGCTCGTGGATTGCGCCGGAAATGTCGCGAATGACAGGCGCGAGCACCGTCGATCCCTCGCCGGTCGCGCTGCCGGGGTAGTACAGCCAGTATTGGATGTAGACGTTCCCGGCCGCAGCCCCGGAGCAGTCCGCACCGGTTGTCTCGATGCCCGGGCGACAGTCGATCACGTGCGTGAACGCCACAACCGGCTGCCCGCTCTCAGTCGTCCAGATCCGCTGCCGGTCGTCGCCGTCGGCGCACGCGTCCTCGCGACAGCCGTGGTAGTCGACCGGGAGCGCGTGCATGCCCGGCTCGTAGCGAATCTCGGGCGCCTGGTGGGCGACCAGGCCACCGAGCTCGGGCCCGTAGGCCGCCAACAGCGGCGGTTCCGCGGAACCGCAGTCGTCGGCGAGCTCGACGGCGCACGCGAGCTTCGACGTGATCGTCTCGGCGAGCGCGATGGTCGAACCGGCCAGTCCAGCGATCGAGACCAAGAACGCCAAGACCGTCGCGACCAGCGTCACGAGTCCGATCCACTCGACTGTGCTTTGGCCTCGCTCGCTGCTCAATGACACGGGTGCGACGCTAAGCGCGCTGAGCTGTCCGGTTGCGCGCAGGTCGCGCCGATATCCGGACCGGATCGACGCGATACAGTCGCGCCGTGTCGCAGGAGCGCAACTGGGAGGGAATGCCGAAGAAGGAGGGGCGGGGCTTCCGCTTCTACCTGCTCATCACGGCCGGCGTCCTGCTGCTCATCCTGATCTTCCAGAACGCGCAGAAGGTCGAAGTCGACTTCCTCTTCGTCAACACCACGACCCCGCTGATCGTGGCCCTGGTGATCGCCGGCGCGCTCGGCGCGCTCATCGGGTGGGCGGCCCCGCACGTACGCCGCAGCCGCAAGGCTGAGCGCGGCGCGCACCTCGAGCTCGACGACGACGCGAAGAAGTAGCCAGGCGCCCGCGAACTGTCCGTCCTCAGTGCCGCTCCGCGCGACTCAGGCCGGACGGTTCGGGCGCTAGAGCTTCTCGATCTCGGCGGTGATGTCCGCCGCCGCCTTCTTGGCGTCGCCGAAGAGCATCGACGTATTCGGGAGGTAGAAGAGATCGTTGTCGATCCCGGCGAAGCCCGGCGAGAGCGAGCGCTTGATCACGATCACTTCCTTGGCCTCGGAGACCTCGATGATCGGCATCCCGGCGATTGGCGAGTTCGGGTCGTTCTTCGCGGCCGGGTTGGTGACGTCGTTGGCGCCGATGACGACCGCGACATCGGTCCGCGGCATCTCGGGGTTGATGTCGTCCATCTCGCGCAGCTTCTCGTAGGGCACGTCGGCCTCGGCGAGGAGCACGTTCATGTGGCCCGGCATGCGGCCCGCGACGGGGTGGATCGCGTAGTTGACCTCCACCCCCCGCTTCTCGAGCTCGTCGGCCATTTCCTTGACCGCGTGCTGCGCCTGGGCGACAGCGAGGCCGTAGCCCGGCACGATCACCACGGAATCGGCGTAGGCGAGCTTGATCGCCGCGTCCTGGGCGCCGATCGAGGTGTGCGGACGCTCCTCGCCGTCACCGGCCGGGCCTCCCGCCGGAGCGCCGCCGAAGCCGGAGAAAAGGATGTTGGGGATCGACCGGTTCATCGCGGTCGCCATCTCCAGCGTCAGCAGGGTTCCCGATGAGCCGACGAGCGTCCCGGCGACGATCAGCGCGACGTTGTCGAGCGCGAACCCGGCCGCGGCGGCGGAGAGTCCGGTGGCCGCATTCAGCAGCGAGATCACTACCGGCATGTCGGCGCCACCGATCGGCAGGACCACAAGGTTCCCGAGGACCGCCGCACCGATCAGGACCGCGATGAACAGGCCCTGTGAGGGATCGTCGGAGGAGGCGAGGATGACCGTGGCGGCGAGCAGCCCGATCAGAAGCAGCGCGTTGATCACCTGCTGGCCGGGAATTGCA
The DNA here is from genome assembly GCA_963796815.1 of uncultured Solirubrobacterales bacterium. Taxonomy (GTDB): domain Bacteria; phylum Actinomycetota; class Thermoleophilia; order Solirubrobacterales; family 70-9; genus WHSW01. The sequence continues at coordinate 536,208 of CAWCNF010000009.1, forward strand.
ATCGGCTTCGTGGGGATCAGATCCTGGAGCTTGGCGAAGGCGATGTTCGAGCCCCAGAACGAGACGGAGCCGATCACCGCGGCGAAGAGGACCGGGATGAACGCGTCAAGCGGCGGGTTGAAGCCGGCGTGGCGGAACTCCGACCAGGCGATCAGTGCCACGGCGCCGCCGCCGACACCGTTGTAGAGCGCCACCATCTGCGGCATCTGGGTCATCTGCACGCGCAGCGAGGCGATGACGCCGACGGCCGAACCGACGATGAGCCCGCCGATGATCACGCCCCAGTTGCCCATCCCGTCGAGGAGCAGCGTGGTGATGACGGCCACCGCCATACCGCCGGCGGCGATCAGGTTGCCCTTCTTGGCCGTCGTCGGATGCGTGCCCTGCATCAGGCCGTAGATGAAGAGCGAGAACGACAGGGTGTAGAGAAGAACCGAGGCGCTGCCGCCCGGCTCGAGGACCGCGAGGCTCATGGCCGTCCCTCGCTTGACCCTGACCCGCCCGGAGGCGAAGCCGAGGACGTGTCAGGAGATTTTTTGGGCTTGCGCACGAACATGCCGAGCATCCGGTCGGTGACCATGAAACCGCCGACGATGTTGATCGCGCCAAATGCGATCGCGATGAAGGCGATGGTCAGCTCCAGCGCGCCGTGGGCGACGCCGGCGACGATCAGGCCGCCCAGCATCACGATCCCGTGGATCGCGTTCGTCTGGCTCATCAGCGGGGTGTGCAGGGTCGTCGGGACCTTCGAGATCACAGCGAAACCGACGAAGGCGGCGAGGACGAAGATGACGATCTCGGTGGTGAGGTCCATCAGCTACCTCCGGCGGCGCCGTCGGCGCCCGCCGCCCTCTCGTTCTTGATCTCGCCCTCGTGGGTGAGGCAGGCGCCGGCGACGACCTCGTCGTCGAAGTTCAGGGTCAGATTGCCCTCCTCGTCGACGAGAAGCCCGAGCAGGTTCTCGATGTTCTTCGCGTAGAGCTGCGACGCGTGAGTCGCCATGTCCGACGGCAGGTTGACCGGTGAGATCACCTTCACGCCGTTGTCAGAGACGATCGTCTGGCCCGCCTCGGTGAGCTCGCAGTTGCCGCCCGAGTCGCCGGCGAGGTCGATGATCACCGAGCCGGGCTCCATGTTCGCGACCGCCTGCTTGGTGAGCAGGGTCGGCGCCGGGCGTCCCGGGATCTGAGCCGTCGTGATGATCACGTCCTGCTTGCCGGCGTTCTCGGCGAGCGCCTCGCGCACCTGCTCGTTCTCCTCGTCAGTGAGCGGCCGCGCGTAGCCGCCCTCGTCCTCGGCGTCGGGGATGAAGTCGAGCTCGAGCGGGCGGCCTCCGAGCGACTTGATCTGCTCCCAGGCGGCGCGGCGGATGTCGAAGCCCGAGACGACGGCGCCGAGGCGACGTGCCGTGGCGATCGCCTGGAGGCCGGCGACACCGGCGCCGAGGACCATCACCCGCGCCGGTTTCACCGTGCCGGCGGCGGTGGTCATCATCGGGAAGAACCGGCCCGCTTCGCGCGCGGCGAGCAGCGCGGCGGCATAGCCGGCGACGTTCGCCTGCGAGGAGAGCGCGTCCATCGCCTGCGCGCGGGTGATCCGCGGAATCGCCTCCATCGCGAAGCTGGTGACGCCGGCGCTGGCAAGGGCCCTGTTGGTGTCCGCCGAGGTCAGCGGAGCGAGGTGGCCGATCAGGATCTGGCCCTGCTTGAGCTTGCCGATCTCATCGGCCGTGGGCACCGCGACGTGGACCACGATCTCCGCGCCCCACGGGTCGCCGATGGTGGCGCCGGCCTCGGTGTACTCCTCATCCGGATGCCCGGACTCCACGCCGGCGCCCGACTCGACGATCACGTCGAGCTTCTTGTCGCGCAGCGACGCGACGACGTCCGGGACCAGCGCGACCCGGCGCTCCGCTTGTGCGGTTTCTTTGGGGACCCCGACGTTCATCCAGCAGGAAAAGCGGACGGCAGCGTAACGGACTGCGTCTCAGCCGATGACAGTGGCTCAGTGGTGCTTGGGCTTGCGCTTGATCTTGAAGCTGTCGCTTGCCGGGTCGCTGGCGTTCCCCGCGCCATCGACAGAGCGAACCGCGATCGTGTGCTTGCCGAACCGCAGGCCCTTGAAGGTCGCCGGCGAACTGCAGGCGCCCGCCGGCTCGGAGTCGAGCTGGCAGGTGAACGTCAGCGCTGCTGCCGCCGTCCGATCGTCAGCGCCGCTGAACTCGACGGTCGCCTTGCGCTTGCCCTTCTTCGTCGTGACCTTCGAGATCCGCACCGTCGGCTTCGCCGTGTCCGCAGACGGCGTCACCACCGGTGGCGTCGGATCTGTGGGCGTCGGCGTCGGGTCCGTCGGAGTCGGATCCGGCGCGTCGGTGGTGATCTGGATGCTCCAGCCGCGCGCGATCGCGCCGGTCCCCCCGCCGAACTGGTGCACGAAAAGGCTCCAGGTGCCGGTTGGCACGGTGCCGTTGAAGATGGACGCGAACGTATCCGCGCCGAGCGTCGCCGGCTCGCCATAGCTGCTGCGTGGGCCGGGCGCAGGGAAGTCCCTGATCTGGAAGAAATGCGGCCTGAAGCTGCCGCTCGCGGAGGGGACTGAGTTGTCGGAGAAGGTCGCGGCCGCCTGGTCGTCGAGCAGGAAGTCGAGGTCGCTGACGCTGTGGCTACCTCCCGCTAGCACTCCGGCCCCATCGATGATTCCGAGGGACTGGCCGCCCGGCGCGATCACTACCGCGCTCACCTCGGAGACGTCGGAGTCGCTGATGCCCTTGAGCTCCACGTTGACGTCCGTGATCGACCCGGCGAGACCGCTGACGTCGATCGTCGACGGATAGACCGAGGCGTTGCCAAAAGCCGGGAGCGTCATCGCCGTCGAGCTCGTGAACGTCTGCGAGGCGCCGAGAGCAGCCGGCACGCAGACCAGCAGGCTCATGACACCCAGCCCGACACTGGTGATCATCCTGGACAAGACATGGCCAACCTATCCGCCCCGTGCCCGGGGTGCAACCCGGCCAGACTAGATTTGCGGCATGGAGGCAGGCGACACCGACCCGCGGGCGCGCAGCGCCGCGGAGCTCAAGGCACAGATCGAGGCCGAGCGCCTCGGTCGGCCGTTTCTCGTGCACCGCGATGCGGAGGACGAGCAGGCGCTTGTCGTGATCGGCCCCGAGGTCGAGTCCATGTGGATCGGGCGCAGCGACTCGGCCGACATCAGTCTCGGCTGGGACCCCGAGGTGTCCAGCCTGCACGCCCAGCTGGAGCTCGTCGGCAGCGAGTGCACGCTCGTCGACGACGGCCTCTCGCGAAACGGGTCGTTCGTCAACGAGGAGCGGGTCAGCGGCAGGCGCCGGCTGCGCGACACCGACACGATTCGCGTCGGACGCACTCGGATCATCTTTCGCGCCCCTGCTGGCGCAGTCGGCTCGACCGAGACCGTCCTCTCAGGCAATGCGCTGACGGCGGCTGGTGTCTCCCCCGCTCAGCGGCGCGTCCTGGTCGCGCTGTGCCGGCCTTACAAGGACGGCGCCGCGTTCGCCAGCCCGGCGACAAACGCTCAGATCGCCGAGGAGCTCTTCCTCAGCGTCGACGCGGTCAAGACCCACCTCCGGGCCCTGTTCGAGAAGTTCGGCGTCGAGGACCTTCCCCAGAACCAGAAGCGCATCGCTCTCGTCGAGCGGGCGCTTCAGAGCGGGTTGATCTCAGAGCGCGAGCTCTAGGCGCGCGCTCCGCTCATTTCATCACCGAGTACGAGAGGAAGTTCGAGGTGTCACACGTTGTGGTTGGCGGCGTCGCCGTGCTCGGTCTCGTGAGGGTGCCGATGCCCAGGTCGCCGCTGGCGATCTTGCCCGAGCTCTCCACGATCGCGTTATCGAGCGTGTAGGCAACGTCGTTCGCGTCCGTGCCGCTGGCGCTCCAGGTCATGTCGGGCGGGTTGGTTTCGGTCAGGCGGGTGAGCTTGAACGGGCCCTTTACCGCGAGGTCAATCGTGCCCGTTTGCCCGTCCGCGCATGTGTACTCGACGCCCTTTGCGGCGAAGTTGCTGGCCGCCTTCGGGCTCAGGCTCGACTTCTTGCGGCCCTTCATCTGGATCTCCAGGGAGTACGCCGGCGTGCTGTCGCCGCTCGACAGCTTGTAGGTCTTCTTGATCGTCTTCCCTGCCGATGCAGCGGTCGCGAGCACGAGCCCGACGCACAGCACCAGTGCGGCCACCTTGAATCTCACGTTCCCCTCCTTGGGAATGGACTTCGATACCGAGGCGGAGCCTAATCGCGCATCAGACAGGCGTCAATGGCGGCCTGAGCGCTTCCCGCGCAAGGACCTCCCACTAACCCAGGTCGTTGATTCCCGCGGCCGTTGTACCGGCTGCGCGGGATGCGCGCGCTACTTCTTCTTCGGCCTGACCTTGAAGCTTGTCGTCGCCGGGGCGCTGAGATTGCCGGTCGGGTCCTGGGCGACGACAAAGAAGCTGTGGGTGCCGGGCTTTAAGTGCTTGTAGGTCGTTGGTGAAGTGCAGGTGCTGGCGGCGTTGCCGTCCAGCGAGCACATGAAGCTCAGGCCGCCGCTCGAGTTGTCCGCGCCGGTGAAAGAGATCGTTGCTTTCGTCTTGCCCTTCTTGACCCTGGGCTTCGTCACCGAGGCGGCGGGGTTGGCGGTATCGGCTGGTGGGCCGGGGAGTGCGCGCTGCACGGTGAACGCACGCGATGCGCCGGTGGTGTCGGCGTTGCCCGCGGCGTCGGTTGCGCGGAGCTGGAAGACATGGAGCCCGTCAGCAAGACCGCTGTAGCCCTGGGGCGACGTGCAGTCAGAGAAGGCTCCACCGTCGAGCTTGCACTGGAAGCTGGCGGTCTCGCTGCTTGAGAAGTCAAAGCTCGCGGCCGAGGACGTGACCACATCCGAGGGACCGGAGTCGATCGACGTCGTCGGTGCGGTTGTGTCGACCGTGAAGATGCGCGTGGCCAGCGACGGATCGACGTTCTGCGCCAAATCGGTGTCCTGCACCGCGAGGATATGCGTGCCCTCGCTCAGGCCCGCGTAGGCCTTGGGCGAGGTGCACGCGGTGAACACCGCGTTGTCAAGGCTGCACATAAACGTGGCGGGTTCGGTGGCGCTGAACGTGAACGTGGGATTCGCATCCCGGGTCAGGCCGTTCGGCCCCGACGTGATCGTCCCGTGGGGGTCCGTCGAATCGGTCGTCACCTGGATCGACCAGCCGCCAGAGATCGTGCCAGTGTCGCCGGCACCGAAGTCACGAACGTAGAGGCTCCAGACGCCGTTCGGGTTGGTCCCGACAAACGTGCCGTCGAGCGTCGCCGATCCGGCCGGGGCGGCCTTTGCAAATGCACTCTCGGGTCCCGGCGCTGGGAAAAAGGCACCGTTCCAGTAGTCGGCCGGCCGGAAGACTCCGGTCGACCAGGCCGTCAGGTCCGGTATCTGAGTGGCCGCCTGATCATCGAAGATCATCGTCGCTGCGGTGACGTCCAGGCCACTGCCGGCCGCGTTCATGATCGACATCGCCTGGCCGCCAGGTCCGACGAGGACGATGCCGACGTCGTCGGGGAAGCCGTGGGTGAACCCCGCGATCGTCACGTTGACATCGGCGACCTTGCCCGCGAGACCAGAGACGGTGATCGGCGATGGATACGGCGACGCGATGGCGTCGTCGTTGATCGTGATGGCGGCGGCGTTCGAGAAAGTCGCCGTGCCGTCCGCGAACCCCGAGGTCGCCGAGACCACGCTCGCGAGGCTTACTAGCAGCGATGCTGCTCCGATGCGCAGAACGCGTCCCTGCATTCGGTGACCACGTTAGGCAGAAACGCCGCTCTGTCAAGCCCCCTATTCGGCCACGCCAGGATCTATGCGCGTGAGCGTGTTGTCCTGACCGTTGGCCACCCACACGCTCTTCGGGCCAACGGTGATCCCCTCCGGACCGTGGCCGACGTCGATCGTCTGGGCCACCTTGGCCGTCTTCGGGTCGATCCTCGCGACCGCATCACCGCCGCCGATTGCGACCCAGACCGACCCGAAGCCGGCCGCGACACCGCGCGGCTCAGGTCCGACGGGGATCGTCTTGCCGGCAACCCCGTTGACGACCGGCGTGACCGTCCCATCGTCTGAGTTCGCCACCCACTCGGTGCCGTTGGCGACGGCGATGCCCTTCGGATTGGCTCCAACCGCGATCGGGTCGTCGGGATGCCCGTTGAGGGTGTTGATCCTCTGCACCGTGCCGTCGCCGCGGTTGGTTACCCAGATCCCGCCGTCGCCCGCCGCGAGCCCGTAGGGATTCGAGCCCACCTGAACCGTCTTCACCGACCCGGTGGAGGTGTCCACCTTCGAGAGCGTGTCGGCGCCGCTGTTTGCGACCCAGATCGAGCCGTGCGCGAACGCGACGTTGCCGGGCGGGGCGCCGACGGCAATCCGGCTTTGAACCGAGCCGTCGTCGGGATTCACCCGCAGAATCGTCGGTTGGCTGTAGGCGGCAACCCAGATGGAACCGTCGCCGACGGTGACACCCTCGGGCTTGAGGCCCAGCGAGAACTCATTGATCTGCTTGCCGGGATCGCCGTCCACGAGCGAGAGCGAGCCCCCGACGCGGTTCGTGACCCAGAGCCCTTCCTGGCCGTGGGCGAGATTGACCGGGAGCTTGCCGACGGCCACCGCCGCTTGTGCGACCGAAGCGTCCGGCGCGGCGGCAGTGGTTGTCGTCTTCGCGTCGGAGGTTGAGGTCGAACGAGAGCTCTCCGCGCCACCCCCACCCCCGCCCCCCGACGCGACGACGATCACGACAACGATCGCGGCGACTGCGATTCCGCCCAGTACGAAGAGTCCGGTACGCGAGCGACGCTCAGCCTTTGGAGGCGGAGCCGCCACCGTGGACTCGTCACGCAGCCGCTCGGCGGTGGTCGTCGCCTCGGGCGGGCCGGGTGCGGCCGGTCCGATGCCGACGCTGCGCTCGGCTTCCATCGTCTGACCGCCCTCGACGGCGGCCTCGACAGCCCGCGCGAGGTCGCCGGCCGAGGGGAAGCGGTCGGCCGGATCCTTGGCGAGCGCTCGCTTCAGCACGAGGTCCAGCCCGGCGGGCAGCTCGGGATGCAGGACGCGCAGGCTCGGTGCGTCCTCCTCCAGATGCGCGTACATCTTCGCGACCTTGTCGTCGCGCGCGGCAAACGGCGGGTTGCCGGTGAGCAGCTCGAAGAGCACGCACCCGAGCGCGTAGACATCGGCGCGAGCGTCGACGCGCTCGCCGCGGATCTGCTCGGGCGCGACGTAATCGAGCGTGCCGACGAAGGCCCCGGTTGCGGTGACGCCGGTGGTCGCGTCGACCAGGCGGGCGAGACCGAAGTCGGTGAGGTAGATGTGCTCACTCGGCCCGGAGCCCTCGATGAGGATGTTGCCCGGCTTGATGTCGCGATGCACGAGGCCGCGCGCGTGCGCGGCGTCGAGCGCGGCGGCCACCTCGGTGATGATGCGGGCGGCGCGGCGCGGCTCGATCGGGCCCTCGCGGTTGAGGAGCCCGCGCAGATCCGTGCCGTCGATGAGGTCCATCGTCACGAACAGCAGGCCGTTCTCCTCGCCGGCGTGGTGAATCGGGACGACGTTCGGGTGGCGGATCGAGACGGCGATGCGCGACTCCTCCTCGAAGCGCCGGCGGAAGCGCTCGTCCGAGGCGAGCGCGGGCGAGATCACCTTGAGTGCGACGAGGTGGTCGAGCGCCAGATGCGTGGCGCGATAGACGATGCCCATCCCGCCACGGCCGGCGACGCCCTCAATTCGGTGGCCGGCGAAGACGCTCCCCGTCTTCAGATCCGCATCCGCCATCGGGCGGATCTTAGGCTCAGCTCAGGCCGCGGCCGTGGTGCCGACGAGCGCCGCAACGCGCTCGACGGTGTGGAGCCGCTGCGCAGGGTCCAGGTGGATCGCCGAGAGAATCAGGCGATCGACGCCGGCGGCCTCGAACCTGGCGATCCGCTCGGCGACCTCGTCCTCGCTGCCGATCAGCGCCGTTGCGTCGACGAGCTCGTCGGGAATCGCCTTGTAGGCCTCGTCGCGCTTGCCGTCGAGGAAGAGCCCCTGAACCTCGTCGGCGACCTCGCCGAACCCGAAGCGGTGGGTGAGGTCGACGTAGAAGTTGGTCTCGCGCGACCCCATGCCACCCAGGTAAAGCAGCAGCCCCGCCTTGACGACGGCACGCGCCGCTTCGAGGTCGCCGTCGATCGCGACCTGCACCGACGGCGAGATCTCGAGGTCTGAGCGGGTGCGCCCGCCCTTGGCGAAACCGGCCTCGAGGTGCTCGCCCCACGTCTCCTCGAAGGCGTCGGCGCTAAAGAAGATCGGGATCCAGCCGTCGCAGATCTCCGCGGCCATCTCGACCGACTTGCGCCCGATCGCGCCGACGAAGACCGGGATCTCGTTGCGCAGCGGGTGGAAGTTGAGCTTGAGCGCCTTGCCCTCCCCCGTCGTGTTCGGGCCCTCGATCGGCAGCGTGTAGTGCTTGCCCTTGTGCTCGAGCGGGCCCTTGCGGGCGATGATCTCGCGCACGATCTCGATGTACTCGCGGGTGCGGCCCCAGGGCTTCGCGTATTCGACCCCGTACCAGCCCTCCGAAACCTGCGGCCCCGACGGACCGAACCCGAAGATGAAGCGGCCGCCCGAGAGCTCGTCGATCGTCGCGCCGGCCATGGCCGCCGCGGCCGGCGGACGTGCGGGCACCTGCATGATCGCCGCGCCAAGCTTGATCGTCTCGGTCTGTGGCGCGAGCCAGGCGAGCACCGAGACGACATCGGAGCCGTAGGACTCGGCGACCCAGACGGAGTCAAAGCCGTTGCTCTCGCACGACCGGACGAGCTCGAGCGCTTCGTCGCCCTTCGGGCCGATCCCCCAGTAACCGAGGTTGATGCCTAGCTTCAGCGCCATGCGGCGCCGGACGCTATCCGATGCGAGTTAGCTTGGCTCAGCGGCAACCGCGACCGCGTCCGCGTGCGCGGCGCGGCGGCGGGGCAGCATCAGCGCTGCGGCGAGCGCGCCGAGCAGGCACAGACCGGAGCCCAGGAGCAGCGCGAGCGAGTAGCCGTCTGTCTGAGCGCCCAGCGCGCTGGCTCCCGCGGCGACCTGCGTCGTCGCATGCGATGTCGCGATCGTCGACAGGGCGGCGAGGCCGAGGGCGCCGCCGACGAGCCGCGAGGTGTTGACCATTCCCGAGGCAAGCCCCGTCTCGTGGCGCGGGACGCCCTGGACAGCGGCGATCGTCGCGGGCACCATCGAGGTGCCGAGGCCGATCGCGGCGATGATCCCGCCGAAGAGCACGACCGGCACGTAGCCCGTGCTCGGGCTGAGCTGTCCGAGGATCGCGAGCCCGGTCGCGGCAAAGAGCATCCCGGCCGTCAGCACCACCTTCGCGCCGAAACGATCGACCAGGCGGGGCGCGAGCGTCGCCGCGGCGACGATCGACAGCGTCATCGGCAGGAAGTCGAGGCCCGTCTCGAGCGGGCTGTGGCCGAGCACCTGCTGCAGGAAGAGCGAGAGGAAGAACCACATCGCGAACAGCGCGGCACCGAGCAGCAGGATCACGACGTTCGCCGCTCGCAGGGCGGGCAGCGCGAAGATCCGCAGCGGCATCAGCGGCGAGCGCGCGAAGCGCGCCTCGATCAGGACGAAGGCGCCCAGAAGCGCCACCCCGATGCCGATCGGCACCCAGACGCCGAGCGCGCCCCAACCGAGGACGTCGGTGCGAACGATCCCGAATACGACCGCGGTCAGGCCGGCCGTGACGGTGAACGCGCCGGCGGCGTCGTAGTCGCGCTCGGACGACGACGCCTCATCGGGCGCGATCAAACGCAGGCCAAAGAAGACGACCGCGGCCGCGATCGGGGCGTTGATGAGGAAGATTGCGGGCCAGTCGAAGACGTCGGTGAGCAGGCCGCCCAGCAGCACGCCCGAGGTTCCGCCGAGTCCGGCCATCGCGCTCCAGGCGCCGAGCGCGCGGTTGCGCTCGTGACCCTCGGCGAAGGAGCTCGCGATGATCGCGAGGCTCGCGGGCGAGATCACCGCGGCGCCGATGCCCTGCAGGGCGCGAGCGCCGAGCAGCATCCCCTGGTTCTGGGCGATGGCGCAGACCAACGAGGCGGCCCCGAAAAGCGCAATGCCGACGAGGAAGACGCGCCGGCGGCCGAGCAGGTCGGATGCGCGACCGCCGAGCAGCAGGAAGCCGGCGAAGGTCAGCGTGTAGGCGTTGACGACCCACTGCAGCCCGGTCTCGGAGAAGCCGAGCCCGTCGTGGATCGACGGCAGCGCGACGTTCACGATCGAGACGTCGAGGATGACCATGAACTGCGCGAGGCAGACCACGATCAGAAGGGCTGTCGAACGAGTAAGACGCATTACCTATAAGACGACTGGGCGCCCCATTTTGTGACCGGCGCCGCTCTTTGAAAGCTCGCGCAGGTAGGCGGCCTCCACGGCAAGCGCGCGCCGGACGCCGCGAGCCTTGCGGCGCGCCTGCTCGGGGGTGCTGACAGGTGGGTTCGGGTCGATCGTCAAAGCGGTCCTCTTTCCGTAGTACGATGAGTATCGTACCAGTTTGTACGATGATCGTCGTACCATGAGAGAGAACATGGAAACCGAAGTCCCGTCCCGCGAGGAGCTCCAGCTAGACCGGGTCCTGCACGCACTCAGCGATCCGCAGCGGCTGACAATCGTCCGCGCGCTCGCCGAGGATCCCACGCCGCGTCCCTGCGGCTCGTTCGGCCTCGACATCTCGAAGTCGACTAAAACCCACCACTTCCGCGTCCTGCGCGAAGCGGGCCTGATCGCCCAGGAAGTGCGGGGCACCTCCCGGATGAGCACCCTGCGGCGTGACGACCTCGACGCCCGCTTCCCGGGCCTCCTCGACGCCGTCCTGGCCGCGGACCGCGTCCCGGCCTAGCCACAAAGCGGGTCCCTTCGGTCACACGCAACGGCGACGAAGGTCCATCGGTGTCCCGCGTGCCGTGCTGTAGCACGGAGCGAGGGACACCCTTCGACGGGTTCCGGGCTCCAGCCGCCTTGATGGCGCGCGTCCAGTGCGGCTCCCTCCCTGCTTCTCGCATGGTCGCGCCCGTTATGCCCGGCGCAGCGGCGTCAGGTCGAGCTTTTCGCGCAGGTCGTCCACGGACTCGAAGACGTCGATCGCGCCCGCATCGCGCAGCTCGGCCTCGCTGAAGCCACCGGTGATCACGGCCAGGGTCTTGACGTCGGCGCGGGCCGCGGCCTCGATGTCCCATGTCGAGTCGCCCACCATCACCGCTGACAGGGCGCCGGCCTTCTGCATGGCGACAGCGACGAGGTCGGGGGCGGGCTTGGTCTGCTCGACGTCAGCCGAGGTTGTGTAGGCGCTCAGGAGGTCGCGGGCGTTGAGGAGGTCGATGTAGTGCTCGGTGTCCTCCTCCTTGGCCGAGGAGGCGAGGACGACCTCGTGGCCGCGATCGTGCAGGTCGGCGATGAGCTCCGTCGCGCCCTCGACCGCCCGCACCTCGCCGATCAGCTCGGCGTAGTGCTTGCCCTCGGCCTCGCGGAGCGAATCGCCGTGCTCGCGCTCGACGTCGTCGCCGGCGACCGCCGCGATCAGCTGGTCGCCGCCCATGCCGATGTGGCGGTGGATGCGCCAGATGGGCGGCGTCAGGTCGTGGTCGCGAAAAGCCCGGTACCAGCCGATCGCGTGCTGGTAGTTGGAGTCGACGAGCGTGCCGTCGATGTCGAGGATGGCCGCGCTGCTCACACGCGGGGTATACCCGATAAAGCGCTTTGGCTAGAGCCCGCGGGCGATGACGGCGTGCGTGACCTTGTGGTTCGTTGAGACGACCGGCGATTCGCTGGCGACCCAGCCGTCGCCATCGAAGTACTTCGCGAAGATCTGCTCGGCCGTGCGCGTGGCGAGCGCCTGGGTGGTCAGCGTCGGGTTCGGCCCTCCCAGGCAGTTCGCCAGCGCGGAGTTGTCGGCGATGAACAGGCGCTGCACGAAGCGCGCCTCGCCGGTCGGGTCGAGCACGGAATTCGAGGCGTCGGCTCCCATGCGCATCGTCGACTGCACGTGGAGGATCAGCGGCGGGAAGTTCCAGCGGTGCACCTTCTTCGCGCCTGCGTTGCGCAGCAGCTGGACGGCCTTGCGCGCCATCTTCTCGCGGTTGCGCTGGGTGCGCTTCGTGCGAGCGCGGCCGTCGAGGGCGACCTTCGGGATCGAGCCGTTCGCGTCGGGCGGAAGCTCGGCCGAGACCGAGACGCGGTTGTCGGGCTGAACGTCGTCGTCGGTGATCACGAGGACGTTCAACAGTCGATCGACGCCGTTCTCCATGAGCCGTCGCAGATCGGGACCGACGAAGCGCCCGAGGGTGTCGGCGCCCGCCTTGCCGACCGGCGAATCGTTGTCGTAGAGACCCGACATGCCGGAGTCGGAGAAGTTGGCGCCGAAGACCTGGATCGCGGGTGGCAGGCCAACGTTCTCCAGGCCGCCGAACCCGGGGAAGTCGCAGCGTGCGCCTGAGCCCGGGCCCTTGCTCGAACCGGTGTAGCGGTCGAACTCACCGGTGATGAAGTCGAAGGCGTGATCGGTCATCCCGCGCCCCACCCAGTCGTTGGGGTTGGGCAGCCCCGAGTTGAGCCACAGCCGCGGGTTCTCGACGCAGCCGCCGGCCATCACGATCACCGAGCCCTCCTCGGTCTGGGTGTCCCCGGTGTTCGTGTCCCGCCAGGTGACCGCGCGGGCGACGGTCTCGCCGCCCTGCTGGTCGAACTCGATCTTCGTCACGAACGCGTCGGCGATCAGCGTCGCCGCCCTGCCGCCCGCGTGCCAGGCGTCGGCGGTCAGCGCCATCGGCACGTAGGAGTTGTCGGTCGAACGCTTCGCGGTGAGGTTGCGCGGCGCCCCGCGGGGCTCGTAACAGCCCTGAAAGCAAAACCCGCAGAAGGTGCAGCCGCGCGCTTGGGGGTAGCGCAGCTGCTCCGCGTCCCCAGTCCGTCCGGCGGTGCCGTGCGGCTGGAGGATCGCGTTCTCCTGCGGGCGATGGGTCGCGCGGTGCACGTCCTTTGACTTCTGCACCGGCAGCCCAAGTTTGGCCGCGCCGTGGAGGAAGGTCTGCTCCTTCGTCCCCATCGCCGCGGTCTGCACTGGAAGCGTGTGCTCGACCCACTCGTAGTACGGGATCAGGTCGCGGTAGCCGAACGGGAACTCGTGGGCGCGGTCGTACTGATCGGCATCGGCACCGCGATACCCGTGAAAGACGCCGGGCAGCGCCCGCGGGCAGTTGCCGTAGTAGTGGAGCGTGGTCCCACCGACGCCGGCGACCTGCCACAGGAACGAGTTCTGCGGGATCTCGCGCAGCCACGCGGGCTGGCTGCGGTCGCCGGGCCCGACGCGCAGATAGCCGGTGACCGGGTTGTTCGCGTCGTTTTCGAGGTGGGTCCACTCACTCTCCGGGTGCAGGTGGCGCGCGCCACCCTCGAGCAACAGGACGTCGAGGCCGCGGCTGGCGAGCTCCTTGGCGACCACCGGGCCGCCGCCGCCCGCGCCGATCACGATCACGTCGCGCATCAGCGGCTCCCACGCACGCGGCGGCGCCCCTGGTAGTAGCCGATGAGCTCTGGGTGGCCCTCCGCCGGGCCGCCGTAGTGCATGAGCTTCCAGGCGACCGGCCTGCCGCTCAGCTCCTTGGTCGACGGGTCGTACACGCCGACCTCCGATGAGGCCATGAACCCGATGAACCCGGGGAGGATTCCGGCGACGAACTTGAGCTCCGGGACGATGTCGGTGACCGTCTCGTCGGCTTCGAAGAGCCGGAAGACCTGGGCCTTGTCGGCGAACGGGAGGTTCGAGAACGGCGCCAGGAAGGGGCCCGTCGCGCCCGGATTGACCTGCAGCGCGTACGAGTTCAGCAGCGTCGCGACGCCCCCGGAGGCGGGGACGGTCGCGGTCTGGCCGGCGGCCGACGCCGGGACGAACTCATCGAGCGCAGCGATAAACGGCTCCAGCGTCCCGGCGCCGATCGCGCCCGGGCCCTTCGCCGGCGTGCCCTGCGCCGCCGAGTAGTCGTCGTCGCCGGGGATGATGAACGCGAGCAGGCCGCTGAGCGTGTCACGGACCACATCCGGGCCGGCGGCACGCGCCTGCGCGAGCAACCCCTTCGCGTCGAGCAGCGCCGGCAGCTGCGCGAGCGCGGTTGCGACTCCGAGCGCGCCAGCGCGCGCCATGAAGGAACGCCGCGAGAACTCGACCTCGGTCAAATCCGTCCCTAACCCGTACTGCCACCGCCTGGCTGGCGCTGGCCCCACCCGGAGTCATATCACCCGGCGGCGCCTGCGACGCCGCCGGGTGATTGACGAGCGTTACTGGATGTAGCCGAACTGCTGGAGGTACTGCTTGGCAGCCTCCTCCGGCTTCTCCTTGTCGATGTCGACGCGCGAGTTGAGCTCCTGCATCACGGGGAGCGAGAGGCTGCTCTGGACCTTCTCGATCGTGGCGCCGAAGTCCGGACCGGCCTGGTCGACCGCGTCCTTGCTCGCGATGAAGATCACGTTGCCGGCGGGCAGCACGTGCTTGTCGTCGGTGAGCGTCACGTACTTGTCCGAGGTGAACAGCTGCGCGTCGGTCGTGAAGATGATCGACAGGTCGGCCTGGCCCTTGTCGAGCACGTCGTAGCGCAGGCCGATGTCGATCGGCGTGAAGTTGTCACGCAGACCGTCGAGCCCGTAGTACTTCTCGAGCCCGGCGAGGCAGTCGATCCGCTGACGGCACTCGGGCGAGCCGTAGAGCTTCAGGTCCTGGTGATCGGCGAGGTCGGAGATCTTGGTGATCCCGAGCTCGTCGGCCTTCGACTTCAGCATCCCGACCGCGTTCGCGCTCGAGAACGGCGTCGGCGGGAACGCCTCGAGGCCGAGATTTGCGAAGTCGTCCTTCGTCTCGTCGAAGGCCTGCTGAGCATCTCCCGGGACGTCCTCGGGGTTGAATTTGAAGAACGACGTCAGCGCCGTCGACGTGTACTCGGGATAGCCGCTGATGTCACCGTTCTGAAGAGCCTTGAGCGCGACCTGCTCGTCGCCCAGGTTCAGGTCGGTGTCGACGTCATAGCCGGCCGCCGAGAGCGCCTGCGCGTAGATCTCCCCCAGGATGTACTGCTCGGTGAAGTTCTTCGACCCAATCGTCAGCTTGATGGAGCCGTTGTCCGGGTTCGACTGAATCAGGTTGTCGCCCGACGCCGTGGTGCTGCCACCGGTGTCGGCACTCGTGCTGCTTGAGCTGTCGCTGCCACAGGCGGCGATCGCAAGACCGAGCACGAGCACGGCAAATAACGCGAACAGCGCTCGCATACGGGGGTGGGTACTCATCTGACTTGTGCTCTCCCTCTCGTGTGAAGTCCGCCATTCGCGGATGCCCCGCTGATCCTAAGCGGTCGCCTCGGCACGCCGCCGAGCCAGCGTCAACCCCTTCGGCGTGAGCAACCGCTGGACGCCGGCGAGCAGGAGCTCGAACGTAACCGCCAGCAGGGCGACGAGGATCGCGCCAGCCAGCACGCCCTCGGGGCCGTAGTTCGCGCCATTGATGATGTAGTCGCCGAGGGTCACGACGCCGACCAGTGGCGCGATCGTCGCTGTGGCGATGATGTTGACCGCAGCCGTGCGCACCCCCGCCATGATCGTCGGCACCGCAAGCGGCATCTCGACCTTGCGAACCACCTCGAACTCGGTCATGCCGATCCCTCGAGCCGCCTCGACGGCGTCGCGGTCGACCTGGCGAACCCCGACGAAGGCGTTGGTGAGGATCGGGGGGATCCCGAGTACCAGCAGGGCGATCGTCAGGTTGAACACCCCGACACCGATGAACGCGGCGACGATCGCGATCAGCCCGAGCTCGGGAATGGCCCGCCCGGCGTTGCCGATCGCAACGGCGAGACCCTCGCCTGACCCGCGATGTCCGAGCCAGACGCCGAGCGGAAGCGCGACCGTAATCGAGGCGGCGAGAGCGACGACGCTGATCCAGACGTGCGTCCAGAGCAGGGTGAGGACGTCGGAGATCCCTCCCACCTCGACGCCGCCCGGCCCGATGCGCGGGCTGAAGATGAAGTCGATGGCGCCCCCGAAAGACGAGAACACATCGGCGACCGGGAGGCTCATGCGGACTCCATCTGGCCGGTGCCGAGGATGCGTTTGACAAACCCGCGTCTTCCCTCCGCACGCGGGGAGCGCCAGCGCGACAGCCGGCCCTGGATCAGCATCAGGCCGAGGTCGAGGAGCACCGCCATCGCGAGCAGGATCACGACCGGAATGAAGATGCCGGTCTTGAACAGGCCCTGCTGGATCGCAAAGTACAGCGGCTGCCCAAGACCGCCGCCCCCGGCGAAGACCGCGAGGCTCGCGATCGCGACGGTGGAGACGGTCGCGATCCGAACGCCGGCGATGATCTCAGGCACCGCGAGCGGCAACTCGACCCGGCGAAACAACTGCTGGTCGGTCATCCCCATCCCGCGGCCCGCGTCCTTGGTCGCCGCCGGGACATTGGCGAGGCCGGCAACGATGTTGCGGTAGATGATCTGGAGCGTGTAGAGGAAGAGCGCAATGACCGCCGTGACGTTCCCACGGCCGGTGATGGGCAGCAACAGTAGAAAGAGCGCGACCGAGGGGATCGTGTAGATCACGCCCGTGATTCCCGTAAACGCGGGGATCAACCAGCGCCGGCGATGCGAGATCACGACGAGGCCGAAGGCGAACACGAAACCGATCGCGACCGAGGCAAGGACAATCGCCAGGTGCTCGAGCGTCGGGCTCACGTAGTCGCCGATGTGATCCCAGACGTAGTCGAGGCAGATCGTCGTGTTCTTGCCCACGCAGGTCGTCGCCCCCTGCCCGGGCTCACGGACGAAGCCACCAGCGCCGTCGGCCAGGGGCAGCACCGTGGCGAGCGCGGCCATCACGAGTCGGTCGAGGCGAGCGGACGATCGGCGGCCGAGTGCTCGTCCGTCAGAGCCTCGTCGGACGTCAGGAACTCGGAGATGATCTCGACCGAGAGAACCCCGGCGATGGCGCCACGAGCGTCGACGACCGGCGCATAGCGCGTCTCGGCCTGGAGGAGGTCGGAGAGCGCGTCGCGCATCACGTCGGCGAGGTCGAGCACCGGATCCGGCGGGCTGTCCGCCCGCGCGGGCACGACGTCGGCCGCGAGGTCGGATTCAGAAAGCCAGCCAAGCGGGCGCCTGTCCGAGTCGATCAGGAGGGCGTGAGGAACCTCGGCGTCCACCAGCTTCGCCCGGACCTCTGCCGTGGCCTGTCCGACGTGGGCAAGCGGCGCCTGCCAGAGATCGATGTCCGAGACGCGCATGAGCGAGAGCCGCTTGAGCGCGCGGTCGGCGCCGACGAAGTCCTCGACGAAGCCGTCCGCCGGCGACATCAGCAACTCGGCGGGCGTCGCGTACTGCGCGAGGTGCCCGCCCTGCTTGAGGATCGCGATCCGGTCGCCCATCTTGATCGCCTCGTCGATGTCGTGGGTGACGAAAATGATCGTCTTGCGCAGCTCGGCCTGCAGGCGCAGGAACTCGTTCTGCAGACGTTCGCGATTGATCGGATCGACGGCTCCGAACGGCTCGTCCATCAACATCACGCCCGGGTTGACGGCGAGCGCGCGGGCAACGCCGACCCGCTGCTGCTGGCCGCCCGACAGCTCCGCCGGATAACGGTCGCCGACGTCCGGATCCAGGCCGATCAGCTCGAGGAGCTCGACGGCGCGAGCGTGGGCGCGCTCGTGCTTCCAGCCCAAGAGCCGGGGGACCGTCGCGATGTTCTCGAGGATCGTGCGGTGCGGAAAGAGACCGATCTGCTGAATCACGTAGCCCACCTCTCGCCGCAACTCGGCCGGGTCGCGGTCGCGAACCGAGCGGTCGCCGATGAGGATGTCGCCATCGGTGATCTCCACCATCCGGTTGGCCATCCGCATCGCCGTGGTCTTGCCGCAGCCCGATGGGCCGACGAGCACGCAGATGTCTCCGGCGGGCACCTCGAGGCTGAGCTTGTCGACAGCGGGGTGTGCCGCGCCGGGATAGCGCTTGGTGGCCTCGCGGAACTCGACCGAGAGCGCTTCCCCGGAGGTTGTGGGGCCTTCAGCCGCCTGCACGCCGGGCGATCGTATCGTTCGCGACCATCAAGTCCCGATCGATGGAACAACGGCGGCGCCTGGCGGTCCTGATTGCGGGCGTGGTCGCGTTCGTGGCCTTCCTCATCGGTCTGATCAGCGGCAGCGGCTCGCCCAACCCCGTCGACGGGGCCCAGAGCACCGGCGCCGAGTTGCCCCAGCTCCCTGGAGGCGGTCGCGAGCTGCTGCCCGATCACCGCCTCGTCGCCTTCTACGGCGCGCCCGGCAGCGAGGAGCTCGGCGCCCTCGGAATCGGATCCCCGGGCCACGCGGCGAACCAGCTGGCGAAGCAGGCCGAGCCCTACGCGACGGACGAGCGCCCGGTGATGCCGGTGCTCGAGCTGCTCGCGACGGTCGCCTCCTCGTCGCCCGGAGACGACGGCCTCTACCGGATCCAGACGCCGGAATCGACGATCAGCCGCTATCTGCGCGTGGCTCGCAACCACCAGGCGCTGCTGCTGCTCGATATCCAGCCCGGTCGCAGCAGCTTCACCGAGGAGGCGTCAAGGCTCGACCGGTTCGTACGCGAGCCCGATGTCGGCCTCGCGCTCGACCCCGAGTGGCACGTCGCGCCCGACGAGATCCCCGGGCAGGTCATCGGCTCGGTCGACGCGGACACCGTCAACCGGATCTCAGCGCACCTTGCCGCGGTGACGGCGCAGGCTCAGCTCCCGCAGAAGCTGTTCGTCGTCCATCAGTTCACGGTCGGGATGATCTCCAACCGCGACCAGCTGATCGCCCGACCGGGGCTGGCCACGGTGATCAACGTCGACGGTTTCGGCGCCCGGGCGGACAAGATCTCGAAGTACAAGGACCTCTATCCGCCCGCGGGCAGCGGGCTGTTCGCCGGACTGAAGCTCTTCTACAACGAGGACGTCGACCTGATGAGCCCGGAGCGCGTGCTGAAGCTCGATCCCGCCCCGGACCTGATCGTCTATGAATGATCGCGTGAGCGAGGCAGCGCCAGACCAGGGGATCGGAGGGCTGTCGAGCGCCGAGGCCGAACGGCGGCTGGCCCGCCTCGGCCCGCCCGAGCCCCCCAACAGCCGCTCGGTGGCGAGCATCGTCCGCGCCAACGTCCTCACGCTCTTCAACGCCGTCCTCGGCGGCTTCTTCATCCTCATGCTCTCGCTCGGCCTCTTTGCCGACGCGCTCTTCGGGGTGATCGCGATCGTCAACTCAGCGATCGGGATCCGCCAGGAGCTGAAGGCGAAGGAGACCCTCGATCAGCTCGCCCTCCTGGTGGCCCCGCGGGCCAAGGTGATGCGAGACGGGCGCTCGATCGAGCTCGTCGCCAACGAGGTCGTGCCCGGCGACGTCGTCCGCGTTGAGCCCGGCGACCAGCTCGTCGCCGACGGCGCACTGATCGATACCCGTGGGCTGACGGTGGACGAGTCGCTGCTCACGGGCGAGTCCGACGGCATCCGCAAGCGGGTGGGCGACCGCATGCTCTCCGGTTCCTTCGCGCTGTCCGGCTCAGGTCACTACGAGGTCGACGCGGTGCGCGAGGACAGCTACGCGGAGAAGATCGCCGGCGAGGCGCGCGAGTTCCGCCACGAGCAGTCGCCGCTCCAAAAAGAGGTCAACACCGTCCTGCGCGCGACGACGATCGCCCTGATCCCGATCGGGGCCATCGTCCTGTTGGGATTCAGCCTCCACGACAAGGCCTTCCGCGACGCGGCACAGGAGGCAACTGCCGGGCTCGTGACGCTGATCCCGGAGGGCCTCATCCTGCTGATGAGCGTCACCCTCGCCGTCGCCGCGGTGCGGCTGGCGCGCCAGAACACGCTCGTGCAGCAGATGGCAGCGACAGAGGCGCTCGCAGCCGTCGACACCATCTGCGTCGACAAGACCGGCACGCTCACCGACGGCTCGCTGAAGCTGATCAAGGTCGAGCCGGCCGACCCGGCCGGCCCGGCCGACGCGGAGCGGGCGCTCGGCACCTTCGCCGCCTCCGCCGGCGAGCGCAATCGCACGCTCGAGACGATCGCGGCCGCGTTCCCGGCGCATGCCGAGCGACCGAGCGCCGAGGTCCCGTTCTCCTCGCAGTGGAAGTGGAGCGGTCTCACGCTCAACGGCTCCAGCTACGTGATCGGTGCGCCCGACATCCTCAAGCAAGCGGGCGCCCTCGAGCTGCCGGAGGGCCTCGAGCGCACCCTCGCCGAGCACACCTCCGCCGGCCGTCGTGTCGTCGCCTTCGGCGAGGCCCGCGGGGGCCTTCCCCACGACCCGGCGACCGAGCCGCCCCCGCGACTCGAGCCGCGCGCGCTGGTGGTGCTGGAGGAGACGCTGCGCCCGGACGCCGCCGAGACGATCGCCTACATGCGCGGGCAGGAGGTCGACCTCAAGCTGATTTCCGGCGACGCCCGCGAGACCGTCACCGCCGTGGCGCATGCGGTCGGCGTCCCGGAGAACGTCGGCGTGATCGAGGGCCCGCAGCTGCCGACCGATCGCGGCGGCCTCGCCGACGCCGCCGAGCGCAACACGGTCTTCTGCCGGATCACGCCCGAGCAGAAGAAGCTCCTGGTCGACGCGCTGTCGAGAAGCGGCCGCTACACGGCGATGATCGGCGACGGCGTCAACGACGTTCCGGCGCTCAAGCAGGCGAAGCTCGCGGTGGCGATGGGCTCGGGCAGCCAGATCACCAAGGGCGTGGCCGACATCGTCCTCCTGCGCGACCAGTTCTCAATGCTCCCCCGCGCGGTGGGCGAGGGGCGCAGGATCGCGCGCAACATCCATCGCCTCGGTCGCCTGTACCTGACGAAGTCGGTCTACGCCGCGTTTCTGATCGTCCTCGCGGCGGTCTTCAACTTCACGTTCCCGTTCCTGCCGCGTCAGCTCACCGTGGCCGCGCTGATCACGATCGGGATCCCCTCCTTCGTCCTCGCCCTCGCGCCCAGCGAGGGCCCGCTCTACCGAGGCCGGCTCTTGAAGGCGCTCGCGGCGTTTGCCTTCCCCGCCGGGATCGCGATGGGAATCGCGTCGCTGCTGTCCTTCTTCCTGGTCGACGGCGTCTTCGGCGGCACCCTCGAGGAGGGTCGCACCGCGGCGACGACAACGCTGATCGTTCTCGGCCTCTGTTTCATCGTGCTGCTCGAACGCGGCCCAGGTCGCGAGCACATCACCGTCCAGAGCTACATGCTCGCGCTGATCGCGGGCCTCGGCGCGATCTTCGCCGGGATCCTCGCGATCGACCCCGTGCGCACGTTCTTCGACCTCGAGGTGATCTCCGGCGGGCAATGGTTCATCTCGCTGCTGTCGGTCGCGCTCGGCCTCGGCCTCGCGGGGGCCGCCTGGCGGCTGCCCTACGTGCAGCGACTCGAGCTCGCTCCCGGCGAGGCGCTGGAGGCCGACGACGGCCCGGAGCCGACCCACACGCCACACCCGACGGCCGAGTTCGACGCCGTGACGCCGCCGTCGGCGTCCGCCACGCCGCCTGCAGACCCGCAGTCGCAGGACCCCTCCGACGCGCCAACCACCATCCTGCCCGAGCGATGACCAGCCACCGCCGGACCAAGATCGTCGCCACCATCGGCCCGGCGACCCGCACCGTCGAAGGCATGGTCGAGCTGATCGAGGCCGGCGCCGATGTCTTCCGCCTGAACTTCTCGCACGGCGCCGAGGCAGACCACGCCGAGAACGTCGCCCGCGCGCGCGAGGCCGCCGAGCGGTCCGGAAAGCAGGTCGGGATCCTCGGCGACCTCCCGGGCCCGAAGTTGCGGATCGGCGACGTCGAGGACGGGATCGTCGGCCTGCGCCCCGGCAGCGAGGTGACGCTGTTCACCGAGGGCGACGAGCTCGGCACGGAGGAGCGCCTGCCGATCTCCTACGCCGGGCTCCCCGCGGCGGTGACCGCGGATGGACTCGTCTACCTGGCCGACGGCCGCATCCGCCTGCGCGTCCTCGACACGAACGAGACCGAGGTCCGGTGCGCGGTCGAGGTTGGCGGCCGCGTTTCCTCCCACCAGGGGCTGAACCTGCCCGGCGCCGATGTCGCGCTGCCAGCCGCCGGGCGCGAGGACCTCGCCTGGGTTGATTTCGCGGTCGCCCAGGGGGTCGACCTGCTTGCCGTCTCGTTCGTGCGCCGAGCCGAGGACCTCGAGCCGGTCGAGCGACGGATCCGCACAGGCGGCTCCGACATCCCGCTGATCGCCAAGATCGAGAAGCCACAGGCTGCCGAGCGTGCCGAGGAGATTGTCAAGGCGGTGACCGCCGGGGTGATGATCGCCCGCGGCGACCTCGGCATCGAGCTTCCGATCGAGCAGGTGCCCACGGTCCAGCGCAAGCTCCTCGCGCTCGCGGGCAAGTACTCGATCGCCTCCATCACGGCGACCCAGATGCTCGCGTCGATGGTCGCCTCGCCGCGGCCGACACGGGCCGAGGTCTCCGATGTCGCGAGCGCGATCTATCAGGGCACCGACGCCGTGATGCTCTCCGAGGAGACCGCCGTCGGCCAGTACCCGGCCGAGGCCGTCCGGGTGATGGATCGCGTCGCGCGGGAGGCCGAACCGGGCCTCCCCTACGGCCGCTGGGTCTTCAACCGCGTCGACGACGACCCGTCCGACGTCGCCAGCTCGGTCGCCCGCGCCGCCGTCGGCGCGACCTACACGCTCGGGCTCGCCGCGATCGTGGTGCCCACCCGCAGCGGGCGCACGGCGCGGCTCGTCTCCGCGCACCGCCCGCGCACCCCGGTGCTCGCGATCTCGCCGCGCATCGAGACGGTGCGCCGCCTCAACCTGCTGTTCGGCGTTCAATGCGCGCTGCAGCCCGAATGGACGGGCCTCACCGCGCTGCTCGAGGACTGCGCCCGCCTTGCCCGCGAAACGGGCGTCGCCAAGTCGGGCGAGCTGATCGCAATCACCGCCGGGCTGCCCCAGCAGAACCTGGGCACAAACCTTTTCGAGGTCCATAGGGTCCCCTGAATGAAGGTCGACGCGGGCACATACCAGCCGACGATCGACGCCGCCGGCGCCGCGGCCGTGCAGGCCGAGGCCAACGGTTATGACGGCTGGTGGGCATTCGAGACCCAGGTCGATCCGTTCCTCGCCTGCGCGATCGCCGCCGAGCGCACCGAGAGCGTCAGCATCGGGACCTCGATCGTCGTCGCCTTCGCGCGCAACCCGATGACCGTCGCGCTGCAGGCAAACGACGTTCAGGCGCTGTCGGGCGGGCGCTTCACCCTCGGGCTGGGCTCGCAGATCAAGCCGCACATCACTCGCCGCTACTCGATGCCGTGGTCGAAGCCGGCGGCGCGGATGCGCGAGTTCGTGCTTGCGATCCGCGCGATCTGGGACACCTGGGCGACCGACGCGCCGCTGGATTTCGAGGGCGAGTTCTACTCGCACACCCTGATGGCCCCGTTCTTCAACCCGGGCCCGAACCCGCACGGCAACCCGCAGATCATGCTCGCCGCCGTCGGGCCGCTGATGACCGAGACCGCGGGCGAGGTCGCCGACGGCGTCCTGGTCCACGCCTTCTCTACCGAGCGCTACCTGCGCGAGGCGACGCTACCGGCGCTCGAGCGCGGTTTCGAGAAGGCGGGGCGCACCCGAGAGGGCTTCGAGATCACCGCGCCGGCATTCGTCGTCGCCGCCGACACCGAGGATGAGCGCGCCGCGGGGATCGCGACGATCAAGCAGCAGATCGCCTTCTACGGCTCGACCCCGGCCTACCGCCCGGTTCTCGAGCTCCACGGCTGGGGCGACCTGCAGGATGAGCTGAAGGCGATGACGAAGCGGGGCGAGTGGGACCAGATGTCGGCGCTGATCGACGACGAGCTGGTCGACGCCTTCGCCGTGGTCGGCACGCCGGAGGAGGCGGTCGCCGAGATCAAGCGCCGCTACGGCGACATCGCCACCCGGATCACCATCCAGCTCCCCGAGCAGCACGACGAGGCCCGTTGGCGGACGCTGTTCGACGAGCTACGCGCCTAGGTCCCTGAGCTTGGATCCCCGCGCCCGCTTCCTCGCGCCGATCGCGTGGATGGCGGTGATCTTCTACTTCTCGTCGCAGTCCGACCCCTCGCCGGGGATCGGCAACTTCGGCCACGTGGTCGCCCACTTCACCGAGTACTTCATCCTCACCTCGCTCTGGGCCTGGGCGCTGCTGCCCCACCTCGGCCTGCGGGCCCTGCCGGTCGCCTGGGTGATCGCGGTCATCTACGCGATCAGCGACGAGTGGCACCAGAGCTTCGTCCCCCGCCGCGACTCCGACCCGGTCGACGTGCTCGTCGACAGCTGTGGCGCGCTCGCGGCGGTCGCGGTCAGCTACCTGTTAGTCCGGCGAGCAGCCTTGCGTCGGCGTCCGACATCCCGCTGATCGGCTGGCCGTCCCAGCTCATGTCGCCGCCCATGGCGACCTGAAGCTTTTCGTGCTCGCGGATGCTGACCCCGGCGAAGTGGGTGATGGCGAAGCAGGAGTAGAGGGTCGGAAGCGGGTCGTGCCAGCCGTCGCCCGCGTCCTTGACCCTGGCGAGGTCCCTGACCGTCTCCGGCAGTCGCTTGAGGTGATCGGAGAAGCCGTCGCCCACAAGGAACAGGTCGAGCTGCTTCTCCTCACCCGGCGCCAGGACGAAGGTCGCATCCGGTGGCGGGCCGAGCAGCCCGCGCTCGATCTCGTCGGGTGAGAGCAGCAGCGTGCCGTCGGTCGCGCGCGGATTGCACTCGACGAAGCTCAGGCCATCCTCGGTGACGAGGAAGTCATAGGACATCTGGCCCGTGTAGTTGAGCTCGGCGGCGATCGGCTCGATCAGCCGCAGCGACTCGGTCGCGTCGATCGACTCGAACTGGATCCCGGTCGAGTGATGCCACTGGCGCGGGATCCGGTACATCAGATGCGACGTCACCTTCCCGTCGTGGACGGTCGAGTACGTGCACACGGTCTCGCCCTCGACGAACGGCTGGACCACCCAGGGCTCGGCCGGCGTCGGGTGCACCTCGGACGCCGAGAGGGCGCCCGCCAGCGGGCCCGTGTTGGTGAGCAGATCGACACCGCCGCGCGAGAACACGGCGCGGCCGAAGTACTTCGGGAACCTCTCGATCGCCGTGGCGAGCTCGTCGTCGGATGTGGCAACGACGGTCTCGGGCACCGGCAGGCCGAGGTCGGCGACCAGCTTCTGAAACGCCGACTTGTCGTGCAGCCGCGCGAGCGAGTGGAAGGGCGCCGCGAAGATGGTGGCCGCCTGCTGGAGCCGGTCGAGCTGGGTCGAGAGGTAGAAGGCCTCCTCGAAAGCGGGCACGAGGACGTCGATCTCGTTGTCGATCAGGACCTTCTCCACGTAGTCGATGAAGGCCTCGGTCTCGTCGCGCGGCGACGGGTAGACGAAGCGACCGCTGAGGTATTTCGAGTGGCTGCCGAGCGCCTGGTTGTAGTCGTCGGCCGCGTAGACCTCATGCCCGGCGGCGGCGAGCTGGCGGACCATCCCGAGCGCGAACGGCATCCGCGAGCTGGTGATGAGGACCTTGCTCACTCGGACTTGCCCGGCAGGCCGAAGTCGCCGAACGGCTCGTCGCGCTCGCGCACCGCCTCCTTGAAGCCGATCTCCATCGCGCGGCGCGCGAAGTCATAGCCCTCGGGCGTATGGCGGGCGATGCCGTCGAAAAAGGTGGACATCGCCTGGGTCGAGTGAAGGCCCTGCGCGATGATCGTCTGGTTGATCTGCAGCTTGTGCATCACCAGCTGGTTTATCGGCAGCCGGGCGACGCGCTGAACAAGGTTCTCGAAGCACTCGGCGACCTCCGCCGCCGGCGCCCAGTCGGTCGCCAGCCCCCACTCGACCGCCTCGCGACCCGACAGCGAGTCGCCGGTGAGCAGCAACCGCTTCGCCCTCGTCGGCCCGATCTTGTGCGCCCACAGCGCTGTGGTCGGCACGCCCCACACCCGCGCCGGCGGGTAGCCGATCTTCACGTCATCCGAGACGACGAGCAGATCGGAGCACAGCGCCATGTCGGTGCCGCCGGCGACGCAGAAGCCGTGCAGCTTCGTGATCACCGGCTTGTCCGACCAGAACAGGCTCATGAAGCCACGAACGTTGCGCGACATCATCTGGTAGTCGAGGACCGGATCCCAGACCTCGTCGGGGTTGTGGTTGGGGATCTCGGTGTTGGCGTAGGCCGAGAGGTCGTAGCCGCCGCAGAAGCCGCTGCCGTTGCCGGCGAGCGCGATCGCGTGCACCTCCGGATCCAGGTTCGCCCGCTCGACGCACTCGGCGAGCTCGCGCGGCATGTCGAGCGTGATCGCGTTGCCGCGCTCGGGCCGATTCAGGGTGATGCGCCCGACACGGCCGTCGCGCTCGTAGATCATCGTCTCGAGGCTCACGCCGCGGAAGCTATCGATGGCGTGATGGAGACGCGAATCCCGAAGAAATCGAGCATCTGCGGCATCGGCTTCGACGGGTCGAGCGAGGGCGAGGCGAGCGTCGGCTCGCCGGCGGCAAGCACGGCCGCGAGGGCGGCCTCGCCGAGGAGCATCGCCAGCGCCTGACCCGGGCAGGCCTGCGGGCCGTGGCTGAAGTGGTTAAACGACCAGTCGTCGCCGGCGGCCTCGCCAGCCACCCAGCGCTCCGGGGCGAAGCTGTCGGCCCACTCGTGGCGGCTCGGGTCGCGGTGTAGGAACGTGTTGGGGATCAGCACCTGTGTGCCGGCCGGCACCGCCTCGCCGTCCCACATGGTCTCGGTGACGGTCTCGCGGACGAGCATCGAGGTCGTCGGCCACAGGCGCATCGCCTCCTCGAGGCACGCGCCGAGGTACTCGTCGTCGTCGATTGCCCGCGCGCGCTGGTCCGGGTGACTTGCAAGGAGGGCGAGCGCGCGGAAGGCGTTGATTGCGAGCGTGTCACCGGTCGCGAACAACCAGTGAGTGACCTGGCCGACGGGCTTGGTCTGCGCGTCGGCCGGCGTGTCCGCGAAGCGGCCGACGAGGCTGTCGTCGGCGCCCGCGCTCACGTACTCCCCCAGCCGCGCCGTGAAGCCGGCGAGTTGCTCCGACGGCTTTCCCGGCATCCCGTTGGCCTCGGACATCATCTCCGCGAGGGCGTCTGTGAGCTCGGCATCGCCGGCGGCCGCGTCGCCGAGGATCACGCGCCGCGCGACCCGCCTGAACGCCTGCGACCAGGCGTCCCAGGTGATCTCGCCGTCACCGACGAGCGCTGCCGCCTCCTGCCCCGCGACGGTGCGAAAACGGCCGGCGGAGCCTGCCAGGGCCGACTCGATCACAGCCTCGTTGAACGCACGGCGATTGCGCCAGGCCTCCCCGCGGGAGACCGTCAGCGCGTCGGGCTGAAACGCCGCCATGCCGTCGCGCTTGGGCTTCGGGTCGGACGCGAATGGATCCGGTCCGCCCTCGAGCGCGCGCCGGACGTCGTTGGGGCTCAGCAGAAGGACGGCCGGCTCGCGGATCACGCGGACCCGCACCGGCCCGCCGTCGTAGCGATCGCGCATCCCGCGCAGGAGCCCGATCGCGTGGCCGTCGACGTTGGCCGTGGTGGCGGCAGCAACCGGCTTGCGCCGCCGCCGAAAGACGCCCTGGACCGCGTTCGGGACGATTACCAGAGCGTTGAAGCGGACGTTCTCGAGTAGCGAGGCGGCGTCCACCGACCGCACGCTATCGCGCTCAAGGGGCCTGCCTGCCCAAGACGGTGGTGCACGCGCCCTTGGCTGCGGCCCCTCGCTCCGAGAGCGTTCACGCAATGGCCGCTGAGGAGAAGTCAGGCATCGACTGGAGGCCGCTCTCGATCCTGGCCGCCGCCCAGTTCGTGATGGTGCTCGACAGCAGCGTCATGAACGTGTCGATCTCGCAGATCGTCGCCGACCTCGACACGACCGTCCAGGGAGTCCAGCTCGCAATCACCATGTACGCGCTGGTGATGGCCGCGCTGATGCTCGCCGGCGCGAAGCTCGGCGACATCTACGGCCGCGACAAGATGTTTGCGATCGGCCTCGGCATCTATGGCCTGGGCTCGTTCACGACCGCGATCAGCCCGAACCTCGGCGTTCTGCTGTTCGGCTGGTCACTGGTCGAGGGGATCGGCGCGGCGATCGTCGTCCCCGCGATCGTCTCGCTGATCGCCGGCACGTACAAGGGTCGTGATCGGGCGGCCGCCTTCGGGATCATCGGCGGGATCGCCGGCGCCGCGATCGCCGCGGGGCCGCTGATCGGCGGCTGGGTGACGACCGAGCTCAGCTGGCGCTACGTGTTCGCGGGCGAGGTCGTGATCGTGATCGCGATCCTGCTGATGCGCGGGCGCCTCAAGCACTTCCCGGCGAAACTGCCGCGTCCGAAGCTCGACTTCGTCGGCATCGCGCTCTCGGCCGCCGGGCTCGGCATCGCCGTCTACGGAATTCTCAAGAGCAGCGAGTGGGGGCTCGTACAACCGCGCGGCGCACTGACGATCAACGGGACCGAGATCACGCCGTTCGGCTTCTCCGCGGTGCCGTTTCTGATCCTCGCCGGTGGCGGCCTACTCGCCGCGTTCGCCATGTGGGAGGAACGCCGCGAGCGATTGGGCCAGGACACCCTGCTCGACCGCACGCTGCTACGGATAGTGCCGCTCCGCGCCGGGTTGCTCACGCTGATGATGCAGCAGCTGATCCTCCTCGGCACGTTCTTCGTCCTGCCCGTGTATCTGCAGATCGTCCTCGGCCTTGATGCCTTCGAGACCGGCAAGAAGCTCTTCCCGATGTCGGTGACGATGTTCCTGGCCGCGCTCGCCGCACCACGGCTCCTGTCCGGCGTCTCTCCGAAACGCGTCTCGCAGGCCGGGCTCGTCGCGCTGGTGATCTCGTCGCTGCTGCTGCTCGGGACGATCGACGTCGAGCTCAACGAGGCGGGGTTCGCGATCGCCCTGGCGATCTTCGGGATCGGCGCCGGCCTGCTGCTGTCCCAGCTCGGCAACGTGATCATGTCCTCGGCCCCTCCCGACGAGACCAACGAGGCCGGGGGCCTCCAGGGCACGGCCCAGAACCTCGGTGCCTCGCTCGGCACGGCCCTCATTGGCGCGGTCCTGCTGGCCGCGCTGTCGAGCGGGTTCAGCGACCGCGTTGAGCAAAACGACGCACTCACCCCCGAGGTTCAGGCTCAGGCTGTGCGGGCGGCCGACCAAGGCTTGACCGCGGCTCCGGTCGACCAGGTCGAACAGTTCGCCGTGGAGAGCGGCGTCCCAGCCGACCAGGCGCAGGCGCTCGCCGGCGACTACGGCGACGCGCAGCTGCAGGGCCTCAAGCGCGCGCTCGGCGCGGTAGCGATCTTCGCGCTGCTCTCACTGTGGTTTACGCGACGTCTGCCGGCGACCCCGCTGGCCGCACGCCAGGACGAATGAGGGTTCCGCGAGGATGAGCGGGTGAGCGACCCGGACTACGGCGCGGCTGCGACGTGGGAGCCGACACGGCCCCGGCTGCGGCCGTTTCACCTGATCGTCGCGTGGCTGATCGCCGGCGCGGCGGTGTACGTGGCGGCGGGCATCGTGGCCGGGGTCTCGATCGAACGCCCGGGTGCAGCCCTGATCGTCGCCGCGGCGATCGCCGCAATCAACGCCGTGCTTCCGCCGTTGATCGCCTCCCTGCGGCTTCCGTTCACCCTCTTCGCCGGTTTCATCTTGGTGCTGCTCGCCGACGGCGTGGCGCTCGTCCTGGCCGACCAGCTCTTCCCCACTTTCCTGACCGTCAACTCGTTCGGCGACGCCCTGCTGGCGTCGATCGTCATCGCGGGGGTGACGATCGTGATCGAGGTCCTCGCCGGGACGAACGACGAGGACGAGTACACGATCCGCGTCATCAAGCGGATCGCCCGGCGCCAGGGCGGCGCGACCCGAACCGGCGCCGCCGGCATCCTCTTCCTCGAGATCGATGGCCTGGCGTTGCCGATCCTGCGTGACGCGATGCGCGACGGCAGCGCGCCCAACCTCGCCCGGCTGATCGCAGATGACGACTACGAGCTCACCGAGTGGGAGACCGACCTCTCCTCGCAGACCGGGGCCAGCCAGGCGGGGATCCTCCTTGGCTCAAATGACGACATCCCCGCATTTCGCTGGGTCGACAAGCCGACCGGGAGGGTCATCTCCTGCTCGGCGCCCGAGGACTGTGCCGCGATCGAGCGGCGCCTCGCAACCGGCATCGGCCTGCTGACCGACGGCGGCGCCAGCCGCGGCAACCTCCTCTCGGGCGAGGCCGACGAGGTGATCCTGACCGTGAGCCGGATCGATGCCGAGAAGAGATCGAACGCCGGCTACCGCGCCTTCTTGGCCAACGGCTTCAACGTCACCAGAGCGCTTGCCCTCTTCGGTTGGGAGGTGGTGCTGGAGTGGACCGCCGCGCTCCGTGCCATCCGCCGCGACGTCCGTCCGCGGGGCCACCGCGGCGGCACCTATCCGCTTCTGCGCGCAACCGTCTGCGTCGTCGTCCGCGACCTGATCGTGTTTGGCGTGCTCACGGACATGATGCGTGGGCGCCCAGCGGTGTACGCGACGTTCTCCAGCTACGACGAGGTCGCCCATCACTCCGGGCTTCAGCGCGCCGACACGCTCGAGGCCCTGCGCAAGCTCGACCAGCAGATCGGGCGCATCGCCCGCGCGCGGCGGTTCGCGCCGCGGCCGTACGAGGTGGTCGTGCTCTCCGATCACGGACAGACGCAGGGCGCCACGTTCAAGCAACGCAACGGCTACGGCCTCGACGATCTCGTGGAGCGTTCGCTGTCGACCGGGAAGGTCGCCGAGTTCGGGGGTGGCGACGAGCAGGCCGCGATGGTTGGAAACGCCCTCGAGGACGCGATGGGCCGCGACCAGACAACTTCCGATGCCGATCTCGATACGCCCGGGGCCGTGGTTCTCGGCTCGGGGAACCTCGGGCTCGTCTACCTCATGGACGCCGAGCATCGCCTGACGATGGAGGAGATCGACGAGCGCCACCCCGAGCTGCTGCCGGCGCTGCGAGACCACCCCCACGTCGGCTGGCTGCTCGTCCGCTCATCCGAGCGCGGACCGCTGGTCCTGGGCGTGGCCGGCTCCGAGCATCGCCTCGCCGACGGGACGGTCATCGGGGAGGATCCGCTCGTCCACTTCTCACCGCGGGCACCGGCCCACCTCGCCCGCACCGACGGCTTCCCACATGCGGCCGACGTGATGGTCGGCGCGTTCTATGACCCCGATCTCGACGAGAGCTGCGCGTTCGAGGAGCTGATCTCCTTCCACGGCGGGCTCGGGGGCCCGCAGACGCGGCCCTTCATCCTTCACCCGCCCCACCTGCCCTCACCCGATGAGGACATCGTGGGCGCCGAGGCGGTCCACGGACTCCTCCTGGACTGGCGCCGGGGCTGTGAGCGCGGTCAGTACTCGCGCCCGCGTGTCGCGCCGCGGAGCGCTTGATCGCGCTCGTCGGGGAGCGTCGGGCGCGTCAGGAAGTAGGCGGCCGTCCCGATGACCGGGAGCAGGACGATGATCAGAATCCAGGCCGACTTCTTGCGGCGGTCGAAGTCAGGGCGCTTGGTCACGTCGACGAGCCCAAGGACCCAGCAGGCGAGGATGAGGATGCCCAGGATCCCGATCCCGCCCGAAGCGATCCAGCCGATGGCGACGGTCTGCATTGCCGGACCGTTTCACCGCGCAGCGCCGACGGCAATGGTGCTCGCATCCGCGCACGCGTGGTGCGGGCGTCACCGCGTGCCTCAGGCCGTCGCCGGGGCCGTCTCGCGCTCGGCCCTCTCCGTGGCACCACGGGCGCGTGCGATGTCGGCGGAGATGTGCACGGCCGCCGAGGTCAGGGGCGCAGCGAGGATCAGCCCGATCGTGCCGAACATGCTCCCCCCGGCGATCGTGACGATGAGGACGGCCAGCGGGTGGATGCCCAGCGCGGCCCCGTACGCCACGGGCTGAACCAGCTGCTGGAGCGCGCCGTTGGCTAGCAGCGCGATGACCGCCATCGCCAGCGCCACCTCAGGCCCCCCGCTCCCGAGGGCGATCAGGATCGCGAAGAACCCGGCCGCCCAGGCTCCGAGGTACGGCACGTAGCCACCCAGGAACGTGACCGCGAAGATCGTCCCGGGAAGCGAAACGCCGAGGACCAATGCCCCGAGGCCGACGATCGTCGCGCTGAACACCGACACGATCGTCATCCCGACGAAGTAGCCCTGCAGCGACCGCGCCGTGCGACCGGTGATGGCGTTCGCGACCGGCTCGGGAACGCCCATGTGGCGCCGCACGAAGGCGCTGATCGTGGGCGCGTCCTTGAGCAGGAAGAACAGCGACAACGCTGTGAACGACAGAAACACGGCGAGCCCGGCGAGCTCGTGGATGCCGGCGGAGACACCTGTCAACAGCGAGTGCACGCCTGAGCTCAACGAGTTCGAGACATCGGCCTTAGCGTTCTCCGCGCTGGTCGGATCGATCCCCGCGTCGCGGAGCCACCCCGCAATCTTGTCTGCGGCGCCGTGGAGCTGGTCGGCGATGCTGCTGCCCTGATTGACGACGCCGCCGAGGATCATCATCGCGACGCCTACGCCAAGGACGACGAGCGTCAGGAAGACGACGACCGTCCCAAGCGCGCGCGGCGCCCCCCGCCGCTGCAGCCAGTCGACGATCGGAGAGGCAACCGACGCGATGATCGCGGCGACGATCACGGGAACCACGATGGTTTGA
This sequence comes from uncultured Solirubrobacterales bacterium, assembly GCA_963796815.1. Taxonomy (GTDB): domain Bacteria; phylum Actinomycetota; class Thermoleophilia; order Solirubrobacterales; family 70-9; genus WHSW01. The sequence goes on from CAWCNF010000009.1 coordinate 568,972, forward strand.
GTCAGGGCGAGCAGCCAGATGGCTCCGGCCAGGGCGGCGGCGACGCCGACGAGCAGCCACGAGGCAACGCCGAGGTCGCGAAGCCAGTTAGGCGCGGCAAAGATCCCGGTGAGCTCACCGGGATCGATCTCGACGTACTCCTCGCCGGCGGTGTCGCCCTCCCGGGGCGGCGAGCGGCGCAGGCGCGTGCGGATCCGGTTGCTGAACAGCGGCATTGTTAGCCGGGTGCGGTCGAGACCAATCGCGCCTTCTCCGCCGCCAGCTCCTCATCGGTGAGGACCCCCTGCTCGCGCAGCCGCGCGAGGCGCTCGAGCTGGTCGAGCCTGCTGTCGGCCGCCGTGGGCGCCGGGGCGGGCTCGTGCGACCGCGACGGCATCCGCACCCGCGGCAGCGCAAATCCCGTGGCGTCCGGGAACTCCTCCACCGCCTGGCGCCGCAGCGCGGCGACGCCGAGAGCGGTGAGGCCGAACAGCGCGAGGAGCGTCAGCAGTGCCCGGACACCGTGAGTGGGCGCCAGGGAGAAGTACATGAGCCCGGCGAAGCCAACGAGCCCGTAGAACCAGCTGATGTGGTCGCGCAGCGCGGGCGCGAGGGAGCGCCGGGTCGCGCGCGCGGCGCCGAACGACGAACCGAGCCACGCCGCGGCGATGAACAGGGCGCCGTAGACGATCACCGTTGTCGCGACGCTGGTGAGCAGTGAGGTCGCGATCGACCAGGTTGAGTCAGCCGCAGGCCTGACGGCATCGTTCTTCACGAGGGCGTCGAGGATCGCCTGGCCAGCTGCGGCTCGAAGCGCGTAGATCGCGATCCCGGCGATGACCAGCGCCACGCCGCACGAGAGGATCGTCCGCGGCCTGCGACCGGCGGATAGATAGATCGCGAGCCCGAACGACCCGAGGCCGATCAGCGAAAACACGATCGCGAGCTTGCGGATGAGGTTGGCGGCCGTCTGCGCCGCCTTGATCTGATCCGAGCGCAGGATCTCGATCTGCGCCGCGCTGGCGGGCAGCTTGTCCGCGATCTCCGGACCGATCCCGAGCCGTGACGCGACCTCCTGAACGAGCGCGTGCAGGTCCAGCGTCACCACCCCGCCCTGAGCCTGCACCAGGGTCCCATCGCCCTCGATCAGATTCAGCAGCAACTCGTGCGCGGTCCGGTTCGCCTGCTCCCAGGCGGCCTGGACGCGCGGCGAGTCGAGCGCGCGCTTCGCGACCTCGTTGGCGAGCTGTTCCAGGGCTCCCTTGATCGGACCGGCAAGCGGCTGCGCGCGCGGAGGCAGCCGGGCCGCCACCTCGGCCTGAACGTCGACGTTGTCGAAGAGCTGATCGACGAGGTACGTCTGCAGCGCGGCCTGAACGTCGTCGTCCTGTAGGAGCTGCGAGCTGGTGTTGACCCATTCGTCGGTGTTCAGCACCTGTCGCTCGGCCCAGACGGCAAACACCGCGAGCACCACGAGCACGCCGCCGAGGGCGACCAGCGCCGGGACGAGGATGCGATGCCGCGGGCGATCCATCAGGTCGTTGCGAGTCGACCGGCGAAGAACTCGAGCGCCCGCCGCGTCTTCGTCTGTTGTTCGGCCGAGAGGTCCACGCCGCGATCCGCAAGGAACGCACGGGTCTCGGCGGCGACCTCGAACGCCTCGCCGGGCGCGCACTTGGTCGAGAGCTCCAGGATCGTCGAGGAGTCCGGATAGAGCCAGAGTTCGGCAACGAGCCGGCGGTCGTAACCGCGGGGCGCGAACTTCAGCTTGAGCACGAAGATCGGACCGAGGACCGAGAGTTCATCCAGCTCGAGCCCGCCCGAGCGCTCCTCGAAGAGCCGGCGCTGAGCCTTGGCGAACAGCAAGCTCACCGGCGCCTCGCCGGCGACGGCGCTGCGCACGTCCGTGTGCTTGGGAATCCGCTTGAGGGTCCCCGAACAGACGAAGCCACCGGGCAGCGCATCGACCTCAACGCCGAATCCATCAGTGAGGCGCAGCCTCTCGGGCAGCTCGGACGGCACGACGGGCCGCAGCTTGATGATCGCGTCATCCCCCTTTTTCTGCACGCGCCGCGCTCGCACCACGACCCCACGCGAGTCGAGGTCGAGCGCGGGCGTATCGAAGAAGAACACCTGGCGGATCTGGGCCTCGAGCGGGTCCATCTCCAGCGCCTGGACGACCGAGCGCTTGTCGTCGTCGCCGACGGTCAGCTTCAACTCGACGCTGTCAGCGCCCTTCAGGTGTTCGAGCAGCTCAGAGAGCTGGCTGTCGTTGAGCCGCGGCGCGGCTTCTGCCGCGGTTGCCATCGCTAGGCGAGAGCCTTCCGCTTCAGGTCGTCGAACTCCTGCTGGTTGATCGCGCCGCTGTCGAGCAGCTGCTTGGCCTGGGAGATCTGCGCGGTCGGGCCACCGCCCTCAACGCCACCCTTCGCGGCGGTTTCGCGGACGTACTGATCGAAGCTCGCCTGAGCGGAGGCCACCTCCTGGGCCTTTCGCTCGGCCATCCCCTTGCCCTGGGTGCCGAGGTAGATGAGCAACCCGAGGAACGGAAGCACGATCATCAGGATGATCCAGCCGGCCTTGCCCCACCCGCTGACGTCGTGGCGGCGGAAGAGATCACCGAAGATCGCGAAGAGCAGCCAGATCCAGATGACGAAGCAGAAGAAGAACAACATCGAACCGAGGATGTCGAGGAACGGATAGTCGCTAGCGACGGGCAGCATCGGGCCTCCTGGTCTGGGGCATGGGGTTGGCCCCGATTGTCAAGCCCCGCGCACGGACCGAGCAAGCGTGCGGACCTGCCGCTCGCGGTGGTGCGAGCATCCGTCAGCGGTCGCCGTCGACCGGGACCTCGCCCGTCACGCAGGTCCCCGCGCCCGGGGACGCCTCGATCTCGATGCGGCCGCCCACAGCGGCAAGTCGGTCGCGCATGTTCGTGAGACCGGATCCTCCGTTGGAGCCGTTGCGCCTGAACCCTCGCCCGGCATCGCGGACCGTGAAGCGCAGCAGCTCGGCATCCGAGCTGATCGCGATCGTCACGGACGGAGCGCCGGAATGCTTGGCTGCGTTCTGCAGCGCCTCCAGGCAGCAGAAGTAGGCCGCGCTCTCGATCTCAAGTGGGTAGCGCTGAGGTCGGTCGGCCTCGATCGTGACCGGCATCACCGCGCGCGAGGCCACTGCCCGGAGGGCTTCGACCAGCCCCGCATCGGCAAGCAGCGGCGGGTAGATGCCGCTGGCGAGCGAGCGGACGTCGTCGATGACGGCGTCAACGCTCGGCCCGAGCTCGCGCAGCCGACGCGCGCCCTCGACCGGATCGCGCTTGAGCTCCTCGTCCACGAGCGCGATCTGAACGCGCAGGGTGACGAGCCGCTGCTGCGCGCCGTCGTGCAGGTCGCGCTCGATGCGCCTGCGCTCCGAGGCTGTGGCGGTCGCGAGTCGATGCCGGGACGCCGCGACCTCGTGCAGCGAGTCGCCGAGCAGCCGGGTGAGGCGCTCCCGCTCGTTTGACATCTCAACCCACGTGGCCGCCGCACGGATCAGCCGCCGGTGAGCCCTGAAGCCCGGGTCGCACACGATCGCCGCCGATCCGACCTCGACCACGCAGCGATCCCGAGCGAGGTCGGGCGGGCGGGCGGGCGACCCGAAGGCGTCGCGCCACTCGCCATCCGTCTCGAAGCGCAGCTCGAGCGAGTCGTCCTGCAGCGCGTCGGCCAGCAGCTCCTGCAGCTGCGCCGGGGGTGCTCCGTCAGATGGCGAGAGCGCCATTCGCTCGAGCGCTCGTGCCTCGTAGAGCTGCCAGAGCACCAGGCTGACGAGAAAGCCGATGCCGACGACCGGGGTTGTGACGCCGCGCAGCTGCTCGAGCACCTCCAGCGTCTGATCGCTGGCTCCGCCGCGCCTGGCGGCGATATAGACCGCGACCATCCCGGCGCTCAGAAGCGCTGCCAGCAGGACCGGAACAAGAGTCCGGCGCATCACCGACGTTGACCGCCGCAGTCGAACCGCGATGACTGCCGCGGTGGCGAAAAACACCGCGACGGTGATGAGCTCGCGCACGGGGCGCACGACGTCGTCGACGAACGCCGGCTGCGTGCTCGTGATCTGCAGGGCGTTGTGAGGACACACTCCGCTGCACACGGCGTACGGCGACGGCATCGGGAACTGCCCAACCAGGAACACCGTCGGCAGATACAGCAGGACGAGCGTCCCGACGGCGGCGCCGACGACGGCGCGCGCAGGAGCCGTCTCCGGCCGGCTGGCCGGGTAGGAGAGGTAGAGATAGACGAGCAGCACCTCCTCGATCCACGCGGCCGTGCGCCCGACGCTGTAGAGGACCGCGGAGTCGGTTGTCGCGAGGCTGACGAAAAACCAGCCGAAGCCCGCGAGCATGAGCAGCCAGCCAAAGCGGTTGTCGGGGTCGCGCCGCCAGGCGAAGAGCCCGACGCAGACGAAGATCGCAATGGTGGCGCCATTTGTGAGGCCCGAAGCGACGCGATACTCGGCCCCGTTGTTGGTGACCGCGAACGCAACGGCGACACCGGCGAGCAGCAACCCGCTGATCACGATCAGCGCGGTGCCCCGCCCCCAAAGCGGCCCCCCTGACCGCTTCGCTCGGTTCATATTCATTTGTCCCCCACTCCCTGAGGGGCGCGATGGCTGCGCGGGCAGCCTACCCCACCCCGGGGGCTGGCGGCTATTGCAACGGGGCGGCCTGGACGGGCGTTGTCATCGGCTCCCGTAAGCGGCCCAGAGGCGTTTCAGCGTCGCGGCGCCAAGGTCCTGCTTGCTCATCACCTCGGCGGCGCCGCACTCGCGGGCGGCTGCGGGGAGCTGGGCCAGGTCCTGAGCGGTGATCAGGACGACGACCGGCCCGTTACCGCCCCCCTTGAGACGCTGCGCCATCTCGATTCCGCCCATCCCGGGCATGTGGATGTCGACGAGCACGAGATCTGGATCCTGAGCCTCCACCGCGGCCAGGCCCTCCTCAGCGGTGCTCGCCTGCCCGACCGGCTCGAACCCCGGGGTGGTGAGCACCAATTCGCGCGCAACCTCGAGAAACGGTGCATGGTCATCCACAGTCAGCACACGAACCACGGCGGTCAGCGTGGCAGCCGAGGCACCCCGCGCGCCATCCTGCACGCACCCCGGCGCTGTAGGTGCTAGCCCGCCTTCGGATGCAGGTCGGACTCGGCGAGGAAGATCAGCGCCGCCTTGACGCGCTTGCTGACGTTGTCCGCGTCGGGGCCATAGGTGAAGCCGAGCTTGAGGAAGATCGCGTTGATGTGTTTTTCGACGGCCCGCTTCGTCAAGACCAGCTCCTCGGCGATCGCCGAGTTGCTCTTACCCTCAGCGATCGCGCGCAGGACCTCGAGCTCGCGCGGCGTCAGCTCTCCAAGCGGAGAGTGGGCCGCCCGTGCACGTGCCTCGACAAGCACCTCGACGACCTTGGGATCGATCACGGCCCCGCCCGAGGCGACTGCCTCGATCGCGGCGACGAGCTCGCCGCGACTGTGGACGCGCTCCTTCAGCAGGTAGGCGCGCCCGTCGGAGCCGGCGTCGAAGAGGCGAAGCACGTAGTTCGGCTCGGAGTACTGGCTGAGCACAACGACCCCGATCTCGGGGTGCGTGTCGCGCAACTGGGCGGCGATTCGGATTCCCTCGTCGGTCTGCTCCGGAGGCATGCGAATGTCGGTGACGACGACGTCGGGTGACTCGCGCTCGACCGCCTCAGCTACGGACGGCAGGTCGCCGCACGACCTGACGATCTCCACGCCGTCGGCCGCGGCGAGCATTTGCTCGATCCCCTCCCGGACGATGTAGCTGTCGTCGGCCAGGACGACGCGAATGGCCACGGCGCCGAGGATAGGCCAACACCCATCGGGGCGGTGGTGCTTGCGTCCTTGCCGGCCGTGACGCGCAGTCATAGCCTCGCGATCAGCCTCTCAATGCTCAACGCGCGAAGGAGTTCGAAATGAGCCAAATGGAGTACGAGGAGAGCAATCGCGGCGCCGGCTGGCTGTTGTTCGCGGGCGTCATGATCGCCCTCGCGTCATTGCTGAACGTGATCGGCGGGATCTCCGCGATCTCAGATGCAAACTTCTACGTGGCCAACGCCAGCTACCAGTTCGGCGACCTCCACACCTGGGGTGTGATCCTCCTCCTCATCGGCCTCATGCAGGGCTTCGCCGCCTTCTCGATCTGGAGCGGAGGCGCGTACGGACAGTGGTTGGGCGTCATCAGCGCGACGCTGAACGCGGCCGCGCAGCTGTTCTTCCTCCCCGCGTTCCCGTTCTGGTCGCTCGCGATCTTCTCGCTCGACATCCTCGTGATTTACGGGCTGATCGTCTACGGCAACCCGCGCGGCCGCGCCAAGCGGACTGGGATCTGATCACCGTGTCGGGCACTGAAGAGCTGGGCCCCGTCGACACCCTGATCGTCGCCTTCCCCGGCAGCGAGTTCAAGGGCGAAATCGCACCGGCCCTGGCGGACCTCATCGAGGCGGGGACGATTCGGATCATGGATCTCACGTTCGTGACGAAGGATGAGAACGGCGAGACGGGCGCGATCGAGTTGATGGATATGGACCCCGACGTTCGGGCCGGCTTTGAGAACCTCGGAATCGAGGTAACCGGCCTCTTCAACGAGGAGGACCTCGAGGCGGCGGCCGAGGAACTCGACCCCGGATCCTCGGCCATGCTGCTCGTCTGGGAGAACCTCTGGGCCAAGAAGGTCGCCCAGGCCATGCGAGACGCCGGCGGAGTCATTTTCGACTTCGAGCGGATCCCGCACGAGGTTGCGCAGGCCGCGCGCGACTACGCCCTAGCCAACGCCTGATCGGAGAAGGAGAACGAGATGCCACTGATGCGAAGGGGTCCCGGCCTGATCGGCACGGCAGCCAGAGTCGGGGTCGCCGCCGGCGTCGCCGGCAGAGTCCAGCACCGCCAGCAGAATCGATGGGCCGAACAGGAACAGCAGGAATACGAGGCCCAGGCGCAGCAGGCTCCCCCGCCGGTAGCCGCGGCCCCGGCACCGGCTGCTGAGCCGGATTACGTGGCCGAGCTCGAGAAACTCGCCCAGCTTCGCGACTCGGGTGTGATCACGGCGGAGGACTTCGAGGCAAAGAAGAAGCAGCTGCTCGGGATCTGACCGTGCCGGCGGCCGGGGCCACATCGCTCGACGGCCGCGGCTTCACGTTCGATATCGCGGTAGACATGCTCGACCTCCGGGTCGGCGACTACGTGGTCGCGGGCGATCGCGGGCTGGGCCAGATCACCGAGTCCGAGCTCGATCCGGCCGAGCGGAGGATGGCCCGCGTCGACGGTCGCCTGCTGGAGAGCGCTGGCGCACCCTTCGGCGACGCGCCGGTGCGCCGAGCGACCCCGGAGGAGGTCAACGATTGGCTCTCCGAACGCCGGTCTCAGCGTGCGAGCCTGGAGGTCGGGCGGCTGCAGTTCGCCCCTGAGGTCCCCCTCGCGCTCGACGCCGGCGGCTTCGACCGGCACACATTCCTGTGCGGCCAGTCGGGCTCCGGGAAGACCTATGCGCTCGGGACGATCCTCGAGCGCCTGCTGGTGCAGACCTCGCTGCGGATCGTGATCCTCGACCCGAACTCCGACTTCGTCCGGCTTCACGAGACGCATCCGGAGACCGACGAGCCGGCACGCAGCGCGTACTCCGATGCCGCGAGGGCGGTGGCGGTGCGGCGCCCGGGCCCGTCCGGCGGCGACCGGCTCCACGTGCGATTCCGCGACTTCGATGCCGACGAGCAGGCCGCGGTCTTCCGCCTCGACCCGATCGCCGACCGCGACGAGTACGCCGCGCTGGCCGAGGCCCTCGAGGCGGACGGACAGTCGCTGGCGGGCGGCTCGGTCAGCGAGACGGTCGACAGCCTTTACGAGCGTCCCGAGCCCTTTCACTCGCTTGGCCTGCGGGCGCGCAACCTTGGCGTCGACCGCTGGCGCATATGGTCGGGCGCCGACGACGGCTCACTCCAGGACCTGGTGCAGCCCGGCGGGCCGCGGTGCGTGGTCGCCGACCTGGGTTCGCTCGAGACGCGCGAGGAGCAGGCGGTGGCAGCTGAGGCCGTGCTGGCGGCTTTGTGGCGCCGGAGGGCAGCCCGCGAACCCGTGCTGATCGTGATCGACGAGGCGCACAACGTCTGCCCCGCCGTCCCCGAGGACCGGCTGACCGCGATGGCAACCGACCATGCGGTCCGCATCGCCGGCGAGGGCCGCAAGTTCGGGCTCGTGCTCCTCGCCGCCACCCAGCGCCCGCAGAAGGTCCACGAGAACGTGATCTCGCAGTGCGACAACCTCGTACTCATGCGGATGAACTCGCGCTCTGACCTCGAGCTGCTCGCGGAGATCTTCTCGTTCGTGCCCAGCCCGATCCTGGGGCTGAGCGCCGACTTCGCTCAGGGCGAGGCCGTCGTCGCGGGCAAGCTGGTCGGAAACCCGACGCTCGGGCGCTTCGGACCGCGGTGGTCGGCCGAGGGCGGCGCCGACGTTCCCAGCGACTGGGCGCTCAGCCGATGATGGGGGCCTCGCCCTGCTGTCCGGCGCTCACCTAGAAGATCACCTTCAGGGCGACGAGGGCGGCCCCGCATGCCGTGAAGCACAGGCCGACGAGGACGCTGCGGCGGACTGAGAACCCGGCGAGGAGGTTCGCGACGAGCGCGTATGCACCGAGAACCCCGACGCCAGTCCAGATCGCGAAGTCGAACGCGGTGTCGAGGCGCATGACGTCGACTGCGGCGAGCACGAAATAGACGATCGGGATGATCGCCGTGAGAAAGCCCATCGCGACGTTCTTGAAGGCGATGTCGCGCTCGGTCGCCGTCGGATGGCGGCCCGCCCGGATCGTGCCGCCGATGTAATCGGCGTAGAGCTCCGCGAGCGCGGTCACGACCGCGACCCCAAGCACTGACGCGATCGCCTCGCCGGCCTCGATCGAGGTGTCCTGCTCGGCGACGATCACGGCCAGCACGACGATCGAGCCATAGATCGCATGCGCCGCGCGCTCGCCGCGGCTCGCCGCGGCCGCGGTGCGGTCGCGCCCACCGCGGGCGCGACCGCGACCGGTGTCGCTCAGTTGTTCCAGCCCGCCTGCGCGCCCCAGCGCGCGGTCAGCTGGTAAATGATCGTCACGTTGAGGACGATCATCATGAACGCCCAGAGGGGCGCCGCCGGGAACCAGACGATCTGCGCCATCGCGTTGATCGAGACGAAGATGATCGCGAGGACACGCGCGGTGCCACTGGTACCGCTCAGCAGGCCGATTCCCGTGAGCGCGACGATCGAGCCGAGGATCAGGTGAATCCACCCCCAGGTCGTTACGTCAGCGATGATCGCTCCGTGACCGCCGACGATGACGACGTTGTCGTTGAGGATCGCCGCGAGGCCCCAGAGTGCGTCGAGGGAGCCGACGATGAACAGCATCACGCCGGCGAAGGCCGCCCACCCAGATCCGCCACCTGACCGAGAGTCGCTTGACATTTGCCGCCCTCCTTTGAGCGCGCGCATCGGTTTGACGGCTCGACCGTAGGCGGCCTCACCGTGGGCGGCAAGGATGCGCGCCCGCCCGGATGCCAACGTGCCAACACGCAGACTGCCTGGTACGACCTATATAAGGCGCGACGATGGCGAAAGAGGCGATCACAATCGAGGCGGCCGGGCGCGAGGTGCGGCTGTCGAGCCCGAGCAAGGTCTACTTCCCGGAGCCGGGGCTGACCAAGCGCGACCTCGCCGAGTACTACGTGGCGGTCGCCGACGCTGCTTGCCTGCACCTGCACGAGCGCCCGACGACGATGAAGCGATTCGTCGAAGGCGTCGAGGGCGAGTTCTTCTTCCAGAAGCGCGTGCCGAACACGGCGCCGGACTGGATCGAGACGGCGACGGTGAAGTTCCCCAGCGGGCGCAGCGCCACCGAGCTCTGCGCCAACGACGCCGCCCATCTGGTCTGGGCCGTCAACCTCGGCGTCATCGACTTCAACCCCTGGCCGGCGCGCCGCGCGGACCTCGACCATCCCGACGAGCTGCGCGTCGACCTCGACCCCACGCCGGAGTCGAACTTCGACGAGGTGCGCCAGGTCGCGATGTGCGTGAAGGAGGTGCTCGCCGACCACGGCATGCGCGGCTACCCGAAGACGTCGGGGTCGCGCGGCATCCACGTCAACGTCCGGATCGAGCCGAGGTGGGACTTCACCGAGGTTCGCCGCGCGGCGCTCGCGCTCGCGCGCGAGGTCGAGCGGCGCACCGAGCTCGCCACCTCCAAGTGGTGGAAGGAGGAGCGCCATGGCGTCTTCGTCGACTACAACCAGAACGCCCGCGACCGCACGGTTGCCTCGGCATGGTCGGTGCGCCCCGTGGCCGACGCCCGGGTCTCGACGCCGCTGGAGTGGGACGAGGTCCCGGACGTCGAGCCCGCCGAGCTGCGCCTGGACACGGTTCCCGCGAGGCTGAAGGAGCGCGGCGACCCCTCGGCGACGATCGACGACGTCCACCACTCGCTTGACTCGCTGCACGAGCTCGCCGACCGCGACGAGTCCGAGGGGCTCGGTGACGCCCCGTGGCCGCCGCACTTCCGCAAGCAGAAGGGCGAGCCGAAGCGAGTCCAGCCGAGCAAGGCGCGCAAGGACTGAAGTGGAGATCCGCGAGGCGCGGGCCTCAGATTGGGAGCAGATCCAGCCGTTCTTCCGCGAGATCGTCGCCGCGGGTGAGACGTATGCGTACGACCCCGAGATGACCGACGAACAGGCGCGGTCGATCTGGATGGTCGGCCCGCCGGGCGTGACCTTCGTCGCCGTCGAGGGCGATCAGATCGTCGGCAGCGCCAACGCCTACGCGAACCGGCCCGGGCCCGGGTCCCACGTCGCGAGCGCCAGCTTCATGGTCGACCCATCGCAGGCGGGCCGAGGAATCGGACGGGCGCTCGGCGAACGCGTGCTGGAGTGGGCGCGAGATCAGGGCTTCATGGCGATGCAGTTCAACGCGGTCGTCGAGAGCAACCTCGCCGCCGTGACGCTCTGGCGTTCGCTCGGCTTCGAGATCGTCGGCACCGTGCCGCGCGCGTTCAGGCTCCCCGACGGAACCCACGTCGGCCTGCATGTGATGTACCGGCGCCTCGCCTAGCTGTCGAGCTGCTCGAGCAGGCAGTCCTTGGGCGGCTTGTCCTCGCGCCAGCGGACGATCTTCGCGCCGTGGCGGATGCGCCCGGCGCTGACGTGATCGAAGCTGACCTCGATCACGAGCTCGGGCCGCAGGGCGACCCACTCGAGGTCGCGGTCGGCCGACCACCGGCTGGGATCCGCCGATCCGCGCTCGCCGGTCTCATACGGCGCGAGCGTCTCGACCAGCTCGCGCTTCTGCTTGGCCTTCAGGCCCGACGTGTGGCCGACCACGTGCAGCTCGCCCTCGGGGTCGTAGAGGCCGAGCATCAGCGAGCCGACGGTGCTCTCCTCCTTGCCCGGCCGCCAGCCGGCGACGACGGCGTCGATCGTGCGTAGGCGCTTGATCTTCACCATCGCCTTGCGCTCGCCGCGAAGGTAGGGCGAGTCGGCCCTCTTTGCGATGACCCCCTCGCCGGTCTCAAGCCACGGCTCGGCTTCGGCCGCGTCGTCGACGAGCGGCGTCAGCTCGACCGAACCAGGGTCCTCGAAGCTCGCCACCAGCTTCTCGAGGGCGGCGCGTCGCTCCGTGAACGGATCGCCGATGGCGCTGTGGTCGCCAACCGCGAGCAGATCGAAGGCGCGAAAGAGGGCCGGCGTCTTCTCGGCGAGCATCTTCACGCGCGACTCGGCCGGGTGCAGCCGGTTCTGTAGCGCGTCAAAGACCTCATGCCCGTCGGAGTCGAGGATCAGAAGCTCGCCGTCGATCACGTACCTGCCCTTGGGGAAGTCCAGCTCCGGGAAGTAGCGGGCGAGCGGGCGCCCGCTGCGCGACTGCAGGAACAGGTCGTCACCGTCGACGAACGCGATCGCGCGGAAGCCGTCGTACTTGGGCTCGTAGACCCAGCCGTCCTCGGTCGGGATCTGCTTGCGCGAGAGCGCCAGCTGCGGCTCGATAGGCGGCTTCAGCGGGAGGGCCACGTGGATGCGTAGTCTCGCATCGTCTTGACTCCGAAGCCGCCCAGCGAGTGCGATGCGGTCGTCGTCGGGGCCGGCATCGTCGGCCTCGCGGTGGCGCGCGAGCTCGGGCGGCGCCATGACGGCGCGCGCATCGCGGTCCTCGAGGCGGAGCCGTCGATCGGCGCCCACCAGACGAGCCATTCCAGCGGCGTCATCCACGCGGGCGTCTACTACGAGCCCGGCTCTCTCAAGGCGCGCCTGTGCGTGCAGGGCGCCGCGGAGCTCTACGACTACTGCGCCGGACATGGAATCGAGGCCCGCAAGGTCGGCAAGCTGATCGTCGCCACAGCGGCCGGCGAGGTCGGGCGCCTGGACGCGCTCGAGCAGCGAGCGCGGGCGAACGGCGTCCCCGGCCTGCGTCGCGTCGATGGATCCGAGATCGCGGAGATCGAGCCGCATGCTCGCGGCGTCGCCGCGCTGCACTCGCCCGCCACGGGCGTCGTCGATTTCGCCGATGTCGCCCGCGCCTACGGGGACGAGGTGGAGGCTGCGGGCGGCGCGGTGTTCACGTCGTGCGCGGTCGCCTCGGTCGGTGAGGACCGCGGGCACGCCGTCGTCCGCCACGCGGCGGGGACGACGCGCGCGAACGCGGTCGTGGCGTGTGCCGGCGCCTGGGCGGATCGCCTGGCGCGGGCCGCGGGCGCCCCCGCCGAGCCGCGGATCGTCCCGTTTCGGGGTGGATACCTGAAGCTGCGCGCCGCGCGCGCCGATCTCGTGCGGGCCAACATCTACCCCGTGCCGGACCCCGAGCTGCCGTTCCTCGGGGCCCATCTCACGCGCGGCCACGACGGCACCGTGCTGCTCGGGCCGACGGCCTTGCTGGTCGGCGCCCGCGACGCCTACAACCCGTGGCGCGTGCGCGCCGCCGACCTCCGCGACACGCTTGCCTGGCCCGGCACCAGGAGGTTGATCACCAAGCACTGGCGCGCTGGCGCCCGCGAGATCACGCACGCGGTGTCGAAGGGCGCCTACGTCCGGGCCGCCAGGCGGCTGGTCCCGGAGCTGAACGCCCACGACTTTGTCGCGGGCCCCGCAGGAATCCGCGCTCAGGCGGTCGCCGCCGATGGGACGCTCGTCGACGATTTCGTCGTCTCGCGCATCGGCGAGGCTGTCTATGTGCGCAACGCCCCCTCGCCCGCGGCGACATCCTCACTCCCGTTGGCGCGCCTGATCGCCGACGAGGTCGCGGACCTGCTCACGTGACCGCCTCGTAATAAGGCGCCTCAACGGCGGCGCGACTCGGCTACCGCCTCGTAATAAGGCGCCTCAACGGCGGCGCGACTCGGCTACCGCCTCGTAATAAGGCGCCTCAACGGCGGCGCGACTCGGCTACCGCCTCGTAGGACCTCCCCCATCGCGATACTGAGCGCCGTGCACAAGCCCACCGACCTTGCCCTGACACGTGACGGCGTCAACCTCGCCGGTCTCGATTTCCCCGGCTCGGGCCTGCCCCTGGTCCTCTTCCACGGCCTGGCCGGCTACGCGGGCGAGTGGCGCATGACCGCGGATGCCCTGGCCGACCGGCGGGTGGTCGCGCTCGACGCTCGCGGGCACGGGCGCAGCGAGCGTCATCCCGAGGACGTCTCGGTCGCCGCGCACGCCGCCGACGCCGCGTTCGTGATCGAGCAGCTCGACCTCGGCGAGGTCGTCGCGATCGGCCAGTCGCTCGGCGCGCTCACGGCGATCACCCTCGCCGCCACCCGGCCGGATCTCGTCAAGGCGATGGTCGTGGTCGACGCCGATCCCGCCGCCGGCAGCGACCGCACGGTCGCCGACGTGGAGGCGTCGCTGCGCCGCTGGCCCGTGCCGTTCGCGTCGGTGCTCGCCGCCGCCCAGTACTTCGGCGGGTCGCCCGGCAGCGCTGCGGTATGGGCGAACGGCCTCGAGCGCCGCGAGGACGGGTGGTGGCCCCGCTTCGACTTCGACGTGATGACACGGACCCTCCAGGAGGCGCTCGGCCGCGATTACTGGGCCGAGTGGGAGCAGATCCGCTGCCCGGTTCTGGTCCTGCGCGCCGAGAACGGCGACGTCAACGAGGCGACCGCCGAGGAGATGACCGAGCGCCTGCCAACCGCCCGAACGATCGAGATCCCGGGCGCCGGCCACGACCTGCACCTCGACAGCCCCAAGGAATGGCAGGCGGTCCTGGGCGGGTTCCTGGAAGCCATCGACGCCACGGCCGAAGCCGCGGAGTCCGCGTAACCCGGAGCCGCGTCGGGGCTGGGTAGGGGTGTGGCGTTCTGAAACCGGGCGGCAATCCGCCGAAAGGCGTCTGAGTCGCGACCCTCGCGAGTGAGCCGCCTTTCGCCGCGGATCGACCTGCCGAAAGGCGAATGACTGGCGACCCCCGCCACAAATTCGCCACTCGCCCAGGAGGAGCGCCGACCGCGCCGCGCTGCTCACGCTCAATGCGCTTGGCCACCAGGCCGTGCGGCGCAACCAGCGGCTAGATCATCTACGCGGCGCGGGCCCGCACAGCTCCACGATCGCCTGCACCACCACGTCGGTGGCCTCCACCTGCGGCGTGTGGCCGACGTCAGGCAGCATCCGCACGTCCGCGTGCGGGAGCAGCTTTGCCAGCTCGTCGGCGCCCGCCGGCATACAGAGGCGGTCGGCCTCGCCCCAGATGACCGTCACCGGGACGTCGATCGCCTCGGCGTCGAACGGGTCGCCGAGCTCGTTGCGCAGTCGCTTCGCGTACTCGATGCGGTCGCGGATCACGCTGCGCTCGACGTGGAAGCGGGTGAAGCGGTCGACCACGGCCTGGTCCACCCGCGCGCCGTCCGCGAAGGCGAGGCGACGGTAGAGGGTGCCGGCGACCGAGCGCACGACCGCCGGCGGCAGCGGCGCGGGCAGGCCGATGACGCGCGATACGGCGGGAATGCGGTCGAGGGTGAAGAAGGCCGGCGCCATCCGGATCCCGGCGGGGCCGATCGGCACCACCCCGGCCAATGGGAGGTCCTTGCGCTCGGCCAGGCGCAGGGCGGCCCAGCCGCCGAGCGAGTTGCCGGCGACGACGACCTTGGAGCCGGCCTCGTCGGCGGCGCGCTCAACGGCGTCGGCCGCGAACTCGACGAGCTGGTCGAGGACGGAGTCCGGGCCGAGGGGCGGTGCGGTGCCGAAGCCGGGCAGGTCGTAGGCGACCGCCGGGCGGCCCGCGACCGCGAGCCGGTCGAGGACCGCGAGCCATGTGTCCGCGTTGTCGAGCCAACCATGCAGGAGCACGGTCGGCACACCGGTGCCCTTCGCCGAGACCGCGCGCGTAGCGACGCGGCCGACGGTCACCCGGCGGCTTCGTAGCCGCGCCGTCTGGCCCGGCTCCCCCCCGTCGTGTAGCGGCGATCCGTCGCCGCCCAGGCGAATCGTGGGCATGAATGAAGCCTAGGCGGGTGGTCGGGCGTGAGCTCTTACCGTCAGATCGTGAAGCGATCGCCCTTGCGGCCGCCCACATGGAACACGTATGTCCCGGGCTTCAACGTCACGACCTGATCGAGCCGGAGCCGGAACTTTCCCCCGCTGACCTCGGCGAGGCCGTGGGCCTGGGTCTTGGCCGCACGGGTGAGCCGCCAGCGCACGCTGGCCAGAGTTGCATCCTTCAACTCGACCGCGCATTCGACCCTTGGCTTCGACCCGCTGACCGAGCAATCGACTTTGGCGCCCTTGCCCGGAGGGTCGCCGCTTGGGGCCGGTGGGCCAGCGAGGCCCGACGGCCCGATCGGCCCCTCAGGACCCGTCGGCCCCCCTGGACCCATTGGTCCGCCTGGTCCCGTGGGACCGGTCGGACCGCCCGGACCGGTTGGGCCCGCTGGGCCAGTGGGTCCCGTCGGGAGCGGACCGGCCGTGCCCGTGAGGCCCACGGTGGGATCGCCAGCCGCGTTGGTCAGCGCCGTCAGTGTGGCGGAACGCGAGCCCGAGGCCTGGGGACCAAAGCGCACGTCAACCGCACACGATTCGCCGGGATCGACGTCCTGGTCGCAGTTGTTGTTGCCGACGAAGAAATCTTCCGGATTCGACCCGGAGGTGGCGAACCCGGAGACGGCGAGCGGCGCGGACCCGTTGTTGGTGATCGTCACCGGCTGCGGAGCGCTGATCGTGCCCTGCGGAATCGGCGTCGGATTGCCGAAGGTGAGCGTGCCGGGAGAAGCGTCAGCGGTCGGGGCGCTGATCATGACGCTCACGCTTTGGTCGAGATGATTCCCGGTTACCACGTCGAGCGCGCCGTCACGGTTGACGTCACCGACGGCGGCATCCTCTGACGAGCGCCCGACAGCAAAGTCGACACCGGGATTGAAGGTTCCCGAACCGGTGCCGCGCAGGACGCTCAACTGGTCCACGATGATGCTCGTCGTGGCGAGGTCAAGCGCCCCGTCCCCGTCGAGGTCGGCGGCGGTTACTGAAAGCGGATACCAGCCACCGTTATAGGTCGTTGGCGCCCCGAACGATCCTGGGCCGGCGGCGAGGACGACCGCCAGGTTCGGCGAGCCTTGCCCGGAGGAAAACGCGAGATCCGGCCTGCCGTCGTTGTTGAAGTCACCCGCCACGACGTCGTCGACCTGGATACCGGCCGGAATGTCCGTCGGGGCGGAGAACGAGCCGCCTCCTGTGCCAATGAGGATCGACACGTTGTTATCCGAGTCGTGGCCAACGGCCAGATCGGGCTTGCCGTCGTTGTTGAAATCACCGACAGCCATGGAGACCGGCGACGGGCCGGCGGGATAGCCCGTTTGCCCACCGAAGGTTCCATCACCCGCACCCAACCGCACCTGGACACTGGCGCCGTCGGCGACCGCAAGATCGAGCTTGCCGTCATGGTTGAAATCGCGCAGCACGATCGAGCCGACCCTGCCCGCGCCGGAATAGACGGTTGGGGCTCCAAACGAGCCAGAGCCGGTCCCCAGGAGGACATCGACGTCGCCAGAGAACTCCGGGGCCACCGCGACGTCCGGGTAGGAGTCGCCGTTCAGGTCGCCGACGGCGATCGTCTCGGTGAAGTCGTTTCCACTGGGGAACGAGGAGAGGGCGCCCAACGTGCCGGGGGCAAAGCCGTTTCCGAGCCGCACCCCAACCCCGCCCGGAATGTTGCTCTGGGCCGTGAGAACGTCCAGCCTGCCGTCACCGTTCAGGTCGCTCAGCGCGACCGCGTCCGCGTACCCACCCATGGCGTAATCCGTGCGCTTGAAGGCAAGCTCGGCAGACGCCTGCACGCAGACAACCGCACCGAGTCCGCAGGTCGAAACCAGCGCAATGACGAATGCCAAGGACCTCCGTGTCCGCTGTTGACGACGTTCCATCGCGCCACCTCCTGCTCGGCTCCTCCGATGCGTACGAGCGTACTCCTGCGAGGGCCAATCCGCTAGAGCCCGAACGTCTTCGAGACGATCTCCCGCTGGATCTCGTTGGTGCCTCCGTAGATCGACATCACCAGGGTCGTGCGGACGTGACGCTCCATGTCGTACTCGGTCGCGTAGCCGTAACCGCCCATCATCTGCATCCCCTCGAGCGCCGTCTTCTTCGCGACCTCGGTGGCCTTCAGCTTCGCCATCGACGCCTCGCGCGGGAGCAGCTTGCTCGGGTCGGCATCGACCTTGCGGGCGACGTCGTAGACGAGCAGGCGCGTGCACTCGATCTCGGTCGCGAGGTCGGCGATCCGATGCTTCAGCGTCTGGAACGAGCCGATCGGTCGCCCGAACTGCTTGCGCTCCTTGATGTAGGCGAGAACGTCGTCGAATGCCCGCTGCGCGATGCCGAGCGCGCTCGCCGCGAGGATCAGTCGCTCGACGTTGAGGCCGGCCATCAGCTGCATCCAGCCGCCATCGACCTGGCCGAGGACCCGCTCGGACGGCACGTAACAATCGGTGAGGAAGACGTCGTTGACCTCCTTGCCGCCCATCGTCTGGATCCCGCGGATCTCGATCCCCTCCGAGTCGGTCGGGACAGAGAACATCGTCAGGCCCTCGTGCTTGGAGCCCGAGTTGTCGGAGCGGGCGATGACGAGGATGTGGTCCGCGATGTGCGCGGCCGAGATCCACGTCTTCTGGCCGTTGAGGACGAAGCCGCCGTTCTGGCGTTCGGCCTTGCAGGACAGGTTGCCCACGTCGGACCCCGCCTCGGGCTCGGACATCGCGATCGCCTCGACCCGCCCGCGGGTGATCCCGCCGAGGATCTCCTGCTTCTGCTCGTCGGTGCCAAAGCGCTCGTACGCGCCGGCGACGATCAGGCTGACGCCGTAGCCGGCAATCGGCACCAGCCCGCGCATGGTGCCCTCGAGGAAGATGCAGGCGTCGACGAGCCCGCCTCCGGAGCCGCCGTACTCCTCATCGATCGAGACCCCGAGCCAGCCGAGGTCGGCCAGCTTCTCGTAGATCTCCTGGCTGTGAAGCTCGGTGTAGCCCTGCGTGATGCGCTCGCGCTGCTCCTTCGTGCCGAGCTCACGCTGGCAGAAGTCGGCGATCGCGGCCTGGAAGTCGCGCTGCTCGTCGGTGAGTCCGGAAACGG
This sequence comes from uncultured Solirubrobacterales bacterium, assembly GCA_963796815.1. Taxonomy (GTDB): domain Bacteria; phylum Actinomycetota; class Thermoleophilia; order Solirubrobacterales; family 70-9; genus WHSW01. The sequence goes on from CAWCNF010000009.1 coordinate 587,570, forward strand.
GGGCGACGGTGGTGCTCATGGTTCGGATAGCTCCTTGTTGTGAGGCTGGAATTCGATTGGAAGGGACGTGAGGGCGTTGGCCCAGTTGGAGCGCAGGCGCTGCGGCTCGCCGGCGAGGCGGATGTCCGCGAAACGGCGAAGCACCTCCTCGAAGGTGACTCGCAGCTCGAGCCGCGCGAGGCCCGCGCCGAGGCAAAAGTGGCGCCCGCCGCCGCCGAAGGCCATGTGCGCGGGCTCGGCTCGGGTGACGTCGAAGCGCTCGGGATCCTCGTTGGCCTCGGGATCGCGCGAGCCGGCCGCGTACCAGAGCATCACCTTGTCGCCCTCCGCGATCTCGCGGCCGGCGAGCTCCGTATCCGCGGTCGCGGTGCGGCAGAAGTAGTTGACGACGGAGGTCCAGCGCAGGATCTCCTCGACCGCGCCCGCGATCCGCTCGGGCTCGGCAACGAGCAGCTCGAGCTGGTCGGGATGTGAGAGCAGCGCCAGCATCCCGCCGGCCATCGTGTTGCGGGTGGTGTCGTTTCCGGCGAAGACCAGCAGCGCGAAGAAGACGAGGATCTCCGCGTCCGTGAGGCTGTCGCCGTCGACCTCGGCGGCCGCCAGCGTCGTCACGAGGCTCTCCCCGCCCGCTTCCTTCTGCGCGGCGATCTGCTCGGCCAGGTAGGCGGCCATCTCGCCCAGCACGGGCATCGCCGCCCCCGGCTCGGGCGACTGCTGGGCATCCTCGATTCGAGCCGTCCAGTCCTCGAGCTTCGACACGTCGGCCTCCGGCAGGCCCATGAGCTCGGCCAGCACCCGCAGCGGGATCGGCACCGCGACGTCGGTGACGAAATCGCAGCTTCCCCTTTGCACCACCGCGTCGAGCACCTCCGTGACGATCGCGCGAACCCGATCCTCAAGCCCCGCGACCGTCCGCGGCACGAACGCCGTCTGCAGGATCTTGCGGTACTTGGTGTGCTCGGGCGGGTCCTTGTAGAGCAACAGCTGGCGGTTTACGTCCAGCGGGTTGACCTGGTCGGAGTGCGGGAAGATCCCCGCCGCGTAGGACGAGAACGTCGCGGTGTCACGGCTTGCGGAGGCGATCGCCGCGTGGCTGCAAACCGACCACAGCCGGTTGCCCTGCGGCCCGAGGCCCGTGTCGGCCGGCGGGCCGGCCCGCAGCTCGTCAAAGCGAGCGTAAGGCGGCCCGTCGGCGAACGTCTGCGGATCGATGAGATCCGACGCGGGCACTGGACAGCCCTATGCGGCGGCCGGCTTGTAGACCGAGACGACGGCGGCGCCGCCAAGCCCGATGTTGTGCTGCAGGGCGACCTTGGCGCCGTCGACCTGACGGGCGTCAGCGGTGCCACGCAGCTGCCAGGTGAGCTCGGAGCACTGAGCGAGGCCAGTGGCGCCGAGCGGGTGGCCCTTGGAGATCAGCCCGCCAGACGGGTTGACGACTGGGCCGTCGCCGCCGTAGGTGGTGGCCTCGGCCTCGACCAGCTTGTGGCCCTCGCCCTCGGCGGCGAAGCCGAGCGCCTCGTAGGTGATCAGCTCGTTAGCCGAGAAGCAGTCGTGCAGCTCGCAGACGTCGACCTCGCTCGGATCGACACCGGCCTCCGCGTAGGCCTTTGCCGCGGCCTCCTTCGACATGTCGTAGCCGACGATCTTGATGCAGTCGGTGTCGTCGGCGAACGTCGAGCTCAGGTCGGTCACCATCGCCTGCCCGGCGATCTCGACCGCCTGGTCTGCGAGGTCGTGCTCATCGACGTAGCTCTCGGAAGCCACGATGGCGCAGGCCGAGCCGTCGGACGTCGGCGAGCACTGCAGCTTGGTCAGCGGCGAATGGATCATCCGCGCTTCCTTGATCTCATCGAGCGAGTACTCGGTCTGAAACTGCGCGTAGGGATTGTTGACCGAGTGTTTGTGGTTCTTCCAGCCGATCCACGCGTAGTGGTCGGGCTCGGAGCCGTACTTGTCCATGTGGTCGCGCCCGGCGTTGCCGAACATCTGGGGCGCTCCCGGCGACTCCTCGGGATCGCGCAGCGCGAACATCGCCATCGCGTGCTTGTCGAGCGCGTTGGTGCGGTCGGTGTACTTGACCCCGAGCGACCCGGGCTCCATCTTCTCGAAGCCGATCGCGAGGGCACAGTCGACCGTCCCGCCGCGCACCGCCTGGCGGGCGAGGAAGAGGGCTGAGCTGCCGGTCGAGCAGTTGTTGTTGACGTTGACGACCGGGATCCCGGTGAGGCCGAGCTGGTAGAGCGCGCGCTGGCCGTAGGTCGAATCGCCGTAGCAGTAGCCGGCGTAGGCCTGCTCGACGTCCGTGTACGGAATGCCGGCGTCGGCGAGCGCCTTCTCACCGGCCTCCTTGGCCCAGTCGGGATAGTCGCCCTCCTTCGTGCCCGGCTTGTCGAACTTCGTCATCCCGACGCCGATCACGAACGTGCGGTTGCTCATCTGCGTTAAAGCCTTTCTCGAGCTTGGTGAGTCACCGCGCACCCCCGGAGGCAAAGCCGAGGAGGTGGCGCGAGTTATTCGGAAGATACAGAACAGCTGCCCGGTTTGTTAGGTTGCCCGGCATGAGCGATACCCAGACCTCCCCCGCCTTCAATGCCGATGCGATCGGCACGCCCACCGACCCGGTCGAATATGAGGTGACCCGCGAGAAGATCGCCGCATACGCGGCCGCGACAAACGACACCATCGCGGCCCATGCCGCCGGAGACATCGCCCCGCCGGTGTTCCCCGTCGTCCCCGCGTTTCAGCCGAACGGGATGGCCGCCCTCTCGGTGATCCCGGGGGAGTTGCTCGGAGCGCTTCTCCACGGCGAGCAGGACATCCACTTCCACCGCCCGATCGAGCCCGGGATGAACCTGAGCACGATCGGCACCCCGATCGGGATGCGCCAGCGCTCCTCGGGGATCACCGTCGTCACCAAGACGGAGACCACGGCCGACGGCGAGCCGGTGGTCGACCAATACTGGACCACCTTCGTCCGCGGCGCCCAGGGTGCCGATGACGTCGGCGAGGAGGCCCCGCCGCACCGCCTCGACGAGTCGCTACGCGAGCGCGAGCCCGACGCCGAGGTCACCCAGACCTACGACGCCGATCAGACGTTCCGCTACGCGGAGGCCTCTGGCGACCCGATGCAGATCCACCTCGACGACGCGTTCGCCAAGTCCGTCGGCCTGCCCGGGATCATCATTCACGGGCTCTGCACCATGGCCTTCACCTCGGTGGCGGCGATCGAGCACGCCTGCCCGGACGATCCAACCCGTCTGAAGCGCCTCGCGGTGCGCTTCGCCGCGATCGCGCTGCCGGAACAGACGATCACGACCCGCATCTGGGACACGGATGGCGGCTACGCCTACGAGACGGCGTCCGATGCCGGCGCCGTCGTCATCAAGGACGGCTGGGCCGAAGTCCTGTGAGGCGGAGTCCGAAGGGCGAAGCCGAGGTCGGCCGCCGTTGAGGCCGCTCTTCTGAGTAGCGCGGCGCCCGCGCGGCGGACGCAATCCGAGCGCCGCGCCGAAACTCGCGGGCGGCTGCTCGACGCGACGATCGAGAGCCTGATCGACGTCGGCTACGCCGGCACGACCATCCGCCACGTCACCGAGCTCGCCGGGGTCTCGCAGGGCGCGCAGAGCCACCACTTCCCGCATCGGGTGGATCTCGTCGCCAGCGCGTTCGAGCGGCTCGCCGAGCGCCGCGAGGCACGCTACACCGAGCGCGCCAGCGAGCTCCCAGACGACGCGCGCGAGCGGGTCCGGGCGCTGCTCGACCTGCTCTGGGAGGACTTCTCGAGCCCGCTGTTCACGGTCGCGCTGAAGCTCTGGATCGCGGCGGCCGAGGACGACGAGCTACGCCAGCGCCTGGTCCCGGTCGAGCGGCGCATCTACGCGGGCCTGGCGAAGGTGGCGGCCGAGGTCGTCGGCCCGCTCTCCTCCGAGCCCGACTTCGACCGCCGGCTGGCCGTGGCGACCAACACGGTGGCGGGTCTCGCTCTCGTGCGTGAGTTCGACCCGTCAGGTCGCGCGAGCCGGGGCAACCAGTGGCCGTATCACCGCGAGGCTCTCGAGCGGGTCATGCTCGGCACCTGAGCGTTTTACCCCCACCCGATCCCAGAAGCCACTACGGACGAAACGCGTTCCGGCCGGGCGTAGGGTCGGTCTCGTGCAAGGGCTTCGCGAGCGATTCAGGATCTTCCTGCCGCTGCTGGCGGCGGGATACCTCGGCTTCTACGTGTTCGGCACGGTGATGGGGGTCCTCACCTTCACGAACACACCCTGGATGACGATCGTCGCCGGCCTCTGCGTGCTCGGCCTCATCGCGTTCGCGCTCGCGCGCCGCTTCGGCGCCGAGCCCGTCGATCCGGCGGGCAAGCTCGGTCGCGCTGCCCGCGCCCAGCGCGAAACTCGAGGCTGGTAGCGCGATAAATTGCGGGTCCGGTGACCGCACTGCCGCTGCCATCCGACGACGATCTGTCGCCCGAGGTCCGCGAGGTCCTGGACAGTCTGCCGCCGCTGAACGTCTTCCGCGCGGTCGCGTCGGTTCCGGCGAGCTTCCGGCCGTTCCTGCAGCTCGGCGGCTCGTTGCTCTCCGGCCCGGAGATCGATCCGCGCAACCGCGAGATCGCGATTCTCGCGGTCGCCCGCGCCACCGACGCCGGCTATGAGCGCGCCCAGCACGAGCAGCTCGCCCACAACGTCGGGGTCTCAGAGGAGGAGATCGCCGCGATCCGCGACGGCGACGCCGTCGTCGCACTCGACCCAGACGGAGCCCTCGCCTTCACCGCCGCGACCGAGATCAGCCGCGACGTCCGCCTCACGGACGCGACGCTCGGGCGCCTGATCGAGCGCTGGGGAAACGCGGGCGCCGCCGAGCTCATCCTCTGTTGCGGCTACTACAACATGGTCAGCCGCTTCCTCGAGTCCGCGCGCGTGCCGCTCGAGGATGCCGAGCTGCTGGGCGACCGCACCCCGGATAACCTGCGCTGAGTGGAAGCCGCCACTCAGGCGCAGATCGAGGACAAGCCCGAGCACGCGGTCTCCTCCTTCACGAAGTCGCTCTTCCTCGGGGAGATCCACGAGGAGATGGTGTTTCCGTGGCCGGCGCCCGATCCCGACGAACAGGACCGGATCCGCGGCCTCAACGCAGCGGCGCGCGAGATCGGTGCGCAGATGGACCACCGCAAGATCGAGGAGGACCGCTGGATCGGCGACGACAACATCCGCAAGCTCGGTGAGGCCGGCCTCTGCGGCCTGTACGTCGACCGCAAGTACGGCGGCCAGGGCCTCTCACAGACCGGCTACGCGCGGGTCTTCGAGACGTTCGCGCAGATCGACGCCACGCTGTCGATCGTCCTCGGAGTGCACCAGTCGATCGGCTTCAAGGGCATTCACATGTTTGGAACCGACGAGCAGAAGGAGCGCTTCCTTCCCGATCTCGCCGCTGGGCGCAAGCTCGCCGGATTCGCGCTGACCGAGCCCGAGGCGGGCTCCGACGCCTATGAGATCAAGTCGCGCGCCGTCCAGCAGCCCGACGGCTCGTGGGTGTTAAACGGCGAGAAGCGCTACATCGGCAACGGCTCGAAGGGCGACGTCTTCACCGCCTTCGCGCGCTGCGAGATCGACGGCAAGGAGCGCCACATCGCGCTGATCCTCGAGAAGGGGATGAAGGGCTTCGAGGTGGGCGAGCGCTTCGACACGATGGGACTGCGCGGCAACGACCTGCGCCGCCTCTACTTCAACGACGTCAACGTCCCCGCCGAGAACGTGCTCGGCGAGCCGGGCGACGGGTTCAAGATCGCGATGTCGATCCTCAACAACGGGCGCATCGGGCTCGGCACGGGATCCGTCGGCGCCACGAAGCACCTGATCGATCTCGCCATCGCCCACGTCAAGGAGCGGCGCCAGTTCGGCCGCCCGCTGGCCGACTTCGAGCTCGTCCAGGACAAGATCGCGTGGATGGTCTCCTACCTCTTCGGGCTGGAGTCCATGTGCTACCTGACCTGCGGGCTGGTCGACCGCGGCATCGAGGACTACTCGCTCGAGTCCGCGATCTGCAAGGTCGCCGGGACCGAGTTCCTCTGGTACGCGGCCAACCGCGCGATGCAGCTCAAGGGCGGCGCCGGCTACATGCGCGACGAGCCCTACGAGAAGATCCTGCGCGACATCCGGATCTTCCCCATCTTCGAGGGCGCCAACGATGTGATGCGAGCGTTCGTCGCGCTCGGCGGAATGAAGCCGGTGGGCGAGAAGCTCTCGGGGCTGGGGGACATCGGCCTCGGCGACCCGATCGGCTCGATCGGCGTGCTCGCCGATTACGTCGGCGGCCGCCTCAAGAGCGAGATTCGGCCCGACCGCGTCGAGCGCGCGCACCCCGAACTGAAGGAGCACGCGGATGCGGTCTCCGATCAGGTCAAGCAGCTGCACTCGATCACCGAGTCTCTGCTTCGCGAGCACAAGAAGGAGATCATCGAGCGGCAGTTCCAGCAGAAGCGGATCTCCGCAGCGATCTCCGACATCTTCGCCCAGGTCGCGGTGCTCTCACGGGTGACGTCGATCTTCGAGGACCAGGGCGTCGAGCCCTCCGGCCAGGAGCGCTACATCGCCGACACCTTCTGCACCCGCGCCGCCGGCCGCGTCCGCTCGTCCTTTCGCCAGATCGAGCGCAACGACGACGAGCGCGTCTCCGCGATCGCCAAGCTCGCCTACAAGCGCGGCGAGTACGGCTACGCCCTGTTTGAGGACTAACAGCGAGGAGTTCAACATGTTCCAGCGTCCGCAGCTGCGGTGCTTCGTAGCCGCCGTCCTGCTCGTGGTGCTGCCGATGGCGGCCCCGGCTGCCGCATCGGCAACCCAGCACGGGGACGTGCACAGGCAGATCGCGAAGCTCTCGAAGCAGGTGAGGAAGCTCCGCAAGCAGGTTAAGGCGCTCCAGGCCGTACCGGCCACGCCAGGACCCGTGGGGGCGACCGGGCCTACCGGACCAACGGGGCCGGCCACTGGACCTGCAGGCGGCGCCCTCGAGGGCAGCTATCCGGACCCGACGATCGCTCCCGACGCGGTCGGCAGCGCGGAGGTGCTCAACGACTCGCTGACGGTCTTCGACTTCCTCGGCGCCGATGTCGACGGCACAGTGAGCCTTGCGGGGATCCCCGACGGCCGCTGCACGCAGGTCACACTCGCGGTCCCCGATGTGCAGATGGGTCAAGTGCCGATCGTTACAACACGGGCGGCAGTCCAGAACGGAATCCTCATGTACGCAAACCGCGTCGCCAGCGCCGGCACCGTGGAGGTAAACGCCTGCAACTTCTCGGGCGGCGCGATGACGGCGCTTTCTGGCTTCCCCATCCACGTCACAACGTTCGGCTAGGGATCAGGGGATTCCCTGATGCCGTGACGGCGGGGATGGCCGAACGTAGTGCGTGAAGATCGCGGCATGAGCGCTGCGGCTGGCATCACAGAAGGAGAACGAGATGCGAAACGGTAAGTGGCTGATTCTGCTGGCGGCGGCGCTGCTGGCAATGGGTGTGCTCGCCGCGGGATGCGGCGGCAGCAACGACTCAAGCTCGACCGTCGCCACACCGAGCGACACGTCGACCACGTCGGGCGACTCGACCTCGAGCGACACCTCGACCTCGAGCGACAGCGAGGATGCGTCGAACTCCACGCCTGACGACGTCGTCAGCGCCTGCGAGGACGTGATCAAGGGCACACCGGCCGAAGCCGCCGGCGAGACCGCGTGCCAGCAGGCTGGTCAGGCCTTCGAGCAGTGCCAGCAGCAGGCGCAGAGCATCGGCGACAGCTCCGCGCAGGACACCGCTGAGCAGGCCTGCCAGGACGCAGCCGACCAGGCCGTCGCGGCGCTCCAGGCAGCGGGCTAGGACGGACCGAAAAGGGCGGGCGAAACGCCCGCCCTTTTCTCAAATCGCGCCACGTCCTCGGCTTCGCCTCCGGGCGTGCGCGTCTCAGACGCAGGATGGGCGGGTGCCACTTCGGCGCCCGCCCTTTCGTTACCTCAGTTCAGGCGCTCGACGATCATCGCCTCGCCCTGGCCGCCGGCGACGCACATCGTCTCGAGGCCGACCGTGTGGTCGTCGGTCTCCATCACGTTGAGCAGGGTGGTCATGATCCGCGCGCCGGTCATCCCGAACGGGTGACCGAGGGCGATCGCGCCACCGTGCGTGTTCATCTTCTCGAGCGGGATGTTGCACTCGCTCATGATCGGGATCACCTGGGCGGCGAACGCCTCGTTGAGTTCGACCACGTCGACGTCCTCGATGGTCATGCCGGTCCGGTCGAGGACCTTCTTGATGGCGCCGATCGGGGCGACTCCCATGTACTCGGGCTCATTGCCCCAGGTGGCGGCGCTCAAGAGCCGCGCCTTCGGAGTGAGGCCCAGCTCCTTCGCCTTGGTGTCCGACATGACCAGGACGGCGGCCGCGCCGTCGTTGAGCGGGCACGAGTTGCCGGCGGTGACCCCGCCGTCGCCAAACGCCTCGGGCAGCTCTGAGAGCTTCTCGAGCGTGGACGAGGCGCGCGGGCCGTCGTCCTTCGCGATCTCGTTGCCGTCGTGGTCCTTCACGGGGACGATCTCGCGGTCGAAGAAGCCATCCTCCTGTGACTGCACGGCGAGCTCCTGCGAGCGCTGCGCGTACTTGTCCATGTCGGCGCGGCTGACCTCGTACTTCTTGGCGACGTTGACGGCCGTCAGGCCCATGTCGATGTAGGCGTTCGGCTGGCCGTTCTCACCGATCAGGTTCGGGTTGCGGTCGTCGGCGCCGGCCGGTTCGGTGCGCTCGTTGAAGCGGCTGACGAACTCGACGCCCGCGGCGACGTACACGTCCCCCTCGCCGGCCTTGATCGCGTTCGCGGCGTGGCGAATCGCATCGAGCGAAGACGCGCAGTAGCGCGAGATCGTCGTGCCGGTGACCGTCTGCGGCAGCTGCTCGGACAGCAGCGAGATGATCCGCGCGACGTTGAAGGCCTGCAGGCCCTGCGGCATGCCGCAGCCGCAGTAGACGTCCTCGACCAGCTCGGGCGAGACGTCGGGATTGCGCTCGAGCAGTTTGTCGACGATGAAAGCGGCTGTTTCCTCCGGGCGAAGCTGGGCGAGGGATCCCTTGAACGCGCGCCCAATCGGGCTGCGGGCGGCGTCGACGATCACTGCTTCGGGCATCTTGTTTTGCGCTCCTTAGGGTTGATTGGGACCGGTGATGGTATTGATGCAGGGGTGAACGACGACCCCATCACCCGGACGGCACTTCCCCCTGAGCGGGTCGCGGAGCTCGTCGAGGGCGGCATTCCCCTGATCGATGTCCGCCGCCCATATGAATTTGAGGCCGGCCATATCCCCGGTGCTCGCAACATCGAGATGAACGAACTCACGGCCCGCGTCGAGGAGATCGCTCGCGACGAGACGGTCCTCTTTTGCTGCCGCAGCGGCAACCGTTCGTCGATGGCTGTCGACGCCTTCCGCGAGGCGGGCTACGACGCCCACAATCTCGCGGGCGGAATCGAGGCCTGGGCCGCGGAGAAGCGGCCGCTCGACCCGGCGGACGGGGTCGTCCGCCCGCCGCTGCCGGCCACCTGACCCCTTCCTGACGCCCCCCGGCGGCATAGGATCAGCGCATGGAAGCAGGCAAGCCGCCAACCGGCTCCCACCCGACGACGGGCTCGCAGCCGACGACGCCGCCGACGACCGGGTCACACGCCGTCCTGCAGACCCCCGCGGAGCAGATCTCAGGGCTGCGGGCGTGGATCGCGCAGATCGACCGCAAGCTCGGGATCCGCACCTACGCGCTCGGCGCCGCCGTCGTGCTCGCGCTGGCCGCCGGGATCGTCGGCGTCGTTCTGGCGATGGGCGCCAAGGACGACAGCGCCACGAAGTCGGAGGTCGCCGCCCTTCGAGACGAGCTCTCGAGCGTCGGCAAGGAGGCCTCGCAGGCCGCCCAGGATGACGTCAAGTCGCTCAGCGACCGCATCGACGAGCTCGAGGGCCGCGTGGCTGAGATCGCCTCCCACCAGCGCACCGCCACCAGCGAGATCCAGGCCACCCAGGGCGACATCGACGACATCCGCAACCAGATCTCCGATCTTCAGGACCAGCTCCAGACCGTCCAGGACTCGACGTCGAACCTCGGCGGCGGGAACAACGGTGGCGGCGGGTAGTTGTAGCAAAGCGCACTATCACGCCTAGCCTGCGTCCGACGGCTGGTCTACGGTCGCTCGAACTGCCCCGAAAGGAGAGGCTCGATGCCCGAGGGTTACTGCGTCAAGGAGCGTAAGAAGGTCGAGATCAAGGACCCGCAGCAGGTCACGATGAAGAACGGCCGTCCGGCAATCCAGGGCACGTGCCCGGATTGTGGGACCAAGATCTTCAAGATCGGCAAGCTCGAGGCGTAGCGGCACAGCCCGGGCGCGCAGCACGAGCGCTCCCGGGCCCGTGCCTTTCTCGCGGCGTTGGACTGCTGCGGCGCTTGTTCTGACGCGAAGCCGCGTCTTTGCAGTGAGGGGATGGGGAAGCCGTCCGTGATGGCTGGCGACCTCCGCCACAGATTCGCCTTTCGAAGAGTGCCGCGCGGCGAAAGGCCTCTCGGTCGCGACCCCCGCGACTCAGCCGCCTTTCGTCGGTTTGCGGGCCCGCCCCGCGTGCCGCTCCCTCTACCCAGCCCGACGCGCCCACAGTCCGCCCGGCCGTCACAGAAGGCGCCCGGCGTCAGGTGGCCCGCGCGAGGATGATCAGGTTGTTCTCGTAGTGCCCTGTTGCCTGGTCGAAGCGGCCTGAGCACGTGATCAGCGCGAGCGTTGGGCGCCGGCTCGGCGCGTAAACCGCCTGCGCCGGGAAGCTCGTCTTGGCGACGTTGGCCACGCCGATGGTTTCGAAGCTGTGCTGCGTGCCGTTGCCCGCGTCCACCTCAATCCTCATCCCCCGGCGGATCTCGGGAAGCGCGGCGAATACGGCCGGACCGTCGACCGTGTCGAGATGACCGACGATCACCGCTCGCCCCGGCTCGCCTGGGCGAGGGCCGCCCGCGTACCAGCCGGCCTCGTTGGGCGGCGGGATCTGAAGGGCGCCGTCGAGCTGGCCGGCGGGTGTGACGGGGGCGTCGACGCCGAGGTCGGGGATGCGGATCTCGACGGGCGGTGCGGGCCGGACGCCGAGCGGCTTGACGTTGAGCGTGCGGTCAGGCGAGCGGGTCGGACTGAGCTCGGGCACCCGGACGATCGGGACGCTTCCGTTGCCCTGCTGGCGAGAGACCCGGGCGAGCCCCTCCTGCGAGAGGCCGGCGTCGACCGGCACCACGACGCCGGGCGCCGCGCGCCAGAAGAGGACGATCGCGGCGGCGACCATGGCAGGGATCGCGACCGCCAGCAACGGCACCACCGGGATCCGGATGCCGGTCAACTCAGAGGGTGGGCCCGGGGCGCCGGCGGGCGAGCAGGCGCTGAGTGAACCCGCCGAGGCTGCCCGCGACGATGGCCGCGAGCGCGGCCAGAGCCCATGGCGGGCCGTCGTCGGGGATCAGACCGCCGAACCCGGAGGCCGGCGCCGCCGTGGGCGCGGAGACGAGGTCGCTGAGCAGCAGCACGCGCGCCTTCTCACCCCCGCCGCCGACGACCACACCCGTCCAGCTGGTTCCGGCGGAGAGGGCGACGTGCTGAGGATCCATCACGTCCTTGCCGGTCTTCGGGTCCTGGACCTCGAGCTCATACGTTCCGGGCGCGACCGTCCAGTACGGGGTCGTCTGCCCGAACTCGAGCATGTGAGCAACGGTCTTGCCGTCAAGCACGGCGTCAGGCATTCCGAGCTCCGACGAAGCGTGGATGATCCGCAGCCGCGCCTTGCCGGCGGTCGGGCTGCCGTCGGAGAAGAGCTTGAGTGTCGCGGAGTTGCCCTTCGGCATCGCGACGATCGTGTAGGCGCCACCGTCCTCCAGGTGCACGTCGGACTTGATCGTCCCGACACCCGGCACGGCGAGGGCGGCCTGCTGCTCGCCCACGGGAACGAAGGCGAAGTCGGTCGACTCGCCGAAACCGGCGCTTCCCACCGTCTTCCCGCCAATGGACATCTGCGCGGTTCCGACGCCGGGCACAGCGTGGACGAAACGCACCTGGGCCTGACCCGACGCCGCTGCCGCTGATGCGCTCAATAGCATCAGCGCAATCGCCCCGATGATCGTGCTCGCGACGCGAGCACGAAATCTCAATCCCATCATCGGTTCAGCCCGAACGTTCTAATCACCCGAAAAGCCCCAGAGCAAAGATGGCAGAAAACGGCCTCGAGCACGCCCTGAAAGCGATCGACCCGGTCGCAAGAGCAATGCTCGACCTCTCAATACGACGGCGTTTGCCGGATTCCTCCATTGCTGATCTCGCGCAGATGCCGCCCGACGAGTTGGTTCGCTGGCGCGGCGAAGTCCTCGATCAGCTTGCCACCCAGATCGGACTGACCGGGCCGGACGCGCGCGACCGGGTCCGCACACAGCTCGAATCGATCGATCAGGCGGCCTGGGTGAGTTCCGCCGACGCGCCGCCCCCGCCGAAGCCGAAGGCGCCGAAGCCTCGGCGCGAGCGCCCGTCGCGCCGCCTCCTGGGCCTGCTCGCACTGCTCGTCGTCCTCGTGGTCATCGTCGCGATCATCTCGCTCAGTGGGGATGACACCGGTAACACCACCCCCACTCCTCCGGCGCCGACCACGACGACAACGACCACGACGACAACGACGACCAAGCCGACGACCTCGACCACCAGCAGCACGACCACAACGACGAAGCCAACGTCGACCACCGAAAGCACGACCACAACGACGCCGACGGGCTCGGGCACGGCGATGGACCCGCTCCCCGGCATGCCCGACCGCGGCACCGCCTCCGTCGCCGTGAGCGGCTCGGGCGACAATCGCACGATTGAGGTCGAGCTGAAGGACATGCCGGCGCCCGGCGGCGGGGGCGCCGTCTATGAGCTCTGGCTCTACAACACGCTGATCGGCGCCCACTCCCTGGGCACCGCCACCAGCGGGAACGCCACGATCACCGCGCATCTGCCCGCCGATGCGAGCGACTTCCGTTACCTGGACCTGTCGCGAGAGAGCGGCCCGAACGACCGGATCCACAGCGGCATCAGCGTGCGCCGCACCGCGCTTGCACCGCTGCTCGCAAGCGGCGGCTGACATCGCCCACTAGGTGGCAAACCGCGCAATCGGTGGAAGAATGCCGGGGAATCGATGTCCGGCCCGCAATCGCAAAAGTCCCAAAAGCCGCTGGAGCTGATCCTCGCGCGCAACCTCCTGACGAGCATCTCGACGCCCGGGTTCCTCCTCGACGGCGACGCCGCGGTGGTCTTCTACAACGAGGCGGCCGCCGCGCTGCTGGGGCGCTCGTTCGAGGACGCGGGACGGATGGATGCGGACCAGTGGACCCGCGCCTTCGGCCCCTTCCAAAAGGACGGCAGCCCGGTCGAGGTCGACACCCTGGCGGCGACCGACGCGATCCGCTCCGGGCGTCCCGCTCACGCCAACTTCGTAATCCGCACGGCGGGTGGCGAGACCCAGCCGATCGAGGCGAGCGCCTTCCCGATCGTCGCCAGCGACCACGGCTCCTCCGGCGCAATGATCCTCTTCTGGCCCCTCGGTGAGAGCAGCAACGGAAGCGGGCCGTCGTGAAGCTCAAGGTCTGGGGCGCCCGAGGATCGGTCCCATCTCCCGGACCGCACATGAACCGCTACGGGGGCAACACCTCCTGCGTGCAGCTCACGCTCTCAAACGGCGAGGTTCTCATCCTCGACGCAGGCACCGGGATCCGCACGCTCGGCCTCGACCTCGCGCCCGAGAAGCGCATCCACATCCTGCTCACCCACCTTCACCTCGATCACATCCAGGGCCTGATGTTCTTCCCGCCATGCTTTCGCTCGGATTCCGAGATCACGATCTGGGGCCCGGCGTCGCCCGAAGCGTCGCTCGAGAACCGGATCGCCCGCTACATCTCGGCCCCCCTCTCGCCGGTCGAGGTGCGCGAGCTGCCGTGCTCGGTGGCGTTTCGCGACGCCCCGCCAAGCGAGTGGCAGCTCGAGGGCGCGACGATCCGCGCCGAGGCCATCACGCACCGCGGCCCGACGCTCGGCTACCGGATCACCGACGGGGACACCACGCTCGCCTACCTGCCCGATCACGAGCCGGCGCTGGGATCACCCCTGAGCGGCCTCGAACCCGAGTGGATCTCGGGCCACGACCTCGCCCACGGGGCGGATCTGCTCATCCACGACTGCCAGTACAGCGACGCGGAGTATCCGGCTCACGTCGGCTGGGGTCATTCCGCGATGACCGACACGCTCACGTTCGCCGAGCGGGTCGAGGCCAAGCGGCTCATGCTCTTTCACCACGACCCGCTGCACTCAGACGACGCGCTCGACGATCTCTGGGCCGCCGCTCGGAGCGGCTGGTCCGACCCTCGGCGGGGACGCCACGCAGGTCGAGATGGCGATGGAAGGCGGCGAGCTCGAGCTCGGGCGCCACGTTGTCCAGCCTGTCCACGCCTGAGCGCACGGACTTTCGACCGCCGGTACAAGGACTCGGCGGACAAATTTCGACACGCGGATAACGACCGCGTGCCCATCCGCCCGTAGCTTCGCCGACATTCCTGAACCGCGACGCCGAGGGAGAACGCTCGGCGGGCAAGGAGTGTGTATCGGATGAAACGAAAGTACGTGGCCGGGCTGCTTTTCGCAGCCATCGCCGCGCTGTTCGTGGTTCCAGGCACGGCGTTCGCTGACGCTACGGACCTCGAGCAATCAATCGCAGGAAAGCTCGACCCCTCGGTTGGGGTGAACACGATGTGGGTGATCGTCGCCGGCTGTCTGGTGATGTTCATGCAGGCCGGGTTCGCCTTCTTGGAGATCGGGTTTTCCCGCGGCAAGAACGCCGGGACGGTGGTCGCGAAGATCCTCACGAACTTCTCGATCGCCGCGGTTGGTTGGTGGGTCTGCGGGTTCGCTTTCGCATTCAGCGGACCACTCGGCAGCTTCATCGGCCACGACGGTGGGTTCTTCTTCACCCACATGGGGGCCTACGCCTCCACGTCTGACGGAACGACGCTGTATCACCCGACGTTCCCGATCATGGCGCTGTCCAACGCCACGATCGAGTCGAAGGCGTTCTTCCAGTTCGTGTTCGCCGCGGTCTCACTGGCGATTGTCTGGGGGACGACGCTCGAGCGGATCAAGTTCGGCGTCTACGTGATCTACGCGATCGTGTTCAGCACGATCATCTACCCGATCGGCGCCCACTGGGTGTTCGGCGGTGGCTTCCTGCAGGTCGGCGATTGGCTCGGAACGGGCATCACCGGTATGCAGGACTTCGCGGGTTCCACGGCGGTCCACCTCATCGGTGCGACCGGCGCGCTCGCGGCACTGCTGTTGCTCGGCCCGCGTAAGGGCAAGTACGGGCCCGACGGCAAGCCAAGGGCGATCCCGGGACATTCGATGCCGCTGTTCGGCCTCGGCGTCCTGATCCTCTGGCTCGGCTGGTTCGGGTTCAACCCCGGTTCGACCCTGAACGCCCTGGACGGGCGCTTCGCGGAGATCCTCTTCATCACCAACTTCGCGGCCGCCGCTGGCGTCCTCGCGGCGGTGCTGACGGCGAGGTTCAAGACGGGGACGATCGACATCGGCATGGCCGGCAATGGCGCGATCGCGGCACTGGTTGCGATCACGGCTCCGTCGGGTTACGTCGAGATCTGGGCTGCCCCGATCATCGGTGCGGTCGCAGGCGTGATCGTCGTACTCGGGGTCTACTGGGTCGATAAGTACATCGACGACCCGGTCGGCGCCCTCTCAGCGCACGGCATGGCGGGAATCTGGGGAACGATCTCTTGCGGGATCTTCACCGCTCCGCGCCTCGCCCAGTACAACGGAATCGGGGATCCCGATGGTGGCCTCTGGTACTCCGGCCACTTCACGCAGCTGATCGCACAGGTGGTCGGCTTCGCGATCGCGTTCTCGTTCGTGTTCATCATGAGCTACAGCACCTTCTGGGTGATCAAGAAGACGTACGGCCTTCGCGTCACCGAGGAAGAGGAGGACGCGGGGCTCGACATCTCCGAACACGGTATGTATGGCTATCCCGAGCAGTTCATCCCGCAGGGTGAGTACCCCGGAGGCCCATCGGCCCCCGCGGTCTCGACACCTGCGACGGTGTCTGCGATGGCAGCCGAACGGCCGTCAGAGGCCTGAGGAGGGATTAGCCAAATGAAGAAAATAGAGGCGTTCATTCGCCACGAGGCGTTCGAACCGATCCGGACGGAGCTGCTCGACAAGGGATTTCCCTCCCTCTCGATCAGCGAGGTCAAGGGGTCCGGGCGCCAGAAGGGAATCGTCGAGACCTATCGCGGCTCGAGCCTGACCGTCAACGTGCGGCCAAAGCTCAAGATCGAGGTGGTCATCGAGGACAAGGACAAGTCCCTGGTCGTCGAGACGATCCTCAAGCACGCGCGGACCGGCGACGTCGGCGACGGGAAGATCTTCGTGATCCCCGTCGAGGAGGCGATCCGGATCCGCACGGGCGAGGAGGGCGAGGAAGTCCTCCAAGCCCACGCGGAGACCGAGGCCGCCGCCCCCAACTAGGGGCGGTGGCCGGAGCGGGATGCGAGGCCGGCGCGCAAGATGCCGGCCTCGCGCCCGTGAGGTCTGAGCACGCGAATGCGCGATCTCCACTCGCGAATGCTTTCGGCGCTCCTCGCCGGCGAGGGGCTCCAGGGAATCGCTGAGCTCGCGGCCGAGGAGGCGGGTGAGCCGGTTGCGATCGTGCTCCCGGGCAGGGGCCTCGCGGGTGCCTCGAGCAACGATGTTGCACTCACCGAGCTGGGCGAGGCCGTCAGCGCGAGCCTGAGCGGCGACGCCAGCGGGCTGCAGGCGGCCGGCATCGACGTCGCCGCCGAGGTCGAGGCCTCCGGGGAGGTGATCGGGCTCGCGGTAGCCCTCGGGACAAACAGCAACGGCGCCATCCCGCGCCCGCGCGTCGACCTCGACGAGATCCTGCGCACGGCGGCGCTTGCGGCGGTCGCGGAGGTTGCCGTCTCCAATGCGCGCGACGAGCTGGCCGCGGACGTGCGCGGCAGCCTGCTCGAGGACCTTCGCTCCGGCAGCGCCGACCCCGTCGAGACGGTGAGCCGCGCGGCTCGGCTCGGTTGCGACCTCTCGCGCGGCGCCGTCGCGCTGGTCGCGTCGGTGCGCTCGGCCAAGCCGCGCCACGTCGCAGCGGTGATCACCGGCGAGCATCCGGGCGCGATCGCCGAGTCGCTGACGACGACGGTCGAAGGCGACGCCGAGGCCAAGGCCGAGGTGCGCGTGTACGCGCTGTTGCCGGCTCGCGACGGGGACGACGCCCCTGAGCGAGCCGCCTTGGCAGCGAAGGGGATCGTGGACCGCCTGCGCTCACATGGCCCAGCCGCGTTCTCCTCGTTCTGCCCCGACCCGAATGACCTCACGCGCGCTGTCTCGGAGGCTGAGCTGATGCTCGACGTCATCTCACGCGACGACCGCGTCGCCGACCAGCTCGGAGCCGAGATCGACAACGGCGTCTACCGCCTGCTCTTCCGGGCGATGGCAACCGACCCGGACGAGGTGCGCCGCTTCTACGAGGAGACCGTCGAGCCACTCGTCGCCCACGATGGCCGCTACCACACGGATCTGCTGGGCACGCTCGAGACCTACCTCGCCAACGACTGCAACATGAACGCGACGGCACGAGCCGTCTTCGCCCACCGCCACACGGTCGCCCACCGCCTGGGCCGCATCCGCGAGCTCACGGGCCTCGACCCGGCGCTGGGCGATGACCGCGAACGCCTCGGCCTCGGCCTGAAGGCCTACCGGATCGTCGCGCCGACCCTGCCGCGCTAGCTCGGTGAAAATCCGTCAATCGCCGGATTTTCGACCTCATGACCGTCAATTTCCGGCGATCGCCGGATTTTCGGGCGCTGGCGAGATCGCTGCCCCTCACTGCAATGCGCGGTTCCGCGGGGCCGCGCGCGCCCGATTAGGACGCGCCGCGCTAGCTCGCGCGTGAGAGTGCGTCGCGGCGGGCCGCTTCGGCCGCCTGCGCGGCCTGCTCGGCCGCCTCGCGCTCGAGCTCGGCCTCCTGCGTGGCCCGCACGCGCTCAGCGTGCTCGGCCGCCTCGCGGGCCGCGACGCGCAGCCGCCGCTGCTGCTCGCGCTCGAGGCGCGCCTCGGCCTCCTTCAGCTTGCGCTCGGTCTCGGCCTCAGCCCGGCTTGTGGCCTCCTCGCGCAGGCGCGCCTCCTCGGCGCGCAGCTGCTCGTCGATCTCCTTGCGCGCGCGCTCGTCGGCGCGGGCGCGGGCGCGCTCGGCCTCGACCTGGGCGCGCTGGGCGAGCGCTGCCTTCTGCTCCTTGATTCGCTCCTCGGCTCCCCGCCGGGCAGCGACCTCGGCCTCGCGGGCCAGGCGCTCGACGAGCCCGTTGAGCTGGCGCTCAGCCTGCTCGAGAGCCCGCTCCGCCTTCACGCGCAGGTCGGTCTCGTTGCGGATCTTGCGCTCGGCCTGCTCGGCCGCAAGCTCCACGCTGCGCTGGGACTGCGCCACCTTGCGCTCGGCCGCCTCAAGCTCGGCCTCAAGCTCGGTGCGGATCTCCACGCGCGCCTCGGCAAGCGCCTCCGCCTTGGCCTTGGCGACGAGCTCGCGAGTGCGCTCCTCGGCGCGGGCCTGAATCTTCTCGGCGGCGACGCGGAGCTTCTCCTGCGCGCGCTCGCGCAGCTTGTCGCGAGCCTCGGTCATCTGAGCCTGCGCGGAAGCACGGAAGCGCTCCTTCTCCTGAGCGGCCTCGGCACGGAGCCGCTCCCTGTTCTCCTCAGTGTCCTTGCGGACCTTGTCGCGCAGCTCCTTCGCCTCCGCGATCGCCCGGTCCGACTTCTCCTTTGCCTCGGCGATCGCCCGCTCGGCGTTCTCGCGGGCACGCTCGGCGCGGTGCTCCGCCATCTCGCGGGCCTCGGCGGCCTCGCGCTCACCCTGCTCCGCGGCGGCGATGATCGCGGCTGTCGTCTGGGACGCAGCGCGGACAGCGCGCAACTCGGCCTGGCGCAGGTTCTGTTCGGCCTTGCCGGCGTGCAGCTCGGCGTCGACACGAGAGGCGTCGGCCTCGCCGGCGCGGCGGCGCGCCTCGTCGGCGTTTTCGCGGGCCGCCTCGAGTTCGGCACGCAGGTCACGAATCTGGGAGCTCAACTCGCCCACTGTCTCACGGCGCGTGAGCGCGGCCTCGGCGCCGAGCTCGGCGAGAGCCGATCGCGCGGCGGCGATCGCATCCGCCCCGCCGTTGGGCTCGCTGGGTCCTGCGGCAGCCGTGCCTCCCATCGGCGCGAGCCTATCGGACCGCCGCCGGGGCGTCGTTTTGCCTGCTCATAGCGGATCGGGAACCTGCATTCCCTGGTCGGCCATTCCGCCCTCGATCCGCTCGATCACGGTCTTGAGGACCGCAACGCGGCCATAGCGCTTCGACTCCGCGGGAATCACCGTCCAGGGGGCTTCGGGCCGATCGGTCTCGTCGAGCATCTGCTCCACGGCCTCCTCGTAGGCCGGCCGCTTCTCGCGGTTGACCCAGTCCTCGTCGGTGAGCTTCCACGACTTCAGCGGATCGTCGCGGCGCTTCTCGAACCGCTCCAGCTGCTCCTCGGATGAGATGTGCATCCAGAGCTTGATGATGATCATCCCCTCGGCGGCAACCGAGCGTTCGAAGTCGCGGATCTCGCCATAGGCGCGAGACCACTCCTCCTCTGAGGCAAAGCCCTCGACGCGCTCGACCAGAACGCGCCCGTACCAGCTGCGATCGAAGACGGTCATCCCTCCCCAGCCGGGCAGCTTCGGCCAGAAGCGCCAGAGGAAGTGGTGGCGCTTCTCGTCGGTGTTCGGCGCGGCGAACTGACTCACCCGCACGTGGCGCGGATCGAGCGGGGTCACGAGGCGCTTGATCGCGCCGCCCTTGCCCGAGGCGTCCCAGCCCTCGAAGACCACTGCCACCGGCGGGCCGAGCTCGCCCGAGCCGAGCTGACCGCCGAGGGTGAGCCGCAGCTGCGTCAGCCGCTTCTGGAGCTTCTCGAGCTTTTTCGCCTCCTCCTTCTCGTCGAGGGAGAGGCCGAGGTCGACGTCGTCGAGGCTCGCCATCAGCGCACAAGCGCGAGCGGCACCTTCGGGCCCGGTGGCGGTGGCTCGTCGGAGAAGAGCTGGAGCGCGATTGGGAACAGCAACGTCGCGCAGAGGATCATCAAGACACCGATTACGACCATTGTCTTGGACCCGGACAGATGACCGAGGATGGCGACTCCGAAGCCACCTCCCATCAATGCCAGGTAGGGCCCGATCGATTCCGGCAGGAACGCGGCGACGGCGAGGACGGCCATCGCGTCATTATTCATTGCGTCAATGGCCGAGGCTCCCGACAACGTCGCAGCGGTACGAACCGCCCTCGAGGCGGCCGGCTACCTCGCCGACGAGCCCGCGGCGCTCGTCTCCTACCTCGCGCAGACGATGGGTAAGCCCGTGTTGGTCGAGGGCCCGGCCGGGGTTGGCAAGACCGAACTCGCGAAGGCGCTATCGCGCGCGACCGGTCGCAAGCTGATCCGCCTGCAGTGCTACGAGGGCCTCGACGAGGCCAAGGCGCTGTATGAGTGGAACTACCGCAAGCAGCTGCTGAAGATCCAGGCCACCGACACCGGGGACCATCAGTTCGACGACATCTTCGGCGAGGACTTCCTGCTCACACGGCCTCTGCTGGAGGCGATCGCGTCCGCGGAGCCGGTCGTCCTGCTGATCGACGAGATCGACAAGACCGACCAGGAGTTCGAAGCCATGCTGCTGGAGGTCCTCTCGGACTTTCAGATCTCGATCCCCGAGCTCGGCGTGATCGAGGCTCGCACCCACCCCATCGTGGTCCTGACCTCGAACAACTCGCGCGAGCTGACCGAGGCGCTCAAGCGCCGCTGCCTCTACCTGTGGCTCGACTACCCGGAGGCCGAGCGCGAGATGGAGATCGTCCACCTTCACGCGCCCGAGCTCGACGACCGCCTGGCGCGCCGGCTGATCGAGGTGATCCACATGGTGCGCCAGCTCGACCTGAAGAAGCCGCCATCGATCGCGGAGTCGATCGACTGGGCACGCGCGCTGCTGCTGCTCGGCGCCGACAACATCGACCGCTCCGTGTTCGAGCGGACGATGAACATCATCGTCAAGCACCGCTCTGACATCGACCTCGTCGCCGAACGGGTCGGCGTGCAGCTGTCCCAGCCGCAACTGGGCAAGGAAGCGACGGGTTGAGCGAACGGAACGCGTCGCAGCCCCCGGGCTTTGCGCCGCGGATCCTCGCCTTCTGCGAGGAGCTACGCAGCGAGGGCGTCAGCGTCGGAACCGCCGAGATCCTCGACGCCTTCGTGGCGCTCGACGCGGTGCCGTGGACGGACCCGGCCGATTTCCGCGAGGCGCTGGCGGCGACCATCGCGAAGTCGCAGGAGGACCGGCGCGTCTTCGAGCTGCTCTTCGACCGGTACTTCTTCCGCGCCGCCGAGTCGGAGGCGCTCGAGCAGGGCATCCGCGAGGACCGTCGCTACGAGGGTGGCGACCGGCTGGACCTCGATCAGCTGCGCGAGGCGATCCGCCAGGCGATCGCCCAGGGCTCCGACGGTGACATGCGCGACGCGGCCCGGCTCGCGATCGCCGCCTTCGGCCGCCAGGGCGAGGGGTCGGGCGTCGTCGGCGTCGATGTGCAGCGCATCCGCCGGACACTCGGCTTGCAGGCCGGCGGCCCGGACCCGCAGGACGGCGAGCCGCGGCTCGAGCGCGAGCAGATCCAGGCCTTCGAGCGCCACCTGCGCCGTGAGCTCGAACGGGCGCTGATCGAGCGCACGGAGAAGATGCCGCCCTCGCGGCCACTGGCGGAGCTCGATCGGGCGCTGCCGACGAGCCCAACCCAGGACCTCGCCTCGGTGCACCGCGCGGTGGCTCAGCTCAAGCGCCGCCTGGCGACCCTCGGCCACGAGCAGCGAGGGCGCAAGAAGGCCTCCGCCGTCGACATGCGCCGGACGATGCGCAGCTCCCTGGAGACGGGCGGCGTGCCGATGCGGCTGCGCTACAAGCCCAAGCGTCCACGGCGCCCTGAGATCTACGTCCTCTGCGACGTCTCGACCTCCGTCACCTCGGCGAGCGTCTTCTTTCTCTCCGTGCTCCACGCGCTGCACGACTCGTTCCGCAAGCTACGCAGCTTCGTCTTCATCGAGCGCATCTCCGAGGTGACCGAGGTCTTCGAGCGCGAGCGCGACTTCCGCACGATCTCGCAGAAGATCAGCCAGGAGGGCGGCGTCGCCGACGTCTCCGGGTACACCGACTACGGCCGCGTCTGGCTCGAGTTCATCGAGCTGATCGCCGACGACCTCGACCCGCGCTCCACCGTCATCGTCCTCGGCGACGCCCGCACGAACGGGCGCGAGCCCCACGCCGACGTCTTCGCCCTGGTGGCCGAGCGCGCCGGGCGCATGTTCTGGCTGAACCCCGAGCCGCGCCTTTACTGGAACTACGGCGACTCGGTGATGGCCGCATACGAGCGCCACTGCACCGGCGCCTTCGAGTGCTGGACGACCAAGCACCTCGAGAACTTCGTCGACATCATCGCCGGCGGCGTTCCGGCTCCGGACTGACCGCCGGGAAAGCGCGGTAGCGTCCCGGTGGTGCGGAGGGTGTTTCGTCATGTAGTCGGGCTCGCGGTCGTAATCACCGGTGTGTTCGTCGCGCCCGGATTGGCGAGCGCCTGCACCCTGCCCGGGAGCACCGACGCCGGGTTCGACCCGCCCCAGGACTTCGTCGGCACGGTGACCTCCGACCAGCAGGGCTCGTACGTGCAGATCCCGTTCAACGTCCCGGCCGGAACGACAGCCATCCGGATCCGCTACTGCAACGACACGACCACGGCGGGGACGACGCTCGACATGGGCGTCTACGAGCCGCTTCACCCGGGCGACACGATCCCCGGCCCGCCCGAGCGCCGCGGCTGGAGCGGCAGCGCCGTCAAGGACCTCGCGATCGCCGTAAACGGCTTCTCGCCCGCGGCGACCTACGAGGCCAACCGCAAGGCCTACGTGCACGGCTACACGACCCGTGCCTACCAGCCGGGCGCGATCCCGCCCGGTCAGTGGACGGCCGAGCTCGGCGTGGCCGCGCTCGCGGCCTCATCGGTCTCGTTCCAGGTCACGGTCGAGACGACATCGAGCACCGACT
Source organism: uncultured Solirubrobacterales bacterium (assembly GCA_963796815.1). Lineage (GTDB taxonomy): Bacteria > Actinomycetota > Thermoleophilia > Solirubrobacterales > 70-9 > WHSW01. The sequence goes on from CAWCNF010000009.1 coordinate 610,817, forward strand.
GGTCGAACCAGCCCTACGCCCCGGCCGCCCAGAGCACGGCTCCCGCGAACACGAAACCGGGGTGGTATGTGGGCGACCCCCATGCCCACGGCGAGCAGGAGCCGGGCAACGCGCTCGTCTCCACGAGCCTGGACTACGCGTTCAAGCCGATCTCCCAGGGCGGCGCCGGGCTTGACTGGATCGGCCTCGTCGACCACAACAACGATGTCAGTCGAGGCGAGATCGGCAAGTACGAGCCCTCCTATCCCGGCAAGCTGATCATCCCCGGCACCGAGGTGACCACCTACCACGGGCACTACAACTCGATCGGCTCGACCGCCTTCCCCGACTTCCGCGGCGGTCCCGTCCTGTCCTGGCCGTCCATGGGCCCCCTGATCGGGCCGACGGTCACGCCAGCCTCGCAGATGCTCTCAATGCAGTTGGGCGGCGGGTGGACCCAGGTCAACCATCCGACGATCTTCCCGTCCAGCAATCCAACGAACGTGCAGGCCTGCCGAGGCTGCCCGTGGGATTGGACCGACGCCGAGACCGACTATGCGCACGTCGACGCGATCGAGGTCCAGACTGGCCCCGCCGACATCGGCGACTCGCAGAATCCGTTCACGCTGTCGGCGATCGCCTTCTACGAGCAGCGGCTGGCCGCCGGCTTCCACATCGCCGCGGTCGCCTCGAGTGACTCCCACAAGGCCGACCAGACCGACATCACCACGGCGCCGATCGGACGCGGTGCGACGGTCGTCTACGCCAACGAGCTCTCCCAGCCCGCGATCGTCGCGGGTGTCCGCGCCGACCACACCTACGCGAAGCCCTACGGCAGCGACGGGCCCGACGTCAGGGTGACGGCGCACTCGCCGGGCGCGGACGACGCGATCTTCGGCGACACGATCAGCGGGCCGTCGATGGAACTCGACGTCGAGGTTCTGCACGCCGGGGCGACCGCGGCGCGCCCGGGCACCTACGACGTCCAGCTGCTGCGCGACGGCGAGCTGGTCGACCAGACGCCGGTGACGAGCGACGACTTCTCGACCGGCTTCGTCGCCAAGAAGGACGGCCGCTACTCGATCGAGGTGATCCGGGAGAACCCGACCGCGAACAGGATCGAGGTCTATTCGAGCCCGGTCTGGTTCGAGAAGGGCGAGAACCTGAAGCTCGGGAAGCTGAAGCTCGACAAGCACCACGGAACCGGCAAGCTCGAGGTCAAGGTCGCCGGCGCCGGCAAGCTCACCCTGAAGGGCAAGGATCTGAAGACCGCGAAGAAGACGGTCGACGACGCGGGCACGGTGAAGCTGGCCTTAAAGCCGACGGGCAAGCTCGCCAAGAAGCTGCGGGAGAACGGCAGCGTCAAGGTGAAGGCGAAGATCACCCTCGATCCGGGCGACGGCCTTGACGCCAAGGACACCAAGAAGCTGAAGCTGAAGCGCAGCTGAGCGGCGCTAGACTGCGCCGCGAACCAGGGGTGCTCGCGGGTAAAGCGGGCTGAGATAGCGCCTCGGATGGCCCGGCGCTGACCCTTTGAACCTGTGCGGTAATGCGCGCGGAGGGAGCATGACGACGTCACCCAAGGCTCCGATTTCGAAGCCCACGAGCGAGCCGGACCGGGGCGCGCGCCGCGCCCGCGGAGGTGCGGGCGAGGTCGAGGGCGTCGCCGTGGAGCTTCGCGGTGTCAGCCACTCATTCGGCGAGCTGCGGGTGATCGACTCCGTCGAGCTCTCGATTGCCCCGGGCGAGGTCCTCGGGCTCGTGGGTCCGTCGGGATGCGGCAAGTCGACGCTGCTCGAGCTCGTGAGCGGTCTGCGCGAGCAGGCGGCCGGGACGATCGAGGTCGGCGCCGCCGCAGGCCCCGCCAAACGGCTCGCCGGGTGCGCGCACATGCCCCAGCGCGATCTCCTGCTCCCGTGGCTCACGGCGCTCGACAACGCGGCGCTCGCGCCCCGCAACCGCGGCGAGTCCAAGCGCGCAGCGCGCGAGCGGGCGCGGCCACTGTTCGAGCGCTTCGGCCTCGCCGGCTTTGAGTCCAGCCGCCCGGCCGAGCTGTCTGGCGGGATGCGCCAGCGCGTCGCGTTCCTGCGCACACTGCTCGCGGGCAAGCCGGTGCTGCTGCTCGACGAGCCGTTCGCCTCGCTCGACGCGATCACGCGCGCGGAGATGCAGGAGTGGCTGGCCGCCGCGATCGCGGCCGAGCCGGCGACAGCGATCATCGTCACCCACGACGTGGAGGAGGCGCTCTACCTCTGTGATCGCGTCGCCGTGCTGTCCCCGCGCCCGGGGCGAGTCCTGGGCTCCGTGACCTCGCCCTCCCCGCGCCGGGTGCCACGCGCCGAGACGGTGACCTCCCCGGAGTTTGGCACCGTGCGCGAGCGGGCGCTCGAGCTTCTGTCAGGCGGGGGTGTCCACTCGTGAGGAACTGGCTGCCCCCGCTGATCGTCGTGATCGCGCTCCTCGGCCTGTGGGAGCTCGCGGCGCAGTGGGATTGGATCGCCAACGCGCTCAACATCAAGCCGTTTCTGATCCCGGCACCCAGCGACATCGCCCAATCGCTGGTCGACGATCGCGAGCTGCTCGCCTCCGACGCCTGGGTCACCGCGAAGGAGGTCCTGCTGGGCTTTGCGCTGGCGGCGGCGCTCGGGTTCGCCTTCGCGGTGGTCATGCACGTCTCGGACGTGCTGCGGCGCGCGTTTTACCCGCTGCTGGTCGCCTCGCAGACCGTGCCCGTCGTCGCGATCGCGCCGATCCTCGTCGTCTGGCTCGGCTTCGGGATCGGGCCGAAGCTGGCGATCGTCGCGCTCGTCTGCTTCTTCCCGATCACTGTCAACACGCTCGACGGCCTGCGCTCGGTTGACCCGGAGATGACGCGGATGATGCGCTCGCTGGACGCGCGCAGGTCGCAGACGCTGCGCCGGGTCGAGATCCCATCGGCGCTTCCGTTCCTGCTCAGCGGCGCGAAGATCGCGGCGGTCGTCGCGGTCATCGGCGCCGTCTTCGGCGAGTGGTCCGGATCCGACAGCGGCCTCGGCCATCTGATTCTCGTGGCTCAGGGCCAGCTGCAGACGGCGCGGGTGTTCGCGGCCGTCGTCGTCCTCTCGGCGCTCGCGCTGCTGCTCTTCGGCGCCCTGGCGCTGCTCGAGCGCCGCCTCGCGTGGTGGGGGCGCTCTGAGCCGGGAGCGGCGTCGTGAGCCGCGTGCGACCCGTCGCCGTCGCGCTCGTGGTCTGTTGTGCGGTGATCGCGGCGGGGTGCGGCGAGAAGTCCGAGCACGGTCACGGTGACTCCGAGTCGGTCACGCTCGCGCTCGACTTCTACATCAACCCCGATCACGCCGGGATCTACACGGCGCTCGACCACGGCTACTTCGACGAGGCCGGGCTCGAGGTCAAGCCGGTGGTGCCCTCGGACCCGTCGGCGCCCATCCGCCAGGTAGCGGCGGGCCGCGCCGATCTCGCGATCTCCTACGAGCCGGAGGTCCTGCTCGCCCAGGACCAGGGCCTGCCGGTCGTCGCGATCGCAGCGCTGGTCGACCGGCCGCTCACCTCCCTGATCTCGCTGCCCGAGGCCGGGATCGCCGACGTTCGCGACCTCGCGGGCAAGACCGTCGCCACCGCCGGCATCCCCTACCAGGAGGACTACCTCGACACGATCCTCGACGGGGCGGGGCTCGCAAGCGACGACGTCACCCAGGTCGACGTCGGCCTCAACCTCCTCCCGGCGCTGCTGTCCGGTCGCGCCGACGCGATCCTCGGCGGCTTCTCCAACATCGAGGGCGTCGACCTCGCTGAGCGCGGCCGCGACCCGCGCGTCGTCCCGGTCGACCAGCTCGGGATCCCCACCTACGACGAGCTCGTCCTCGTCGCCAACTCCGACGACATCGACAGCGACCCCAAGACCGCCCGCCTGTTCATCGCAGCGCTCGAGCGCGGCACCCGCGAGGCGATCAAGAGGCCCGACGAGGCCACCCAGGCAATTCTCGACGCGGGCGACGGCCTGGACCCGAAGCTGACCCGAGCCGAGGTCGACGCGACGCTACCGCTGCTCGTTCCCAGCAAGGCATCGATCCCGTTCGGCCACATGAACGGCGCCGAGTGGGAGAAGTTCGCCGGCTTCTTCGCGGACGAGGGCCTGATCTCAACCCGCCCGACCGCCGACGAGATGCTCACGAACGACCTCCTGCCGGGCCAGATCCCGAACTGAGCGGCTGCGCGGGCGCCGAAAGGCGGCTGAGTCTCGGGGGCCGCGAGCGAAACGCCTTTCGCCACCCCGAGCCCCGACGCGGCCGGCGTCACGACCGGCGCCGCAGGAGAGCTCAGGCCGCCGCGCGCAGCGGGGCGCCCTGGGCCACGGCTCCGTGCCAGCGCACGAGCGCGAACGAGCCCGCCAGGCCGCGGAAGGGTGCGTACGGCGCGAAGTACTCCTCCACCTCGGCGACGGTCGCGCGGCGGCCGAGGCCCGCAAGGGTGCCCACGAGCTTGATGTAGGCGAGGTCGCCGGCGGGCAGTGAGTCGGGCTCTCCGCGGCCCGCGAATCCCAGGATCTGGAGCGTCCACGGGCCGATGTTCGAGATCCGCAGCAGGCGGGCGTCGCCGCTCGCATCGGCGGGGTCGACGCGGCCGGTCGCGACCTCGCGGGCACATTGGATCATCGCGATCGCGCGCTTTGCCGCGAGGTCGCAGGACTCGAGCTCTGCCGGTGCGATCCCAGCGACCACCCCAGCGGACGGGACATCGCGCAGCGGCCCAGGGCCGAGCCACGCCGCCCTCGCTGCCTCGTCTTTTCCGGCGGCCTCGAGTTTGCCACCCCACCGTCGCACGATCCGCCGCTGGATCTCAGCGGCGCGGCCGGCCTCGATCAGCTGCTCGGTGACGGCCCACGCGAGCGCCTCCCAGGCCCACGGCCTGCGCTTCGGGCGGTGCCACGGCCGGTGATGGATCGCCTCGCCGATCAGCGGGTCGCCGCGGAAGGTCTTCGCGAACTCGGTCAGGTCATCGTCGACCGCGAGCGCGAAGCGCATCCGCTCCACCGCAAGCTCGAGCGCCTCGGCGGTCGCCGGGGCGTCGGCGTCAGCGCTCGCGGCGCGGAAGCAGACGCGCTGGCTCTCGGGCTGCCACGCGTGAACGACCACGCGTCCCTCAGGCGTCGTGAGCAGCCGCGTGACGACCGCCCCACGCCGGCGGGCGGTCCAGTCAGCCCCGAGCCGGGAGCGCAGCCTGTAGGGCCACGCAGGGCGCACCTCGGCGTCGAGGACTCCTGCCCCGCCGCGCACTAACGCGCCACCTAACGGTCGATGAGGTGGACGTCGACGAGGAAGGAGCGGCTGGCGAGAACCTTGACCGGGCGGTCCTTGGAGCGCGACCTGCGAGCCGGCTTCTTCGCGGAGCCTCCTCGGGTCGCCCGGGCAAGCGCCACCGTGGCAGCGCCGGCCACGAGCCCACCGGCGGCAGCGATCGCAGCTGTCCGTGCCTCGCCCCTCCAGGCGGAGACGTCGGTGCGATCGTCGACGGTCGCGGGCAGCGGCCGCACGCGCTGCTCCTCTCCGCTGTCCTCGCCGGCAGCCGTCACCTCGACGGCCTCGCTCTCAAGCAACTCTTCCACTCAACTCACCTTAAAGGCTTCCGAGGCGTAGCCGAGGCCGCGCCGCCGTTGAGGCGCCTCTTGTCAAGCGGAGGCCGGACCGGAGGCCGCCTCGCCGCTCTGCAGCGGCAGCTCGTAGATCCGGTAGCGCTGAACGACGTGGCCGCCCATTCCCTCCATGGCGCGGTTCATGGCCTCGTTGGTCTCGAGGATCCACCCCATGTGGCCGCCCTGCGGGCCCACCTGGTCGGCCATCTGCACGTGGCGCTCGTACAGCGCGGCGGCCACGCCAAGGTGCTGGTAGTCGTGCTTGACGCCGAGCGCGAAAACGCGCAGGCGATCGATGTAGCGCTTGCGGCGCAGGAAGTGGATCCACTTGAACGGCAGGAGCCGGCCGTCCATCTTCGCCAGCGCCTGCTCGACGTCCGGGAGGGTCAGCGCGGCCCCGACGACCTCGCCGTCCTTCTCGGCCATCATCGCCCAGTTCTCGTCGAGGACGGGCTTTAGGTTCTTGGCCTGAAACTTCACCTCGGCCTCGGTGATCGGGACGAATCCCCAGTTGTCGCCCCACGCCTCGTTGTAGACCTCCATGAAGCGGCCGACCTCGGCCTCCATGTCGCGCTTGCGCATCGGGCGCAACACCACGCCGGCCTCCTCGGACTTGCGCGCCGCCGCGTGGATCAGGGGGTGAAACTCGTTGCCCTCCTTGAGCTTGCCCAGCCACAGCTCCCACATGAGCAGGTCCATGGCCTTGCCGAGCCCCAGCGCGTCGAGGCGCTCTGAGTAATACGGGGGGTGCCAGGGCTCGAGGATCATCGACGGCTCGTCGAAGCCGTCGATCAGGATCCCGCACTCGTCGTTCATCGTGAAGTCCATCGGGCCGAGCATCCGAGCCCGCCCGCGCTCGCGCAGCCAGCCGGCGGCGGCGTCGATCAGCGCCTGGAAGACCTCGGGGTCGTCCTCGGCGTCAAAGAAGCCGAACATGCCGTCGTTGCCGCCCTGAAACTCGTCCCAGCGATGGTCGATGTGGGCGGTGATCCGGCCGACCACCCGCCCGTCGCGCTCGGCCAGCATCAGCTCGCACTCGGCGTGTTCGAACCACGGGTTCTTGTCGCGGCTTAAGAACTCGCGCCGTTCGAAGCGCAGCGGCGGCACCCATTGCGGGTCGTCCTTGCGCAGGCGGTACGGAAGCTCGATGAACTGCTTGAGGTCGGCCTTCGTCACCGCCGGCCGAATTGACACGTCCGCCACGGCGCTGAACCTACACAGGAATAACTCGCGCCACCTCCTCGGCTCCGCCTGCCGGGGTGCGCGGTGGCACACTTTCCGCATGAGCGACACCACACGAGCCCCGGTCGACGTCTTCGAGAAGGCGCGCACCCACGACCGCGTCGAGCTCCTGGCGCTCGCCCGCGAGGGCGACCTCCTCCCCTACTTCCGGGTGATGACGTCCGAGGCCGGCCCGGTGGTCGAGATGGAGGGGCGCGAGACGATCATGCTCGGCTCCAACAACTACCTCGGCCTCACCGGCGACCCGCGGGTCAAGCAGGCGGCGCGCGAGGCGCTCGAGACGTACGGCACGGGCCTCACCGGCTCACGTCTGCTCAACGGGACCACACCGCTTCACCTCGATCTCGAGCGCGAGCTCGCGGAGTTCATGCAGACGGAGGAGGCGATCGTCTTCACCACCGGCCACCAGGCCAACGTCGGCTGCATCGGCACCATCCTCGGCCCGGAGGACACGGTCATCTGCGACTCGGCCGACCACGCCTCGATCCTCGACGGCTGCAAGCTCTCGGGGGCGAAGCTGCGTCCGTTCCGCCACAACCAGATGGCAAAGCTGGAGCGCATGCTCGACCGCGCCACGGGCGATGGCGGTGGCGTCCTGGTGGTCGTGGACGGCGTCTTTTCGATGGAGGGCGACCTCTGCGACCTGCCGGCGATCGTCGACCTGTGCCGCAACTACGGCGCGCGGCTGATGGTCGACGAGGCCCACGCCGTCGGCGTCCTGGGCGAGCGTGGCGCGGGCACCTGCGAGCTGTACGGCCTCGAGGACTCGGTTGACCTGCGGATGGGCACCTTCTCGAAGAGCCTCGCCTCGTGCGGCGGTTTCATCGCCGGCCCGGCCGACGTGATCGAGTACCTGCGCTTCGCGTCGCGGCCCTTCATCTTCACCGCCTCGGCCGTGCCTGCGGCCGTGGGCGCCGCGCTCGCCGCCCTCCGGGTGATCCGGTCCGACGGCCGCGAGCTGATGGACCGGCTGCTCGACAACGCCCGGTACCTGCGCCAGGGCTTTCGCGACCTCGGCCTCGTCGTGGTCGAGCCGGGAACGCTGGCCGATGGCAGCGAGGCCACGACCCCGGTCGTCCCAGTCGTCGTCGGCGAGGACTACCAGGCGGCGCTCCTGTGGAAGGCCCTCTTCGACGCCGGCGTCTACACCAACGTCGCGATCCATCCGGCGGTCCCCCCGGGCGGAGCGCTGCTTCGGACGTCGCTGATGGCGACCCACGAGCGCGAGCACCTCGACCGGGCCCTCGAGATCGTCGAACGGACGATCGCGGACTTCCCGGAACTGCCTCGGGCCTGAAATCTCTCCCCCGCGTGGGGGAGATTCTTCTTGTCCGCGTCTGCACAAGGCCGAGTTGTGAACAAAAAGGGTGCTAAGAGCGAACGAACTGTTACGCGATTCGCCGGTACCCGGTTGACGCGCGGCCCCCGAGATCTTTAGTTTCCCCCCGCGCCGTACGTGACCCCGGGGCGGGGAGCGGAAGGGACGCGAAGGAGAGATCGCGACCCAATTGCACCCTCGGAAGTGGGCCTTACGCCTGCTTGGGTCCGGCGACGCCGAGATACCTCAACCCTCAACCCAGCACTCATAGGAGGAGTGATGACGGAAGCTGCCTCGACCCTAGCCCCTGCCGCGATACAGCCGCAGCACATGCAGGCGCTCGCACATGCCAACCGCGTCCGGTTGGCCCGCGCCTCGTTGAAGCGGTCGGTCGCATCGGGCAACGTCGGAGCGGCGGAGATCGTCAGGACGTGTCCTTGGGAGGCCGAATCGATGTCGGTCGGAGAGCTCCTGCGCAGTCAACGGCGCTGGGGACGTACCCGTGCTAGGAAGTTCCTTTTTTCGATGGCGCTCAACGAGAACCGCGAGCTGGGACGGCTCACGGCGCGCCAGCGGAACGAACTAGCCGCCCACCTGGAGGCGAAACGCCCCGCGAGCGCCCACTAAGGCTCGCAGCGCGAAGAAATACGGTCAAAACGGGGTGGGCGCGTGGGGCGCCCACCCCACCGCCACTGGGCGTCCGGTTTAGAAGCCGATGTTGAGCGGCAGGGGGCTGGCACCCGCGAAGAGGAAGAACCAGACGCCGAACCCCACGATGGCGATCCCCGCACTCGAGACAAGGATCACCTCGAGCGCGGACGAGCGCGGTAAACGGTTGCGGCCCTCGAGCAGCTCGTAGTGCACTCGGTTAAGGCGCAGCAGGATCCAGATCAGGATCGTGATCGAGATGATGGTCCCGGCCATCGTCACGACCAGGGCGGCGCCGAGCGAGGACGACGAAGCCTGCACCTGCGAGCCGATCCAGAGCCAACCGAGCGGCACGCCCACCCAGAGGAGCAGGCAGCCGATCAACATCCCAGCCACCAGAGCGACGCTGGCGGGTCCCGCCAGCATCTCCCGCAACCGACGGCGCATCAGCGCAGCTTGACCATCCGCCCCGCCCGGGCGCGAAACGCACGCGCCAAGACGTAGCCGGTTGCGCCGGCCACGACGAGCGCGACGACGAACCGCGCCCCGGGCTCAAGCAGATCCGGGACGACGTAGAAGAGGAACGCCAGGACGGCGACGCCCACGGCTGCGGACAGCAGCATGGTGTGCGACCGGTAGCCCGCGAGGTGCTCGCGGATCGAGAGCTCCAGGCCCGCCAGGGAGCCCAGCGCGAGGCCGGTCCCGAGCAAGGCTGGGCCGCGGGAGCCGCCCACGAAGAACCCGACAACCAGCATCACGAGCGCCACGAGGACGATGATCTCCACCAGCGGGAAGCTCCCCCACGGCGCGGGCGGGCGCTCGTCCTCGATCGGCCCGCGCGGCGCCCTTGCCGCCGGACGCGCCGACGCCTTCGCCGGGCTCGGCGCCTTCGTCGCAGTCGGGGCAGCGCCCGACGCCCGCCGGGGCCGCGGCTTACGTCGCTTCTTTGCCATCAGGCGGGGGCCGCAGCCCCGTGGCTAACGGACAACCCGAGGAGAGCCGGATCCGCCACCAACCGAGCAGCATCCCGAGGATGCCCCAGCGCGGACGCGAGTGCCAGTGCAGGCAGCCCGGCTCGCCGACGTCCTCGTTGGAGACCCGAACCCAACGATGGCGCTCGGGCGCGATGATCATCGCCTCGAGCAGCCCGCGGTTGGCCTCCTCGACGTCAGCGCGCCGCGCCACCTCCACCCGGGCGTCGCGCAACCGTGTCGCCAGCGCGTCGCGAATGCGCTCGAGCTCACCAAGGCTCAGAACCCTCGGACCGCCTGCAGCGCCGACACCCCACTCAAAGCCCCGGCGCCGAAAGTTCTCGGCGAAGAGGTCGCCGAGCTCGGACTCAAGGCGCGCGATCTGGCGGCGGAGGTCTGCGCGAGCGCTGCGACCGTCGGTCGCGGGCGCGCGTTCGAGCAGCCCGGGGCCGCTATGCGGGGCAGTGCGCCTGGGTTGCTCGAGCAGGTCGGGCAAAGGTCCTCTCCCCATCGCCGACGGGAACAGGGGCAGTCTAGCCCTCGATCCCCTCGGCGGCCAGCCACAGGGCTTCCTCGGTCGCGATCTCGGGCACCCCGCTCACCCCGATGGCGAACAGCAGCGTCCGCTTCGTCTTCGGCCCCACGCCTCTCCCCGATGCCAGCGCTCCGAAGAGCAGCGACAGCGGCCGTTCGTCATCGGCGATGACGAGGGTTCCCTGCGGAAGCTCGCCGGGCCTGCCCTCGAGCTCCTCACCGGCGAGGCTCATCCGAATCTGCGGCGGGCCGCTCACGCGGTCGGCGTCGAGCGCGCGGACGGCAACTCCCGACTCGATCACAGCGATCGTCAGCGCGTCGTCCAGGCGGCTCCGGCTCTTGAAGCCGCCAGCCTTCATTCGCTCCAGCGCGAGCTCCTCGACAGGCGTGCGCTGCACGTCGGGGTCGAGGCCGATGTGGCGGTAGAAGACCCTGTAGGCCCAGGGGATCGGCTGGTTTCGCAGGTTGACCGCCTGTGCGCCCGAGAACCGGTCCGACAGCACGGCGAGACGATCGCGCAGGGCCCGGGTCGACCGGCCCGAGCCGCGCTCGACGATGACGAAGCGCAGGGCCAGCCCAGGGAACTCCTCGCGCAACTCGGCGGAGACTGCGCCGATCCCAGGAGGTATGTCGCTCATCGGTCGGTCTCCGCACGCGTCCTCGAGGCACGGAGGAGCGTGTCCACGTCGGCGCTCAGCGACTGCTCGGTGAGCTCCCCCGTCCCGATCTTCGCCGAGGCGAAGATGCCGCCCGGATAGGCGAAGGCGACGGTCGGGCAACCGCCGACGCGATAGAGGTTCGAGACCGCTCCGTCAGCGTCGTAGCCGACCGGAAGCGTCCAGCCACGCTGCTCGACGATGGTGCGCGCATCGTCGCGGTTGTCGCGCACATCGATCGAGAGGAAGTTCACCTGGTCGGCGTAGCGGCTTGCGACGCGGTTGACGACGTCCTCTGTCGGCAGGCAGTTGGCCCCGCCGGTGAACCAGAACGAGATCACCAATGGCTTGTTGAAGAGGTCGCAGACGCGGATCACCTCCGGTAGGTCGACCTGGCACGCCGGCGTGCGCACGTCGTCGCAGGGGTTCGACGAGGAACCGCAGTCGTCCTGGAACACGTTCGCGTCGCCCGGCTGGGAGCCGCGCAGATCCGGCACGGCGAACTGCGGGAGCGGCGCCCCGACCTCCACGTCGCCGTTGCCGAGAATGCCGTCGTCGCGCGTCCGGAACGTGTTTACCGTCGCGATCCCGATGACGACCAGAAACGCCAGCCCGACGAACAGCGAGTAGCGCGATGCCCTAGGCCGGGACGGGGTGCTTGGTCTCTGGGGCTGGTTCGTCACGCGGAAGCTCGGGCGCGGTGGTACGGGCGAATCTAGTCTCAGCCCAAACCAGAGCGGCCGGCAGGACGATGAGTACCCCCAGCAACGCTACGGCCAAGTCGACCACGGTGACGATCCCGAAGTCGCGGAGCATTCGGATATCGGTCGCGATGAGGGCGGCGAAGCCCGCGATCGCCGTGATCCCCGAGGCGAGCACCGCCATGCCGGTCCGCGAGTAGGCCCGGCGCAGCGCCTCCCCGATGCTCACACCCGGGCGGCGCTCCTCCTCGTAGCGTGCGGCGAGCAGGACGCTGAACTCGGTCGCGATCGCGATCACGAGGGCGCCGAGGGTCGCCGACATCGGGTTCAGCGGCACGCCGGCGATCGCCAGGCCGAGCGCGGCCCAGCCGGTCGCGAGAACGATCGGCACGAGCGGCACCAGCGCGCGGCGCACCGAGCGGTAGACCGCGAGAAGCGCGAGCGCGACCGCGATGAGGCCCGCGAGCGCCAGCAGGTAGCGGTTCGACGACAGGGCGGAGTTCGCATCGGCGGCCAGCACCGGCAGGCCCACGACGTTCGCCGTCACGCCGGCGGGCGGGTCGTGGTCGGTCCCCGGCGGGTTGATCTCCGAGCGGATCGAGTCGATCAGGCGCTTCTGCTCGTCGAACGGCATCACCTTGATCCCGAACGGGATCACCGCGGTGCCGGCGTTGCCATCGGGCGTGTCTCGGTTCACGAACGCGGCCAGGAAGTAGGGCGGCAGCAGGCCGAGCGTCGACTTGACGTGCTCAGCGCTCTGCGGAAGCGAGTCCCCGAACAGATCCGGCAGCGAGATGAACGGGCAGAGCCGGGCGTCCTGGTTGACGCAGAGGCTGGCGCTGTCGGTGTAGCCGGCGTCGGCGAGGACGCGCTGCTTGAAATCGCTCATCCAGGCGACGACGGCCGGATCGTTGAGGTCGTCGGCATGCACCGAGACGTCGACCTCACCGGAGACGCCGGTGGCGTTCTGCAGCTCGTCGACGTTCTGCAGCTCGGGCAGGTTGCGCGGGACGAGCTCGCGGATGTCGGAGATCACCGAGGCCTGGGTCCCGAGCCCCCACCCGAGCACCGCGACGAGCGTGGCCACGATCAGCACCCGGCCCGGCGCTGCGACCGACATCGCCAGCGCCCGCCGGCCGATGTTCCTGACCCGCGCTCCAACAGCTTCCTTCGCAGCGATCAGGGCAGCGAACCTCGGGTGGGTCCGCGGTCTGCGGTCTTTCGGAACGAGCGACAGCGTTGTCAGCCCGAGCGTCAGCGCCAGAGCAAACGCGATCGCCACCCCGGCCACGAGCAGCAGTCCGAACCCGCGGATCATCGGTATCGGCGAGAGCAGCAGCACGAGGAAGCCGGCGCCTGTCGCCAGCGCCGCGGCCCCGATCACGGGCGCGCCCTTGGCCGCCGCCTCCACCGCGGCGGCCGGCGGCGAGCGCCCGGCGGCGCGCGCCTCGACGAAGCGCGCCTGGAACTGGATCGCGTAGTCGACCGCGAGCCCGATCAGGATCGGCAGGACCGCGAGCGAGGCCATGGTGAGCGAGCCGCCCAACAGCGCCAGCAGCCCAAAGGTCAGTGCCGCGGCGACGAGCGCAATCGCTAGCGGGAGCAGCCGCAGGGGCGGAACGAAGATCAGCGCCAGCGTCAGCGTCATCACGATCAGCGCCGCTGCGAGCAGGACGAAGATCGTGCTGGAGAGCTTGTCGGAGAGGCCCTGGACAACGACCGGAACGCCGCTGACGACGTACTGGGCGTTGCGGATCTGAAAGGCCGGATCGGCCACCGCAGCGCGAATCGAGTCGATCGCCTCGCGACGCTGGGACTCGGTCAGGTCGGGCTTCAGCCGAATCAGGATCTGGGCGGCGCTGCCGCTCGGCCAGAAGATCGAGAAGCGCGGCTTGGGCTGCCCCGGACGGCTCGAGTCGAAGACGACGGCGCTGACATAGGTGGGGTCGTCAAGGCGCGGCAGGCCCGTCTGGCCGTACTTGACGCCGAGGTCGAGGAGCTGCTGCTGGAACGCCTGCACGATCTCCTGACCGGCGGCATGGGCCGCGGCCGTTTGCTGATCGGCGGAGAGGCCCTGGCGCTGGGCCCGGTGCGCGGCCGCAACCGCCGCCGCGCGCGCCTGCTTCTGCATCGCCGCGTATTCCTGCTTGAGGATCTTGGTCGCCTGGATCGCCGACTGGTTGAGGAACGTGGCGCCACCGAGAAGCGCATGCACCGGCCGCTGCTCGGCGATCGCCGCGCACGGCGCCGGGGCGGCCTGGTCGGTGAAGACCTTGCCGCCGGGCACGTTCCCCGACAGACAGCCCTCGAGCGAGAGCAGCTTGCCGAGGTCCGAGGTCAGCATCAGCTTCTGGAGGTCGCCCTTGACGAGCACGACGACCGCGTCGTCGCCGAACTTGTTCTTGAAGTCCTGCGTCGCGCGGTAGGTGCTGGAGTCGTTGTCGACGAGCTGATCGGTGCCGGCATCGGGCTCCAGGCTCAGCGCGCCGATCGCGGCGATGAGCGCGAGGGCGACGACCCCCGCCAGCACCGGAATCGGCCGCTCGACGCACCAGCCCGCGATCCGTGCGAAGCGATCCCTCACAAGCAAAATGCTACGCGTGGGCCGAACTGGGCGAGGCAGTCAGCTTCAGAGCGGCCCCGCGAGAGCGGACGCGAAGCGGAGCATCTCGCGGGATTTATTCGCGAAGCATGGCCTGACCCAGCGGGTCAGTCCATGCTGAGCGGCCCGTGGGTCTCAGCGTTCAGGAACTGAGAGACGAACTCGTTGTCTGAGTTGAAGAGTTCCTCGGACGGGCCGGACTCGACGATGCGGCCCTTCCACAGGACGGCGATGAAGTCGGCGATCCGCCGCGCGGTGCCGAGATCGTGGCTGATGACCATGTAGCAGCCGCCGTTCTCCTCGTGAATCTCGCGGATCAGCTCGCACAGCAGCGCTGTGCGGACGGGATCGAGGCCCGAGTCGGGCTCGTCGAACATGACGATCGCCGGGTCGAGCACCAGCGCGCGGGCGAATCCTGCGCGCTTGCGCATGCCGCCGGAGAGCTCGTTCGGCATCTTTTCGAGCGCCTCGGCCAGGCCGACCTCGCGGAGGCGGCGGTTGACGATCTCGCCGATCTCGTCCTCCGACTTGTCGGTGTGCTGGCGCAGCGGGAAGGCGACGTTGTCATAGATGTTCATCGAACCGAACAGCGCGCCGTCCTGGAAGAGCAGGCCGAACTTCTTGCGCATCTCGAAGAGCTCGTCGTCGGACATGCTCGGAACTGACTCGCCGTGTACCAGCACGTCGCCGGAGTCCGGGTACAGCAGGCCGACGATGTGCTTGATCAGCACGGACTTGCCGGTACCGGACGGGCCGAGGACCATCGAGATCTGGTCGTCGGGCAGGCCGAGGTTGAGGCCGTTGAGGATGCGCGTGCGGCCGAACTGCTTGACCAGGTCGATGATCTCGATCGCGTCCTCGCCGCCGTGGTCGCGCTTCTTCCCCGTGTGCCACTTGTACGGGTTCGACTCGGACGAGTCGACGCCGGGGATCGTGTAGTCCTTGTGCAGGTTGCCGAGCTCGGGAGCCGGCTCCTCGTAATCCTCGTCATCCTGGCCGTGATCGACCGAGCTCGCGAAGTGCTCGTGCTCGGTCTGCAGCTGCGCGTCCTCGGGCTGCTGCTCGGCCGCCGCCTCGGCGACGCCGGGCTCCTCGTCAGTTCTCTGTTCGTCGCTCATCGACCCCTCCTTCTCGCTAACCGCCAATAGGCGCCCGCGGGTTCGCTCCCCAGAAGACCAGTGTTCCCATCATCCCAATGATGTGAACCAAGACGATGTTAAGCACCATCGACTTCGCCGTAGCCGTACCGACGCCGACAGGTCCGCCCGAGGCCGTGTAGCCGTAGTAGCAGCCCACGACGACGATCACGGTCGCCATGACCATCCCCTTGATCAGACTGAATAAGAGGTCGGGTGGGTTCTGAAACATCCAGAAGATCAGGAAGTACCCGCCGGAGGAAACCTCGCCAATTTGCTGGACCACGGCGATGTAGGAGGCGAGGTAACCGACGCCGATCGAGGCGAGGTAGACGAACGGCAGCGTGATCCAGGCGCCGAGCAGCCGCGTCGCGCAGAGGAAGATCATCGGGTTGACGCCCATGACCTCGAGCGCGTCGATCTCGTCGGAGATCCGCATCGCGCCGAGCTCGGCGACGATCCCGGTGCCGACCTTCGCGGACATCATGTAGCCGAAGGCGTAGGGGATGACCTCGCGCAGGTCACACCAGGCGGCGAAGACACCGGCGTAGGCAGGGGCGCCAACCGACCGATTGAAATAGGCGCCCTCGATTCCGCAGGTCAGGCCGAGGATGAAGACGGCGCCCCAGATCACCACCGCGGATCCGAGGATGAGAATTCCCGCCTGGCGCAGCGATTCGCCGAAGAAGCGCATGACGCGGCCCGAGTAGACGAGGCCCATGACCTTCCCCGAGAAACGGGCAATGTCGCCAAGGCTCCCGAGCCAGTCTCTTGGAACAGCCAGCCAACCCATCGCTATTTGATGACGCTGATCTCCGGGTGCGTTGCGAGCAGGGTCTGGGTGAAGACGTAGTTGAACGAGAAGACGCCCAGGAAGGCGATGACGACCGCCTCGTTGACGGCTCTACCCACCCCCTCAGCGCCTCCGGACGCATTCATCCCCTTGTAACAGCAGACAATGGCGATGATCGCGCCGAACAACGTGCACTTGAGGATCGATCCCCAGAGGTCGGTGACCGAGGCGTTGTTGAAGAGCGTGGCGAAGAACCCGCCGAGCGGCTGGCCGTAGGCGATCTCGGCGAACAGACCACCGGCGATCCCGAAGAGCAGGGCGTAGACGTCCATCAGCCCGGTGATCAGCATCAGCGCGAGGAACCTAGGGCACGACCAGGTTCTTGATCGGGTCGACGCCGAGCACCTGCAGGGCGTCGAGCTCCTCGCGGATCTTGCGCGCGCCGAGATCCGCCGTGATCGCGGTGCCCGCAACGCCGGCGACGATGACCGCGGTCACGAACGGCGCGAACTCGCGCACGCTCGCAAGGATGAAGAAACCCCCGAGGCGGTCGAGCGCGCCGAAGAGGCTGAGGAAGTTGGCCGCCTGCAGGCCCGGTGCGCCGAAGCCGAACGCGATCGTCGAGATCATCAGCGGGAACCAGCAGAGCTGGAGGGCGAACAGGAACTGACCGACGAACTCGCCGCCATACGGATATGGCGGCCGGACGATCGCCGTGATCGTCTTGCCGGTCAGGATCATCATGTTCCCGACCTGCTCGAACAGACCCTTGGCAGGCAGGAAGGCTCTGTCAGCGACTGATCTGACCATTTCTCCTCCGGGGCCACGAACCCATTCCGCGCCCCAGTCAGCGAAATGTATTCCATGCGGTGGCACTTCGCCACCCACAACCGTCGTGGCCGGGCCCGGGCGGTGGTATGTTGCCCGCGCTTTGGGGGAGGAGACCGCCATAAGCGTCCGTCCGCGTAGAGAGAACAGCGGCGGCAGGCTCGGCGCGGCCCTCGCCGCGTTCGTTGTGCTGGCCGCGGTTCTGGCTGCCTGTGGGGACAAACCGCGTCAAGACGCGAATGAGCCGGAGGGCAACTTCCCGGTCGCCGTCAACGTGGCGAAGTTCCCGACCGAGCAGCGCCTGGCTCAGACCTCGAACCTCGAGCTCGACGTCGAGAACGTCGGCACCGACCCCGTCCCGAACCTCGCGGTGACGATTTACACCGGCGACACGAAGGGCGGCACCCCGTTCTCGGAGCGCTCCGACCAGCCCGGTCTCGCCGACCCGAACCGGCCGGTGTGGATCCTGGAGAACGGCTTCCCGAAGGTGCTCGAGCCCAGCCAGGACGAGAGCGACCTCCCGGACGCCCCCACCGCCGGCGCCGAGGCGGCGCAGACGGACACCTTCGCCTTCGGTCCGCTCCCCGCCGGCGAGACGAAGCGCATGTTCTGGGAGGTCACCCCGGTTCAGGCCGGCACCTACACCGTGCACTACGAGCTGGCCGCCGGGCTGAACGGCAAGGCCAAGGCCGTGACCGACGACGGCAGCCCGGTCAAGGGCGAGTTCGTCGTGACGATCACCGACAAGCCGCCGCAGGCGCGCGTCAACGGCTCGGGGCAAGTCGAAATTAACTGAGCCGGTAGCTTCCCGCCGAGTGGCCAGGGCGCGGAGGTCCATCTCGTTGATGTGCGTGGGGGTCGCGTTCGCGTGGGCGCTTGCCGGCTGCGGCGGCGATGACGGGACCTCGACCTCATCCTCGTCGAGCACCACGACCTCATCAACGCAGACCACCACCTCAGGCGGGGGTGGCGGTGACGAGGCGGCCGCCGGCGACGGCAACGGCGGCGTCACGCTCGAGCAGCTCGGCAGCTTCGACCAACCCGTCTACATCACCCAGCCCCCGTCCGGCGACGACGCCCTGTACGTGGTCGAGCAGTGCGGGACGATTGAGCGACTCAACCCCGACGGTGGCTCGCCCACGATCTTCCTCGACGTCAGCGATCAGGTGACCTGCGGCGGCGAGCAGGGCCTGCTCTCCGTCGCCTTCGCGCCCGACTACGGCAAGTCCGGCCTGCTCTACGTCGACTACACCGGAACCGACGAGGACCAGCACGTCTTCGAGTTCAAGCGCTCGAGCTCGGACCCGACCACGGCCGATCCTTCCAGCGCCCGCGAGCTGGTCCACATCGACGATTTCGCGCCGAACCACAACGGCGGCCTGCTGATGTTCGGCCCCGACGGCGAGCTCTACCTCGGCATGGGCGACGGCGGCGGCGCGGGCGACCCGGAGCGGACCGCGCAGAACCTCGACAGCCCGCTCGGCAAGCTCCTGCGCATCGACCGCGACACCGGCGACTACGACATCGCCGCATACGGCCTCAGAAATCCCTGGCGCTACTCGTTCGACCGCGACACGGGGGATCTGTGGATCGGCGACGTGGGCCAGGACACGCTCGAGGAGGTCGACGCGGTGCCCGCCGGCAAGTTCGAGTCCGGCAGTGACCTGAACTTCGGGTGGTCTGCGTTCGAGGGAACCCAGCGCTACAACTCAGACCAGCAGGCGCCGGGCGCGATCGCGCCGGTTTTCGAGTACAGCCATGACAGCGGCGGGTGCTCGATCACGGGCGGCTACGTCGTCCGCGACCCCGCGCTGGTGAGCCTGCGCGGTCGCTACCTCTACGGCGACTACTGCCAGGGCCAGCTGCGCAGCTTCACCGCCGACCCCTCGGCCAAGGCGACCGACGATCGCGAGCTCGGTGTCGAGGTGCCATCGGTGAGCTCGTTCGGAGAGGACCGCGCCGGGCACATCTACGCGGTCTCCGGGAGCGGCCCCGTATACCGGCTCATCGCCAAGCACTGAGCGTGCGGGGCATGCGGCAACGGCTTGCGATAGCGATCGTGCTGGCGGCGGCGATCGCCGCGGGCCTGGTCGCCCAGAACGCCGCGGCGGACCCGCTCGGACCCTCGGCGACGGGCCTCGTGCTGCACCAGATCGGCGACTTCGAGCAGCCGACCTACGTGGCCCAGGCACCGGGCGAGCCACGAATCGTCTACGTCGTCGAGCAGAAGGGGATCATCGTCGCGACCCGCGGCGGGGAGGTCATCAACGACCGTTTCCTCGACCTCCGCGATCGGGTTCACATCGCGCCGCACGAGACGCCATCGGTCGAGGCCGGGATGTACTCGGTCGCCTTCGACCCCGACTACGCGACCAACGGCTGGTTCTACGTCATGTACACCGGCCCGGGTGGCGCGAACTACGTCGACCGCTTCAAGCGCGCCGATTCCCCCGGGCCCGAGGTCGCGGCGGATCCGGAGTCGCGCCGTCTCATCCTGAAGATCAGCCACCCGTACGCGGACTCTCATAACGCCGGGCAGCTGCAGTTCGGCCCGGACGGGATGCTCTGGATCTCGAGCGGCGACGGCGGCTGCTGCGGCGACCCCTACAACCAGGCCGAGAGCCTCGGCACGATGCTCGGCAAGCTCCTGCGGATCAACCCGGACGGGCCGAAGAGCCAGCGCCTCGAGCCGCCCGGCAACCCGTTGCTCGGCCAGCCCGGGCCGAACGCCGTCTACTCCTGGGGGCTGCGCAACACCTGGCGCTTCTCCTTCGACCGACTCACCGGCAACCTGATCATGGGCGACGTCGGCGACAACGAACAGGCGCGCGAGGAGGTCGATTACATCAGCCCCGCCGCCACGGCCGGAGCGAACTTCGGCTGGCCCGAGTACCAGGGCTTCCACCTAAACGACCCGAACCGACCGGGTCCCGGCCCGCCGACGTTCCCGGTCTTCTCGTACAAGCACAGCCACGGCCGCTGCGCCATCGCCGGCGGCTACATCGTTCGCGATCCGCGCCTGCCCCAGCTCTACGGGCGCTACCTGTGGTCCGATTACTGCGGCGGTCGCATTCACAGCTTCACCCCGCCGGAGCTTGTCGACGGTTTGCCCCCGGCAAACGCCCGTGCGCAGGACGACCGCTACGAGGGCCTGCACGTACGCGCACCGACGAGCTTTGGCGAGGGGCTCGGCGGGCAGATCTACGTCGCCTCGCAGGCGGGACCCGTCTACCGGCTCGACCCGGCGCCCGCGCCGCAACCGGCCGGCTGAGACGACGCGCGGACCGGACCGCGGCGCTCGCTACGCTCGCTCGGTGAGACGACGCTCAGGCAGGGCGGCAGTCGCAGTCGTCGGCCTGGCTGCGATCGTGCTCCTCGGCGGATCCGCCCTCGGCTCGAGCGCGCAGGCTCCTGGTCTGCGCCTCGCAAAGGTGGCGAGCCTCGACGCCCCCCTCTACGTGGCCTCGGCGCCCGGCTCGTCGAACTCTCTGTTCGTCGTCGAGCAGGGCGGTGAGATCCGGGTGATTCGGCACGGCAAGGTCCGAGGCCGGCCCTTCCTCGACCTGCGCAAGCGCGTCCTCGACGACGGCTCGGAGCAGGGGATGTACTCGATCGCGTTCGATCCGGATTACGCCCACAACCGCCTCCTCTACGTGTACTACGTCAACCGGGCCAGCAACATCGAGGTCGACGTTCTGCGCCGCAGCAAGGGGCATGCCACCCGCGCGGACGCGGGATCACGACGGACGGTGATCACGATTCCGCACCCGAACGCCGTCTTCGAGAACGGGGGCCAGTTGCAGTTCGGCCCCGACGGCTACCTGTACGTGGGCACCGGCGACGGCGAAAACGCGGGCGTCAGCACGCCCGGTGGCAACTCTCAGGATCCCCACACGCTGCTCGGCAAGCTGTTGCGACTCGACCCGAAACCCGATGGGGGCTATCGCGTGCCCGACTCCAACCCGCTCGGGGGCGATGCCGGGCGACGCGAGATCTACGCGCTCGGGCTGCGAAATCCGTACCGCTTTTCGTTCGACTCCAGCAACGGCGATCTCTACCTGGCAGACGTCGGCGAGGGCTCCTGGGAGGAGATCGACCGCGTCGACCGCGGCGAGCTCGCCGGAGCGAACTTCGGCTGGAAGCTCTTCGAGGGAAATCACAACTACGACGGCGACGGCACCCTGCCGCCGAACTATGTGGCGCCGGTGTTCGAGTACGCGCACAACGACAGTAATTGCGCGGTGCTCGGCGGCACCGTCGTCCACGCCGGCTCGCTCGCGGGCCTCGATGGCAGATACGTCTACGGGGATGTCTGCGATGGCCAGGTGCGCGCCTTCGCGCCCGCTGATCCAGAGGGCACGGCCGCGGAGACGGGGCTCCACGTCGACGTCCCGACCTCCATCACGGAACCGACAGCTGGACGTGTGTACATCACTTCGCTGGCGGGGCCCGTATACCGGGTAAAGGAGGGCGGATGAAATCTCGACTGCTGACAGGGGCCGGCGCGGCCGCATTGCTGACCGCGGTGATCGTGCTCACGGCGGGCTCCGGCGGCGCATCCGCGCGAAGCGGGCTGCGACTCGATCAGGTGGGCAGCTTCGACAGCCCCGTGTACGTCGCCGCCGCCCCCGGAGCGGCGAAGCTCCTCTTCGTCGTCGAGCAGCCCGGCACGATCGCCGTGATGCGCGACGGCCACACGCTCGACCGCAAGTTCCTCGACATCCACAACATCGTCAAGTCCGGGGGTGAGCAGGGCCTGCTGTCGATGGCGTTCGATCCGGGTTACGCGCACAACAGGCGCTTTTACGTCTACTACACGAACCAGAGCGGGAATATCGAGGTCGACGGCCTTCGCACAAAGCGCAAGAGCTCCACCCGGGCGGACGCGCGGTCTCGGCAGAAGGTGATCGAGATCCCCCACCCCACCTTCGAAAACCACAACGGCGGCCAGCTGCAGTTCGGCCCCGACGGTCACCTCTACCTCGGCACTGGCGACGGCGGCAGCGGCGGCGACCCGGACGGCAACGCCCAGAACAAGTCGATCCTGCTCGGCAAGCTCCTGCGCATCGACCCGCGCAAGAAGGGCGGCTACTCGGTCCCGAAGTCCAACCCCTTCGTGCACGGCAAGGGCAAGGCCGAGATCTACGCGACCGGCCTGCGCAACCCGTTCCGCTTCTCATTCGACTCAAAGACGAAGGACATCTGGATCGGCGACGTCGGCCAGGACCAATGGGAGGAGATCGACCACGTGAGCGCCCACAAGCTCCGCGGCGCGAACTTCGGCTGGGATCGCTTTGAGGGCAACCACGTCTTCGAGGGCAACGGCGACAAGCCGTCGCACTACCGGCCCCCGGTGCTGGAGCTCTCCCACACCGACGGCTACTGCGCGATCATCGGCGGCTACGTCGTGCGCGACAACTCGGTGCCGGCCCTCGACGGCCGCTACGTCTACTCCGACAACTGCCATGGCACGCTGCGCTCGCTCGACCCTCACAACCCAGCGAACAGCGACGGCTCGATCGGGCTCGACGTTTCCAGCCCGAGCTCGTTCGGCGTCGACTCCCAGGGCCACGTCTACGTGACGTCGCTCTCGGGCCCGGTCTACCGCATCACCCAGAACTAAGCGCGTCGGCGGGACGTTGCGATAGCGGGGTGCGCCCAACTCAGCGAACGTCGCGGAGACCGTCATATATGGGGGTCTCAGCGACGTTCAGTTCGGGCGCACTCCAGCGTTTGAAGATTCCACGCGGATCTGCGCGCCATGCGTGAGCTACCCACCCACGAGCAGGCCCCCTCACTGCAAGCCACCCGACCGCGCGCCGGACAAGCGCCGAGCTCACCCCCGCGGAGTAGAGTCGTGCGGCCAACTTTTCGCCGCTAGGAGGACCACGCACGATGGAGTCCGCGACGCAACCAGGAACGGCTGAGCCCACCGCCCCCGAGGCGGAAGCCGAGATCACAAACGGTGCCGGGAAGGCGTCGGCAGAGACCTTCGACGTGTTCCGGCCGGTCGATGGCTCGGTGATCCAGACCATCGCGATCGACTCACCCGAGAGCGTCGCGGAGACCGTCGCCCGCGTGCGCGCCAACCAGCCGGCGTGGGAGGCGATCGGGATCCCCGGGCGCAAGCGCTGGCTCGAGAGCCTGCGCGACTGGATCCTCGACCACCTCGACGACATCGACGACCTGATGCAGCAGGAGACCGGCAAGGTGCGCGCCGACGCGACGCTCGAGGCCTTCTACTGCCTCGAGGCGATCAACTTCTGGTGCGACCAGGGCCCGGGCTTCCTGGCCGACGAGATCATCTCGCCGCACAACCCACTGATGAAGGCCAAGCGGGCGAAGGTCGTGTACCGGCCGTACGGGGTCGTCGGGATGATCAGCCCGTGGAACTTCCCCGTGATCCTGTCGCTGGGCGACGCGATCCCGGCGCTGCTCGCCGGTAACGCCGTCGTGATCAAGCCCTCGGAGATCACGCCGCTGACGGTGATGAAGATCGTCGACGCCTGGCGCAATGAGGTCGGCGCACCTGACGTCCTCGCCGTTGTGAACGGCATGGGCGACACGGGCGGGGCACTCGTCGACGAGGTCGACTACATGCAGTTCACGGGCTCGGAGAAGACCGGCAAGATCGTCATGAAGCGCGCTGCCGAGACGCTCACCCCCGTCAGCCTCGAGCTCGGCGGCAAGGACCCGATGATCGTCACGCGCGACGCTGACATCGAGCGCGCCGTGAACGCGACCGCATGGGGCGGCCTGCTCAACACCGGCCAGATCTGCATCTCGATCGAGCGGGTCTACGTCGAGGAGCCGATCTACGACGAGTTCGTCGACAAGCTCAAGGCGAAGGTCGAGACCCTCCGCCAGGGCGCCGATGGCGACACCTACTCGGCCGAGATCGGCGCGATGACCTCGCCTGCCCAGATCGACATCGTCTCCGACCAGGTCGAGGACGCCCGCAAGGCCGGCGCTCGAATCCTCACCGGCGGCAAGCGCATCGACCAAGCCGGCGACTGGTACGAACCGACCGTGATCGCCGACGTCGACCACTCGATGAAGGTGATGAAAGAGGAGACCTTCGGCCCGGTGATCCCGGTGATGAAGGTCCGCGACGTCGAGGAGGCGATCGAGCTCGCCAACGACACGACCTACGGGCTCGGCTCGTCGGTCTTCGCCGGTGACGCGTCCGAGGGCGAGCGCATCGCGCGCCGCATCGAGGCCGGCCACTGCAACGTCAACGACGTCCTCATCAACTACAACATCCTCGGCCTGCCGATGGGTGGCTGGAAAAACTCGGGCATCGGCGTCCGCCATGGATCCCACGGCATCCGCCGCTTCTGCCACACCGAAGCACTCACGATCCCGCGCCTGCCGTCGGCGAAGTCCGAGCCGGTCTGGTTCCCGTACAGCGCGCGCAAGCGGGGCGTCGTCCGCCGCCTCTACACGTTCATCAACGCGCGCGGGCTCAAGAACCGGCTCGGTTTCAAGCGCCGCTGAACGACAACGAGGGATACGGCCCGATCGACGGGCTCACGAAGTGGCTCGGCCTGCGCTGGGAGGCGCCGGACCGCGTGCGCCTGACGATCCGGCCTGAGCTGATCAACCCGGCGGGGCTGCTGTCCGGCCCGGTGGCCTACGCGATGATCGACTACTGCATGGGCTCCGCGCTGTGGATCCACCGCGAGCGCGGCGAGCGGATCGCGACCATCTCGATCTCGATCAACTACCTGCGCACGGCGCGCGAGGGCGACGTGATCTGCGAGGCGAAGCTCGACCGGCGCAACGACCGCGTGGCGGTGCTGCGCTCCGAGGTGTCAGATGAGAGCGGGCGCCTCCTGGCGACCGCGATCGGCAGCTTCTCGATCTTCCCGAAGGAGCGGCTCGGCACGTACGACCATGGCCCGGCCGCGCCGGATGAGATCGCCGAATAGCCTGCTTTCGCATGAGTCCTGAGATCACGCTCCACGCCCTGCCGCCGTCTCACCCGTGTATGACGGTCGACGCCGCCCTGCGCCTGAAGGGGCTCGAGTTCGAGCGGATCGACTTCCCGATCGGAACGCACGTCGAGGAGATGCCGAAGCTCTACGGCGAGGGCAACACGACCGTGCCGGGAGCGACAATCGATGGCGAGCCGATCCATGGGTCGCGGGCCATCCTGGCCCGCCTCGAGGAGCTCAGCCCTGAGCCGGCGCTGTACCCGGATGGCATGGCCGATGAGGTGCGCGAGGCCGAGCGCTGGGGAGACGAGGAGCTCCAGGATCTCGGACGCCGGCTGCCGTGGGGTGCTCTGCACTTCCGCCCGGAGGCGCTCGGCACCTTCGGCGGCGGGCCCGGCCCGCTCGATCCCGCGGGCACGGACTTCGCGATCAAGATGATCCGCGCGACCTGGAAGTACCACGGGATCAGCGCCGAGCGACTGGGCACCGACCTTGCCGGCCTGCCCGCGAAGCTCGACCACGTCGACTCCTTGGTTGCCGACGGGGTCATCGGCGGCGACGGGCCGAACGCCGCCGACCTGCAGATCGGCGCGACGCTCCGAGTGCTGCTGCCGGTTGGCGACGTCGCGCCGCTGATCGAGGCGAGCGCCGGCGCGGAGATCGCGCGCCGGTGGTTTCCGGACTTCGCGGGCTCGATCCCCGCGGGTGCATTTCCGGCGGGCTGGGTACCGACGCCCTGAGCGGCGTGTGGGTTCAGCGAGAGATCAAGCTTTCCGCGCGCCCGCGCGGCATCCACCTGGTCACCGATGAGATCGAGGGCGAGTTGGCGGAGCTGCGCGATGTCGAGACCGGCCTCCTTCACCTCCACCTGCTGCATACGTCCGCCGGGCTGACGATCACCGAGAACGCCAGCCCGTCGGTCCGCACCGACCTCGAGAGCTGGCTCGACCGCATGGTCCCCGAGGGCGACGAGCACTGGGACCACACGCTCGAGGGCCTCGACGACATGCCGGCGCATGTGAAGTCGATGCTCACCGGCGTGTCGCTGACGATCCCGATCTCAGGCGGGGCACTCGCGCTCGGGACGTGGCAGGGAATCTGCCTGTGCGAGTTCCGGGACCGCGGTGGTGCACGGAGCGTGGTCGCGACGATCGAGGGCGACGATTGAACACCGCCGGATCGCCTTCGCAGCCACCGCACCCTCGCTGGGTTTAAGATCGCGCCGATTGATACGAGGATGTCGAGAGCGACCGAGTCGGGGGGTCTGCTACG
Organism: uncultured Solirubrobacterales bacterium; assembly: GCA_963796815.1. Taxonomy (GTDB): domain Bacteria; phylum Actinomycetota; class Thermoleophilia; order Solirubrobacterales; family 70-9; genus WHSW01. Next base: position 637,063 of record CAWCNF010000009.1, read on the forward strand.
GCGCTGAAGACATGGAGGCGACGGAATGCAGGGGAGAGACGAGCCCAATGGTGTTGGTCGACCCGAGAAACGGATTCGCAGGCGCCCCAGCCACGCGACCGTGGTCGCCTACGTGGCGTTGTTCGCGGCGCTGAGCGGCGGCTCGTTCGCAGTTGCGGCGCTGAGCGGCCACGACAAGAAGGTGGTGAAGAGGATCGCCAAAGGCCAGATCAGCGAACAGGCGCCTGAGCTGTCGGTGAAGCACGCGGGCACCGCCGACACCGCCACCAACGCGAACCATGCGACGACCGCAGACTCGGCGACGACGGCGGCCAACGCGAACCATGCGACGACCGCAGACTCAGCGACGACCGCAGACTCAGCGACAACCGCGACCGACGCCACGCACGCCGTGAGCGCGGACCAGCTGGGCGGGTTGCCGCCCAGCGCGTTCGTCACCGGCCAGGGCAAGCTGAGGTCGAACCGAATCTCGCTCCCGCCCTCGAGCCCTGCGACCGAGTTTCTCGAGCTCGACTTTGGACACATCTCGGGCCTCTGTGATGCCGGCGTAAGCGGCAAGATCCGGTTCGTCGCCGACCTCCCGATCGACAATCTGATCGTGTGGACGACCAACTCCGGGGGCACGACCGACATCCAGACGAGCAACGCCCTGACGGCCGGGTCGTTCTACGAACAGCCGCACACGGGCGGTGTGCCGCAGAGCGTGACGGTTCAGGCCACCTATAACGATGGCACCCACGAGCAGATCGCCACCGCGTGGATGACGAACCAAACGGCGGGCGGGCAGTGCGTGTTCACCGGTCAGGCAATCACGACCCTCTAATCGAGCCGCGCCAGGGTCGCGGCCGCATGCGATGAGGCGCTCGCGACGTTCCACCCGACCTAGGCCGTTGCGGAATCCATCGCGGGCTCGTCCGCCTCGGCCTCGATCGTGCCGTCGCCGTCGGGGTCGACCTCGGGCGGTAGCTCGCCGCCGCGCTCGGTGCCGGCGATCAGCTCGTCGGACTTCGGCGACTTCGGGATGAAGCCCGACTTCATGCCGAAGTAGACGGCCTCGGGGTGGTGGGCGATGATCGCCACCGTCGACTGCTCGGGCTCGACCGCATAGCCGCCCGAAAGCTCCATGCCGATCTCGTCGAGCTTCATCAGTCCCCAGAGCTTCGTGTGCTCGGACTGATCCGAGCACGCCGGGTAGCCCCATGAGTAGCGGCGGCCCTGGCCCGCGTCGATGCCGAGATCGCGGCGGACGAGCGCGTGCGTGTACTCGGCGAGACCCTCGGCGGCCTGCACGCCGAGGCCGTGGACGAAGAGCTGCTCGGCGAACTCGCCGTCGGCCTCGAGCTTCTCGATCCGCTTGGTGACCTCCGAGCCGACGGTCACGCCCTGCAGAGCGACCACGTCGCGCTCGCCGTCATCGTTGAGCGGCCGGTAGAAGTCGGCGAGGCAGATGCGGTCGTGCTTGGGCTGGCGCGGGAAGACGAAGCGCTCGATCTCGCGGTCCTGATCCTCCGGATCGAAGACGACCAGCTCATTGCCGTCGGAGTTGCACGGGAAGTAGCCGAGGCGCACCCGCGGGTTCAGGTAGTCCTGCTCCCGCCACATCCGCTCGAGCTTCGGCGCAAAGCCCTCGTCCTCGCCATCGCCCTCCACGATCTTGCGCCACTCCTCCCCCTTGCGCCCGCGGCCGCCCCAGTGCAGCTTGAAGAGCACATGGCGGTCGAGGTACGGATAGACCTCGTCGAGGTCGATCTCGAGATCGCGGAACCCCCAGTACGGCGGCTCGGGGATGTCGGCGTCGGTGGTCGCCGCCGATCGGACCGAGTCGTCGGTGGTCGGCGGCGAGTCGTCGACGACCTCCGGCTTCTCGCGGAACTCTCGGGCCTCGTCGCGGATCTTGGCGACCAGCGACTCGCGCGCATCGTCATCGATCAGCGCGTCGACCGTGTCGAGCCCGGCGAAGGCGTCCTTGCAGTAAAAGACGCCGGGCTCGTAGACCTCGTCGGAGTCCTTGCCCCGCGGATAGAGGACGCGACGGCCGAAGTCGCGGTTGATCGCGGCACCGCCGATCAGCACCGGGAAGTCCAGCCCGCGCTCGTGCAGCTCGCCGATGCAAGCCGGCATCTGCTTCGAGGTTGAGACGAGCAGCGCCGAGAGGCCGATCGCGTCGGCCTCGTGCTCGACGGCGGCGTCGATGATCGTGTCGATCGGGACCTGCTTGCCGAGGTCGACGACCGTATAGCCGTTGTTGGTGAGGATCGTGTTGACGAGCGACTTGCCGATGTCGTGGACGTCGCCGAAGACGGTCGCGATCACGACCTTGCCCTTGGTGTGTCCCTCCATCCGCTCGAGATAGTTCTCGAGCTGGGCGACCGCCCGCTTCATCACCTCGGCCGACTGCAGGACGAACGGGAGGATGAGCTCGCCGGCGCCGAACTTGTCGCCGACCTCCTTCATCGCCGGCAGCAGCACCTGGTTGAGCGTCGGAACGGCACCGATCTTCTCGACGGACCGGTCGATCCAGTCCTCGACGCCCTCCTTCTTGCGGCGCAGGATGTGCCAGTGCAGGGCCTCCTCGGGCTCCATGCCTTCGGTGGGGTTCTCCGCCTCGGCGGCCTCCGCCGGTCCCTTCGACTCGAAGTGCTCGATGAAGCGCTCGAGCGCGTCCTCGCGGCGGTTGTAAACGAGGTCATCGGCGAGCTCGCGCTCGTTCTCGGAAATCTCGCCGTACGGCGTGATGTGGTTGGGGTTGACCATCGCGAGGTCGAGCCCCGCCTCCACGCAGTGGTGAAGGAAGACGGAGTTGAGAACGGCGCGCGCCGGCTGGCCGACGCCGAAGGAGACGTTGGAGACACCGAGCGAGGTCTTCACCCCCGGGATCCCCGCCTTGATCTTGCGGATGCCCTCGATCGTCTCGACGGCCGACGGCTTCCACTCGTCGTCGCCGGTGGTGAGCGTGAACGTGAGGGCGTCGAAGATGAGGACCTCGGGATCGAGGCCGTGCTCGTCGCAGGCGAGTTCCTTGATCCGCTGGGCGATCTCGAGCTTGCGGTCGGCGGTCTTCGCCATCCCCACCTCGTCGATCGTCAGCGCGATCAGTGCCGCACCGTGCGCCTTGGCCAGCGGCGCCACCCTGTCGAGCTTGTCGCGGCCGGCCTCGAGGTTGACCGAGTTGACGATCGCGCGGCCGGGCGTGCGCTCGAGCGCGGCCTGGATCACCTCTGGCTCGGTGGAGTCGATCTGGATCGGCGCGGGCTGAGTCAGCGAGACGCGCTTGGCGACCTCAGCCATCTGCTCGTCCTCGTCCTGGCGCTCGGTCAGCGCGACGCAGAGGTCGAGCACGTGGGCACCGCCGGAGACCTGGTCCTCGGCGACCTGGATGATCCCGTCGTAGTCGTCGGCGAGGAGCAGCTCCTTCGCCTTGCGCGAGCCCTGCGAGTTGACGCGCTCGCCGACCAGCGTCGGGCGCGGCTCCTGCACCAGCGGCGTCGAGGTCATCATCGAGGAGACCTCGGGCGGGCCGGGCTCGGGGCGGGACGGCGGCGTCTTGCCGCCAACGCGCTCGACCAGCGCGGCGATGTGCTCGGGCGTCGTGCCGCAGCAGCCGCCGACGATCGAGACGCCGTTGCGCTCGACGAACTCGCCGAGGACCTTCGAGATCTGCTCGGGCGTCTCGGGGAAGATCGTCTCGCCGTCGGGGCCCTGGAGCGGCAGGCCCGCGTTCGGGATGCAGTGCACCGGCAGGGGCGAGTTCTCGCCGAGGAAGCGGATCGCGTCGCGCATGTCCTCGGGGCCGGTCGAGCAGTTGAGCCCGATCACGTCGACGTCGAGCGCGACGAGCGTTGTCAGGACCGCCTGAATGTCGGTGCCAAGCAGCATCTTGCCGCCCTGCGGGAGCAGCGAAACAGATGTCTGGATCGGCAGCGTGCGCCCGGCCTGCTTGAACGCCTCGCGGGCTCCGAAGATCGCCGCCTTTACCTCGAGGATGTCCTGGGCGGTCTCGATGATGATCAGGTCGGCGCCACCCTCGACCAGGCCGTGCGCCTGCTGGGTGAAGACCTCGACGAGCTCGGCGAAGGTGATCCCGCCAAGCGTCGGGTCGTCCGAGGCCGGCAGGAAGCCCGTCGGCCCGATCGACCCGGCGACGAAGCGCTCGGGCCCCGCTGCCTTCCGGGCGATCTCGGCGGCCTTCGTGTTGATCTCGAGCGTGTGCTCGCCGAGCCCCCACTCGTCGAGCTTCAGCCTCGACGCCTGGAACGTGTCGGTCTCCACCACCTCGGCGCCCGCGTCGAGCATCGAGGTGTGGACCGCCTCGATCACGTCCGGGCGATGGAGGATGAGCGCCTCGTGGCACTTGCCGGCGAGCCCGCCGTAGTCCTCGCTGGTGAGGTCGAACTGCTCGAGCGTCGCCCCCATGCCGCCATCGAAGACCACGACGCGGTCTCTGACTGCGGCTAGGAAGTCTCTATCTGTAGTTCGCGTGGTCGACACTCGTGCTTGCCTCCATCGATCCCGGCTGTCGCACCTTGCCTCGCTCCTGGGAGCTGGGCGGGTTGCGGCGGCGTCCGCGGTCCGGGTCCCTCAGCCGCTCTGGATGGTCAACCCAGGATAGCGGGGGATTCGAACTCTCGGCCCCGCTCACAGGGCGTGAATAAAGCGCCTCAACGGCGGCGCGGCTCCGCTCCGCTGCGCTCCGCGATCGCGGGTTACCGTGCGTTTTCGGCGTTCGCCGGCCGCAGCCGCGGCGGCGCCGCCGACAGCGCCCGCAGGCGCATGTCCTGCCAGCTCACGCCCTCGCGCACGAGCGCGGGCAGGCCGAGTGCCACCGCCGTCGCGATCTCGACCGCCTGCAACACCACGCCGTAGCCGATCGCGTCGGCCTGGCTCACGCCAAAGCCGGTGGTGAGGACGCTGAGCGTCGCCAGCTGGAAGATGCCGATGTTCGACGGCGTGGCCGGGATCGCAGCCGTGACGTTGACGGCGAACAGGACCGCAGCGGCGGCGCCGATCCCGATCGCGGGCTCATGGTCGAGCCCGAGCGCCGTGAACAGGGCGAAGCAGGCGAGGAGTTGCAGGCCCCACGCCGAGATCTGCAGAACGGTGGCGATCGTGCCGTTGCGCGGATCCCGGAAGACCGTGAGACCGCGGCGCACCTTGATCAGGGCATCACGGATCGCGCGGATCGTGCGGCCGATCCGACCCGACCCGGTGGTGCCCTTGACCAGGGTCGGCGCGAGCACCACCGCGACCAGCAGCAGCAGCGGCGCCATGCTGAAGAGGAAGAGGCGCTCGGTGTTCGAGTGAAAGAGGTCGGTCGTCGAGACGATGATCACGCCGAGCAGCACGAGCGCCACGATGTTGAGGACCGTCTGCGAGACCAGTGTCCCAAGCAGAACCGGGAACGTCTCGCGCACGCGGCCCGTGCGGCGCGAGAGCACCATCGCCCGGGCCGGCTCGCCAAGGCGCGCCGGCAGGGTCGCCGACATCAGGACGCCGATCATCGTCGCCGAGGTGACGTCGCGGCGGCGCAGCGGCGTGTTCGGCAACGCTGAACGCGAGATCGCATACCAGGCGCCGGCGCGGAGCAACAGCGACGCGCACATCAGCGCGGTGGCGACAAGGACCCACGTGAGGTCCGACCCGACGATGCTGCTCACGACGTTGTCGATGCCGATGCGCTGTGCGGCGAGCAGCGTCAGGCCGATGCCGAGGACGCCGGCGGCGCCGACCGCGATGCGCCGGGCCATACGATGGCGCCCGCTCGGGGTGGCGGGTGCGGGCTCCAGCGAGGCGAGCCGGCGGGCAGGGACCGCCGGGCGGCCACTGGCCGGGATGACCCCGATCCGCCGCGCGGCGCGCTCCGGCGAAGAGACCGGCGCCGGAACGTCGACCGCCTGTTCGTAGACACCCTCGATCCGCTCGGCCACATGCGGCCACGCGTAGCGCTGCGCCGAGGCCCGCGCCTCGACGCTCATCTTGGCGAGGCGGTCACGACGGTGACTCAGGGTGTGCAGGGTCTCCGCCAGCGCCTGCGGGTCGGCAGGCGGCACCAGGATCCCGTCGCTGCCGTCCGTGACGACATCGGCGTAGCCGGCGATGTTCGAGGCTACGACCGGGGTGCCCGCCGCGAACGCCTCGGTCAGGACCATGCCGAAGCTCTCGCCCAGCAGCGATGGCGCGCAGAGCAGGTCGGCCTCGCCGAGGCGGCGCCACAGCTCCTCGTCGTTGACACGGCCCAGCGCATGAATCCGCTCGGCGGCGACCGGGTCGGACAGCCAGCGCAGAACCGCCGAGCGCTCCGAGCCGAGCACCACGAGCTCGGCGTCGACGTGTTCGACCAGCGCGGCGAACGCCGAGAGCAGGACCGGCAGGCCCTTGCGCTCCTCGGGCCGCCCGACGAACAGCAGGCGCAGGCGCTCCGAAGTCGGCTTCGGGCCCTGCGGCGCCGCGGTCAGGTCAACGCCGTTCGGAATCACCGCGTACTCCCCGCCGAACCAGCGCCGGCCCGTCCAGGCGGCGGCCTGGGAAACGGCGATGCGCGCCGCCGTCTGGTTGAGCTTGCGCCGCATTCCCGCGAGGGTCGCGACTTGGTTGAGCAGCGGCTTCGTCGAGTAGGCGTGGAAGGTGGCAACGGTGGGCGCGCCGCCGTATGAGAGCGCGTCCCAGCTGATCGGCCCGGCCGGCGGCTCGTGGACGTGCACGACGTCAGGCCCGAAAGCGCGCAGCTCCCGCCTCAGGTTGATGAGGTTCTCGGGGAAGATGCCGATGTTCGAAACCGACCCGTTGGCGCCGAACGCCTTGGTGCGGCCGAGCGGGGCGAGGTAGTCGGGTCGCTTGCGAAGCTCGGCGCGGCCACGATGAAGCGACCGGGTGACGCGACCCGGTGGATCCCAAGGGGCAAGCACGCGAAGCTCGTGCCCGCGGTCGACCAACTCATCCGCGAGCTCCTCGACGTGCCTGTTCACGCCCCCTGGATAGGTCCAGGAATAGGGCGAGACTATGGCGACACGCACGCCTGCGATGGTAACCGGTCGGGCCCCCGGTACGCCTGACCAGGACCTGACTACGGCTCTGTCAAGCGATTCGTCGCCCAGTAAAAGCCTGCAACCACGGCCAGGTAAATGACACCGAGCACGAGCAGCACGGAGCCGGAGTCGTTGGCGACGGTGCCCACTGCGACGCCCGCGACGGCCCCGAGGTAGCCGTCCCGCGCCCAGCGGCGGTCGCCGAACCAGGCGAGGACGCGCTCCCGCTTAACGGCCGCAAGGACCAGCAGGACGATCGCGACCACCAGCAGCTCGGGGTAGACCGGGTGCAGGAAGGTGTGCGCCATCAGCCGCAGCCGGCGGTCGAAGACGTCGAGCACGTCGCCCGCGTTGCCGGCGCCAAGGACCGAGCGGGTGAGGTGCGCCCCGCCCGAGACGAGGTCAACCGCGACGAGCACGGCGAGCGCAAGCGCGCCGCCGCCGATCACGACCGCGACGGCCTTGCCGCGACTGAGGCCAAGCGCCAGCACCGCGGCGGTGGTCGCCCCGACCCCGAGGACGATCGCCGCGCCCACGTCCGCTCCGAAGCGGCCGGGCGCAAAGGCTGCGATCGCGAGCGCGGCGATGCCGACGAACGTGAGCGCGGCCCGGCGCGGCTCGATCGCCGGTCGCGAATCAGGCGCCTCAACGGCGGCGCGCCTCCGCGCCGCCCTGCGGGCGTCGCGATCGGTTAACCAGGCGCCGGCCCCGATCAGCGTCAGCGTCGTCAGGATCGCCTCGAGCTCGTTGCCGATGCCGAAGAACCGAACGCCCGCGCCGGGGTTCGGGCCGAGGATCGAAAGCGCCGTCAGCGGCGAGCCCGCGATCACGTCGATCGCGTATCCGAGCACCGTCGCGCCACATGCGAGCGCGAGCCCGCCGGGCCCAGGCAGGAAGCGGTCGGTGAGCAGCGCGAGCGCCGGCGCGCCGGCGCCGACCGCAACCGCCGACGCCAAACTGCTGGCGTCCGCTCCCGCCAGAGGCAGGAGGATCAGCGGCGCCCAGACGGCCGACAGCGCGAGCAGTCGCAGCGCCGGCCGAGCGCCGCGGCCGCGCCAGATCGCGCTCGCCAGCCCCATGAGGAGCAGCCAGATCGCCAGCGGCAGAAGGACCGTGTCGTCGCGATCCGGCCGGTGGTCGAGACGGCCCTGCAGCTCGGTCACCCCGGCCGGATCGCGATCCGACTCCGACTCGATAACGCTGCCGTTCATCGCGTCGGGGATCGGCACGCCGAGGTGATGCAGCACCGTCGGGCCGATGTCGGTTGAGAGCACGACGCCGTCGGTCCGCGTCGAGGACGAGGTCAGATCGCCGTGGAACGTTTGGCCGGCGATCCCGGCAGGCAGCAGCTCCTGCTCGGTGCTGGCGCCGGCGGCGACCGCGATCACCATCCCCGACTCGCCGGAGTCTTGGATCAGCGCCGGCAGGCCCTCCACGTCGGTGCGCACGAGGCTCAGAGTCGGCGGGCCACCGGTCCAGCCGGCCCTTGCAACCGCTGCAGGGGGCGCCTCGACCTGCCCGCTGCGGTCGACGACCATCAGCTGCGCCAGGCCACTGTCGCGGTTGGCGGTCACCGGCAGGCCAGCGTCGAGAACGGTCTGACCCAGCAGCCCGGGTTCGATCTGCGCCGGCGCGCTGTCGGCGCGCTTCGTGATCTGCTGCCAGATCTCCGGCGGGACCTCCCCGCCGCGCAGATAGATGCTCGGCAGATCGCCGTCATAGAGGGTCTCGTTGACGCGATTGCCCTGGCTCGTGTCGAGGAACGTCTGCGTGATCGGCACCGAGCCGAGGCCAGCGCTCACGAGGCCGGGAGCCATCTCAGGCACGCTCGCGATCTCATCGACCGTGGTGCCGTATGGCAGCACGGCGATCGTCACCGACCCGTTGTAAACGGGCTCGGCGGCGGCCGGAGACGCCCAGGCCGCGAGGGCCCCGAGCGCTAGCATCGCCGCGATGGCGGATCGCACCTTTGCCAAGTTCACATTCTTCAAGCTCGACCCTGCCTGGCAGCGCCGCGATCCGGAGGAGAGAGCCGAGGATAAACGCGAGTTCCTCGCCGCGTGCGAGGACTACGCCACCGACCGCAGCCTGCGCGCCTACTCGCTGGTCGGCACTCGCGGCGACGCCGACCTGATGATCCTCTCGCAGAGCCCTGCGCTCGAGGACATTCACACCTTCCATGTCGTCCTCGCGCAGAGCGGTCTCGCCAAGTGGGCGACCATCCCCCACTCCTACCTGGCGATGACCAAGCGCTCGCCGTACTCCGACTCCGACGCGCGTCCTGAGATCTGCGTCTCGGACCGCAAGTACTGCATCGTCTACCCGCTCGACAAGAAGCGCGAGTGGTACCAGCTGCCGATGGACGAGCGGCGGCGGATCATGGCCGCCCACATCGAGGTCGGCCGTCGCTACCCGGAGATCACGATCAACACCGCGTACTCGTTCGGCCTCGACGATCAGGAGTTCGTCGTCTCGTTCGAGTGCGACGACCCCGGCGAGTTCCTCGACCTCGTCCAGGAGCTGCGGGGCACGGAGTCAAGCGCCTACACGCTGCGCGACATCCCGATCTTCACCTGCGTGGCGATGTCGGTTGGCCGCGCCCTGGACGCGCTCGACGGCACGGCGACCAGTGCCGTGGCACTCAGCCGCTAGAACAGCTTCACTCGCTCGCGCGAGATGAAGAACCCGTGCTTGCTCCTGCGGTTGACACAGCGCATGCCGCTCGTCTTTGACTTGCAGCGGAATCGGTTCTTCGTGATCTTCTCGCCGTAGCCGAGCACGGGATTGTCCGGCGAGAAGACCGTGTCGCCGGCGCAGGTGTACTGGCCGGGGTGGCCGCCGATGACCTCGACGCCGTTGCCGTAGTCGCCGTCGATGCACGAGGCCGGCTTCGGCGGCGGGGTCCAGTCGTGCTCGAGTATGTCGCAGCGAGCGAGGCCGCCGCCGATGACGCAGCCGACGTTGCCCGATGGCGACTGGAAGAACTTCACGCGGGCCGAGGCCGCCGCCGGAACGACCGCCAGCGCAGCCGTGGCCACCACCGCGGCAAAGAGCACTCGGCGCATCAGAAGAGGTGGACGACGTCGCGGGACAGGAAGAACCCGTCCTTGGTGTCCAGGCTCACGCACCGCATGCCCTTGGTCTTGCTCGAACAGCGGAATTCCCCCTTGGAGATGCGGTCGCCGTAACCAAGGACCGGCGACGACGGGTCAAGCACCGTGTCGCCCGCGCAGACATAGCTGGCGCGGCCATGCCCGTCGACCGCGGCTCCCTGGCCGTAGTCGACATCACAGTCCGCAGGCTTCGGCGGCGTCGGCCAGCTGTGCTCCCGAATGTCGCAGCGCACGCCCCTCTTACTGAGAATGCAGCCGATGTTCCCGCTCGGGGTCTGGAACGGAAAGAGCTTGGGGAACTTCCCGGACCCACTCGACGCCGAAGACGTCGCGGTGGCGGCGATCAGAAGAATGGCCAGGGTCATCAAGACGAGCATTCCGCGCTTCATAGCGCGCGCACACTATTCCCAAGCTCGCACGAATACAAGGGCTTCTACCCTTGCCAACGCATGTCGGAGCTCGGAACAGAGGCCAACCCGCTGAGGGTCGCGATCGTCGGGTCGGGCCCGGCCGGCTTCTACGCGGCCGAGCACCTGCTCAAGCGCGAGGATGTCGCGGTGGAGGTCGACATGTTCGACCGGCTGCCGACCCCGTTCGGGCTCGTGCGCGCCGGCGTCGCCCCCGACCATCCGAAGATCAAGTCGGTCATCCGCGTCTATGAGAAGACCGCCGCCCGCGACGGCTTTCAGTTCTTCGGCAACGTCGAGATCGGCCGCGACGTCACGGTCGCCGAGCTCGAGCAGCGCTACCACGCGATCGTCTCCGCCTACGGGACGGCGACCGACCGCCGTCTCGGGATTCCCGGCGAGGACCTCCCCGGGTCGCACGCGGCCACCGAGTTCGTCGCCTGGTACAACGCGCACCCCGACTTCGCCGACCACGAGTTCGACCTCTCGGCCAAGCGCATTGTCGTGATCGGCAACGGCAACGTGGCGGCCGACGTGGCCCGGATGCTCGCCCTCCCCCGCGCGGAGCTCGACGCCACCGATACCGCCGATCACGCGATCGACCAGCTCTCGGAGTCGGGCGTCGAGGAGATCGTCGTCCTCGGTCGCCGCGGGCCAGCGCAGGCCGCCTTCACCAACCCCGAGGTGCGCGAGCTCGGCGAGCTGACGGACGCCGACATCGTCATCGATCCGGCCGACGTCGAGCTCGACGAATCGAGCCGCGCGTACGTCGAGTCCGAGGACTGCGATCCGACCCACCGGCGCAACGTCGAGATCTTCACCGACTTCGCCCACCGCGAGCCGGAGGGCAAGCCCAAGCGAGTCGTCATGCGCTTCTGCGCATCGCCGGTCGAGATCAAGGGCGACGGTAAGGTCGAGTCGATCGTGATCGGCCGTAACGAACTGGTCGCCGACGACTCCGGTCGGATCTCCGCGCGCGATACCGGCGAGCGTGAGGAGCTCGGGTGCGGGATCGTGCTGCGCTCGATCGGCTACCTGGGCACCGGCCTCGAGGGAATCCCGTTCGACGCCTCGCGCGGCCTGATTCCGAACGAGTCCGGCCGCGTGGTCGATCCCGACAGCGGCGAGCAGGTCCCCGGCCACTACGCGGTCGGCTGGATCAAGCGCGGCCCGTCCGGCGTGATCGGCACGAACAAGAAGGACGCGGCGGAGACCGTCGCAACGATCTTCGAGGACCTCGCCGCAAACCGGATACCCGAGCTTGATTCTGAGACCCGCACGCCCGGAGGCGAAGCCGAGGACGTGGCGGGAGTGATTCCAATAGCGGAGCTGCTCGACGAGCGAGGGGGAGATCACGTGACCTACATGGGCTGGCAGGCAATCGACGCCGCTGAGGTCGGCGCCGGCGAGCCGCACGGCCGCCCGCGGGTGAAGTTCTGCCGCGTCCACGAGATGGTCGAAGCGGCGAAGGCGGCGCAGGCAGCCTGATGGCAGCCGATCTCCCCGAGCTTCAGACGATGATTGAGGAGGCCCTCCCCGGGGCCCAGGTCGAGGTCCTCGACGAGGGCGGCGGCGACCACCTGCGGGCGATCGTCACCGCCTCACAATTCGAGGGCCTCTCGCGAATCGACCAGCACCGCCTCGTGCGAGCCGCCGTCAAGGCGCGCTTCGACGACGGCTCGATCCACGCGCTCTCGATCCAGACAAACATTCCGCCCGCCTCCTCGGCTTCGCCTCCGGGGGCGGCCGGGTCAGGTGGGTAACCTGGGGTCATGGCAGCTGATCCCGGTCTCAAAGAGCAGGTTCAAAGCGCGATCGCGGAGAACGACGTCCTCCTCTTCATGAAGGGCGTTCCCGAGGCGCCGCGATGCGGCTTCTCGATGCGCGTGGTCGGCGTGCTCGAGGGCCTCGGCGTCAGCTACGGCGCGATCGACGTGCTCCCGGCGCTGCAGCCGCTGCGCGAGGTCACGACCGAGCTCTACGACTGGCAGACCTTCCCCCAGCTCTACGTCAAGGGCGAGCTGGTCGGCGGCTGCGACATCGTCGAGGAGATGCTCGACTCCGGCGAGCTCGCCGAGCTGCTCGGCGTCGATCAGCCCGAGGGCTTCGAGGCCCCCGAGGCCGAGCGCATCCTGCCGGGCGGCTCCCAGACGAGCCCGCCCATGCAGCTGGGCTAAGTCCGCGGCGCAGCAGTCTGTCCGCCGTCGAGGCGCATCGCGATGCGCCGGCGAACTGTCCGGCCTGAGTACGCCTGAGCGGAACTGAGAACGGACAGTTCACGAAGCGAAGCCTTTCCTCCAAGCGTACCTGCGCTGAACGTCCCGGAGACCGTCATATCTGTCGGTGTTAGCGACGTTCGGCGGGGACTACGGCCTAGCCCTCCACCTTCCCCTCAACCCTCTCCGCGGCCGCCTCCCAGCGGGCGATCAGGTCGTCGAGTTCCGCGCGCGCCCTCTCGTGGCGCTTGCTCGCCTTCGCTGAGCGCTCAGGGCTCGACCAGTGCGACGGGTCAGCGAGCTCGTCCTCGAGCTTCTTGAACTTCGCCTCAGCGGACTCCACCTCGCGTTCCAGGCGCGCGAGCTCGGCCCGCCGGTTCTTGCTCGGGCCCTTGTCGCGCGACTGACGCGGCATCTTCTTTGCGCGCTTTGACTCGTCGGCGGCGGCCCGCTCGGCCTCCACGGCGGAGCGGTACTCGGCCCAGCCGCCGTGGTGGCTGCGCAGCTCGCCGTCGGCGATCACGACGGTGCGAGAGCCGACGGCCTCGAGCAGCGCCCGGTCGTGGGAGATGAGCAGGAGCGTGCCGCCGAAGCCGGTGAGCGCGTCCTCGAGCGCCTCGCGGCTCTCGACGTCGAGGTGGTTGGTCGGCTCGTCGAGGATCAGCAGGTTGGCGTCTGAGTGTGTGAGCAGCGCCAGCGCCATGCGCTGCGCCTCACCGCCGGAGATGTCGGCGACCCGCTTCTGCACGTCGTCGCCGGAGAAGAGGAAGCGCCCGAGCAGCGCGCGCGTCTTCGCCTCGGAGAGCCCGGTCTGATGCTGCGCGTGGGAGAGCAGGGTCGCGTCGGCGTTGCCCCCGACCTCGGTGTGCTGGGAGAGGTAGCCCAGCTTGACGTTGTGGCCGCGGCGGATCTTGCCGCGCGCGAGGTCGCGGTTGCCGGCGAGCGATTCGACCAGGGTCGTCTTGCCGGAACCGTTGGCGCCGACGAGGCAGACGTGCTCGCCGCGCTCGAGCCACATCTCGGCGTCGTCGATCAGCGTGCGGTCGCCGGCCTTAACCGTCGCGTCCTCGAGCTCGAGCACGGTCCGGCCCGAGCGCTCGGCGTCGCCGAACGAGAAGGCGAGCTTGCGCTCGTCGCGCGGGTCGAGCTCGGCCATGCCCTTCTTCACACGGTCGATCGCCTTGAGCTTTGACTGGGCCTGGCGCGCCTTGGTCGCCTTGTAGCGGAAGCGCTCGACGAAGCGCTCCATCCGCGCGATCTCGGCCTCTCGGCGGGCGATGTCGCGGCCTGCGGCGAGCTCGCGCGCGGCCTGCTCGGCGCGCCAGGCGTGCCACGGGCCCTGGAAGTGGCGCGCGCGACCGGCCTCCAGCTCGAGCACCGACGTGCCCACCGACTCGAGGAACCAGCGGTCGTGGGCGACGAGGATCACGGCGGCGTCGAGGCCGACGAGGTAGTTCTCGAGCCACTCGAGCGACTCGATGTCGAGGTGGTTGGTGGGCTCGTCGAGCAGCAGCAGGTCGGGGCGCGAGGCGAGCACGCGAGCCAGCGAAGCGCGGGTGAGCTCGCCGCCGGAGAAGGAGGCAAGCTGGCGATCGAGCTCGTCGTCGCCAAAGCCGAGACCGTGGAGCGTCGCCTCGGCGTTGTCGCGCCAGCGGTAACCACCGGCCGTCTCGAGACGTGCCTGCGCGTTGGCATAGGCATCGAGCGTCGCCTCGTCGCTCGCGCCCTCGGTCATCTTTGTCTCGAGCCTGGAGAGGTCGGCCTCGATCGCGGCGATCCACTCCAGCCCGCCGAGGACGTACTCACGGAGGGTCGCACCGGCGCGCGGCGGACGCTGGTCGTGCAACGCCACGCGGGTGCCCTTGCCGAACGCGACCGTCCCCGCGTCGATGCCGGCCTCGCCGGACAGCATCCGCAGCAGCGTCGTCTTGCCGCTGCCGTTGCGACCGGACAGGGTCATTCGCTCGCCACGGTCGAGCTTGAAGGAGACGTCGGTGAACAGTGTCCGCCCACCTATGTGTTTCGCCAGCCCGGAGGCTGTGATCACAGGCACCGCAGATGTGAGCGCCAGCGCGCCGGTTAAACGGTGGCCGCGGCCTGCTCGGCCGCGTCTTCTCTGACCTGGAAGGACGAGCCGCAGCCGCAGGCGGCGACGACGTTCGGGTTGTTCACCGTGAACCCGGCGCCCTGGAGGCCGTCGACGTAATCGACCTCAGAGCCGAAGACGAACTGCATGCTGACCTTGTCCACCACGACGGAGACACCGTTGTGCTCGAAGACGTTGTCGTCGGCCTTGGGGGCGTCGAGCGCCAGCGCGTACTGAAAGCCCGAGCAGCCACCGCCGCGAACGGCGATGCGCAGGGCCTGATCACCCTCGCCGGCAGCGGCGAGGTCGCGGATCTTGCCCGCTGCGACGTCGGTGATCGTTACTGCTGCCTGCGGCGTATCCATGGCTTCAGAGTGTAAAGCACAGCCCTACGACGATTTCGAGGTCTTCTTCGCGGCCTTTTTCGGCTTTTCGGCGGCCTTTTCGTACTTCCAATCGAGGTATTGCAGAATCCGCTTGGAATCGGCGATTACCTCGTCTCCATCGACCAAGACGGGTACCCGACGCTGGTCGGTGAGCTCCTCGATCTCCGGCCGCTTGCGCTTGCCGTACGGGACGCGCTCGGTCCGATGCTCGACCTTGAGCTTGCGCAGGCGGCGCTCCACCGCACCGCATGGGCACAGCACGTTCGTGCGGGTCGGGCAGCGGTAGAGCACCACGCGCGGCTGCGGTCATCGGCGCACCGTCCTCGCCGCCCTGCGAAGGACTCGCGTCGCCACGCTGTCGTGCCTGTCGCCGAGTTCGCCGAGCTGCCATTCCACCGCGTCCTCGAGCGTCTGCTCGTGCGGGCGGGGCTTGAACCCGAGCTCGCGCTTGGCCTTCGTGTTGCGATAGGTCCACCACAGCGAAGCCGAGAGCACCTCCTCGGGCGATCCCATCCGCAGGCCGAGGCGCGAGGCGGCCGCCGTTCCGTGCACGGCCATCGACACCGGCAGCTTCACGGCCGGGGGGTCGATGCCGCTGATCCGCGCGAGATCGGCGAAGAGCCGGTCGAGGGTGAAGTTCCGGGCGGAGAGGATGTACCGCTCGCCGGCAACACCCTTCTCGTCGGCGAGCAGGTGGCCGGTAGCGACATCGCGGACGTCGACGACGTTGAGAGCCCCGCCGACGTAGGCCGGGATCTGCCCGAGGCAGAACCGCCGCACGAGCCCCATCGATGTCCGCGTCGGGTCGTCGGGACCGAGCACGAAGGTCGGGTTGACGATGACCACGTCGAGGCCCTTGGTGGCAGCGTGCAGCGCCTCCAACTCCGCCTCGTGCTTCGAGTTCACGTAGGTGATCCCGAGGTGGCCGATCTCGAACGAGGTGGTCTCATCGGCCGTGCCCTTGGGCTTGGCGACGCCGATCGCGCCGGCCGACGAGGTGTGGACGACCCGTTCGACGCCCGCCTCGAGGGCGCTCTCGAAGACGATCCGCGAGCCGCGGACGTTGGTGTCGAACACCGCCTCGCGGTCGACCTTGCGAAGCGAGGTGCGCCCGGCAACGTGAAAGACGCGAGAGACGCCGTCCATCGCATGTCGTACCGAGCGCCTGTCGGTGACGCTGCCGATCGCGCGCTCGAATTCGAGGCCCTCGAGCGCCGAGAGATCGGAACTGCGCCGGGTGAGCACCCGCACCTGATCGCCCCGCGCGACGAGGGCACGGGCGAGGTGTGAGCCAATGAATCCTGTGCCCCCGGTGAGCAGCGTCGTCGACATTGCGGCGTCGAATCGTAGATCCCCGGCGGCGTTGCGGACGCGATCGCTGATAAGACTGGGGCGGTGAGCACTGCCGTAGTCACCGACACGACGGCGTATCTCCCGGACGAAATGATTGCCGCGAACGGCATCCACCGGGCGAGCCTTTACGTCACGCTGGACGGCGTCCAGAAGCGCGAGAGCGAGATCTCCGGCGCGGAATACGACGACTTCTACGAGCGGTTGAGCCGCAGCGAGGCCGGCGCCACCACCTCGCAGCCATCGGTCGGCGACTTCGTCGAGATCTACGAGCCGCTGCTCGCCGACGGCGGCGAGGTCGTCTCCATCCACATCTCGTCAGGGATCTCGGGCACCTACGGCTCGGCACTCCAGGCGCGCCAGCAGCTGATCGACTCAGGGGCGGGCGGCGAGCGCATCATCGTCTGGGATAGCCGTTCGGGCTGCGGCGGCCAGGGATTGATGGCGCTCATCGCCGCGCGCAAGGCCAAGGAGGGAGCGAGCGCGCAGGAGACGATGGCCGAGGTCGAGCGCGCCCGCGGCTCCCTGAAGATGTGGTTTGCGATCGACACCCTCGAGTACCTGCGAAAGGGCGGGCGCATCGGCGCCGCCCAGGCGTTCCTCGGGTCGGCGCTGCAGATCAAGCCGATCCTCACGCTCGAGGAGGAGATCACCCCGATCGAACGCGTGCGCACGCGGCGCCGCGCCTTCGAGCGGATGGTCGAGTTCGCGCACGAGCGCAAGGACGCAGGCGCCACGGTCTGGGTCGTCCAGCACATCCACGACACCGACACCGCACGTAAGCTCGTCGACGAGTGCCGTCAGGTCTTCGGGAACGACCCTGTCTTCGTCTCCGAGATCGGCCCGGTGATCGGCGCCCACATCGGCCCCGGCCTGCTCGGCTTCGGCGGGCTCAGCGGCGAGTTCGTGCTCTAGGGCAGGGGCGCGGGATGCGCTTCGAGCTCGATCAATGCGTACTGCGTTCGGTGCAGCCAGAGGACGCCGAGGAGCTCTATCGGCTCGTTGAAGCCAACCGGGCATATCTGGCGGAGTGGATGCCGTGGGCCGCCGCCGGGACGCTCGCTGACACTCAACAGTTCATCGAGGGCGCCCTCCGCCAGGAACGGGCCGGGGACGGCTTCCGCTCGCCGTGACGATCGGCAAGGAGATCGTCAGCTTCCTCGGGTTCCATCGGATCGACACCCTGAACCGGGCGACGAGCATCGGCTACTGGATCGCCGAGGCGCACCAGCGCCGGGCCTCATGACGGCGGCCGTCCGGCGCCTGGTCGACTACGCCATCCGCGACCTCGAGCTCAACAGGGTCGAGATTCGGGTGGCAGTTGGCAACGAGCGCAGCTTGGCGCTGTGCAGGAGGCTCGGTTTCGTCGAGGAGGGGGTTCTCCGCGAGGCCGAGCGCTTCGGCGACTCCTACAAGGACCTGCGCGTCAGCTCCCCGCAGGCGGAAGGTGTCCCTCGTGCCGCGCTATAGGGGGGCATGAGGGACACCCTGCCGGGGCCGGGGCCCCCTCCCCACCCAGCAAGACGCGGCTTCGCGACACCACCCGCGCAGAGACGCACGAAATCGTGACGCAACGCCGCGGCCGGATAGTTGCGGGGCGGGGCCTCTAGCCGCGGCGGCGGCGTGCCATCAGGCGGACGCCCACGGCAAAGCCGACGACGGCTGCCCCGATGATCAGCTCGCGGCGGTGCTCGCGGACCTGGCGGCGCCAGTCGGTGAGCTCGGTGACCTTGCCGCGCAGCGCTTCGACCGAATGACCGAGTTGCTCGCGCTGCGCCTCGATGTCGGCGCGGATCTCCTCGGACGTGCGGCCGGGGGCTCCGGCGCTGACGCGGCCAACGGGCTCGCCCGCCCCGGAACGAACGATCTCCCCACTCATGTCAGGCGCCTCAACAGCGGCACGATTCGGCTACGCCTCATGGTGTCGGCTCCTTGACGGGCTCGGGTGTGGTGGTGGACTCAAGCGTCTGGCGGATGCGCTTGCCCTCCTCGATCGCCATCGCCGGGACCGGCGGCGAGCCCTTCTTGAGCGCCCGGTATGCGGCCCAGCCCGCAAGGGCGGCAACGAGGAAGAAGATTGCGGCCTCGATCGCGAAGCCGATCCAGATGTCGCCCTCGAAGAAGAGGTCGTCGAGCAGCCACGCGAAGGCATGCATCAGCAGGATCAGCCCGAGGAACGCGAAGATGCCGGCGGCGATGCCGACGGCGCCGCCGCGCAGGATCGACGAGACCTTCTCCGAGACCTCGGCCTTCGCGAGCGCGATCTCCTCGCGCACGAGCGACGAGACCCGCTCGGAGACGTCGAAGACGAGCTCGGTGACCGAGCGGTCGCCCTCGGGGGGAGGCGGCGGAACGGGCCCGTTCACTCTGGCGGGTCCTCCCCGAAGATCCGCACCCAGATCAGTGCCGAGACGCGCATCGCGACGACGCTCGCCAGCGCGCCCGTGCCGGCGACTAGGCCGGTCCACATCAGTCTCTTGACGATCTCGTTGTCCACGGTCACGAGCCTACCCAGACCAGGCCAAGCGAAGCATCGAGCCGCTCAATTGCGGCCGTTGGCGCCCGACTCGAGCCCGCGGCAAATCGTCTCCACGACCATCTCCCGGGCGCGGTCGAAGTCCGAGACACCGTCGGGGATGATCTCGAAGACCCAGCCGGTGAGCAGCTGCTCGATCGCCCCGTAGAACCACATCGAGGCGAACTCCGGGTCGACGTCCGTCCGGAACTCCCCCGCCTCCTGCGCGTCGCGGACGATCTTTGCGATCAGCGCATAGGCCTGGCGGATCTCCGGCAGATGGGTCCGCGTGAACGAGTTGGCCGCTCGCGTGACCTCGATGATGATCACCTTCATCAGCTCGGGGTCGTGGCGGTAGGACTCGATGATGAAACGAGCGACGGCGTCGAGCTTTTCGCGCGACGGGATGTCGCGCGCGTCGGTCTCCTCGATCGCGGCCAGCAGCAGCGACCAGCGCTCGACGAACAGCTCGTTGAGCACCTGGTCCTTGGAATCGAAGTAGTGGTAGACGAGCCCGTAGGCGACCTCGGCCTCGCGCGCGATGTCCGACACGCGGCAGTCGTTGAAGCCCTGCCGGGCAAAGACGCGAATCGCGGCGTCGAGGATCTGACGGCGGCGATCCACCGGCGGTGCCTTGGCCATCAGGCGGGCGCCTCCACGGGATCGGGCCAGCGGTAGGCGGCGGGACGGCGGTTGGCGAGCGCCGGCAGGGACTCGCGAACACGCTCCTGCGCGGAGAGGTCGAGATCGGCGGCGATGAAGCACTCCTCGTCGGGCGCC
The DNA here is from genome assembly GCA_963796815.1 of uncultured Solirubrobacterales bacterium. Lineage (GTDB taxonomy): Bacteria > Actinomycetota > Thermoleophilia > Solirubrobacterales > 70-9 > WHSW01. The sequence continues at coordinate 656,938 of CAWCNF010000009.1, forward strand.
TGCGCGAGCACCACGCCCCACGGGTCGACGATCGCCGAGCGACCGTACGAGCTGTATTGCGGCGGCGCCTCGCCGTACTGGTTGGGCGCGATGACGAACGCTGCGTTCTCGATCGCTCGCGCGCGCAGCAGCACGTCCCAGTGATCGCGGCCGGTCGCCAGCGTGAACGCCGAGGGGATCGCGAAGATCCGCGCGCCACCCACCGCGAGGATTCGGTACAGCTCGCAGAAGCGAAGGTCGTAACAGACGGTGAGGCCCAGCTCGACGCCGTCGACGTCGGCGCTCACGATCTCCTCGCCCGGTTGCTCGCGCGCCGACTCCTCATAACGGACCCCGCCCACCTCGACGTCGAACATGTGGATCTTGCGGTAGGTCGCGACGATCTCGCCGCCGCGGTCGATGAGGCAGGAGGTGTTGAAGATCCGGTCCTCTCCGTCGGCGCGCTCGCCCACGCTGCCGGCGAGCAGATGGACGCCGTGCTCGCGCGCCCACCCGCGAGCGGCGGCAACCGACTCCCCGGTCTCGAGGTCCTCGGCCCCGGCGGCGAGCTCGTCGCCGGTGCCGAGCAGATTCCATTTCTCGGGCAACGCGATCAGGTCGGCCCCGTCCGCGGCGGCCGCGGCGACCAGAGCGCCTGCCCGCGTGATATTCGAGGCCTTGTTGTTGCCCGAGTTGAGCTGGATCGCTGCCGCGCGCATCGTCTTGCGCTCTCTCCAAAAACCGGTCGGCCGAACCCCGGCCGCCCCCATTGACTGATCAGTCAATCTAGCGCTTTCGGAGGACCGGACTACCTAGTCGGAGATCATCCAGACCACAAGCGTGGCGAGCACGAGCACCGCCTCGGCGACGGCGACGATGCCGATCGCCCCGGCGAGCGAACCCGAGTCAAAGCCGGACGGCAGGCCGCAGATGAACCCCACGGCGAGCACACCGATCGCGACGGCTCCCCACAGCAGCAGCGCACGCTCCCAGCGCGCGTCGCGTTCGAGCTCGCCCGAGAGACGACCGTGGATCGCAAAGGGCGTTGCAAAGAGCGCTGTGAACATGCCGATCGCGAGGGTCACGATCCACGGGCTCAGCGACCCGAACGAGAGGTAGGGCGGTCCCGCGGCGGCGGCAAGCGGAATCGAGACCACCGCCGTGCCGGCGCCGATCGCCATGAACAGCATGGGTCTGCGGTCTGCGGGGATCGCCGGTTCCAATCTGTGACGAGGATCTCAGACGGATGCGTTTGAGACCGGGCAGCGCGGACACCTGATCGGGGATGTTCAACCGCGCCAAATCGCGTGCAAATCGTGTCAATCCGCTCTTTGAGAGCCGCACCGAGGTCTGGCGTCAGGTCGGTCTGGGTGAGGAGATCAGCCCTGCGCGCGCCAACAAGGCGCGAGGCGGCGCGCTGATCCTGATCGCGCTCATCGTCGGCGTCCTGATCGTCTTCGATCACCGCCGCCAGATCTTCGGCACCGGCGGCACGCCGGTTCGCGCCGGCACCGTCGCCGCCCTCGTCGTCCTCGGCTGGGCGCTCGCGCGCAACCTTGGCCGCGGCCTCGCGCCGGCCCTCTATCGCCGTCTCGACCCCGGCACGGCCGGCGTCGTCGGCTTCCTCGTCCGCCTGCTGACCATCGCCGTGATGGTCGTCGTCGCGCTTCGCGTCGCCGGCCTCGACGCTCGCGCGCTCGCGGTCGGCGGTGCGTTCACCGCGGTGGTCTTCGGTCTCGCCGCCCAGCAGACGCTCGGCAACCTCTTCGCCGGGCTCGTGCTGCTCAGCACGCGCCCTTTCCGCGTGGGCGAGCGCGTCGAGCTGCGGGGTGGCGCGCTGGCCGGCAAGGTCGACGGCGTCGCCGGCTCGCTCGGGCTCTTCTATACGACGCTGATCTCGGGGGCCGACCGGATCATGGTCCCCAACAGCGTGATCCTCAATCTTGCGGTGATCCCCCTCCGCGAGCCCGACCGGGTCGAGATGCGCGCCCGTTTCGACGCCTCGACGACGCCGTCGGAGGTCGAGCGCCAGCTGGAAGATGCGATCTCGGTGCCGACGCGCCGCGCGCCCGACATCACGCTCGAGGAGCTCGACGGCGACGACCTCATCCTGAAGATCACAGCGACGCCGCTGAACCCTCAGGACGGGGCTCAGCTCGCGGCGGACGTGCTCGAGGTCGCTCGCAGGCGCGGCGAGGAGCCGGTGGCGGTCTGAGGGTCGCGCGGTTCGCCGCGGCGAACCGCGATCACTGCCGCATCGTCCTCCCGCGCGCGGGCGCCGAAGTCGGCGAGCGCCGCACGGACGCGCTCGACGACCAGGTCCGGGCTCGCCGCCCCAGCGAGGCCTTGGCGCAGCCGCTCGCTGCCGAAGCGCTCGCCCCCACGCCGGCGCGCCTCAATGACCCCGTCGGTGTAGAGGACGAGTTGATCCCCATGGTCGAGCACCACCGTCGCCCCCTCCCAATCGGAGCCGCCGGCGACGCCGAGGAGCGGCCCCGGCCGCCCCACCGGTTGGGCCGCGCCGTCACGAATCAGCATCGGGTGCGGGTGACCGGCCAGGTACACCCGTACCTCGGCCTCCGGCCCCTCGGAGTCGGGCAGAACGAGCATCGCAACCGAGCAGAGGGCGACGTCGTCGCGCATGCGCAGGTTGCGGTTGAGCACTTCCAGACCCAGCGACCGGGTCGGCGGCGAGCGCACCGGCGGTGCGAATCGTGTGGCGAGCCTCGGCCGTGAGTGCCGCCGCGGCGGCCCCGCGGCCCGCGACGTCCCCGAGGACCACCGCCCAGCCGCCCTCGACGCGGAAGACCTCGTAGAAGTCGCCGCCCACCTCGTTGACCTCGCCGGCGGGCTCGTACATCGTCGCCACCTCCCAGCCGCGCATCGGCGGGAGGTTCGGAGGCAGGAGCTCGCGCTGGAGCACCTCCGCGACCCGGGCGCGCTCGGCGGCAAGCCGCGAGTTCTCGATCGCGATCGCGGCGCGGCGCGCGGTCTCGACCGCAATCGCCACGTCGCTCTCGTCGAACCGGCGCGAGCCGAGATGGTTAACGAAGACCAGGATGCCGAGCACCGGCCCGCCGACGCTCATCGGCGCGAAGATCATCGAGTTGAGCTCGAGCCCGAGCAGTCCCTCGAGGTGCTCGTCGTTGGTCGCGAGCTCCCGCATCCGCTCATCGGTCATCTGGTACAGGCGCGCCTCGCCCGAATCGAGCGCCTCCGCTACGCCGGCGGCCGCGAACTGCTGGGGGAAACGCCGGCGCAGATCACGGACCTGCCGCAGCCGCTCAGGGTCTCGGTGAGCAATCGCGACGCGCTCGAACTCGCCGTCCTCGCCCGGCACCTCGATCGAACACCAATCGGCGAAGTCGGGGACGAGGAGGCGCGGCACCTGCTCGAGCGTGGCGCGGTAGTCGCTTGAGTGCGAGAGCAGCTCCCCGGTGCGCGCCAGGAGCTTGTTCGAGAACTCGGCCCGCTTGACCTCGGTGACGTCCTCGATCGCGCTCACCGAGTAGAGGACCTCGCCCGCCGCGCCCTTGATCGCCTGGGCCTTCGTGCGCGTCCATCGCTCGCGGCCCGTGGCCCGGTCGGTGGCGCGCAGCGTCTGCGGCCCGGTCTCCTCACCGCGCAGCACACGGCGGCCGACCAACTCCGTCGCGCTGACCGCGCGACCGTCCTCGTCGCGGATGTCAAAGCGATCGCGGATCTCGCCGGTCGCAGAGGTCAGCGCCTCGTCCGGCGTGTCGAAGCCCATCATCCGCGCCGCCGCGGGGTTGGCGAAGACGAGCTCGCCGTCAGCACCGTGAATGACGATCGCCTCGTCAAGGATCGCCATCACCGTGTCCATCCGCCGCTCGATGCTCTCCAGGTCGGAGAAGAGGCCGGCGTTGTCGAGTGCAAGGGCGATCCGCCCGGCCAGGATCTGGCCAAAGCGCAGATCGTCAGCTCCATAGCGGACGCCCGACCAGGCTCTCATCAGAGTCAGCGCGCCGATGTTGCGGTCGCGGGCACGGAGCGGGATGACCATGGACGAGCGCAGGCTGAGCGAGCGGAGAAATTCCAGATCGTCGGGCGACTGGGCCATGCGCCGCAGCTCCTCGTCGTGCATCGCGGGCCACCACTCCGGCAGGTCGCGCCAGGAGCGCTCGTCGCGCAACAGCCATTCCGGAAGCCGTGGCGGCCGCCGGCGCATGCGGTCCTCGACGACCGCATGATCGGCCCTGCCGCTGACGCGGACGGCGAGGCGCGTAGCCCGGCCATCGCGGATCGCGTCGATCAGGCAGATGTCAGCAAACGCGGGAACCGCCACCTCGGTCACCCGTGCCAGGGTCTCGGGCAGCGGGAGCGAGCCGTCCGCAACATCGCCAACCGCGCTGAGCAAACCGAGGCGTTCGGTGCGCCCGGCGCTGCGGGTCCGCAACACGGGCGCCTCCGATCGCAAGCAACGAACCCAGGGCGATCACGGTGATCCGCACGAGATGCTCGGAACTGCCGGTATCGGGATTCCAGAGCGGGCTCGCCGCGGCTGCGGCCGCGGCGGCGACGCCGACCACCGCGGTGCCACCCGGCCCCGCGAACAGCGCGGCGACGAACGGCGCGGCGACGTAGGTGCCCACGAGGGCCGCGCTCTCGGAGTCGAGGATGACGTCCATGACGACGCACACCGCCAGCGCAAGCAGGCCAGCGACGATCCCGAGTGAGTCCCCCGATCCCCCCGGGGCCCGCCCCGACACCCGCTCAAGCAATCTGCCGATCGGCGCCTTCATCTGGAAGCCGGCGTGCGACCGGCGAAGGCAATCTAACGCGTCGTCGCGCACGCATTAAGATCGCCACCCCTTGACCAAACCCTTCAGAGTTGAGTCGGACATGCAGGACGGGCTCCTGACCGTGAGCGTCATCGGGGAGCTCGATCAGAGCACCGCGCCCGACCTGCGCAAGGTCCTCGATCCGAGCCTTGCCGAGCCGACCGACCCGATCCTCGTTGACCTCAGTGACTGCGACTTCATCGACTCAACCGGCCTCAGCCTTCTCGTCGAGACCAAGCGCCGGCTCTCAGAGCACCAGAAGCGCTTCGGCGTCTGCTGTCCGGACGCCGACGTGCGGCGGTTGCTCGAGCTGACCGGGATCGATCGCGCGCTCGGGCTCTACGAGAGCCGCGACGAGGCCGTGACCGGCCTCGCCAACGGGCTCCCGTAACGAACGTCGGCTCAGCTGCCGACCGTCGCCTCGCGCTGCTCTGAGTGCACGCCCTCGGCGATCTCCTCGATCGCCTTGTCGCAGAAGGCGTCGAGATCGTCGGGCTTGCGGCTCGTGACCAGCCCGGAGTCGACGTGAACCTCCTCGTCAACCCAGTTGCCGCCCGCGTTGCGGATGTCCGTCTGCAGGCTGGGCCATGACGTGAGCGTCCGGTCGCGGACGACGTCGGCCTCGACCAGCGTCCAGGGTGCGTGGCAGATCGCGGCGACGGGCTTGCCGGCCTCGAAGAACGACTTCACGAACTCGACCGCCTCCGGGATCAGCCGCAGCGCATCAGGGTTCGCGACACCGCCCGGAAGCACCAGCCCGTCGTAATCGTCCGGGTTGGCCTCCTCGACGGTCTTGTCGACGTCGAATGTGTCCGCCTTGTCGAGATGATTGAACGCCTGGGCCTTGCCGGCCTCCGGCGCGATCAGCTCGGGGGTCGCGCCGGCCTCCTCGATCGCCTCCCAGGGCCTGGTCAGCTCGACCTGCTCGATGCCCTCGTTGGCCACGAGAAATGCGACGCGCTTGCCTTCGATTCGGTCACTCATGCTGAGATCAGCTCCTTTCTTTGGTGCATGAAGCTCAGCTACCCGGATCGCGGGCGCTGACGCGGATGGAGAGGTGACCTAGGGGGTGCCGACCGTCTTGGGGCCCACCCACTCCATCGAAAGCGTTGGCCGTTCGCTGAAATCGCTCGTGAGGTTGAGGTTGCCTCCTGAGCCCTGGTAAGCGAAAAGCTCAGCGGCGGCGCCGGCATCGAGACTCACCAAGCCAGTGACGGATAGGTCAGTCGGATCGCCGCCCTGTGTGGCATTCACCCACTCCGATAAGTCGTAAATCGTCCCACCTGGCACGCCGACTCCAACAAAGCGAGTGCCGGTGTTGTTTGGGGCGAACCGGACCGTGGCGCTGACCCTATAGATGCCTGTCGCCGGCGCAATTATCGAGTCGGCTTGCCCACCGGACGTCGGGTGCATCGCCGCTGTGTCGAACGCCTCGGAGTCGAGCGGCACCGGGGTCGCAGTCCCTGAGCTAATTGAGACGTTCGCGCTTGCGAAAGCGGTTGCGGCGGGCGTAACTCCCTGATCCACGAGCCGGACATTTCCGTCGGCGATCTCCGCCGAGCCATCGGCGATATCGGGTCCGGCGACGGCGCCATCGGCGATCTTCCCCGACTCGATCGCGTTCGGGCCAACCCCGGGGTTCGGGTAAGTCCCGGTAAGGTCGCCGCCGGCCGGCCCGGCCGGCGAGATCGCCAACGCGGACTGGTTGATGTCCGCCGCGGTCAACGAGCCATCCGCAACCTTCGAGCCATCGACGGCGTTCGCGGCGAGATCCGAGTGTCTTACGTTGCCGGGCTTGATGTCGCCGGAATTGACCGTGTTCTTCCCGCTCAGCGCCGCAGCCGTTCCGCCGAGGGCAATGAAGATTGCGATTAGCCCGAGCAGGTTCGAGCGGATTGCTGTCGACAGTCGTGCCTAAAAGAACACCTCCGTGTGAGCCTCAGCCGATCCTATCCCGCCAGCGCCGGCGGGCAACTCAGCCGCCCTCGTCCTGCCTTCGGTCGGACCTCGGCACCGGTTCGGCCGTCTCGTCACCGTTTACAGCGGTCAGCAGCTTCCAAAGGGCCCCTCGACTGATACGTGAGATCTGCATCTGAGAGACATCGAACTCCGCTGCGATCTCGCGCTGGGTGAGGTTGTCGACGAAGCGCATGCGCAGGATCGCCCACTCGCGCTCGTCGAGCTCGGCGCTGTGGGCGGCCATCTGCGACTCAACGCGGTCGTAGCCGTGCTCGACCGACTCCAGCGTCTCGACCCCCGGGGTCGACTCCTCCTCCTCGGAGCGCCTGGGCGCATCGAGTGAGAGCGTGCGCCGCGCGTGGTCGGCCTCGAGCGCCTCGAGCACGTCCTCGACCGTGAGGTCGAGGTGGTCGGCAAGCTCGGCCGGAGTTGGATAGCGGCCGATCTCATCGGTCAGCGCGGCCGTGGCGGACTCGATCTTCATCGTCCGCTCCTGCAGGGCGCGCGGCAGGCGCACGTTCCACACGTGGTCGCGGAAGTGTCGACGCAGCTCGCCGAGGATGGTCGGCACCGCATACGCGGCGAACGGCCGCTCGCGCGCCGGGTCAAAGCCGTCGATCGCCTTGACGAGACCGAGGCCCGCCACCTGCACGAGGTCGTCGAGCGACTCAGTCTGGCGGCGGTAGCGCATCGCCAGCGAACGGGCCAGCGGCATGAAGCGCCGCACGAGCTCCTCGCGAAGTGCCGGCGAGCGCTCCGTGGCGTAGCGGCGCAGCAGCACCTCTTCGCTGCTCAGACCAGCCAGCTCGGGCACGGATTCGGTTTCGGGCTCGCCATGAGGCGACGTCACTTGCTGACCTCCTGGTTGGATCGGGTCCAACGCGGAGAGCCATCTCCCGGGGAGATGGCCGCAGCACGACCGTCCCGGCGGTGAGAACGCCCTCAGCTTTCCGCTAGTGGCTCGGCCTGGCGAAGAGACCGGTCCCCTTGGGCGTACTCACGAGTGTAGCCGGGTAGATCTCGGCCATGCCGACGACGGCCCCCGTGCGAGAGGCGCGGCGAGGAATACGCCGCGTTCGTGGATGATCTCCGGGTTGTGGCAAACCTCGTCGAAGACACGTGATGAATCAGCCGGCGCCTCGTATCAAGGCCGTGAACGCACTGCGAGCACTCGTCCTCGCGACGGTCACGGTCTTGGCCGGTTGCGGCAGCTCGGCTGACGAATCGACGTCGACGACCGGCGCGCCCGTGCAGACCAACGGCGCCCTCGTGACGTACACGCGGACCGGCGGGGTCGGCGGGATCGACGAGCACCTGCGCATCGAGCCCAACGGCGCGGCGACCCTGTCGTATGGCGAGCCGACAAACAGCTCGCGCTCGTTCGATCTCACCCCCACCGAGCTCGACCACATCAACTCGCTGCTCGACGCGGCCGACCTCGATTCGATGCCCGCCAATCCGCAGCCGACCGCCTGCGCGGACTGCTTCGTCTACACCGTCGAGTACGGCGGGCGCACGATCACCTACGACGACGCCTCGCCCCCGCCGCAGTCCGTCGGGGAGCTCGTGAACGGGCTGGGCGACCTCGCGTCGGCACACCAACCGCAGGCCGCCGGCTACATCAAGGGCGGCTAGGCCCGATCAGGCAGCGCGCCGGCTCTCGCGCAACCGCTCAAGTTCTGCGAGCAGCGCCTTCGTGCGCAGCGCCGACAGCAGGTCGTTGAGCGGCTCGGTGCCGGCGGCGATCAGCTCGAACACCTTGTCCGGCTCCATGCCGGTCAGCCGCTCGGTTAGGAGCCGCACCTCCTCGGCGGCGAGCGCCTCCATCGCCTGCTTGTAGCGCAGCGTGTCGTAGACGGTGAAGCCGATCGATTCGTCGTAGCCACCCGCTCGGAAGCGGCTCATGGCCTCGACGATCTGGATGTCGGACGGCGAATAGCCATCGGCGGTCGGCGTAAGCACGCCCAGTTCCGCCAGCCGCGCGAGCACCTCTCGCGGCACCTCGTAGCGCGTCTCGATCTCCTCGACCGGGACGCGCTCGCGCTCGCCCGCAGCGGCGCGCTCGAGGATCCGGTCCTCCAGCTCGACCAGGTCGCGCAACTGCTCGGGGCTTGAGCCGCCCGACTCGAGCAGCTCGCGGATCACCTTCAGCGGCATGAAGCGCTGCTCCTGCAGCTGCTTGATCAGCCGAATCCGCTCGGCGAACTCCGGCGGGTAGTAGGCCATGTTCTTCGACGTCTTGACGGGCTCGGGCAACAGGCCCTCTCGCAGGTAGTGACGCACCGTGGCGACCGGGACGTCGGCGCGCTCCGCGAGCTCACTGATCTTCAGGAGAGGACGTCCTTCGGCCGACTCCGGCACCCCCGGAGGCGAAGCCGAGGAGGTGGCCGGATCTGTATTCACGACAGGAAGGGCTCCTGCTCATCCTGGGCGTTGAGCCCACCCACCGCGCCCGACTCAAGCAACGCGGAGATCAGCTCGGCTGAGAGGCCGCTCTCGGCGAGGACCTGCTCGGTGTGCTCGCCGAGCGCCGGCGCCGGCCGGGTGGGGTCGGCCGGAGTGCGCGAGAACTTCACCGGGTGGCCGAGCAGCCGGACCGGACCAATATCGGGCTGCTGAACTCCGACCACCATTCCGCGGGCTCGAACGAGTTCCGAGTCGAGCGCCTCGTCGAGGTCGAGGACGGGCTCGATGCAGCAGTCGTGGACGTCGTTGAACGCGGCCCACTCGGCCTTCGTCTTCGTCCTGAAGACCTCGGCGACCGCGGCGTGGCCATCGGACCCCGGCTTGGCGAACTGGTGCTCCAGCAGGTCCGGGCGCTCCGTTCCCGCGCAGAACGCCTGCCAGAACTTCGGCTCGAGCGCACCGCAGCTGACCCAGCCGTCGGCGCACTCGTACGGCAGGTAACAGGCGACGCCACCGTTCAGCATCTCCGAGCCGCGATGCGGAACGCGGCCGTCGGCGAGAAAGGCGGCCGCGACCATCGCAAGCCAGGAGAGGGCGCCGTCGGTCATCGAGACGTCGACGAGCTGCCCCTCGCCCGAGCGCTCGCGCTCGGCGAGCGCGGCGAGGATGCCGAACGCCGCCATCAGGCCGCCGCCGCCGAGGTCGGCGACCTGCCCGGCCGAGCTCACCGGTGGGCCGTCGGCAGCTCCCGTGAGTCCGAGCAGCCCGTTGAGCGCAAGGTAGTTGGTGTCATGGCCGGCACGGGCGACGTTCGGACCGTCGAGCCCGTATCCCGTGATCGCGCAGTAGACGATCCGCTGGTTGACCTCGCGCAGGGTCTCGTAACCGACGCCGAGGCGGTCGAGCACCCCAGGCCGGAAGCTCTCGAGGACCACGTCGGCGCCCTCCGCGAGCTTGAGGAACGCCTTGCGCCCGTCCTCGGACTTGAGGTCGATTCGAACCGAGCGCTTGCCGCGGTTGAGCGAGAGGTACAGCGCCGAGCGGGTTCCGAGCGCCTGGTGCGAGTCGTCGCCGTAGTACGGAGGTGCCCAGCGAACGTAGTCGCCCATCCCGGTGTCCTCGACCTTGATCACGTCGGCGCCGAGGTCGGCAAGCAGCAGCGAGCAGAAGCCGCCCGGCAACAGGCGGCTCAGGTCGAGGATCCTTACGTGCTCAAGCGGTAGCGCGGTCACGCTTGACCACACCCAACATCTCGCGAGCCTCGGCGACCGTCGCGACGCGGCGGCCGATGTCCTCGGCCATCTGGCGTGCCTTGCCGATCAGCTCGCCGTTGGACTTCGCCATTTCGCCGTTGGGCAGGTAGAGGTTGTCCTCGAGCCCGGCACGAACGTTGCCGCCGAGCACCAGCGACGACGCGAGCAGGTGCCACTGCGCGCGCGAGACGCCGATCACCTGCCAGTTCGCGCCGCTCTGAGCCGAAGGCGAGGTTCCGGCGCTGTTGAGCCGGCTGTTGTCCGCGCCCCCCGGAATCTGCTCGGCCATGAAGCCGACGTTGCGGCTGGTCGGGCGGATACCGCCGGTCACGCCCATCACCAATGAGATCTGGTGCGGCGCGTCCACCAGGCCCATGTCGATGAGCGGGTCGAGGTTGGCGACGTGGCCGGCGTCGAAGCACTCGTGCTCGGGCTTGATGCCGAGCTCGCGCATCTCGGTGAGGAACGTGATGATCGTGTCGAAGGAGTTCTCGAAGACCGCCTTGAAGACGAAGTCCTTGCGCCGGCGCGAGTACTTCGCGTAGTTCATCGAGCTCATGTTCAGCGCGGCGACATCGGGGCGCAGCTCGCGCAGGTACTCCAGGCGCTTGGAGAGCGGGACGCCGATCGCACCGGTCGAGTAGTTGATGATCACGTCGACCTCGGCGAGGATCGCCTCGGTGATCGCGCGGAAGTCCTCTACCTCGTAGCTCGGCACGCCCTCCGGCGTGCGCGCGTGGATGTGGATCTGCGAAGCGCCCTCGTCGACGGCGCGCCGGGCCTCGGCCGCGTACTCCTCTGGCGTGTACGGAATCGCGGGGCACTGATCGCGGTTGGCGATCGCGCCCGAGATCGAGCAGCTGATGATTACGGGGTCGTCAAAGGTGCTCATACGGGCATCACTCCGTGTTTTCTCCAGGGCCTCTCGACCTTCTTGTTTCGCGCCATCCGCAGCGCGCTGATGATCCGCGGCCGGGTTTCGCGCGGGTCGATGACGTCGTCGATCAACGCGTTGTTGGCCGCGATGTACACATCGATCTGCTCGCGGACCGCGCTCAGCATCGCCTCGCGCGTGGCGTCCGGGTCGTCGGATGCCTCGATCGCCGAGCGGCCGATGATGTTCACCGCGCCCTCGGCGCCCATCACCGAGATCTCGGCGGAGGGCCAGGCGTAGATCTGGTCGGGCTCGTAGGCCCGGCCGTTCATCACGTAGTAGCCGGCGCCGTAGGCCTTGCGGATCACGACCGTGACCTTCGGGACCGTCGCTCGCGAGATCGCGTAGAGCATCTTCGCGCCGTGGCGGATGATCCCCGCGTGCTCGACCTTCGAGCCGACCATGAATCCGGGCACGTCCTGCAGGAAGACGAGCGGGATCTCGAAGGCGTCGCAGAGATTGACGAAGCGCGCCGCCTTGTCGGCTGAGTCGTTCTCGAGGATGCCGCCGAGCTGCTTGGGCTGGTTGGCCACGATGCCGACGGGCTGGCCCCCGAAGCGCGCGAAGCAGGTGATGATCGTCTTCGCGAACTTCGGCTTGATGTCGAAGTACTCGCCGTCGTCGACGATCTCCGCGATCACGTCGTACATGTCGTACGGCTTGCGGTTGGAGTCGGGGACGATCTCGAGGAGCTTCTCCGACATCCGGTCGTCGGGATCCGAGGTCTCGCGGATCGGGGGCTTCTGCTCGCAGTTGGGCGGGAAGAACGACAGGTAGGTCTTGATCGCCTCGATGCACTCGGCGTCGTCTTTGCATTCGAGGTCGCCGACGCCCGACTTGCGGCAGTGCACCTTGGCGCCGCCGAGGTCCTCCATCGAGATCTCCTCGCCGGTGACGGCCTTGGTGAGGTGCGGCCCCGCAAGCGCCATCGCCCCCTGGCCGACGACCATCGGAACGAAGTCGGAGAGACCCGGGATGTAGGCGGTGCCGGCAGCACAAGGCCCGAGCATCCCCGCGATCAGTGGCACCACCCCGGACATCTCGACCTCCTCGCGGAAGAGATGGCCCGAGCCGGCGAAGAGGGAGCCGGTCGCCTCCTGGATGCGCGCACCGGCGGAGTCGAGCAGCCAGATCAGCGGGATCCGCTTCTGCAGGGCGAGCTCGCGCAGACGCGCCATCTTGATCTCGCCGGTCATCCCCATCGAGCCGGCCATCACGGTGAAGTCGTAGGCGGCGATCGCGCAGGGGCGGCCGTCGACGTCGCCCCAGCCGGTGATCACGCCGTCGGCCGGCGCCTCCTTGCCCTCCATCGCGCGCTGCGAGAAGTGCGGCCCGGCGTGCAGGCCCATCTCGACGAACGTCCCCTCGTCGACGAGCAGGTCGATGCGCTCGCGGGCCGTCAGCTTCCCGGCCGCGTGCTGCTTTTCAATTTTCTCCGGACCGCCGCCGAGCTTCGCCTTCTCGCGCCGCGCGTGAAGGTCGTCTACCAGTGCCTTGAGCGCCCCGCCCTCCGCCGGAGGCGCCTCCGGAGCATCAGCGTCGTGTTCGGTCATCTTCCCTTCCAGATGGGGTCGCGCTTTTCGAAGAACGCCGTGACGCCCTCGATCGCGTCCTCGGTTGAGAGCTCGATCGTCAGCTGTGCGCGCAGGTAATCGAGGGCGTCGACGAGCGGCATGTCGAGCTGGCGCCACATGGCGTCCTTGCCGAGCTTCATCACGAGCGGCGACTTGGACGCGAGCTTCTGCGCCCAGTCGGCGACGGCGGCGTCGAAGTCCTCGGCGGGGACGACCTTGTTGACGATGCCCGCCTCGCGCGCCTCCTCGGCCGTGAGCCGCTCGCCGAGCAGGAGCATCTCCGTCGTCTTCTTCCGCGGAACGTTGCGGTAGATCAGCGCCATGATCATGAAGGGGAAGAGGCCGACGTTGATCTCGGGAGTGCCGAAGCCGGCGGTGTCCTTCGCGACGATCAGGTCGCAGGCGAGCGCGATACCGAGCGAGCCCGCGAGCACATGACCGGACGCGGCCACGATCGACGGCTTCCCCAGCTCGCCCAGCTCGATGAACACCTGCGGGAACAGCGCCGTGCCCATGAACTTGTGCGCGGTCGGCGCGTCGGCCGCGAACCCGCCGAGGTTGCCGCCGGCGGAGAAGACCTTCTCGTGCGAGGAGGCGAGAACGACCACGCGGACGTCGTCGTCGGCCTTCGCCGCGCGCAGCGCCTCGAGGAGCTCGCTCAGAAGCTGATCCGAGAGCGCGTTGCGCGTGTCCGGATCGTCGAGGGTGATCGTCGCGACGCCGATATCGGCCGCGACCTCGTAACGGATCTTCTCGTACTCGGCCAAGAGTAGAAAGTATTACTCTACGCTGCGTACTTTCGTCGAGCGACCCCGGGAGACCGCATGGCCACTGCAACTGAGAGCGTCATCAAGCCCCAGCACGATGGGTCGCGCAAGCACTTCCTCTTCACCGACGAGCACCTCGATCTCCGCGAATCGATGACCGCATGGGTCCGCAAGGAGATGTATCCGCACCGCAACGAGTGGGAGGACACCTACTGGCCGACGGAGGTCATGCAGCGCGCCGGCGAGCTCGGCTACCTCGGCCTCTGCTTCCCGGAGTCCTACGGCGGGCAGGGCGGCGATTACTTCTATTCGCTCGTCCGCGCCGAGTGCATGAGCTACTCGGGCTCGGGCGGAACCAACATGGGCTTTGCCGTCCAGACCGACATGGTGCTGCCCCCCGTCCACCTGCTCGGTACCGAGGAGCAGAAGCAGCGCTACCTGGTCCCCGGCATCAAGGGCGAGAAGGTCGGCAGCCTCGGGCATCACCGAGCCCGGCGCGGGCTCCGACGTCGCCGGCATCCGCACCACGGCCATCCGCGACGGCGACGAGTACGTCATCAACGGCGCCAAGACGTTCATCACAAACGCTCCGCGCGCGGACTTCTGCGTGCTGGTGACGAAGACCGACCCCGACAAGCGCCACGACGGGATCACCCTGTTCCTCGTCGACCTGCGCGACGAGGACGGCGATCTCATGCCCGGCTTCTCGATCTCACGCGAGCTGGAGAAGATGGGGATGCACGCCTCAGACACGGGCGAGCTCGCCTTCGAGGACTTCCGCGTGCCGGCCGACGCCGTCCTCGGGGAGATCGGCAAGGGCTTCTACCACATCAGCTGGGAGCTCCAGGGCGAGCGCCTCGTCGCCGCGGCAGGCTGCTACGCCGCCGCCGAGCGGATGTTCGAGAAGACCCTCGAGTACGCCAAGGAGCGCGAGGCGTTCGGGCGCCAGATCGGCAAGTTCCAGACGATCCGCCACAAGTTCGCCGACATGGCGACGAAGATCGAGGCGGCCAAGCAGATGACCCACGCGACGGCCTGGCGCTTCGCCAATGGCGAGTACCCCGTCCGCGAGATCACGATGGCCAAGCTCTACGCCACGCGCGTCTGCCACGAGGTTGCCGACGAGTGCGTGCAGATCCACGGCGGCTACGGCTACATGAAGGAGTACGAGATCGAGCGCGCGTACCGCGACCAGCGCCTCAACCGCATCGGCGCGGGCACCGACGAGATCATGTTGGACGTCATCGGAAGGAGCTACGGACTTTGAGCGCAACGGCAGCGGAGATGGAGGCGGGGGTCAACCTGCCGATCGTCCCGACCCACGAGGAGGTCGAGATCCGGGCCGCCGTGCGCGGTATCTGCGAGCGGCTGGGCGGCCCCGACTATCACCGGCGCATCGTCGCGGCCGACGAACCGCCCACGGAGCTTTGGAACGCGCTCGCGGACAAGGGCTATCTGGGCGTGAACCTGCCCGAGCGCTACGGCGGTGGCGGGCTCGGGATGCATGCGCTGCAGATGGTCGGGGAGGAGATCTCGGCCGCCGGCTGCTCGCTGCTTTTGATCGTCGTCTCCCCCGCCATCGTCGGCTCGATCATCACCCGCCACGGGACCGAGGCTCAGCGCGAGCGCTGGCTTCCCGGCATCGCGGCGGGCACGACCAAGGTCGCGTTCGCGATCACCGAGCCCGACGCCGGCACTAACTCCCACAACCTCTCGACGGCGGCGACCCGCGACGGCGACATCTACCGCCTGCGCGGGACCAAGACCTTCATCTCGGGGGTCGAGGACGCCGACGCGATCCTCGTCATCGCTCGCAAGCGCGAGGCCGACGGCACCCTCGGGCTGCCGCTGCTGATGATCGTCGACGTCGACTCGCCCGGGCTGGAAAAGCAGCACATCCCGGTCGCCGTCCGCGCCTCCGACAAGCAGTGGACGCTCTTCTTCGACGATGTTGAGGTCCCGGCAGATCGCGTCGTCGGCGAGTCGGAGACCGCCGGGCTGAAGGCCGCCTTCGACGGCCTCAACCCCGAGCGCATCATGGGTGCCTCGGTGTCGAACGGCGTCGGCCGGCGCGCGCTCGAGATCGCCTCGGCCTACGCGAACGAGCGCGTCGTCTGGTCGCAGCCGATCGGCGCCCATCAGGGCCTCTCGCACCCGCTCGCTCACGCCAAGATCGAGCTCGAGCTCGCGCGGCTGATGACCCAGAAGGCCGCGGCGCTTTACGACGCCGGCGCGCCGGCCGGCGAGCCGGCCAACATGGCCAAGTACGCGGCGGCCGAGGCCGCGATCAAGTGCGTCGACCAGGCGATCCAGACCCACGGCGGCAACGGCTTCGCCCTCGAGTACGGCCTGACGGACATGTACTGGGGAGCGCGCCTTGCCCGCACCGCACCGGTGTCGCGCGAGATGATCCTCAACTACGTCGCCGAGCACTCGCTCGGCCTGCCGCGCTCCTACTGAAGCGCGGCGTAGTCCTCATCTGACAGGTCGAGGTCGAGCGCCGCCAGGTTGCCCTTGAGGTGCTCGGGGTCGAGCGTGCCCGGGATCGGCAGCATCATCTCGGAGCGTCGCAGCAGCCAGGCCAGCTTGACCTGCTGGGCGCTCGCGCCGAGGCGCTCCGCGATCTCGTCGACGGCCTTGCCGCCGCCGCGAAGCGGGAAGAAGGGCACGAACACGATGTTCTGCTCCGCGCACCAGTCGACGACCTCGTCGAACTTGCGCTCCTGGAGGCTGTACTCGTTCTGAACCACAGCGATCGGGACGACGCTGCGCCCGAGCAGGATCTGCTCGACGCTCACCTGCGAGAGCCCGACGTTGCGCACGCGCCCAGCCTCGTGTGCCTCGGCGATCGGCGCAAGCGTGTCGGCGAGCGGCACCGCGGGGTCGACCCGGTGCAGGTAGTAGAGATCGATCGTGTCGGTGGCCAGGCGCTCGAAGCTCTGTTCCAGCTCCTGGCGGACCGTCTCGGGATCGCCGCTGTTGAAGCCGCCCTTGGTCGCTACGCAGAGGTCCTCGCCGAAGGGGGCGAGCGCGGCGCCGATCGTGGTCTCGCTCTCCCCGTTCGAGTAGAGGTGCGCGGTGTCGATCATCTGCACGCCGGCCGCAACCGCTCCGGCCAGAAAGTCTCGGTTTTCGGGCGTGTTCGTGAGGCGATTGGTGCCGAGCCCGACCCGCCGGAGCTCGCGCCCGCCGAGGGCGACTGTCTGCGTTGTCATGCAGACAGTGTTACCCAGGCGGGCGCGTTATCTCGGATCAGTCGAGCGTGAGCGTGCTCTTCAGCGACTCCTTGGCGCCGGAGGAGTAGCTGACGTCGGCGGTGACGGCGAGCTTCAGCGACTTCGCGCGCTTGAGCTTGCGGGCTGCCTTGCCCTTGAACTGGAGCGGGACGTCGACGCTGCCGGCAACGGCCGACTCGGCGGCGCCGGAGGCGACGGTCACGGGCCTCTTGCCGAGCCCGTGGCGCTTCGCGGTGCGCTTGTCGATCGCCGCCGTCGCGGCAACCCTGCACGCCTCGCGGCAGGAGACCGTGATGTGCAGGCCCTTGTTGAGGACCGTGGCGGGATCGGCGGGCTGATCGGGGGCGATGACGACGATACCCCTAGACGTCCAGCTCCAGGGAAGAACTCCGCGCTATTCCTGGTACGGCTGGATGCGCGTCTCGTCGTCAGCGCCGGATGCGCGCTGGTCGTCGGCGATCTTCTTCGCCGTGAGGTTGCCTGCGGAGCCGATGTCCGCCCGGATCTTCAGCACCTGGCCGACGTCGATCTTTGCCAGCCGCAGATCGTTGGGGACGGCGATGGCGACATCGCGGCCCGACTCGCGCAGGTCGTCGGCGGAGATGATGATGGACCCCGCCTTGCGGCAGACGCCCTGCACGATTCCCTCGAGGTCGCTCGTCGCCGCGGCGGCGGTCACCTCGAGCGAGACCTGTTCGAGCGAAAGCTTCGGCGGCTTCGGCGGCTTCGGCGGCTTGCCGCAGCCATCACGCCCAGCGTCGACCGGCTCGATCGGGTCCAGCTTGTCGGCGATGCGGACGGTGACCGCGACCTTGTCGCCCACCTCCGGCATGCGCACGCCGGGCTTGACCCTGACGAGCATCGAGCTGCCGGCGGCAGAGACCGTGTAGGCGCCGATCCGCGGATCGCTGAACGTCACGGTGCCCTCGAGATCCGCACGCTGGGCACCGTCGGTGCGACTGCGGTCGCCGCTCTCGGCCCAGGTGCCGTTGGCGAGCACTCGGGCCTCGACTGCCACCACGTCCCCCATGTTGGGAAGGCTGCTGGCGTGCACCGAGTACAGCGTGCCGCCGCCGCGGGCGACCGTGTAGCTCCCGGCGAAGCTGTTGACGTGGACCACCGGACCCTTGACGCTGGCGGTCGACGGCGTCGTATCCGTCGGCGTTGTCGTCGTTGTGGTGGTCGTCGTGCTCGTGGTCGGCGTCGTTGTGGTCGGGGGCGGCGGGGTCGTGGGCGGGGGCGTCGTGCTCGGCGGCGTCGGCTCGCCAAACGGACCGTTGTCGGTCGGCGGGGCTGTCACCGGCGGGCTGGAGTCGCCGCCGTTCGTGTGATGGTTGGCGTTTGCGCCCGGCGTGTGGGTCGATGCCACGGTCGATGGCGGCGGGACCACCTCGACGACGGTGCTCATCGGCTGGCTGCCGAGGCCCTCGCTCGGCCCGATCGCCACGCCGACGAAGATCCCGAACGCGAGCGCGATCGCCGCGAGCGGCACGGTCCAGCGGCGGTCGATTACCGGCAGGGCCGCCCAGCGCAACGTCGCGAACCGCAAGGCGGTCCAGCGGTCGGGGCGGATCGGACCACGGATGAACCGACCTGGCCGCCTCACGAGCTTGGGGCTACCGGGGACGACGGCACCGAGCCGAGCTGGGCGCCGCAGGCGCCGCAAAAGGCGGCACCTGGCTCGACCGGGCTGGAGCAGGAGGGGCAGGCGACTCCCGTGGGAGCCGGCGGAGGCGTGACGGCGGGAACCACCGCTGTGGGCGCCGTTGCGGCGCTGGTCGCGGTCGGCGCAGGCGCCGGTGAGGGAGGCGTGGCCGGCGGTGGGGGCGGTGGCGTTCGGGGCGCAGGTGCTGCGAGGGCGGCCAGCGAGCGCTCGACCTCGGTCAGCTGGGCATCGACCGCCTGGAGCTTCGCGGCCTGGCGCGTGATCACGTCAAGGCGGTACGCGTCGCGGATCGCCATCTCGTAGACGAGTCCGCCGAGATCCGACTGGAGCTCGGCGTACTCGCGCGCGAGACGGGCGCGCCGCGCCTCGAGGTCGGCGGCCACCGCCGGCTGGGGCATGGCCGGCGCCAGCGCAGGGGCCGGCGGCGGCACAGGAGCCGCTCCCGGCGCCGGGGCTGGGCGGCGGGGCCGGGGCTTCAGCGAAGCGCGGACGCGATCCATCCTGCTAGGGCTCACTGCGAGTCTCCGGTTGCGCTCGGCGCCGTCGCTGCGCCGTCCTTGGTGCCCGAGTTGACCTCGATCACGGTCGCGTCGGGAAAGCTCTTGCCGAGCTTGCCGAGCGCCTGGGTGGCCTGGTCGCGATCGGTGTAGATGCCCGAGTAGATCACGTAGTTGCCCGGGGTGAGGCTTGGATAGAGGTCGGAGTCGAGCGAGCCGACCTCCTTGGCGCCGCTGTCGGTCGCCGATTTCTTCGCGGCGTCGACGCTGTCCTGCGTTGCGCCCTCCTTGGGGACCACGTTGAGCTGCACCGTGAAGCCCTGGGCGTCGGTCGGCCAATCGGTCGCGACGACGCCGGCCGGCGGGGTGGCCGGCGGGGTCGTGGTATCACCGGGCGTCGTCGTGGACGTGCTCGGGGTCGTCTGCCCCGGCGCGACCTGCACCACCGGGGCGGGCGTCGAGTTGTCGTCGGAGCCACTGCGCCCGATCAGGACCCCGATCAAGAGCATGCCGCCGAGGAGCGCGATCCCGATCACCGCCGCCAGCGGCGAGACGTCCGCGGGCCGCTGCTGCGTCGCGACCGCGGTCACGTCGGGCGCCGTCTGCGCAGCGTCAGCCGGCGCGACGCGCGGGGCGCCGCGGCGGGCGCCACAGCTGAGGCAGTAGCGCTGATCAGGCGACATCGCCGCGCCGCAGGTCGGGCATCGCTCCGTGCCTGCGGCCGCGCCTGGAGTCTGGTCCGGGGTGACGGCCATCTACGAGTATTCAACAGGCTAGGGCTCTCGACGTAGCGGTAGCGGCCTCCCCCGAGAGGGGTCGTGCGGCCCAATACTTGGCACTGGGAAACGTTCTAAGGTGCGCGCCGATGGAGGGTCAGGGCAACGGATACTCAGACCACGACGCCGACGCAGGCGAGTCAGCGCGCAGCGGTGCGCTGGATGCCGCGCCAGGCCTTGCCAGGCTGGCGGCGGGGGCGTGGCTGCGTACCGCCGGATGGACCGCGGGCTCGGCCCTGCGAGCCAGTCGCCGGATCGCCGGCGTCGCCACCGGTCGTGAATCGCCGGCCGAGCTCGCGCGCGATGCTCAGGCCGAGCTTGTTGGCGTCGCCCAGCGCGTGCTCGGTGTGAGCGACCTCGAGAGCCGGCTGAGCGGGCTCCTGCCGGGCTCGACCGACGAGGCCGAGACGCCCGACGAGACCCTGCGCCGCCGGGGCTACGAACTGCTCGAGCGCTCGTCCGACCTCGCCGAGCAGGGCGACACGCATCCCGCCTACGCGCGAATCCTCGGCGAGCTGGCTCCCGACGAGGCGCGAATCCTGCGCCTGCTCGCCGTCGAGGGCCCTCAGCCCGCCGTCGACATCCGAACCTGGAGGCCGCTCGACGTCGGCTCCTCGGTGGTCGCCCCCGGCCTCTCGATGATCGCCGAGCACGCCGGCTGCCGGCACGCCGACCGGCTCCCCGCCTACCTGTCAAATCTCTTCCGTCTCGGCCTGATCTGGTTCTCGCGCGAGCGCCTCGACGACCCCTCGCCCTACCAGGTGCTGGAGGCCCAGCCCGACGTGATCGAGGCAATCCGCGACGCCGGCAGGGCGCGCATCGTGCGCCGCAGCATCTATCTGACCCCGTTCGGGCGCCATTTCTGCAGCCAGGTGCTGCCGCTCGAAACCGCCGAGATCGAGGCGCTCGATGCCGGGGCCGCCGACGCGGTCCCGATCCCAGAGCCGTGAACGCCGTCATCCGCGACACCGGCCGGCGGGCGCTGCTGCCCCCGTTCACCGACGAGCACGAGCAGCTGCGCGAGACGATCGGCCGCTGGGTGTCGACGGAGATCGCACCGCACGTCGACGAATGGGAAACGGCACGCGAGTTTCCGCGCGAGCTCTACCGTCGCGCCGGCGAGCTCGGCTTCCTCGGCCTCAAGTACCCGGTCGAGCTTGGCGGCCAGGGTGGCGACTACGTCCACGACGCGGTCTGGGCCGAGGAGCTGGCCGCAGCCGGTGCCTCCGGGGGCGTCGGCGCCGGACTTGGGGCACACACGGGAATCGCCACACCGCCGATCCACAGGTTCGGCACGCCCGAACAGCATGAGCGCTTTCTGCGTCCGGCGATCGCGGGCGAGCGCATCGCCGCCCTCGGGATCACCGAGCCGGGCGCCGGGTCTGACGTGGCGTCGATCCGGACGTTCGCCCGCAAGGTCGACGGCGGCTACGTCGTCAACGGCTCGAAGACCTTCATCACCAACGGCGTGCGCGCCGACTTCCTCGTCTGCGCGGTGAAGACGAGCGAGGATGGCGGCCACCAGGGCCTCTCGTTTCTGATCCTCGAGCGCGACATGCCCGGCTACGAGGTCGTGAGCAAGCTCGAGAAGATGGGCTGGCACTCCTCGGACACGGGCGAGCTCTCGTTCACCGACGTGGAGGTTCCCGCCGAGAACCTCCTCGGCGATGAGAACCGCGGCTTCTATCTGATCATGGAGAACTTCGCCTGGGAGCGGCTGCTGATGTCGCTCGGGGCCGTCGGCGCGATGAGGCGGCTCCTCGCGACGGCAATCGAGTACGCCTCAGAGCGCGAGGCGTTCGGGAGGCCGATCGGCAAGTTCCAGGTGATCCGCCAGAAGATCGCGGAGATCGGGGTCAAGGCGGAGGTGGGCCGCGCGCTCACCTATCACGCGCTGCGCACCTACCTGGCGGGCGAGAACGCGATCGCGGACGTCACCAAGGCGAAGCTCTTCACCCAGCGCGCCTGCGTCGAGGTCGCCGACGAGGTCGTGCAGATCCTCGGCGGCTACGGCTACATGCGCGAGTACGGCGTCGAGCGCGCGTTACGCGACGCGCGCCTCGGCCCGATCGGCGGCGGGACCGACGAGATCATGAAAGAGATTTTGGGCCGCCAACTCGGCCTATAGCCGGCCGAGACGGCCCCGCGGATCTACTTCTTCTTGACCTTCTCGCAGTGGCGGGTGCGGTCGCGGCGCTTGTCGATGAAGGCCTTGTCCTTGCCGGGGCCACAGTCGATCCGATCGCGTCCACCTCGGCGAGCGCGGATGGTGTCCTTGCCCGAGCCGGCCTTGATCCGGTCCTTGCCGCGACCGCCCTGGATCTGATCCTTGCCGGCACCGCCGAGCACCTTGTCGCGCCCCGCGCCGCCGTTTAGGCAGTCGTTGCCGGCCAGGCCTTTGAGCCGATCGCGCCCCGCCTTGCCCTTGATCTTGTCCGAGTCGGCCGTGCCGTCGAGCTTGTCGCCGACCTTCGTGCCGATGAAGACCCTCGAGCACTTGCCGCTGCCGCCGTCGCCCCCACTCGGTCCAACGGTGCCCGGCGCGGCCGTGTGGCTCACCGTGCAGTCGAGGAGGTTGCAGACGAGGATGTAGCCGGTGTAGGTGGTCGCGAACGGCTCGAGCCCGAGCGGATGGTCGAACTCCTCGCTCGGCTGCGGCAACAGCGCGCCGGCGATCCGGATTTCTCCGCTGCCGAGCGGCAGCTCGCCGAGCGTCGTGCGCGTGTAGACGGGGACTGCGTCGCGCTCAGCTGAGTCAGCGGAGGTCGCGGCGGTGCGGCCGCCGGCCGCCTCCCACGCCGCGCGGTCGACGTCGTACTGACGCGCGTGCGACTCGTCGGCGCCCGACTCGGCGTTCTGGATCGAGAAGCCGAGCGGGGTCGGCTCGAACGTCTGGCGCCGCTCGCCGCTGTTGAAGCGCGCGCCCTGCTGGTCGATGTCCTTGGCCAGCGGATCGGAGAGCGTCTCATCGCCGTCCGCATCGCTGCGGTCGAAGGTCATCTGCC
Organism: uncultured Solirubrobacterales bacterium; assembly: GCA_963796815.1. Classification (GTDB taxonomy): domain Bacteria; phylum Actinomycetota; class Thermoleophilia; order Solirubrobacterales; family 70-9; genus WHSW01. The sequence goes on from CAWCNF010000009.1 coordinate 679,792, forward strand.
CGACGTAGACCGTCTGGCGGGCGACCGCGTTGTCCGGGATCGGGTTGGCGGCGCTCGTGGTCAGGCCGGGGAGCGCTCGCAGGGCGCCGTCGGTGAGGACGAGGTTGCCGCCGCCGCGGACGTACTGCTCCAGCGCCGCCAGCCAGGCGTCCTTCTCGGCGACGGTGTAGGTCCCCGTGCCGGCATCCTCGCCGGCGGCGGCGCCGGTGAAGTCGATCGTGCCCGTGAAGTTCGCGGGTCGGCGCGGCGGCGAAGTTGTCGACGACGACGACGTAATCGCCGGCGCCGGGATTGGCGATGCTGGTCGACTCAGACGTCGTGCCGCCGTTCGCCGAGCTTCCGACCTCCGTGCGGTCGCCGTTGTCCTCGATCTTGTCGACGGTGAGGTCGAAGTCGTCGTTCGCGCTCGCCCAGGTGATCGTCACGTCGACCTTCGAGTTCTCGTCGTTGGGCCCGATCGTGAACGGGAACTCCTCGGAGGTCCCGGGAGCGCCCGAGCCGGCGCCCGGGAAGGTGCCGCCGGCGCTCGTGATCGGCTTGTCGGCGGTCGGCCCGCCGCTGGGCTGCGTGGTCGCGGCGTAGCTGCCGGTGTAGCCCGGCAGCGGGTCGTCCGCGAGGACCAGCGAACGGATCTCGAGCAGCGACTGCTGTCCGCTGATCACGGCGCGCGGATCGACCTTCTGGAACCTCTGCGCGGGGTCATCGATGAACTGGTTGAGCTGCTCGAAGAAGTCGGTGTTCGCGACGTCGTACTTCGCGAGCTGCGCCGGATCGCCACCGCCGGTGGCGCCGTCGGTCGTGGCCCGGTCGCGGCTGAAGTGGACGTCGACGTTGGCGACGACCGTCGGGCTCACCGGCAGGCCGACGCCCAGCGCGTTGCCCCCGATCACGGCCCGCCACTCGACGGGCGTGCCGTCGGCCTTGAACGGCCTGCGGGCGGTTGACCGCGACGCGTGACGCCGGACTGCGCGTAGAGCGGCGACTGGTTGTAGTCCTCGCTGACGGTCACCCAGCCGTTGTCGTCGGCGACGCCCGGATGCTGGTCGCAGCCACGGCACTGGATCGCCGAGTCGTCGCGACGCCGGTGCCGATGCCCTGCACGTTCGTGCGCGGTCGCGTCGACGCGCATGCCGCCGTTGAAGACGTTCTTGCTCGCGTCCGGAGAGCCGTCGCGGGCTGCGGCCCGCCCTTGACCGTGAACGGAACCGACCACGGTCCCGTCGGGGCCGATCGTGCCGGTGTCGCTGATGTCGGTCTGCGCGACCGAGCCGTCGGGCGCTCCCGGCTGGTAGTCCTTGGCGTCGCGCGTGAGGCGCAGGTCGGGCACGTAGGCCTGAGTCCCGCCGGGCACGAAGCGATAGATCTGCGGGGCGGCGAGCTGCGCGAGGTGGGCGAAGATCAGCGCCTTGTTGCCCGCGACGTGAAGCTGCTCGGTCTGCGGCTCGAAGACGATGTTCTTGTCGAGGTGCGAGAACGACATCTCGTTGTCGATGCCGTCCGCGCCGACGCCGACGACGAGTCGAAGTAGTCGCCGAGCGCGCCCGTGGTCGTGTAGTTGATCGTGTCGTAGACCGTCCCCCAGGTCTGGCCGTAGATCTTCGCGCAGGCGGTCCCGGTCGGCCCGTCGGGCGTGCACGGCGCGCCGCCGCCGCGAGGCGGGTCGTTGGGCTGGATGATCGGCGACCACAGCAGCGCCTGTTCGGAGGCGTTGTGGATCGCGATCGCCGTCTCGCGGATTCGCTGGTCCTTCTCGAAGTTGTGGCTGCCGTGCGGCAGCAGCGTGTAGGAGAGCGCGTCGGCCTCGGGCTGGCCGTGGAGGTCGTCGCCGGCGGCGAAGTCCTGATTCGTGCTGCCCTCGACGTCGCCGAAGTAGGCCGAAAGCGCGCGGCTCTCGGGCTCGGAGAGGCCGCTGTAGGGGCGGAAGGAGAAGCCGATGTCGGGCCAGTCGCGGTTGACGTCGACGCCGTTGCCGTTGTAGCGCTGGAAGAAGAGACCGCCCTGGGTGACCGAGCCGCGCACCCAGCCGTCGGGGTTCGGGTAGGTGAAGTAGATGATCGTCTTCTTGAGGACGTCGGCGAAGCTCGGGCCGTCGGGGACGACGGGGGTGTTCGAGCGACCGGTCGTGCCGCGCGGTGACGAGGTCCTCCATCGCGCGGGTCCCGCCCTCGACACCGGCGCGCTCGATCCCGTGGATCGACAGCGAGAGCGCGTAGCGCTTCTTGTCCTTGTCGGGAACGCTCTCGTCGGTGACTCGGACGACGATGAGGTCGTTGCTCGCGCGGCTCAGCGTCGTCGTCGGCAGGCCGGCCGACTTGTACTCCGGCTTCGGGTCGTACTCGAGCGGCAGGTTGTTGCCGTTAAAGACGGCGCTGCCCGGCGAGCCAACGCCGAGGTTGGCGTCCGGGACCGCCTCGCCCGGACCGTTGGCGCCGATCTTTCCGTCGAGGACCTCGACCTCCATGTACTTGGACCACTGCGGGTTCGTGTTCATGTAGGTGAGGGCGTTGACGAGCTCCTGATACTGGATGAACTGGGTTGCGGGAACGCGCCCCTGAGCGTTGGGGTCGCAGGCGGGGGTGCCGGCGACGCAGCCGGCGAGCGGATCCGGGAAGACGCGCCCGAGCGCCGAGTACGAGGCGTCGCTCGTCGCCACGGGGGTCGCCGAAGCCGACGACGCGAACACCGCCATTCCCACGACGGCACAGACGAACCCAACAACCCGCAAGCTTCATTTCCTACCCCGTGACGAGTGACACCACCGACCCGCTCAACATAGTCAGGACTTAGGGAGCATGCGCCGGTTCAGGCGTGTTAAGAACAGATGTAGGGGTCTGACCCCTTAACAACTCCATAGAGTGCCGACCTTGACATCAACTGACGTAAAGGAGCGCGAAATTGGGACTGCTTGACGGCAAGGCCGCGATCGTCACCGGATCGGCACGCGGTATCGGACGGGCGACGGCTGAGCTGTTCGTCCGCGAGGGGGCGAAGGTGCTGATCAACGACATCGACAGCGACATCGCTGAGCAGACGTCGAGCGAGATCGATGGCGAGACCGCCGTCTACGCCGGCGACCTGACGAAGCCGGGCGTCCCCGACGAGCTCGTGAAGACCGCGATCGACGCCTTCGGGACGGTGGACATCGTCGTCAACAACGCCGGCTACACGTGGGACGGCGTCGTCCACCGCATGACCGACGAGCAGTTCCAGGCGATGCTCGACATCCACACGATCGTCCCGTTCCGGGTCGTGCGCGCGATCGCGCCCCACTGGCGCGATGCCGCGAAGGCCGAGAAGGCCGAGGGCCAGGAGGTCTTCCGCAAGCTCGTCAACGTCTCCTCGATCTCGGGGACGATGGGCAATGCGGGCCAGGCCAACTACTCCGCCGCGAAGGCCGGCGTGGTCGGGATGACGAAGACGCTCGCCAAGGAATGGGGGCAGTTCAAGATCAACTGCAACGCCGTCGCGTTCGGGTTCATCGAGACCCGCCTGACGCAGGCGAAGGAGAAGGGCGAGCAGATCGAGGTGGGCGAGGGCGAGAAGGTCGACCTCGGCATCCCCGAGCAGATGCGATCGATGGCGGCGATGATCATTCCGTTCGGCCGCCCGGCGCAGCCCGAGGAGGCCGCCGGACCGGTGCTCTTCCTCTGCTCCCAGCTCGCCAACTACGTGAATGGGCAGACCCTCAACGTGACCGGCGGTCAGTTCGGAGGAATGACGACCTGAGGTCGGTGGTTGCAGCGATCGCGCTCGGACTGGCGCTGATGGGCTGCGACTCGAACTCCCCGCAAGCGGAAGACCCCGGCGTGACACGAGTGGCCGCCCTCGGCGACTCGATCACGTCGGGCTCTCCCGGCTACGACCCCGACCCCGCCCAGCGCACCGCACTCGGCTTCGGCGACAACGAGCGCAGCCAGTACGAGTACTGGGCGGAAGGCGCACCTAACGGGGGTCAGACCCCTCTCAGTTTTCGCAACTGCGGGATCTACGGCCAGCGCACAGACGAGATCGCCGCGCGGCTCGATGAGTGCGCCGACGGGGCCGACGTCCTCATCGTCCAGGGCGGCATCAACGACATCGCCCAGGGCACGCCGATCGAGGCGGCCGCAGACAACCTGCGCTCGATGGTCAAGCGCGGCAAGCAGCTCGGCCTGCGCGTCCTCCTCGTCAACGTGCTGCCGTGGAACAACGGCCACCCGCGGTTCGACGATCAGATCACCGAGCTCAACCGGATGATCGCCGCGATCGGGCGCGATCAGGGCGTGCCGGTGATCGATTTTCATGACGCGCTGGAGGACCCGAAGAAGGCCGGCGTGATGCCCGCAGAGCTGACCGCCGACGGCGCCCACCCCTCGGTCGACGGCTACCGGGTCCTGGGCGAGCTCGTCGCGAAGACGCTCTAGACCGGCTGGGTGCAGAACGCGCAGCGGCTCGCGTACAGCGGGATCGATTGACGATGCAGAAGTAGACCGCGGCGCCGGTCGAGACGAACGTGATCAGGGCGCTGATGAACGCGCCGTAGAAGAAGACGCTGCCGTTGATCGTGAAGGTCAGGCCCGAGAGCCCGATCGGCGCGAGCGGGCCCCTATCGGCGCCCCGCCTCGCCCATCACCAGGGGGCGCACGAGCGACGGCATCCGCCGCCAGTTCTCGCGCTCCAAGCGCTCGATCTTCAGCTCGCGCCCGATGAGCTCGAGCGTCGGCTGATCGCAGCGACAACCCTCCGCGAAGGCTGCCCACGGCGCGGCCAGCCGGCGCTGCCAGCGCTCGAGCCGCGGCGAGTCCGACCGCACGTGCTCGCAGAACAGGAAACGGCCGTCAGGTGCCAGCACCCGGTTGATCTCCGCCAGAGCCCCCTCGGGATCGCCCACGGTGCAGAGCACCATCGTCGACACGACGGTGTCCACGGAGGCGTCGGGCAGGGGTAGGCGCTCGGCCGGGACCTCGAGGATCTCGCCCTTGCGGCCCAGGTCATGCAGCCGCCTGCGCAGGCGATTGGCCATCGGTGCAACCGGCTCGCTCAGCAGGAGCTCGTCGACGCCGGTGGGATAGTGGGAGAGGTTGAGGCCGGTGCCGGCGCCGATCTCGAGCACCCGCCCGCGGGCGGAGGCGAGCAGCCTGCGGCGACGCTCGCGCATTCCGGCGCGCTCGCCGAGGGCGACGAAGGGGTCGTAGATGGCGGCGCTGAATCGCGAGCCCGTCGGCTCGCGCGGCGCGTCGCCGGACTGGCGAAGTTCGGCGAGCGAGCCGAGGTCGAGTGTGGCTGAGGACATTGGTTTCTCCTTCGGTGTGTGGTCCCAGCCATTGCACCACCGAGCTCTCCTGCCGTCTTCGCCCCAACCGGCCAACTTCGATGGCCGGATCCGGCCACCGGGACGCCGGGTTTAGGCTTGACGCGGTGACCGGACCGGAGCAGTCGATTCGCTTCGCCTCAGTCGACGGCCGGCGCCTCGCGTGGGCCACTGTGGGCGAGGGTCCCCCATTGCTCATGGGTGGTTGGTGGATGAGCCATCTCGAGCTCGATTGGTCGCAGCCGCGATTTCGGGCCTTCGTCGGCGCGCTCGCCGAGCATCGCACGGTGGTTCGCTACGACCGTCCGGGGACCGGGCTCTCGGCCGATGGGGATCCGTCCTCCCTCGGGCTCGCTCGACGAGGTGCGGGCGCTGGCGGCGGTCGGCTGACGAGCTCGGCGGCCCAGCCGCAATGTTCGCGGGCTCCGCGGGCGGACCGATCGTGGCGGCCTACGCCGCCGAGAACCCGGCTCGGGTGGAGCGCATCGTCTTCTACGGCTCCTACGCCGACGGCGCGGGGATCGCCGATGCCGCGACTCGCCAGGCGATGGTCGACCTCGTGCGTTCGCACTGGGGTCTCGGATCCAGGGTGCTGTCCGACGTCTTCATGCCGACGGCGACCGCCGCTGAGCGCGAGGCGATCGTGCGCTTCCAGCGCGAGTCGGCGGATGCCGAGAGTGCCGCCCGATCGCTCGACGCCGTCTATTCCTTCGAGGCCGCCGATGCGGCGGCGCGCATTGAGGCACCGACGCTCGTCCTGCATCGCCGCGACGACCGCGCGATCCCGTTCGCGCTCGGCCAGGAGCTCGCCGCACTCATTCCGGGCGCGACCTTCATGGCCCTGGACGGCTCCGACCATCTGCCCTGGCACGGCGACTCGGGTGCCGTGGCGCGCGCGACGCTCGCCTTCCTCGGGGTGTCAGATCCGGTCGTCGCCCTCGATGACGCCCGGCCCGACACGCCCGCCGCCGACCACGATCTATCCGACCGCGAGCTCGAGGTGCTGCGCCTGGTGGCCATGGGACTGAGCGACCGGGAGATCGCGGAGCGGCTCACGCTGAGCCCGCACACGGTCCACCGCCACGTGGCCAACGTGAGAACGAAGCTGCGACTCCCCTCCCGCGCGGCGGCCGCGGCTCAGGCCGCGCGCATGGGCCTGATCTGAAGTCGAGGCGCGATCGGTACGCTGGCGCTCGCGATGAGCACGACCACCCAGCCGGCCTACTCCATACCCCAGGAGTTCGAGGACTTCCGCGAGACGATTCGCAAGATGGTCGTCGAGCAGGTCGCGCCACGGGCGGCGGAGATCGACGAGAAGGCCGAGTACCCGCGGGACATCCGCGAGCTCTTCTCCTCGCACGACCTGCTCGGGCTCCCCTTCGAGACCGAGTACGGCGGAACCGGCACCGGGACGCTGATGCTCAACATGGCCGTCGAGGAGGTCGCGAAGGCGTGCGCGTCCTCGGCGCTGATCCTGATGATCCAGGAGCTCGGAACGCTGCCGATCCGGCTGCACGGATCCGAGGAGCTCAAGCAGCGCTTCCTCCCCAGGTGCGCCAGCGGCGAGTGGAGCCCGGCGTTCGCGCTGTCGGAGCCCGACGCGGGGTCAGACCCCGGCGGTATGCGCACGAAGGCCGTTCAGGACGGTGACGAGTGGGTCATCGACGGCACGAAGAACTGGATCACGAACCTCGGCGTCGCCGACTTCTATGTCTGTTTCGCGGTCACCGATCCCGAGCAGGGCCACTCGCGCGGCATCACCGCCTTCGTCGTGGAGGCCGACCGTCCCGGCTTTTCGGTCGGCAAGCTCGAGCACAAGATGGGGATCCGCGGATCGCCCACCGGCCAGCCGATCTTCGACAACGTCCGGGTCCCCGCCGAGAACGTGATCGGCGAGGTCAACGGGGGCTTCAAGGTGGCGATGAGCACGCTCGACCGCTCCCGCCTCGGCGTGGCCGCGCAGGCGGTCGGCATCGCGCAGGGCGCGACCGACTACGCAGCCGCCTACGCCCAGGAGCGCCAGCAGTTCGGCAAGCCGATCGCCGCCTTTCAGGGCATCCAGTTCAAGCTCGCCGACATGGAGTCGAAGACCGCCGCGGCGCGCGAGCTGCTCTACCGCGCCTGCTCGAAGATCGACGCCGGCGACGCCGACATGGGCAAGTACTCGGCGATGGCCAAGCTGATCGCGTCCGACACCGCGATGGCCGTGACGGTCGAAGCCGTCCAGGTCCTCGGTGGCTACGGCTACGTCAACGAGTACCCGGTCGAGCGCATGATGCGCGACGCGAAGATCACCCAGATCTACGAGGGCACGAACGAGATCCAGCGCCTCGTGATCGCCCGCACGCTGTCGGGCCGCTAAGCCGACTCCGACGTTCGCCGGTAATAGGCGGGCAAACGTCGGGCTCGGCGGGCATGGCGCCGGGTCTGCGGCGCGGGAGCGCGCTTGTGGTGCGCTCAGAGTGTCGAGAGTGTTACGCCGCCCGCGGGCCCAGCCGCACCGGGAGCGTGCCGAGCTGGTTGATGAAGGGCGAGATGACGTACGACGGCTCGCCGGCGAGCTCGATCTCCGGGTAGCGCTTCAGCGTTTCCTCGAAGAGGATCGTCAGCTCGAGGCGAGCGAGCGCCGCGCCGAGGCAGAAGTGGCGGCCGCCGGCGCCGAACGCCTGGTGCTCGGGATTGCGCTCCACGTCGAAGTGGTCGGGATCGTCATAGCGAGACTCGTCGCGGTTCGACGACACGTACCACATGACCACCTTGTCGCCCTCGCGCGATCTTCTGCGCCGTTGAGCTCGACGTCGCGGGTCGCGGTCCGGCGGAAGTGGGCGAACGCCGGGAACATCCGCAGCGCCTCCTCAACCGTGCTTGGGATGAGCGACGGGTCGGCGAGGACCTTGTCGAGCTCGGCGCGGTCGGAGAGCAGCGCGCGCATCCCGCTGCAGTAGGTCGCCTTGGTGCTGTCGTTGCCGGCCGCCATCAGCAGGAAGAAGCCCATGACGATCTCGTGCTCCTCGAGCTTGGAGCCGTCGACCTCGGCGTGGACGAGAACGCTGGTGAGGTCGTCGGTCGGGTTCTCGCGCCGCTCCTCGATCAGCTTGCGACAGCGCTCGAAGATCTCGGGCACGTCCTCCTGCATGATCAGCGCCGCGTCCTCGGGCCCCTCGCGGTCACCGGCGCCGAGGGTGTTGTTCATCAGCCGCGCCCAGACGATGTCGTCCTCCGGCGGAATCCCCATGAAGCTGCCGATCACCCGGGCGACGACCGGCTGGGCGACCTCGTCGACCAGGTCGGCCGTGTCGCGACCGTCGAGGCGGTCGAGCACCTCCAGCGTGATCTCGTCGGATCTCGTCCTCGTGCTCGGCGATCCGCTTCGGCGTGAATCCGCGCTGGAAGAGGGCCTTGAGGCGGTCGTGCTTGGGCGGGTCCATGCCGATGAACATCGCCTGGATCAGCTCGAGCGGGATGATCGCGTTCGTCAGCGCCGTGATGCCACCGCGCTCGGAGGAGTAGGTCTGCCAGTCGCGGCTGACGGCGTGGACGTCCTCGGCGAGGGTCACCGACCAGAACCCGTCCTCCTCGGGGAACTGCGAGATCTCCTTCGAGTAGTGCACGGGGCACTTGGCGCGAAGCTCCGTGAAGAGTTCGTGCGGCGGGCCCTCGAGCCAGCGCTCGCGGTTGCCGACCAGCACCTCGTCGAGCGGGGTCTGTCCTCGGTCGGATCTCGGCCTGTGCGCTCATTTCTTTCTCTCCTCCGCCGGGGGCTCGCCACTCGAACCGTAGACCCCTGGGGGCCAGGGGCCAAACCAATTATCCCGGGCGCCGTCCATCGTGATCGTCGTGCCCGAGAAGAAGTCTCCCGCGGGCGAGGCCAGGTAGGCGACCATCCACGCCCACTCCTCCTCGGTGCCCATGCGCCCGAGCGGCACCGTCTGCGGCACCGCCGCGACGACCTCCTTCGGGTACTTCGTCCGCAGCGTCTCGGTGTCGAACTGCCCGGCCGCCAGCGCGCAGAGGCGGATCCCAAAGCGCGCCCACTCCACGGCGAGCGTGCGCATCATGTTCTCGACCGCGGCTCTTGCCGCTCCCGAATGGACCATTCCCGGCATGCCGTTGTGCGGCGACAGCGTCACGCTCAGCACCTTGCCCCGCTCCTGCGGGATGAAGGCCTTGGTCGCCGCCGCGTGGGTCATCAGCCAGGTGCCGACGACATTGAGCTCGATCACCGTGCGAAAGCCCTTCGGCGAGATCGCCTCGGCCGGGCTCAGGAACTGACCGCCCGCGTTGTTGACGAGCACGTCGAGCTGGCCGTGGCGCTCGAGCACGCCGTCGAACAGCGCCTCCACCGCGGCGTCGTCACGGATGTCCATCGCGACGGCCTCCGCGCTGCCCGCCAGGCCGTCGGCCTCGGCGACCATGGACTCGATCGGCTCCGCACGGCGGCCGCAGGCGATCACGGTGGCGCCCAGCCGAACCAGCTCGAGCGCCGACTGGCGCCCGAGGCCGGTGCCGGCGCCCGAGACGACGCAGACCTGGCCGTCGAGCAGTCCGGGCGCGAAGATGCGCGAACTCGCCTTTGTCACGGGCGCGCAGCGTATAGGGCTACATTGGCCCAGCGATGAGCGTGCGAGCTGAAACCACTCCGCTCACGGGCCCGATTCGGGGCGGCCAGGCGGGTGCCACGGTGTCGGTCGAGCCCCTGCTCACCGGGACGATGGCGGCCCCCATGGCGTTTCTCGAGTCGGCTGGCGGTCCGCCGCTCCTGCGAATGCTCGGCGTCGGCACGAAGCGCTCCGATTACGTCGACCTGCCCATCCCGGTCTATCTGATCCGCCACCCCACCGCCGGCCCGTTTCTGGTTGACACCGGCCTGCACCCGTCGGTCGGCTCGCAGCCCGCCGAGAACCTCGGCCGGATCCTTGCTCGCTTCTCGCACCCGAGCGTCGAACGCGATCAGGAGCTGCAGGGCCAGCTGCGAGCGCATGGAATCGATCACCGGGAGATCCGGCTGGTCGTCATGACCCACATGCACTTCGACCACACCTCGGGCATGTCGCAGTTCCCCGATGCGTCGTTCGTCCTCGCCGAGGATGAGTGGGTCGCCGCGACGACGGACCGCAGCCCGATCATGCGCGGCTACCGGCGCGCGCACTACGACTACGCGTTCGACTACCGGACCGTCAGCTACGGCGGCGACGCGATCACCTCGTACGCGACCTTCGGGCGCACCTTCGACCTCTTCGGCGACGGGAGTGTGCGCCTCGCATCCACGCCCGGGCACAGCGCCGGACACCAGTCGGTCATCTGCCGGCTGCGCGATCGCGACCTGGTCATCGCCGGCGACGCGATCTACACGATCGGCCAGCTCGGCGACGCGCCCGAGCCCCCGCGGCCGGTCGACCGCCACAACTGGCGTCGTTCAAAGCGCGAGCTCCAGCACTTCGCGCAGACGTACCCGCAGGCGGTCATCCTCCCGGGCCACGACCCGGAGCACTGGAAGACTGTCCAGAAGCGTTACCAGTGAGGCGGAGCCGAGCCGGGCGCCGCTGTAGTCGGAGCGCCGCCTAGGCCCTCTGTAGCTGGCGCGGACGGACTTCATCACGCTGGCGCGCCCCCGCTCGTCGAGCGCCGAGTACATCGCGCGGACCGAGTCGAAGATCTCCTGGGAGGCCGCCATCTGCTGCTCGAGGTCGGGGTGCTCGACAACGTCGAACTGGATCGGCTCGCCGTACTGAACGGTGACCTTCGGGAACACGAGCCGCTTCCACGACCGCACGCTCTTGGAGCCGTGGATCGCCACCGGCACCACGGGGACGCCGGATTCGAGCGCCAGCCGCCCAACGCCCGGCTTCGGCTCGCCGAGACTCTCGCCTCGCGAGCGCCCGCCCTCCGCATACATCAGCACGCACCCTCCGCGATCGAGGATCGAATGGGCCGTGATGAAGGCCTCCTGGTCGTGGTGGCCCCGCCGCACCGGGAAGACGCCGCCGACGCGGTAGATGTAGTCGAGGATCCGACTCCGGAAGAACATCTGCGACTTCGCCATGAAGCGGATGCGCCGGCGCACGTTCACGCCGACGAAGAAGTGGTCCATGTTCGAGAAATGGTTGGGCGCGAAGATGAACGCGCCGTCGCGGGGCACGTGCGCGGTCTCGATGGATCGCATCCGGTAGATGAAGAGCGCGATCGGGGTGAGGATCATGCGGACGAGGTCGTAGGTCCAGCCCGCGTTGTGCGTGCGCGACCACTCGTGGATCGGCGCGAACTGCTCCGCGGGTCGGGTCTCCTTGTAACGCTGAGGCTTGAGCTCGTCCATGTGCACACGCCGGCGCGGGCCGGCTCTCCCGCTACTCCTACCCAGGCCGCAACGACGGGTTACTCGCGCTCGGCCCAGCCCCCGGCGCGGCCGACCGCCTCGCTCCAGCGCCCAAGCAGCCGCTCGCTGTCATCGGCGCCCATCACCGGCTCGTAGCGCGCTGACTCCCGCCACATCTGCGACACCTCCTCGGTGTCCCAGATGCCGGCGCCGATGCCAGCGAGGTAGGCGGCGCCCAGGGCCGTGGTCTCCGTGATCGCCGGAACGATCACCGGGGCGCCGAGGACGTCGGCCTGAAACTGCATGAGCCAGCGGTTGGCGACCGCGCCGCCGTCGGCGCGCAGCTCGCTGAGCTGGCGCCCGGCAGCCCGCTCCTGCGCGCGCACTGCATCGACCGTCTGGTAGGCGATGGCCTCGAGCGCGGCCCGCGCCAGGTGGGCGCGCGTCGTGCCCCTCGTGAGCCCGACGATCGTTCCCCGCGCGTAGGGGTCCCAGTACGGCGAACCGAGCCCGGTGAGCGCCGGGACGAAGTAGACGTCGTCGTTGGAGTCCAGCGAGGCCGCCATCCCCTCCGTCTCAGCCGCCTCGGCGACGATCCCGATCCCGTCGCGTAGCCACTGCACAGCCGCGCCGGTTACGAACACGGCCGCTTCGAGCGCGTAATCGACACGGTCGCCTATCCCCCACGCGATCGTCGTCAGCAACCCGTCACGTGGCTCGGGCATCTGCTCGCCGGCGTTGAGGAGGATGAAGCTGCCGGTGCCGTAGGTGTTCTTCGCCATCCCGGGCGTCTGACATGCCTGGCCGAAAAGGGCCGCCTGCTGGTCGCCGGCGATCCCCGCCACCGGGATCTCGCCGCCGAACTCGCTCGTCGTCCCGAACTCGCCCGCCGACGGCAGCGCCTCCGGCAGACGACCCGGATCGATGCCGAGCAGCTCACACAACTCCGGGTCCCAGCGACGGGAGCGAATGTCGAACAGCATCGTGCGGGAGGCGTTGGTGAGGTCGGTGGCGTGGCGGCCCGTGAGCTTGTAGACGAGCCACGAGTCGATCGTCCCGAAGACGGCGTCGCGTGCGGCCTCGACGTTGGCGAGCAGCCACTCGATCTTGGTCCCCGAGAAGTACGGGTCGATGACCAGCCCGGTGCGCTCGCGCACGAGGTCCGAGTGGCCCGCCTCGCGCAGCTCGTCGCAGCGCGCGGCTGTGCGTCGGTCCTGCCAGACGAGGGCGTTGTGAACGGGCTCGCCGGTCTCGGGATCCCACGCGACGACGGTCTCACGCTGATTCGTGATCCCGATCGCGTCAAGCGACCCCGGATCGGCCTTTGCGTCGGAAAGCGCGTGCGCCGCGACCCGGCGCGTCACCTCCCAGATCTCGTTCGGATCGTGCTCCACCCATCCCGGTCGCGGGAAGTGCTGACGGAACTCGCTGTACGCACGTCCGCGCACCTTTCCGTCCCCGTCGAAGACGAGGCAGGTCGTGCCGGTGGTGCCCTGATCGATCGCGAGGATCAAGCCCTCGCGACCCTATAGGTCAGCCGCAGGCGTCGGGCTTGGGAAGTGGCTCCTGCGCGAGGTAGCCACAGAAGGCGGCCTGGCCGGCGGCCGGGTCGTCGTAGTCGGCGAAATCGCCGAACAGCTCGTCGACGTAGTCGGGCAGGTCCGCGATCTGCGTTTGAAGCGCGTCGACGGCGCCGGCGGCGCCCCGACGCTCGCTCGAGGGCAGCGACCTGCCGAGCTCGCCCAGGTCGCCGGCGACCCTGTCCGTGTCGTCGATCATCCCCGCGAGGATCGGCGCGACCGTGTCCTTGACCGCGAACGTGGCGCCGTAGCCGTCCTCCTCGGCGAGCGTGTCCAGCAGGACCTCCGGATCTCCGTCGGAGAGATCGTCGCCGATCGTCTCGAGCAGCTTGCTGCGGATGGACTCGGTCTGCTTGGCGGCCATCGCGATCAGCGCGGAGACCGAGCCGCCACGAACGGCAAGGCTCTGGTTCAGGGCGTCGACGAAGGTGGCTTGCTGATCTGAGTCGACCCAGCCGATGTCGTCGGCGTACTCGAAGACGTTGTCGTCGGCCTGATCGGTGACCGCGATCATCGCGAGCGCCCGGTTCTTGCCCTTCTTGACCTTCCCGGCAAGCTGCTTGGCGGCAGCGGTGTGCGCGAGATTGTCGGCAACCGCGGTCAGGTCGATGCCGCTGCCGTCGGAAACGTCGTCGGCCGGATCGTCGGCGGGGTCGTCGCAGGTGTCGTCGTCGCAGGTGGTGTCATCGTCCGCGTCGTCGGAGGAGTCGTCGCCCCAGATGCGGTCGAGGGCATCGCTGGCCTGGCGCAGCTCGCCGCGGACCTGGTTGAGGCTCACGGCGGACGAACCGGAGCCACCGGAGGCGGAGGCGGGGCCGGCGAAGAGCAGGGCGAGCAGGGTGGCCGCGAGGGCGGCGAGGGAAGTTCTGATGATCGGGGTCACGGACGAATGGATCGGCCGCGAACCCCGCATGCCTTAGCGGAATGGACGGATCAGTGGCCTTCACGCCCGGCGCTCAAGCCAGGCACGCACGAAGTCACGCAGCTGCGCGCCACGATGTGCGAAACCACCCAGCGTGCGCCCGGTGGCCCGGTGCTCGAGATCGAGCTCGATCTCGTCGACGCGGTAGCCGGCGCCCACGGCGTCGACGGTCATGCCCACCTCCATCCCATAGCCCGCGGCGAACGGCAGGACCGCCCGCAGGACCTCCAGGCGCATCGCCCGCTGCCCGGAGATCGGCGCTGCGGCCTCGTAGCCGCTGCGGCTGCGAATCGCCCAACGTGCGAAGCGCAGCGCGATGCCGAAGCCGCCGCCAACGCGGCTACGAAACGCGGCGATCGCGAGGTCGCACCGATCGGCGGCGACCGCGTCGATGAGCCCGGTCAGGGCCGACGCCGATGCGCCAAGGTCGCCATCACACACGAGCGCGATCCCCGCCGCATCGGCCGGAACGCCGTCGAGGGCGGCCGCTGCGGCGGCGGTCATGTTCCCGCCCTTGCCGTGCGGGCGACCCCGCCTTACGACCCGAGCGCCCGCCGACATGGCGACTTCAGCGGTGCCATCGGTCGAGCCGTCGTCGGCGACCCAGATCTCGGCGGCGGGCAGAGCGGCGCGTAGAGCGGCGACGGTCGCGCCGATCCGGTCGGCCTCGTCGCGGGCGGCGATGATCACGAGCAGCTGGTCGGTGGGTTCAGTCATCGGGTGGGCCGGATATTGTCCTCGCCTGATGACAGACGTCGCAGCTCACATCACCGGAACCGTCTGGAAGATCGAGGTCGCGGTCGGCGACGAGGTCTCCGACGGGGACACCGTGGTCATTCTCGAGTCGATGAAGATGGAGATGCCGGTCGAGGTCGAGGACGACGGCACCGTCAAGGAGATCCGCTGCGAGGAGGGTCAGTCGGTGCAGGAGGGCGACGTCCTCGTCGTCCTCGAGTAGTGACCGAGCTCGCTTCCGGGAAGATCGTCCTCGATCGCCCGGCAGAGGCCGTAGCCCGGCTCACGCTCAACAATCCGGACAAGCGCAACCCGCTCGACCACGAGGTCCTCGACGCAATCGCGGCGACGCTGCCCGAGCTCGCCGACGGCATCGAGACGCGCTGCATCGTCATCACGGGCAGCGGTCGAGCCTTCTCGGCCGGTTACGACATCGGCGCGATCGACGACTCGAGCTTCGAGCAGGAGGCCGAGGCGCTCGTCGCGCACCCCTTCCACGCCGCGATGGAGGCGGTGAGCGCCCACCCCTACCCGGTGCTTGCCGCGATCAACGGCCACTGCCTTGGCGGCGGCCTCGAGCTCGCGGTGCGTTGCGATCTGCGCCTCTGCGCCGCCGGCGCGAAGCTCGGCATGCCGCCGGCGAAGCTCGGGCTGATCTACGGCCACACCGGGCTCGAGCGCTTCATCGACGTGATCGGCGTCGCTTACACGCGCGAGCTCTTTCTCACCGGGCGGAACGTCGACGCCGACCGCGCCGAGAGCATCGGCCTCGTCAACTGGGTCGCAGACGACGACGAGGTCGAGGCGGCGTCGATCGAGCTCGCCGCGGAGATCGCCGGCAACGCCCCGCTGTCGATGACCGGCAACAAGGCCGCGATCGAAACGCTCGCGCGAAATCCAGGGCGCCTGACCCCCGAGCAAGAGCGCGAGCTGATCGAGCTGCGCCAGTCGTGCTTCGCCTCCGAGGACTTCCGCGAGGGCATCCGGGCGTTCGCTGAAAAGCGCAAGCCCCGCTGGCAGGGCCGCTAATTTCGGCGGATGACCCTGCTCGGCATCCTCGTCGCCTGCGTGATGTTCGCGCTGGTGGTTCGCGCTTTCGCGCAGTCCTACGGCGAGCGGCGTGAGGCGGCGCGGTTCGTCGACTGGCCCGACGATCCGCGGCTGTTGAGCATCAACGAGGTCGCCGCCGAGCTGGAGACGACGCCGGAGGAGGTGCTGCACCTCGCCCAGCGCGACGCGATTCCGCATCTCGTGGTCGGCGGCATCGACCGCTCGAGCCCCGAGGCCTATCGCTTCGACCGCGACGAGATTGCGGACTGGGTGATCGGCTAGCGGCAGCCTCCCTGGGCGCTCGTCCCGGCTCGCGGCCGCGTCAGGCGGTAAAGGGTGGACGGCAGGCACCGTTCGTGACGTTCGTCGCGCGTTCCGTGCGCTCTTTTCGCGGAGGGTGTCCCTCGCGCCGCCCTATAGAACGGAGCGAGGGACACCCTGCCGGGCCAGCGGTTGCGGCGTCGCCGTTGTGCGCGGATCTGCGCGCCTTGCGTGCACCTAGGGCGTCCGAATCGCACTCCCTCGCTGCCCGCCCACGACCGGGGCTAGCGGCTAGCGCCTAGCGGCAGTAGTGGCCGCTGGCGGGCTCGGGGTCGCGGCCCTCGATGCCGGCGCAGGTCGAGAGCTGGTCGGCAAGCGCGGCCATGTGACGCTCGGCGACCTTGGCGCGCTGATCCGACTTCACCGTCGGCGAGGCGAGGTTGCGCAGCTCGTAGGGGTCCTTGACCTCGTCGTAGAGCTCCGGGACAGCCGCCGGCTCGCACGCGCCCGTTTTCAGATTCGGGAGCGAGGTATGGCGGATATACAGCCAGCGGCCCTGCCGGGCACCCTCGAACTTGCAGGAGATTCCGCGCCCTGGCGCAACCGAGCTGTTGTTCAGGGCCAGCTCCTGGGAGATCGCGCGATTGGGCGGCCAGGCCGAGCTGTCGCCGCTCAGCACCGGGAGCAGCGAGCGACCGTCCATCACGCGGCAGGGGCCGGCGTCGGGGCAGGTCTGGGCCCCGGCCCAGTCGGCGAACGTCGGCGCCAGGTCGATGTTCGAGACGAGCTCGTTCGAGACCGCAGGCGGCGTCGCGCCGCCCAGGTACTTCGGCGGCACGCGGATGGCCAGCGGGAGGTGCGCGGCCTCGTCGTATGCGAGGCCCTTGCCGCCCGGCAGGCGGTGCTGACCGTCGAAGACCCCGTTGTCGGACGAGTAGACGATGATCGTGTTGTTCAGCTCGTGCGTCTGGCGCAGTGTGCGGACGATCCCCGCGACGCCGCGGTCGACCGCGGGCAGCGTCTCGACGCGGCATTCGTAGCGATGGCGAAGGATCTTCCGCCGGCGCTCGCCGATCGGCGGCTGGCCGCGGACGATGGCTGGCTTATCGGAGACGTTTCGCTCCAGCACTCCAGGCAGGCGCGGCAGCTTCGTGTTTGGAAAGCGCCCCTGGTCGCGGGGTGCGGGCACGGACAGACCGCCGCAGGGGCCGCCGCTGTTGGCATTGATGTTCTCGACGTGCGGGGCCGTCTGCGGGACGTAGACGAAGAAGGGCTTGTCCTGCTTAGCGAAGGTGCGGATGTCGTCCTCGGCGCGGTTGTTCAGCACCGTGGTGATGTACTGGCCGTCGTAGCGCTCCTTGCGCTGCTTGCCGTTGACCGCCAGCGTGAACTTCGTGTAGGCGCGGGCGTTGCCGACCTCGACCGACCAGAGATCCCACCCGGGCGCAACTTCGTCCTTGTCGGGGACGTACTTGTCATAGCCGTTCAGGTATTTGCCGGCGATCGCCGTCTGGTACCCGGCCCGCTGCAGCCAGACCGACAGGATGTTGTCCTTCTCGTCGAGATCCGCGTACCCGGGCTTGTTTGCCAACACGCCGTTGTTGTGGCCGTACTGACCGGTCAGAATGGCCGCGCGCGCCGGGCAGCACAGGGATGTGGCATCGAAGTAGTTGGTGAAGTTCGTGCCCTTGTCGACGATCAGCCGGAACGTGTTGGGCATGATCCGGCGCTTAAACGACGCGAGGTCCTGATCGTCCACGTATACGAAGACGATGTTCGGCTGCTCGCCGTAGGCCGGGTTGGGCTTGACCAGCGGGTTGGGCTTTTCGTCGTCCCCACCGCCGCAGCCCGCAACCACGGTCACGGCAGCGACGGCGATCGCGATCGCCACGAGAGGTCCCCTTCGCATGCTCAGCACAGGCGAATCTTGGCGGGTAGCGTCAGCCGGCGGCCGTCGGTGTACAGAACCTCAGCGAGCACGCTCGCGCGTTTCGGCTCCGCGGACCGAATCGCCTCATCGGGGATGACAGCCTCATACGGCGCCTCGGTGTCGCTCGTGATGAGCTGGCCGCCGGCGCGGAAGCTCACGCCGACGATCGTCGAGAGGTTCGAGGTCGACGTGAACGACGCGGTCACCGGCGAGACCATGCAGCCGTCCGCGCCGACGCCTCCGTTCGCAAACGTGAAGTCGCCCGACGGCTCCGTTCGACAGCTGTCCCCGGCGCATTTGATCAGGTCGTCGAGCTCATTGCCGAGCTCATCGACAACCGACGCATAGGCGGGATCGGCCGCAAGGTTGTTGAGCTGGTACGGATCCGCGTACATGTCGTAGAGCTCCTTCTCCGGAGCCGGCTCGTAGGGGCCGTCGTCCGTCGTGCCGTCGTGCCACTCGGTGTAGACGTAGCGCGAGGTGTGCAGGCCGATGATCGGGCTTCCGGCGTAGGCCTCGAGCACGATCGCTCGCCCGCGCTCGAGCTTGGGATCGAACAGGTTCGGTAGCAGCGACATGCCGTCCTGGACGACGCCCGGCGTCGCGCCGGTGAGCTGCATGATCGTCGGGTTGAGGTCGGCGTTGACGACGATGTCGCTCGAGCTCTGCCCCTGCGGAATCCCTGGGCCGACCGCGATGAACGGCACCCGCGCCGACTCCTCGTAGAGGAAGCGCTTGTTGTCGCGGATCCGGTGCTCCCCACGCATGAAGCCGTTGTCGGAGAGGAAGAAGATGTAGGTGTTCTGGTCGATGCCGTCGCGCGCGAGCTCGTTGGAGATCGTCCCGACGCTGCGATCGACGGCGAGCAGCGACTCCCAGGCGCAGCGCCGCTTGCGCAGCGTGTCGGAGACCTGGCCCGGCGTCAGCGGCGGCTTGGTCGCGATCGGCGTCGGCTTGTCCGACACGTCCGCCTCGTTGAACGACGGCGGCAGGATGCCCTTGAACTTGTGCTTGAGCGTGCCCAGGTCCTGCGGTGCGGGGACCGCAGCCCGGTTGCACGAACGACCGGGGTCACCGCCACCACCGCCGTGGGGGGCCGCGTAGCCCAGCTCCAGGTAGAAGGGCGACTGCGCGCGGACGTTGGCGCGGATGAAGTTCCGCGCCTTCTTCGTGAACACGTCGGTGCTGTAGTCCTCCGGCGCGTCGCCGTACTTGCGCAGGCTGCCGTTCTGATTGAGGGTGTAGTTGAAGTACTGCGCGCGGGAGGGCGCCAGGACGTGCCAGTCGTTCCAGCCCTTGGGGACGTCGGTGGGAGTTGTCCCGTAGGCGTCGGGCTCGGCGTAGCCGTTCTCGAACTTGCCGATGTAGGAGGTCTGATAGCCGGCGGCCTGTAGCCACAGCGGCAGGTAGTTGTCGCCGTGAAGGTTGTTGAAGACGCCATACCCGCCGTCGGGCGGGACATTCGACAGCACCCCGTGGTTGTGCGCGTACTGGCCCGTGAACAGCGTCGTCCGCGCCGGGCAGCAGAGCGGGAAGTTGTCGTAGTAGTGCTTCATCGTCACGCCGTTGCGCTTGAGCTTCTTGGCGGTGATCTTCATCACCCGCATCGAGCGCGACTCCTGGTCGTCGGTGAACAGGACGATGATGTTCGGCTTCGCCGGCGGCACGATCTGCGCGCCGGCGGTCTCGGTCGACCCACCGGGCAGGGCGTGCGCGAGCAGCACGACGAACCCGAGCGCAAGCACGGCAACCACCAGCTTGGATGCGGAGGTAGCGTCCTTCATTTGCCCCTCGGCAGCTGACAACACGCCTGACGCGCGCTTGTCTCGGCCCGAGGGCCCGGTCAGCGACCAGCGGGGCAGATTAGCGACCGGACCTCACGGATCCTTAAGCGCGGCGTTGACTAGCGTGGCCCGTATGAGCGCTCACAGTGAGCTCGCCGCGTCGGATCCCGTGATGGGCGCGGCTCGATCGACGAGTACGGGGAGCTCTCCATGGAGACCCGACGCAAGCGCACCCTGGCCGTCGACGCCTACGGGACGCTGCTTCGCAGCGTCGTGGGCCAGCAGGTTTCGGTCAAGGCCGCCGCCGCGATCTACGGCCGGGTCTCGGGCTCTTCGGCGGCGAGACGCCGAGCCCCGAGGCGCTCTTGACGTCGATCCGCAGGCGCTCCGCGACGCCGGGCTTTCGTGGCGCAAGGTCGAGTACGTGCGCGACCTGGCCGCGCACGTCTCAGCGGCGAGCTCGAGCTCGACCGCCTCGGACAGCTCGCCGACGAGGAGGTGATCGCCGAGATCACAGCGGTCCGCGGCTTCGGCCTCTGGAGCGCCCAGGTGTTCTGCATGTTCTTCCTCGAGCGGCCGGACGTCCTCCCCACCGGCGACCTCGGCATCCGCCGCGCCGTCGAGATCCAGTTCGGCCTCGACGAGATCCCGCCGCCAAAGGAGGTCGAGCGGCTCGGTGAGCGCTGGAGCCCGCACCGCACGCTCGCCAGCATCTACCTCTGGGAGACGCTGCATAACGAGCCGCTCTATGAACCAGGCGCCTCAACAGCGGCGCGGCTCGGCTAACGCCTCGAAGGTTTGTGCCTGACCTTCCAGCGAAACTTCGCTGCCGTCGCGTCCACCTGGCCGAAGGCGTCGGTCGCGCGCACCTTGAACCTGTGCTTGCCGCTGCCCACCTTCTGCTTGAAGGGGGTCGCGCAGGCGGCCCATGGGGTGTGGTCGAGTTTGCAGGCGAACGTCGCGGGCTCGTTGGCGGTGAACGCGAACCGCGCCACGTGATGGCGGGTGTGGCGCTTCGGGTGCTTGCCGAGCCTGGTCCGCGGCGGCGCGTACGGGCGCGCGCCGGAGCCGACCAGCGGGGTCGAAACGTACGGCTGGATCCCGCGCACGATGGCGTCGCGGATCGGCGCGTCGGAGACGCGGACGTACTGATCGATGAACCCCGCCTGCGAACAGGAATCGGGTCCGCCGAGGCTGACCAGCCCGGCGAGGCGCACGCCCAGCGTCGAGCCGGCCTCGACGGGCACGGCGAGCGCGCCGCCGCTGTCGCCCCGGCAGCCGCCGAACCCACCCTCGACGGGGCCCGCGCATACCTGTGACGCGACGCTGAAGTTCGCGCCGTGGTTCTGGGCGCAGTCCGCGTCGGAGACCATTGGCACCTGCACCGCGTAGAGGTCGTCGGACACCCCATATGGGGGTGCAGGGCTGAGGGCTCCCCAGCCCGTCAAGAGGGCGGTGATCCCGCCGCGCCAGGTCTTGCGCTCGTCGGCGCCGGCGAGCTGGACCGGGGTGCCGACGGTGGCCGGCGAGCTCAGCGAGAGCACGGCGAGGTCCCAGGTGTAGGTGTTCGTCTCGTAGAGCTGGGTGCCGACGTCGGGGCCGCCGACGGTCTCGAGCTGCGTCGTCCCCGACGCATCCGCCACCAGGTAGGACACCGCCGCCACCGGGATCACCTGCCCCTGCCCAGACGACAGCTTTGTCCGCCCGACGTAGACCTCGAATTGCTCCGGCCCGTTGAAGAAGTTATTGGCGACCGGCGTGTTGTAGACGCAGTGGGCGGCCGTGAGGACCACGTTCGGAGCGATCAACACCCCGCCGCAGGCAAAGCGCGCCAGGCTGCCGCCCTGGTAACGGTCGTGATTGAGCGCGATCGCAACCTGCCAGGGGGCCTGCTCGATCGCGATCGGCTGGCCGTTGATGATCCGCTGACCGGAATCGGCGGCGCGCGCCGGGCTCGCGAGCAGCGCGAGCGCCAGGCATGCGAGGACCAGCGTCCACCCCCCTACCAGGCGGTCGCGCATCGACATCGGGCGTGAGATTAGCCCGCGAGGGAACGTCCGGACGTGTGCCTAGCGTTCGCCATCGATGCCGTCGCTGATCACGTTCGAGGAGGCCCTGGAGCTCGGGCGAGCTCACCGACCACGATGAGATCGGCGAGCTGGTCGAGCGCGCCTGGGCGGTGCGGACCGAGCGCTTCGCCGACTCCACCGACCTCTGCTCGCTGGTGAACGCCAAGTCGGGCGGGTGCGCCGAGGACTGCGGCTTCTGCGCCCAGTCGCGCTACGCGGAGGCCGATACGCCGATGCACGCGATGATGGAGCCCGATCAGATCCTCGAGCACGCGAAGGCGGCCGAGGCGGCCGGCGCGCATCGCTTCTGCATGGTCACCCAGGGCCAGGGGCTCTCCAAGCGCGACTTCGAGAAGATCGTCGAGGGCGCGAAGCTCGTCGCCGAGCACACGAACCTCAAGCGCTGCGCCTCGATCGGCCACATCTCCGAGGCGCGGGCCAAGGAGCTCGCCGATGCCGGGATCCAGCGCGTCCACCACAACGTCGAGACCGCGCGCTCCTACTACGAGGAGGTGACCACGACCGTCCGCTACGAGGGCCGCATGCGCACGATCGACGCCGTCAAGGAGGCTGGCATGGAGACCTGCGTCGGCGGCATCCTCAACCTCGGTGAGAGCCCGCGCCAGCGCGTCGAGATGGCGTTCGAGCTGTCGGAGATCGACCCGACCTCGGTGCCGATCAACCTCCTCAACCCGCGCACCGGGACGAAGTTCGGCGATCGCGAGCCTGATGGACCCGTGGGAGGTCGTCAAGTGGATCGCGATCTTCCGCCTGATCCTCCCCGACGCGCTCTTCCGCCTCTGCGGAGGGCGGGTGGAGAACCTCGGCGAGCTGCAGCCGCTCGCGGTGAGGGCGGGGCTCAACGGCGTGATGATGGGCAACTTCCTCACGACGCTCGGCGCCGAGCCGGCCGAGGACCGCGAGATGTTCACCGAGCTCGGCCTCAATGTCGCCCGTCAGGCCGACAACGGCGCCAACCCGCGCCCGGACAACCGCGAGGGCTGGCTTGACGGCGAGACCCCGCGACGCCAATCGACGAGCTGATCGACAGCCAGGCCGAGGCGAATTTCTGGGACCCGTCGACGCAGTTGCGGGTGATCAAGAAGAAGGGCGCGGTGCCGGGCTACCCGGAACGAAAGCGGGCGGATCCGAGCCGCGCCGCTGTTGAGGCGCCTAGTTCCGAACGCGCTGCCTAAGTGAGTGAGGCAGCGGAGCGTCTGGCTCGGATCCGCGCCGCGGGTCTTCATCGTCAGCTGCGGACGATCGAGGGCGCGCAGGGGGCACGCGCGTCGAGCTCGACGGCGCCGAGGTACTGCTGCTGTGCTCGAACAACTACCTCGGGCCTCGCCGACCATCCACGCGTTCGCTCGGCTGCGGCGGAGGCGGCCGAGCGGTTCGGCGCGGGCGCGGGCGCGTCGCGGTTGATCTCCGGCTCGATGTCGCATTCATTGCGAGCTGGAGCGGCGGCTGGCCGCGTTCAAGGGCGCCGAGGCCGCGCTGCTCTTCGGCTCGGGCTACCTCGCCAACATCGGTGTGGTCTCGGCCATCGCCGGCGACGGTGGCGTCGTCTTCTCCGACGAGCTCAACCACGCCAGCATCATCGACGGCTGCCGGCTGGCGGGTGCTCGCACGTTCGTCTACCGCCATCGCGATGCCGACCATCTCGAGTGGGGGCTGCGCGAGGCGGGCGCGGACGCGAAGCCTGATCGTCACCGACAGCGTCTTCTCGATGGACGGCGACGTCGCGCCACTGTGCGACCTCGTCGAGCTCGCCAGGCGCAACCGCTGCATGCTGATGGTCGACGAGGCCCACGGCACGGGTGCTCTCGGCCCGGCGGGCGCGGTGCGGTCGCCGCAGCGGGGCTCGCGGCGAGGTCGACATCGTCATCGGCACCCTGGGCAAGGCACTTGGCGGGTACGGCGCCTACGCATGTGCTTCGGCGGAGCTGGTCGAACTGCTCGATGAACACGGCCCGGCCGTTCATCTACTCGACAGCGCCTCCGCCGCCGTCCGATCGGCGCGGCGCTCGCCGCGCTCGACGTACTCGAGTCGCGCCCCTACATCGTCGAGCAACTGCGTCGCAACGCGGCGACCCTGCGAGGCGCGCTCGCGGCGGAGGGCCTCGAGGTCGGCGGTTCGCGGACGCAGATCATGCCGCTGATCGTCGGCGACGCGAGGGCGGCGACAGCGCTCTGCGAGCGGGCACTGCGCGACGGCGTCTTCGCCCAGGCGATCCGGCCACCGACGGTGCCGGAGGGCAGCTCGAGATTGCGGCTGACGGTGATGGCCACCCACCGCGCCGACGAGCTGCGCGGCGCGGCACACGTGATCGCCCGCCACGCGCGCGCCCTGGGCCTCATCGCGGGCGAGTCGCCCCAGGTCGGCGCCGCGAACGCGGGCCTCGGGTTGCGCCGCGCGGCGTGAGCGTCTTTGTAACGGGGACGGGCACCGAGGTCGGCAAGAGCGTCGTCGCGGCGGTTATCGCTCACACCGCCGCCGCCTCCGGTCGCAGCGTCGCCGTGTTCAAGCCCGCGGTGAGTGGGCTCGACGAGCTCGACGGCATCGAGGCGGATCACGAGCTGCTGCGGCGGGCGGCGCGTTCGGCGCAGGGCGATGACGAGATTGCGCCGTACCGCTACGGCCCGGCCGTATCGCCGCATCTGGCGGCCGAAATGGCGGGGGAGGAGATCGACCCGGCGGTGCTGCTCGACCGTGCAGAACGGGCAGCGAGGGGTGCTGATGTTCTCGTGGCAGAGGGTGTGGGCGGTTTCCTCGTCCCCCTGACTAGCGCGTACCTGGTGCGCGACTTCGCGGTCGCGCTCGGGCTGCCGGTTGTGATCGTCGCGTCGCCCGGGTTGGGGACCATTAACCACACGCTGTTGACGATCGAGGCGGTGAGGGGGGCCGGGTTGGAGGTCCGTGCCGTGGTCTTGAACCCGTGGCCCGGCGAGCCGAGCGCGATGGAGCTCTCAAACCGCGACACGATTCGAACAACGGCGCGGGTAAGGGTGGAGGTTCTACCGCGGTTGGATCTCGCAAACCCGGGCTCCTGGCCGCGCCTGAACCTGGCCTAGAGAAAATCCGGCGATCGCCGGATTTTCGCCACTCCAGGGGTAACGACCCGGCGATCGCCGGATTTTGCCTAGGCGTTGATGGTGGCCAGCTCGCCCGTGGCGAGTTCGCCCGGGGCCGTGGTGGCGGCCTCGGCCTCCGCGACCGACTCGGGGCGCTCGGCCTTGCCGCGGATCAGGGTGATCGCGACGATCGCGCCGAGGGCGGCGACGCCGGTCGTGACCCACATCGCCGAGCTGAAGGCGCCGACGAATGCGACCGGGTCCTTGACGCCGGCCGGTGCCTGGGCGGCGAAGACCGCGCCGATCACGGCGACGCCCAGCGAACCGCCGACCATCCGGTTCATCGAAAGCAGTCCGGAGGCGACGCCCGCCTTGTTGACGGCGACGGAGTTCATCGCGGCGGTCGACATCGGTGACATCACCAGCGCCATGCCGATGCCCATGAGGACGAACGAGGGCCAGATGTCCGAGTAGGTCGTACTGACGTCGATCGTCGTCAGCCAGAAGAGCGAGACGGAAACGATCGCGAGGCCGCCGCCAATCAGCCAGCGCGCCCCGATGCGATCGGTCATGCGGCCGGCGATCGGCGCGATCAGGACGATCATCAGCGTCGAGGGCAGGAAGCGCAGGCCCGTCTCAACCGGCGAGTAGCCGAGGACGTCCTGGATGTAGAGCGTCACGAAGAAGAACTGAGCCATCATCGCGAAGGTCACCACGAGCGCGACCACGTTCGTGCCGACGAAGTTGCGACTCGCGAACAGAGGCAGCTCGACAATCGGCGCGGGAACGCGGCGCTCGATGAAGACGAAGCCGACGAGCGCGATGACGGAGAGCGCGAGCAGCCCGATGATGCGCGCCGAGCCCCAGCCCCAGGAGTTGGCCTCGATCAGCGCGAGCACGAGCGATGTGAGCCCGACCGTGATCGCGCCGACGCCCAGGTAGTCGATCTCGCGTCCGACCGACTCGTCGCGCGACTCGCGCACCGCGAAGATCGTCGCCGCGATCGCGCCGGCCGCGACCGGGATGTTGAGGTAGAAGATCGCGCGCCAGGAGACGTGCTCGGTCAGCAGGCCGCCCACGACCGGACCGATCGCCAGCGCCAGCGCCGAGACGCCGGCCCAGGTGCCGATCGCCTTGCCGCGCTCGCTCGGCTCGAAGGCGTTGGTGACGATCGACAGCGTCGCGGGCATCATCAGCGCGCCGCCAACGCCCTGAACGACCCGGCTGACGATCAGCATCGTCGTGTCCTGCGCGAGTCCGGCGGTGGCCGAGGACAGGGCGAAGATGGTCACGCCGGCGAGGAACGCCTTGCGCCGTCCGAAGATGTCGCCGAGGCGCCCGCCGGTCACGAGCAGAACGCCGAAGCTGAGGGTGTACGCGTTGACCGCCCACTCGAGGCTGGAGAGGCTGGCGCCGAGGTCGCGCTGGATCGACGGGAGCGCGACGTTCACGACGGTGTTGTCGAGCATCATCATGAACAGCGCGAAGCACATCGCCCCGAGCGTCCACCACTTCGAGTTCTCGTCGGTGATGAGGTGTCGGTAACGGGTCATGAGCGAGCCTGCCTTCTGTACTGGCGGTAAATGTCTGCAATCTCGTCGCGCTCGAGGAGTAGGTCGAGCGCCTCGCCGAGTCGCTCGCGCTCTTCATCGGAGAGCGATGCGGCGAACTGGCCGAGGCCCTCGAGGCGTGCGGCGACGACCTTCTCGGCGAGCTCACGACCGCCGGCCGTGAGTGACAGCAGCCGCTGGCGGCGATCGTCGGGATGCTCGGTGCGCGCGACGAGGTCGCGCTTGACGAGCCCGTCGACGGCGCGGCTGGCGGAGGGCAGCGAGAGCCCGAGGCCCTCGGCGATCGGCTTCAGCGTCGGCGCCTCCTCGGCCCCGGAGAGCGTCATCAGGACCTTCATCTGGGTGAAGGTCAGCCCGCTCTCGTCGATCACGCGGATGGCGGTCCCGCCGTCGGCGCTCATACAACGCAACATCACCGCGCCGAGGCGGTAGCCGAGCTCGCGATCTGTCATCGAGATGGTTGTCACTGCTGCAATAGTTGCAGCGCTGAAACGATTGCACAACTGAAATGAGTGTGACGTGGGTCACAGATCGGGCGCGCTTTTGCCGCCGCGCCGAGACCTAGTGTCCGCTGCGGATGACGGCCTCAGTGACCGACCTCGATCACCGGCACCTCTGGCATCCCTTCACCCAGCAGCAGGGTTGGGTCGAGTCCGCGCCACTCGCGATCGAGTCCGGCGAGGGCACCGACCTCATCGACACCGATGGCCGGCGCTACATCGACGGTGTCTCGTCGCTGTGGTGCAACGTCCACGGCCACGGCCACCCCGCGCTCGACGCGGCGATCCGCGACCAGCTCGGTCGCGTGGCCCACTCGACGATGCTCGGCCTCACCCACCCGGGCGCTGCGGAGCTGGCAGCCCGACTCGTCGACATCGCACCGCCCGGGCTCAACCGCGTCTTCTACTCGGAGTCAGGCTCGACGGCGGTCGAGATCGCCCTGAAGATGGCTTTTCAGTACTGGCGCCAGCGCGACGAGGGGCGCGATCAGCGCAACTCATTCGTCTGCCTGACCAACGCCTATCACGGCGACACGATCGGCTCGGTGTCGGTCGGCGGCATCGACACCTTCCACGGAGCCTTCGGCCCGCTGCTCTTCAAGTCGCACCGCGTCGACCCGGGCGACACCCGCCGGCTCGAGCGACTGCTCGACCTGCACGGCCGCGAGATCGCCGCTGTGATCGTCGAGCCCCTGGTCCAGGGCGCGGCCGGAATCCTCACTCAGCCCCCTGGCTTCCTCCGGCGCGTTCGCGAGATCACCGAGGCCCATGGGGTCTTCCTGATCGCCGACGAGGTTGCCACCGGCTTCGGGCGCACCGGCACGATGTTCGCCTGCGAGCAGGAGCGCGTCGCGCCCGATTTCCTCTGCCTCGGCAAGGGGCTCACCGGCGGCTACCTCCCCCTCGCGGCGACGCTCGCGACCGAGCGCGTGTACGAGGGGTTCCTCGGGGGGCCCGAGGAGGGCCGAACCTTCTTCCACGGACACACGTTCACCGGCAATCCGCTCGGTTGCGCCGCCGCGATCGCCAGTCTCGAGGTGTTCGAGCGCGAGCAGACGGTGCTTCGGCTGCAGCCGAAGATGCGCCTGCTCGGCGAGCTGCTCGGCCCGGTCGCCGCGATGCCGGAGGTGGCCGAGGTGCGCGGCCGCGGGTTCATGATCGGGATCGACCTCGGCGAGCACGACCCGGCCCTGGCCCTTGGTCACCGGGTGACGCTCGCGGCGCGCGAGCGAGGGGCGATCATCCGCCCGCTGGGCGACACGATCGTGCTGATGCCCCCACTCGCGATCTCCAAGACCGACCTCGCCCGCCTCGTGGAGATCACGGCCGATGCGATCGTCGCCGCCTATGAGTCGGCCTACGGCCCCGCGCAAGAGTTCGAGCTCCGGGCCGCCGCGTAGTTGCACCGCAGCGCGCAAATCTCATCTCGATAATCCGCTGTGATGGATCGCCGGAGGGGCCGTAATAAGGCCGTGACCCAGACCCTTGTCGCCCCCGCGATGGACGCCCCGGCAGAGGCCGACCTCGCGTTCGAGGAGCTCTATCGCACCAGCCGCGACGACGTCTTTGCCTACGTCAGCGGAATGCTGCGCGATCGCAGCGCCGCCGAGGACGTGACCGCTCAGGCGTTCGAGCGCGCCTACCGTCGCCGCTCGAGCTTCGACCCGAGTCGCGGGTCGCATCGCGGCTGGCTCTTCGGCATCGCCCGCAACGCGGCGCTCGACGAGCTGCGGCGTCGCAAGCGCCACACCGAGCTGGCCGATGACCCCATCGACGAGATCGCGAGCCAGGCGCATGAGGAGGCGGTCGAGTCGGCGATGCGGCGCTCGGTGCTGAGCGCGGCGCTGGCGACGCTCTCGCCCCGCGAGCGCGAGCTGATCGCGCTGAAGTTCTTCGCCGGCCTGGGCAACGCTGAGATCGCCGAAGCAATTGGAGTAAGTGAGTCAAACGCGGGAACGAGGCTGCACCGTGCCATGGAAAAGTTGAGGGAGGCGTGCGATGACGACTGAGGAGATCGAGCGGGAGCTGCGCGCGATGCGCCCCGAGCCCGATCCGGACTTCGCCCGGCGCCTCGATGAGTGGGCCGCCGCCGACTTCCCACCGGGCGCGGGACTCGGGCCGCGCATCGCCGCAAAGGGCCGCGCCGCCGGCCCCTTTCGGCGTGCGTGGGACCGGATCTCCTCGACGCCGCCGCGGCGCATCCTGATGCCGGTCGGCGCGGCGACCGCCGCCCTGGTGGTCGTCGGCGTCGTGATCTCGCAGAGCGGCAGCGACAGCGGCCTGACGGCGCCCGCCTCACGCTCCTCCAGCGCCGCCGAGTCCTCGGGGACGAACTCCGACGGGCGCGCCCTCGTCGCTCCGGAGAGCTCGGCTTCCGCCGGCGCCGCCGCCGGCGCCGCCCCGTCCGCGGGCGACCTCGCGCCGATCAGCCCTGACAACGGGCCGGCCGGCGTCGCCGCCGGAACCGACAACCGGCTCGTCGACGCAACCGCGCGCCTGTCGCTTGGCACCGAGGCCGCGAAGGTTCAGGACGTTGCCAACCAGGTCGTTGATGTCACCGACAGCCACAACGGGATCGTCAGCGACTCCCGCGTGACCACCGACCAGGCCGGCGCGCGAGCCTCGTTTGAGCTCGAGATTCCCTACAGCCAGCTCGACCAGGCCCTGTCGGACTTCTCCGGGCTCGCCGACGTGATCTCACGGACCGAAGGTGGACAGGACATCACCGCCAAGGCCGTCCACGCTCAGCGCGAGCTGCAGGGGACGCTCGAGCGCATCCACAGGGCGCGGATCGCGCTTCTCAACGCGGACACTCGGCAAGCGCGGCTGATCTTGAAGTCGCAGATCAACTCGCTGAACGCGAGCGCCGACGCCTACCGCACCGAACTCAAGGGCGTACAGCGCCAGGCCCACTTCGCGACGGTCGATCTGGACATCACCTCGAAGCACTCGGACTCGGGCGGCAGTGGCGGCTGGGGCCTCGGTGACGCCTTCCACGACTCCGGCCAGGTGCTCGAGGTGATCGCGGGCGTCGGCCTCGTCACCCTCGCCGTGCTGCTGCCGCTGAGCCTGGTCGCGATCCTCGGCTGGGCCGTCACCAGCCGAACGATCCGCCGCCGCCGCGAAGCCGTCCTCGGCTAGCGATCGCGGAGGCCGAAGGCCGAAGCGGAGCCGCGCCGCTGTTGAGGCGCCTTGTTCGCTACTCGTACGGCTCGAAGTCGGCCTTGCGGGCACCGCAGACCGGGCAGAACCAGGAGTCGGGGATCTCCGAGAAGTCGGTCCCGGGCGGGATGCCGCCGTCGGGGTCGCCCTCGTCCGGGTCGTAGATGAACCCGCACGAGCTGCAGATCCACAATTGCTTGGTCTCCGTGGTCACCGGCGCGGAGGTTATCGTCCGCGATCGTGAGCGATGCCGGGTCGAAGCCTGCGGTGCCCCGCCCGGCGGCGACGATCCTGCTGCTGCGCCGCGGCGGCCGCCACTCCGAGCGCGGCGTCGAGGTGCTGATGGTCGAGCGCTCGGAGGCCGCCAGGTTCATGCCGGGCGTTTGGGTCTTCCCGGGCGGCGCGATCGAACCCGGCGAAACGCCGGCGCAGTGCGCGGCGCGCGAGCTGGAGGAGGAGACGGGAGTCGAGCTCGGTCCGGAACCTCAGCTCGTCGCCTGGTCGCGCTGGATCACGCCGGAGGTGGTGCCCATCCGCTTCGACACCCACTTCCTCGTCGGCCTGGCCCCGCCCCACTCCTCCCCCAAGCCCGACGAGGCGGAGATCTCGGCCACGGACTGGTTCGCTCCGCAGACCGCGCTTGACGCCCATGCGGCGGGAGAGCTCAAGCTCGTGTTCCCGACGATCAAGACCCTCGAGACGCTGCTGGGCTTCTCAGACGCTGACGCCGTGATCGCGGCGGCGCCGGGAGACAGGGTCGAGCCGCTGCTTCCGCGCGTTGCCGGAACCCGCGCGAGTCACCGGATCCTCCTCCCGACGGATGAGGGTTACGATCAGGCCGTCACCGACATCACTCATCTGCCGGACCATTGAGGGACCATTGACGGCGACACTTCCCGAAGACGTACGGCGCTGCTTCGAGCGCTTCATCACCACGGAATACACGACCGTGGACGCCCGCCAGCAGCCGATCACCTGGCCGGTGACGCCGTATTACACCGACGGCGGCGAGACGATCGACATCACCACGGGTCTCGGCTATCCGAAGAAGGCCGACGACGCGCGGCGCAACCCCCGGGTGGCGCTGCTCTTCTCCGACCCGACCGGCTCGGGGATTGCTGAGAAGACCCGCGTGCTCGTCCAGGGGACGGCGATCGTCGACGAGGAGGACCTCGACGCCAATCGGGATCGCTACATGGCTGAGTCGGTGGTGAAGCTTCCGGCGACGAAGAAGATGCAGCCGCCCGGCTTCCTGATGGGCCCGATGAACTGGTACTACGCGCGCATCTACGTGAAGGTGCGCCCCGAGCGCGTGTTCATCTGGCGGGGGGGCGATCCAGGGGTCGAGCCGGAGATCCTCGACTCACATCAGGAGGAGGTCCGATCCGGCCACGCCGAGGAGCCCCCGCTCCCGCACGCGGAGCCGACCGGTGGCGACGTCGCCTGGGACTCGCGCATCACCGAGCTCGGCTCACGGCACGAGACCGCGGTGGTCTCCTGGGTCGGGCCCGACGGCTTCCCCCTCTCGGTGCGGCTACCGATCCAGCTCGATCCGAACGGACACCGAATTCGGTTCGCCGGAACGCCCGCCGCGCTGCCACTCACCGAGGGGCGCGCCTGCCTTACGGCGCACGCTCACGCCCCTGACTTCACCTGGCAGGAGAACTTCCAGGTGCGCGGTGATCTCGTCCAGCTCGCCGGAGGCGACTGGGCACTGGTCCCGCGCAAGCTCATCGGCGGCTTCGAGCTGCCAAAGGGGATCGCGCGCTACCGCGACATCATCAAGAACCACCGGCGGTTCTACAGGACCGCGAAGAAGCGGATGCACAGCTGACCCGCCGGTGGCGGAGGCGAAGCCGAGCACAGCGGCGGACCGTCAGTTATTGGGGAACGGCTCAAGCCCTGCGTGCCAGGGGCCGGGCTGGTAGGTGTGCTCGCCCGACTCCTCCATCTCATTGCGCAGACGCTTGAAGAGGCCGCCGGCGTTGTCGAGCGCGGTCGCGTACTCGTCGGCGCTGAGCTGGCCGAGGCGCCAGGTGAAGTAGAGCTGCTGGTCGGTGATCCCGAACTCACACTGGTTGGGAATCCGGGCGGCCCAATCGAGAAAGCCGGGGCTGAACAGCTCGCGCAGGGCGATGGGATCGTGGTCTGAGGGCACGGTCGCGAGGAAGCGCCTGTTGAAATCAATCGACTCGAACTCGACCTTGCGACGGCTGGCGAGCTGCTCGACCTTCTCGCCCGGCTCGATCGTCTCGACGTTGAACATCGGCACGACCTTCGCGAGATCGGGCATGTGCGACTTGGCGAGGATCGAGCGGGGCAGCACGGTCTTCTTGAACAAGCCGCCCTCCTCGTGCTCTTCGGCGTCGCAGGAGGCGCCCCAGAACTCGGAGGCAAGCTGGCCCGTGATCCGGTTCGTGCCGCCCGGACACAGCGCCACCGGGCCGCCGACCGGGTTGAGCCCGCCGACCGGCTCGTAGCGCAGCCCGCGCTTGTCGGCCAGGCCCTTGACCGCCCCCGCCCAGTCGTCGGAGTTCAAGCCCGTCCCTGGGATTCGAGGAGGGCCTTGTAGCGCGGGAAGACAGGCTTGGCGAGCGGCACGAGCTTGAGGATCTTTGCAACCGGGCCGTTGGCCTTGATCTGACCTCGCGCGAGGGCCACCGTGACGTTGACCTCGCCGAGCCAGAACGCATGCGCCGTGTCGGCGGCCATCGACATCGTCACCTCGGGCTCCATGTCGGACTCACCGAAGTCCACGTCGCCCGGCTGGTCATCCAGGAGGCGGAGGGTGATGGTCGCCTCCGGCTCGGAGTACTCGTAGCGCAGGACCGTGTTGGCCTTGCGGAACTTCGGCCCGAGCTCCGGATCCGCGGCAAGGTCCACGAACAGCTGGCCCAGGGTGTCGTAGACGTCCTGGGCGGATTTGAAGACCGCCACGAAGCAGATCCTATTTACGGGTCTTGGAAGAGGCTTGGGAAGCGGCCGCCGCCGAAGTCGTCGCCGGGCGGGCCCGGGAAGTCGCCCTGGATGTAACACGGGGCGAACTGCGAGGGCGAGGTCCCGGGCGGGTTGCCGTTGTTGACACCGGGCACGCTCTGGCCGGGCAGGATCTGATCCTCGTCGGGCGGCGTGCTGCCGGGCCCGTAGTCGGTGTTGCGGCAGTCGAAGTTGGGGAAGATCCCGTTCTTGCCCGAGCTGTAGCTGTTCAACGCGCCGGGGGGCAGGTAGCCGTTGCCGCGGTTGGTCGCGAGCCGCTGCGGATAGATCGAGAGCGCCTCCTGGCCGACGTAGCCGATCTGGCGCAGGCCGTGGCGAGGAGCGGGATCGCCGGGCTGACCGACGTACTTGCCCGAGAGCGCCACGCCCGGCGCCATGAGGAAGTCGACGACCGAGCCCTCCTGGAACTGGAGGTAGCGGATCACCGGGTTGAGGTTGGCCAGGAACGGATCGAGCTGATCGAGGACCGGGCGCAGGCCGTCGAGGAAGCTCTTCGCGGCGGGCAGCCCCGTCTTCGCGACCTGCTCGAGGCCGCCGAGCTTGACGAAGAGATCGCGGAGGTTCGGCGAGAGCTTGCGGACGGAGGCCAGCGTCGGGCTGAGGTCGCGAGCGACAGGGATCAGGTTGTCGATCAGCGGCTTGGTGTTCGCCTGGAACTGATCGAGGCGCTCCAGCGTCGCACGCGTCTCGCGCTGGAACGTGGGCATGATCTGGAAGGTCTCGGCGAGTGCCTTGTTCTCCGATGCGAGCGCGTCGAAGGTGTTGTCCGAGCCCGTGATCGCCCCGGCCAGCGCGTCGTCCTGGGCGCTGAGCGAGTCGAAGACGGTGCCGGTGTCGCGGACCAGGCCCTTCAGCGCCTCCTTCTGGCGGTCGAGGACGTCGACGATGTCCGAGGCGTCGGTGAGGAACGGGCCGAGGTTGCCGAAGGCGTCGTTGAGGTCGAGTCCGCGGCCATTGACGGCGACCGCCGACTCCTGCTGCCACTGCTGGAACGCGGCCCGGGTCTGGTCGTCGAGAGCGTTGAAGATCTCGTCGATCTCGGTCGCATCCTGAGTGCGGCTGATTCCCAGGGTGCCGCCCTCCGGGATGGCCTTCACGTCCTCGCTCTGGGCGTCGGTGACGTTGGCAGCCGTCCCGAGGGACACCGGGGCCGCCTGCGGGCTCGGTTTGGTCCCCGACGTGAGCTCCACGTAGGTCTCACCCAGGAGGGTCTTCTGGCGCAGGATCGCCCTGGCGTCGGTGGAGATCGGCGCGAACTCGGGCTTGATCTCCATCACGGCCTCGGTGGTGTCCTGGCCGTTGACCCGATCCTCGGTTGGCGCGAGGTCGATCGATTTGACCTTGCCGACCGAGACGCCCCCGATCCGCACGTCGGACTCGACCGCCAGCTGCGTGGCCTCCGGGAAGTAAGCGGTGATCTGATAGCTCTTCGGCTTCAGCGGGATCGGGCCACCGAAGGCCGTCCAGAGGAACAGGATCAGGCCGAAGCACGACAGCGTGAAGCCCGCTGCGATGAGGATCCGGCCGACTGATGGAGCTTGCTTCTGCATATCCCTATGGGGTGTTCTGCCCGCAGATCTGGCCGAGGACAGGGGTCGTCAGCCCGGTGACGAGCTCGGCCAGGGGGTTGGTCGTCCCGGGATTCACGCCCTTGACGATGTTGGTGATCTGGTCGCAGCCGGCGGTGAAGTAGATCCGGCGGTAGAGGCCGTTGCCGTCGCCGGCCGAGAACACGGTGTTGCCGTTGTGGCCGAGCCAGGCGGCCCAGTAGAGGTAGCCCTCGTCGCGGCCGGGCGTGCCCTCGGGCTCCGCGCCGTGCGGGTTGTGCGCGGCCATGTTGACGAGCCGGTTGAGTTTGTTGGTGATCGTCGTCAGGCGCGGGGCGGCGGCCGAGTACTCGGTCGCGGCCGTGTTGAGATCGTCCACCGGCTTGCGCGCCTGGCGCACGAACGGGCGGATCTCGTTCTGAATCACCGGCGTCGTGTCGAGAGCCAGCGACTTCACTGCGGCGTTCATCTCGTCGAGGTTGCTGGCGAACGGCCGCAGCGCCTCGAACGCCGGGCCCAGCTGAGACGCGAACTTCGTTGTGTCAACGAACGTCGTCTTGGCCTGGTTGAGCGTCCCGGGCAGGAGGCTGATCGCGCGCCGCACGTTCGGGTCCTGCTCGGCGATCGTGCCGAGAGCGCCCGCCGACGAGGAGACGAACTTCGTGAGGTCGTCCTCGGACGACCCGACGCGGGTCGTCAGCAGGTTGAGGTTGTGGATCAGGTTGGCGAGGTTCTCGCGCCTTGTCGCCACCATCTTGTTGAGCCTGGCCAGGTCGTTGTTGATCGGGCCGAGGCCGCCCAGCAGTTTGCCGAGGTCCTTGTCGCGGCCGTCCAGGCCCTTGCCGGCGCCCTCCAGAAGCAGCTGCAGGTACGCCTGGTTGTCGGAGTCCAGCGCGGCGAGAATCTCATCCAGGTTCACATCCGGCGCCGTGTTCGCGGACGGAATCGTGTCGCCCTCCTGGTACTCGCCCGGCGGACTTGCTGCCCGGATCGAGCTCGAAGAACATGTCCTTGAGCGCCGTCGTCGGCCGCATCAGGATGGTCGCGTTCTTATAGATCGGCAGGTACTGGCGATCGATGTCGAAGGTGACGACGCCCTTGCCGTTCTCGACGTCGACATCGGCGACGTCGCCGATCTTCACGCCGGCCACCCGGATCGATTGGCCCTGCCCGGGGACGACCGCCTGAGCGGTCGTGAACTCGGCCTTGAGCTCGAAGGGCTTCTCCTCGAGGATCGGGATGCGCAGCCGCTGCTTCTCGAAGATGTAGCCGGTGACGAAGAGCGCCACAACGAGGAGCACCGCAACGGCGATGAAGTCACGAGCGTGCTTGCGGATCGCGGTCGCCATCAGTTGCCCTTCGCCAGCTTCAGCAGCGGTGCGAGCTGCGAGTTCGTGACGCCGTACTGCTCGGCCGCCTGCTTGATCTCCTTCGGCGTTGCCGAGGCGAGAATCTGGGCCGGGTCAGGCGCCGAGGTGGTCCCCTGCTGCGGCGCAGCGCCGACGCCACCCTGCAGGTTCGGCGGCTCCTGCTTCTCACACGGCGAGTTGGGCCTGAACGGCGTCTTCGCCGAGTCGGTGATCTTCGGCATCGAGCCGAGGATCGGGAAGGGAGTCAGCCCGACAGCGTCCTCCAGCCCGGTGCCGCTCTGGCTCGGAACACCGTTGGGAACGGTCACCGTGTTGGTGCCACCGCCCGCCGCAACGCGGATGTACTGGCCGTTCGCGTCACCCGAGCGGCTCTCGCCGGCGATCCCCTCGAGGCCATACGCCGTCTCCTCGAAGACGCGACCAACCGGGTCGAACGGATAGGCGCCGGCCGG
Source organism: uncultured Solirubrobacterales bacterium (assembly GCA_963796815.1). GTDB lineage: Bacteria > Actinomycetota > Thermoleophilia > Solirubrobacterales > 70-9 > WHSW01. Next base: position 716,400 of record CAWCNF010000009.1, read on the forward strand.
GTCGACCGGCTGCACCGTGTCCTCAGACCACGGGATGACGACCTCGTTGAAGCAGCTCGAGAGCTGCCGCGTCGCGTCGAAGAAGCCAACGCTGCGGTCGGCGAGCTTGGCGAGCTGCGGGATCGTCGGGCGCAGGTCGGCGACGAGGCCACGGAGCTCGTCGCGCGAGACGAGCGCGCGCACCTGGTTGACGAACGGGATCGAGGCGTCGAGGGTGGCCGGCGTCGAGCGCACGCCGGGCAGCGCCTCGCGCGCGAACGCGCGCAGCTGCGGGAAGGACGAGTTCAGCGCCGCGTAGGCGGGTTGCGCCGAGCGCAGGACATCGGGGAGTACGTCGATCGCCTGGCCCAGGGCGCGATCCTCCGCTGCGAAGGAGCCGGTGAAGGTCGCGAAGTTCGTGACGAGGTCCTGAAGCGTCGCCTCGTTGCGACCGAGTCCGTTGACAACGCGATCGAGCCCGTGAATGACGCCCTGAAGATCGCCGGGCTCCTTGCCGAGGAAGGCCTCGTTGACCTCCGACGTGTAGCGGAACGCGGCGGGCGAGGAGCGGTACAGCTCCTGGAAGCCCTCCGCGCCGTGGTACTTGGTCAGCGCGTTGCCGAACTGGTTGAGGAACGTCTGCAGGTCGGCGCGGACAGGGGCCTGAAGGGTGGTCAGCACCTGGTCGAGCTGGACCGAGTAGGCGGTCTGGTTGACGGGGAACGTGTGGCCGTCGCCGACCTCCGGGGCGTTTGGGCTGCCCGGGTGCAGGTCGACGAAGTAATTGCCCTCGAGGAAGAGGCGCGGGCGCAGCTTGAAGGTCGCGTCCTCGTGCAGCGGCAGCGCGTCGGTCTGCAGCTCCATCGTCACCACGGCCGCCTGCTGCCCGGTCGGGCCCGAGCCCGACGTGGCCGCTGCCGGAGCCCCATTTGCCTGCGCGTCGGTGGTGTCGGCATCCGCGCTGGTGAGCGGCTGGACGTCGACGACCTTGCCGATGTTCACGCCCGCGATGCGGACCGGCGAGCTCGGCCGCAGGCTCTGCGCGGACGAGAAGACCGCCTTGATTTCGAACTCGTGGCTCCATGGGAGCTTCTTCGCGAACGCCATGTACGACGCGGCAGATCAGGATGATCACCAGGCCCAGGCCCGATCGGAGCCAGCTCGGGACCCGGTTGCTGTCGCGGCCCTTCTTGGGCGCCGCTTGCACTTGCCCATCTCCGACCAGGTCTGGGGCTGGCGCGACGGATTCCGCGTGTCGACGAGCTGGCGGTTGTTGTTGTCGTCGTAGAAGAGCGTCGTCGGTCCGCGCGAGCCGGGCAGGTGGCTGGCGCCATAGGACGGGTTGCTCGGCGACTGGCCCGGGACCAGGCTCCTGGCCGAGCTCGTAGCCGGACTGGCCGCCCTCGCAGTCGGCGTTCTGCTGACCCGCGTCGCTGTATGGGTGCGCGTTGACGATCGGCACCTCGTAGGGCTTGAAGACGCCGGTGGCATCGCGGCCGTTGGACTGGGCTGGCCGGAGTAGCCGTCGACCGGCGTCTGACGGCGCCGGCGCAGGCATGCCGGCCAGCGCCTGGCGGAACGAGTAGCCGACCTGCGTCTCGGTCGGAGAGGGCGTTCGGCAGGAACGTGAACCAGTAGTTGAAGTAGTTGCAGACCGTCTGGGCCGGGACGACGTACTTCGCCAGCGGCTCGGCCGTGTCGAACGTGTCCTGCAGCCGCTGCAGGGCGAGCCTCGTGGTCGGCTGGCTGACGAGCTTGTTGAGCGAGCCGAGGACGGCCTCGAGCCGATGGTTGGTCGCCGGTGAGCGGGCGAGGACGGGTGTGCCGACGTCGATCGCGTCGTTGAGCACGGGCAGAGTCGCGCGCAGGTCCTGAACGCCCGGCTGCAGCGCGGTCCCGAGCGTGGCGAAAGAGGTGAGGAACGGCCGCTGGCGCGGGAGCACGTCGATGCCCGTCTCCAGGGTCGGCGCGGTCTCGGAGATCGTGTCCTCGAGCGCCTGCGGATCGGAGGAGATCGCCGCGAACGTGATCGCGCCCTTGGTGAAGAGGTCGGCCTGCTGGACGGCGACCGGCGCCACGATCGCGGCGGTCCTGCCCAGGGCCGGGAAGAAGTGGTCGAGGCGGGTGTCGTTTTCCAGCAGCACGTGCGTGACCGGCCGCAGGCCTCTGAAGAGGGGCTCGAGCGCGCCGATGGCGTCGTTGAGGGACGTGCCACGCCCGGCGAACGCGCTGCCGTAGCCGGTGAGGTTGGTCCGCACCGCCGCCCGCGTCTTGGCGTCGAACGTGTTCGCTATGTCGTCGAACTCGGTCTGCGGCTGGAAGCAGCCGTTCTTGGCCGTCACCGGGATCGTCTGCTCGAACGTCTGCGGGATCGAGCGGGAGCGCGCAGCTGCCGGCGTCGTCGGTGCCGTTGAAGACGTAGCCCTCGGGCGCCGGGTCGCCCTCGCCGCGGACGATCTCGACGTACTTGAGGCCGAACGAGGACCGGTAGCGAATGCGGAAGATCGAGTCGACCGGGATCGGCTCGACGTTCTTGTCGAGCTTCAGGTTGACCTTCGCGATCACGTCGCTGCCGTTGGCGGGATTGGCGTCACCGCCCTCGGTCTGCTCGGAGACCTTGCTGGTCGGGATCGCGTCGATCGACTCGACGACGCCGACCCGATTGCCTCCGATTCGAACCTCATTGCTGTTGGTCAGCCGCGCGGCGTCGGGGATCTCCACGGACACGCGGTAGACCGGCACGAACGGGAGGCCGTTATTGGCGTTGTAGGCGAGAAAGACCGCGACGATGACAATCAGCGTCGTGACCGCGCCGACCATCGTCGGCGATGCAGCAGAGTGACATTCCCGGCGTCGTCTCATGGCGTCGTGAACAGGAAGTCGAGGAGGTCACCGGTCGCGCCGGTCGCGCTGCCGGTTGCGCCGCCGGCGCCGCCCTGGCCCGAGCCGGAGCCCGAGTGGCCCGATTGATTCGAGCCGAGGCCGAGCTGGTCCTGAACGCTCTGCGGCAGGTCGTCGATCGCGCTCGGCGGCAGGTTCAGGATCTGGTCGAGGATGTCGTTCGGTAGTTGCGCCGGCACGTCGCCGCCGCCTCCGGTACCGCCACCCGTGTCGCCGCCGGAACCGGAACCGGTGTCCCCGCCGGACCCGCCGCCGTTGCCCCCGCTGGCGCTTGCTGGTTCGTCTCGGTGCCGCCGTTGCCGGAGCGGTGATGGCGGTTGCCGTTGCCGTTGTTGCCGGCCGGATTGCAGAGAGCCTCCGCCGCCTGCGGCGCCGTCCCGTCCGGACAGACCGACGGGTCGTACGGCGGCAGGTGCAGGCTCTCGTTGATGCCCGGCTGGTTCGGGCCGAGCCAGCCGACGCAATCGGCGGCGTCGAGGATGTTGGTGGTCGTGCCGCCGCTCTTGGAGGGAACGCCCGGGGCGCCGGTCTGCGTGTCGTGGCCCGAGTCGAAACTGGCCGCAGGCGCCCGAGTCGATGTAGTAGAGCGTGAAGTGCAGGAGGTGGCCGACCTGGTCGAACTGGTTCAGCGCCCCCGGCTGGTAGTAGGCGTAGTTGAGGAGGCCCTCGAGGCCCGTGTAGCCCTTGGTGTCCTTCTGGCCCGGGCGCGGGTCGTCGCGGCCGGTGTCCTTCGGCACGCGATCGTCGATCTCGACCGCGCGGGCCGGGTCATCGAGATCGCGGAGGAAGTCGGCGAGGATCTCGCCGGTCTTCGGCGCCTTCTTCCCTGATTCGGCGAGCAGTCGGATCTCGTCGGCGCCGCGGCGCAGCGCGGTGGTGCCGACGGTTGACGCGTCGCCGAGGCTGGTGAGCGAGGCGTCGCTGGCGCGGGAGAAGGCCGGCAGGTTGAGCGCGAGGCGGTTGAGCCCGGGCGCCGCGGCTCGCAGGTCGGCCAGCAGTGGCGTGTTCGTCTGCGCGACGTCGTCGAGCTTGGCGAGCGTCGGCTGGAGCTGGGCCAGGAAGTCGTCGAGGATCTCGAAATCGCGCGAGAGGTCGGCGCGGCGCGCGAGTGAGGCGTCGGCGGTGTCGGTCGCGCGCTGGATGAAGCTCACGACGTCATCGCGCCGTGCCGCGAGCTGGCCGATGACCTTGTCGGAGTTGGCGTTGAGGTCGGTGATGATCCGGTTCTGGCTCGCGAGGATCGAGGTGATCTTGTGGAGCTGGGTGATCGCCGGGGCGCCAAGCTTGATCGCCTCGTTGAGGCGGTCGGCGTTGCCGGCGAGCGCGGTGCCGAACTCGTTGATGAGCAGCGCGAAACGCTGCTTGAACGGCTCGCGCAGGGTGTCCTGAACGAGGTCGTTCTGCACGGTCTGGGACACCTGCGAGGCGGGGATCGTGCCGCCTTCGGCCAGCGGCGGGCCCGATGGCTCGCAGGTGATGTAGTACTCGGCGATCAGCGACTGCGGCTCGGACGAGCACTTCGTGTCCTTGCCCAGGGTCCCGAACTCACCTGAGAGCTCGACCGTGACGCGCGCGCGTCTTCTGAGGGGTGATGTCGAGGTCGGTGACCGTCCCGGCGTTGACGCCCGCGATGCGCACATCCGAGCCCTGGACCAGCCCGAAGGCGTTGTACATCTCGATCTCGTAGGTGTGCGTGTCGTCGGCGCCCGCCGTCGTCGCCAGCACCGCGACCCCGGCCGCGAGCAGCACGATCGCTGTCAGGATTCTTCTCATGGCCCGATTCCGGTCTGGCTCGGGTCGCAGTCGCCCGGCGAGCCGTCGGTGAGCGAGCCACCATCGGTGAACGGGACCGAGTCGTCGGAGGGGTCGAGGTCGTTGACCGGGCGCTCGTTGCCGCCCGGGCAGCGACGCAGCTGCCCGGTGGTCAGGGAGGCGAGCTGCTGGTCGGCGGTCAGCGGCTTGAGGAGGTCCGCGAGGCCACCCGGTGCGGAGGCGCTGAACGGGTTGAACGTGGTCTCGACGCGCCCGAGGCCGCCGAGCGCGTCGATGTAGCCGGAGTGGCCGAAGTCGTCGAACCAGCCGACGAGCTCAGGCGTGTAGGCGCGGAACATCGAGAGCTGCGGCTCGGAGTTGCGCAGTGCGCAGACCGCCTCGCCGAAGGCGCCCTGGGTGAAGTTGTTGTCCTGGGCCTTGGCCAGTTGGGTGAGGCTCGTGGGGTCGGACCCGCAGTCGGGCGAGCCCGTGCCCACCGCCGCGTCGGCAAGGCGCGGCTGGATCTTGGTCAGCTCGTAGAGGTCGTTCGCCGCGCCGGGGCGACGCAGGATCTGGGAGAGGTCGCGCACCGTCGGGACCGCGTCGGCGGAGGCCGCGCGCAGGCTGGCGAGGAACGGCTGCAGGCGCGTCGCCACCGGCTTGGAGGCGTTGACGAGCGGGTCGAGATCGTCCAGAGTGGCGCGCAGGTTGACGAACGTCGTGTTCGACTCGCGCAGGAAGTCCGGCAGCAGCGAGATGGCCTCCGCGAGCTGCTGCTTGCGGTCGCCGATGGCCGTCATCATCGTGTCGAGGTTCGAGACGAGCTGGGTGAGCTGGGGCGCGCGCTCGGCGAGGGCTCCGGAGAGCTGCGACGTGTCGACGATCAGGTTCTCGAAGGCGCGCTGGTCGGAGTTGAGCTCGGCGAAGACGCGCCGGGAGGTGGAGAGGAACGGGTTCGCGTACTTAAAGCCCTCGTTCGCCTGCTTCGAGACACCGTCATAGGAGGCCGCGAAGCCCTGGATGACGTGCTTGAAGTCGTTGATCGTCTTCGGGTTGAGGGTGTTGAAGAGCTGGTCGAGGTCGACGGCCGAAACGGTCTCGGACTCGCTGAGCTTGCCCCCGTCCGGGATCCGGTCGGACGTCGATTCGGAGTCGGGAGGGATCGTGAGCTGGACCTGGCGGCCCGCGATCTGCGAGAGGGACGGCGAGCGGACGGTCGCGACGGTCCCGCGGGCGAGTGGCGCGTAGTCGCTCTCGACCGAGAACGTGACCTCGGCCTGGCCGTTCGGACCGAGCTCGATCTTCTTGACGCTGCCGACCGCCGTGCCGCCGACGACGACCTCGTTACCGGTGACGAGCTGCCCGGCATTCTCGAACTCGGCCGTGACCTCGTAGGAGTCGCCGCCGCTGGAGAGCAGCACGACCACGGCAACGACTGCCACGGCAAGCGCAGCCAACCCCAGTACGCGCCCGATCAGTGATGAGCGACTCAACTAGCCCCGTTCTCTCTCAAAAACCCCAGTACGCAGGGGCTCTATCTGTACCCCCACGTCGCGCGAACCTACCAACGCCCAGGCGCGGCTGTCAAAGGACAACCGGCGCACAAATGGCTTGATCAAGCCGCTTCGTTGCTGGCGTTCGTTGAGTTGCGGTTAAGACCGCGCTCAGTGCAGCGTTAGAGCGAGGGTGTCGGAGGCCGGATTGCCGGCGGTTGGAGAGCTTTCAGCCCGGGTTACGGAAGCAGGCTGCCGCCGGGCGGGACGACCCAGAGCTTCTGGGCAAGCGCCTCGATCTCGTTCGGGTCGAGATCACCCACGTTGGCAACGTCGCGGTCGCGCATCAGGGAGCCGAGTTCACGCCAGGCCGCGGCGACGCCACCGACCCGGCTGCGGTGGCCGAAGCCGGTCGCCTCTCCGAGCGCAGCGGCCTGCGTGGCGGCGTCGTCGGCGCTGAGCTCGCCGAACTTCTTCCCCACTCCCGCCACCGAGACCTCGGTCGCGAGGGCCCGGTCCAGCAGCGCGGTCATGAGATGCCCGCGTACCAGAGGCCGAAGAGCAGGCCGAAGGCTCCGAGAGCCGGAATCACGATCGCGCGGTAGAGCGGGGCCACGATCGGCCGCGTCAGGATCCAGGCGAAGGCACCCGTGAGGCCGGCCATCGACACGATGGTCATCGGCGCGAATACGGCCAACGCCGCCGCCGCCTCGAGCTGCGTCGGCAGCGCGGCGATCAGGACGACGACGACAGCACCGGTGCCGGCGAGGCCGTGCAGGACGCCGATCCCGAACGCCTGGCGTGGGCTGCGGACGTGGACATGGTGGTGCGCGTGGTGGTCGCCCTGGTGTACATGGCTGATGGCACCCCCGGCTCGACATCGGAGCCAGCGCCATGAGCGTGCCTGCCGACGCGGTAGTCGCCGCGAAGCCATTTCAGCGTGACCCGCCCCGCGAGCAGGATGATGACGACGCCGACCGCCTTCTCCGCGGCGCCCTCGAGCCACGCGGGAAGGTCGGACTTCAGCGCTATCAACGGCAGCCCGACCGCCAGGAGCACGAGCGCGTGACCTAGTCCCCACCAGGCGCCGAGTCGGATCGCCTTGCGGTGGTCGCCATCCTCGGCAGCGACCAGCGAGGTGACCGCGACGAGATGATCGGGATCGGAGGCGTGGCGAAGGCCGAGCACAAACGCGAGGCCGAGCGCGACCAGCAGCGGAGCGCCGGCAAAGAGGCTCGTGATCCAGGCGTCGAGGTTCTCGAACGGATGCGAAGAGGAAGTGAAAGTTCACCGCAGCGCCTCCCGGGCGACGGCGACAGCCACCTGGCCGTAGGCGATGCCGCCGTCGTTGGGCGGCAGAACGGCCGGGAAGCACACCTCGAGGCTCTCAGCGCGCAGGCGCCGGGCACAGCCCTCGAGCAACAAGCGGTTCTGAAAGACGCCGCCGGACAGGACGACACGAGCGAGCCCGCGGCGGTTGGCCTCACTGCGCGCAGGCGCGGGCGGTGGCGTCGGCCAGCGCATTGTGGAAGCGGCGCGGCGATCGTCGAAACGTCGGCACCGGCATCGATGTCGGCGCGCACCCGGCGGACCGTCTCCCGCGGGTCAATCACGCAGAGGCCGCCGCTGGCGCTGTCGACCAGGCCCATGGGATATGCGCCGGTCTCGGCCGGGTTCGCGAGCCCCTCGAGCTCGGCGGCCGCCTGGCCCTCGTGCACGACCCGCGCGCGGACGCCGCAGATCGCCGCCACGGCGTCGAACAGGCGGCCCGCGCTCGTCGTCAGCGGCGAGTTGAGGCCGCTTGAGATCAGCCCGCAGATGGCGCTCCAGTCCGCCTCAGTGACCGCGCCGACGAGGGTCGCCGGCAGCGTGGGGGCGTCCGTCTCGAATGCGGCGCCGAGCCATGCGCAGGCCATTCGCCACGGCTCCCTGGCCGCGGCATCACCGCCCGGCAGGCGCACCGGGAACAGCAGCCCGGCGCGCTCGAATCCCGCCAGGTCGCCCGCGAGGATCTCGCCTCCCCAGACCGTCGCGTCGTCGCCGTAGCCGGCGCCATCGAAGATCGCGCCGACGGCGGGCTCGGTGATGGCGTGCTCGGCGAGGCAGGCCGCCATATGGGCGTGATGGTGCTGGACGGCAACGGTTTCCACCCCCGCGCGCGCGAGCGCGTAGCGGGTCGCCAGGTAATCGGGATGCATGTCGTGCGCGACGACCTGCGGCTCGACCGCGAACAGGCGCTCGAAGTGATCGATACCGGCTCGATAGGACTCGAGCGTCTCGTAATTCTTCAGGTCGCCGATGTGGTGGCCGGCCCAGGCGCGTTCGCCCTTGGCGAGGCAAAACGTGTTCTTGAGCTCCGCCCCGCAGCCGAGCACCTGTCGCGGCGCCGGGATCGGCAGCGCAACGCTCGCGGGCGCATACCCGCGTGAGCGGCGGATCAGAATCGGCGCCTCGCGGATCGTGGGGTCGACCGCGCGGACGACCGAATCGTCGGTGCGCATGTGGATCGCGCGATCCCCGACGAGCAACGCGTCCGCGATCTCGGCGAGACGCTCGAGCGCGTCGTCATCGTCGTAGGCGATCGGCTCGTCGGCGTGGTTGCCCGAGGTCATCACCAGCGTCTCGCCGACGTCGGCGGCGAGCAGATGGTGAAGCGGCGAGTAGGGAAGCATCACGCCGAGGTCGGGTGAGCCCGGAGCGACGCCCCTCGCGACGGGGGCGGCCTGCCGGCGGCGGGCGATCACGATCGGCCGCTCGCGACCGCTGAGCAGCGCCTCCTCCGAGGGCGTCAACTCGACCAGCTCGCGGGCGGCCGCCAGGGTCGGAGGCGAGCAGCGCGAAGGGCTTCTCGTCGCGATGCTTGCGCGCTCGCAGCGCGCCCACGGCGCGCTCGTCGGCGGCGAGGCAGGCCAGGTGGTAACCGCCGATGCCCTTGATCGCAACGATTGAGCCGCCGCGCAGCAGCCGCGCGGCAGTCGCGATCGGATCGCGCCCACGCTCGTCCCCGACGCGAATTGGTCGGCCGGCGGAGCCGATGAGCCGAACGCTCGGCCCGCAGTCAGGGCAGGCGTTGGGTTGTGCGTGAAAGCGCCGATCGCGCGGATCGGAATACTCGGCGCGGCAGCGCTCGCACATCGCGAACCCCGACATCGTCGTCAGCGCCCGGTCGTAGGGGACGCCCCGCACGATCGAGAAGCGCGGCCCGCAGTTGGTGCAGTTGACGAACGGATAGCGGTAGCGGCGATCGCCGGGGTCGAAAAGCTCGGCGAGGCAGTCGGGGCAGGTCGCCGTATCGGGCGAGACCGGGGTCTGTGCCTCACCGCTATCCGCCGATGCCGCGATCTCAAAGCCCGGCTCGCCCCGGATCGCTACGTCCTCGGAATCGATCGCCTCGACCACCGCGAGCGGTGGCGCCTCGGTCGCAAGGCGCGTGAGGAAGCGGTCGACGGCGGCCGCCTCTCCCTCGACCTCGAGCAGGACGCCGCGCTCGTCGTTGCGCACCCAGCCGGCGAGCTCGAGCTCGGACGCAAGGCGAAACGCGTGCGGGCGGAAGCCGACGCCCTGCACGGTGCCGGTGACGCGAGCGCGAGCACGCCGGCGCGAGCGCGATTGAACCGGCGACGCCATCAGCCGCAAACCGCCTCGATCAGCTCGCAGAGCGCGTGATAGGCGCTGGCCTGCGCCTCCTGGATCCGGGGGATGTGCTGCGAGCGAGTCACGACGACATGGTCGGCGAGCGCCTCGGCGGCGATCCGGCCTCCGTCGTAGCCGACCATCGCGACCGTGCGCAGGCCGCGCCGGCGCCCCTCGGCGAGGGCCGAGATCAGGTTGAGCGAGTTGCCGCTGGTCGAGAGGACGACGAGCGCATCCCCCTCGCGCCCGTAGGCGATCACCTGGCGCTGGAAGATCTCCTCGGTGCCGACGTCGTTGGCGATGGCCGAGAGGATCGACGAGTCCTCCGTCAGATCCAGCGCTGGCCGCCCGGCCGCGCGCAGATCGGCGACGAGGTCGGTGGCATCGGTCGCCGACCCGCCGTTGCCGCAGGCGAGCAGCTTTGCACCCGCCTCGAAGCCGGCCCGCAGCTCCCGCGCCGCATCGATGAGCGGCTCGCGGTTCTCGCCCAGGGTCTGCTCCCGCAGCTCGCCGATCTCGGCTGCCTTGATGAGCACCGACGCGCGCACATCGGAGATGACCGCGTCGAGGTCGGTCTGCGACTCCGACAGGAACGGGTAGAGAAAGCTGGAGGCGCCGGTGTCGTGCACCGGCCGCGAGTTGCGTCCGGCGAGCAGACCGCGATGGTCGAAGAAGACGTGAACGAGCTCCCAGAGCACGTGGTAGAGCGTCTCGACGAGCTCCTGGCGCAGGAAGGCGTCGTCCGCCGGTGGCTCGAACTCCCACTCGGCGCCCGCTCTCGCGAACGCGATCGTCATGCAACCACGCTCGCGCGCCAGCGCCAACGCGGTCGCTGATCCCCTCGCCGAAGCCGATCACGATGTCGTCCGGCTCGCACAGCAGCTCCGCCTGCATCTCAAGCGAACCGCCCTCCGGCCCCATTCCGATCGCCGGAAGCGCCCGCTTGCCCACGATCACGGGATGGACGAACTCGACCGCGACGTGGCGCACGTCAGATCGCGCGGCCGGCTCGATACCCATTGCCAGCAGGCGCCCGCCACGGGCGAAGCGCTCGGCCATCAGATGGCAGCAGCTCGCGAGGCGTCCGGCCTCGGCCTCGAAGAAGGCCGAGTTCGCGCGGGTGCGCGCGTCGATAAGCGAGTCGACACGGTCGCCGAGCCCCGCGAGCGTCGCCTCGGTCATCGCTGCCCTAGGCGACCGCGGCCGCCCGGTCGGGGACGCCGGCCAGCCACTCACGCCAGAGCTCGATGCCCTCGCCGGTCCTCGCGCTCGTCTCGATGACCCGGGCGCCGGGGTTGACCGTGTCGATGTTGGCGAGAAGCCGCTCGAGGTCGAAGTCGAGGTGGGGCAGCAGGTCGATCTTGTTGACGACCACCAGTTCGCAGGCGCGGAACATGAGCGGGTACTTGAGCGGCTTGTCCTCGCCCTCGGTCACCGAGCAGACCATGATTCGAGCGTCCTCGCCGACGCGAAACTCGGCGGGGCAGACGAGGTTGCCCACGTTCTCGATGATCAGCAGGTCGAGGTCGTCAAGCGGTAGGTCGCCGAGCGCCGAGCGGACCATGTTCGCGTCGAGGTGACACTCGCCGCCGAAGCCGGACTCGGTGTTGAGCTGAACCACCGGCACGTGGATCGCCGCGATCCGGTCGGCGTCCATGCTCCCCTGGACGTCGCCCTCGAGGACCCCCGCGCGCAACGGCAGGTCGGCGAGCCCGGCCTCCAGCAGGGTCGTCTTGCCGGCGCCCGGCGCGCTCATCAGGTTGACGACCGCGACCCCCGCATGGTCGAAGTCGTGGCGGTTGGCGTTGGCGATCGTCTGGTTCGCGTCGAGCGCGTCGGTCGCGACCTTGATCTTGGTTCGGTGCATCGCTCCTCCTCAGGCGGTCGCGGAACTAGGCGCCTCAACGGCGGCGCGGCTCGGCAGCCGCCTCGCTGCTTCGTCAGATACCTCGATCGACTCGACCTCGAGCTCGTCGCCCTCCACGACCTCGGCGCCCGAGCTTTCGCACGAAGGGCAGCGGAACGTTGGCAGGACCGCGACGTCGGCGGGCTCGGGAGCAGGGTCCCACTCGCTGCCACAGACGCCACATGCCATCCAGGCCGTGACGATCTCGAGCTCGAGCGATGCCCCCTCACACGCGGTGTCGCGCGCGACGATCTCGAAGTAGAAGGCCAGCGATTCTGGCACCACCTGGCGCATGGCGCCCAGGCGCACGTCGACACGGGTCACGCTGCGCCCGCCCGCGTGGCGAAGGGCTGTGTCGACGATCGCGCTCGAGATTGAGAGCTCGTGCATCAGCTCTCCGCCGACACGTAGGCATCGTCTGAGCGCAGTTCGCCAACGGTCTCGAGAACCAGATCGGCGGCGCGCTCGACCGCGGACGTGACCTCCCTCGAGAGATCGAACCCCATTTCGTCGCCGCCCATCTCATCGGCACCGGTCGGCTCGCAGGCGACGATCACGACCTTGCCGGGCCAGCCGCCGACGGTCTTGACGAACCGCAGCACGGTCTTCGGGTCCATCCCGTGCGGGCTCACGACCTCCCCGTCCTCGATGGTCGTGATCTCGGAGGGGTCTGGCTCGATCACGTAGAGCGTCCCCGGCTCCCCTCCCTGCCGGCTGACGTCGATGAGCACGAGCGCGTCGTAGCCGCGCATCACCTCGTAGGCAAGATCGAGGCCACCGGTGCCGAAGTCGAGCACGGTGACCCCTCGCGGCAGATCCCGTCCCTCGAGCACCTTCGCGACGTGAACGCCAAAGCCGTCGTCGCGCATCCAGGCGTTGCCGATCCCGGCGACCAGGATCTGCGGCTCGAAATCTGGGTTCATTCGCTCGCGACCTCCAATTCCCCCGCCTTGAAGAACAGGTAACGACCGGTCTCGCGGAAGAGCTCCTGTGCCGGATCGTCGTCGATCGTCACCGCGACGTGGGCGCCGTCCTCGTAGTCGATGTAAAGGCGCTCGATCGTCGCCTTGCGCCCGTCGAGCATGCGGTCGTAGACGTCGCGATCAGTTCCCGGCCTCAGCACGACCTTCCCGCCCTTGCGGAAGGTCACGCCGTCCAGCTCGAGAGTCGGCTCGCCCGGATTGGGATGCCCAATCTCGGCCGGCGGGCCCGGGTCGGGCGGGAGCGGCGTCAGACCGCCGTGCAGCGAGATCATCTCCTCGGGCGTTGCCTTGGTCGCGCGCTCGATCATCTCGCGCACGGCCGGGTCCTGAGCCTCGATCGCCTCGCGCTCGGCGTCGGACAGCACCTGCACATGCAGGAGCAGCGCCTCCTCGATCTCGGTGTTGTCGAAGAGGTTGCCGAGGCTCTGCGGCGCCACGCTCGGATGCTCGGGCAGCACGATCGGCGCCGCGAGCACAGCGCTGTCGCCAGGGGTCGCCCCCGCAAGCACCGGCCAGGTGTTGACGTTGGCGCAGCCGGCGACCGCGGCGCCGGCGATGCCGTCGCGCTCCAGCGGCGAGACGAACCGTCCGCCGGTCGCCTCGAGGACGACGTGGGTCGAGAGCAGGCTCGCGAGCAGTGCGTCGGGGCGCTCGAAGCGAAGGGCCTCAGCCGAGTCCAGCTCGGTGGTGTTGTGGACGCAGCAGCGCACGCGTACGAGCTGGCGGCCCTCGCCGTCGAGGACGTCGAGCTCCTCAGCGCGCAGCCTGATCCGGCCGGTCAGCGGTTGGTCTGCCTCGAAGTCAAACTCGGCGCCGACGCCGCGGTCGGTCGCGAGCTTGCTGACCCCGGTCAAGGTGATCTCGACCCTGCGCTCGACAGCGGCGTGGCGCTCTCCCGCCGCGTGCAGGAAGCGCACGGTCGCGGCGACCGTCGCTCCCTCATCGGCCGCCAGGACGCATTCGACGCGCAGGTGGTCAAAGGTCGAGGCGGAGCGCTCGGCGTACGCCGGCGGATAGATGATCCCGAAGGGTGTCGGGGTCGCGTTCTTGGTCGTTCCCGGCGTGTACGGGTAGAGCGCGTAGCCCTCGTAGAGCAGCGATTCGACGAGGGCTTCAAGCGAAGCGTTCACGGAAGGAGCTCCTCGAGCGCGGCGTCGAATGTCGGCAGCCCGTTCTCGGCCTTGAACTTCTCGAGACGGGCGATCGTCTCGACGTGCACCGGGATCCACCCGCGGAACGGATAGGCGGCGTCGATCGTCTGGCGCCACACCTCGATCGGCATCGCGAAGCGGGGCGAGCGGTCCCATGGAACGTGCACGATCTGCATGCGGCCGTCGTCGTCCTCATAGAAGACGGTGCCGTTGAAGTGAAAGCGCAGCGGGGCGGCACCGTCAGCAAGCCCGTGGAAGTACTTCGCCGCTGCCAGCTCGAGGTCGTAGGTGCAGGGGACGACGAGGTCGAACTCGGTCGACCCCTCGAACGCCGGGACGAGCGCATCGGCCTGGGCCCAGCGGAAGTTCGTGGTTGTCGACGCCCAGCGCTCGGGCTCGCCGAAGAGCTCCACCAACCGCTCGCGCGCCTCGGGGTCGTACGAGCGCTTCGACGGTTCGATCGTGATCACCGCCGTCAGCGCGATCGTGAAGATCCGCCGTCCCGAGTCGTCGCTGACGCGCACCCGGAAGCCGACCGTCGGCGCTGCGGCGCGGGCGACCGGGCTCGCCGAGACCAGTTCGAAGTCGGGGTCGGGAGCACCGGCGAACGGCGGGGGCTCGACCTCGGTGACCTGGCCGTTTGCCTCGGTCATGCTGCCCGCTCCCGCAGCTCATCGAAGAACGCGGCGATCGCCCGCCCCAAGCCCGCCCCGCCCGAGATCCCGCTCCAGTTGACCTTGACGAGGCCGACGAGGCGGTAGCACTGGTCGATCGGCGCGATCGCGTGCTGCGGCGGATCGACCATGCGGTTGACGATCAGCGCTTCGGAGTCGGGCTCCAGTCCCATCAGCACCGGGTTCTGGACGCGCAGCTCGTTCCAGGTCATGGGTTCGATCTCCGACTCGGTCGCGCCCGCCGGACTCGGGTACAGCGCCGCGACACCGCCGGTCACGGTGGAGTCGATGAAGAACGCGAGCCCGATCGGGATCCCGAACGAAGACCAGAGCTCGTCGGAGAGGTCGAAGTCGTCGAGCCACACCACCCGCGTGCCGGTCGGGCGCAGCTCTGCGTCGCCGCCCCGAAGCGCGAGGCAGCTCTCGCAGGTACAGAGGATGCGGCGGTCGACCAGGTGCAGGAGGTGGCGGTGGTCGTGGTCGAGCGGCTTGCCGCACAGGTCACACTGCTCCTCGCCCGAGACGCCGGTCTGCGATCGGCGGTCTGCGATCTGCGGTCTCGCCGCGAGGCGGCGCAGCCCGGCAACCATCTCCGCCTGGCGCCGGGCGCTGACCTTCGCGTCAAGCGCCTCGCTCATGCCGGGAGCGCCACCCGCGCACCACCGTTCGCTGCGAGCAGCGGCACGGGTTCGAGCAACAGGCGCTCGTCATCGAGCGATCGTCCGGCGCGTGGCAGGAAGAAGCGCCGACTGCACTCCCCGCAGGTCAGCGTGCCTTCGCGCAGTTGGCCGGAGACAAGCGATGCGCCGCAGCCCGCGCAGGCATCGCGAAACGCGAGCAGATTCCCCTCGACGCGAGCGACGATCAGCTCGACCCCGGCAACCTCCATGGCCGCGAGCGCACCTTCGCCGGTGGGTGTCGCACCGTTGAGGTCGAACCATGAGGGTGGCTCAACGGCGCTCGCGACCGAAACCACCGGCAGCTCGAGCGCCCCAGGCCCGGGGGTCGCCGTGGCTGGCGCCTGGACCGCGCCCTCGACCACCAGGCCCTCGAGGTCGGGCGCCGCCTCGTCGAGCGCCGACTTGATCGCGAGCTCGAGCGTTGACGAGGATGCCGGACAGCCGTCGCAGCTTCCCTCGAGACGGATCCGCGCGATGCCCTGCTCGACGCCGAGAAGCTCGACGTTGCCGCCGTGCGACTCCATATAGGGACGCACGCTGTCCAGGGCGTCCACCACCCGCTGCTCGAGCGACACCGGATAGAGACCGTGGATCAGCATCAGGCTGGCGACGACGCCATCGCCGGCGAGACGCTCGCCCAGTTCTGAGTCCGAGCTCTCTCCGACCGCGGCGAAGATCCGCTCGAGCCCCTGTCCGTAGAGCTCGATCACCGCACCGACGAGCTCCTCGCTCGCTCGCTGCGCGACCGGATCGCCGATCCGGTCAAGCTCCGCTGTCAGGCCCTGAACTCGCTCGACCAGCTCCTCGGGCGACGACATGCCCGCCTCCTCAGCACATGCCGGTCGGCGTGTGCTGGACCTTGCGCACCTTGCCGCCGCCCGTGTACATGTGCACGCCGCACGGCAGGCACGGGTCGAAGCTGCGCACCGCCCGCATGATGTCGACGCCCTTGAAGTTGTCCGGGCCGTTCTCCTCGAAGATCGGGGTGTTCTGCACCGCGTCCTCGTAGGGGCCGGGAGTCCCGTAGACATCGCGAACGCTGGCGTTCCACGGCGTCGGCGGGTAGGGCTGGTAGTTGGCGATCTTGCCGTCCTCGATCACCATGTGGTGCGAGAGGACGCCGCGGGCCGCCTCGTGGAAGCCGCAGCTGACCGCGCGCTCTGGAACCTTGAAGTTGTTCCAGCTCTTCGTGCGGCCCGCACGGACCTCCGTGAACGCGCGCTCGAGGCAGTGGAGCGCAATCAGCGCGGAGTAGGCCTGGTGGTAGGTCCTGGCCCGATCGCGCTCGATCGCGTTGGACTTCTCCGGGATGTGCCACTCCATCTGGGTCTCGGGCGAGCTCGCCGTGCGCGGCAGAACCATCTGGATCGAGCTGCCGGTCGCCTTCGCGTAGCCGAAGTCGACGAGGCCGGCCTTCGCCGTGCACCACTGACGGGCAAACGGCCCCCCGCCCGTGTCGCAGCACACGTACTTGTCGTTGCGCTTGTCGTACATGCGCGGCGAGACGACCCAGCTGTACTTGTCCGTGAAGTCGCGCTTCTGCGGCTTCGGGATCGTCACCTTGTTCCACGGGTGGCGCGGGTCGACCGGGTTGCCGAGCGGATCCTGGGTGACGAAGGGCTTCTCGGTCTCGGTCCAGTCGTCGAAGTAGGAGGACCCGAGCAGGATCCGGATCATCAGGTTGATCTCGACGAGGTCGGTGGAGATCAGCTCGCCGCCGAAGACGACGCCGGGCGTGATGTATCGCTTCCGCCCCCAGTCGGTCATCGTCTTGTAGTCGTAATCGACGTAGTCGGGATCGTCGAAGCAGCCCCAGTTGACGAGGTTCGTCTCGCGGTAGCCGACCATGTCGTACCCCGGCAACTGCTGCAGGAAGAAGTCGTAGAGGTCGTCGTGCATCGGCACGCTGCGCTTGACGTAGTCGAAGTAGCGCATCAGCCGCACGTAGTAGTCGGTCAGCGTCTGGTGGGTGATGTGGGCGCTGCAGCCGCCGGGCATGATCGTCGACGGGTGCGTATGGCGACCGCCGAAGAGGACGTACATCTCCCGCGTCCAGCGCGAGACCTGCAGGGTCTCGAGGTAGAACTC
Source organism: uncultured Solirubrobacterales bacterium (assembly GCA_963796815.1). Classification (GTDB taxonomy): domain Bacteria; phylum Actinomycetota; class Thermoleophilia; order Solirubrobacterales; family 70-9; genus WHSW01. The sequence continues at coordinate 733,640 of CAWCNF010000009.1, forward strand.
GCCGGTGAACGGGTTCAGCGCCCGCATGATGTCGGCGATCGTGCGGTAGCCGTGGACGTCGGAGTTCGGCGCGAGTTCCGACTCGGCCGTCTGGAGCAGTGACGGATTCGTCTCTTTGACCATCTGCTCGCAGAAGTCGACATTCGCCATGCAGTCGTTGAAGATCGCGTGGTCGAACATGTAGTCGGCCGTCTCGGCCAGGTTGAACGCGAGGTCGCCGAGCGGTGGCGGCTTCACCCCGTAGGCCATGTTCTGGTTCAGGCACGAGCAGGTGCAGTGGTTGTCACCGCAGATGCCGCAGATCCGGCTGGTGATGAAGTGCGCGTCGCGGGGGTCGATGCCCTTCATGAAGATGTCGAATCCCCGGAAGATCATCGAGGTCGAGTAGCACTTCAGGACCTCGTGATTGGTGAAGTCGATCTCCGTGTGGATGCCGAGTGAGCCGACGATCCGGGTGATCGGATCCCACGACATCTCCTTGACCATGACCTTTGTGTCGCCGCGCGGTGTCTCCACTGTTGCCATTGCGAGTCCTCTCCTTCTCTACGAGTAGTTGCGCGGCGAGTAGCCGGTCTGCAGGCTCTGAGCGGGCTTGCGCCACTCCGGCTCGACGTCGTACTTGGTCTTGATGTTTCGGTGGCGGAAGTAGTGGAAGAGCCGCCCGAACGTGAACTGCTCGAGCGCCGCGGCCATCCGGCCGTTCGGGTCCTCGTCCATGAACGGCATGAACTTGTCGGGGAAGCCGGGCATCGTGCATGCCATGCAGATGCCGCCCACGTTCGGGCAGCCGCCGTAACCGTCGACCCAGCCGCGAACGGGGACGTTGCACTTGACCACGGGCCCCTTGCAACCGAGCTTGACCAGACAGCGGGGGTCGTCGCCGTACTCGGTGGCGAACTGCGCCCTCCTCCGAGAAGCCGGCGCGGTTGCAGCCCTCGCGCACGGTGCGCCCGAAGAGCCACCGCGGGCGCAGCTGCTCGTCGAGATCCGGCACCGGCGCGCGCCCGGCGAGATGCAGCGCCAGGTAGAGCAGCACCTCGGTCATGTTGTCGGGCTGAGCCGGGCAGCCGGGGATGTTGACCACGGGCAGGCCGGCCGTCGACTTCCAGTTCCAGCCGAGGTGGTCGGCGACCCCCATCGCCCCCGTCGGGTTGTTCTTCATCGCCGGGATCCCGCCGTAGGTCGCGCAGGTCCCGATGGCCACGACCGCCGCCGCCTTCGGCGCGAGCCGGTCGAGCCAGTCGCTCGTGGTGATCGGCTGGCCGGTCTCGGGGTCGTCGCCGATCGCCGCCCAGTGGCCCTCGCCCGACAGCTTCTCGTTCGGGATGGAGCCCTCTACGCAGAGCACGAACGGGTCGAGCTCGCCGCGCTCGGCCTTAAACCACCACTCGATGAACTCCGAGCCGTTCTCGTAGGCGAGCACCGGGTTGTGGACGATCACCTTCGGCATTCCCGGGATCGACTGGGTGATGATGTCCTCGAGGCTCGGGTTGACGGCAGAGGTCATCGCCACCGAGTCCCCATCGCAGGAGAGCCCCGTCGTCATCCAGAGAACGTGGGCTTCGACCGCCTCGGTCTTCGCCTGATCGGGAACGAACTCGGTGCTCAGGGCCATGACCTCTACCTCTCTTTGTGTTTCAACAGATCCTCGGCAGCGGATCGCCGGCCAGCAGGTCCATCACCCGCTTGCCGCCGAACGCCGTCTCGACCAAGACCATCCCGGGCGGCTCCGCCCGGACCTCTGCAAGCTCCGCCGCCGCCTCACATCCGGGCACCGACCGCAGCGCCGCGAGCGCCGCGTCGGCGTGCTCCGGGTCGACGAAGGCGACCAGCGTGCCCTCGTTGGCGACGTACATCGGATCGATCCCGAGCAGCTCGCACGCTCCGGCGACGTCCGGGCGCACCGGGATGTCGGCCTCGCGCACGGTGACCGAGACGCCGCGAGGCGCGGGCGAGCTCGTTGAGCACGGTCGCGACCCCGCCGCGGGTTGCGTCGCGGATCGTCCGCAGGCCCGGGCCCGGCGGCCTCGAGCATCGCGTCCACGGCGGGCCAGAGCGGGCCGGGTGTCGGACTCGACGTCGGCCTCGAGCCCAAGCTCGCCGCGGGCCAACATGATCGCCGTGCCGTGTTCTCCGATCGTGCCGGAGACGAGCACGCGGTCGCCGGGCTTGACCGAGCGGGTCGAGAGCGTGGCGCGCGAGGATCGCCGCGGCCGATGCCGGTCGTGCAGACGTACATCCCGTCTGCGAGCCCGCGCTCGACCACCTTCGTGTCGCCCCGCGACGATCTCGACCCCGGCCGCCTTCGCCGCCGCCGCGATCGCCTCGACCTCGCGCCGCAGGACGCCGAGTCGAGCCCCTCCTCGAGCACGAGAGCGACGGTGATCGCGACCGGCTGTCGCGCCGGCGACGGCGAGGTCGTTGACGGTTCCGTTGACGGCGAGCTCGCCGATCGAGCCGCCGGGGAAGCACGAGCGGCTTGACCACGAACGTGTCCGTAGTCATGAATAGCCCGGCCACCTCCTCGGCTTCGCCTCCGACGGTGCCGGGGAGCTCGATCAGGCCGGCGTCGCCGAGCTCCTCGAGAGCTGCGCCGAGCCGAAGGCCGGAGCGAACAGGCCCTCGATCAGCGTCTGCGTCGCCTTGCCGCCGGCGCCGTGCGCCATCGTGATCCGCTCGTCCTTGAAGCGCGGGCGCTTCGAGCGGGTGCTCTCGATGATGTCGTTGATGCGCTGCTTTCGCGAGCTGGTCGCGCGCCAGTGCTCAAGCGACGGCCTCCGGCTCGCGCTGGGTCAGGCGGCCGTAGTTGTAATACGCAGCGCAGGCTCCCTCCGGCGAGACCATGCAGGTCCCGATCGCGTGCTCGGGCGTGCACGCGGTGCCGAACACCTTGCACTCCCAGGGCTTGATCACGCCCTTGAGCACCTCCCCGCACTGGCACGCCTTCGGATCGGCGACGCGGACGCCCGGGACCTCGTAGCGCAGCTCCGCGTCGAGGTCCGCGTATGCCTCGGAGAGCCTCAGCGCGCTCTGCGAGATAAAGCCGAGCCCGCGCCACTCGAAGTGCGGGCGCAGCTCGAAGACCTCGGCCATCACCGCGAGCGCCGCTTTGTTGCCCTCGTAGGGGACGACCCGCTTGTACTGGTTCTCGACCTCGCAGCGGCCGTCGCGCAGCTGGGTCAGGATCATCCGGATCGCCTGGAGGATGTCGAGCGGCTCGAAGCCGGCGGTGACGAGCGGCTTGCCGTAATCGGCGGGGATGAACTCGAACGGGCGCACCCCGACGATCGTCGAGACGTGGCCCGGGCCGATGAACCCGTCCAGACGTAGGTCGGGCGACTCGAGCAGGGCTCGCAGCGGCGGCACGATCGTCACGTGGCTGCACATGCAGAGGAAGTTCGGGACGCCCTCGGCCTTGGCGCGCTTCAGCGTCAGCGCCGTCGACGGGGCTGTCGTCTCGAACCCGATGGCGAAGAAGACGACGTTGCGATCGGGGTTCTCCTTCGCGATCCGCAGCGCGTCCAGCGGCGAGTAGACCATGCGGATGTCGCGCTCCGGCGGCCTTCGCGTCGAGGAACGTGCCGTCGGACCCCGGCACCCGCATCATGTCGCCGAAGCAGGTGAGGATGACGTCGCTGTGGCGGGCCAGGGCGATGCCGTCGTCGACACGGCCCATCGGGATCACGCAGACCGGACAGCCGGGCCCGTGAACGAGCTCCACGTTGTCCGGGAGCAGCTCGTCGATCGCGTACTTGTAGATCGAGTGGGTGTGGCCGCCGCAGACCTCCATCAGCTTGTAGTGGCGGTCGGGCGTCGACGGTCGCGAGGATCTCGCCCGCGAGCGCGCGACCGAGCTCGGGATCACGGAACTCGTCGACGAACTTCATGCGATCGCCGTCCCCGCGTGGACGAGCAGCTCGTCGTCGATCGCCACCGGGCAGGACAAGCGCAATCTCAACCGTGTGGTGCTCGCCCGCCCTCGTCGGCGCAGAGCGCGAGCTGCCTGCGCCTCGTCGATCCGCAGCACCCGCATCGGCTCGGCGACATCGCCGCAGGTGATGCAAGAACACGCAACTGGCGCCACCTCCTCGGCTTCGCCTGCGGGGGTGCGCCTGTCCACCTCGTCTCATTCGATCGCGCTCGCTCGGAGCTCCTCGAGCTCCGCCTCGTAGTCGGCGCCCATGCCCCTCGAGCATCCGCGGCGTCGCGATCGCCTCCTCCTCGTCGACCTTGGAGATCGCGAAACCGACGTGGATCAGGACCCAGTCGCCGGGGACGGCGCCGGAGTCGCCCTCGTCGAGCAGCCCGATATTGACGTTGCGCTTGACGCCGGCGACGTCGACCTTCGCAATGCGATTGGCCTCGTCGGTGACCTCAAGAATCTGACCGGGAATGGCCAGGCACACGCTGCGCCCGCTTTCTGTAGCTCTAGCCCCGCGCGAACCTATGCCCGCGCGGGCTCGTCCGTAAGTGCGGCCCGCAGGGTGCGACTTACACCTACCGTGGTGACACTAACCACCTAGACGTTCGGCTGGCGAGTCGGACTAGGCCGAGGCGTCCGACTGGTTGAGCTCCGCCGTGCGTCGAATCGCGGCTTCGCGATGCGCGGCAAGGCGACCGACCAGCGCGCGCCCGCGCCGGCTGGCCCTCGGCAGGCGGCGCGCCTTGAGGTAGCGGTCGAGGAAGGCATCGATGCGTCGCTCGCCCTCGGCGAGGTCTGCCGCGCGGTGGTCGAGCTCCTCGACTCCCGCCTCACTCAGGCTGTACACACGCTTGCGCGGGCCCGAGGCCGAACGTGCCCAGGCCGAGATCACGAGCCCGTCGGCCTCCAGCCTGCGAAGGGCGCGGTACAGCGCGCCGGGATCGGAATGGTCGAAGCCGAAGGTGCCCAGGCGATCGGCGAGGTCGTAGCCGTGAGCCTCGCCCTCCCGAAGAAGCAGTAGCAGGCAGGGTCGCAGGAAGTCCTTTGGCAACCCCATGCTCAGCGCGTGCGGCAACTCTCTCCTCCTGGAAGCGAGCTAGCGACTATACCGCCGCGGGAAAACCGCGAGCTCTAAGTAATTAGCCGCAGGGGCTCCGATCGATCGGAGCCCCTGCGAATGGGTCAGCTGGCCGCGTCGAAGCGGCTGGCGACCTCGTCCCAGTTGACGACGTTCCAGAACGCGTCCAGGTAGTCCGGGCGCTTGTTCTGGTACTTGAGGTAGTAGGCGTGCTCCCAGACGTCGACGCCGAGCAGCGGCGTCTGGCCGTCGGAGATCGGCGAGTCCTGGTTGGCGGTGCTGGTGATGGCGACGCCGCTGCCGTCGTGGACCAGCCAGGCCCAGCCGGAGCCGAAGCGGCCGATGCCGGCGTTCTTGAACTCCTCCTTGAAGGAGTCGAACGAGCCGAACTTGTCGTTGATCGCGTCGGCGAGGGCGCCCGAGGGCTCACCGCCGCCGTCGGGGCTCATGATCTGCCAGAAGAACGAGTGGTTGGAGTGACCGCCGGCGTTGTTGCGCACGGGGCCCTGCTTGTCGGCGGGCAGGGAGTCGAGGTTCTTGAGGACCTCGTCGACGTCCTTGTCGGCCCACTCCGTGCCCTCGAGCGCGGCGTTCGCCTTGTCGACGTAGGCCTGGTGGTGCTTGTCGTGGTGGATGCGCATCGTTTCCTCGTCGATGTGAGGCTCGAGCGCGTTGTAGTCGTAGGGAAGGTCCGGTACTTCGTACGCCATGGGTTAGTTGGTCCTCCTGGATGGGGGTTCAAAACTGACGTTAGCCGAGCGCCTCGCGAAAGCCCTGCCGCCAGCTCGCCCACCGCGGCTGCCAGCCGAGCTCGGCCTTGGCGCGTGCGTTCGAGCACCCGCGCAGTCCCGGCCGCAAGAGCCGGACCGCGGACCCGCCGACGAGACGCGCCAGCCACATCGGGACGCGCCGCGGCGGCTTCGCGCCGACAGCCTCGGCATAGACAGGCAGCCAGTCGCGCAGCCGGCGCGGGGTCGTCGTCGGCGACGTTGTAGATGCCGGGGGCGCCGCGCTCGCACGCGGCCACGGTCGCCGTCGCGGCATCGTCGACGTGGATGAAGGAGAACGTCCCGGCAGCCATCACCGATGATCGGAAAGCGCCGCCGGCGCACCTCGCTCGCCTGGTAGCCGTCGCCGGCGTAGGAGGTGCCCGGGCCGTAGAAGAACGCCGTAGCGCAGGACGAGGCCCTCCATGCCCTGCGGCGCCCAGCGTCTGGCGCTCCAGCTCGAGCGTGGCCTCGACCGAGCTCGCCGAACTCGCCCCGCAGACGGCGCTGTCATGATCGGGTCGTTTCGGACTTCACGGCGCCACCACTCGGCGCGTAGATGAAGCGCGATGCTCTGGGCGACGAAGCGCCGTGCACCGGCCGCGCTGCGCCGCCGCCACCAGGTTGCGCGTTCCCTCGCTGCGGATCCGGTTATTGGCCGCGTAGATGCCCTTGCGGCGCGGGTCGAGCTGCGGCGGGAGCGCGGTCAGTTCGTGGACCACCACCTCGGGTCGCGCGGCGGCGAGGGCGGCGTTCAGCGCCTCGGGTCGAAGACGTCGCACACGACCGCGTCGGCGCCCGCGGCGCGGACCGCGTCGGCGCGCTCGGGCCTGCGGGTCATGCCCGTGACCTCATGTCCGGCCGCGATCAGCGCGGGCAGCAACGGACGCCCGATTACGCCGCTCGCGCCCGCAACGAATACCCGCATGCTGTGTTTCTACCTGACCGGCTGGCGCGGTGATAACGTCGCCGCCGCAGCTTCAGGGAGCTGCGCGAGCAAGAGAGAGAGAGGGACCTTTTGAGCAGGATTTTGCGGTCTTCCGTGGTCGTATCGGTCGTCGTCGCGGTTGCGCTTGTGGGCGCCTCGATCGCGAACGCGGCGAGCGCCAAGGCGAAGCTCAACGTGACGACCATCGCCCAGAAGCAGATCCTGAAGAAGGACGGACTGCAGGTGAAGGTGATCGGGCTGAAGAAGGGCAAGCTCAAGCTCAAGGCCAAGTCGTCGACCTTCGATCAGCAGCAGCACAAGAAGCTGGCGGACGCGGCCAAGGCGGTCGCCAACGACGGCAAGGCGGTCAAGGTCATCCTCCCGCTCACCGCCAAGGGCGAGGACGCGATCTCCAGCTGCGAGAACCGCAAGATCTACGTCGAGCGCCAAGGGAGCGGGCCAGGAGCGCTTCGAGCTGACCCGCAACACCAAGGCCTGCAAGCCGGGGCCGGTCGACACCTCCGACGCCGCCAACTGCGACTTCATCGGCACGCAGGACAACTCGCTGTGCCTGCTCCCGTTCCCCGACGACTACTACACGGTCACCGACAAGTCCACCGCCACCGGCAAGCGCCTGAACCTCACCGACGCCGCGATGCCGCAGAACAAGGACGGGGTGCCGATGGCCTCGGCGCCGTATAACGCCAGCGACGGCTTCAGCCCGGGCCAGGTCATCACCCTCAGGGTGCCCGGGCTCGACAACGACGCGGCGTTCGCCAACACGAACCCCCTGCCGCTGAACCAGCTCAGCCGCAACGACGGCTCGATCAAGAAGGAGCCGATCGTCGTCATCGACGCGACGACGGGTAAGCCGGCCCCGATCTGGGTCGAGCTGGACTCAAACGCGACCAGCGATTCCTCGCGAGCGCTCCTGATCCACGGCGCGAGCCAGTTCATCGCCGGCCACCGCTACATCGTCGCGATGCGCAACCTCAAGGACGCGAGCGGCAAGACGCTGCAGCGCGCCGGCGGGCTTCCGCTACTACCGCGACGAGCTGCCGTCGAAGGACCCGAAGATCGAGGCGCAGAGCAAGCGCTTCGAGAAGGTCTTCCAGGCTCTGCGCAAGGTCAAGATCAAGCGAGCGAACCTCTACCTGGCCTGGGACTTCACGGTCGCCAGCCAGCAGAACAACTACGGCCGGCATGATGCGACATCCGCGACGACGCGTTCGCCCAGCTCGGCGACACGAACCTCATCGACGGCATCGTCCAGGGAGGCGCTCCGGCGTTCACCGTCACCACGCGTCAAGAACGCCGCCGACCCGACCTCCCCGGAGCTGGCCCGGCGGGTCACCGGCACGTTCACGGTCCCCTGCTACCTCACCAACGACTGCCAGGCGCCCGCGGTGTTCAACCTCGACCGGCCAATGGCAAGCCCGTGCAGAACGGCACCTACACCGCCAACTTCGACTGCATCATCCCCCACGCCGCGGTGGACGATGCCGGGGCGGCGCCCGGCCCGACCGTCGCTGTACGGCCACGGCCTCCTGGGCTCGGCCAGCGAGGTCGGCTCCGGGCCGCAGCGCGACGCTCGCCCAGGCACACGACTTCGTCTTCTGCGCCACGGACGAGATCGGTTTCGCCGAGCAGGACGTCGCGAACACGATCGGGATCCTGCAGGACATGGGCCGGTTCCCGGAGCTCACCGACCGCACCCAGCAGGGCCTGCTCGAACGAGCTCTATCTCGGCCGCCTGATGGACAACCCGGCTGGCTTCCTCAACAACGCGGCGTTCCACGTGAACGCCGGCCGACGTCTCGAGCGCGCCCGTGATCGACACGTCGAAGCTCTACTACAACGGCAACAGCCAGGGCGGAATCCTGGGCGGCTCGCTGACCGCGGTCTCGCCGGACTTCACCCGTGCCGCGCTCGGCGTGCCGGGGATGGGCTACTCGACGCTGCTGACCAGGTCGATCGACTTCAAGACGTACGCGTCGATCCTCTATCCCGCGTACCCGAACGAGCTGTCGCGGCCGCTGCTGCTGTCGCTCGTGCAGATGCTGTGGGATCGCTCCGAGCCCGAACGGCTACGCCCAGACGATGACCAGCGCCCGCTGCCGAACACCCCGACCACCAGGTGCTGCTGAACGTCGCGCTCGGCGACCACCAGGTCACCGATTACCAGGCGGAGGCCGAGGCCCGGACGATCGGCGCCCAGATCCACACCCCGGTCGTCTACGACGGCCGCTGGCCGAACTTCGACGTCGCCTGGGGCATCACGCCGATCGCGAGCTACCCGTTCGCCGGCTCGGCGATCGTCTACTGGGACGGCGGCCCGGTCCGTGATGACGGGGCCGGCGGCGTGCTCGGCACCGACGTGCCGCCGCTCGGCAACATCCCGAACGAGAGCCGGCAAGGACCCGCACGGCCTGCCCCGCGCTCAGCCTCAGGAGCAGCAGATGGTCTCCGACTTCCTGCGGCCCGACGCGCAGAGCGCGATCACCGACACCTGTCTCGGTGGCCCCTGCTACGACGGCGGCTTCACCGGGCCCGTAAACGGAACGACGGCCGGGCGACGGTCGTCGCCCGGCCCCCAAATCGGGGCGCCCGGATTTGAACCGGGGACCTCACCGACCCGAACGGTGCGCGCTACCAGGCTGCGCCACGCCCCGAGGCCTCTCAGTATTGCGAACAGGCATGAGGGCATACTCGCAGGGTGAGCGAGGAAGGCGAGCCGCACGGAAGAGCACGAGGCACCGCCGCTGGCGGCATCCTCGGCGTCGTCGCCGGGGTCATCCTCCTCGGCGTCCTGGTCTTGGCGGTCGACCCACTGCGCTCAGGGATCGGCGACGCGCTCTCGGGCGATAGCGCCCAACTTCGCCACGACCTTCACGGCCTCGGCGTTGGCGGCGTCGTCATCACGCTGATCATCGCGCTGGCCCACGTCTTCATCTGGTACCCGGCGGAGATCCTCGACGCCGCGGTCGGCTACGTCTACGGGTTCTGGGGCGGCCTCGTGCTGATCATGTTCGGCTGGATCGGCAACGCCCTGCTCGCGTACATGGGTTGGCCGGCAGGCGGCGCGGCCGGTCCTCTACCGGTTCATCGGCCAGCCACCGTTTCGAGCGCCTGGAGCGGCTCGTGGAGTCGGGAGGCGATCCCGCTGCTGCTCGGGATGCGGCGTCGTTCCCGTGATCCCCTTCAGCTTCTTCTCGATCGTCGCCGGCGCCGCGCGCGCCGACCTGCCCACATTCGTCTGGACGACGGCGGTCGGCTATCTGCCGCTGACCGCGGCCTTCGTCTACCTCGGAACGCGTCTCGAGAGCCTCTCCCCCACCGACCCGGTGCTGCTGGTGATCGGCGGCGTGCTGGTCGCCGGCCTGGTCATCGGCCACCGCTTACCGCCGGCTGACGCTACGAGGCCAGCGGGCCGCCAACGCCGCCCAAGCCTCAGCCGGACCCGGACACCTGAGCGACCGCGGCCTCGATGGCGGCCTTGCTCGGGCGACTCGATCAGGTGCGCGTCCCGTCCGGGCCGGTGACGACGACCGCCGGCTCCGCGGGCAGCTTCAGCTGGGCGGCGAGCTCCGCGTCCTGCAGGACGAGGTCCTCGGTCGCCGGGATCGTCGAAGTCCTTCTGCCACTGGTCGACGTCGAGGTTCGGGCACCGCGTCGGCAACCTCGCGCAGGAAGGTCTCGTCGACGGTGCGGGTCTGCGCCGCCTCGATATTGCGGACGAAGGTGTCGAGGTACTGCCACTGGCGCGCCTGCTTGCCGGCGGCCTCCGCTGCGATCGCGGCGAGCGTCGTGTCGTTCGGCGCCAGCGAGAAGTGGCGAAACTCGAGCCGGACGGCATCGCCGCGCGCGTACTCCTCGACGAGCGGATCGATGGTGTTGATCTCATAGTCGGCGCAGGGGCCGCACTGGATGTCGTTGAAGACGGTGATCGTCGTGGTCGCGTCGTGCGACCCGATGAAGGCCGCGTCCTGCTCGATGCCGCCGAAGATGCGCTGCACGTCGTTGACGCCGCCGATCGGCGCGGGCTGCGGCCCGCCGGTGCCGACCGAGAGCGAGATGATCGCGCCCGCGAGCCCGACCACGGCAAGGGTCAGCAGCACGCGCGGAACCCAGGGGGTCAGCCCGCGACCGCCTTGTAGTAGCGCACGGCGAGGCCCGTCAGCAGGGTTTCGAACGTCTCCTGGAGCCCGGCTCCGGAGTTCGCGGAGTAGGCCTCGAGCCCGTTCGCCTCGATCTCAGCGCTGGTCGCAACGACCTCATCGACCAGATCGGGGTGCTCGTCGCAGAAGTAGGCGCCGATCGAGTAGAGCTCGGTGTCCATCAACGAGTCGAGGAACTCGCTGCGCGCGGCGATGTCGGCGGACTCGCTCATCGCGGACATCGTAGGTGGCCCGCGCGTCCGGCCGGAACGTAGCCGCAAAATGCGTTGAATTTGGTTGACACGTCCGCTCGAAGCGATAACACTCCGCCAACCCTTGTAAGCGGAAGAGGAGTTGCACGTGGCCAATCACCTGACGCCCAGCGAGCTTGCTGACGAGACTCAGATGAAGACGCGGGAGGTGATCTCCAAGTGCATGGAGATGAACGTCCCGATCTTCAACGGCAGGATCGACAAGACCCTGTTCATCTCCAATCTCCGCAAGTTCGCCAGTTCGGCCAAGGCGCCGCAGGCCACCGCTTAGAAATTCACGCTCCCGCATGCCCGCCGCGGGCGTGCGGACACATCGTTAGGTAGCTTTCCCTCGGATGGAGGGAGCCACCGTCACCAAGCCGGCAACGGACGCGGCCACCGGATCGAAGACGCTGGCCGACCTCCTGCCCGCGGCGGTCGCCAAGCACGGCCCGAACAAGGCCGTCATCTACAAGCAGGGCTCGGAGTGGGTTTCGAAGACCTATGACGAGGTCGGCGAGATCGTGCGCAACCTCGCGCTCGGGCTGATCGATCTGGGAATCGAGAAGGGCGACAAGGTCGCGCTGCTCTCCAACACCCGCCCGGAGTGGACCTACTTCGACTTCGCGGCGCTCTCGATCGGCGCCACGGTCGTACCGATCTACCAGACGAACTCGGCCGACGAGTGCCAGTACGTGCTCGAGAACTCCGACTCGGTGGCCGTCGTCGTCGAGGACGACGAGCAGCTCGACAAGATCCGCCGGATCCGCGACCGGGTCCCGATGCTCGAGCACGTGATCCGGATGACCGGCGAGTCGGGCGATGCCCTCTCGCTCGCGGCGCTTGCCAAGCGCGGTGCCGGCGGCGACGCCGCCGCCTGGGAGGAGCGCTACCGCTCGGTCACCCCCGACGACATCTGCACCTTCATCTACACCTCGGGCACCACGGGACCGCCGAAGGGCTGCGTGATCTCGCACGGCAACTACCGCGCGATGCTCGACATGGTCCACGCGGTGAGCGTCGTCGACGCGGAGGACATCACCTACCTCTTCCTGCCGCTCGCGCACTCGTTCGCGCTGCTGATCCAGCTCGGCAGCTTCGACCTCGGCGCCGCGATCGCCTACTGGGAGCGCGATCCGCTGAAGATCCTCCCGAACCTCGCCGAGGTCAGGCCGACCTACTTCCCGTCGGTCCCCCGCATCTTCGAGAAGATCTACACGGCGGCCACATCCGCGGTCGAGAAGGAGGGCGGCCTGAAGAAGGCTGTCTTCGAGCGCGCGATCGATGTGGGGCGCAAGGTCCGCGCCCTCGAGCGCGCGGGCAAGCGCCCGAACCCGATCCTCGCCACGGAGTACAAGCTCGCCGACAAGCAGGTCCTCTCGAAGATCCGCGCGCTGTTCGGCGGTCGCCTGCGCCTCGCCGTCACCGGCGCCGCGCCGATCAACCCCGAGATCCTCTCCTTCTTCGACGCCGCGGGCGTGCTGGTGCTCGAGGGATGGGGCATGACCGAGACGTCCACGGCCTCGACCATCTCGACGCCCGACGCGTTCAAGGTCGGCACCGTCGGCCGCCCGTTCCCCGGTTGTGAGATCAAGATCGCCGACGACGGCGAGATCCTCGTCAAGGGGCCGAACATCTTCCAGGGCTATTACAAGAACCCCGAGGCCACCGCCGAGACGCTGGTCGACGGGTGGCTGCACACCGGCGATATCGGCGAGATCGACTCCGACGGCTACGTCAAGATCACCGGCCGCAAGAAGGACATCATCATCACGGCCGGGGGCAAGAACATCACCCCGGCGAACCTCGAGGCCGAGATCAAGCAGCACCCGCTCGTCTCGCAGTGCGTCGTGATCGGCGACCGGCGGCCGTACCTGGTCGCGCTCGTGACCCTCGACCCCGAGGAGGCGGCCGCCTACGCCCGCGACCGCGGGCTCGACCAGTCCTCCGAGGCGATCACGCAGAACAAGGACATCCGCGACTCGATCGAGACCCACGTCGAGAAGATCAACCAGAAGTTCGCCCGCGTCGAGCAGGTCAAGAAGATCGCGATCCTGCCCCAGGACCTCTCGCAGGAGGGCGGCGAGCTGACGCCGACGATGAAGGTCAAGCGCAACATCGTCGCCGACAAGTACGCGGACGAGATCAACGCCCTGTACGGCGGCCCCGCCTAAGGGGTCAGACCCCTTAACACTGCTCAATGTTCCCGCGCGACTTTCGTGACACCCCCGTCAGGCGGGGGGTCTGACCCCCTTTAGGTGAGCGCGCGACTTTCGTGCGCTTTTTGGGTTCCGGAGGACGATGGGAGCGCTTCGCACCGCGAGCGTCGGGGCAGGGCTGGTGGCCGCGGTGGCCGTGCTGGCGGGGACCGGCACGCCGCCGGCCACCGGCGCACCGGCACCGCAGCGGCCCAACATCGTCGTCCTGATGAGCGACGACCAGACCGCCGCGTCGCAGCCGGTGATGACGAAGACGAACGAGCTGATCGGCGCGGCCGGGGCGACGTTCACCAACAACTTCACCAACTGGCCGCTGTGCTGCCCGTCGCGCGCGACATTCCTCACCGGCCAGTACGCGCATAACCACACGGTGCTCGGCAACACGCCCCCGTTCGGCGGCTTTGACCGGCTCGACACCTCCGAGACGCTCCCGGTCTGGTTGCAGCGCGAGGGCTACTACACGGCCCAGATCGGCAAGTTCCTAAACGGCTATGAGGACTCTGACGTGCAGGTCCCGCCCGGATGGTCGGAGTGGCACGGGACCAAGCGCACCTACACCTACTACGGCGAGCAGCTCCTCGAGAACGGGCAGGTCGTCACCTACGGGTCGACCGACGACAACCCGGACAACCCGGCCGACCCGCAGAACTACTCGACCGACCTCTACACGGCCAAGGCGGTGGATGTGATCAACCGCGAGGCCCCGGCGGACCAGCCCTTCTTCCTCTATGTGGCCTACCTCGCGCCCCACGCCGGGGGACCGAACGCTCCCGCCAACCAGCCGCAGAGTCAGTGCGAGGACACGGCCAAGCCGGCGCCACGGCACCTCGGCGCGTTCGCCGACCAGCCCCTTCCCACGCCGCCCAACTTCAACGAGGCCGACGTCTCCGACAAGCCGGCGGGAATCGCCACCCGCCCGTTCCTCACTGACGCGCAGATCCAGACCGACACCCGTCGCTACCACTGCCGGCTGGAGTCGCTGCTGGCTGTCGACGAGGGCGTCGAGAGCGTGATCAACGCCCTGAAGGCGAGCGGCGAGCTCGACAACACACTCGTCATCTACACGTCGGACAACGGCTTCTTCGCCGGCGAGCACCGCGTAGTGACCGGCAAGAACCGGGTCTATGAGGAGGCGATCCGGGTCCCGCTGGAGATGCGCGGGCCGGGCATCCCCGCGGGCGTCACCGTCGACGATCTCGCGATCAACGCCGACATCGCGCCCACGATCACCGACGTCGCCGGCGCGACGGCCGGGCGCATCGAGGACGGGCGGTCGCTGATCCCGTTCACCGAGCACCCCGAGCGCCGCCACGGACGCGAGCTGCTGATCGAGCAGTACGGCAACTCACCGGACGAGGAGGGGCAGGCCGGCGTCACCTACGTCGCGATCAGGACGACGCGTTACAAGTACGTGGAGAACGGGACCGGGGAGATCGAGCTCTACGACCTGCGAAACGATCCGTACGAGCTCACCAACCTCCACGGCAACGCCGACTACGCCGCGACTGAGGCAGCGCTGGCCTCGCGCCTGGCATCGCTGCGCACGTGCAGCGGCCAGACCTGCCGTACCCACCCGTCGCTATCGCTGAAGCTGCCGGATTCGATCACCACCGGCGGGCACTCGTGCCGCCCGGGCAAGAACTTCGTCGCCCGCGTGCGCGGCGCGGGCGCCGCAGCCGTCAGCGAGCTCACGTTCCGCGTCGGCTCCAAGCTCGCTGGCCGGGTTACCGCGAAACCGCTCGATAAGCGGATCCAGCCGAAGCTGCTGCGCCGCTCAACCCGTCCCGAGATCCGCGCGATCGCCGAGATGGTCGACGGCCGCGAGTACAGCCTGCAGCAGCGCGTGCGGGTCTGCGACTAGGCGACTAACGGCGACTGGCCGGCGGCGCTAGGCCTCAGCCGAGGCCGACTCGTCGTCGTCCGGGACGGCCGTCGGCGTGTTGCGCAGGAGCGCCGAGTTGGTGAGCTCGAGGACCCGGCGCCACGCCGACAGCTTCTCGCGCTCGCGCTCGACCTGGTCGAGCACATGGCGGACCCGGCGGGCCGAGATCTTGATCCCGTGGCGCCCGGCGATCTCGGTGTAGCGGTCGTAATCGCGCGCGAGCTTGAGCGTCACCGATTCGAACCCGTGCTTGGCGATCTGCAGGCGCGCGCGGTAATCGAGGATCGAGGTCCCGAACATCACCTCGTCGTCGAGCTCGGGCTCGATCAGGATGATGTCCACGCCCGGGTAGCGCTCCTCCCAGATCTCCACCGCGCGGTGCAGGCGGTCGTGGGAGAGCAGCCGGAAGGTCTGGTTGAGGATCGCGCCGATGCCCATGTCGGAGACGTGGCGGACGCGCTCGCCGGTGATCGTGGGGATGTTCTTCTGGAAGTCGTTGACGTACGGGACGAGCGGGTTGATGACGACCACGAACTTCGCCCCGCGCTCGATCGCGACGTCGACGTTGGTGGTCGAGAGAATGCCGCCGTCGATGAACTCGCGGCCGGCGAGCGAGACCGGCTCGTAGATCCCGGGCAGCGCGCCGGAGGCCGCAACGGCCTTGGAGATGGGCACCTCCGCGTACTCGCCCTCGCCGAGCACCACGCGCTCGGTCGTGTCCAGGTCGGTCGCGATCAGGTAGAGCTCGCGCTCGAGGAGGCGGAAGTCGTTGGTGCGGTCCGGGTCCGAGAGGACCTCCTCGACGTAGCGGTCGATGCCGCGGCCGGAGTAGACGCCCTTCGGGAGCGCCGAGGCGAGCCCGGTCGCGAGGTCGACCATCGAGACCTCGCCGAGCTGGCTCGCGAGCTCGCGCAGGACCGAGACCACCTTGAACGGGAACGTCAGCGCGCCGGTGAGAAAGCCGCGGTAGTTCGGGCGCAGCAGCGTCCCGAGGTCGATGTCGCGGATCGGCGACGGCAGGTCGTCATTGAGGACCCGCATCATCTCCTCCGGCGTCACGCCGTTCGCGAGGAGACTGGAGACGAAGGCGCCGGCGCTGGTGCCCACGTAGATGTCGAACTCGTTGACGGTGCGGTTGGTGGCCAGGAGATCGATCGCGCGCAGCGCGCCGATCTCATACACGCCGCCCGTGAAGCCGCCGCCGCCGAGCACCAATGCGGTCTTTGACGGTCGCTTGCGCCCCCGCCCCCGCTTTGCCGCCTGCGGCTCGGTCCCGGCCTTGTCGAAGTCGACGACCTTGCCCATAGGTACGACAAGTATTCCAATTGAGGACGCCGTAAACGCCACCTGGCCGCCGGGCCGATCATCTAGCCTGAGCGACAGTGCTCTTTCGCGGGATCGTGAGCATCCTGGTGGCCGCCGTCCTGGCGGCACCGGTCAGCGCCAGCGCGGCGCCGACAGAGGCTGCAAAGACGCCTGTCGCGAGACCGGGGACCGCGCTCGCATCGAAGAAGGCGCTCTCCCGCTCGCACCTGCGCTCGCTGCTCGCGCACGCCATGAGCGACGCCGGCGGCGCCAGCGGCGCGTTCGTGATGGACCTCGACGCCCACGGCGACGGGGCGCTCTATGGAAATCAGGCGGACGAGCGGCGAGTGCCGGCGTCCAACGAGAAGCTGTTCACGACCGCGGCGTTCCTCGACGCGCTCGGGCCGAAGGGCCACCTCCACACGCGCGCCTACGTGAAGGGCAAGCTGGGAGGCGCGAACGACTCGGTGATCGAGGGCGACCTGGTGATCGTCGGGGATGGCGACCCGGCGTTCGGGACCAAGAAGTTCGCCCGCGACGCCGACCAGCCGGTCACCCGCGTCGCCGACCTCGCCACGGCGATCGCTCATCACGGCGTCAAGCAGATCACCGGCCGGGTCCTCGCCGACGACTCGATCTTCGACCGCAAGCGCGCGGCGGGGCCCGACCTCAGCCCGCTCTCGGGGCTCTCGTTCAACGACGGCTATGACAGCGACGGCAGCTACGCCAGCGCGCCCGAGCTGAACGCGGCGAAGGCGCTGAAGAACGCCCTGCGAAAGCGCGGCGTGAAGGTCGGCGGGCGCGTCGGGCACACGAACCTCCCCGACTCGACGACCAACCGCGACCCGCTCGCCGAGGTCTGCCTCGCCCAGCGCCGCCGACCTGATCGAGGAGACCAACGTTCCCTCGAACAACTTCTTCGCCGAGATGCTGCTCAGGCGCCTCGCCGCCGAGGACGGCTCGCGCGGCACGCGGCTCGCCGGCGCCGCCGACGTCGAGCGCTTCGCCCACTCGGTCGGCACCGACATCCAGGCGGTCGACGGGTCGGGGCTGTCGCGCCGTGACGCCGTCTCGCCGCATGAGGTCGTGAAGCTGCTGCGGGCGATGTACGAGGACCCGACCGACGGGCCCGCCTTCCGCAGCTCGCTGCCGATCGCCGGGCGCGAGGGGACCGTCGCCGACCGCATGCGCGGCACCGCCGCCGAGGGCAACTGCGCGACCAAGACCGGGACACTCGACGGCGTCTCGGCGCTGTCCGGCTACTGCAACGCCCACGGCCACACGGTCGCGTTCTCGGTCCTCAACAACTCGGTCGACATCAACGCGGCGCACAACGCGCAGGACCGGATCGCCGCCGCGATCGCCCGATACAAGCCCTAGGCGCGCGTCGACCGGGAGCAAATCCGACGATCGTCGGATTTGGGTACCCACCGGGGAGAAGATCCGACGATCGCCGGATTTTTTCTTGCGGGGATGGTGCGGGGCTGCGCGCCCAGACAGCCCGGCCGCCGCGGGTCGACCCTCCATCCGCGGCCTGGACACGCGTGCGAACATATGTTCGTGCGGACCGAGGCCGCAATCCTGCACGCGGATGCCGATGCGTTCTACGCGTCCGTAGAGCAGCGCGACGATCCGAAGCTGCGCGGGGTGCCGCTGGTCGTCGGCAAGGGCGTGGTCCTGGCGGCGAGCTACGAGGCTCGCCGTTTCGGCATCCACGGCGGCATGGGCGGCGGCCGCGCGCGGAACCTCTGCTCCGGCCTGGTCGCGGTATCTCCTCGGTTCGACGCCTACACCGAGGCCAGCCGCAAGCTCTTTGACGTGTTCCGGCGCCACGCCCCGGTCGTGGAGGGCCTCTCGATGGAGGAGGCCTTTCTCGACGTCAGCGGTCTTGAGGGAATCCTCGGATCGCCCTCACAGATCGCCGTAAAGCTGCGCGCCGAGGCTCTGGCGGAGGTTGGCCTCGCGGTCACCGTCGGCGTTGCGCGGACGAAGACGCTGGCGAAGATGGCCAGCCGCGCCGCCAAGCCCGACGGGCTCCTCGTCGTCGCCCCCGAGCGCGAGCGCGACTTCATCGACCCCCTCCCGGTGGAGAGCCTGTGGGGCGTCGGTCCATCGACCGCCCGGTCTCTCCACGACCTCGGGGTGCGAACCGTCCACGAGATCGCCGCCATGCCCGTATCCGCACTCGCCACGGCCGTCGGCCGCCACGCGGCCGAGCACTTGCACGACGTCGCGCTGTGCCGCGACGCACGCCGAGTCCGGTCCGGGCGCAGTCGCCGCTCGATCGGCTCGCAGACGGCCTTCCCCGGCGGCTCGAAGACGCCCCCCGATGTGATCCTCGCCGAGGTCGTCGACCGCGTGACCCGCCGCATGCGCAAGGCTCGCCGCATCGGCCGCACGGTCATCCTGCGCCTGCGCTTCGCGCGACTTCAAGCGGGCGACGCGCTCGCGGACGCTGCGCCGCTCGACCTCCGCGCACGCAACGATCCTCCTGGCCGCGCAGACGCTGCTCGACGAGGCCGGGCCGGCGATTCAAGAGCGCGGGCTGACCCTCCTCGGCATCGCCGTCACGAATCTCGAGCCCGCCGGCACGGGCGAGCAGCTCGAGCTATGGGCACAGCGTCGCGCCGAGCGCCTCGACGCAGCGGTCGACGAGCTGCGCGAGCGCTTCGGCAACGCCGTGATCACGCGCGCCCCTCACCTGGGACGCGAGGCGCGATCGCCCTGGTGAGGCGGAGCGGAGCGGAGCCGAGCCGCGCCGCCGTTGAGGCGCCTTGTTTCAGTAGCCGAGGGAGCCGAGCTTCGCCAAGGTCGCCGGGTCGTAGGCGTCGATGCCGGTCGACGACGACCGTGTACACGCGCCCACCCAGTTCCAGCGAGCGCGCGGATCGCGTCCTCGTACTCGCCGCCGTGGGAGACCTTCGCGACGCGACCGAGCGGATCGGCACCGCCCGGCGTCACCCGCAACCCGACGGCGCCGTGGAACTGACTCGACGGCCCGTAGTAGGACTCGACCGGGATCATCGCCAGCGAGTCGCCGGCGAACCAGGCGAACGCGTGGTGGTCGTACTCGACCTCCGAGGTGGCGCCCGCGCCGAAGCGACTCGCTGTCGACTCGCACCGGGTTCGCGGGATCGCTGACGTCGAACAGCGACGCCTGCAGGCCGCGTCGTGCGACCGGAGCTGTCCGCGTCCTGGCCGACCCCCAGCGAGCAGTCCGTCGCCGACGGGGTGCAGGTACGACGGAGTAACCCGGGAGCTTCAGCTCGCCCACCACGGCAGGGCTGGTCGGGTCGGAGAGGTCGACGATGTAGAGCGGGTCCACCTGGCGGAAGGTGACCACGTAGCCGGCGTCGCCAATGAAGCGAACCGCGTAGATCTGCTCGCCCTGCCCGAGCCCACCGACGCGCCCGACCCGGGTCATCCCGCCGTCGCCGATGGCGAGGTCGGTGACGAAGCTCTCGTTCTGACCCTGCTGCTCGCCCGTCTGGTCGAATGGCGGCGAGGTCGTCGAGGCGACGCGGAGGATGCCGTCCTGCTCCGACATCGACCACTGGCTGAGCATGAACCCGTCGACCGTGCCGCTGCCCGCGTACGCGGTCGCGTCTCGGGTCGGCCGTATCGAAGCGATGGATCTCGGTCACCACGCCCGCGCGACGGCGCGTAGGGCTCGCTCGGATCCAGCCAGCGCTCCGTGCTGACGTACAGCGAGGTCGGCGACGCGTAGACGATGTTGCCGTCGGTGAGCACGGTGTCGACGTCGACCGCCGGCAGCCCGCGGCCGAGGTCGACGGTGGAGACCGACGAGCATGCCGACGCCCGAGAAGCGGCTCGGATGGCTGACGGTCGCGCAGCCGCCGAGATGGCCACGACGGACCGAGTGCGTCTCGCGATCTCGCACCGTTGTCCGCGGAAGCGCCTGGCGTCCCTTGCCGACGTCGGGAATCGGGCCGGTCGGATAACTCGTGGTCACGAGCCGCGCCGTCGAGCCCGTGAGCCTCGCGCTGATGAACGAGCCGTCGAGCTTCTCGGTCTGAAGGACGGACATCGCGGCCGGATCGCTGATATCGACCTCGGCGATCCACACCCGCGGCTCCGCGGGATAGGCGATGTCGGGAGGCGCGATGTCGGGTGACGCAACGCCCGGAGAGCCTCCGCCGGGACCGGTCTCGAACGGGATGGCATACCCGTAGCTGGAGCCGATCGCGAGCAGCCGGTCGCCGGCGAGAAGCAGCTGGTAGTCGAGCCGAAGCGCAGGCGCGTCGCCGGCGCCGTCGGGCAGCTCGAGCGTGCCGACCAGGGTCGGGGTGTTCCCGCTCGTGTCCACCGCCCTCAGCGTCGTACCGTCGACCGTGAAGATCACCGAGCCGGCCGTCTTGACGATGTCAGGCTCGTCGACGCCCGCCTCCTGGTCGTTGGTCGGCGAGCTCTCGTCGGGCGCGACCGGCGCGTAGCCCGTGCCCTCCGCCCCGGGGGTCGGGGCGGTCACGTCGCCCGCGATCGGGGTCCCGACAAAGCCCGGCGGTCCCGTAGGCACGGCGGTGCTTGGCGAGGTAGCCGCGGAGGTGCGCGCAGGAGCCCAGCGACTTCAGCCCGGCGATGCGCGGTCGCGGATCGGTTGGCGAGTTCGCCGCGGGCGCAAAGGCGACGAGCGCCACCACCAGCGCGGCGGCAGCGGCGAGCAGGACGGTCAGCGACAGCTTCGGGGCGCGCGTAAAAAGGCTCATATGGTCTCCCTACGACTTCAACACAAGTCGATCACGAACGGACCAGATTCAGCAGGCCGTCCTCATCGAGGATCTCGGTGCCGACCTCCTCGGCCTTGGCGAGCTTCGAGCCCGGGCTCTCGCCGGCGACGAGGTAGTCGGTGTTCTTCGAGACGGAGCCGGTGACCTTGCCGCCCGCGGCGCGGATCAGCTTCGTCGCCTCCTCGCGGCTGAGGTTCGGCAGCGTGCCGGTGAGGACGAAGGTCTTGTCGGCGAGCGGCCCGTCCTCCGCAGCCCGCTCGGCCGCGCTGAGCTCGAAGCGAAGGCCGCGCTCGCGAAGGCGCTCGATCAGCTCTCCGACCGCGTCGTCGGAGAGCTCCTCGCGCAGCTTCTCGGCGAGGATCGGCCCGATGCCCTCGACCTCGGTGATCGCCTCGGTCTCCGCCCTGCGCAGCGCGTCCATCGAGCCGAAGTGCTCGGCGATCGCGGTCGCGTTGACGTAGCCGATCCCCGGGAGCCCGAGCGCGTAGAGGACCCGGCTGAACGGGCTCTGCTTCGAGCGCTCGATCTCGGTGATCAACGCGTTCGCGGACGTCTCGCCAAAGCCATCGAGCTCGGCGATCTGCTCGGCCGTCAGGTCATAGATCGACGCCGGATCGGTGATCAGGCCCTCGTCGAGGAAGCGGAAGAGGTTCTTCTCGCCAAGGCCCTCGATGTCCATCGCGCCGCGGAAGTGCTTGACGAGCTGAAACGTCTGGCCCGGGCAGCCGCGGCGGTTGGGGCAGATCGTCCAGACCGAGTCCTCGGGCTTGATCGTGGGCGTCTTGCAGATCGGGCACTTCTTCGGCGGGCTTCGCCTTCTTGAGGCGCTTGCCCTCGCGGCGCTGAATCAGTGGAGCGATCACCTGCGGGATCACGTCGCCGGCGCGCGTGACGACGACCTCGTCGCCCTCGCGCACGTCCTTCTTCGCCAGATCCTCCTCGTTGTGCAGGGTCGCGGTCGAGACCGTGACGCCGCCGACGTGGACCGGCTCGAGCTCCGCGAACGGCAGCAGCCGGCCCGTGCGCCCCACGTTCCAGACGATGCGGTTGAGCATGGTCGTCGCGGTGATCGGCGGGAACTTCCAGGCGATCGCCCAGCGCGGCTCGCGCCCGGTGACGCCGAGCTCGCGCCACAGGCGCCGCTGGTCGACCTTGACGACGACCCCGTCGATCTCGAAGTCCAGGGACTCACGCCGCTCCTCCCACCACAGGCAACGCTCGACGACCTCCTCGACGTCATCGTGCTCGGCGATGTCGGAGTTGACGCGAAAGCCCCGCTCGCGCATCCAGTCCAGCTCGGCCGGAGTGGCTGTCGAACTCGGTCCCGCGCACGCCGCCGACCGCGTAGCTCCACATCGAGAGCGGCCGTGAGGCCGTCACCTCGACGTCGAGGTTGCGGACGGTCCCGGCGGTTGCGTTGCGCGGGTTGGCGAAGGTCGGCAGCCCCTCGGCCGCTCGCTGCTCGTTGAGCTCGACGAAGCCCGAGCGCGGGAAGTAGATCTCCCCGCGAACCTCGATCAGGCTCGGGCGCGTTGGCGATCGTGTGCGGGATCGCCTTGATCGTCTTCAGGTTTGGCGTCACGTCCTCGCCGATGACGCCGTCACCCCGCGTGGCGCCGCGCACGAATTCGCCCTTCTCATAGAGAAGGGAGATCGCGATCCCGTCGATCTTCGGCTCCGAGACGAACCGGAGCTCGCTCGGCGAGATATCGAGCCGCTTGAGGCGATTCATGAGCCGCACCTCCCAGGCGCGGAACTCGTCGGCCCCGCGGGCATTTCCGAGCGAGAGCATCGGCTCGACGTGGCGAACCTGGGGGAAGCGATCCGTGGCGCGCCCGGCGACCCTCTGGGTGGGCGAGTCCGGCGTGACCAGCGAGGGATCGGCCTCCTCGAGCTGGCGCAGCTCGATCATCATCGCGTCGTATTCGTCGTCCCCCAGGGTCGGGTCGTCGAGCTCGTAGTACTCGCGGTCCGCCTTGCGGATCTCCTCGCGCAGCTCGGCCGCGCGCTCGGCGTCGCCCATCAGCTCGGGGCTCCGTCCGCGGTCGGCAGCAGCGCCTCCAGGTCCCAGCCACCCAGCCGCTCGAGCTCGCCGTGGTCGGTGAGGTCGAAGTGGATCGGCGTCAGCGCAACCCGGCCGCGGGCAACCGCGACGAGATCCGTGCCCGGCTCGTCCTCGTGGGAGGGCTCGAAGCCGTAGATCCGATAGCGCTTGCGGCCCGAGGCCTCGTCGCTCTCGACGAGCTTGAGCTCGTCGTCGTAGAGGCGCTTGCCCAGGCTCGTCAACTCGATGCCCTGGATCTCGCCGGCCGGGCAGTTGATGTTGATCAGCGTGTCTCCCGGGGAGGGGCTCGCTCGATCAGCCTGCGGACGACCTCGCGCGCGATCGCCGCGGCGGCGGCAAAGTCGAACTCGCGGCCCTGAATAGCCCATACCGCCGACCCCGGCCTGTTGTGAGACCGCAACCGCCGGGATGCCGAGGATCAGACCCTCGAACGCCGCGGCGACCGTGCCGGAGTAGGTGATGTCGTCGCCGAGGTTCGAGCCGTGGTTGATCCCGGAGACGATCAGGTCCGGCCTCGCCCCGAGCAACCCGAGGTCGGCGAAGCGAACGCAATCGACCGGCGTTCCCTCGGTCGCAAAGCCGCTCGTGCCGTCGTCGAACTCGACCTCCTCGACCCAGATCGGCGAACGCGTCGTGATGCTCCGGGCGGTGGCGCTGCGGTTGGTGTGCGGGGCGATCACACCCACCTCGACGCCCTCGATCGCAGCAGCGATCGGCGCAGCGCATGCAGGCCCTCGGCGCCGATTCCGTCGTCGTTCGTCAGCAGGACAAGCATGTTCGCACTCGACCGCCCGGCCCACTCGGCGGCCGCCGGGCGAGTTCTACGGGCGTGGCGGAGCGGCGCGATCGACGCGCCGACTGCTCAGGCGTCCGCGCGGGCTGGCGGCGACCGGCCGCGCGGGCTGGGGCGCCTGCACCGGCGGGTCGGCGCAGGTAGAAGGCCCCGAAGCCGAGGCGCATAGGCGACCGCAGGCGAGCAGTGCTGCGGCCTCCAAGCAGCTCGCTGCCGGCCAGCTCTCCGAACTCATGCAGGCCGCCGTAGATCAGCCACGCCGCGAAGGCGATCACGAGCACCCCGGTGATCATGAAGAACCTGTGCAGATCGAGCCGCAGCGCTCCGCGGTAAAAGGCGACGCCGAGACGCGACGGCGACCGACGAGGCCCGGCAACGCCGCCGAGATCGCGAGCACCGGACCCGACGTTCTCGGTTGACGCGAACAGGAAGAGGCCCGTCTCGAGACCCTCGCGCGCCACCGCGATGAACGCGACGGTGGCGAGGGCCAGGCCGCCGCCGGAGCGCAGCGAATCGCTCACCTGCTCGCGCAGATGGCTGCCGATCGTGCGCGCCTGCTTGCGCATCCAGAAGGCCATCCAGGTGACGACGGTCGGCGGCCAGGATCATCGCCGATGCCCTCGTATGCCTGCTCGGCATGCCCCTCGAGCTCGCCGACCGTTACGAACAGCAGGCCGCCCATGGCGAGGCTGAAGCCGACCGCGAGGGCGACGCCCGCCCAGACCGCCCGCGCGTGCCCGAGGTTCTCGGTCCGCTCAGGTAGGCGAGGATCAGCCCGACGACGAGGGCGGCCTCGAAGCCCTCCCTGAGCGTGATCACGAATGTTCCCATTGCCAGTCCGTCCCGTTCCTTTTCGGCCTCGTCAGGGCCGCCTAGACTTAGGCTAGCCTAATCATCCGCAGGACGTCGCGGGCCCCAGGTTCAAAGACCGGCGCTCAGTAGCGAACTTCGCTGAGGTAGAGCCCGTGCGGTGGCGCGGTCTCGCCCGCCGCATCGCGCGGCGCGCCGTCGAGCAGCGCCTGAAATCGTCGAGCGACCGCCGGCCACCGGCGACCTCCAGCATCGTCCCCACCAGCACCCGCACCTGGTTTCGCATGAACGACTTAGCCTCGATCCACATCGCGAGGACCTCGCCGGCGCTCGCGGACGCCACTCGCAGACGTCGACGTTGCGCTCGAAGAGCACGTGATCGGTCTGCGTCGGCGTAAACGCGGTGAAGTCGTGCTTGCCGACAACGGCCGCTGCGGCGACGTCGAGCAGGTCGCGGTCGATCGGATGGCGCCACCAAAGCGAGCGGCGCTCCTCGAACGGATCGCGAACGGTCGACGTCAGCACCCGATAGCGGTAGACGCGCGCCTTCGCCGACCGGCGCGCGTCGAAGCCATGCCGGCGCCTGCGCGATGGCGAGCACGGCGACGTCGTGCGGCAGCACGGCGTTGAGGCGCTCGGCGAGCTGGTCGGGCAGCTCGCGGCTCGTACTCGAAGCTGGCGACCTGCCCGGTGGCGTGGACGCCGGCGTCGGTCCGCCCGGCAACCGTCAGCTCGATCTGCTGGCGCAGAATCCGCTCGAGCCCCGGACTCCAGCTCGGCCTGGACCGTGCGCTGGCCGGGCTGCGCCGCCCAGCCAGAGAACCGCGAGCCGTCGTAGGCGATGTCCAGGCGGGCGGTGGGCACGGCGCGAGGGTAAACGACCCCGGAGGGAGCCCGATCACCCTCCTTCCAATACGCGCTTAGAGCCGGCCGCCTAGACGAGCTCTAGGAAGACCATCTCCGTCGAGTCCGAGCGGCGCGGGCCGAGCTTGACGATCCGCGCGTACCCGCCGGGGCGCTCCGCGTAACGCGGGGCGATCTCCTCGAACAGCTTGTGGACGAGGAACTTGTCCTGGCTGAGCTCGGAGAGCGCCTGACGTCGCGCGTGCAGGTCGCCGCGCTTGCCGAGGGTGATCAGCTTCTCGAGCTTCGGCTTGACGGCCTTGGCCTTGGCCTCGGAGGTCTTGATCCGCTCGTGCTGGATCACCTCACGGCAGAGGTTGCGCATCAGCGCCCGCCGGTGGGCGCTGTCGCGACTGAGCTTGTTGCGCTTCTTCTGATGGCGCATGAGCGGTCCGGGAAAGCTAGCGCCTACTCGTCGCGCAGGGAGAGGCCGAGCGCGTGCAGGGCCTCCATCACTTCTTCGGTCTGAACGCTTACCGAAATTCGGAATCGCGTTGAGCTCCGACTCGGAATGCGTGACGAGGTCGCCGACGGTCTGGATGCCGGCGCGCTTGAGGCAGTTGTAGGCGCGGACACCGATCTCGAGCTCCTCGATGAGGCGCTCGTCACCCTCCGCGGGCGAGCCGGCGGGGGAGCCGAACTCGGCACCGGCACCGTCGAGCGCGTCGCGGGCGGTGAGCTCCTCGACGCGGTCGGCATCGGTGAAGATCGCCATCGTCTTGATCAGGATCTCGGCCGCCTCGCGAACCGCCGAGCCCGGCTCGATCGAGCCATCGGTCTCGACCTCGAGCGTGAGCTTGTCGAAGTCGGTGCGCTGGCCGACTCGGGCGGAGTCGACGCCATAGGACGCGCGCCGAATCGGCGAGAAGATCGAGTCGATCGGAATCACGCCGATCGGCTGATCGTCGGACTTGTTCTCCTCGGCGGGCGAGTAACCGCGGCCGCGGCCAATCGAGACGTACATCTCGAGCTTGGTGCGCTTCTCGAGCGTCGCGATGGGTGCGTCGGGGTTGAGGATCTCGACGCCCGCGGGCAGGTCGATGTCCTTGGCCTTGATCTCGCCGGGGCCGGTCGCGACCAGCGGCGCCTCGACCTCGTCGGCATCGGTGTGCATGCGCACGACGATGTCCTTGAGGTTGAGGACGATGTCGGTCACGTCCTCCTTGACGCCGGCGATCGTCGAGAACTCGTGCGCGACGCCCTCGATGCGGACGCTCTTGATGGCGGCGCCGCCAAGCGAGGAGAGCAGCACCCGGCGCAGCGAGTTGCCGTAGGTGTAGCCGAAGCCCTTGTCGAGCGGCTCAACCACGAAACGTTCCGTGGTTGTCGTCGACATCCTGGCTGGAGATCTTCGGAATCTGGAACTCGGGCAGGGTGGTCATTGCTTCCTCACAGACGGTGTTGGGTTAGGTACGGGCTCTACTTGGAGTAGAGCTCGACGATGAGCTGCTCCTGAATCGGCGACGTGATCTCGCTGCGCTCAGGCAGACGGAGAACCTTCGCCGTCAGGGCGTCGTGATCAGCCTGCAGCCACGGCGGAACCGCCGCGGTCAACTCGGTCGCCTGGCGGATGATGTCCACCGCGCCCGAGTTTGGCTTGATCGTGATCACGTCCTCTGGACGGACCTGGTAGCTGGGGATGTCGACGCGGCGGCCGTTGATCAGCCAGTGGCCATGGGTGACCAACTGCCGCGCCTGGCGCCGCGAAGCGGCAAAGCCGAGGCGCACCAAGACGTTGTCGAAGCGCCGCTCGCAGAGGCGGAGCAGGTTGTCGCCCGTGACGCCTTCCTGACGCGAAGCCTTGTCGTAGTAGCTGCGGAACTGCTTTTCGAGCAGGCCGTAGAAACGGCGCGCCTTCTGCTTCTCGCGCAGCTGGTTGCGGTACTCCGAGGCGCGAACGCGGCCGCGGCCATGCTCGCCGGGCGGGTACGAACGGCGCTCGACGCCGCACTTCTCGGTCAGGCAACGCTCGCCCTTCAGGAACAGCTTCTGTCCCTCGCGGCGGCACTGCTTGCACTGCGGTCCGGTGTCGCGAGCCATTACGGGCGCCTCCGCTTCTTCGGTCGGCAGCCGTTGTGGGCCTGCGGGCTCACGTCCTTGACGGTCGTCACCTGGAGGCCGGCGGCCTGCAGCGAACGGATCGCCGTGTCGCGGCCGGAGCCGGCGCCCTTGGCGTGAACCTCGACCCGCTCGAGCCCGTGCTCCATGCCCTTGCGGGCCGCGGCGTCGGCGGTCACCTGAGCGGCGAACGGCGTCGACTTGCGCGAGCCCTTGAAACCGGCCGAGCCGGCGGACTCCCAGACGACCACGTTGCCCTCGGGGTCGGTGATCGTGACGATCGTGTTGTTGAACGAAGTCTTTACGTGGGCGATCCCGTAGGGGACGTTCTTCTTGACGCGGCGGCGCGCGCGGCCCTTGCCCTTCTTAGGTTGCGGCATCGGTCAGCAGCTCACTTCTTCGCCGGCGCCTTCTTCTTACCGGCGACGCTCATCCGCCGCGGGCCCTTGCGGCCGCGGGCGTTGGTCTTCGTGCGCTGGCCGCGCACCGGAAGGCCTCGACGATGACGGGCGCCACGGTAGGCACCGATCTCGGAGAGGCGCTTGATGTTCTGCGAGCGCTCGCGCCGGAGGTCACCCTCGACCTCGAGCTCCTCGACCGCATCGCGAAGCTTGATCTGCTCGTCCTCGGTCAGGTCCTTGACGTAGGTGTTGGGATCGATCTTCGTCTTCGTCAGCAGCTCGTTGGCCGTCGAGCGGCCGACGCCGTGGACGTAGGTGAGCCCGATCTCGACTCGCTTGTTCAGTGGAAGATTTACGCCCGCAATACGTGCCATCAGAAAACCTGCCTTGCCAGGCGGCGGCGAACATGGTTTCGCGCCTTACGTCGCTCACTAACAAAATCTCTAGCCCTGCCTCTGCTTGTGCCGTGGGTTCGAGCAAATGACCAGCACGACGCCCTTGCGCCGAATCACTCGGCAGCGCTCACACATCGGCTTTACGGACGCTCGTACCTTCATCGGCCCTTCTTGGGTCGTATCGAACAGCAATTACGTGAGAAAGTCCGCAGGTCCCAGGAATCGGACCCGCAGACGCAAACCGGCCACTTGGCCGACCGAGAAATATAGCAGCGTCAAGCGGAAAGCCGTGCCCGGGTCGCCGCGACGATCAGCCCGATCACAGCGCCCTCCAGCAGCCACTGTAGCGGGGCGATCTGAGCGGCAAATCGAGCCTCCACGAAGTTCGTGAGCGAGCCCGCCACGGCGATCGCAAGCCACGCCGAGAGCATCGCCAGGGCGGCGATCCGCGAGCGCCGCGAGCCCGCGAAGATCAATGCCGGTGCGGCGAGCAGGCCGCCGGCCGCGACCCAGCCGATCGTGGCGACGACATCGGCAACGGTCCAGGCGGCGCGCGTCGTGACGTAACGGGGATGATCGGCGGCGAGGTCGTGCGTGTCGGCCAGGTACGCCGCCTTGGCGTCGCCGAAGTCGAAGTTGTCGGTCGAGTACTCCGCGACGTTGCGCAGCGTTCCCGTCGCATAGCTGCCCAGGTGGTCGTGGATCGCTTCTCTCGCGAGGCTCCCCAGCGCGGAGTTGGCGTCGTAGATCGAGTCGCCGCGAGCGAGGAAGGCGTTGAAGACCGCGACGTAGGTGTCGGTGGTGTCCTCGCGCTGCGCCGAGGTCAGCTGCGCGAGGCGCTGGTCGTAGATGGACTTGGCGAAGCGGCCGTCGTCGGTGTCTGTCGGCACCGCGTACTTGTCCTGGTCGAAGGCGCGGAGCCACAGCGTTGTCCCGGCCTGGCTCGACACGGTCGCGTGGTCGAACCGGATCGCGTTGTAGACGACCCACGGGCCGACGAGCGCGAGCATCGCTGCCAGCGCGACCGCCGAGGCACGCAGGGTGTCACGCCATGAGCGGGTGGCGAAGCCGACGGCGATCGGCACGACCGCGATGAGCACCTGGCCCGAGGGCTTCGTCAGCGCCGCGAGACCGATCAGCGCCCCGGCCAGGGCGGCAAGCCGCAGGTCGGTCCGGGGCCGGATCGCCAGCTCGCAGACCGCGACAACCACCGCGAGGATGAGGATCCCGAGCGCGAAGTCGGGGATGACGTGGTGCTCGACGAGCGTCATCGCCGGAGCGAGCGCGGCGACGATCCCTGCGAAGGCGCCGGCGATGCGGCCGAAGTAGCGGTCGCCGATCACGAACAGCGCCGGCGCGAGTACCACGCCGGCGAGGTGCTGAATGACCATCGCCGCGACCACCGTCCGGCCGGGCAGGAGGCTGACGAGCGCGAGGAACGTCGGGTACGCGGGCGTGCGCAGCGTCTCGGTCTCGAACCCGTGGCCGTGGAGCAGGCCGTCGGCGATCGCCAGATACTCGTGCGTATCGGCGAGCGTGATGTCGAAGCCGCCGAGGATGAGCGGCAGGCGGACGACGAGCGCGAGCAGCGCCAGCCCGATGGGCCAGGTGCCTAGAGGCTTTAGAGCTCGTGCCAGGGGGTGAGGATGCGCGGCCCGTCCTCGGTGACGGCGACCGTGAACTCGAAATGGGCGGCGAGCGAATCGTCGGCGGAATAGACGGCCCAGTTGTCGTCGCCGAGGCGAACGTCGGGGCCGCCGGCGTTGACCATCGGCTCGATCGCAAAGACCATGCCGGCCTCGAGCTCCGGGCCCTTGCCGGGCTCGCCGTAGTTGGGGACCTGCGGGTCCTCGTGCATCTCGCGGCCGATCCCGTGGCCGACGAGCGAGCGGATGATCGAGAAGCCGTCCTGCTCGACGCGCTGCTGAACCGCGTGCGAGACGTCGCCGAGATGGTTGCCCGGGCGCACCTGCTCAACCGCGGCCATCAGTGCCGCCTGGGTGGTGTCGAGCAGTCGCTGCGAGTCCGGGTCGATGCGCCCGACCGGCACGGTGATCGCGGCGTCGGCGACCCAGCCGCGGTACGTCACGCCGACGTCGAGCGAGATCAGGTCGCCACGCGCGAGGGCGTACGACCCGGGGATGCCGTGGACGACCATCGAGTTCGGCGAGGCGCAGATCGAGCCCGGGAAGCCGCGGTAGCCGAGGAACGAGGGCTGCGCGCCCTGGGAGGTGATGAAGCGCTCCGCCGCGAGGTCGAGCTCCTCCGTCGTGATGCCGGCGCGGACCTTCGAGCGCAGCATCTTCAGGCAGCGTGCCTGGATCGCTCCGGCCGCGGCCATCTGCTCGATCTGCTCGGGCGTCTTGACGATGATCCCGCCCCGGTACATCAGACAGGCGCCTCAACGGCGGCGCGGCTCGGCTCCGCTTCGCTCCGCCTCACTAGGCCTCCTCCTCCATCGCCAGCGTCGCGAGCGTGGCGCGGATCTCGTCCGTGACCTCCTCGGGGTCGCGGTCGCCGTCGACGCGCTGAAGCAGGCCCTTGGCCTCGTAGTAGCCGATCAGCGGCTCGGTCTTGTCGTGGTAGGTGTCGAGGCGGTGGCGGATCACATCGGGCTTGTCGTCGTCGCGGATCGAGAGCGGTTCGCCGCAGACGTCGCACACGCCCTCCTCGCTGGGCGGGTCGAAGTCGACGTGGAAGATGTGCCCGTTCGGGCAGGTCCGCCGACCCCCGAGTCGCCGGACGACCTCGTCGTCGTCCACATCGATCAGCACCGCCGCCGTGACCGCGCGGCCGAGCTCGTTCAGCTTCTTCGCGAGCGCCTCCGCCTGCGGCTCGGTGCGGGGAAACCCGTCCAGGATGAAGCCGTCCTCGGCCTCCTTCTGGTCGATGCGCTCTGCGATGACGCCCACGATGACCTCGTCAGGGACCAGATCGCCGCGGTCCATGAAGGCCTTCGCCTCCTTGCCGATATCGGTGCCCTCCCGGACGGCGGCGCGCAGAATGTCACCGGTCGCGTAGTAGGGGAGGTCGAAATCGTCCTGAAGACGCTCGCCCTGCGTGCCCTTGCCCGATCCGGGCGGGCCGAGAAGGATCAGATTCAGCTCCGGCATGCGGGAAGCAATTTAGAGAGCGGCGAGAGATGCGGCGTAACGGACCCCGTCCATCAGTGCCCGGGTCATCGTCACGACCCAGTTCGGCCTGCCCGTCACTTGCCGATAGGTGAACTGCACCGCCTGGCGTCCGGCGGCGCGAAGGTCGGCGATCTTGGCCCGGTCTCGCTCAAACGCCTCGCGATCGCCGTGAAACTCATAGCTGTCCAGCTCGACAACAAGATTGAACTCGGGCCAGAAGCAATCGACGAGGTGACCGTCGACAAGGACGTTGCAATGTGGCTCGGGGAGGTCGGCGTTTCGAAGCAGGTCGAGGTAGAGGCGCTCAAGCTCTGACACGGCGCCGGCCGCCGTCGTCGGGTCATAGTCGAGGAGGGCGCGGAGGCGGGCGGCGCCGCGGTGGCCTCGTGACCGGGCGAGCAGCTCCCTGATCGCCGCGACGTCGAGGATCTGCAGGCGCTCGGCCCGTTCGTACATGCGGCGCAGCGCGAGCTCGTCCACGACAGTCGCGACGTCAAGGAGCGTGCGCGCAAGCGACGTGACGGGGATGCCGTCGACGGTGGTGACGTCGTGGGCGGTGAGGGCGGTGGCCGTGTGAAAGCGGATGGTCTTTCGGTCCGGCAGCCACCGATCCGTGACGCAGGGGGCCGCGCTGCAAGCGCGGCTGCTCGCCACCGGCCATGGAGCGACAGCGGGCCGGACCCAACCGCGAACACCCCTCGATAAAGGCGACGCAGGCGGCCATCGTTGAGGCGCGCTCGGATCCCCTCGGCGCTGACACCCTCGGCGCGCAAGTCCTCCAGTCCGAGTACCCAGTGTCGGTCCCGGCCGAGCTCCGTGATCAATGCATCGATCCGGCTCACGACGGCGAAGCCAATCTTTCGCCGCCCCACGCCCCGAAAACATTGCACTCGCGCATGCGAGGGCCATCCTCGCGGCCCAAACCGCCCCTGTGGCGCGCCAAACGTCAATAAGGACTCAACCGGGTGGCGCGACAGGCGCGCCGCCACGCGGCGGTTACTTCAGGAAGCCCTCGTAATTGCGCATCATGAGCTGCGCCTCGAGCTGCTTGACCGTGTCGAGCGCGACGCCGACGACGATCAGGATCGAGGTGCCGCCGAAGAAGAAGTTCGCGGAGGTCTGGTTGATCAGGATCGTCGGCAGGGCAGCGATCGCGCCGAGGTACAGAGCCCCGGGGAAAGTGAGCCTGGAGAGGATCCGGTCCAGGTATTCGGCGGTAGGTCGCCCGGGTCTCACCCCGGGGATGAAGCCGCCGTACTTCTTGAGGTTGTCCGCCTGGTCGACGGGGTTGAACGTGACCGCCGTATAGAAGTAGGTGAAGATGATGATGAAGAAGACCTCACCGACAACGTAGGCCCAGCTGTTCGGACTGAAGAAGGCGGCGAAGTCGAGCGCGGCGGGGGTGTTGAGCAGCTGGCCGATCGTCGGCGGGAAGGCCATGATCGAGGCGGCGAAGATCACCGGGATAACCCCTGCCATGTTCACGCGCAGCGGTAGGTAGGTCGAGCCACCGGTCGTCATTCGTCGGCCGACCACGCGTTTGGCGTACTGCACAGGGATCCGCCGCTGGCCCTCCTGGACGAAGACGATTCCGACGATCACTGCCAGGGCGACGAAGGGCATCATCACGATGAAGACCTGGTCGGGGTTCGACCACCACTTCGTGATGCCCGGGCCGATGCGTGACGCGATCGACGCGAAGATCATCAGCGAGATCCCGTTGCCGACACCGCGCTGCGTGATGAGCTCGCCGAACCACATCAGCAGGACCGTGCCCGCGGTCAGCGAGATCACGATGAGGAAGACCTTCGAGAACGTCAGGTCGCCGACCACGCTCTGGCCGGCCTGGTTCTGGAAGCTCTGGAAGAGGAAGACGTAGCCGATCGACTGGCCGAACGCGAGCGCGACGGTGAGGTAGCGCGTGTACTGCGTGATCTTCTGCTGGCCGACCTCGCCCTCCTTCTGCAGGCGCTCCAGCGAGGGCACGACCACGGTCAGGAGCTGCAGGATGATCGATGCGGTGATGTACGGCATGATCCCCAGCGCGAACAGCGAGAGCCGCTGGAGCGACCCGCCCGAGAACAGGTTGAGGAAGCCGAGGACGTTGTTGCCGGTGAAGTTCGACTGGATCGAGTCGAGCGTGTCGATGTCGATGCCCGGCGCCGGGATGTAGGCGCCGAGGCGGTAGAGCGCGAGCATCGCCAGCGTGAAGAAGATCTTCCGGCGGATCTCCGGAACCGCGAAGGCGTTCGCGATCGTCTGAAGCATCGGCTACTCGGGGGCGGCGTCCGGGCGCGTAGCGCCAGGCGACGCGGTGATGATCTCGGCAGTACCGCCGGCCGCCTCGATCTTCTCCTTGGCGGTGGCGCTGAAGGCGTGTGCGCGGACGGTGAGCTTCTTCGAGATCTCGCCGCGGCCGAGGACCTTGACCGGGTCGCGGCGCGTCGCCAGGCCGGCGGCGCGCAGGCTGTCCGGGGTCACCTCGGCGCCGGCATCGAAGCGGGCCTCGAGGTCGTCGAGGTTGACCGGCTGGGTGTGCGTGCGGAAGGGCTCGAACGGCATCGACATCTTCTTGGTCGGGCCGCGCAGCTTGCGCATCCGCATGTGGATCGGGTTCTGGCCGCCCTCGTAGCCGCGCTTGTCCTTCGCGCCCGCGCGAGCGTTCGCGCCCTTGTGCCCCTTACCGGCAGTCTTACCCTGGCCGCTGCCCTTGCCGCGGCCGAGCCGCTTGCGGGGATGCGTCGAGCCCGGCTTCGGCCGGATCGTGTGCAGGCCGATCTCCTCGGGGGCGAGGCGGGCCATCAGTTCTTGCTCCCGTCGTCGATCTCGACGAGATGAGAGACCTTGTCGAGCGCGCCGCGCAGCTGCGGCGTGTCCGCCATCGTCGACTCCTTGCCGATCCGGCCGAGCTTCAGAGATTCGAGCGTCCCGCGCTGCTTGGGGCTGGTGCCGCTGGTCGAACGCACCTGACGAATTCGTACGTCAGCCATCCGCCGGCTCCTCGGGGGCCGCCTCGGTCTCGGCGGGGGCCTCGGCGGCGACGGCGACCGGCTCCGCAACCGGAGGCGCCTCGGGAGACTCCTCTGCGGGTGGGGCCGCGGCCTTCTCGGCGGCTTCCTTGAGATCGAGTCCGAGCACCTGCCTGACCGAGAGTCCGCGGAGCTTCGCGACGTCCTCGGGCCGGCGCAGGCCGGTGAGGCCTTCCATCGTCGCCTTCACGAGGTTGATCGGGTTCTGCGTGCCGATCGACTTCGAAAGCACGTCGCGGATCCCGGCGAGCTCGAGCACGGCGCGGACGCCGCCGCCGGCGATGACCCCGGTACCGGGGCTGGCCGGGCGCAGGACCACATGACCGGAGCCGAAGCGGCCGATGGTGCGATGCGGAATCGTCTGGCCGAACTTGGGCACGCGGACGAGGCTCTTGCGAGCGTTCTCGACGGCCTTCTGAATCGCGAGCGGGACCTCGCGGGCCTTGCCGTAGCCGATGCCGACCACATCGTTCTCGTCGCCGACCGCGACCAGCGCGGTGAACGAGAAGCGCCGGCCGCCCTTGACGACCTTCGCGACGCGGTTGATCTCGATGACCCGCTCCTGCAGGTCAAGCCCCTGAGGGCTCACGAGTTCGATGTTGTGGTGGGACTTCATCTGCAGCCGATCAAAGTAGCGAGTTCAGAACTCGAGGCCGCCCTCGCGGGCACCCTCGGCCAGGGCCTTGACGCGGCCGTGATAGCGATAGCCGCCGCGGTCGAAGACGCAGCTGGTCACGCCGGCCGCCTTCGCGCGCTCCGCGAGCAGGCCGCCGATCTTCGTCGCCTGCTCCATCGGGCCGAGCTTGCGCAGGTCGTCCTCGATCCAGTTCACGGCCGCGACCGTCTTGCCGGAGCGGTCGTCGACGAGCTGGGCGAAGATGCCGCGGTTCGAGCGGAACACCGAGAGGCGCGGACGCTCGGCGGTGCCGCTGACCTTCGAGCGGACGCGCTTGCGTCGGCGCAGGCGCTGCTGTGGCTTGGTGGTGACGGTCATGCCTAAGCCCGCTTTCCGACCTTGCGGCGAACCTGCTCGCCGGCGTAGCGGATCCCCTTGCCCTTGTAGGGCTCGGGCGGGCGCACGCGGCGGATCTGAGACGCGATCTCGCCGACCAGCTGCTTGTCGATGCCGCGCACGATCACCTGCGTGGGCTGCGGCACGTCGAACTCGATCCCCTCGGGCGCGGGGATCGTCACCGGGTGCGAGTAGCCGACGCTGAGCTCGAGCGCCTTGCCCGAGAGCTTGGCGCGGTAACCGACGCCCTGAATCTGAAGTTCCTTGGAAAAGCCGTCGGTGACGCCCTCGACCATGTTCGCGACGAGGCTGCGAGTGAGGCCATGAATCGCGCGATCGGTGCCGCGGTCGGTCGGACGCGAGACGCGCAGCTCGCCGTCGGCCTCGACCACCTGCATGCGCTCGTTGATCGGCTGATGAAGCTCACCCTTCGGACCGTTCACCGTCACGCGGCCAGGGCCGATCGAAACGCTGACGCCCTCGGGAACGGAGATCGGCTGTCGTCCAATGCGGCTCATTCAGATCACCAGATGTGCGCGACGACCTCGCCGCCGACGCCCTTCGCCTTCGCCTCGTGGCCGGTCATGACGCCGGACGACGTCGAGATGATCGACGTGCCCATGCCACCCTGGACGCGCGGGACGTCGTCGTTGGTGACGTAGTGGCGACGACCGGGACGCGAGACCCGGCGCAGGCCGCTGATCACCGGGCGACGGTCCTCGGTGTACTTGAGCTCGATCCGGATCACCTCGCCCACGGCGGTGGGCTGGACCTCGAAGTCGGAGATGTAGCCCTGCTCGCGCAGGATGCGACTCAGCTCCTTCTTCAGGCGCGACGCGGGGACCTCGACCTCCGTGTGGTCGGCGGCGAGCCCGTTGCGGATGCGGGTTAGGTAGTCGGAAATGGGGTCAGTGAGCATGAGAAAAGTTGGTGGTTGGTGGTTGCGCGGCTACCAAGACGCCTTGCTCATCCCGGGCACGTAGCCCTGATGAGCCTGCTTGCGCAGGCAGAGCCGGCAGAGTCCGAACTTACGGTAGTAGGCGCGCGACCGCCCGCAGTTGCGGCAGCGGTTATACGCGCGGGTCTTGTACTTGGCGGGGCGCTGCTGGCGCACCTTCCATGACGTCTTTGCCATCGATCAGTCCTCTGAACTTTCGTCGCTTGAAGATTCTTCTGAGCCGCCGCCGTCACCCTCGGCACCCTCCTCGCCCTCTTCGCCCTCCTCGGGACGTTCGGGCTTGGCATAGGCCTCGGGGTTCTCCTCCTTGAGCTGCTCGAGCGCGGCCTGCTCGGCCTCAGCCCGCAGGCGGGCCTCCTCGTGGCGGCGCTCCTCCTCGGGATCAACCTCCGGCTCGGCCACGCCGGGACGGTGCTCCAGCGAGAACGGCATCCCGAGTCCGAGGAGCAGCTCGAACGCCTCCTCGTCGGTCGCCGCCGTCGTCGTCATCGCGATGTCGAGACCGCGAACCTCGTCGACCGAGTCGTAGTCGATCTCGGGGAAGATCAGCTGCTCGCGGACGCCCATGGAGTAGTTGCCACGGCCGTCGAAGCTGCGGGCGTTGAGGCCGCGGAAGTCGCGGATGCGCGGGATCGCGATCGCGATCAGACGATCGAGGAACTCCCACATGCGGGCGCCGCGCAGCGTCACGGCGACGCCGACCGGCATCCCGTCGCGCAGCTTGAAGTTTGCGATCGAACGGCGGGCGCGGCGCACGCTCGGCGCCTGGCCCGTGATCGTGGCGAGCTGCTCGGTCGCAGCCTCGAGCAAAGGCGTCGACTGCTTCGCGTCCCCCACGCCCATGTTGACCGTGATCTTGGTCAGGCGCGGGACCTCCATGCGGCTCGAGTAGCCGAACTTGGACGTCAGCTTCCCGACGACCTCGTTCTCGTAGAGCTCGCGCAGCCGCGGGGGCGGCGCTGCCTGCTGTGACTCTGGGACTGTGGTTGCTTCCATGACTAATCGATGAGCTTGCCGGTGCGCTTCGAGTAGCGCACGCGCTTGCCGCCCTCCTCGCGAACGCCCACGCGAGTCGGCTTGTTGTCGGACGGGTCGACGAGCATCACGTTGGAGACGTGGATCGGACCCTCCTGGTCGATGATGCCACTCGACTGCGCCTTCTGGGTGTCCTTGACCGAGCGCGGCCGCGTGTGGCGCTTGACGATGTTCAGGCCCTCGACGTAGACACGGCGGCGCCCCGGCTCGGTGCGCAGCACGCGGCCGGTCTTGCCCTTGTCCTTGCCGGCGATCAGCACGACCGTGTCGTCGGTCTTAACGCTCATTGCCTTCGGCATGGCTACAGCACCTCCGGGGCGAGGGAGACGATGCGCATGAAGTTCTTATCGCGAAGCTCGCGAGCGACGGGGCCGAAGATGCGGGTTCCGCGCGGCGCGCCCTGAGCGTCGATCAGGACCGCCGCGTTCTCGTCGAACGCGATGTAGGTGCCGTCTGGGCGGCCGAGCTGCTTGCGGGTGCGGACGACGACTGCCTGGACGACCTCGCCCTTGCGCACGCCGCCGCGCGGCGTCGCCTGCTTGACGGTCGCGGTGATCACGTCACCGACACCCGCGTAGCGGCGATGGGAGCCGCCCTTGACGCGGATGCAGAGGATCTCGCGCGCGCCGGAGTTGTCGGCGACCTTGAGCCTGGACTCCTGCTGGATCACTTCGGCACGCTCCAAGACCTCAACGAGGCGCCAGCGCTTGGTCCGCGACATCGGCCGCGACTCGATCACGCGCACCGTGTCGCCGGCGTTCGCGTCGTTCGCCTCGTCGTGGGCGTGGATCGTGCTCGACTGGCGGACGACCTTCTCGTACACGGGATGGCGACGCGCGGTCTCGATCTTGACGGTGATCGTCTTGTCGGCCTTGCTCGAGACGACGGTGCCCTGCCGAACCTTCTTCGAGCCGGGCTCACGCTCAGCCGCGGGCGTGCCCTCGGCCGGCTGGCGCTTGGCCTTCGCGCGGGTGCGGCTGCGAGCGCGCGCGGCAGCGTTGGCCTTGCGGGCCGCGGCACGGTCAGTGGCGCGCTCCTCGGCGGTGCGTGATGGCTTGGCATCACCGGTGTGCTGGCCGCGCTCGCGCTTGCGGCGCTGCTTCGGGGTGAGGACCTCCTCGGGCTCGGCGTCCTCGGCAGGGCGCAGCGGCGGCAGGCGGCAGCGGGCGGCGCCTCCTCGGCGTCGTCGGCGGCCTCCTCGGCCGGCTCCTCCACGGGCTCCTCAGCCTGCTCGGCGGGCGCCTCCTCCGCAGGGGCATCCTCGGCAGGGGCGTCCTCGGCCGGAGCCTCGTCCACGGGTGCCTCCTCGGCCTCGGCCGCGGGCTCCTCGGTGGTCTCTTCGTTGTTCTCTTCTTCAGTCACTTACTTGAGTTCCTTTTGGATGTCGATGCCGCGTTCGCGAGCGACGGTCATCAGGCGGGCCAGGTCACGGCGCGAGCCGCCCAGGCCGGAGGTGTCCTCGAGCTCGCCGGTGGCGTGGCGGAAGCGCAGGTTGAACGCCTCCTCACGCGCCTCCTTGAGCGCTTGGACCAGATCCTGATCGCCGAGGGCGTGGACTTCGGAGGACTTCATTGCTGCCCCGCCCCCTCGCGGCTGACGAACTTGGTCTTCACGGGAAGCTTGTGACCGGCGAGGCGCATCGCCTCCTTGGCGAGGTCCTCGGGGACGCCAGCGAGCTCGAACATCACCTTGCCCGGCTTGACGACGGCGACCCAGCCTTCGGGGTTGCCCTTACCGGAGCCCTGGCGGGTCTCGGCCGGCTTCTTGGTGTACGGCTTGTCGGGGAAGACGTTGATCCAGACCTTGCCGCCGCGCTTGATCTTGCGGGTCATCGCAACGCGTGCAGCCTCGATCTGACGGTTGGTGATCCAACCGCGCTCCGTCGCCTTGAGCCCGTACTCGCCGAACGAGACGTTGGCCCCGCCCTTGGTGTTGCCGCGGCGCTTGCCGCGCATCTGCTTGCGGTGCTTGACGCGCTTCGGGCTCAGCATCAGGCAGCACCACCTTCGGGCGCGGGAGGCGCCTCGGCGGCGGGCGCGGCCGGAGCGGCGGGCGCCGCGGGCGGCGGAGTCGCCGGAGTCGCCGGAGCAGGCGGGGCGGCCTTCGGAGCGGCCGGAGCGGCCTTCGGCTGGGACTGCTGCGGACGGCCCTGGCCGCCGCGCTGACCACCCTGGCCGCCGCGACCGCCGCGGCCACCACGATCGCCACCGCGGTCGTTACGCCGGCGGAACGAGCGGGGAGCGAGCTCCTCCTCGTCGTTGCCGGAGCCGAAGCCCTCTGGCATGACCTCGCCCTTGTTGATCCAGCACTTGACGCCGATGCGGCCGGTCGTGGTCTTCGCCTCGACGAAGCCGTAGTCGATATCCGCGCGCAGGGTGTGCAGCGGCACGCGACCGTCGGAGTAGCCCTCGGTGCGCGCCATCTCGGCGCCACCAAGGCGGCCGGAAACCTGAACCTTCACGCCCTTGGCGCCGGAGCGCATCGCGGACGTGAGCGCGCGCTTCATCGCGCGGCGGAACGCGACGCGGTTCTGCAGCTGTTCGGCGATCGACTGGGCGACGAGCTTCGCGTCGAGCTCGGGGCGCTTGATCTCGCGGATGTTGACCTTGACCGGCTTGCCCGTGATCTTGTGGAGGTCGCGGCGCAGCGCGTCGACCTCGGCGCCGGACTTGCCGATGACGATGCCCGGGCGCGCGGTGTGAATATCTACCGTGATCTCACCGCGCTGCTTGACGATGTTGATGTCCGAGAGGCCCGCGTGCGAGAGCTTGCCCTCGATGTGATCGCGGATCGCGATGTCCTCGAGCAGCAGATCAGCGAAGTTGCGCTCGTCGAACCAATTGGACTTCCAGTCGTGGATGTAGCCGACGCGGAAGCCCTCGGGGTGAATCTTCTGTCCCATAAGTCTGGACCCGGCTCCTAGTCGGTGGTGGGTGTAAGAGCCACCGAGAGGTGGCTGGTCTTCTTCTCGATCCGTGTTGCGCGACCGCGTGCGCGCGCCCGCCAGCGCTTGAGGGTGGGACCCTCGTCGACGCTGATCGCAACGACGCGCAGATCCTCGGCGACGAGCTCGTGGTTGGCCTCCGCGTTTGCGGCGGCCGAGTCGAGCAGGCGCAGCAGGTCGCGAGCCGCACCTCTACTGGAGAAGGTTAGAAGGGTGCGCGCCTCATCCACCGGCAGGCCGCGGATCTGGTCGGCGACGAGGCGGGCCTTGCGCGGCGCGACACGCACGTAGCGTGCCTTCGCGCGGACGACCGGCGCCTGCGGCACGTCGTCCGTCTTTTCCGTGGCCTTGGCCATCAGCGGTCGCGGCCTCCGTGACCGCGGAAGGTGCGGGTCGGCGCGAACTCGCCGAGCTTGTGGCCGACCATCGACTCGGAGATGAACACCGGCACGTGCTTGCGACCGTCGTGGACGGCAATCGTGTGTCCGACCATCTCGGGGAAGACGGTGGAGGTGCGCGACCAGGTCTTGACCATGGTCTTCTGGTTTGACTCGTTCATGGTCGTGATCCGCTTCATCAAGCGCTCCTCGACCCACGGCCCCTTCTTGGAAGATCTACTCATCTAATTGCCTTACCTCTGACGCGTCTTCT
This sequence comes from uncultured Solirubrobacterales bacterium, assembly GCA_963796815.1. Classification (GTDB taxonomy): domain Bacteria; phylum Actinomycetota; class Thermoleophilia; order Solirubrobacterales; family 70-9; genus WHSW01. Next base: position 775,085 of record CAWCNF010000009.1, read on the forward strand.
TGCCGCGGCGACGTCCACGGACGATCAACGCGTCGGACTTCTTGCCCTTCTTGCGCGTGCGGTAGCCGAGCGTCGGCTTGCCCCACGGGGTGACCGGATGGCCACCGGGCGTCTTGTGTGCCTCGCCGCCGCCGTGCGGGTGGTCGACCGGGTTCATCGCGATGCCGCGGGTCTGGGGGCGCTTGCCCTTGTGGCGGTTGCGGCCCGCCTTGCCGATCTTCACGTTCTGATGCTCGGCGTTGGAAAGCGTCCCGACCGTGGCCCGGCACTCGGCGCGAACCATCCGCATCTCCGAGGACGGCAGGCGCAGGGTGACCATCGCGCCCTCCTTCGCCACGACCTGGATCGCCGAACCGGCGGACCGGCCGAGCTTGCCGCCCTGGCCCGGGGTCAGCTCGACGTTGTGGACGATCGTGCCGGTCGGGATCGCGCGCAGCTCCAGCGCGTTGCCGGGGCGGATATCGGCACCCGGCCCTGACTCGATCGTCGCGCCGACCCCGACACCCTGCGGCGCGAGGATGTAGCTCTTCGCGCCGTTGGTGTAGTGAAGCCGCGCGATGTAGCAGGTGCGGTTCGGGTCGTATTCGATCGCGGCGACCTTCGCCGGCACGCCGTCGGTGCGGCGCTTGAAGTCGATCTCGCGGTAACGGCGCTTGGCGCCGCCGCCGCGATGGCGCGCGGTGACGCGGCCGCGGGCGTTGCGGCCGCCGCTGTGTCGCTTGCCCTTGGTCAGGGCCTTCAGGGGCTCGTTGCCCTGCGTCAGCTCCTCGCGCTGCTGGTAGGTCGCGAAGCGGCGCCCGGGGCTCGTCGGCTTTGTCTTTCGCATGGCCATTACTCAGCCACCGCCGCGCCTTCGAACAGCTCGATCCGCTGACCCGGGGCGAGCTTGACGATCGCCTTCTTCCAGGAGCGGGTGCGCCCGTTGTGGACGCCGCGGCGCTTCGGCTTGGAGCGCACCTTGATGGTGTGCACCTCGACGACGGCCGACGCTGAAGATCTCCTCGACCGCCAGGCGGATCTGCGTCTTGTGAGCGCGATCGTCGACCCGGAACGTGTACTTGCCATCCGCCATCAGCGCGTAGCTCTTCTCCGAGACGACCGGCTCGAGAATGATCTGCCGAGCTTGCATCAGACAGCGGCCTCCTCGGTGCTCGAGCGCTTGACCTCGCCAAGGCGCGGCTCGAGCGAGTCGAGCGCCGTCTGGGAGATGATCAGCGAAGCGTGGCCGATGACGTCGGCGACGCCCGCCGAGCCGACGGGCAGGACGCGCACCTTGGGCAGGTTGCGGAAGCTCTTGACGATGCCGACCTCGTCGGGGTCGCACAGGATCAGCGTCGGGCCCTTCGGACCCCACTTGCCGAGCGCATCCGCCGCCGTCTTGGTGGAGGGCGTCTCGTAGGTGGCGGCGTCGATCACCGCGATGCTGTCGCGCGCCGCGTGGACCGCGAACGCGGAGCGCAGCGCGCGCCGGCGGGCCTTGCGGTTGACCTTGAAGGTGTGGCTGCGCGGCTTCGGGCCGAAGGCGACGCCGCCGCCCCGGCGGTGCGGGACGCTGAGCGCGCCAACGCGGGCGCGGCCGGTGCCCTTCTGCTTCCAGGCCTTGGCGCCGGTCATCGAGACCTCGCCGCGACCCAGGCTCGAAGCCGTGCCGCGGCGGCGGGCGGCCAGGTCGGCGCGTGCCACCTCGTGGACGAGGCTCTCGTGGAAGTCCTCGCCGAAGATCGTGGCCGGCAGGTCGGTCTTGGCCTGCTTGCCGAGGGTGGTCGCCTTGAGTGCCTTATCAGCCATCGGTGCGCACCTCCACGGTCCCGCCCTTGGGGCCGGGGACCGCGCCGCGGAGCAGGAGCAGGTTGCGCTCGACATCGACCTCGAAGACCTGCAGGCCGCGCTGGGTGATGCGCTTGCCGCCCATGCGGCCGGGCATCTTCACGCCCTTGAATACGCGGGCGGGGTCGGCGCTGGCGCCGATCGAGCCCGGGGCCCGGACGTTGTGCGAGCCGTGCGAGACAGGACCGCGACCGAAGTTGTGGCGCTTCACGGTGCCCTGAAACCCCTTGCCGATCGAGATCGCGGAGACCTTCACGCGCTGGCCCGGTTCAAACTGCTCGACCGTGAACGAGTCGCCAATCTGCGCCTCGGGCGCCTCGTCGCGAAACTCGACGAGCTTGGACGCGGGGCCGGCGTCGGCCTTCTTGAGGTGGCCGAGCTCAGGCTTTGAGAGCTTGCGCTCGTCGACCGGGATCGCGGCGACCTGCACGGCGGCGTAGCCGTCGCGATCGGGGATCCGCACGGCGGTGACCGTGTTGGGCTCGGCCTCGATCACGGTGACGGGCACGCGCGTGCCGTCCTCCGTGAAGACCTGGGTCATTCCGACCTTCTTGCCAACGATGGCGGCCATCAGATCTTGATCTCGATGTCCACTCCCGCAGGGAGCGCATCAAGGCGCTGCAGCGAGTCGATTGTCTTCGGGGTGGGCTGGTGAATGTCGATCAGCCGCTTGTGCGTGCGGATCTCGAAGTGCTCGCGCGAGTCCTTGTCCTTGAACGGCGAACGGATCACGCAGTAGATGTTGCGCTCCGTGGGCAGGGGCACTGGCCCCGACACCGAGGCGCCGGTGCGAGTCGCCGTGTCGACGATCTCGCGCGCAGCGCGATCGATGGCGTCATGGTCATAAGCCTTGAGCCGGATCCTGATCTTGCTTGTTGCGAGTGTCGCCACTTAGTTCTTTCTGTGCCTGACGGCTCTTTGGGGGCGCGAAAAGGCGCCGCCCCTGGCTGGGGCGCCGCCCCTGGTCGTATCCATTACCTACAAACGAAGAGGCCGGTGATGGCACCGGCCTCTCTACGCGGGTTCGCTACTCGACTACCTCGGTGACGACACCGGAGCCGACGGTGCGACCGCCCTCGCGGATCGCGAACCGAAGACCCTGATCCATTGCGATCGGGTTGATCAGCTCGATCGTCATCTCGACGTTGTCGCCGGGCATCACCATCTCCGTGCCCTCGGGCAGGTTGGCGACGCCGGTTACGTCGGTCGTCCGGAAGTAGAACTGCGGGCGGTAGCCCGAGAAGAACGGGGTGTGACGGCCGCCCTCCTCCTTCTTGAGGCAGTACACCTCGGACTTGAACTTCGTGTGCGGGGTGATCGAGCCCGGCTTGGCGAGAACCTGGCCGCGCTGGATCTCCTCGCGCTTGGTGCCTCGGAGCAGGCAGCCGGCGTTGTCACCGGCCTGGCCCTGATCGAGGTCCTTGTGGAACATCTGGACGCCGGTGACGACGGTCTTCTGGGTATCGGCGATCCCGACGATCTCGATCTCGTCGCCCGTGTTGACGATGCCCTGCTCGATCCGGCCCGTGGCGACGGTGCCGCGGCCCGTGATGGTCATGATGTCCTCGACCGGCATCAGGAACGGCTTGTCGAGGTCACGCTCGGGCTCGGGGATGTAGCTGTCGAGCGCGCCGGCGAGCTCGAGGATCGCCTTCTTGCCGTCCTCGTCGCCCTCGAGCGCCTTCAGCGCGGAGCCCTTGATGATCGGGGTGTCCTCGCCCGGGAAGTCGTACTCGTTGAGCAGGTCCTTGACCTCCTCCTCGACGAGCTCGATGAGCTCCTCGTCGTCGACCATGTCGACCTTGTTGAGGAACACGACGACGTACGGCACGTTGACCTGGCGGGCGAGCAGGATGTGCTCACGCGTCTGCGGCATCGGGCCGTCGGCGGCCGAGACCACCAGGATCGCGCCGTCCATCTGGGCGGCGCCGGTGATCATGTTCTTGACGTAGTCAGCGTGGCCGGGGCAGTCGACGTGGGCGTAGTGACGCGCCTCGGTCTCGTACTCGACATGCGAGGTGGCGATGGTGATCCCGCGCTCCTTCTCCTCGGGCGCGTTGTCGATCTCCTCGAACGACTTCGCCTCGCCGCCACCCTGCTCAGAGAGCACCTTGGTGATCGCCGCTGTCAGCGTCGTCTTGCCGTGGTCGATGTGACCGATGGTGCCGACGTTCACGTGCGGCTTGCTGCGATCGAACTTCTCCGCCATCTCTGTCCTCTAGCTCCTTTACGTTTCTTTCTTCTTCTGGAATTTCTAAGTCTGTCTCAGGGCAACCCCTGGATATTTACAGAATTCAGGCGCTCGCCCCGACCGGCTCGCCGGCCGTGGATTCAACGATCTGCTCGGCGATGTTCTGCGGGACCTCTTCGTAGCGCTCGAACTGCATCGTGTAGGTCGCGCGCCCCTGCGTCGAGGAGCGGACATCGGTCGCGTAGCCGAACATCTCGCCGAGCGGCACGAAGGCGTGAACCGCGAGCGCGTTACCGCGCGGCTCCTGGCCCTGAACCTTGCCGCGGCGCCGTGAGAGGTCGCCGATGACGTCGCCGAGGAACTCCTCGGGCGTCACGACCTCGACCGACATGACCGGCTCGAGCAGGACCGGCTTCGCGCGCCGGGCCGCCTCTTGCACGGCCATCGAGCCGGCGATCTTGAAAGCCATCTCCGAGGAGTCGACCTCGTGGTACTTGCCGTCGACGAGCTCGACGCGGACGTCGACCATCGGGTAGCCGGCCTTGACGCCGGACGCGAGCGCCTCCTCGATCCCCTGCTCGACGGCGGGGATGTACTCGGTCGGGATCGCGCCGCCCTTGATCTTGTTGACGAAGTCGAAGCCCTCCTCGGGCGCCGGCTCGAGGTTGATCACCACGTGGCCGAACTGGCCCTTACCACCGGTCTGGCGGACGAAGTGCCCGACGATCTTCTCGACCCGGTCGCGGATCGTCTCGCGGTAGGCGACCTGCGGACGGCCGACGTTTGCGTCGACGTTGAACTCGCGCAGGAGGCGATCGACGATCACCTCGAGGTGAAGCTCGCCCATTCCCGAGATCAGCGTCTGCCCGGTCTCCTCGTCTGACTCGATGCGGAAGGTCGGGTCCTCCTCGGCGAGCCTGGCGAGGCCGCCGCCGAGCTTCTCCTGGTCGGACTTGGTCTTCGGCTCGATCGCAACCGAGATCACCGGCTCGGGGAACTCGATGTTCTCGAGAAGCACTGGCGAGTCGGGAGCGGTGAGCGTGTCGCCCGTGGAGGTCTGCTTGAGGCCAACGCCGGCGACGATGTCGCCCGCGTACGCATCCTCGATCTCCTCGCGGTGGTTCGCGTGCATCATCAGCAGCCGGCCGATCCGCTCGGTCTTGCCGTTGGTCGCGTTGAGGACGCGGCTACCGGAGCCGAGGTGGCCGGAGTAGACGCGGAAGTAGGTGAGCTTGCCGACGAACGGGTCGGACATGACCTTGAAGGCGAGGGCGGCAAACGGCGCGGAGTCGTCGGGCTTGCGCTCGACCTCGTCGCCGACCTCACCCTTGTTGTCGGTGACGACCGCCTTCATCGGCGGCACCTCGAGCGGCGACGGCAGCAGCTCGACGATCGCGTCGAGCAGCGGCTGCACGCCCTTGTTCTTGAAGGCCGAGCCGGCGAGGACCGGGGTGACCTTGAGGTCGAGCGTTGCGCGATGCAGCGACTTGGCGATCCGCTCGTGCGGGATCTCCTGCTCCTCGAGGTACATCTCCATGAGCTCGTCGTCGTAGTCGGCGCAGGCCTCGATCAGGTGCGTGCGAGCGTCGTGGGCGGCGTCGACGAGGTTCTCGGGGATCTCCTCGTACTCGAACTCCGTCCCGAGTTCGTCCTTCCAGACCAGGGCCTTGTTCTCGATCAGGTCGACGACGCCGACGAACTGGTCCTCGGCGCCGATCGGCAGCTGGATCGGAAGCGGGTTCGCGCCGAGGCGGTCGCGCATCGTCTCGACGGCGCGGTCGAAGTCGGCACCGACGCGGTCCATCTTGTTGATGAACGCGATGCGCGGGACGCCGTACTTGTCGGCCTGGCGCCAGACGGTCTCGGACTGCGGCTCGACACCGGCGACGGAGTCAAAGACCGCGATCGCGCCGTCGAGCACGCGCAGGGAGCGCTCGACCTCGACGGTGAAGTCGACGTGGCCCGGCGTGTCGATGATGTTGATGCGGTGGTCGTTCCACTCGCAGGCGGTGGCGGCGGAGGTGATCGTGATGCCGCGCTCCTGCTCCTGCTCCATCCAGTCCATGACGGCAGCGCCCTCGTGCACCTCGCCGAGCTTGTGCGTGCGGCCGGTGTAAAAAAGGATGCGCTCGGTCGTCGTCGTCTTACCGGCGTCGATGTGCGCCATGATCCCGATGTTGCGGGTCTTTTCTAGGGGGAAGGAGCGGGGCATTCTGTCTTTAGGGTCTCGGTGAGTTGTTGCTGTAGTTTGGGCTTCCGACCAGCACCGTTCAGTCAGTCAGGAGGAGACGGAACCAGCCGGACCGGTGTGAGCGCATGAAAAAGGCCCTTGCGGGCCTGTGCGCACTACGCCAACTAGCCCGGAAACGCCTTATGTCGTGCGGCTCTCCATGGAAGGAATCTCCGCTTGCGAATCGGGCGAAATCCGCTTCGCAAGCGACGGCTGACTATAGCAGCATCCCTCGGGGTTCCCAGGCGGGCAGATGAGCGAAAAAAAGGCGGATCAGAGCGGCGACGGGGGCGACCGCGAGCGCGAGTCCAGGCGTGAGCGCAGGCGCCGTCAGCGCGAGGCCGTCAAGCGCCAGAAGGCGCTCGTCGCGAGCGAGCGCGCGCGACGGCGCGAGCGCGACAAGGCGGAGCGTCGCAAGCCGGCCGCCGATGAGGACGAGGCCAAGGCCGAGAAGCCGAAAGCTGAGACGCCCAAGGCCGAGAAGCCCAAGCGTGAGAAGAAGCCCCGCGCCGAAGGCCGGGAAGAAGTCCGCCGAGCCGCAGGCTGAAGCGGCGCAGGCGCCTGCGCCGCGGCGCTGGCGCGAAGCGGGTGGGCGCCGGGGCGCGCAGCTTCGGCGGTGGCGCGCGCAAGGTCGGCGCCGGCATCGGGGGCGTCGGCGTCGAGCTCTTAAAGCTCGGGCGCGAGATGCTCGTCATCCCGCTCCAGCTGTGGCTGGGGCTGGCGGAGATCATCGGCCGCTTCGTGCTCGCCGTCTGGCTGCGCGTCGCGCTGCCCATGCTGCGTCTACTCGGGCGACTCTCGCGCGCCCTCCTTCACTTCGGCGAACGCCACATCACCCCCGCTCGCGCGCTCACGGTCGTCGCCCTCGTCGCTCTCGGCGCCCTGGTCGCGGCCCAATGGCGCGACTACAGCGCGGTCAGCGTCGGCGTCGACGCCTACTCCGGTGACGTTGGCGCGGTGGCGCCGCCGCCCGAGGTCTCGAGCGCTCCCACCCATGACGCGCACGGCTGGGTGATGCTCATCATCGCGGCGCTCGGCGTGCTCGCGCTGCTGGGCGCCATCGCCAAGCGCCGGCGCCTCGCGATCTGGTTGGTGCCGCTCGGCATCGTGGTGATCGCCATCAGCCTCGGGATCGACGCCCCGAAGGGGCTCGACGAGGGCGAGGCCGCCGTCGCCTATGAGAGCGCCAGCGCGAGCCTGCTGTCCGGCTTCTGGCTGCAGATCGCGGCCGGCGCGGTCCTGATCGCCTGCGGGCTGATGCTGCCGCGGGCGCTATCGCCAGCCCGCTCATCGGTACCGGCCGGCGACGCCGGTCCGAGCCTGATCGACCAGCTCGTCGCCCGCGCTCGCCGAACGCTGGAGCGGCGCCGGGCTCGCCCACCCCGCGAGCGTGGCCAGCGGCGCCTTCCGAAGCTGCGACGACCGGCGGCCAAGGGGAAGGTCCAAGGGGCGGGCACGTGAGCTCGAGCGACGACGTTGCTGCCGAGGACGAGAAGCTCGGTGGCATCGAGCTCGGCCTGCTGACGCGTCTCCTGCCGCTCGCCGTGCTGGTCTCGGCGATCGTCCTCTTTGCGTCGGAGCTGATGACGACGTTCGAGTTCACCCCCCAGGGTGGCGAGGTCCAGCTCGAGCAACAGGCGGCCGATCGCCACGGCAATGCGCTGATCGTGATCGCCGTCTTCGCGATCATCGCGCTGGTGGTCGCCGTCGTCACCGGCTCGAAGCCAGCTGCCACCGCCGTCGCCGTCGCCGGCGCCGTCGCGCTCCTCGTCTTCCTGCTCGCCGATTTGCCCGACGCGAACACGACCGGCACGCTCGACACCGACCAGTCGTTCATCGATGCGGAGGCGGTCCCGCGCGAGGGCTTCTACATGGAGCTCATCGGCGCGCTCGCCCTCACCGTCACCGGGATCGCCCTGGCCACGATGACCCCTGCGCAGCTGCGAGCGCTGCGCCCCGGGCGCACTCAAGCCGCCGACGACGACGAGGATAAGAAGCCCGAGCCGAAGAAGCCCGAGCGCGCGAAGTCATCAGAGGAGGACGAGAGCTCGGAGCGGCGTCGTCAACGACGCGGGTCGCGAACCCGCCAGCGGCGCTGAAAGCGGTTCCTGGGCAAGGAAGCAGGGAGCGTGGCGTGCTTCGCACGCGAGCGACCGATGACGCAGCCCAGGGGCCGCTTACCAGCGGTAGTGCGCGAAGGCTTTATTCGCCTGGGCCATGCGGTAGATGTCGTCCTTGCGCTTCCAGGCGCTGCCCTGCTGTGAGATCGAGTCCATGATCTCGTTGGCGAGCCTCTCGGCCATCGACTTCTCGCGACGGTTGCGGGCGAAGCCGACGAGCCAGCGCACGGCGAGCGTGCGGGCGCGGCGGGCGGGGACCTCTACCGGGACCTGATACGTGGCGCCGCCGACGCGGCGGGAGCGGACCTCGAGAACCGGGGTGAGCTCCTTGATCGAGTCGTCGAGCACCTCGACCGGCGCGCGGCCGGTGCGCTCGCCGACGATCGCGAGGGCGTCGTAGGTGATCTGCTCGGCCGTGGACTTCTTGCCGTCCTGCATGACCTTGTTGATCACCTGCTGAACGAGGCGACTGCGGTGAACGGAGTCGGCTTCGATCGGTCGGATGGCTGCACGGGCGCGGCGGGGCATAAGTCAGTTACCGAAGGTACCGCTTAGCGCTTGACGCCGTACATGGAGCGCGACTGCTTGCGCTCCGAGACCCCGGACGCGTCGAGCGTCCCGCGGATCACCTTGTAGCGGACGCCTGGCAGGTCCTTGACGCGACCGCCGCGAACAAGGACGACCGAGTGCTCCTGAAGATTGTGGCCCTCGCCCGGGATGTAGCAGGTGACCTCCATCCCGTTCGTGAGGCGAACGCGGGCGACCTTGCGCAGCGCCGAGTTCGGCTTCTTCGGGGTCGCGGTGTAGACGCGCGTGCAGACGCCGCGACGCTGCGGAGCGGCGATGCGCTGCTTGCGGCCCTGCCCCGACTTCAGGCCAGGGGTAGCGACCTTCTTCTGCGGGGGCTTGCGGCCCTTCCTGATCAGCTGATTGGTGCTCGGCACGGCGGCGAAAGTTAGCAGGACGCCCCAGCTACTCTGCGGCGGTGCAGGCCGATCGCCCAATACTTGCCGTCGACGTCGACGGCGTGATCAGCCTGTTCGGATTCGACGAGCCGCTGGCGCAGCGCCCGGGTCTCTCCTACCACCTGATCGACGGCGTCCCGCACTGCATCTCGGATCGCGCCGGTGTGGAGCTGGTGCGGCTCTCCGAGACATTCGAGCTGATCTGGGCGACCGGGTGGGAAGAGCGGGCCAACGACCACCTGCCCCTCATCCTCGGCCTGCCCGAGGAGCTGCCCTGCCTGACGTTCGACGGCCGCGCCCGCTTCGGCAGCGCCCACTGGAAGCTCGAGGCGCTCGCCGAGTACGCCGGTGACCGCCCGCTCGCATGGCTCGACGACTCCCTTGACGAGAGCTGCCACGCCTGGGCCGCGAAGCGCGGGGGCCCGACACTGCTGGCCCCGACCGAGTCGCACATCGGCCTCACGCCGGGGCACACGGACGCGCTCCTGGCCTGGGTTCGCGACGGTTACACTCTCGGCTAAGGGGCTGGAGCCCGCCGGCTGGAGCCGGTGCGCAGCGACTGGAGAGGTATTTAGTGAGCGGCTTCTGGCCGATTTTCTTCCTGATGATCGTCCTCAAGATCCCGGTCGGGCTGCTGCTCTACCTGGTCTGGTGGGCCTTCCGTGCAGAGACGCTGCCCGAGGAGGCCCCGCCCGAATCCGAGGATCACCGCTTCCGCAGGTTCCGGCGCGAGCCGAAGCGCCCGCGCGACCCCCGCCGCGGCGGCCACGGACCCGACGCGGTCCCGATCCCGTCCGCCCCGCACGAGGGACGCATGCGGATCACACCCCCGGCCCCCGTCCGAGCGGCCACGGCACACGCCGCGCAGCGCGGCTCAGCCGAACCCGCCGAATATTAATTTCACGTTGAGGGGTCTGACCCCTCAACGGGGCGCCGCCCGCAAAACCGCTGCAAACGCGCGCAAGGGGTCTGACCCCTGTTAGGTGGCGAACGCCTGCGCCAGGTCGGCGATCAGGTCCTCGGGTGCTTCGATCCCGCACGAGAGGCGCACGAGGTCGGGCGGGACCGCGGCGTCGGAGTCCTCGACGGATTGGTGCGTCATCGCCTGGGGCACCTCGATCAGCGACTCCACCCCGCCCAGCGACTCCGCGAGGGAGAACACCTTCGTGCGGGCCACAGCGGCGACCGCGTCGGGATGGCGAAACGAGACCATGCCGCCGAAGCCGGGCCAGCGCACGTCCTCGACCCCGGGCGCTCGAGCGAGCCACTCGCTGACCGCGCGGCCGTTGGCCGTGTGCGCCGCGACGCGCAGCGCGAGCGTGCGCAGCCCGCGGTGAACCAGGAAGCAGTCGAACGGCCCCGGGACGGCGCCGACGGAGTTCTGGACGAAGCGGACGCTTCTCGTGCAGATCGGCGTCGGCGCTGATGACCGCGCCGCCGACCGTGTCGGAATGACCGCCCAGGTACTTGGTCGTCGAGTGCACCACTGCGCCGGCGCCGAGCTCGAGCGGGCGCTGGATGATCGGGGTCGCAAACGTGTTGTCGACGGCGACCAGGCGCCCCTCCGCCGCCTCGACCACCGCCGGGATGTCGACCTCGTTGAGCAGCGGGTTCGTCGGCGTCTCGACCCAGATCAGCTTGGTCTCGGGTCGCAGTGCCGCTTTCAAGGCGTTCAGGTCGCGCTGGTCGACCATGTCGTAGGCAAGCCCGAAGCGCGCGAGCACCTTGTCGACCAGGCGGTAGGTGCCGCCGTAGAGATCGAGCGGGATGACGAGGTGGTCGCCGGCGTTGAGCGTCGCTGTCAGCAGCGCGTGGGTCGCGGCCATCCCGCTTGAGAAGGCGGCACCGTGGCCGCCCTCGAGCTCGCCGAGCGCGCGCTCCAGCGCCGCGCGGGTCGGATTTGCCGAGCGCGAGTAGTCGTAGTCCTCGACGAACTCGCCGGGCGCCGGCTGCACGAAGGTCGAGGTCTGATGGATCGGCGGGATCACCGACCCGTACGTGGGATCCGGCGCGAGCCCGGCGTGGACGACGCGGGTCTCGATTCGCTGCTGGTCGCCCGTCGGACGTCACGCGTTCAACGCCTCGATCAGATCGACCGAGGCGAGGATGCCGAGCGCGCGCCCGTCCTCGACGATGACCACGGGCTTGCGCTCCTCAGGATCATGTGGATCGCCTCGTTGGCCGGGCTGCCGGCGTCGAGCTCGGGCAGCGGCGGCTCGATCACCTCGGTTACCGGCTCGCCGAGGATCCCGGGATGGTCGGCCGATGCCATCAGCAGGCCGCGCTCGCTCACCGTGCCCATGAAGGCGCGGCCGTCCTCGCCTGAGACGATCGGGGATCTGCGAGACGCCGTGCTCGCGCATCAGCTCGAGCGCACGGCCGACCTGGTCGTGGCTGTCGACGGTCAGCATCGGGCGATCGACGCCCCGGTTGCGGATGACCTCGCCCACGGTCAGCGGCCCGGTGTCTCCGAGGTAGCCGTGCTCGCGCATCCATGAGTCGTTGAAGATCTTGGAGACGTAGGGGCGTCCGCCGTCCGGAATGATCGTCACGATCAGCGCGTCGGGGTCGTCGAGCTCGCGCGCGACCTGCACGCGCAGCGACGAGAGCTGTTCCGGTCGACCCGCCCGCGAACAGGCCCTCGCTGGCGACCAGGCGGCGTCGCCATCAAGAAGGAGTCCTTGTCCGAGACCCTGACGTAGCTGTCGACGAGGCTGGGGTCGAACGTCTCCGGCCAGAAGTCCTCGCCGATGCCCTCGACGCGGTAGGGGTGCACCGGGCCTCCGGAGTAGATCGATCCCTCGGGGTCGGCGCCGATGATCTCAATCTCGGGGTTCTGCTCCTTGAGGTAGCGCCCGATCCCGGTGACCGTGCCGCCGGTTCCGAGGGCAACGACGAAGTGCGTCGAGCCGGCCGCCGGTCTGCCGCCAGAGCTCCGGCCCCGTCGACCGGTAGTGGGCCTCGGGGTTGGCCGGTTGGAGTACTGGTTCGGCTGAAACGCGCCCTCGATCTCCTCGGTCAGTCGATCCGCGACGCGGTAGTAGGACTCGGGCGAATCGGGCTCGACGGCGGTCGGGCAGACGACAACCTCGGCGCCGAACGCCCGCAGCGTGTCGATCTTCTCGCGGCTCATCTTGTCGGGCATCACGGCGATCACCTTGTAGCCGCGCAGGGCTGCCGCCATCGCGAGCCCGAGGCCGGTGTTGCCCGAGGTCGGCTCGACAGCGTGCCACCGGGCTTGAGCGGGCCGTCGCGCTCGGCTGCCTCGATCATGGCCAGCGCCGGGCGATCCTTGATCGAGCCGCCGGGGTTCATGTACTCGACCTTCGCGACGAGCGGGGTGCGCAGACCCGGATCGAGACGCGAGAGGCGAACGAGCGGCGTGTCCCCGATCAGGTCGAGGACGGAGTCGTGGATCTCGCTACCCGGCTCGGCGGCCACCCGGGGCAGCTTATGGTGTGCGTGACGTCACAGTTGGAGCCCGCCGCGGAATGAGACACTGGTCGATGTAATGGTCCTCTTGGCTGAGCCTGAATCGCTCGTGGGCGAGGCCGAGCCGTCGCCCGCGGGAGCGATCGAAGGGGCGCCGGATCGGGCTCGGGCTGCCGCCGATGGTCGAGCTCCCGAAGCTCGTGTCTCTGCTGCGCTTCAACCAGCGCCAGATCGAGTTCGTCTTCAAGGCGCACCGCAAGTTCGGCGACACGTTCCGCATGCAGGGAACGGACGAGGACGTCGTCCTCATCAGCCATCCCGACCATGTCCGCTCGCTGTTCACCGCCAAGCCGGAGATGGCGCCGTCGCTTGCCGGCGAGTCGCCGTTGCGCCCGATCGTCGGCCCGAACTCGGTGCTGACGGCGGTCGGCCCCCGCCACATGCGCCAGCGCAAGCTGCTGCTGCCGCCGTTTCACGGCGAGGCGATCGCGCAGTACACGCAGATGATCGTCGACGCCGCCGAGCGCGAGATCGAGGGCTGGCCGGTTGGCGAGCCGTTCGCGATCGCCCCGCGGATGCAGGCGATCACGCTCGACGTGATCATGGCCGGGATCTTCGGGATCGAGGGCCGGCCGGCCGCGGGGACGCCTGAGCACGCACTGCGGCGCGCGGTCCGCGGCCTGACGCGGTTCTCGTCGATGCCGGTGGCACAGATCGGCGAGCTCGCCAACATCGGTAGCAATGAGCCGCGCGGGAATGATGAGGTTGATGCTCGGCTTCCTCGATCGGCCGACCTACGGGGTGATCGGCGCCCGGCGCGCCGTGGCAGATCTGGAGGAGCGCCACGACATTCTCTCGCTGCTCCTGCAGGCGCGCACCGAGGATGGCGAGGCGATGACCGACCGCGAACTTCGCGACGAGCTGATCTCGCTCGTGCTGGCCGGGCACGAGACGACGGCGAACACCCTCGCCTGGGCCTGGGAACGGCTCGTGCGGACACCCGACGCCCTGGGCGACCTCGTCCAGGCGGTTCGCTCCGGCGACGAGGAGGAATCGGACGATGCGATCGAGGCGGTGATCGTCGAGGCGATGCGCGCGCGGCCCGTGATCCCGATCACCGGGCGCCGGGTGATGGCGCCCTGGCGAATGGGCGACTACGAGCTCGCCGCCGAGACGCCGGTTCTGATCAGCATCCTGCTGCTGCACCACCGCGCGGATCTTTACCCCGACCCGTTTGCCTTCCGCCCGGACCGCTGGCGCGATCGCAAGCCGGGCACCTACGAATGGCTGCCGTTCGGCGGTGGCATCCGCCGCTGCCTCGGCGCGGCGCTGGCGATGGCCGAGATGCGCGCCGTCCTGCGCGAGATCGCGCTGCGCCTCGACCTCGAGGCAGACCGCCCCGAGCCCGAGCACGCCCTCCATCGCAACGTGACGATGATTCCCGCGCGCGGCGGACGCGTGGTCGTCACACGTCGAGCTGCGGCCTAGGGCCGCATCACGTACACGTCGATGGTCGATGACGCCGACACGAGGTTGGCGTCGGTCGTATTGCAGCCCCGCAGCGAGAACTGACCGGCGACGGTAGCGACCAGTCCTTCCCAGAACGTCCCGCCGGTCGCGGAGCGCAGGACGACGATCGGGACGTCGCCCACCGCGACCCCCGAGAGGCCGGTGGCGATCGAGACGCAGCTGTTCGCGTTGATCGACGTCGTCGTCACCAGGCTCTGTGTCTGCGCGACGGTGAAGTCGCTCAGGCGCAGGGAGCTGTTGGTGACCTCCGCAGTCCCGATCGCGTTATCCGACATTTCGGCGTTGGCGACCGCGTTGTCCTGAAGCTCGGCATTGCCGACCGCGTTGGTGTTGATCAGCGCCGAGCCCATGGTCCCGATGATGTCCGCGCCGGGCGTGAAGCCGAGAGTCGATTCGTCGATGTCAGCCGTGACCAGAGACTCATCCAGGACCGTGGCCCCTGTGATCGCGTTGCCGGCGATCGTCGGGTTCGGATAGGTGCCGGTCAGGTCACCTCCGGCGGGACCGGTCGGAATCGCCGATCCGTTGCCACCGAGTCCCTGCAGCGACGATTCATCGATGTCCGCACCGGTCAGCGCGTCGGCACCGATGTCGGCGCCCGTGAGCGAACCGTCCTGGATGTCCGCGCCGATCACGGAGCCGTCGATCACCTTCGAGGAGTCGACCGCGTCCGCGGCGAGGTCCTTGTTCTTCACCTGGCCGTTCTTGATCGACTTGGACGTGACCGAGTTCTTGGCGACATTGGCGGCGAGCGCAGAGCCGCTCAGGGCAATGAAGATCGCAATCAACCCGTAGGCATTGCGGCGCAGGTGCTCGCGGAAGCGCTGGCCCATGGAACCTCCCTTGTAACCGAGCTCCGCTCGGTCGGACGATGACGATCGCGATCATCCCGCCACGGGCGGCCAAACGCAAGCTGCTCGCCGCCTCCGACCGCTTCTGCGGGTCACGCGCCGAGCAGCCGCCTGAGGTCCGCGGTCACCTCGTTCGGGTGCCGCGTGACCTGCTCCCACGTATGGCGGACCACGCGGTAGCCGGGCCGGCGAGGGAGGGTGCAGCCGGTTTCGGTGGTCTGCTTCGGCCAGCGCACTGAAAACGTGCACCCGAGGCGCGCAGCGAGTGACGAAAGCGTCATGCACTCAAAGCAAAACGGCCGAGGCTCTCGCCCCGGCCGTCTGCCGAATTCGTTGTGAGACGCGCCGCTAGGCGTCGGTCTCAGGCGTACCGGTCTCGATCTCCTGGGCGAGCTCCTCGAGCTCCTCGGCGAACGAGGGACCGAAGCCCTCCAGGTCGCTGCCCGAGTCGCCGTCCTCGGCAAGGCCGAGCTCGGCGGCGAGCTCGTCCTCGTCGAGCAGATCCTCGTCCGGGCGCTGCGCCGGCTCCACCGGCTCGATCTCGAGCGAGCGGTAGTGACGCAGGCCGGTGGCGGCCGGGATCAGCTTGCCGATGATCACGTTCTCCTTCAGGCCGACGAGCTTGTCGCGCTTGCCCTCGAGGGCAGCGTCGGTCAGCACCTTCGTCGTCTCCTGGAAGGAGGCCGCTGACAGGAACGACTCCGTCGCCAGCGAGGCCTTGGTGATCCCGAGGATCACCTCCTCGCCCTTGGCCGGCGTCCCGCCCTCGTCCTTCACGGACTTGTTGAGGACCTTGAGCTTGTGCCGGTCCTCGAGCGCGCCCGGAAGGAGGCGTGGTCGAGCCCTTGGCGTCGATCCGCACCCGCTTCATCATCTGACGGCAGATGAGCTCGATGTGCTTGTCGTTGATGTCGACGCCCTGCGCCTTGTACACGCGCTGGACCTCGCGCACCAGGTAGAGCTCCGTCTCCGTCCGATCGCGGATCCGCAGGATGTCGGCCGGATACAGCGAGCCCTCCTCGAGCTGCGTACCCGCCTCGACGCGCTCGCCGTGCTTGACCAGCAGGCGGGCTCGCGGCTGGAGCTTGTATGCGATGCTCCTCGCCCTTCTCGTCGGTGATCGTGACGCGGATCTCCTTGTCGGTCTCCTCGATCGACACCTTGCCGGCGGCCTCGGCCATCTCGGACATGCCCTTCGGCTTGCGCGCCTCGAACAGCTCCACCACGCGGGGCAGACCCTGGGTGATGTCGAGCCCGGCCACACCACCGGTGTGGAAGGTGCGCATCGTGAGCTGGGTGCCCGGCTCGCCGATCGACTGCGCCGCGATGATCCCCACCGCGTCGCCGATCTCGACGAGCGAGCCCGTCGCCAGCGCCCGGCCGTAACAGGCCTGGCACACGCCGCTCTCGAGCTCGCACTTGAGCACCGAGCGGACCGGGACCGTGACCTCCTCGTCGCCAAACGCCTCGGCGATCTCCTCGAGGTCGGTGAGCTCGATCGACTGACCCTTCTTGAGCAGCTCGCGGCCACGCTTGGTCGCGAGCTTCTTGGCGGTCACGCGACCGACCAGGTTCTGGTTGAGCTCGCCCTCGTCGTTGCGCAGAGGGGACTCGACGTAGTCCTTGGTCTTGCAGTCGTCCGTGCGGATGATCACGTCCTGCGAGACGTCGACCAGGCGCCGGGTGAGATACCCGGAGTCGGCCGTACGCAGGGCGGTGTCAGCGAGGCCCTTACGAGCGCCGTGGGTCGAGATGAAGTACTCGAGCACCGACAGGCCCTCCATGAAGTTGGCCTTGATCGGACGCTCGATGATCTCGCCCTTCGGATTCGCCATGAGGCCGCGCATACCGGCGAGCTGACGGATCTGCTTGAACGATCCGCGCGCTCCCGAGTTGGCCATCATGAAAATCGGGTTGAGCTCGTCGAGGTTGTCCTGCATCGCCTCGGCGACCTCGTCGGTGGCCCGATCCCAGAGCACCCGCAGCTGCTCCTTTCGGTCCTCCTCCGAGAGCAATCCGTCGGCGTACTGGTCCTCGATGACGACGACCTGCTTCTCGTAACCGTCGAGGATCTCCTCCTTGTTCGGAGGCGAGATCACGTGGTTCTTCGAGATCGTGATCCCCGCCTGCGTCGAGTAGTGGAACCCGAGCTCCTTGAATGCGTCGAGCGCCTGCGCGATCGCGGGTGCACCGTAGGCCTCGATCAGGGCGAAGACGATCTCGTTGATCTCGCGCTTCTTCAGCGACTGGTTGACGAACTCGTACTTCTCCGGATCCCAGTCATCGCCCAGAGCCGTAGCGATCGCTCGCTCGATCCGGTCGTTGAAGATGATCCGGCCGACCGTGGTCAGGAAGTGCTCGTGACCGGGACGACGGAACTCCGCCTTGTCGTGGAGCTTCACGATCTTGTTCTCGTACGCGAGCTCGGCCTCCTGCGCAGAGCGGAAGAGATGCGGTCGGTTGCCGTTTTGCGACTTTTCCGACTTGAGCTTCTCGTCAAGCTTGGCGAGCTCCTCGGCGCTGGGGCCGTAGGTCAGGTAGTAGATGCCCAGCACCATGTCCTGCGACGGCGTCGCCAGCGGCGTGCCGTTCGCGGGGGACAGGATGTTGTTCGCCGACAGCATCAGCAGTCGGGCCTCGGCCTGCGCCTCCGCCGACAGCGGCACGTGGACCGCCATCTGGTCGCCGTCGAAGTCAGCGTTGAACGCGTGACAGACGAGCGGGTGGACCTGGATCGCCTTGCCCTCGACGAGCAGCGGCTCGAACGCCTGAATGCCGAGTCGGTGCAGGGTCGGGGCTCGGTTGAGCAGGACCGGGTGCTCGTGGATGACCTCCTCGAGCACGTCCCAGACCTCCGGGATCATCGAGTCGACCATCTTCTTGGCCGCCTTGATGTTCTGGACGGCCTTGCGCTCGACGAGCCGGGCCATGATGAACGGCTTGAACAGCTCCAGAGCCATCAGCTTCGGCAGCCCGCACTGGTGCAGCTTCAGCGACGGTCCGGAGACGATCACCGAGCGGCCCGAGTAGTCGACGCGCTTACCGAGCAGGTTCTGGCGGAACCGCCCCTGCTTGCCCTTGAGCATGTCCGAGAGCGACTTCAGCGCCCGGTTGCCGGGCCCGGTGACGGGCCGGCCACGGCGGCCGTTGTCGAACAGAGCGTCGACGGCCTCCTGGAGCATCCGCTTCTCGTTGTTGACGATGATCTCGGGGGCACCGAGGTCGAGCAGCCGCTTCAGCCGGTTGTTGCGGTTGATGACGCGGCGATAGAGGTCGTTCAGGTCGGAGGTCGCGAAGCGGCCACCGTCGAGCTGCACCATCGGGCGCAGCTCCGGCGGGATGACCGGGACGCAGTCGAGGACCATCCACTCCGGCCTGTTCGCGGAGTTCAGGAACGAGCTGGCGACCTTGAGCCGCTTGACGGCACGCGCCTGCTTCTGGCCCTTGGACGTGTTGATGACCTGCTCGAGCTCCTCGGTCTCGGCCTCGAGCTTGACCTGCTCGAGGAGGTCGCGGATCGACTCCGCGCCCATGCCACCGCGGAAGTACTCGCCCCAGCCGAAGGGGGAGCCGAAGCGGTCCTTGAGCTCGCGGAAGACGGCCTCGTCGTTGATGACGTCCTTGACCTTCATCTCCTGGAAGATCCGCCAGACCTCCTCCATGCGCTCGACGGCGTCATCGAGGTAGGCCTCCGTGTCGGCGACCTCGGAATCGAGCGCCTTGCGGGTCTCCTTGACGAGCTTCGTGCGCTCGGCCTCGTCGAGCTTCTTCGGGTTGACCCCGACGCCCTCGGCCCAGAGCGAGTCCTCGTCGTCGAACTTCGACTGGTCGCCGGAGCCCTCGATCCAGGCAACGCGGCGATCGATCGCCTCGCTGAGCTCCTGGGTGCGCTGCTCCTTCTCCGCCGTGTAGGCGTCGGTGACCTTCTTGACTTCCTTCTCGAGCTTGCAGAGGTCCTTGGTCCGCGCCTCCTCGTCGATCCAGGTGACGATCGAGGCGGCGAAGTACAGGACCTTCTCGAGCTCCTTCGGAGCCATGTCGATCAGGTAGCCGATCCGCGAGGGAACGCCCTTGAAGAACCAGATATGCGCTGACGGGCGCGGCCAGGTCGATGTGACCCATGCGCTCGCGGCGAACCTTCGAACGCGTGACCTCAACACCGCAGCGCTCGCAGACGATGCCCTTGTAGCGGACGCGCTTGTACTTGCCGCAGTAGCACTCCCAGTCCTTGGTCGGACCGAAGATGCGCTCGCAGAAGAGCCCATCCTTTTCGGGCTTCAGCGTCCGGTAGTTGATGGTCTCCGGCTTGGTGACCTCGCCGTGACTCCAGCTCCGAATCTTCTTCGAAGAGGCGAGGCCGATCTCAATTGCGTCGAAATTATTGATGTCCATAGTGTGCCCCGTTACTCCTTCGCCTCGGCCGCTGTCTCTGCCTCTGCCTCGTCGCCGGCACCATTGGTGGTGCCTGACTCACCTTCCGCGACTACCTGTTCTTCCTTCTCGTCGGCCGCACCGTCGCCATCGCCGTCGGCTCGAACTCCGGAGAGATCGATCCCGAGTTCCTCCGCCGCGCGCAGGAGCTCGTCGTCCTCCTCGCCGAGCTCGACCTCGCCGTCATCGGCGACGAGGTTGGCGTCGAGCGAGAGGCTCTGGATCTCCTTGAGCAGGACCTTGAACGACTCGGGCACTGACGGCTCGGGGATGTTCTCGGACTTGACGATCGACTCGTAGGCCTTGACGCGGCCGACGGTGTCGTCGGACTTGACCGTGAGCATCTCCTGGAGCGTGTACGCGGCTCCGTATGCCTCGAGCGCCCAGACCTCCATCTCACCGAAGCGCTGGCCACCGAACTGCGCCTTACCACCGAGCGGCTGCTGGGTGACGAGCGAGTACGGGCCGGTCGAGCGAGCGTGGATCTTGTCGTCGACGAGGTGCAGGAGCTTGAGGATGTACATGTAGCCGATGGTGACCTTGCCCTCGAACGGCTCGCCCGTGCGGCCGTTGTAAAGCTGGGCCGTGCCCATCACCTTGCTGCCCTCGCGCTCGTTCTCGGTCGATGCCTAGATCGATGCCACGGGCCTCGTTCTCCTTCGACCACTGCAGGAGGGCGTTGTCGACATCCTCGACCGACGCACCGTCGAACACCGAGGTGGCGACGTTGACGCGGTTGCGGTTGCGAGCGCGCTCCTTGTAGGCGTCGGTGCCGTCGTCGTACCAGCCGTTGGCGGCGACCCACCCGAGGTGGGTCTCGAGGACCTGGCCGATGTTCATTCGGCTCGGGACGCCGAGCGGGTTGAGGATGACGTCGACCGGGGTGCCGTCCTCGAGGAACGGCATGTCCTCCTCGGGCACGATCTTGGAGATCACGCCCTTGTTGCCGTGGCGGCCGGCGAGCTTGTCGCCCTCCGCGATCTTGCGCTTCTTCGCGACGAAGACGCGGACCAGGCTGTTGACGCCGGGGGCGAGGTCGTCGCCCGCGTCGCGGTCGAAGGTGATGACGTCGATGACGACACCGCCCTCGCCGTGCGGCACCTTCAGCGAGGTGTCGCGGACCTCGCGCGCCTTCTCCTTGAAGATCGCGCGGATCAGCTTCTCCTCAGCGGTCAGCTCGGTCTCGCCCTTCGGCGTGACCTTGCCGACGAGCAGGTCACCGGAGACGACCTCGGCACCGATGCGGACGATGCCGCGCTCGTCGAGGTTGCGCAGCGACTCCTCCGAGCGGTTCGGGATGTCGCGGGTGATCTCCTCGTCGCCCAGCTTCGTCGTGCGGGCGTCGATCTCGTACTCCTCGATGTGAATCGAGGTGAGCTCGTCGTCCTTGAACAGGCGGTTCGAGAGGATGATCGCGTCCTCGAAGTTGTAGCCCTCCCAGGACATGAAGGCGACCAGGCAGTTCTTGCCCAGCGCGATCTCGCCACCGGAGGTCGAGGAGCCGTCGGCGAGCACGTCGCCCGTCTTGACCTTCTGGCCGGCAGCGACGATCGGGCCTGATCGATGATCGTGCCCTGGTTCGAGCGCATGAACTTGTTGAGCTCGTACTCGTCGCGCTTCTGGCCGTGGGTGACGACGATCCGCTCGGCGTCGACGTAGGTGACCTCGCCGTCGTTCAGCGCGAGGATCACGTCGCCGGTATCGACCGCGGCACGATGCTCCATGCCGGTGCCGATCAGCGGCGACTCCGGCTTGAGCAGCGGCACGGCCTGAGCCTGCATGTTCGAACCCATGAGCGCGCGGTTGGCGTCGTCGTGCTCGAGGAACGGGATCAGCGCCGTCGTGACCGACCAGATCTGGGTCGGCGAGACGTCCATCAGCGTCGACGTCCTTCGGCGGCACGATCACGTACTCGCCGTCGCGGGAGCGGCACTCGACCTGCGGGCCCTTGAGCTTGCCGGTCTTGTGGTCCATCTCGGCGTTCGCCTGGGCGATCGTGTGGTCCTCTTCCTGGGTCGCGTCCATGTGGACGACCTCGTCGGTGACGACGCCGTCCTTGACGACCTTGTAGGGCGTCGTGACGAAGCCGTGCTCCGAGATCTGCGCGTAGGAGGACAGCGAGCCGATCAGGCCGATGTTCGGACCCTCGGGGGTCTCGATCGGGCACATCCGGCCGTAGTGGGTCGGGTGCACGTCGCGGACCTCGATCGGGGCGCGCTCGCGGGTGAGCCCGCCGGCGCCGAGCGCCGACAGACGACGGCGGTGCCGGAGGCCCGGCAGAGCGAGTTCGTCTGGTCCATGAACTGCGACAGCTGCGAGGAGCCGAAGAACTCCTTCTGCGCGGCGACGACCGGGCGGATGTTGATGATCGTCTGCGGGGTGATCGCGTCGGCGTCCTCGGTGGTGAGGCGCTCGCGAACCACTCGCTCCATCCGGTAGAGGCCGACGCGGAACGCGTCCTGGATCAGCTCGCCGACCGTGCGCAGGCGGCGGTTGCCGAAGTGCTCGTACTCGTCGAGGTGGTCGGAGATCGGATCACGCGGATAGGTGATCGCCTCGGCCGCGTAGTCCTTGATCGGGTTCTCCTCGTCGATCTCCTCCGGCACGCCGAGCAGGCGCGGCAGGGAGACGAGCTCCTTGATCAGGGCGACGATGTCGTCCTTGGTCAGGACCCGGAAGTCGAGGTCGACGTCGAGGTCGAGCCGGGCGTTGAGCTTGTAGCGACCGACTCGCGTCAGGTCGTAGCGCTTCGGATCGAAGAAGAGCTGCTCGAGCAGGTTGCGCGCGGCGTCGACCGACGGCGGCTCGCCCGGGCGCTGCTTCTTGAACAGCTCGATCAGCGCACCCTCTTCGGTGCGGGTCGGCTCGGTGTCGCCCTCGATCGTGTGACGGATGTAGACCGAGTTGTCGAAGAGATTCAGGATCTCCTCGTCGGTGACGTAGCCCATCGCGCGCAGCAGGACGGTGACCGGCAGCTTGCGCTTGCGGTCGATGCGGGCGTAGACGCGGCCCTTCTTGTCGATCTCGAGCTCCAGCCAGGAGCCGCGCGACGGCATCAGGTTCGCGATGAAGACCTGCTTCTCGCGGTCCTTCGGCTCCATCACGTAGGCGCCCGGCGAACGCACGAGCTGGGTGACGACGACGCGCTCGGTGCCGTTGATGATGAACGTGCCGCGATCGGTCATCCACGGGAAATCGCCCATGAAGACGGTCTGCTCGCGGATCTCACCGGTCTCGCGGTTCTGGAACGCGACGGTGACGTTCAGCGGGCGCGAGTAGGTGATGTCCTTCTCGCGGCACTCCGCGATCGTGTTCGACGGCTCGTCGAACTTGAAATCGCCAAAGACGATGGCGAGGTTGCCGGTGTAGTCCTCGATCGGCGAGATGTCGTCGATCGTTTCCCGAAGAAGTCCCTTCTTCGGGTCAGTCAGCCGCTCGAACGAGCGGCGCTGAATATCGATCAGATGTGGAACTTCAAGGGGCTGTGGAAGGCGGCTGAGAATTTCTCCGGGTGACGGGGGCAGCAGCAGATCTGGCCAACGGGAAACGACTCCTCAGATGGTCGAAAGTGTGGACGAACCCGCGCGACTGGGTTCGGGCAGCAAGGGGGCTCAACGACGCGCGACGCACAAATATACCAAACCGGTGGGTCCTTTAGCAAAACGTACGGACCCAAACGCACTTCTCCGCCACCCGTCGCTAGCCGCAGGCCACGCGCGGCCAGCGACGTGGCGAAGCACGGACTTACTTTAGCTCGACGGCTTCCGCCGGCTTCCTCGATCTCGGCCTTGAGCTTCTCGGCCTCCTCGCGGTCGATGCCCTCCTTGACCGGCTTCGGGGCATCGTCGACAAGGGCCTTGGCGTCCTTCAGGCCCAGGCCCGTGGCGGCGCGAACCGCCTTGATGACCTGGATCTTCTTCTCGCCGCCGCCGGTGAGGATGACGTCGACGGTGCTCGACTCCTCCTCGGCCGCGGCATCGCCGCCGCCGCCTCCGGCCGCCGGGGCCGCGGCCGCGACAGCGGTCGCGGAGACGCCGAACTCCTCTTCGAGCGCCTTGATGCGCTCGGACAGCTCGAGCACCGAGATGCCCTTGAGCTCCTCGATCCAATCTTCAGTTGACAGCTTCGTGGCCATTTACTCGTCCTCGCTTTCAGTTTCCTCGGCATGACTCCTCGGACGATTCCTCGTTCTCGGTTTCAGTGTCAGAAGTCTCTTCCGCCTCGGCGGGCTCGGCGGTGGCTCCGCCTCGGCGCAGGCTTCGGGGCGCTCGTGCGCCTCCGCGTCGCCGGGTCAGATGCTTCGAAGGCTCGGGATCTGACCCCGCGTCCGGTGCTTCCTCGGCCGGTCGGGATCTGACCCCCTCAGTGCTTTCCTCAGCCGGGCTCGGACTCTTCGGCGGCGGGTCTCGGCGGGTTCCTCGGCCGGGGCCTCCTCCGGCCGGCGCGGCGCCTCGCCGGTGACCAGGCCCTGCTCGGCGATCTGCGCGAGCTGGCGGCCGAGTCCGGAGATCATGTTCGACGAGGCCAGCGACCAGGCCGGTGAGCGGGCTGGCGACCAGCATCGACGAGCTGGCCGTGGAGGACCTCGACGCCCGGCAGGCGCGCGATCATCTGGAAGCTGTCGGGGTCGAGCGCGGCCCCGTCCATGAGCCCGCCCTTGTACTCGAGCTCGTCGTGGTCCTTGGCGAAGTCGGCGATCGCCTTCGCGGCGAGACCGCGTCGCCCTTGATCAGGGCCAGCGCGGTCGGGCCGACCAGCAGCTCGTCGAGCTCGGCGGTGCCCGCGTCGGCGGTCGCGCGCTTGGCGAGCCGGTTCTTGACGACCTTGAAGACGGCGTCGGCCTCGCGCAGCTTGCCGCGCAGCTCCGCGGCCTCGGTGACGCTGATCCCGCGGTAATCGACCGCGAAGATCGCCTCGGCACCCTTCAGGTCCTCGGTCAGCTCTGCGACTGCTGTGGCTTTCTGTTCTCTGTCCATCTTCTTTCGTGATCCTCTGAGCCGTCTGGGCAAAGAAAAAGCCTGCGCGCAGGCAGGCTCGAAAGGGCTGGTGCTCTTCGATCCTCACCTGCGCCGGTCTTCCGGGCCGCTCCCAATTGCGTGTCGCGGCCCCGCCGACGGTCTCTGGGCGGGTTACTGGACGCGCGAGGTTAGCGGATGACGCTCGAGAGCGTCGCGCGGCGGCGTGCACGCCGCCCTTACCCGCGTCGACGGGCAGATATGGGTCACGGGCGGGCCCATATCTGCCCGTGGATTCAGATGAAGGCGCGCATCTGGGTCGCGACCTCGGCGGGACGATCGAGTAGGTCGCGGTCGCTGAAGCGGATCACGCGCCAGCCGGCGAGCATGAGCGCTCGGGTTCGGGCGGGGTCGTTGATCCTCGCCCGCTCGGTCTCGTGGTACAGGGCGCTGTCGATCTCGACCGCGATCCGCTTCTCCGGCCACGCGAAGTCCACCTCGACGCCCCCGGCAGGGTGGGACTCGAGCGCCACCCAGTAATTGCCTTGCGGCGACGGCAATCCAGCTCGCTTGATGATCCGCCGGAAGCGGCGCTCGTTGCGGCTGCGCGCAGTGTCCTCGGACTCGTCGGTGAGACGGAGGATCTGCCGCACGACCCCGATCCCGCGTCGCCCTGGGAGATGGGCAACGACGGCGGCGATCTCGGCCCGCGTGACGAGTCGCTTCGACTGCGCCGAGTGGATCGAGTACTCGACCTGGTCGGGGCGAAGTACGGTCGCGAGATCCACGACGGTTCGCGCGACGGTGGTGCACGGAATGCCGGCGACGTCGGTGATCTCGCCGGGCAGTAGGAGATCCGCGCGATGCACCGCGATCCCAGGGCGCGACCGTCCATTCCGACGCGCCACCGTGACATCCACCCCACCTGCCCAATCCCGTCGGAAGCTGCGCAGCGCCGCACAGGAGCGATGGGAGAGCACGCTCCCCTCACTGCAAGCCAGGACGGCCGCGGTCCAACGAGCGTGTGGCGTTCAGGGGCGGATGGCCGACCGCGTAGACGCCGTCGTGCACCCGATAGAGCCGCCCGGCGTCCGCCCATCTCGCCGCGAGGCGCCGATTCACCCCAATTGCCGTGAGCTGCTTGATGGTGACCAGGCCGTGCTGCGCCGCCGCAAGCTCCCCCATCCGTTGAAACACAGATCCACGGGCAGATACGGGTCCGCCCAGGACCCATATCTGCCCGTCGGCGCTCATGGGGGGACGGTTGCGCGCCGGAGCGCGCGCGTGGCGCGCCAGATGTCACAGAAGCGTGCCGCGGGCGTCGCAAGAGTGCGACGCGGGGCGTTCCGGCGCGTGGCCGGTCAGCCGCCCAGGTGGCGGCGCAGCGAGGCGAGGCGGTCGTCCCACTGGGCGCCGACCGTTGCCATCCAGGTCATCGCGCCGGACATCGGCGCCGGGGTGACGCGGTAGAGGACCTCGCGGCCCGCGCGGCGGTCGGCGATAAGGCCGGCGGCGGCGAGGCTGGCGAGGTGCTTGGCGATCGCCTGGCGGCTGACCGGAAGATCGCGGGCGAGCTGGGTGGCGCTCGCCTCGCCGGCGGCGCCGATGCGCTCCAACACGTCGCGGCGGGTGGGGTCAGAGAGCGCGGCGAAGACGCGGTCCGCCGAGGGTGTCGCCGCCATCAGGCAACCGCGCTGAGCTGCGGCCCCACCGCGCTGAGCCGTGGGCCGGCAGCACTGAGCTGGGACCCGAGGCGAGCTCGCGCGCCAGGGCGGTCAGCGGACGCGTCTCGACCACCCGCACTCGCGTCCCGCCAACGGCCGGCTCGAGAGCGATCTCGACCCGCGAGGACTCCTCTCCCTCGCTGCCCCACCAGATACACCAAGCGCTCCGGCTCAACGACCTCCTCGACAAAGCCCGAGCGCTCGCCAATGACGAGCTCGCCGCCGGGCTCCAGCTCGAGCGCGGCGTCCTCGCCGAGCCACTCCCCACCTGATCCGGATCAGTCAAGGCCTCCCACGTCTCCTCCGGGCTGGCGGGAACGACGGTCTCTGACTCAGCGGCTTCAGCCATGTCGGGATCCGTAGCGCAACCGGAAGGTTGCTATACATATGCGCAACCAGGAGGTTGCACTATGAGTCCACTGATCCCAATGGTCATCGAACAGACGGCGCGCGGCGAGCGCTCCTTCGACATCTACTCGCGCCTGCTCGGCGAGCGCATCGTCTTCATCGGCCAGCAGCTCGACGACGACGTCGCCAACCTCGCGGTCGCCCAGCTCATGCATCTGGAGGCCGACGACCCGGACAAGGACGTCTCGATCTACGTCAACTCCCCCGGCGGCTCGCTGAGCTCGGCGCTGGCGATCTACGACGCGATGCAGTTCATCGGCTGCGACGTGCAGACGTTCTGCTTCGGGATCGCGATGTCGGGAGGGTCATTGATCCTCGCCGGCGGCGAGGAGGGCAAGCGCTTCGCGCTGCCGAACTCGCGGATCCTCATCCACCAGCCCAGCGGCGGCTTTCAGGGGCAGACCTCGGACATCGAGATCCACGCCCGCGAGGTGCTCGAGCTGCGCCGGCGCACCGAGGAGATCTACGCCCGCCACACCGGCCAGACGCCCGAACGCATCCGCGACGACTCGGAGCGCGATCGATTCTTCAGCGCCGACGAGGCGGTGGAGTACGGGCTCGTCGACCGGGTCGTGACCGAGCGCCAGGTGGCGCGGCGGCCCAAGACGGGGTTCGGGGCAAACGGGAGCGGCTGAGAGCGGCGCCGGCTAGGCGGTCGCGGTCGGCGAGCAAACGGAGCGGCGGAGATGGCGCCGGCGGCGGTCGCGGGCTCGGCCTCGGCGGCCGTCTCGGCCTCTGAGGAGTCCGCTGCGGCGGCGCCGTTGCCGGAGCCGAGGTCGGCGAGGATCTCTGACTCGCGCACCTGGGTCGGGTCGACGCGGACGCCGGGGCCCATCGTCGTCGCGAGCGTGATCGTCTGGAGGTAGCGGCCCTTGGCGGCGGCCGGCTTGGCGCGGACGATCTCGTCGATCACCGCGGCGTAGTTCTCGAGCAATGCGCGCTCGTCGAAGCTGACCTTGCCGAGCGTCAGGTGGACGATGCCCTGGCGGTCGGTGCGGTACTCGACCTTGCCCGACTTCGACTCGCTGACTGCCTTGGCGACGTCGTCGGTGACGGTGCCGACCTTCGGGTTCGGCATCTTGCCCTGCGGGCCGAGCACGCGGCCGAGCTTGGAGACGACCGGGCCCATCAGCGCCGGGGTCGAGATCGCGACGTCGAAGTCGGTCCAGCCCTCCTCGACGCGGGCGGCGAGGTCGGCGGCGCCGACGAAGTCAGCGCCGGCCTCCTGGGCCTTGCGGGCATCGTCGCCCTCGGCGAAGACGGCGACGGTGATGTCCTTGCCGAGGCCGTTGGGCATCGCGAGCGTTCCGCGCAGCTGCTCCTCGGCGTGGCGGACGTTGACGCCGAGACGCATGTGGACCTCGACCGTCTCATCGAACTTCGGATGCGGCGTCTGCTTGATCAGCGCGACGGCATCGGCGGGCGAATAAGCGTTGGTGCGGTCGACCTCGCCGATCGCCTCGCGGTAGCGCTTGCCTCGGCTCTTGGACATCAGCCGTCGATCCCTTCGACCGTCACACCCATCGAGCGGGCGGTGCCGGCGATGATGTTCGAGGCGGCGTCGAGGTCGTTGGCGTTGAGGTCGGGCATCTTCTTCTCGGCGATCGCGCGAACCTGCGCCTTGGTGAGGCGGCCGACCTTCTCGCGGTTGGGCTCACCGGAGCCCTTCGGGATGCCCAGCGCCTCGCGGATCAGGACCGCGGCCGGCGGGGTCTTCGTGATGAAGTCGAAGGAGCGGTCCTCATAGACCGTGATCTCGACCGGAATGATCGTGCCGGTGTCCTGCTGGGTGCGCGAGTTGAACGCCTTGCAGAACTCCATGATGTTGACCCCGTGCTGACCAAGGGCAGGACCAACCGGCGGGGCCGGATTCGCGGCGCCCGCGGGGATCTGCAGCTTGATCAGGGTGAGGACCTTCTTCGCCATGGCGACGGGCGAGGATACAGGGATGCCGTGGCTTCGCCGCGCGGATTACCGCCGCGGCGCGGCGGGCGCTAGCCCTTGACGGTGATCGTCGCCTTGACCGGGTCGCAGACGATGTCGCCACCGGCGATCGTCTTGCTCAGCACCTTGACCTTGTAGGTGCCCGGATCGGCGCCGGTGCCGGAGACGCCGAACGCGTAGGCGCCCTTCTTCGACGTCTTGGTCTTGCCGTAGTGGCTGAGCTTGACCGTGCGCTTCTTCGCGCAACCCTTCTTGGCCTTGACCTTGCCGGTGAACCCGGTGTCGGGCGAGTACTCGTTGCCCGGGGGCTGGTAGGCGATCTTCACCTTGCTCGAGACATGGGTGACCTTCTGGGGATGCGCGACGGCGGTGCTGACTGCGAGTGCACCGCAAGCGAGCGCGGTGAGGGCGCCGGCCGCGAGCTTCTGATTTCTGGTTCTGATCTGCATTGGCGGTGCTACCTAGCCGGTGTGAGAGCTCTGAAACACGAACTGGCCGGGGCGACCAGGGCCGCCCCGGCCATCCGCGCAATCTTCAGCCGGAAACGATCTGGAGCGTCTTCGAGGTCGGCTTGCAGCGGATCTTCCGCTTGTGCTTGCCGTGGCCTCGCCGCATCGTCTTGCCCTTCACGTGGATGCGGTAATTGCCCGTCGCGGCCGCGGGCCCATCGACGGTGTAACCGAACAGGCCGTCGCGGTCAGAGCTCGTGTGGCCGAGGTTCGAGACGGTGATGCTGCGGCGTCGAGCGCACCCCTTCCTCGCCTTGACCTTGCCCGAGAACTGGGCGTTCGCGCTGGTCGGGTCGTACGGGTCGTATGGGTGATACGGGTCAAACGGCGTCGGCGCATGTCCTGCCGTGTAGGTGAGGTTGACCCGCGTATGGACCTTGATCTTCTTCGGCTTGTGGTGATGGTGGTGATGGTGCGGCTTGGCCGCGGCAACCGCCACGGACCCCACGGCCACACAGGCCACCAGCGCCAACACAAGAAAACGCAACTTGCTCATGTCACTCCCTTACCCCTGTCTTGACTTGTTTGCTCAACGCAAGCTGACTGCTGCGTGAACCCGTCAGGTCATAGAACGTTGCGGTGCCCGCCGCGGGCCGCGCTCGATCAGCGTCTCGGGATAGCGGCGGCGATACCAGTAGATGGCGCCCGAGGCCGCAATTACGACGCCGAGCGCGATGGGCAAGCCGGCGCCGACACCGCCGTCGCCCCCCGGACTGTCCGCAGCGGGAACGGGCTGGCTGGTGAGCGTCGCCGGGACGTCGCCCCGCGCGCTCGCTCCGTTCAAGGACCCGCCAGCCGAAGCGTTCGCGCCGCCGGCACCCTGACCGCCCGCGGCGGAGCCGCCGCCACTCTCGGACAGGTCCGAGGGACTTGCCGACGAGGACGATCCACCGGTTGCGCCCGGGTCGGTCCCGGCCGGCGCCGAGCCATCGGCGCCCCCGCCGTTGGTGCCGTTGGAGGCACCGTGCGTTCCGCCCGGTTGGTCGCCGCCGGCGCCGGGAACGTTTTCGGTGTACTGGTCAACGGCCGAGCCGCCAGGCAGCTGAGCCATGGCGGCCGGCGCACCGGCAAGCAGCGCAGCCGCGAGCACCAACGTCGAAAGTCCCCCACAGACCTTCATGCGTTTCATCTCAGACACAGTTTCAGACTTGCATACTGAGCGCGTGAGACCGCTTGCAGGGGCCGCCCCGTGGTCATACATCCGCGTGCACGGGCACGCCAGTTTCAGCTTCGCGCTGCCGTTTGCGCTCATCTTGTACCTCGCGTTACGAGGCGGCGGATACGACCCGATCGTCCGCGGCGAGTTCGGTTTGGCGATCTGGGCCGCCGTTCTCGTCGGCGCATCGGTGGGAGCGCTTTCGACGGCGGGCTGGACCCGAGCCGCCTGGACTCTCGCCGGGCTCTTCGGCGCGTTCGCGATCTGGACGGGCCTCGCTGTCATCTGGTCGGACTCGGTGGAGAAGACGATCTCCGAGTTCGCTCGGGTGGCGACCTACGGTGGCGTCCTCGCGCTCGGTCTGACGTTCGGAACACGCAAGGACCTCAAAAGGACCGTCGCAGGTGTGGGAACCGCACTTGCCACGGTCGCGGTCCTCGCGCTCGCCTCGCGCCTGCACCCCGCCTGGTTTCCGAAGAACGAGGCGGCCGACATCCTGCCCGAGACGATCAAGCGGCTGAACTACCCGGTCGGCTACTGGAACGGCCTGGCCGCGCTGGTCGCGATCGGCATCCCGCTGATGCTCTGGCTCGCCGCCGACGCTTCACGAGGGCTCGTGCGCGCGTTCGCGGCGGCCGTGATCCCGGTGATGGCGCTGACCGCCTACATGACGTTGTCGCGCGGCGGAGTGATCGAGATCGCCGTCGCCCTAATCGCCTTCGTCGCCCTTCATCCCCGGCGCCTCGAGCTGCTGCCGACGCTCCTCAACACGGCCACTGGCGGCCTCGTTCTGATCGTCCTCGCGAGCCAGCGCGAGGATCTGTCGAACGGCCTGTCGACCTCGGCCGCGGCAACCCAGGCGGACCAGATGATCCTCGCCGTCCTCGCTGTCGCCGTTGTCGTTGGCCTGTTCGAGGCAGCGATCCGCGAGGCCGGCGTACGCGGCGTCGGCCCCCGGCCCCGGATCAACCGGCAGACCTCGCTTGCGCATCGCGGCCGCCACCGCGCTCGTGATCGTCGTCGGCGGGCTCGCGGCGGGCGCGCCGGGCCGAATCTCAAACGCCTGGGACGAGTTCAAGGCCCCTGTGGCCCCGGATTCCGACAACACGATCCAGCGCTTCTCGAGCGCCAGTGGCAACGGCCGCTATCAGTACTGGTCCGCCTCGGTCGACGCCGGCAAGGGCGATCCGCTCACCGGCATCGGCCCTGGCACCTGGGAATTTCTCTGGGCGAAGGACGGGACGCTGCCCGGCTTCGTCCGCGACGCGCACTCCCTCTATCTCGAGACCTTCGCCGAACTCGGCCTGCCCGGGCTCCTGCTGATCTGCTCGCTGGTCGGCGTCGCGGTGGTGGGCGGCGTGCGGCGCACCCGACGGGCCGAGCCATCTCAACGCGTGGCGCTCGCCGGCGCGAGCGCGTCGATCATCACGTTCGCCGCGGCCGCCGCGCTCGACTGGTCGTGGGAGCTGCCGGTGATCCCGGTCGCCGTGATGCTGATCATCGGCGCTGTGCTCACGTGCGAGCGCGATCCGGCGCAGCTTCGCGAGCGCGCGATCGACCACCGCTGGTCGCTGGCGGGATTCGCCGCGCTCGGGATCGCGGTGGTCGCCCTGCCGTTACCCGGGGCGATCGCGATCCGCGACAGCCAGGAGAGCTTCAACAGCGGCAACCTGCCCCAGGCGATCAGCCGCGCCAGCACGGCCGAGGACCTCGAGCCCTGGGGCGCCGCACCGCGCGTGCAGAAGGCGCTTGTGCTCGAGCAGGCCGGGCGCCTTGAGGAAGCGCAGGCTGCGGCCACCGAGGCCGTCGACAAGGAGCCCGCCAACTGGCGCAACTGGTACGTCCTGGCCCGCCTCGACTCGCACCTCGGGCTCGCGGATCAGGCGACGCAGGCGTTCGCCAAGGTCAGCGAGCTCAACCCACGCTCACCGGTGATCGCGGCGGGCGTGCCTCAGTAGGCGCCGCGACCGTGGAACACCGCGCCCACGGTCCGGACCAGCAGGCGCAGGTCCTCGCGCATCGTCCAGCTCGCGACGTACATGTAGTCGAGCTTGACCATGTCGTCGAACGGGATGTCGCTGCGCCCGTGGATCTGCCACGGGCCGGTGATGCCGGGCCGCATCTTCAGTCGCTCCGCGAAGTGGCCGTCGATGTGGCGGGCCTCGTCGAGCGGCAGCGGCCGCGGGCCGACCAGGCTCATGTCGCCACGCAGGACGTTCCAGAGCTGCGGCAGCTCGTCGATCGACCAGCGCCGCAGGGTCGCACCGAAGGAGGTCACCCGCGGGTCGCGCCGCAGCTTGAGCATCTTGCGCGCCGCGAGCTGATCGTCGTTTGCCCGCAGCTCCTCGCGCATCTCGTCGGCGCCCTCGACCATCGTGCGGAACTTGAGGAGCTCGAACTCGCTGCTGTCGATGCCGGCGCGCGGCTGTCGGAACAGCACCGGCCCGCTCGAATCGAGGCGGATCCGCAGAGCCACGAAGGCCAGCAGCGGTGAGAGGAGCGCCAGCCCGACGGCCGAGGCCGTCACGTCGATCACTCGCTTGAGCGAACGCGTGACCCTCGTCGCCGTGGGGCGGATCGTGAGAATCGGCAGGCCCTCGATGTGGTGGAGGACCGCGGTCGAGTACAGCGCCTCGGGCTCGCCGGAGACGTAGTCGATGCAGACACCGCATTCCGAGAGCGTGCGCATCAGTTCGGTTCGCTCGGAGATCGTCTCCGACCAACCCGTGACGATCACGCGGCTGATGCCGACGTCGCGGATCAGGTGCTGGACCTCATCCGACGCCGGCCGGCCGAGCACCCGCCCGATTGCCGGCTCGGGCAGCTCGTGCTCGGGGTCGAGGGCTCGAAGCTCGTAGGAGTCGCGCCAGATGCAGATCGAGGCGATCGGGTCGAGCCCGAGCTCGGGGTGGCGAAGCACCCGGCTGAGCACGCGTTCGACGGCGTCGTCGGCGCCGATCACGAGCACCGGCTGGCGGAACCAGGTGCTGGCTCGCGCGATCCGCCTTGCCACCGTGCGCAGCAGGAGCACGAGGACGATGGCCGAAGCCCACGCCACGATCGGGCCGAGCAGCTCGATCGTGGACTTCGTGAAGGCCGAGCTGGCCACCAGCAACATCCACGACCAGACCGTCGTGACCATGATCACCGGCCCGATCTCGTCGGCGAAAGACTCGTCGACGCGGCGCTCGGACAGGTGGTAGAGGCCAACCAGACCGGCGAGGATCAGCCACGCCGGCATCAAGGCGAAGAAGACCGGGACGACCGCGGTGTGCAGGTATGCGTCGCGGCTGGCAAGCTCGTTCGCGAGGACCATTGCGCCGAACGCACCGACCAGGGCGATGATGTCGCTAACGAGGAGGAGCCGGCGGATCCGGTAGCCGCGCAGGGCCGGGGTGTGCTTCTCAATCGTCGGGCCGACCTCCTTGAGCAAGGTGGTCGCGGCCGCGAGATCGTCATCGATGTCCGGGCGCTCTTCGAGCGCGGGAAGGAGGCCCTGCGGGGGCTCCCTCAGCGCTTCGGCTGATGGTCTGCTGCTCGTGCTCATTTCTTCGCTCCGCTGACCCGCGGCCCCACCCACCCCGATCGAGTCACCTGCTCTATGAGTACCACATACCCACGATTGCGCTGGTAATCCTTACCGGTGGCGGGCGTCAGATTTCTCGTTGTGATCGGCTCTGTACCCGTTTCGCGAGTGCTCCAGCGAGCAGCACGACAAAACGGACGTTTGTCGTCAGATACCGCCTCCACATTCCCCGCGGGTCGCGAACCAACCGGTAGAACCACTCGAGCCCGCTGCGCTGCATCCATCGAGGCGCGCGCGGCTGCAATCCGGCCAACACGTCGATCGAGCCCCCGACGCCCATCGCAAAGCCGGCGCCCATCGTCGTCACGTGCTCGAGCAGAAACCACTCCTTCCGCGGGGAGGGCAGGGCGAGCAGCAGGATGTCGGGCGAGGCCTGCGCGACCTCCGCGACCACCGCTGACTCCTCCTCGGGGCGCCAGTAGCCGTCGCGCGCGCCCGCGAGCCGCAAGCGGGGGTAGCGGCGCTGGAGCTCCGCGGCTGCCGCGTCCAGCGCCTCGCGCTTCGCGCCGAGCAGGTACACGCTCAGGCTCTCCCGCTCCGCGAGCTCGAACAGCGCGTACATCAGGTCGGTGCCGTTGACGCGGCCAGGGATCGGCGTGCCGAGCAACCGGGCCGCCCACACCACCGGCACCCCGTCGGCACCGGCCAGGTCGAAGCCGCTTCAGCGCCTCGCGCAGCGACGGAGTCGTCGTCCGCCAGGCCGATCTTCAGCGCGTTGATCGAGACCTGGGTGATCGAGCGGCCCTCGGCGATGGCCCGCTGCGCGTGCTCGACGGTCTCCGACAGGCTGACGGCGTCCACCGGGCAGCCGAGGATGTCGATTCGCTGAACCTCGTCGATCTGGTGAAGATAGGCGGCTCGAATGGCAGACCGTCATGGAAACCGTCTTTGCACAACTCGCCTCGTGGGGTGCGGCACGAAGCTGGATCGGACCCGACCCGTACGAGGGCTTGAACACGCGAGCGGCGGCGGTGTTGCGACATTCCAAACGCGGCATGCAGGCGGTGATCCAGCTCAACCGCCGTTCGCCGGTCACACCGCCATGGCCGCTGCGCGCCCCGAGCCGTCCGAATTCGAAGGTCGCGGGCCTGGTGCTGTCGGGGTACTCGCTGCCCGCCGGCGCGAAGCTGAGCGACGCCGACGCCTGGGACGGCCCGAATGCGCGCCCGCCTCGAGGAGTTGCGGCTCGCCGGACTCGCGACGCATGGGGCTATCACTTCGACGTCCAGACCCGCCATCTCTTCTATCCCGCAGCCGATGCGAACGCGATCGCCACGTGCTTCGCGGTCCGGGGGCTGCTCGATGCAGGCGATCGCCGCATCTGCGCTCGCGGGCGCGCCCGTTCCTGCTCTCGCTGCACCGCGACTCCGAGTACGGGCCGTTCTTCGCCTACGTCGGCGCCGGCTCGGAGCTGATCCACAACGCGAACCTGATGGTCTGCGGGACGCTCGCGCGCCTGGCGGAGCCATGACCCGGATCCCGAGGCCGACCGGCTGGTCGACTGCCGCGGTGGCGACGACCGCCGCCCTGCGACGCGAGAGACGCGCAACTGGCCCTACGGCGAGCGCGGCGACCTCACCTGGCGCGACAACTTCCACACCGCCTACACGCTGGAGGGCCTGGCCCGGGTCGAGGCGCGCATCGGCGGCTACGAGGAGCTGCTGACCGATCTCTGCGCGCGTGGCTCGACAGCCTTCTTCGACGCCGACGGCACGGCGCGGTACCACCCCGACCGTCCCTTTCCGGCCGACGCCCACTCCTTCGCGTCGGCGATCGACACGCTCTGCATCGTCGCCGAGCTGCAGCCGTCGCTGGCGCCGGAGCTGATCGAGCGCGCCCGGGCGATCGCGACACCGGGCGATCGAGCTGCTCTGGCTCCCGAGAGCGAGGGGCGATTTGCGATGCAGGCGAACGCGCGCGGCGTCAGCCGGCGCGAGTTCATGCGCTGGACCAACGCGCCCGATGTTCGCGGCGCTGGCCCGGCTGCTCAGCGCGTAGCCGGCGGCCTCCGCCGACCGTCTCCGGCAGCGCCGGTCTCAAGCGACCGCGCGGCGGCGAGCGTCGCCATCGTCGACAGCAGATAACCCTCCGGTGACGGCGGCGCCTCGCGGCCGGCGAGGACCGCGGCGATCGCGCCGAACTGCCCGTCAAAGCCCTTGTCCTGGCGGCGCCCGCCTACCGCCGCGCGCTTCGAGCCGCGCCAGATCGCGGCCTCGCGGAAGTCCTCGATCACCGCGTAGGCGTCGGGCGAGCTCGTCTCGAAGCGCTCCTTGCCGGGGCCGGTGACCGCGTCGGCGGCGTAGTTGACCGTGCCGACGCTGCCGTCGGCGAAGCGGATCTGCAGGCTGAAGTTGTCGGTCGCCGCACGCGCGAGCGCCGGGGCCGACGGAAACCCGGCGGCCGTGACCGTGAGCGGGTCCGATCCGGCCTGGTCGCAGAGAAAGTCCACGAAGTGACAGCCCTCGCCCTTCAGCCGCCCGCCGCCGACCTCGAGGTCGTTGGTCCAGTGCTCGGGCGGCAGCGCGCCGGCGTTGACCCTGAAGGCCATCAGCCGCGGGCCCGGCAAGCCGCGCAGCTCGGCCGCCGCCGGCGAGTAGCGGCGGTTGAAGCCGACGAAGAGCGGCGCCTGCGAGTCCGCGAGCGCCTCGCGCACGAGCGCCAGCCCCTCCCAGTCGAGGGCGAGGGGCTTCTCGACGTAGACGGCGAGATCGCGCCGCAGCGCCTCGGCGACCAGCCCGGCATGCAGGTTGTGCGGGGTGGCGATCGACGACGAGGTCGATGTCGCCCGCGTCGAGCACCGCCTCGGATCCCGGCGGCGGCCGACTCGAAGCCGAACCGCTGGCGGGCGCTCTCGGCGGAGAGGCCGGACGCCGGACGAGATCCGCGCGGGCGTCATGCCGGCCTCGATCAGCCCCGGGATGATCTTCGCGGTGGCGAAGCTCCCGGCCCCGATCAGCCCGAACCTGGGCTTGCCGGCCACGCGGGCCGCTGCCGGTCGCGCCGGTGGCGCGGGTTGGCGCGAGGCTTCGGGCCGCGGGTACTCGAGGACGATCGCGATCGGGCGCTCCGACTTCAGCGCCTCGTAGGCGCGCTGCGGCGTCGTCGATCGCGAAGCGGTGGGTGATCAGCTCCGACGGCCGGATCCGCTCGGACGCGACGAGGTCGAGGAACGCCTGCATGTTGCGGCGCTCCGTCCAGCGGACGTAGCCCTCGGGGTAGTCGCGCCCGTGCAGCTCGTAGGCGGGGTCGTAGCGGCCGGGGCCGTAGGAGCGCGAGAGGCGGAGGTCGAGCTCCTTGTCGTAGAACGGCCCGCGCGGCACGTTCAGCTTGACGTCGCCGACCACGACGACCGGCGCGCGGTCCTTGGCGACCTGGGCCGCGAGCTTGATCGGATCGTCGCTGGCGGCCGAGGCGCAGATGAGGACCGCGTCCGCGGTCGAGTCGAGGTCGGCGACCGAATCCCGGGTCGTCGCCGACGCGCCGGCCGCCTCCGGCGAGCTCGATCAGGCGCGGGTCGAGGTCGACACCGCGGACGGTGCAGCCCGCGGCGAGCGCGATGCGCGTCGGCGAGCTGGCCGACGAGGCCCGAGGCCGATGACCGACGACGGTGCTGCCCACCGCTACCTCGGCCCGACGAAAGCCGTGCATCGCGATCGCGCCGATCGTCGCGAAGGCAGCGTCCTCGTCCGAGACACCTTCCGGGATTCGCGCGCAGAGGAGGTGCGGGACGAGGTCGATCTCGGCGTGGTTGGCGAGGCCGGCGCCGGCGATCGCGACGCGGTCGCCCGGCGCGACGCCGGTAACCTCCGCCCCCACCTCGGTGACCCGGCCCGAGGCGCTGTAGCCGAGCGGCCCGAGCTCGTCGAGGCGCTGGCGCACGAACTCGATCGTCTCCTTGGCGCCGTCGCGCCGGACCCGCTCGATCACCTGGCGGGCCTGGTCCGGGCGGGCGCGCGCCTTGGCCAGCAGGTTCTTCTCGGCGGCCTCGAGGGTCGCCCGCTCGGTGCCCGCGCTGATGACCGACGCTGGATACCTCCACGAGGACATGACCGCGGGCGATTCCCGGCTCCGCCACGTCGACGAGCTCGAGTGAGCCGTCCTTCAACCTGCGCGCGACCTGTCGCATGGCGGTGACCGTAACGCACGCCTTGGGCTGGCGCTCTGCTAGATAGCGAGCGGGGAATGAGGCTGCTCCTAAACGACGAGTGGATCGACGCGCCCGCCCCTTCGCTGGTGCCGGGCGCGGTTGCGCTCGAGATCGAGGCGACCGTCGCGCTCGCCCCCGTTCCCAGTCCCAACGGGACGGGTGATCCGGTCCCCGCACCGCAAGGCCGCCCGTTTCGCGGTCCTCGACGGCCCCGAGAGCACGCTTCGCAAGATCCGCTCCAAACGCGCGGAGAGCCGGCTTGGCGCCGACTATCGGATCGTCGCCGCACTCGGCCGCCCGGCCGGCGAGCCGGACGCCCAGGCACGCCGGCTTGGCCCTGGCGCTGCGCGCGCCCGCTTGCGCGGACGTCCTGCTCTGCAACGCCGAGCTGGTGGTGTCGAAAGCCCCGACGCGGACGAGGCCGCCCTGCGCGCGGTTCGCCGACGGCCCTCCGGGCGGACCTCGACGAGCTACTCGCCGACGCCACCCAGAGCTTCCTCTACTCGGGCGAGCGGCCGCCCAGCGGGCTGCGCGAGCTCGTCAGCGCCGCCGCGGGCTCGACGGATCCGAGCTCTGCTGGCGTCACCCTTCTCCGCCCGCCGGCCGGGGCACGTTCGCGCGAGACCTCGCTGCGCCTTGGGCAACCTGCGAGCCGATGGGACCCCGGTCGCGCTGCTCGGCGCGGGCGATTACGCCCGCACGCAGATCATCCCGGCGATGCGTGCGGCGGGCCTGAGCCCGCATGCTGTTGCCGACCGCGAGCCGCAGGTCGCCGCCGAGGTTGGACGCGCGGCCGGCTTCGCCCTGGCCACGACCGATGCCCGTGAGGCGATCGCATGCGCTGCCCGGGCCGGGGCTCGTCGTGGTGGCAACCGCCCACGACTCCCACGCAGAGCTCGCGGCGCACGCGCTCGAGGGCGGCCATCGGGTCTTCGTCGAAAAGCCGACCGTCGTCACCGGCGGCGACCTCGACCGGCTGCTGGCCGCGGTCGCCGCGGCCCCGGCCCGACTCGACGTCGGCTTCAACCGCCGCCACCACCCGCTGACCAAGAAGCTGCGCGACGCTCTGGCCGGCGAGGCAGGACCGCTGACCACGGTCTGCCTCGTGCGCGAGATCTCGCTCGAGCCAAACCACTGGTACCACTGGCCGAACCAGGGCACCCGCGTGACCGGCAATCTCTGCCACTGGATCGACCTCGGTGTCTCGCTGCTCGATCCCGCCACGCGCCACGTCGAGGTCGCGATCGGCCCGGCGCCGGCGAACGACCCCAATGCGGACAGCGAACGATCGCTCACTGTCACCTTTGACGACGGCTCGACGCTGATCATCATCGCCACGGAGCGCGGCGACGACATGCTCGGCGTCCAGGAGACGATCGAGGTCCGGCGTGGCCTGGTGACAGCCCGGATCGACGACTTCCGTTCGCTGCGCGTGCTGCGCGACGGCCGCACGCGGACCACGCGCCGCGTCTTCCGCGGCAAGGGCCACGAGCAGATGTTCGAGGACGTCTTTGAGCGGGCGAAGGCCGGTGCGCCACCCGCCTACCCGGAGGGAGACATCGAGCGCGCCGGTGCGATCCAGCTGGAGGCCGCACGACTGCTGGCAGATCCCGGCGCGGAGGCCTCGGCGACCGGTGGCTGACTCGGAATCCGAGCCGGCGCTTCGCGGGAGCGTCCTCGTGGTCGGCCCGGTGCCGCCGCCGATCATGGGCCCGGCGGCGATCACCGCCATGGCCCTCGACGCCCTGCGCGGGAGCGGCGCCGACGTCTCGCATCTCGACACGCGCGACGAGCGCCCCATCTTTCACGTAGACGCGTTCGACCTGCGCAACGTCCGCCTCGGCCTCCAACACTCGGCGCAGATGCTGTTGGCGGCCCGCCGCAAGGTGGACGTGGTCTTCATCTCGCTCTCGCAGAGCCGCTGGGGTTATTTCCGCGACGCCGTCTTTATGACGATCGCGCGGCTCTTTCGCCGGCGGATCGTCCTCTACTTCCACGGCGCCCAGTTCGACGTCTTCTACTCGGGCTCGGGCCGGCTCGAGCGCTGGATGATCAGGCGAACACTCAGGTGGGCCGACACCGCGGTCGTCCTGACGCCGTCGCTGCGAGGGATCTTCGGCCCGCTCGTGGACCCCGCCCGCGTCAGGGTGCTCGAGAACGGGCTGCCCGATCCGTTCGGCGACCGCATCGATCAGGTCATGGCCGAGCGCGACCGGCGCGCGGCCGAGCGCCCCGAGGCCATGCGCCTGCTCTACATCGCCAACGACTTCGGCCGCAAGGGCGCCCGCACGGCAATCCGCGCGCTCGCCGAGCCCGGGCTCGAGCGCTGCGAGCTGCGGCTGGTTGGAGAGCCGTCGCCAGGCGACGAGGCCGACGCGCGCGCGGCTGCCGCGGAGCTCGGGCTCGCCGACCGGGTCGTCCTCGTCGGGCCGCTCGAGGGAGCGGCGAAGTTCGCGGAGATCGAGGCGGCCGACGCGTTCGTCTACCCAACGGAGTACGACGCCCAGCCGCTCGTCGTCCTCGAGGCCATGGCGGGCGGGCTTGCGGTGGTCGCGTCCACTCACGGCGGGGTCCCCGACACGCTCGCTGACACGGGGATG
The DNA here is from genome assembly GCA_963796815.1 of uncultured Solirubrobacterales bacterium. GTDB lineage: Bacteria > Actinomycetota > Thermoleophilia > Solirubrobacterales > 70-9 > WHSW01. Next base: position 815,691 of record CAWCNF010000009.1, read on the forward strand.
CTGGTTGCGCCCGACGACCCCGCGGCCATCGCCGATCAGCTGCGCCGGTTGCTCGCCGACCCGCAGCTGCGCGCGCAGCTGGGACGTGCCGCGCGCGATCGGTACGTCAGCCACTACACGCCCGAGCTCTTTGCCCGCCGTCTGCGGGCGCTGTTCGCGGAGCTGCTGCGCTAGGCAGAATGGCCGCGATGGACCTCTTACAGTCAGACCGCGCCCCGGGCCTGCTCCTCGGGGAAGCCGTCGAGCTTCCCGACGACGCCACGATCGGCGGCCACGTCGTCATCCACGCCGGTACGCAGGTCGGCAGCGGCGTGACGATCCAGGACGGGGCAATCGTCGGCAAGCCTGTCCGCCTCGGACCGAAGTCGACCGCGTCGGCCGAGGGCGGCGCACCGGCCATCCTCGGCGACGGAAGCGCGGTGCTCGCCGGTGCCGTGATCTTCGCCGGGGCGACCCTGGGCGCGGGCGCCATCGCGGGCGACCAGTGCCAGGTCCGCGAGCGGGCCACCGTCGGGCCCGGCTCGGTGATCGGCCGGGGCTCCGCCATCGACAACGACGTCGAGATCGGCCAGGGCGTTCGCGTGCAGAGCAACTGCTACATCACCGCGTACTCCACCATCGAGGACGACGTGTTCGTCGGTCCCGGCGTCGTGACCACCAACGACAACGCGATGGGCCGCCACGAGCGTGGCGCGCCGCTTCACGGAGCCCTTCTGCGGCGGGCGTGCCGGATCGGCGGCGGCGCCGTGATCTGCCCTGGCGTTGAGGTCGGCTCCGAGGCGTTCGTCGCGGCCGGGGCGATCGTCACGCGCGACGTCCCCGCCAGGGCCGTGATGATCGGCGCGCCGGCGCGCCACGTGCGCGACGTCGGCGACGAGGACCTGCTCGAGGCCTGGCGGCCCGCCGGCTGAGGGGCCTCTGCTTCAATCGCCCGCGTGATTTCACTCTTTGCGAACGGGGAACGGTCGAGCCGCTGCTCGACGAAGTGATCGAGCGCCAGGCGGCGGTGATGCGCTCCGGCCGCTACATCCTCGGCCCTGAGGTCGAGGCCTTTGAGGCCGAATTCGCCGCGGCGATGGGCACGAAGCACTGCGTCGGGGTCGCCAACGGCACCGACGCGATCACCATCGGCCTCCGCGCCCTTGAGGTCGGCCGCGACGACGAGGTCATCGTCCCGCTCGATCACCTTCTTCGCCACGCCCGAGGCGGTCGTCAACGCCGGCGCGCCGGCCGGTCTTCGGCGACGTCGACCCCGAGACACGACTGCATGACGGCCGAGATGGTGGAGCCGCTGATCACGCCCGCACGAGGGCGATCATCCCCGTCCACATCTTCGGCAACCCGGCGCCGATGGCAGAGCTGCAGGCGCTTGCCGCCGACCGCGGGATCGGCGTCCTCGGGGACGCCGCCCAGGCTGCCGGCGCGACGCTCGACGGCAGGCCCGCCGCCGCGCTCGGCGATCGCGTCGACGTTCAGCTTCTACCCGTCGAAGAACCTCGGCGGGTTCGGCGACGGCGGCGCGATCGTCACCGACACGGACGAGCTTGCCGACAGCCTGCGCCGGATCCGCTTCCACGGCACGCTCGCCAAGGGCTTTCACGAGCGCATCGGCTTCAACTCGCGCCTCGACGAGCTTCAGGCCGCCGGCCTGCGGGTGCTCCTCCCGCACCTGCCCGAATGGAACCGCCGGCGCCGCGCCGGAATCGACGCCTATCGCGCCGCCGGCCTGGGCGACCATGTGGAGATGCCCGTCGAGACCGATGGGGCCGAGAGCGCCTACCACCTCTTCGTCGTGCGCAGCGACGACCGCGACGCCCTGTCTGCTGCGCTCAAGGAACGCGACGTCGCAAGCCGCGCGTACTACACGACCCCGATGCACCGCCAGCCATCGCTCACCGAGTACGCGCCCGAGAGCCCGCTCGTCAACAGCGACCGCTTCGCCGAGCGCAACCTGGCCCTGCCGGTTGGACCCGGGCTCTCCGAGTCGGATGTCGCGCAGGTCGTCGAGGCCGTCGCGAGCGCCCGCGCCGCAGCCCTCAGCTAGGCGGGCGACCCCGCCTGGAGTCGAGGCGCCGCAGCACCGGCTGCCCCGCGGCCTTCAGCCGCTCCTTGCCGGGGAACCTGACCGCGCGCAGGTCGTCGTGCAGGCCCCAGACATTCGCCTTTAGCCGTCGGCGGCGGCGGCCGCTGCGCAGCGCGGCGTCCACCTGGGCGGCCGCCGCGGGATCGGGTTCGAGCGAGACGCCGGCGGCCTCCAGCGCCTTGTCAAAGCGCGCGATGAACGCCGCGAAGCTCTAGTCGCCCGAGTCGATAAGCCGGCGCCGCGCGTTCTCGCAGAGCTCCTGGCGCAGCTCCGGGTCACGGAAGCGCTCGAGCACCTCGTCGAAGTTGGAGAAGTCCTTGCGCAGCGGGATGTAGTCGACCATCGGCTCCATCGCGCCGGAGTAGTGGCCCTCGTAGAGGATCTGGCAGACGCCCGAGCGCGGCCGCCTCGAAATGGCGGGGGCTGATGGTCCGGTACGGGATGTTGCCGTCCCAGCGCCCGAGCGCGCCCTGCTCAAGCTCCTCGATCGTCGGCGTCTCCCGCCCGCGACGACGCTGCTGATACTCGGTGAGCACCTCGTCCTCGAGATCGAAACCGAGACCCCCGACTCGGTGCCCAGCACGGCCCGGCAGCCCGCGACGAAGCGGTACCAGTCGTCGCCGTAGATCCGGTCCTTCTCGCCGTGGCAATGTCGAGCGTCAGATCGGTGCCCCGTGCCCTCTCGAGGAACTTGGTTCCGATCTCGCCCTTCTCGAGACCGCCCCGCGCCGAGGTAGGGAGGCAGCGACCGCGCCGCGATAGCCGATGTCGATGTCACGGTCCGACTGGGGCCCGCGCGAACCGCCCGCCGCCGCCATCAGCTCTTCGCTGACGTAGCCGGGCACGTTGCTGTGCAGGTCGCGAACGTTCGTGTGCTGGCCGTAGACCTGCATCGAGGTACTCCGGCTCGAGGCAGCTGAAGACGCAGTCGACGTCGAACTCGATCGAGGAACCGAACCGCTGCCGGCAGTAGTGCATCTCGTCCTGAAAGAACGCGACCTTGTAGCTGTCGCCGCACACGTCCTCGAGGTAGCGCCGGAAGTCGTCGCCATGAAGTAGCCGTGTACCGAGAAGAGCGAGTAGTGGAGGCAGACCACGCTGAAGCGAAAGCCGGTCAGCGGCTCCGGGAAGCCGTGCTCGGTGTTGACCTCCCACACCGGCAGCGCGAGTGACGCCGAAAGGCGGTCACGTGCTCCATCACGGTTGAGGCGTCGCGGCGGAAGAGGCTCGCCGGCCGCTGGTACAGGTTCAGGATCGCCGTTGACAGATCGCGTGTCATAGATGCCGGCCGTCCAAGAGGGCACGAGTCCCTTCGAAGCCACAGTTCATCAATGCGTCAACAATCGAAAGGCCCGGTTCGAAGGTCTCTCCCTGATTGCGGATAGGTCGGGTGCTCGGAAATCGCTGCTTGACGAGCTTCACCCCCGAGGCTTCGAAGAGCGAATCGTCCTGATACCCACCGGCTCCGTCGCCCGATAGGTACACCCGCCCGTCAGTGCTCGGGTGAAAAAGATGAGTTGCTCAGTCCCGGCGGTGGACGCACTGACGTCCGATGCCCTGAGGAGCCTGGTGCTCGAAAGTCCGAGGCGATCGCAGAGCAGACGGATTGCGTGCTCGTTGAATTCTGCAAGCTTTCGAGCGTCGTACGTCAGGACGCTTTCGACCACGGGCCACACGTCCTCGTAGTGAGGCGCCGGGCGGTAGTTCGACTCGATCGTCCGTGACGTCTTGCGCCGCCACGGTTGTGAATCATCGAGTTCCATTTCGTTGATCGAGCGAACTCCCCCGCCCGCACGCACCACTGGTGCGGTGACCCAGGATGGCTTTCCGGCGACCAGAAGCCGACAGCGATTAGTCCATGTCCCCGCGGACTTTCTTTCGTACTGGACGTCGTCAAGAAAGACAAAGGTGTCTGCCCTCGCGAGCTTGTTGAAGAAGCCGAGCCAGGGAAGAAAGTTCGGCTGGTGGATCGCAACGACCCGCTCCCGCTCGGCGCCGCTCATTGCGCAGCAGCGTAATCGCGGCCGATGATTGCCATGACGACGACGTCGACTCGGTCGCCGTCGATCATCGCGGCTTCCCGCATCAGACCCTCGCGCACGAATCCAGCTTTCTCATATGCGCTGATCGCTGCTTCGTTTCCGGAGAACACGTGAAGTCCGACGCGGTGCATGCCGAGGTCGCGAAATGCGTGGTCGAGCAGCAACCGCACCGCCTCCGTCCCGTGGCCTTGGCCGCGTGCCGCAACTTCGCCGATCCGAATCTGAAGCTCACAACTGCCATGCCGAGGATCGATGTTCAGTAGCTGGCACGACCCGATAAGGCGCTCGGAGTCACGCTCCCGGATAGCGAAGATGACGACATCGTCGCGATTGCGTATGGAGTCGAACCAGGCTTCGTGGTCGGCCTCATGAACGACGCTGTACGGCGCGCTGTGCAGGACCTCCTCACGATCGTTGATCCACTCGAACAGCGTCCCGCTGTCCTCATTCAGAAGCGGAGTGAGAGCGATCATGGGGCCCTCAAGCGGTCGTGCCATTTGATCCCCCGGCCGTCGGATCCAGCAGGTCCATGTAGATGCGGTCAAACCGGCGGGCCGCAGATTTCGCCGAGTGCCATTTGATGGCGAAATCCCGACCCTGGCGTCCTAGGGCTTCCCGCTTAGCTGGATTCTCGATGAGATCGACAACGACATCATGCACGGTGTCCGGAGTTGCGTTGACAATCGGCAGCTCCTCCACGTATTCCGGGTTCGCGCCGGGCGCTCTCGAGCCATTCGGGCCGCAGATAACACACGACCGGTTTGCCGAGCATCATCGCCTCGCGGAGTTCGCCCCGAAAAAGCCAAAGGTGAGCATGTCGACCACCATGTCCGCTTGAAGCTGATAGTAGCGCACCTCGCGGTTAGGACATCGTGGAAAGAGATCAGTTCCACGTCGTGGCCCTCGCCTTCAGCCTCATCAACAGCGGTAGATAGATATGGGTCGATTTCATGTTGCGGGATTCCCGCCGCGAGGTCCGGATCGGCATCATGCCAACGGAGTGGTAGAGCTTGAACATGGTCCCGGGAAGGTCGAGCCGCCGATTCGCTCGGGATCGCCAAATCCGGCCGCCAAAAGTGTTCGTCGAGGCAATAGAACTCGGGTATCTCGCGAATTCGTGGGTCGACGTTGTAGTCGGCTCGGTTCCCGCCCACAATCACCTGGAAGTCAGCGACTTCGTTACGAAATGCGCCCCAGCGAAGGTTTCCGTCGTCGCTGCAAACCGCGGGGTTGCCCCGCCACGCGCAATCCGCGCAGACGGGTCGCTTTCCCCAGCTGGCGAATGACGTCTGGGACACCCCGTCCAGGCAGCCATTGTTGCTGTAGACGATCTTCTTACCGAGGCGCTTTAGCAGGCGGAATCTCGTCGCCAGATCGAAATCGACGAGCAACGATTTCCTCGAGATCATTGGCAAAACGCAGTCCATGCGTGTTGCTGAAGTGGAAAATGTCGTACTGACCGAGCGCCAGGAGGTAGAAGGCGGCGTGACGCGCGGTTTCCTTCCACGATCCCGAGGCGAACTTGTAGTCCTCGCCGTGGTAGTGGAACTGGGTCTCGGGATTGGTGTCCCAATTCAGCACATCCGCAGTCCATCCCAGCCTGCGCAGCTCGCGAGACAGGTACCAGGCGTTGTAGTACGCGTGACCAACGTAGAGCACGCGTTTACGCGATCTTCTGCCTAAGCGAGCTCTCATCTTCTAAATGAGATCGGCGAATCCCTGCTCTCGCCGGCGAAAGAAGATGGTGCCGGCGACGACCAGGAACACCCCGAACACTGCAGAGATCAGCAGCGCGGGCAGGTACAGCTCCTGGCCCGGGAGTACCGACCAACGGAAGAAGTCGACAACACCGAGCCATTGGATTCAATGCGTATACGGGCTGCAAGGCCTCGGGGACCAGGGAGAACGGATAAACGATGGGCGTGATGAACAATCCGACCAGTAGTACGAAGGGGATCAAGTGCTGAACGTCGCGGTAACGGACCTGGACCGCGGCCAGCCATAGACCAAAACCAAAGGCGATGGCCGTCGCAAGGAGCACGCCGACCGGCACGCCTACCAGCGCCACCGGGTTGATGGGGACGCCGTAGGCAACCATCACGCCCACCAGAACGACGAACGCCAGGGCGAAGTCAAAGAGCGCTGGGGCGGCGGCGGCCGCCGGCAGGGGGAATCAGGGGGAAGTAGACCTTAGAGATCAGCTGCGCATCTGCCAGCGTGCTGCCCGCGACGGCGGCGAGCCCGTTGGCAAAAAGGAGCCAAGTCACCATGCCTGACAGGGCAAAGACGGGATAAGGAATGCCCGTCGGTGGCGGAACTTTCGCGAGTCGCCCGATGAACACGCTGTATACGAGCGCGAGCATGACCGGCTGCAGGACCCCCCAGGCCGCGCCAAGAACGGTCTGTCGATAGCGGGCCACCAGGTGCCTGTGAACCAGGTACCGGAAGAGATCTCCTGAACCTAACTCAACTCGCCCAGCCGCAGCGCGACACGGCGATCGACAGGTTGGATCACGACCGGATTGGCCCGGAGCGGTTGATCCGGCACCCGTTTACTCATCGAGGTCATCGTCCGGCCATGCTAGAGCCGGCCTTCAGGCCGCATCTGTCAGGCTGCGGTCGATGCGTGCCGACGGTCAGCACGACCGCTTTGATGAATTCACGCTCGACGGGTACCGGCGGCTGCTGGCGAGCGCAGTTGGGCGCTACTCGTTCGAGCCGTTTGGGACCCGAGCTACAGAAGCGCACGTTCTCTGGCGGCACGATGTCGACTTCTCCGTGCACCGAGCTATGCGAACCGCGCGTCTGGAAGCCGAAACAGCCGGCGTGCAGTCGACCTATTTTCTGTGGCTGCACAGTGACTTCTACAGCGTGTTAGAACGCTCCACACTCGACTCCGTAAAGGAGATCGTTCGGCTTGGGCACTGGATCGGACTTCATTTCGATGCTGATTTCTACCGGAGGCGTCGACGAGGAGCATGCGTTTGCCAGCCGGCTCACAGCCGAACGGGAGTTGCTCGGCGAACTCGCCGAAACCCCAATTGATGCGGTCTCCTTCCACAATCCGACCGTCGGCGAGATGTTGCGCTTTGACTCCGAGACGATTGCCGGGATGGCGAACGCCTACTCGGCACGGATTCGCGAGGAGTACGCATATGTCTCGGATTCCAACGGATACTGGCGTCACGGTCGACCGAACTCGCTGATCGATCCCGACGTCACACCGCGCCTACACGTCCTGACTCATCCAGAGTGGTGGCAGGACGAGCCGATGAGCCCGCGCGATCGGGTCGTCCGCTGCCTCGATGGACGCCGTGCAGCCGCCCTTGTTGCCTATGATGACCTGCTCGAGCGGTTCTCTCGCGAGAACATCCGCTGACCGCGCGGCTCGTCGGACTGCCGCCGGACTCCACCTCCCGACCGAGGCAAATGGACATTCGAGGAAAGCGGTTCGTCGTCATCGGCGGCGCCGGGCCTCATCGGGTCGCACACGGTCGACGAGCTGCGCACGCAGGATGTCGGCGAGATCGTCATCTACGACAATTTCGTGCGCGGCACGCACGAAAACCTCGCGGAGGCACTGCGGGACCCGCGCGTCAAGATCTTCGAAGCCGGCGGCGACATCACGCCAGACCGACATCCTCGATGCGGCGCTCAAGGGCGCGGACGGCGTGTTCCAGTTCGCCGCGCTGTGGCTGCTGCAGTGCCACGAGTATCCCGCGCGCCGCGTTCGACGTGAACGTGCGCGGCATGTTCAACGTGCTCGAGGGCTGCGTGCGCCAACGGCGTCAAGCGCCTGGTGTAGTCGCTCGTCGGCGTCCGTCTACGGCGACGCGGTCGAAGAGCCGATGACCGAGGATCATCCGTTCAACAACAAGAACTTCTACGGCGCGACGAAGATCGCCGGCGAGGCGATGGCGCGCGGCGCTATCACCACCGCTACGGCCTGCGACTATGTCGGCCTGCGCTACATGAACGTCTACGGGCCGCGGCAGGACTATCACGGGCGCCTACATCGCGGTGATCATGAAGATGCTCGACGCGATCGACCGCGGCGAGGGCTCGACGATCTACGGCGACGGAGCCAGGCCTTCGATTTCGTCGCGGTCGAGGATTGCGCGCGCGGCCAACGTCTGCGCGATGAGGGCCGACGCCGCCGACCGCTTCTACAACGTCGGCACCGGCAAGCGGACCTCGCTCAAGGAGGTCGCCGAGAAGCTGCTCAGATCTGACCGGCTCGGACGCAGCCGATCAACTACGCGCCCGCAGCAGGCGACGTTGGTGCGCAACCGCATCGGCTCGCCCGAGCGGCCGACGGAGGAGATCGGCTTCCAGGCGCGGGTATCGATCTCGACGACGGACTGCGCGGCTGATCGAGTGGCGCGCACGCACACGAGCCGAGGTCGCGAGCGCCGAGCGGCGTGCGCGGAGCGTCGTGAGCGACCCACGCGCTACGATCCCGATCGCCCTGCCCGCATCGGCGAGGAGGAGTGGCAGGCCGTCCGCGAGCCGCTCGCAGTCGGGCTGGCTGACGCAGGGCCCGAAGGTCGCCGCGTTCGAGCGGCGTTCGCCGAGCGCCACGGGTCGCCCACGCGCTCGCGACGACGTCAGCTGCACGACCGGCGCTGCACCTGGCGCTCGCGGCCTCGGCGATCGGGCCGGGCGACGAGGTCATCGTCCCGGCGTTCACCTGGGTCGCGACCGCGAACGCGGTGGTCTACTGCGGCGCGACGCCGGTGTTCGCCGACGTCGACCCGCGTGACCTACAACATCGACTCCGGCCGACGTCGGCCGCCGCGGTGACGCCGCGGACGAAGGCGGTCGATCGCGGTCCACCTGTTCGGTCTCTGCGCCGACATGGACGGCTCTGCGGCCGCGCTGCCGGCGGGCGTCGCCGATCGTCGAGGACGCGGCCTGCGCCGCCGGCGCCGCCTCGGCGGACGCCCGCCGGCGGCGCTCGGCGACGCGGCGGCCTTCTCCTTCCACCCGCGCAAGTCGATCACGACCGGCGAAGGCGGCATGCTCACCACCAACGACGCCGCGCTTGCCGACCGCGTGCCGACGTGCTGCGCAACCACGGCGCCGCGATATCGGAGGAGCAGCGCCACGCGGGCCGCAGCCCTATCTGCTGCCGGAGTTCGACGAGCTCGGCTTCAACTACCGCATGACCGACCTGCAGGCGCGCGGTCGGCCTCGTCCAGCTCGGCAAGCTCGACGCGCTTCATCGACGAGCGCGACCGCTGGGCCGCGCTGTTACCGCGAGGAGCTGGCGGACATCCCTTGGCTGCGCCCGCCGCAGCGCCCGGCGAACGGCACGGCACGCCTGGCAGGCCTACGTCACCGTGGTCGACGAGGACGGCGCCGCTGCCGCGCAACGAAATCATGGCAGCGGCTGCACGAGCGCGGCATCGCGACCCGCCCGGGCACGCACGCCGGTCACCAGCTCGGCGTACTACCGCGACCGGCGCGACTGCCGGCACGACTGTCCCGGCGCGCGCGACTGCGAGCGCAACACGATGGCCATCCCGCTGCACAACCGCATGAGCGCAGGACGATTACGCCTACGTCGTCGGCGCGCTCCGCGAGATCTACGCGCTGATTCACGCGGTCCGCGCCGGGTGGTGCGCGCGCGCTGCTCGGCGCCTCGTCCGGCCGACGGAGGGCGAGCAGATCGAGCTCGCGGCGACGCGCTTCGTCGTGCGACGGCGGGCTCCTGCGCGAGCGCGAGGTGCTCGTCTCGAGCCGCGCAGGCCCAGACCGGCGACGCCTTCGGCTTCAAGTGGGCGCAGCGCGACACGCTTCGACGGCGCGCGTCGCTGGCGCGCATGCGCGACTGGCTCGTCGAGCGGTACGGCGACTCGGCGCGCGCCGGCTGGCTGGCCGAGCACGGCCGCGAGCCGATTCTGCTCGACGCCGGCTGCGGCGCGGGCATGTCGGCGCTCGGCATTGTTCGAGCAGCGTGCTCGACCGCAGCTGCGCTACCTCGGCGTCGACGTGTCCGACACGCCGTCGACGTGGCGCGCAGCCGCTTCGCCGAGCGCGGGTCGGGGCGCGGCTTCCTGCAGGCCGACATCACGCCCTGCCGCTCCCGAGGCATGCCGTCGACCTGATCTTCTCCGAGGGCGTCCTGCACCACACCGACTCGACCGAGCGGACGCTGCTGCGTCGCTCGCCCGGCTGCTGAGGCCGGGCGGCCGCTTCCTCTTCTACGTCTATCGCCGGAAGGGCCCGGTCCGCGAGTTCACCGACGACTACGTCCGCGACGCGGCTGCAGCCGATGGCGCCGCAGGACGCCTGGGGGCGATGGGCCGCTGACGAAGCTCGGCAAGGCGCTCGGCGAGCTCGAGCGCATCGATCGACGTTCCGCGAGCCGATCGACCTGCTCGAGCATCCCCGCCGGCCGGATCGACGTCCAGCGGCTGTTCTACTGGCACGTCGCCAAGACGTTCTACCGGCCGGAGCTGACCCTCGACGAGATGAACCACATCAACTTCGACTGGTTCGCGCCGCGCCAACGCGCACCGCCAGTCGCCCGAAGAGGTCCGCGGCATGGTGCGGGGAGGCCGGGCTGGCGATCGAGCGCGAGGTGGTCGAGGACGCCGGCATCACCGTCATCGCGCGCAAGCGGCGCTGAACTCATGTGCGGCATAGCAGGCATCCTCAATCTCGACGGCGCGCCGGTCTCGCCGGCGGTGCTCGCAGCGGATGACCGACGCGATCGCGCACCGCGGCCCGGACGGCGAGGGCTACTACGTCGACGGGCCGCTGCGGCCTCGGCCACCGGCGGCTGGCGATCATCGACCTCTCGCCGGCCGGCAACCAGCCGATGGCCACGCCCGACGGCCGCTACGTCGTGTCCTACAACGGCGAGATCTACAATTTCCGCGAGCTGCGCGCCGGAGCTCGAGGCGCTCGGGCACCGCTTCCGCTCGCGCACGCGACACCGAGGTGGTGCTGGACGCGCTGGTCGCAGTGGGGCGACGGCGCGCTGCTGCGCTTCAACGGCATGTTCGCGTTCGCCGTCTGGGACGCGCGAACGGCGCGGCTGTCTGCTCGCGCGCGACCGCTACGGCATCAAGCCGCTTGTACTATCGCCGCAGGGCGGCGGCGTTCGCTGTTCGGCTCGGAGAAGAAGGCGATCCTCGCCCACCCGGCGCTCGCGCGCGAGCTCGACCGCGAGGCGCTGCTCGAGTACTTCACGTTCCAGAACTTCTTCACCGACCGGACGCTGTTCGCGGGCGTCCGGCTGCTGCCGGCCGGTTCCTGCGCATGCGGTCTCGGGCCGCGGAGCGGCACGACGGCGCCCACGCGCTACTGGGACTACGATTTCCGCGAGCCCGATCGGCCTGCCGACGAGCGCGAGTACGTCGAGGAACTCGACCGCCTTTCAGCAGGCCGTGTCAGCCGCCAGCTCGTCACCGACGTGCCGCGTCGGCTCCTACCTGCGCGGCGGCATGGACTCGGGCTCGATCACCGCGATCGCGGCGCGCCAGCTCCCGTACATGAAGACCTTCACCGTCGGCTTCGACCTGCACTCGGCGTCCGGGCATCGAACTGGGCTTCGACGAGCGCGCGAAGGCCGAGCACATGTCGTACCTGTTCAGGACCGAGCACTACGAGATGGTGCTGAAGGCGGGCGACATGGAGCGCGTGCATGCCCGCGCTGGCCTGGCACCTCGAGGAGCCGCGCGTCGGCCAGAGCTATCCCGAACTACTACGCGGCGCAGCTGGCGAGCAAGTTCGTGAAGGTCGTGCTGTCCGGCGCCGGCGGCGACGAGCTCTTCGGCGGCTATCCCTGGCGCTACTACCGCGCGGTCGTGAACGACGACTTCGAGCACTACGTCGACAAGTACTACGGCTATCTGGCAGCGCCTGGTCGCCAATCCACGATCGCGACCGGCTTTGCGCCCGATCTGGGCAGACGTCCAGCGACGTCTGGACCCGCGACATCTTCCGCGACGTCTTCCCGACGCACGCGACGCACTCGAGCGCCCCGAGGACTACATCAACCACTCCCTCTATTTCGAGGCCAAGACCTTCCTGCACGGGCTGCTGGTCGTCGAGGACAAGCTCTCCATGGCGCACGGTCTCGAGACGCGCGTGCCCTTCCTCGACAACGACCTCGTCGAGTTCGCGATGCGCTGCCCGGTCGAGCCTCAAGCTCGGCAACCTGGCCGAGGTCGTGCGGCTCAACGAGAACGAGCCCGGCCCGAAGACCGAGCGGTACTTCCAGCGCACGCGCGACGGCAAGCTGCTCCTGCGCAAGGCCATGGAGCGCCACATCCCCGAGCGACATCGCGAGCGCCGAGAAGCAGGGATTCTCCGCGCCCGACGCGAGCTGGTTCCGGGGCGAGAGCATCGACTACGTCCGCGCGCGCTCATGCGCCGCGACGCCCGCATCTACGAGTACCTCGACCGCGACGCCGTGCGCGCGCTCGTCGACGAGCACTCGAGGGCCGGCGAGAACCGCCGGCTGCTCATCTGGTCGCTGCTTGCCTTCGAGACAGTGGTGCCGAGACGTTCCTCAGCTGACACCGTGGACTAGCTCGATCTGCCCATCCGGGTGGATCTCCACAGAGCCGCGGACCCTCGCCGGCGCACCGTAGGCGATCGATCGCGGCGGGACGTCGCGGTTCACGAGGCTGCCCGCGCCGATCACGCAGTGGTCGCCGATCGTCGTACCTCTGAGAATCGTCGTGTGCCCGCCGACGTAGGTGCAATCCCCGATCACAACGGGCGCGCGTTCGGCCTCCTCCTCTCCCCCGCTCAGCGCCCAGAGCACGGTGTCGTGGCTGTATATGTGCACCCCCGCGCTGATCGAGCAGTGGTGGCCGATCGTAAGCCCGCCACTGCCGTCGAGCATTGTCATCGGCCCGATCCACGTGTCAGCCCCCACCTCGACGGCGCCGTAGACGTAGGCGCTCGCGTAGATACTCGCGCCTTCTTCAAAACCGAGCTCGCGGGCTCGCTCCCAGCGATCAACCACGAGCTCGTCGAACGGCAGGTCGCGGTCGTAACGGCTCGACATGTCGGCTGCGAGCTGGGACCGCATGCTGCGGATCGCTTCCAGGAGCGGCAGGTCATGCGAATCGCCGCCCGGGCTCATCGATGGGCCCCCACCCTCAGGTCTTGTGCCGACTCCACGCTCCAGGTCGAGGGCACCCTGACCGAACCGCGGACCGTCGCCCACGGGTAGCGACTCTCGATCGGGCCGACGTTCAGGACAACAAACGTCAGCGCCCTCTCGACGTAGTCGACAGTGGCACCCGCGACATCGTGCAGGCCAACATCGATCGTGAAGTCACCCGGCAGCAGCGCGACGTCGATCGAGGTCCTGACGATCGCTTTCCCCGCGGCGATATTGGGCGCGGAAGCACCGCCATCGGTGTTATGAAGGGTCACGACACGTGTCCCGTCGGCGCTGGATAGGCCGAGCTCCACGACCGCTCCCTCTATCGGTTTGTCGACCTCGAACTCCAGCGTGACCGAAACGGGCTCACCAACGGGCAGGCGTTCGTTGACATTGCCCCGGGAATCGCTAAGGGACACGCCCGTGAGCCTGCCGTTGTCACCACCAACCCGGGGCGCCGAGTGCGCGATCTGTGCAGTCCCTCCGATTTGAGTGCCACCGACCTCCTTCAAGTAGGCCCCGATCACCCCCTGCGTCTGACCGTCGGCAGCGACCTGGCCGCCGCGGATCCAGAATGAGCGCTCGCAGAGCCGCTCGACTGCCGTGAGGTTGTGGCTGACAAAGACGATCGTGCGGCCGTCATTGGCGACGTCCTGCATGCGCCCGACGCACTTGCGCTGAAATTCGGCGTCGCCGACCGCCAGGACTTCGTCAACCAGCAGGATCTCCGGGTCGAGGTGGGCCGCCACAGCGAAGGCAAGACGCACGTACATGCCGCTTGAGTAGCGCTTGATCGGTGTGTCCATGAAGCGTTCGATGCCGGAGAACTCGATGATCTCGTCAATCCTGGCGTCGATTTCCCTCCGGCGCATGCCAAGGATGGCCCCATTGAGATACACGTTCTCACGGCCGCTCAGCTCGGGGTGAAATCCGGTCCCAACCTCCAGCAGGGTTGCGACACGCCCGCGCATCGTGATCCGTCCCGACGTTGGGGGCGTGATCCGCGACAACAGCTTCAGGAGTGTGCTCTTGCCGGCACCGTTCGCCCGATGAGGCCTACGGCCTCCCCGCGTTGGACCTCGAGCGAGACGTCCCGTAGTGCCCAGAACTCACGGTCAACTGGCGGCGGCTCCTCGCGGCTACGGAATCGGCGGCGAAACAGCGCGTCGAGGCGCTCGGTCAGGCGGCTCGTCGGGCTCAGGGTGGCACCGAGCTCGTACCGCTTGCTAACGGATTCGACTGTGATCACGGGGTCGGACACTCAGATCACATCCGCGAAACCGCGCTGGGCGCGCTGGAAGTACCAGAACCCTGAAAGAAGAAGCACCAGCGAGACGGCGATCGGGATCACCACGATCGAGCCGGGCCATGGGCTGCCCGAGAAGAGCATCCACCGGTAGAGCTCGAAGACTCCGACCATCGGATTCAGAGCGTAGAGCGGCTGCAAGTGGTCCGGAACGAGGTCGAATGGATAGATGATCGGGGTGACGGCGAGCCCGACGAGGATCAGGAACGGCACCAGGTAGGAGATATCGCGGAAGCGCACATAAAGAGCCGAGAGCCACAGCCCGGCCCCGAGCGCGACGGCCAGCCCCAGACCCGCAGCCACCGGCAGCAGGACGACACGAAGGGGCGGCACGTCACCGAACGAGATCGCCACGATCAAGACGACGATCAGCGCAAACGCCAGGTCCACGAGCGGCGCCAGGACGGCGGCGATCGGAAGGATCGCGCGCGGGAAGTAGACCTTCGAGATCAGCTCGCTGTTCGAAACGGTGCTTGTCGCCGAGCGGGTCACGGCCGTCGTTACGAACAGCCACATCACAAGACCCGAAAGGGCGAAGACCGGGTAGTCGACCCCGCTCTCGGAGGGGACGTCGGCGAGCACGCCGAAGAAGGTGGCGAATACCGCCGCTAGAAGCAGCGGCTGCAGGATGGCCCACAGGGCGCCGACCGCGGTCTGCTTGTACTTGATGGCGACATCGCGGCGAGCCAGCAGATAGATCAGCTCGCGCTGCTGCCAGATCTCAGCCGCGCTGATGACGTAGCGGCCACGAGTACTCGCGGAAATGACGGTGAACGAGGGTAAGGATCCCACGTCACCTATCCGGTGGCGACGATGTAGAGATCCAAGCCGAGCGCGCGAGCCGGCGCGCCAAGAAACCACGATCGCCGGAATCTGACCAGCCCCCGTAGAAAGGTGTACTCGTCGAAGTTCTCGGCCTGAATGCGCACGTCATCGAAGCCGCTGAACATCGATCGCGCCTCCGCGCTCGATACGTACTCCGTTGCGGGGGCCGCCTCGCCGAGCAGGTTCGCATCGTAGGCGGCTCTCAACTGCTCGCCGCCGCGTGCCTGAAGCCGGGCCAGGCGTTGACGAAGCGAGTCCCGGTTATAGACCATCACCGTCGCGGTCCCGCCCGGCTTGACGACTCGGCGCACCTCTGCAACCGCCGCCCCGAGGTCGCCTGTGTGATGCAAGCAGCCGATCGAAAAGACCGCGTCGAACGCTCCATCCGGGTGCGGAATCGCCAGCGCCGACCCAACCTGCACACGCTGGTGTCCGTCCAGCAGGCCGACCATCCCAAGTCGCTCGCGCATCATCTCGACCGGCGCCGGGGAGATGTCCAGACCGTAGTAGTCGGCGCCGCGCGCCGCCAGCAGATGCCCGAGAGTCCCGAATCCCAGACCGATTTCGAGCACGCGCTGTCCCGAGAGCTTGGGCGGGATGTAATTGGAGAGGTATGGATAGAAGTTCAGGTAAGCGGCGTCGAACCGCCGCAGGCTCTCCTCGGATCCATCCTCGATTCCAAGCTGCCGGGCGAAAGTCGTCCCGCACAGTTCGCTCCAAAAGCTCGCGTTCTTAACGTCGAGCTCCTGCTGGTCGGCCGCCGCGGGAACCCCACCGGACAAGGTCGTCACCTTCCCGCCAACTCGCGCACCTCGGGCACGCGCTCGGCGTGGCGCGCCATGCACTCCTCGATCCAATCGAGGTTCTCGCGGGTCCAGGCGATTGTGCGCTCGAGCCCATCGCGAAGGTCGGTGGTCGCCGCGAAGCCAATCTCCTCGCGGGCCTTAGTGCCGTCGCCGAAGCGCTTGCCCGAATGGTCCCAGTCGCGGGCCGGGGTAAGCGCGATCGGCGTCGGGTTCTCGGTGAGCTCGTTCACCAGCTCCGCGAGCTCCTTGATCGTCGTCTCGACACCGCTCGCGAGGTTGTAGGTCTCGCCGGGCTCAGCGGTGGCGCACGCGAGCAGGCCATCGACGATGTCATCGACGTAGATGAAGTCGCGGCTGGCGATCCCGCCGTTTTCGACCGGCAGCGCCTGCTGCTTGAGCGCCCGGTAGATGAACGTTGGCGTGACGTTGCGCCACACCGTGTTCGGCGTGCCGCGCCATTGGCCCGCACCCAGGACCTCACCGGGCCCGTACACGTTTTGAAAGCGCGCCTTGACGACCGGCAGGCCGTGGCGGCTGAAGTAATAGTTCGAATAGAACTCGCCGACCATCTTGGAGATTTGGTACGGGCTGTCGAGCCAGAGCGAGACGGGCGCGTCCTCGTCGGTTGCCTTCGCCTCCTCGAACGTCTTCTCGGCGACCGTGCAGCCGGCGCCCGAGTAGACGACGCGGTCGACGCCCGGGAAGTCCTTGATGTGCTCGTAGAGCTTCAGGGTCGTGAACGTGTTGTTCTCGTGGTCGGCGAGCGGGTCGGCCATCGAGCTCTGGTTGCCGTGGTAGGTCGACAGATGGAACACCTGGTCGAGGTCCGCCGGAAGCTGGGCGAGGACCCTGTCGTCGGTGATCGAGCCCTCGATGAGGTCCACGCGCGGATCGTCCGGCAGGTTCTCCCGCTCGGCCGACAGGAGGTTGTCCACGACGAGCGCGGAGGCCGCATCGCGGGCGAGCAGCGCCCGTACGAGGTTGCTGCCGACGAATCCCGCGCCGCCGACGACGAGTACGCGCTTGCCCTTGTGATCGGTCTCGGTCATTCGCGGCCTGAGGGTACGCGGCTCACGGTGTAGCTGCCGCCGATCCCCGCGTAGAGGCCGCGGTACATGGGCAGGCCCTCCGCGTCGAAGGTCAGCTCGCCGAGGAAGTCTCGATGCACGCGCGCCAGACGCTCGTCTGAGAGCGCCGACTGAAGGCCGCTGCGAAGCGCTTCCAGCTCGGTGCTTGAGAGGTAGCCGCCGAGGTACTGGGCGTCAAGGCCGGCGGCGGCGCACATCTCGACGAACGCCTCGCCGTGATAGTTGCGGGAGATCGGACAGTCCAGCCCATCCGTGCTTCGGCGGAAGGCGTCGTCGAGATCGAGACCGGCGAACGCCGGGTTGGAGAGCATCAACTCGTAGGCGACGTAGAGGTGGCGCCAGACGCTGTCGCGGTTGTAGACCATGATCCGCCCCGTCCCCCCCGGTTTCAGAACACGGTGGAGCTCGGAAAGGATCGTGTCGGGATCGGTCGTGTGGTGCAGGACACCCTGGCTCTGAAAGAAGTCGACGGATGCGTCGGGCAACGGGATCGAGACCTCGTTCTCCGGCGAGTGGATGAGCTCGATGCGACCGGGATCGACGTTGTGAATCGCTAATCTGTCGGCCGCTGCCGACAGCGCTTCGCGCGAGACGTCGATACCGATGATCCTCTCAGCCTCGGTGTGGACGGCAAAACCCACCAGGTCGTTGCCCGGTCCGCACCCATAGTCGAGCAACCGCTCGCCGCGGTGGTCACCCCAAAGCCCCGAAAACTCGCGGAAAAGCGGGTACTGCTCAAAGCGCTTCTCAAGCTGTCGGAACGAGCTTCGCTCACTCCAAACCGTGAGCTGCGGAACCGTATGTCTCTCCCAGTACGCCTCAACCGGGGTCCTCTCCCCCTCATTCCCCACCGCAACGATGACGGGCCGCTGGCTTCCACCATCCGTCGCATGACGTCGCGAAACCGCCGCGACGCCGCGGAGGATGCCGCGCTTCGCATCGCCGAGCCGGCGCCGTATCGAGGCGGGGCGCGACGTCACCGCGACGCCGCGGCCGTCTTCCCGGACTCGAGCGAGATCGTGGCGCCGCCCTGATCGAGCGATCGCTGCAGGCCGTCGAGGACCCTCACAACCCGAAGGCCGCTCGCCCCGTCCGTCTTCGCCGGCTCGCGTGTTCTGACGCAGTCGACAAAGTGCTCGCACTCGATGCGCAGCGACTCGGTGTTCGAGATCGCCGGGCTGCGGGTCTCGCCCGAGCGGGTTATGTACTCGCCATAGGACTGATGCTTGGGGTCGAAGCCCTTGTCGTAGACCGTGAGCTTGCGGTCGATCGCCATGTCGTCGAACGTCGCCATGCGCTTGGAGCCGACGACGGTGATCCGCCGCTCCTTGTGCGGGTCGAGCCACGAGAGGTGCAGATGCGCAGCGAGGCCCGAGGGAAAGCGCAGGTAACAGAAGACGACGTCCTCGACGTCGTCGCGCACGTAGCACTCGCCGCGGGCGGAGACCTCGTCCGGCGCCTCGCCCATCAACGCCAACACGACGGCAATGTCGTGCGGGCCGAGGCTCCAGAGAGCGTTCTCGTCGGCGCGAAGCTTGCCGAGATTGAGGCGCTGCGAATAGATGTAGAGGGGATCGCCAAGCTCGTCGGTGGCGAGCATCTCCGAGAGTGCGGTGACCGCCGGGTGGTACTCGAGGAGGTGGCCCACCATCAGAATCGCCTCGCGGCTCTCCGCAAGCTCGACGATGCGCTCGGCGTCCTCAACGGAGTCGGCGAGCGGCTTCTCGACGAAGACGTCCTTTCCGGCCTCGAGCACCCGTTCCGCGACGTTCGCGTGGGTCGGGACGGGGGTCGTCACCGCGACGGCGCGAACACTGTCGTCCGCGAGGATGTCGTCGAGGTTGTCCGTGAAGGTGGTGGACGGAAAGCTCGGCGCCCAGCGCTCGCGGTTGCCCTCATCGAGGTCGCAACACCAGGCGAGCTCGCTCGCGCCCATCGCGTTCAGGTTGCGCGCGACGTTGGGTCCCCAGTGACCGAGCCCGACGACCGCAACGCGGACGGGCTCGGGGGCGTTTTCAGGCTCAGCGCTCCCCATGAGGTGGGCAAGGGTAGCCGCTGACTGGGTCCGGTCCTCCCGATGTGGAACATTGCCGATCCCGTGAGCAAGCTGAAGATCCTGACCGTGATCGGCAACCGGCCGCAGTTCATCAAGGCCGCCGCCGTCTCCCGCCACCTACGCGCCGTTGGCGAGGAGATCCTCGTGCACACCGGCCAGCACTACGACCGCGACCTGTCGGAGATCTTCTTCGAAGAGCTCGAGCTGCCGCCCCCTGAGCACATGCTCGGGGTCGGCGCCGGCAGCCACGCCGAGCAGACGGCACGAACGATGATCGGACTCGAGCCACTGGTGGCCGAAGCCCAGCCCGACGCAGTCCTCGTATATGGCGATACGAACGCGACGGCCGCGGGCGCACTCGTGGCGGCGAAGGCGCGCGTGCCGCTCGCGCATGTGGAGGCGGGCATGCGGTCCTTCGACATGGGGATGCCCGAGGAGATCAACCGTCTCGTCGCCGACCGGCTCTCAGGCCTGTTGCTCTGCTCGACGCAAACCGCAGTAGACAACCTCACCGCCGAGGGACAGGGCGAGAACGCTCGGCTCGTCGGCGACGTGATGGCGGATGTCGCCCTGGCCTTCGGCCCGATCGCCGACCGCCGCTCGACGATCCTCGATCGCGTTCGAGTCGAGGACGGCGCGTTCATGCTCGCGACGGCACACCGCGCCGAGAACGTCGACCGGCCAGAGCGACTCGAGCGGCTCGTCGGGATCCTCGTGGCGGCAAGCACGATCGCGCCGGTCGTCTTCCCGGTGCATCCGCGCACCCGTGCCCGCCTCCAATCAGCCGGACTCGAGGACACGCTGCAAACGTCCGCGGTCGAAACAATCGATCCGGTCGGTTACCTCGACCTCACGAGGCTGCTGCATGGCTCGAGAGCCGTACTGACGGACTCGGGCGGGCTTCAGAAGGAGGCGTACCTGGCCGGTGTTCCCTGCGTGACGATGCGGCCTGTAACGGAGTGGGTCGAGACCGTCGAGAGCGGCTGGAACCGTCCGATCGACCTGAACCTTGCCGCAGCCCTCGACGCCCTGCGGGAGCTCGCGCCCCTGCGAGACGGCCCGGCACCCGACGCCGGGATTTACGGAGGGGGCACCGCTGGGGTCCGTGTCGTCGAGGAACTGGGTGAGTGGCTTGCCTGACGTCCACGCGCCGGGCGTGCTGCTCCTCCACCAAGTGCAGCTTCCCAACTCTCGCGACATCCTCGAGAGCGTGCGTGCGGTTCGCCGCTACTCAGAGTTCCCGGTCTACTCGATCAACGCTTTATACGGGGCCCCGCGCGGCCTGGACGATCTCTCCTTCGACGCGATCGTCCTGCACTACTCGATGTTCTACGACGAGTTTCGGCCGATTGGGGATCGTGTCCGCGCGCTGCTGGAGCGATCGCCTGAGACATACAAGGTGGTCCTGTTCCAGGACGAGCAGGCGTACCTACCGCAACGTCTGGAGTTCTGCGAGCGATACGGAATCGATTGCGTCTTCACGCTGCTCGAGCCCGAGCACGCCCAATACGTGTACGCGCCGGCCGGACCGACGCGCATAATTACGCACCTGCCCGGCTATGTGAGTCCGTGGCTTCTCGCCGCCGGGCGGCGCGTGCAAAGGCGTCGTGCGCAGCGGCCCATCGATATCGGTTACAGGGGCCGGCGGCCACCGATCGAATGGGGCGGCGCATCCCAGGAGAAGTACGAAATCGCCGGCCGCTTCCGGGAGCACGCAGCGTCGTCGGGCCTGGTCCTGGACATCGAAACCGATGAGGATAAACGGATCTACGGCCGCGGGTGGCCACGGTTCATCGCGAGTTGCAAGGCCATGCTCGGGACCGAATCAGGCGCCGAGCTTGTTGACCCCAAAGGGGGGCCGCCCGTTCCTTACCGAATGATCAGCCCACGCCATTTCGAAGCTGCGGCACTGGGCACGGTCCAGATTCTCTACGAGGGTCACTACTCGGGCGTCCTCAAGCCCATGGTGCATTACCTCCCGCTGGCGAAGGACTTCGCAAACTTCGCTGAGGTGCTCACCCGTTTTCGAGACGAGGCGCTCCGTAACGAGCTTGCGGCGAATTCGATCAGAGACCTGATCGAATCCGGGCGTTATAGCTATGAGTCCTTTATCGGAACAGTCGACGCGGAGCTGAGGTCCGCCGGCCTCACCGCTGGATCTGACGATCCGGAAGTCGAACGTGCGGCACGAGTCCTGTACCCGGGCAAGGTCCGGCGCCGCATGACTCGCTACAAGCGGATGCCCCGGATTGCTTCTCGCATGGCTCGCCTGCGCCTTCGCCGACTCATGAGCCGGAGGACTGGCGGCGAGCGGAGCTCGACCTAGACTACGCGGATTATGGCCGGGCCGAGCCCCATACGCGTGTTCTTTTTCGGCGATTCCATCTGCTTCGGCCAGGGAGTCTCCCTGCACCACGGGTGGGTTCCGCGGCTATCCCTTCGCCTGGCTGAGGTTGGCGACGAGCTCGGGTGCGAGGTGGAGGTGTCGAACCTTTCGGTCAATGGCAATACCACCCGGCTCGCCCTTGAACGCATGCCGTACGACATCCAGAGCCATGAGCCCGAGATTCTCATCATCCAGTTCGGGATGAACGACTGCAACGTCTGGGAATCTGACCGAGGCCATCCGAGAGTCAGCCCAGATGCGTTCGAGGCGAACCTGCGGGAAATCATCGAGCGTGCACGCACCTTTGGAACGCGCCACGTTCGTCTCCACACCAATCACTTCAGCGCTCGCATGTCTGCAATGCCCTACACGGGTCTGACCTATGAGGAAGCCAACGAGCAGTACAACACGATCATCCGTCGTGTCGCGGAGCACTTGCCAGCCGTCGAACTCACGGACATCGCGAAGGTTTGGAGTGAACGGATCGGCGACGATGACGACAGACGCCTCGACTACGTCCTCGACGATCGCCTGCACCTAAGCGTCAAGGGTCACGACCTCTACTACGAGACCGTCGAACCCGACTTGACGACGGTTGTACGCACGCTAGCCGCTGAACGGTAGGACCGACCAGGTGGAACGAGTCATCTTTCTTGGTCAGAAGACCGTTGGCGAGCGCTGTCTTCGCGTGCTCAGTGAGGCTTCAGGAGCATTAGACATAGTCGGGGTGGCATCAAATACCGACACCTCCGTCTGGTGGGGCAGCGCCGGAGTGTTCGATTTCGCCACCCAAGAAGGCGTTCCGTTCATTGCCAACGACGAGCGCAGGGAGGCAGAGCTCCTCGCCCTGATCGCCGACCAGTCCGCAACGGCGGTCATCTCGGTGCAGCACCCGTGGATCCTGTCGGCGAGCGTCCTGGATGCCGTCGACCGCCGGGCATGGAACCTGCACAACGCAAAACTTCCCGACTATCAAGGCTACAACGCCGCCAACCACGCGATACTCAATGGCGACAACGCGTTCACGTCGACGGTGCATTGGATGACGCCAGAGGCCGATGCAGGAGAGGTCGCGTTCACGGAGACATTCCCCCTCACGGGACGGGAAACCGCGGCATCTCTGTATGACAAAGCGATTGAGGCCGGGGTCGCTGCTTTCCGCCGACTGGTCGAATGCCTTCGCACGGGGGAGCCGGTCCCCCGCGAGCCGCTGCGCGGGCAGGTCCGGTTCTACGCGCGTACGTCGACCGATGCACTCCGTCGGATCGATAACCCAGCTGACCCCGACGAGCTGGATCGTAAGGCCCGGGCTTTCTGGTTCCCTCCCTTTGAGCCAGCTTTCATCGAAGCCCGCGGCCGACGCTTTCATGTTGCGCCCGAGGATCGCAGCGGCTAAGTCGTCGGCTCGGAGACCTTCAGCTCCTCGACCTTGAGGTGCGTAAAGGTCTGCGAGACGCCGTTCTCGCGGTACCAGTCGATCGCGGCGGCGACGCCGTCGTCGAGCGCGTCTCCGCCTTCCAGTCGAAGTCCTCGTTCGTCCGGGTCGGGTCGAGCAGGATCGTGAAGGCGTCGTCCTCGGTGCGCTCGCGAACCTCGACCTCCTCCTCGAGCTCGACGTCCATCGCCTTGATCGTGGCGTCGAACAGCTCCTTGATCGAGTAGTCCGACCCGGATGAGACGTGATAGATGCCGCTCCCGGTTCCGTCCAGCGCCTTGAACACGACGGCCAGCAGGTCGTCGACGTAGACGAAGTCGCGGCGTGTGTCCATGACGAAGCATGGCTTGTCCTCCGTCAGGCGCGAGAAGAAGGTCGGCAGCGGGCCGCTGATGTTGCGCGGGCCGTAGACGTTCGCCAGGCGCATAGAGACGAACTCGACGCCGCTGAGCTGGATGTACTGCTCGCCGGCCGTCTTCGAGATCGCATAGCTCGAGTCCGGGCGAATCGGGTGGTTGAGCGTCACCGGCTGCTCGATCGGCTTCGTCCCGTAACAGAGGGCCGTCTGGAAGTAGAGGAGCCGAGTGGCGTTCGACTTCGCCGTCGCGTCGGCGATGTTGGCGGTGCCGAGCGCGTTGGTGAGGACGTCCTCCTCCCACGCCTCCGGATCCTTGTAGGAGGCGGCGCAGTGGACGACATGGTCCGGATCGAAGTCGGCGAAGGCGCTATCGACGACGGCGCGGTCGGCGATCGTGTCCTCGACGATCGTCAGGCCGTCCTGCTCGGTGAGGTTGTCGCGGCGACCGGTCTCGTAGTTGTCGATGACCAGTACCTGGTGGCCCTCGGCCAGCAGCCTGTCCGCCACGTGCGAGCCGATGAACCCCGCCCCGCCCGTGATCAGCACCCTCATCCCAAAGTCCTCTCTTTCGTCGTCATCTGCTTGAACTCGTGCTCGCGATCGTGGAAGGCCTGCTGCCAGAGCTCCAGCGAGAGCAGGCCCCAGGTCTTCCGACCGAACTGAGACTCCCCCTCCAGACCGTCGAGCACCTTGCGGTTGTCGATCAGGCTACGGCTTTGTGCCGCATCCGTGCTGAAGATGTCTCGCACGAAGTCGCCGGCCGCCCCGTTGACCCAGTCCGTGAGCGGCACCGGGAAGCCCATCTTGTCCTTGCGATCGGCGATCACCTCGGGAACCAGCGGCCGTGTCACCTCTTTGAAGATGTGCTTCATCTCGCCGTCGCGGAACTTCTTGTCCGAGGGGATCGTGGCGGCCAGCTCGACGAGACGGTGGTCGAGCAGCGGCACGCGGGACTCGAGCCCGTGGGCCATCGAAACCCGGTCCTCGACCTGAAGTAGCGCGGGCAGCAGCGTCTTGAAGTCGAAGTGGGTCATCTTGTCGAAGTACGACTCGTGCCCGACGTTGTCGCCGTTGAAGATCTCCTGGAAGGTCTCGAAGGCGAGTAGTCGCCGAGCGCCGCCATGTCGATCTCGTCCCCGATCTGCGGCGTGCGGTTGATGAGGGCGAAGTAGCGCGCGTCGAGATCCTCGAAGAGCCCCTTGCTCCAGAACTGCTTGAGCAGGGGCTTGTAGCTCTGCAGAGATGTGAGGTTGGGAATGATCGACTCGTAGGTGACGACGTAGTTGCCGCTGTCCATCGTCCCATCGATCGCGCCCTTGATGCACTGCTCGAAGTAGGCGATCAGATAGCGCGTGTAGCCGCCGAAGATCTCGTCGCCGCCCTGACCGCCGACGATGACCTTGGAGTCCTGCGCGGCCCGTGCGGAGACCATGTACTGGGGGAACGAGCCCGGCCCGGCCGCCGGCTGGTCGAGGTGGTAGATGACCTTGCGGATCGTCTCCATGAAGTCGTCGACCCCGATGTCGATGACGCTCAGGTCGATGTTGCGGAAGTCCGCGAGCGCCTGCGCGTAGCCGCTCTCGTCATAGCGCGAGTCCTCGGGGAAGCGGCCCGTGTAGGCCTTGACCTGGTCGTCTGCGTAGAGCGCGGTGAGCGAGGCGACGGTGCTGGAGTCAAGGCCGCCGCTGAGGTAGGCGGCGACGGGCACGTCGCTTCGCAGGTGCAGGCGCGCCGACTCGTGCAACAGCTCCTCGACCCGCTCGGCGAAGTGGCGCTCGGTGTGGTTGTAATCGAGCTCGTAGAAGACGTCCCAGTAGCGCGAGACCGTGACGCTGCCGCGCTTGAGCTCCAGGCGGTGCCCGGGAAGGAGCTCGTTGATGCCTTTGAAGAGGGTCTTGCCGGCGAGGCAGAACTGGAAGGCGAGGTAGTCCTTGAGGCCCTCGATGTCGGTCTCGATCGACGCCACGAAGGGCAGCAGCGCCTTTGCCTCGGAGGCGAAGTAGAGGACGCCGTCGGCAACCGTGTAGTAGAGGGGCTTGATCCCGAACCGGTCACGTGCGAGGTGAAGCACGTCCGTCTGCTCGTCCCAGAGGCCGTAGGCGAACATGCCCCGCATTCGGTCGAGCGCGGCGGGACCCCATTTCCCGTGTGCGCGCAGCACGACCTCGGTGTCGCAGTTCGTCTGAAAGTTGGAGGCGCCAATCTCGGAGCGCAGCTCGGGATAGTTGAAGACCTCGCCGTTGTAGGTGATCCAGCGTCCCGCCTCGTCGGACATCGGCTGGTGGCCGTGGTCGAGGTCGATGATGGAAAGCCGGCGGTGGGCGAAGCCGACGTGGCGGCGCTCGTGCATCCAGACGCCGTCGTCGTCGGGCCCGCGATGGGCGATCAGATCGTTCATGGCCCCGAGCTTGCGCTCGAGGTCAGCGATCGGCTTGCCGTCGAGGCTGGCCGCCCCGCACATTCCGCACATGGGAGGCCAGGGTAGAGAACCCGACCGCTCAGATCCCCTGCTGGGAACTAGATGGCAACGGGCTGTGGGTCGAACGCGATCGGCCCGGGTTGCGCCGAGTCGATGTAGGTCCGAAACCACAGCTCGAGCTGGATCAGCGCCCAGAGACGGTTCTCGTTCGCCGCTTTGCCCTGCACGTGCTCGTCGATCAGGCGACTCACCTCGCGCTCGTCGAACATCCCCCGCCCGGTCGCCACCGGGTCGAGGAGTACGTCGCGCGGCAGCTCGCGCAGCGGTCCCGCGAGCCAGTCGCGCAGCGGCACCGCGAAGCCCATCTTCGGCCGATCGAGGATCTCCGACGGGCAGCCAGGCGCGCAGCGCGTCCTTGAACAGCCGCTTCGTCGTGCCGTCGTCGGAGATCTTCGTCCGCCGCGGCAGGCGCGCGGCGAGCTCGACGATGCGCTGGTCGAGCAGCGGCGAGCGGACCTCGAGCGAGTGGGCCATCGAGGCGATGTCCATCTTCACGAGCAGGTCGCCCGGCAGGTAGGTGTGCACGTCGACGTCGATGAGCCGCTCGATCTCGTCCTCGGCGTCGGAGGCGTCGTAGGGGCGCGCGACGACCGAGGGCGCGGCGTCCGTGGTCGATCGAGGCGGCGAACTCCGGCCGGTAGAGGCGCTCGCGCTGAGCCGTCTTGAAGTAGGCGATGTACTCCGCGTAGCGCTGCGCGCGGGGCAGCGACATCATCGCCGCGGCTCGCGCCGCCCGGGCGGTGCGGGAGGAGCCCGTCTGCGAGCCGGGCGGCCGCGCCCAGCGCGCCCGACGCGGCCCGCCAGACCGCCCTGCGGGATCGAGTCGAGGCGGTGCGAGCGGCCGGCCAGCACGTAGCGGTCATAGCCCGCCGAAGCTCTCGTCGCCGCCGTCGCCGTTGAGCGCGACCGTGACGTGCCGGCGCGTCAGCTCGGCGACGGCGAAGCTCGGGATCGCGGAGTGGTCGGCGAACGGCTCGCCGTAGTGCCACACGAGCTCGCGGCAGCGACGCCGATCGCGTCGGGCTCGACCCAAGCTCGTGGTGGTCGGTGTCGAAGAGCTCCGCGACCTGCTGCGCGTATGCGCGTCTCGTCGAAGTCGCCGTCGCCGAAGCCGATGGAGAACGTCTTCACCCGGCCGCGGCGCCGTCTGCGCCATCGCCGCAACGACGGCGCTCGAGTCGACCCCGCCGGACAGCAACGCTCCGAGCGGCACGTCGCTACGAAGGCGCAGCCGCGTCGCCTCGACGAGCTCGTCGCGGATCAGCTCCTGCGCTCGGGCTCGGCGACGCGTCGAGCTTTGGCGCGTAGCGTGACGTTCCAGTACCGGCGCAGCCTGGTGCTCGCCGTCCTCCCACGTGAGCACGTGGCCCGGGGGCAGCTTGCGCAGCGCCGCGAAGGCGGAGCATCGGGTCGCGGGACGTACTGGTAGTGCAGGTAGCAGTCGATCGCGCTGTAGTCGACGTCGCGCGGGACCTCGGGGTCGCGGAGGATCGCCTTCGTCTCGGAGCCGAACCAGAGCGTCCCCGTCGCCGCCGAGTAGAAGAGCGGCTTCTTGCCGAGTCGGTCACGCGCGAGCAGCAGCCGCCGTCGGTTGCCGATCCCAGAGCGCGAAGGCGAACATGCCCGCGAAGGTGGTCGACGCAGGCGTCGCCGTACTCCTCGTAGAGGTGGACGATCGACCTCCGTGTCGCCTCGGGTGCGGAACCGTGTGGCCGCGCCGCTGCGAGCTCGTCGCGCAGCTCGCGGTAGTTGTAGATCTCGCCGTTCTGGACGACGACGACGTTGCCGTCCTCGGAGAAGATCGGCTGGTCGCCGGTGCCGAGATCGATGACCGCGAGCCGTTGGATGCCCAGCCCGACGCCATCGTCGAGGAAGGCGCCACGGCTATCGGGCCCGCGGTGCTCGATGGTCGAGCACATCGACTCGATCAGCGCTCTGTCGACGGCCCCGCGCGTGGAGACCTTGCCGGCGATTCCGCACATCTCAGCTCAGTCCCTCGTCCGCATTTCTGGCCGCCCGAGCCTGGCTACTCTCCGCCCGATGTCCGGGCGCCCGCATCAGCCTCGCGAATATAGCCGCGAATCCAGGCCTCTCTGCGTGCACGTCATCCCGACGACAGCGCAGGCGGGCGCCGAGACTCGCGCGCGCGAGCT
This sequence comes from uncultured Solirubrobacterales bacterium, assembly GCA_963796815.1. GTDB lineage: Bacteria > Actinomycetota > Thermoleophilia > Solirubrobacterales > 70-9 > WHSW01. Next base: position 843,838 of record CAWCNF010000009.1, read on the forward strand.
GCTGATGGGGCTGGCTGAGCGGGGCGAGTTCGACCTCGAGCTCGTCCACTTCGCGCCGGGCCTCGCGCACGAGCGCTTCCGAGAGCTCGATCTGCCGATGCGGCAAATCAGCCAACGCACGCGCTTTGCGATCGACTTCCCGCGGCTCAGCTGGCGCCTGCGGCGCGCTTATCGAGACCGGCCTCCCGCGATCCTGCACACCTGGCTCCCGCACGCGAACATCGCCGGGCTGCTCGGGTTTCGGTGGGTACCGCAGACCCGCGTGGTCGTGACCCAGTGCGGCGGTCGCGGCGAGGAGATCTTCTATCCCCGCCAGATCCAGGTTCAGCGAAAGCTTCTCCGCCGCGCCGACCACGGAATCTCAAACTCGAGCGACGGCGCCGTCGCCCTCCAGGAATGGGGGATGGCGCCCGACGACGTGTCGCTGGTGCCCAACGGCGTGTCGGACGAGCGCGTGGCCACGACCAGGCCGGCGGCGGATATCCGCACTGAGCTGGGCGTCGGGCCGGGCGCCGCGCTCGTCGTCACCGCCACTCGCGTGAACGACCGCGCCGCCGCCCACCAGAAGGACATCGACGGCCTGCTCGCCGCCGTCGGGCAGGTGCGCGCGCGGCACCCGGGCACGACCCTCGCCCTCGTTGGCCCGAGCGCGGACGAGCTCACCACCGCCGGGATCGACCTGCCGCAGTGGGCTCGCGCGACCGGCTTCGTGGCGCGTCCCGCCGACTACCTGCAGGCGGCCGACGTGGTCGCGATCTCTTCGCGATCCGAGGGCATGTCGAACGTCGCCTGCGAGGCGCTGATGCTGGGCCGTCCGGTGGTCACCACTCGGGTCGGCGATCACGTCGCCGTCGTCGAGCAGTCCGGAGGAAGAGCGGTGCCCGTCGCGTCGCCGCAGGCGCTCGCGGCCGGCATCGCCGAGCTCATCGAGAACCCACCGGACGCCGAAACGGTTCGGGAAACAGCCCGCCGGACGCTCAGCCTCGACCGGATGGTGGACACCACGAGTGCGATTTACGAGCGACTGCTCGCGGGCTCAGCTGCGATCTGACGGGTCCGCGCGCGACGCGTACCACTCGTAGGTGCGCTCGAGGCCATCCTGCAGGCTCACCTTCGGCTCATAGCCGAGCGCACTCGCGCGCCCGCGAGATGTCGGCCAGCGAGTGCTTGACGTCGCCCGGCCGCGACTCGGTGTGCTCGGCCTCGATCTCCGTCCCGGCAAGCGTTTGGATCTCGGCGTAGAGATCGTTGAGGGAGATCCGGTCGCCGCAGGCGATGTTGAAGGCCTGGCCTACGACGCCCTCGGCCTCGGCGGCGAGCACGTTCGCGTCAACGGCGTTGTCGATGTAGGTGAAGTCGCGCGACTGCTCGCCGTCGCCGTGGATCGTCGGCGCGCGGCCGTCGAGCAGCGCGAGGATGAACTTCGGGATCACCGCCGCATAGGCGGAGAGCGGGTCCTGGCGCGGGCCGAAGATGTTGAAGTAGCGAAGCGCGACGGTCTCCAGGCCGTAGACGAGCGCGAACGACCGGCAGTAGCCCTCGATCGCGAGCTTGGAGGTCGCGTACGGGGAGATCGGCAGCGTCGGCATCTCCTCGCTCTTGGGCAGCGTCGGGTTGGCGCCGTAGATCGAGGACGACGAGGCGGCGACGACGCGGCGCACGCCCTCGTCGCGCGCGGCGAGCAGGACGTTGAGCGTGCCGGTGACGTTCACGGCGCTGGACGTGAGCGGGTCCTGGATCGACCGCGGCACCGACGGCAGCGCCGCCTGGTGGTAGACGATCTCGCAGCCTCGCACGGCGTTGTGGACGCGCTCGTAGCTCTGGATGTCGCCCTCGATCAGCTCGACCGCATCGCCGAACTCCGCGAGGTTCGCGCGATGGCCGGTGGCGAAGTTGTCGAGCACGCGCACCTCCTGGCCGTCGGCCAGCAGCCGCTCGACGAGGTTCGCGCCGATGAACCCTCCCCCACCGGTGACCAGGACACGCATCGCAGTCATGTTCGCAGGATCGGCTGGACATGCGTGACCAGTCGGCCGCCGTCGAGCAGAGCGTGCACAGCGAAGCGCCGGCGGCTCGGGCACGAGCTCGAGGTCGGCCGGCGAGCCGCCGGCACGGATCTCGAGCTCGGCGGCGAGGTGGTTGCTCGGGCAGGTGAAGACCGTCGTCTCGGCGAAGGCGCCGAGGGCAGCGCGGTGCACATGGCCGCAGACGACCGCCGCACCTGCGGCCGCTGCGGCGAGCGAAGCCGCGAGCGCGTCCGCGTCGGCCTGGGCGAGGCGGATCACGTCGAGCGCGTCGATGCCGATCTCGATCGGCGGGTGATGCATGGCGACGATCGTCGGCGTCTCGAGGTGCTCGTCGAGCAGGGACTCCAGCCAGGCGAGGCGCTCGGGGCCGAAGGCGCCCGCCTCGCTGCCGGCGACGGTGGAGTCGCAGGCGACGAGGCGCAGCGCGCCGATCTCGGTGACGTAGCGGTAATCCCCGCGCCGGGCTCACCCTCCAGCGGGAAGTGCTCGTGCATGAGCGCCTGGTCGTCGTGGTTGCCGGGCAGCACGTGCAGCGGCGCCATCAGCGGCTCGACCAGGTCGCGCAAGAGCTCGTACTCGCGGCCGTCGGCGTGTTGGCCAGGTCGCCGCTGATCAGGACCGCGTCGGGCCCGGGGTTGAGCCGCGTTGACCGTCGCCACAGCCCGCTCGAGCGCGTCCGCCGAGGCGCCGTCGTCGTCGAGGCGCAGGTGCGGATCGCTGAGCTGGGCGAGGAGGGTCAGACCTTCTTGACCTGCTCGTAGCCGACCTCGACCGGCGTCTCGCGGCCGAAGATCGAGACCAGGATCTTGAGGCGCTGGGCGTCCTCGTTGATCTCGGCGATCTCACCGGAGAAGTCGGACATCGGCCCGGAGATCACCTTCACGGTCTCGCCCATCTCGAACTGGGCGTGAGCGCGCGGGCGCTCGGCCGTCTCGCGGTGCAGCAGGCGGTCGACCTCGGGCTGGCTGAGCGGGATCGGCTTGTTGCGCGATCCGACGAAGCCGGTGACGCCCGGCGTGTTCTTGACGAGGTTCCACGCGTCGTCGGTCATCTCCATGTTCACGAGGACATAGCCCGGCATGGTCCGCTTGGTGACCATGCTCGCGCTTGCCGTCCTTGAGAACGGCCTCTTCCTCGGAGGGCACGACGACCTGGCGCACGCGTGCGCGCGCCTCCATGGTCTCGACGCGGTGCTCGAGGTTGTTCTTGACCTTGTTCTCGTGACCGGAGTAGGTGTTGATCACGTACCAACGAAACATCTGAAGTTCTCAGTCCTTGATTGAGGGTGTCGGCCGCCGGCGGATCAGAGGATCCGCTGGACGAGCCAGTTGAACGCCGCGTCAAGCACGCCGAGGTAGGCGGCCATGATCGCGATGAAGACGACCGTGATCGTCGAGGCTTGGATCAGAGTCTCACGATCCGGCCATTGAACGCGGCGAAGCTCGGCGACGCAGGAGGGAAGAAGCCCATGACCCCGCCGCGCTGGCGCTTCTCGGCAACGGGCGCCTTCGGCGCGCGACGCGCCTCCGACTCCTTCGCCTTCTGCTTGCGCTCGCGCTCGGCGGCGCTTCTGGGCGCGGCGGCTGATCTTGTCGGCGGCGGGTTCGGGCTCCGCGGGACGGGCGCGGCCTCGGGTCGGGGCTGGCCGAGATCGGCGCGTGACGGGGCCGGCGCCTCGGGCGTCGCGACCGGTCAGCTCGTCGAGGTTGGCGCCGCGCTCGGCGAGCTCGGCCTCGAGCTCGAAGCCGGTCTTGCCGACCTCGGTGTCGTGCTGCGCATGCGACTCAGCGTCGCGCTCGGCGGCGACGTTCTCGCCGCCCAGAGCAGCCTTGCGGCGCTGTTCGGCCTTTCGCTGTGCACGCGTCTTCGCCACTGCGACCTAGCGCGCTGCTAGCGCGTTTCCTTGTGCGCCGTGTGGTGCCCGCACCACCGGCAGTACTTGCGCATCTCGATTCGGTCCGGCGTGTTTCGCCGCGACTTATTCGTCTGGTAGTTGCGCCGCTTGCAGTCCTCGCAGGCGAGGGTTACTGCGATTCGGACGTCTCCGCGAGCCATTCGCTCTCCTGATCGCTTTCGTTCGCCGGGAATGAGTCCCGACAGAAAAAAGACCTCCGCCGCACCCACTCATCAGGGCGAAGCACGAGGACCGGTCAAGGATAGCGCCACAAACAACAACGCGACGCCTTGCGCCGCTACTTGCGCAGCGTCCAGACCAGGCTCGTCTGGTCGCCGACCGTCGCGCGGTATTTGCCCTTGCCTGCGCCTTGAGGGTCGTCTTAAAGACCTTGTTGTGCCTTGGCCTTCACCGAGCCGACCTTCTTCCAGCCACCGCCCCGCTTCGTTCGATCACAGCTTGCCCTTCTCCGGCGACTTGCCCCACACGAAGACCTTCGACTTCGACTGGCGGTCCAGGACGAAGGGGAAGCGAAACGAGGTTGCGGCTGGCTTCGGCGTGCCGTCGGCGAGGAAGATCGCCCGCCTGGAACGTCGTGTTGAGCTCGTCCTCGTTGATCGTCGGCGTGTCGGTGAGCTGCAGGTTGATCGCGACGCTCACCCCGGCCTTCCAGAACAGGTACATCGCCTGCTCGATCCAGCAGGCCGTGCTTGGCGAGGCCGGGGATCGCCTTCGCGCCGCTGTCCGGGTAGCTCTCCCACCAGAACTCCGTCGCCCAGAGGCGGTGGTGGCCGCCACTCGACCGTGCGGGCGTCCTCCGCCTTGCGCAGGACCTTGACGATGTTCGGCACGTCCGCGCTCGACGCGTCGTCGTGGCTCACCGCACTTCGCGTCGGCCCTCCCGACAGGTTGATCGGGTGCACGCCGAGGATGTCGAACTTGCGCCGGGTTCGGGCACGAGAGGGGCTGGAGCTTCTTGGTCAGGCAAAACAGCTGCCTGAGGAAGAGGATCGGGCGGGTGCGAATACCGCCGGGCGGGTCCCCGTAGGGCGCGTTGCCGCCCAGCAGGACCTGCGCCTTGCGGTTGCCCTGTGCACGCCGTCATAGAAGGCGTTGAGCAGGCCGCGGTAGATCTCCACGGCCGTCTCCTTGCCGTGCTGGTACTGAGGCGCGATGTAGACCCAGAGGTTCTCCTCGTTCCAGGCTTCGAAGTGCGTCACCGCCGGGAGGTTGCCGCTGCCGTCGGGGTTCGGGAACTTCCCCGAGTAGCGCGTCGCCAGGGCCTGGCCGAACTTGCCGTAAGCACCGGCGTCGGGCTCCCAGCTGCCGGCCGGCGAGACCTCGTCCGACACCGGCGGCCGATTCGGGCCCTCGGCCCACGCGGGGGCGTGGTAGACGGTCAGCAGCACGTCGAGGCCATGCGCGTGCGCGGCTGTGACCGAGGCGTCGAGCTGGCTGAAGTTGTAGCTCGGGTCCGCCGGATCGGTGGGGTTCGCGGGCTCCGTGGCGCCGGCAATCGAGGCCCAGCTGACGTCGATCCGCACCACGCCCGCGCCCTCGTCGACGGTGGTCTGCAGGGCAGCGTCGCGCTGGGCGGCGTCGGTCGAGTGGTAGACGGCATCGTCGAAGCCCGTGATGAGGTTGCGGGCAGCCGAAGCCGGCGCCGCCGCCACGAGCAGCAGCACAAGACAGACGACTAACCCCGGGGCCGCGCGCATCGGACGCCCGAAACACCGGACCTCGGGGAAGGTTGCGGGGCGTTCTGCGGACCTCATCCCGCCTCGGCTGCCCGCCGGCGGCGCAGGAGCGGGCGGCGCGGCTTGAGCCCGTGGGCGTCGGGGTCGGTCAGGGCCAGACCGACGAGAAGCGCGACGAGGACTGTCAACGGTCCCTCCTCCCACCAGTCCGCAATCAACCCAAGCACGGCCATCAGGGCGATCCCGGCCAGGGCTCCGCCGGACTCGCGCGAACCGGTGCGCCGAACCGCCACGTAGAGGAAGACGAGCAGGCTGAGATAGGTCAGCGTCCCGGCGATCCCCAGGTCGCCGAACAGACCGACCGCACTCGAGATCGCGCTGTCGAAGGAGGAGAGGATGCTCGGGTCGAGCGAGCCGAGGCGGATCGTGAGCTCCGCCGGCGCAATCGAGAGCGCGTCGATCGGCGAGTTCTCTTTGATGAGCGGGTCGTCGGAGAGATAGGCCGCTCGGCTGACCGTCGTCGCCGGGCCCTGGCCGAAGACGGTCTGCACCGGGTCATCGACCGTCGTGTTGTAGACGAACTTCGAGCTCTGCTCCTTGGTGCCCTGGCCGCTGAGCGTCTGGCTGATCCGCGTCAGGCCGTAGGTCTCGTTGAGCCGGGGGACGGCGACGAGGATGCCCACCAGCACCGCGATGACGGCGGCGCGGATCCCCCACTGCACCAGCGAGCGCGAGGTCTGAACGAAGAGCAGGATCGGCAGCGCGAAGACCACCTGCTTGCTCCCGCTCACGAGGGGCAGTGCCGCGAGCGAGAGGCCGAGCACCCAGGTCCACCATGGACCGCCGCGGGTGAGGACCCAGAACGCGCCCACGGCTGAGATCGCCCCGACGAGATGTGCTCCCGCGAGGGAGCCGAGGAACGTCCCCTGCACCGGGTCGCCGGGGCCGTGCAGCGCGAACTGCGCGAAGCAGATCGGCAGCTGAATCGCCAGCAGGCCGAGCAGTGTCCAGATGATGATCTTGCGCAACTGGGGGCTCGGCGGAGCGAGGACGAGCGCGGCGGCCGCGGCGAACGGCTGCCCAAGCAGGAGGAGATAGAAGAGGCCTCGCTGGATCTCTAGCCCCGCGACCGCGGTCGAGATGGCGATGCAGATCCCGAGGGTCGCGATGCCGAGCACCAGGTACTGGCCGGTCCTGTTCGGGCGCCGGGTCGCAAGCGCAAGGCCGAAGCCGACCCACACCATCGGGATGTCGAGATACGGCGCGGAGCCGGGCGCCAGCCCGTGCTCGACCATGCCGCGCGCGACGAAGGCAAAGGCCAGGCCGCCGATCACCCACGCGGCCGGCGGCAGGCGCAGCGCAATCGCGCCGACGCCGATCCCAAGCACCACGGGCGCAAGCGGTGAGCGCTCCGCGGCGAGGATCCCGATGGCGATCGCGAAGGCCGCGCCGAGGAGCACCAGCACGACGAGCGTCGGGTCCGACCGCGCCGCCCGCAGGTCGGCCGCCAGCGCCGTCACGAGGCGGGAACCGAGCGCTCGGCCGCGGGCAGATCAGTGCCCTCGGCCTCGCGGGTCGGCTCGGCGTGTCCCTCCGCTTCGGCGTCGAGGAGCACGACACCGAGGACCGGCGGTCCCAGGGCCGTCAGCCGGCGTGCGAGCTCCTCGGCCTGGGCCTTGAGCGTGTGGCCGAGCCGCCCGACCGCGATGTTCGCGGCGACGTTGCTGAGCAGGGGCAGAGCCGCCGGCGCCTCCCCGACGGGAGCCGAGTCGACGACCACGAGGTCATAGCGGCCCTCGGCGTCGGCGAGAACGGAACGGAAGGCCTCGCCGTCGAGGAAGCCGGCCGCGCCGCCCGCCGCCTCGTCCGGCCCGATGACGTCGTAGCCCGCGCCGGGAGCGCTCGTGCCGGTGGTGTCGATCAGCGCCGTTCGCGCGCCGGCCGCAGCGGCCGTGGCCGCAATTCGGCGCGACAGCGCGGCGCTTCGGTCTTCGGCCGTGGCCGGCGCGACGCCAAGCGACCGCAGACCACCACCGGCACTCGCGTAGCGCAGCCGCGCGAGCAGATCGCGGAGGAGCTGGTCGGTGCCACCGTCCTCTCCCACCACGGAGAGGACGGGCAGCCCGTACGCGCGCTCGGCCGTCTCCGCGTCCGTGACGCGGCGGTCGAGCCGCGCGAGGAGCAGCGCGAGCGCGATACCGAGGACCGCGCCGAGCAAGAGGCCGTAGGCCGTGTCCGTGAGCGGCTTCGGCGACGCGGCCGACGTCGGCGCGACGGCCGGCTGGACGAGAGTGACGTTGCCGCTCTGAAGCCCACGGAAGATCGTCAGGCCGCGGATTCCGTCCTCGAGCGACTGCAGCCGCGCGCTGTCCTCGGCCGAGGGGCCGTCAGGCGAGTTTGCGATCTGGTCTTGGAGCTTGGTGAAGTCAGCGCTCATCTTCTGCAGCGCCTCGGTGACGGTGCGCCGGTCGATCTCGCGTTTGACCGCGATCGCCTGGCGCGCATAGGTGTTGGCGAGGGAGGCCGCAGCGGCCGGATCGCCGGCGCTCGCCGTGATGTCATAGACGTTGGAGATGGAGCTCTGGTCAACCTCGATCTGATGCGTGACCTGTCCGGCGTCCAGGGTCCCAAGATCGTCCGCTGTCCTCGTGGCGACCTCGTCGAGCTGGGTGAGCGCCGTGTTTGTCGCGACGGTCTGCACCACCTCGGCCGGATAGCGCGGCAGCTGGGGGCCGACGAGACCCTGCGCCAGGCCGGGGTCGCGGAAGAACACCTGTGCCGTTGCCTCGTACTCCTTGTCGCGCGACAAGGAATACGCGAGCGCGGCAGCGCCTGCCAGCCCGGCGCAGAGAACGATCACCCATGCGCGTCGCCACAGCGCGCGCATGATCGGGCGCAGGTCGATCCGCTCGGTCTCGGTGGGCGCAGGTGGGCGTGGCGCGGGTTCGTTCGTCACAGCGATCTCCTCAACAGCGGGATCCGACCGTAGTCGCGCCGGACGACCGAATGCTCCGGGGTCGGCTCCGCAATCAGGCAACAGCGCACCTTAGAGATCGGCCCTGGACTTCGGCGAAGCTGACGCGCCCCCTCCACGCACGCGAGCGCGATTGCAACCGCCCTGGACGCACGTCCGAGATTTGGGCCGGAAAGTCTGAGTTCACGCATGAGGGGCCGATTCGTGGCCCGTGGCCTCGGAATACCCTTCGCATCCGCTTTCTGCCGTTCTTGGCGGCCTTCTGGCATTCGGCTGGGCGTCGGTCGCCAGCGCTCACGACGTCGAGCGCGTGCACCGCGATCACATGCTGGCGGGCGCCTCCAAGCCGGTTCCGGCCTCGCAGCGCGTCACGAAGGTCGCCGGCGCCGGCACCCAAGCGCCTTCCCTCAGGCCTCTACAAGGTCGCCCCGCCCGTTGGCGAGCCGCTGCTCACGCACGGCCCCGACGTCGAGCAGGAGGCGATTGACACCCGCGACGAGCAGCTCGCTCCCGACGGCACCGGCTTCACCCCCGGCGCCGCGGAGCGCCAGCCGGTGTGCGCGACCGACTACTACCAGCAGGTCATCTACGCGCGAGTCGGCGGCACGCCCGATCGCACCGCGGAGGCGACCGACGAGATCCGCCACATCATCGGGCGGATGGACGCGGTCCTCAACTCCGAGTCGCTGGCGAGCGGCGGTCCCGACGCCGACTACAAGATGCTCTGCGACGACACCGGCCAGGTGAGCGTCGCCCCGATCACCGTGACCGGCACAAGCTTCAGCCAGGTCGTCGCCGGGGCGCGCGCCGCCGGCTACAACACCAACCGCGCCGACTACATCGTCTTCCTCGATAACCAGGCGGGCGGCGCCTGCGGCATCGCCTCCTACGACGCCGACGAGACGCTCAGCATCGACAACAAGTCGAACATGGGCGGCGGCTACGGGATCATCTACCAGCCCTGCTGGGACGGCGAGACCCCGATGCACGAGAGCGGGCACCTGATGGGCGCGGTCCAGTACAACGCGCCGAACTCCACCGGCAGCGGCGGCCACTGCTACGAGGAGGCCGACGTCATGTGCTACTCGCCCGACGGCGGCGACATCAACCAGAGCGGCACGGTTCTGCGCTGCCCCGGCACCCCCCGCTTCGACTGCAACTTCGACGACTACTTCAACTCCAACCCGAACGTGCAGGGCTACCTGGCGACCCACTGGAACCTGGGCTCGCCGCTCAACCGGATGGTCGACTTCACCGGCAGCCCCAGCGACCCGGCCGCTGCGCCCGTCGCGGTCCCGGACGCCTCGGCGCCGCAGACGCTGCGCGCCAAGGGCGGGCGTGACCACGCGACCACCGGCCTCCCAGGTGAGTGGCGCCAGTACAAGCTGCGCGTCTACGGCCACACCCGCTGGCTGCGCGTGCGCGCCTACACCGGCCCCGGCGCCGACGTCGGCCTCTTCCTGAGGCGCGGCCAGACCGCCACCAAGAACGTCTTCAAGTGCCGCGACACCACGAACAGCGGCCGCCATCTGACCTGCCGGATCGACGATCCGGACCCGGGCGTCTACTACGCCGGCGTGCTCACCCGCGGCGGCGAGCCCGGGATCGGTTTCAAGCTCAGTGCACGGACGCGCCGCGACTAGCGCGGAGCGGCGTTCCCCGCAAGGAGGCTGAGATCAAAACGGGGCGGCCCGCCGTGGGCCGCCC
>CAWCNF010000010.1:0-491998 GCA_963796815.1 uncultured Solirubrobacterales bacterium
GTGCTACACGGCACCGTGACGATTCGGCGCCTGCTCGAGCTCTATGAAGCAGTGCTGTTGACCGACCACGTTGACGTCAATGCCACCGATGAGGCCTGGATCGACCTGCTCCGCAGCAGTCAGCGGCGCTTCTTCGCCCTTACTACTGCCGATGTGCTCAAGGCCGTTGTGCCACGGGTGCGCTGATTACGGCACTTGTCGTCCGACTCGCGACCAACGAGGGAACCCGTGAGAAAAGGGTTGGTAGGCAACCGGAGTTGAATACAGCGGCCGGGGCGCTGTTCACCGAACTGCAGTCCTGACAAGTCGCTTCAGCGGCCGACGTGCACCACACCGTCCTCGGAAACGTGGGTTTCGTACACCGCGACACAGACGCCGTCGGAATCCAGGCAGACGCCGTCATCGAAAGCGAACGCCTGCTTCTTGATCGGCGACTGCACCACCGCCCGGCCGGCCCGGTCACCGACGATGCCCGAGATAGCACCGCCGCCCGGAGAACGGGTCGACATTACCATCGCGTGCAGCGAATCGTCGTCGAGCCGGAACAGCGCGCCTGGGCTCCGTCGGCGAGTCGGACCCCGACCCCCGGCCGGGAATCAGACGGTCGAGTGCGCAAGCGGTGGTCCACACCAGGACGTCAGCGCGGGTGTCGTCGAGCAGGGTCATACCGTGTCCTCTTCAGGTTGACGCGGACCGGATGCCCATGGCCACAGGCACTTTTCGGCCGTTTCGCTCGGTGAATCCACGGTGGGGTCGGCGCCTCGGGCGCGTTGACGAACGAGACAAACCGCGACAGCTTGTCCGGGTCGTCGAGCACGCCTTTCCATTCGCTGGCGTAGTCCTCGACGTGGCGGGCCATCGCCGCCTCCAATCCGCGCCAGACCGAGCCAGTCGTTGCACGACGACCTCGCGCAATACTCGAGGCCGCCCTCGAGCTTCCACCCACGGCGCGGCGCTGCAACGATCGGCGGTGCGGATGTAGAACATCAGGAAGCGGTCGACGTAGCGGATCAGGGTGACGTCGTCAGTCGCCGGCCAGCAGGTCGGCATGCCGGGGTGTCATCCGCCGTTGCCGCCGACGTAGAGATTCCAGCCGTTCTCGGTGGCGATGACGCCGACGTCCTTGCTCGGGCCTCGGCGCACTCCCGGGCGCAGCCCGAGACACCCATCTTGATCTTGTGCGGGGTTCGCAGTCCGCGGTAGCGCAGCTCCAGATCGATGGCCAGCTGGACCGAATCCTGCTGACCGTACGGCACCAGTCGCTGCCGACGCAGCACTTCACCGTGCGCAGCGCCTTGCCGTAAGCGTGCCGGACTCATCCCGCCATCGAGAGCCGGCGCCAGATCAGCAGGCAGCTGTTCGACTCTAGCGCCAACAGATCGATCCGTGCCCACCCGTAATCTTGGTGCCAGCTCGGAATCTCCGGGCGATTTCGCCAATCAGGATCGGCTTCTCGGCGTGATGTCACCACCGGGGACCCGGGCACCACCGATAGCTGCCGTTACGTTGGAATCCGCCAGGAAGTGGTCGTAGGAATCCTGCGGCGAGGCCTGCTCGCCGTCGAGGATGTGACCCGAACTCGTGGACGCCAAGATCGAGGCGACGACGGGTTTGCAGATGTCGCAACCTTTCCGGTGCCGAAACGCTCCAGCGGGCCGGAGAGATGCCGGATCTCCGTGGCGGAGATGATCGGACAGCTCCGCACGGGATGGTCGAAGTGATCGCACAGCGGCTCCGACTGCTCGACGCCCTTGGCACCAGCAGTTCTTGAGCAGCGGCACACAGGGAGCCGCACGAAGTCCCAGCCGAGGTCCAGGTCAGAGCGAGAACGTCGGGCAGCCGCCGTCAATCGCGGCGGCGCAGACGCACCCCTGGCCAGTTGGTGCACGAGCAGATCTGCGCCGCATCCGGAACGCTCCGAATCCCAAAGTTGGCTCCACATCGCCGCTCTCGGCGGAGCGATCAACGCCATCGGATCGCCGGGCAGTTCGCTGCCGACCATCGGCCGAAGCACGCCGTAAGCCGATGCGTCACCAACCAGGACGCCACCGAACAGCGTCCTCGCATCATCGGAGGGTCCGAGCTTGGCGTAGGTCTCGTTGGCCGCATCGTTGACGACGACTTCGAGGCAATTCGCGGCGGCGCCCATGGCATCACCGAAGCTGGCCACATCGACGCCGAGCAGTTCGAGTTTCGTCGACATGTCAGCGCCGAGGAACTCGGCCGCGCCGCCGGGTAGCCCGTCGGCGACCAGCTCGGCGCTGGTGTAGCCCGGCACCACCGGTCCGTAGCACCGACTCGATAGCGGCCACCTCCCCGACCGCGAAGATCGGATCGCTTGTCGCGGCAGGCCAAGTCGGTCAACACCCCGCCGCACTCGGCCGGCGCGCAGGCCCGCCGTCTCGGGCAAGGTCATCGCGCGGGCGGACGCCTGCGGCAAAGATCGCCAGCCCGGCGTCGATCGAGCGTCCACGTCGGACAGCGGACCCGCAGGATGCGTCGTCGGAGCCTCGATCGCAGCGGTCCCGACATCGACGATGCGCGGCGATTCCCAGTGCGGCGATCATCCTGCCCAACAGCGCCCGCCCGCCACGTCGAGCTGCGGGCCATCAGCCGCGGTGCACATTCAACGACGTGCGGCGTCATCCCGAACGGCTCAGCGCGTTCGCCGCTTCCAGTCCAGCAACCCCACCGCCGATGACGACCCGGGATCGGGTGTGGCCGGCGTCGAGGGTGCGCCGCGTCGGCCCGGATCGCGTCGAGGTCGTCGAGCGTGCGATACGCACCGCGGCCCGGCAGGTCGTGGCCCGGCACCGGCGGCACGAAGGCGTAGGAACCGGTGGCCAGGACCAGCGCGTCGTCACCGGCGCTCGCCGGTGCCGGCCACCACCCCTTGGCGGCGCGGTCGATGCGGTGACCGGGTACCGATCGAGTCCACCTGCTGTCGCCGGTGTGTCGTCGCCGGGCGGCGCAGCTGGGCCCGTCCCAGGACTGGGTGTACGCGGTGAGCCCGACACGGTCGTAGGCGGCCTCGGTTTCCTCGGGCAAGACCGTCATACGACGACGATTGCGGTGTCCCTGGCACGCAGCGCTTCGACGAAGCGATGGCCACCATGCCGTGGCCGACGACCACAACATTTCTGACTACAGGCATGGGCAAAAGCCTAGGAAGCCCGTATTGCCAAGATGTCGCGTCGCGTTAGGACCCGATCACAGTCCGCTCACATGGTGGCGCGCCCGACTGTGAGCTACTTCTGCTCGTAGGTCCCGTGGATGACGGCGCGTGCGCCGACCCGGACGGTTGCGTGATCGGCGAGCGCTGGCTGATCCACGGCATGAATCACTTCTGGCCCGGCGGATCCAGCGATCCGGAGTGGGCGAACTTCACCGACCCCAAGGGCCCGAGCGGGGCGCGGATCACCTGGCGCTTTCTGTCGAGGTATACGAAGCGTTCGACCGCCATGCCCTGCGCCGAGGCGGACGCGCCCACCAACCACGGCTGACCGCCTGGCGAGCCCCTCGCTAGGCTTCGCCGCGATGCCCACCGAGCAGTACCACGAGCCACCTTCCGAGCTCGACGAGGACGCGGACCTTCGCGCGGATCTGCACCTCGCTGACCGAGGAGGCCGAGGCGATCGGGTGGTACGCGCAGCGCCTGGCGCTCGAGCGCAACCCGGAGGCCAGAGCGATCATGGCCGACGCTCAGGGCGAGGAGTTCAAGCACTTCTCGATGGACCTCGAGTTCCTCCTTCGGCGCTCTCCCCGCTGGCGCGAGATCGCCGAGGGCGTCCTCTTCGTCGAGGGCGACATCGTCGAGCACGGCGAGGAAGCCGAGGCGGAGAGCGAAGACGAGTCCGGTGGCGAGGCCGCCGGCGAATCAACGTCGAGCGGCCCCGGGGGATCCCTCGGGATCGGCTCGCTGCGGGGGCGCGACTGATGAACCACCTGCTTCGGGGCCTGGCGCCGTTCGGCGACGAGGTGTGGCAGCAGATCGACGACGAGGCTCGCGAGCGCCTCGTTCCCGCGCTCGGGGCGCGCCGGCTCGTCGACTTCTCGGGGCCTCGCGGATGGAAGTACTCGGCGACCCCGCTCGGTCGGGTCGAGGAAGTTCCGACCGACCAGGCCGGCCTCGTTGCCCGGCGCCGCCAGAGCCTGGCGGTGGTCGAGCTGCGTGCCCCCTTCACGCTCTCGCGCGCAGAGCTCGCCGCCGGCGACCGCGGCGCGGAGGATGTCGACTTCGACAGCCTCGACGAGGCCGCCGTCAACCTCGCGAGCCGCGAGAACTCGGCGGTGCTTCATGGTTGGGGCGACGCCGGGATGCCGGGATCGGCGAGACCTCGGCCGGGCAGACCATGCGCCCGCCCAAAGAGATCAACAACTACCCCAGCGCGATTGCACAGGCCGTCGAGCGGCTGATGCGCAACGGCGTCGGCGGCCCCTACGCGCTGGCGCTCTCAAGCCGCGACTACACCCGCGTCGTCGAGACGGCGGAGCACGGCGGCTACCCGCTGGTCGAGCATCTGCGCGAGATCCTCGGCGGCCCGATGGTGTGGACGCCTGGCATCGAAGGCGGCGTCGTGCTCACGCTGCGCGGCGGCGACTTCCTCTTCGAGTGCGGGCAGGACATCTCGGTGGGCTACGACTCTCCACGACGGCGATGGCGTGAACCTCTATCTGGAGGAGTCGTTCAGCTTCCGCAGCGTGACCCCCGAGGCAGCGGTAGTCATCGCGCCGCTGGCCTGACGCGCTTCCGACACAGAGTCGTTTCATTTGGGTGTTGTTCGGTCACGCCGGAACCGGCACGCTGACCGAATGGACGAACTCGAGCCAATTCACGTCTACATCGCCGGGCGCGAGGATGATCCGCGCCGCCCGCACGACCTTCCACCCAACGTCGTGCCTCACTACGGGCCGCCGCTGCATCCCGACGACCAGGACATTGTCGACGGCATTCCCGTTACGTCCGTCGCCCGGACGCTCATCGACCTGGCGGAGGTGATGGATGCGGACGAGCTGCGCGCGTGCTTTCGCGGCGCCCGCGAGAAAGGCCTGCTCGACCTTGATCAACTCGCGGCCGCGCGCGCCCGTGTCGAGTGGCGCCCCTCGCTCGCGATGTTCGACGTGGTGGCGGCCGAATTCAGCTGAACCCGGTGGTACCGTTTGTGACCACTGTGGCCACAAAAATGGGGATACGCGAACTTCGCGACACGCTGACGGCGACGATCCGGCGCGTGCAGCGCGGCGAGACTATCGAGGTCACGCACCACGGCTCACCGGTCGCCGTGCTTGCTCCCGTCCCGGCTGGTCGTGTCGAGCGCCTCCTCGCGGCGGGCGACGTTTCTCCGGGATCACCGCTGCAGCGACCCCTCCGTCGCAGCCCGGTGACCGGGAATGTCAGCGCGAGCGAGGCGATCGAGGCCGATCGCGCTGACCGCTGACAGCCGTCTCGTCTACGTCGATTCGTCGGCGCTGGTCAAGCTCGTGATCGAGGAGCCCGAGAGCGAGGCGCTTGCCCAGCATCTCGACGAGGGGCAGCTGATCGCCACCAGTCGTATCGCGCTCGTCGAGGTGCCGCGGGCGACGGCGATCGCCAACCCGGCGCCCGCGGTCGGAGATGAAACCGAGCGGCTCCTTGCCTCCTGCTTGCTGGTCGACCTGAGCGACTCACTGTTGCGGGCGGCCGCTCGTCTCGCGTCCGCTTCGGTGAGGACCTTGGACGCGATTCATCTCGCGAGTGCGCTCAGGGTCGAGGCCGATGAGTTCGTGGCTTACGACCGGCGCCTGGCCTCGGCAGCGGCCCAACAGGGGCTCGCGGTCGCGGCGCCCTAACGCTCTACGCGCCTACCTGCTGCCCCTGCGCGTGGATCGGGCCGCTGGTCTCGCGCAGGCTCTCGCCGGTGCGCCCGCTGCGCACCGCGATCACCTCGGCGAGGATCGAGACTGCGGTCTCGGCCGGGGTGCGGGCGCCGACGTCGAGGCCGCAGGGGGCGTGGATGCGGGCGATCGCCTCATCGTCGAGCCCGGCGTCGCGCAGGCGCTCGATCCGGCGCTCCTGGGTGCGGCGGCTGCCGAGCGCGCCGACGAACCCGGCGCCGGTTGCCAGCGCCGCGATCGAGCGCCGGCTCGTCGAACTTCGGAGTCGTGGGTGAAGACGAGGACCGACGTCGCGGTCGCCCAGCGTCTCGGCCCTCGAGATAGCGGTCGGGCCAATCGACGACGACCTCGGCGGTGTCGCGAGAACCGCGGGCTCTGCACGAACGGGCTCGCGGGCGTCGCAGATCGTGACCTTGTAGCCGACGCTCGCTCGCGAGCTTCGCCATCTCGGCGGAGAAGTCGATCGCGCCGAAGATGATCATCCGCGGCTGGGTCGAGAACGCCTGGATGTAGACGGCGAGGTCGGCGCCCATCACCGCCCCGTCGGCGCCGTAGCGGCGGATGCGCGAGAGGCCCTCGTCGAGCTGGCCGCGGGCGTCGCGCTCGACCGAGCGATCGAGCAGCTCCGTGACGCCGAGGCTGCCGACAGCGCGGTCCGACCCAGATCGCCATCTTGGCGCCGGCGCCCTCGCCCTCCAGCAGCGTCGCCAGCGCGACCGGCTCGTCGGCGGCGCGGGCATCGGCCACAGCCTCGAGCGCATCGAGGGCCTCGCCGCCGGTGCTCGTGGACGAAGACCCGCACCGTGCCGCCGCACATCAGGCCGACGCCCGTCGCCTGCTCGTCGGAGATCCCGTAGGTGACGACCCGCGGGCGGGTTGCCGGCGAGGATCCCGCGGGCCTCCTCGACCAGCGCGCCCTCGACGCAACCGCCGGTGACCGAGCCCTCGATGTTGATCTGATCGTCGATCAGCATCTGCGCGCCCGGGTCGAGCGGTGCGGAGCCGATCGTCTCGACGAGCGTGGCGCCGACGACCCGCCTGCCTTCGCGCAGCCAGTCGACGGCGATGCGCTCGGAGGTGGGCGTCGTGCTCACGTAAGCTCCTTCCGGCACAAGGGTAGACACGCACCGAGCTACGGATCAGAGGAGAGATCGATGGCTGCAATCGAAGAGGAAAAGGGGGAGTGGGCGGAGACCGGCGGACGAGGGGATCGTCCCGCCGGAGGATGGCGCCGACCATCCTGGCGACGACCCCGAGCTCGGCAGCGAGGTCACCGGCCGCACGGTCGAGACGAGCCCGCGACCGAGGCCGGCATCGACCCGGAGGGCGGCGACAGGCCGACGCGACGACCGATGGCGGTCCCGACGTCGAGGGCGAGGGCGAGCCTGACCTGCGCGATGCGGGCATCGCCTCGACTGACAGACGAGGACGCCTGAGGAATGAGGTGCGTATCACTGACCCATGGGCATGAGGATCGTATGAGGAGATTCGTTGCTGACGACGGCGTCAACGACTGGCTGGACGATCGGCATCGTCCTGGGTGTCGTCGTGATCGCGGTCGCCGCGGCGATCGTGATCACGATCGTCGCCCTCTCGCGCCGGATCGCCGACCAGGCGGAGACCGCCGACGGCGCGGTCAAGGTGGTCCGCAGCCAGACCGACGGGCTCGACGGGATCTCGCGCATCAACGACTCCGGCGTTCGCATCCTGCACTCGGCGCGCGCGCTGCGAAAGGCGGCGGTCGGTAAATGACGTTGTCGCGCTGACGAGCCACGGCTACTGGACGATCGCGCTGATCATCGGGCTCGTCGCCGCCCTCGTCGTCGCGGCGCTGCTGGCGATGCTGTTGATGAACGTCGCGCGGATCCAGCGCTCGGTCGACGGTCTGCTCGAGACCGCCGGCAAGGTCGCGCGCGAACACCGCGCACATCCCCGAGCTCGAGGCGACCGCGCCCGTGCTCGCCCAGATCGTCGACGAGGCCGTCGTCCAGGACGGCTACATGAACGCGCTCACCGACGGCTTCGGGCCGAAGCCGCGCCGGCGGAACCGAGCGCCGAGGGAGCGACCGCATGAGCACCGACGCCTACATCGCCCTCAGCGTGATCCTCGCGGTCGTCGTGATCGCCGTGCTCGCGGTCGCGCTGATCCGGGTGCGCCAGGGCCTCGACCGCGATCTCGGAGGGGCTGGCCACGCTCGCGACCGCGCTGACCGGCGTCGAGGCCGAGCACCTGCGCCCGCTCGAGCCCGCGGTGAAGGCGATCAACGCCCAGTTCGACGTGATCCTCTCGGCGCTGCCGGGGATCGCGCGCAAGGCGGCGATCGTCGCCGAGCGGAGGCCGCGATGACGCTCTGGTGGATCGGCGACGTCGTCCTGCTCGTCGTGATCATCCCGGTGGTCGTCTACCTGCTCAGCGGCGTGCTGAGGCGGCCAAGAGCATCGTCCCGAGCGTGCAGCCAGATCGCAACCGTCGCGGCCAAGGCCGGCTCGAAGGACCTCGACGCCGCCGCGCTGCTGGTGACCACGAGGTCCCAGGTCGAGCAGACCGTCGCCGGCGTCGCCGACTACGGCGGCTCGCTCGACGTGATCGTCGACGACGCCCGGCGGGTCGAACGGAGGCGGTGCCTAGATGCCGGCGGCCGGGGTGGTGATGCTGATCGCGGTCGTGCTGATCGTGCTCGCGCTCGTCTACTACCTGGTCTCGACGATCGTCGAGCTGCGCAAGATCACCAACGGCCTCGACGAGGTGATCGCCGGCGTGAGCGGGATCATCGACAAGAGCGAGCCCGTCAACGAGATCGTCGGCGACGATCAACGGCCAGCTCGACGCCGGCGTCGACCTGCTCGAGGGCCTGCTCGTCAAGAAGGCGGGCCTCAACGACGCGATGGGCCTGATCGACAGCGTCTATCCCGGCGCCGCGGCCGACGGGCCTGCGCAACGTGCCCGAGAGCAACGAGGTCAACGCCGACGCGAATCGGCGAGGTCTACACGCTGGGGACGCTCACGCTCGCGCGGCTCGGCCGCGAGGCGCCGATCGCCGCCGCCAGCCCGTCGGGCGAGGTGCTGCGCAACATCGAGGGCGGCAGCCTCGCGGCCCGCCGGCTCTATCCCGACGGCCGCCAGGAGCGGCCCGAGAACCTGCCGCGCTCGCCGGTCATCGGCACCGACGCGCCGGTGCAGTACGAGCAGCGCGACGACATCGGCAAGCCGCGCAAGCGGCTACCGACGCGAGACCGGCTCGAGAAGGAGCCTGATGCAGACCCCGGCGCCATTCGAGTACGAGCGGGCGACGAGCGTCGACGGCGCGATCGCGGCGCTGGCGCGCGGTGGCCCGGAGGCGCGGATCATCGCCGGCGGCCACAGCCTGCTGCCGATGATGAAGCTGCGGCTGGCCAACCCCGAGCACCTCGTCGACATCAACGAGATCTCCGAGCTGGCCTACATCCGCGAGGAGGGCGACGAGATCCGGATCGGGGCGCTGACCCGCCACGTCGACCTGCTCAAGTCCGAGCTGCTCGCCGAGAGGCTTCCGCTCTTCCGCGACGCCGAGGAGGTGATCGCCGACCCGGTCGTCCGCAACCGCGGCACGATCGGCGGCTCGCTGTGCCAGGCCGACGCGGCGGAGGACCTCTCGGCGGTGTGCTCGGCGGTCAAGGCGAGCGTCGTGATCCGCGGCCCCGAGGGCGAGCGCGTCGTCGCGATGGAGGACTTCCACGTCGGCCCGTACATGACCGCGGTCGGCGCGGGCGAGATGCTCACCGAGGTCCGGCTGCCGGTTCGCGCCGGGCGCCGGCAGCGCCCACGAGAAGGTCGAGCGCCGCGCCGGCGACTGGGCGATCGCCGCGGCGTCCGCCGCGCGTCTGGGTCGACGGCGGGACGATCGCCGACGTCGGGCATCGCGCTCAGCGCGGTCGGCCTGACGACGATCCACCTCACCCGGGCCGAGGAGCTGCTGCGCGGCACGCCGCCCTCGGAGGAGCTGTTCGCGGCAGGCCGGCGGGATCGCCTCGGAGGACTGCACGCCGATGCGCCGACGGCCGCGGCCCGGTCGACTACAAGCGCCACCTCGCCGGCGTGCTGACCCAACGCGCGCTGCGCCGGTCGGCGGCGCGCGCCCTTGGACAGGAGGCCTGAACTCATGAACGTGTCGATGACGGTCAACGGCGAGCAGGTCTCGGAGGAGATCGAGCCGCGCCTGCTGCTCGTGCACTTCATCCGCGAGACGCTCGGCCTCAAGGGCACCCACTGGGGCTGCGACACCTCCAACTGCGGCGCCTGCGTCGTGCTCATGGACGGCAAGCCGGTGAAGTCGTGCACGGTCCTCGCGGCGATGTGCGACGGCCACGAGATCCGCACGGTCGAGTCGCTCGAGGTCGACGGCCGGCTCGACCCGGTCCAGCAGGGCTTCCACGAGCGCCACGCGCTGCAGTGCGGCTTCTGCACGCCGGGGATGATGATGACCGACGCGCGCCCTGCTCGACGAGAACCCCGACCCAACCGAGGCGGAGATCCGGACGGCGATCTCAGGCGGGATCTGCCGCTGCACGGGCTACAAGAACATCGTCGGCGCCGTGCGCTGGGCCGCCGAGCACGAGGCCGGGGCGAGGCACAACGCAGGGGCAGGAGGCCTGAGCGCATGGCGGTAGTCGAGAACCTTCCGAGTCCCACCACCGAGCGGCCGATCGGCTTCGGGCGGCTGAAGCGCAAGGAGGACGCGCGCTTCATCCGCGGCCAGGGCACCTACCTCGACGACATCGAGCTGCCCGGGCATGGTCCACGGCGCGATCCTGCGCAGCCCCTACGCCCACGCGAAGATCGTCTCGATCGACACCTCGGCCGCGCTCGCGCACCCGAACGTCGCCGCGGTCGTCACGGCCAAGGACCTCGAGACGCTCGGCCTCGCCTGGATGCCGACGATCTCCTACGACACCCAGGCGGTGCTCGCCGGCGACAAGGTCCGCTTCCAGGGCCAGGAGGTCGCCTTCGTGATCGCGACCGACGAGTACTCGGCCAACGACGCGCTGTCGCTGATCGACGTCGAGTACGAGCCGCTGCCGGCGGTCGTCAACGCGCGCAAGGCGCTCGACCCCGACGCGCCGCTGATCCGCGACGACAAGTCGGGCCAGCGCGACAACCTCGCCAGCCCCACCTGGGAGGCCGGCGACGAGGCCGCGACCGACAAGGCCTTCGCCGAGGCCGACACGATCGTCAGCCGCGACATCATCTACCCGCGCTGCCACCCGGCGCCGCTCGAGACCTGCGGGATGATCGCCGACTTCAACCCCGAGACCGGCCAGCTCGACATCTACAACGGCAACCAGGCGCCGCACGCGCACCGCACCGTCTACGCGCACGTCGCCGGGCTCGCCGAGCACATGATCCGGATCCGCTGCCAGGACATCGGCGGCGGCTTCGGCAACAAGGTGCCCGTCTATCCGGGCTACGTCTGCGCGATCGCCGGCTCGATCGTCGCCGGCGTGCCGGTCAAGTGGGTGGAGAACCGCTCCGAGAACCTGATGTCGACCGGCTTTGCCCGCGACTACATCATGCGCGGCGAGATCTGCGCGAAGGACGGCAAGATCACCGGCCTGCGCGTCGACGTGATCGCCGACCATGGCGCCTTCGACTCGACCGCGCAGCCGACGAAGTTCCCGGCCGGGTTCTTCCACATCGTCTGCGGCTCCTACGACCTCGAGGCCGCGCACGTGAAGGTCAAGGCCGTCTACACCAACAAGGCGCCGGGCGGCGTCGCCTACCGCTGCTCGTTCCGCATCACCGAGGCCGTGTATCTGGTCGAGCGCATGGTCGACGCGCTTGCGCTCGAGATGAAGGCGTCGATCCGATCGACCTGCGCATGCGGAGCTTCATCGCACCCGAGCAGTTCCCGTACGAGACGACCACCGGCTGGACCTACGACTCGGGCGAGTACGCCGAGACGATGAAGGTGGCGATGGAGATCGCCGGCTACGAGGACCTGCGCCGCGAGCAGGCCGAAAAGCGCGCGCGCGGCGAGCTGATGGGGATCGGCGTCTCGTTCTTCACCGAGGGCGTCGGCGCCGGGCCGCGCAAGCACATGGACATCCTCGGCCTGGCGATGAACGACGGCGCCGACCTGCGGGTGCACCCGTCGGGCAAGGCGGTCGTGAGCCTCAGCTGCCAGACCCAGGGTCAGGGCCACGAGACGACGTTCGCCCAGATCGTCGCCGAGGAGCTCGGGATCCCGCCCGGAGGACGTGGAGGTTCGCCACGGCGACACCGACAAGTCGCCGTACGGCCTCGGCACCTACGGCAGCCGCTCGACCCCGGTCTCCGGCGGCGCGGTCGCGATCGTCTCGCGCAAGGTCCGCGACAAGGCGCGGCTGATCGCGGCGACGATGCTCGAGACGCGGCCCGAGGACCTCGCCTGGGAGAAGGGGCGCTGGTACGTCAAGGGAGATCCCTCCAAGGATGCGTTGATCGAGGACATCGCCTCCTACGCCTACAGCGGCGGCGACATGCCGGAGGGACTCGAGGGCGGCCTCGACGCCCAGGTGATCTACGACCCGCCGAACCTCACCTATCCCTACGGCGCCTACATCGCGGTCGTGGACATCGACCCCGACACCGCTCAGGTGACCGTGCGCAGCTTCATCGCCGTCGACGACTGCGGCGTGCGGATCAACCCGATGGTCGTCGATGGCCAGATCCACGGTGGTCTCGCCGAGGGCATCGGGATCGCGCTGATGGAGCTGATCTCCTTCGACGAGGAGGGCAACTGCCTCAACTCGTCGTTCATGGACTACCTGATCCCGACCGCGCTCGAGTGCCCCGACTTCGAGCTGGGCGAGACGGTCACCCCGTGCCCGCATCACCCGCTCGGCGCCAAGGGCGTCGGTGAGTCGCCGAACGTCGGCTCGCCGCCGGCGATCGTCAACGCGGTGATCGACGCGCTGCACGCAGACGCACGGGGTCGACCACATCGACATGCCGTGCACGCCGGCCCGCGTCTGGGCCGCCATGCAGGGGCGCGCCGAGCCGCCGCAATGATTCCCGCCGCGCTGGCGCGGCGAGCGCAGGAGCTCGCCGCCGCCCGGATCCCGTTCGTGACCGCGACGGTGGTCAGGGCGCAGAGTCCGACCAGCGTCGAGCCGGGAAGCGTTGCGCTCGTTCTCGCCGACGGCACGATCGAGGGCTTCGTCGGTGGCGTCTGCGCCGAGCAGAGCGTCCGCGCCTATTCGCTGATCGCGCTGGACAGCGGCGAGCCGGTGCTGCTGAAGATCCTTCCCGATGGGGAGGAGTCCGGCGTGGACGGTGACGTCGCGGTGCAGGACGGCGCGGTCACGGTCCGCAACCCATGCCTGTCGGGCGGGGCGATCGAGGTCTTCCTCGAGCCGGCACCGCCGGCGCCGCGGGTCCTGGTCGTTGGCGACACGCCGATCGCCGCGGCCCTCAGGCGGATCGGCGCCGAGCTCGAGCTCGACATGGTGACGTCGACGAAGCGCCCAGCCGGAGGCCGGCGACTCGCGACTCATCGTGGCCGCGCACGGTCGCGACGAGCTTCAGGCTCCTGCGCCGCGGACTCGAGGCCGGCCTCCCTACGTCGGCCTGGTCGCCAGCGCCAAACGTGGCGCGGGGGTTCTGGACGAGCTCCGCGCGGACGGCGTGGAGGAGAGCCTGCTCGAGCGCATCGAGGTGCCGGCCGGCATCGAGATCGGCTCCCGCACGCCGGGCGAGATCGCGGTCTCGATCCTGGCCCGAGTCGTAGCCGTGCGCCGAACCCAGGGGTCAGACCCCTTAACAAGCGAAACGCGCGGTTTGCAGGCTGATCCTGCGCGGATCGCGAATGTTAAGAATGTTAAGGGGTCTGACCCCTCGGGGATTGCGGTCGATCCGATCTGCGGGATGACGGTCGCCGCGGTCGCGGGTACCCCCTCGGTCGAGCGCGATGGGGAGACGTACTACTTCTGCTGCGAGGGCTGCAAGGCGAAGTTCGAGGAGGCCGGGAGCGAGCATGCCTCCCTCGCCGGCTGACTCCTTCGTCACGGGCCTCGTCCTCGGCGCCGGCGGCTCGAAGCGCCTCGGGCGGCCCAAGCAGCTGCTCGCCTACGGCGACGGAACACTGCTCGGCCATGTCGTCGGCGTCGCGCGCAGCGCCGGCTTCGACCAGCTGATCGTCGCCATCGGCGGTGCCGCCGAGCGAGGTCCGCGAGCGGGTCGACCTCGACGGACGCCGAGGTCGTCGTCAACGATGCCTACGGCGAGGGTTGCTCGTCGTCGATCGCGGCGGCGCTCGGAGCCGTCGACCCCCGCGCCGAGGTGCTGGTGCTGATGCTCGGCGACCAGCCCGGGGTCACGGCCGAGACGGTTGCGGCGCTGATCGCCGGGCGCGGGGAGGCGCCGCTCGCGGTCTGCCGCTACGACGACGGCCGTGGGCACCCGATCGCCTTCGCGCGCAGCGTCTTCGCCGACCTCGCGAAC
Source organism: uncultured Solirubrobacterales bacterium (assembly GCA_963796815.1). GTDB lineage: Bacteria > Actinomycetota > Thermoleophilia > Solirubrobacterales > 70-9 > WHSW01. The sequence continues at coordinate 14,333 of CAWCNF010000010.1, forward strand.
CTGCACGGCGACAAGGGCGTCTGGCGGCTGCTCGATCAGCGCGGGGACGAGGTGGTCGAGGTGCACGGTGGCGGGCCCGATCCCGCTCGACGTCGACACCGCCGGAGGACTATCAGGCGGTCCTCGACGCTCGGGCGGCGGCATGACCGCGCCCGGCGAGGTCACGGGCGAGGCCGGGGGCGAGGTCGCCGCGCTGGTTCCCGACGTCGAGACGCTGGCGCAGCGGCTCGCCGCGGTCGACTACCTCGTCGACGAGGGCCTGGCGACGTCGATGTTCCTCAGCCTGCGGCTGCCACAGCCGCTGCTGCTCGAGGGGGAGGCCGGCGTCGGCAAGACCGAGGCGGCCCGATCGCTGGCGATGGTGCTCGACACGCCGCTCGTGCGGCTTCAGTGCTACGAAGGCATCGACGCGGCCGAGGCCCTCTATGAATGGAACTATCCCCGCCAGTTGCTCAGCATCCGCCTCGCCGACTCGCAGGGGGCCAGCCTCGGCGAGGAGGAGCTCTTCGGGCGCGATTACCTGATCCGCCGGCCGCTGCTGCGCGCGCTCGAGCACCCGGGTCCGCGCCCGGCCGTGCTGCTGATCGACGAGATCGACCGCGCCGACGACGACTTCGAGGCGTTCCTGCTCGAGCTGCTCGGCGAGGCGACGGTGACGATCCCGGAACTCGGGCCGATCACGGCCACGCATCCGCCCGTGATCGTCCTCACCTCCAACCGGACCCGCGACCTCCACGACGCGGTCAAACGCCGCTGCCTTTACCGCTGGATCGACTACCCGGCTCCCGAGCGGGAGGTCGAGATCATTCGCCGCCGCGTCAAGGGCGCCGCCGAGACGCTTGCCGTGCAGGTGGCGCAGGCGGTGGCGCGGATGCGCGAGAGCGATGTGCAGAAGCCGCCGGGGATCGCCGAGGCCATCGACTGGCTCGCCGCGCTGGATCTGCTCGGCATCGAGCGGCTCGACCCTGACGCGATCGATCTCACGCTCGGCTCGGTGCTCAAGTACGACGAGGACCAGGAGGTGATCCGCGCGGCCGGCCTCGACCAGCTCGTGGGCAGCGGTGGCTGAAGAGACCTCGGCCTTCGCGGTCGAGACGATCCACCTCGACCTCGCCGCGCTGGCGGGCTCGTTCGGCACGCGCCTGCGCGACGCGGGCCTTCCGGTGACCCCGGAGCGCTCCGCCGAGTTCGCCCGGGCGCTCACCTTGACGCGTCCGGAAAGCCGCCGGCGTCTCTACTGGACCGCGCGCGCCGTGTTCGTCACAGATCGCACCGAGGTGCCGGCGTTCGACGCTGTCTTCGCCGAGGTCTTCGGCCGCGGCGCGGGGGGTCCCGCGCCCGAGATCGACGATGCTGGCACCGAGCCCGCTGCCGCCGACGCCCGTCTGGCGGGTGACCGCTCCGGCTCGCCGCCGAGGCAGGCCGACGAGAGCCGGACCGGAAGCATCGGTTCGTCGGCGCCTACGGACGCAGACGATGACCCGGACGCGGCCGAGATCGACGTCCCGCTGGCGATGGCGAGCGACGAGGAGGTTCTCGCGGCGAAGAGCTTCGACCTGCTCGAGCCGCATGAGCTCGCGCGCCTTTACCGGCTGATGTCGCAGCTCGAGCTGGCGACACCGCTGCGCCGGACTCGCCGTTACGAGCGTGGCCGCGGGGAGCGCATCGACATGCGGCGAACCCTGCGCGGAAGCCTGCGTACCGGCGGTGACCCGATCTGCCTGGCCCGTCGCCGGCGCCGCGTCGTCCCGCGGCGGCTGGTGATGCTCTGCGACATCTCCGGTTCGATGGAGCCCTACGCCCGGGCGTACCTGCAGTTCCTCGCCTGCGCCGCGGGAGCCGGGCCCAACGCCGAGGCTTTCGTTTTCGCGACCCGTCTGACCAGGGTCACCCGAGCGCTCGCCTCGCGCCATCCCGATCGCGCGATCCAGCGCGCCGCCGCCGCCGCGCCCGATTGGTCGAGCGGTACGCGAATCGGCGACGCGCTGAAGGAGTTCAACGACCGCCACGGCCGTCGCGGGATGGCGCGCGGCGCCGTCGTCGTGATCCTCTCGGATGGCTGGGAGCGGGGCGATCCCACGCTGGTCAGCCGCGAGATGGCGCGCCTGGCGCGCCTCGCGCATCGCATCGTCTGGGTCAACCCCCGCGTCGGCGCGAGCGACTTCGAGGTGCGAGCCGGCGGCATGGTCGCCGCGCTCGAGCATTGCGACGCGCTCGTCAGCGGGCACAGCTACGCGGCGCTCACCGAGGTGATCGATGCGATCGGCGCGGGCGCGAATCTCAACGAGCGGCCACCCGCCGAGGAGTTCGAGCCTGCGGCATCCGAGGCGGCGGAAGAGGAGGCGTGGGCGAGCGCGACGCCCGTGCCAGGGAGCTCGGTGGCGATGCCGAGCGGTTACGGGCCGAGTCGCGGCAAGACGACCCCGGGATGGTCAATCGGTGAGCGCGGCTGAGGGGCAGAACATCTGCATCTATCCGGGCTGCGAGCGGCCGGCGGTTCCGCCGCATCCGCTCGGCGGGCCGCAGCCGGCGTTCTGCGATCTGGAGGAGCACAACGCGCTGACCGCCCATCAGGAGCGAGAGCGGCTGGCAACCCGTGCGGCAAACAACGACGAGGAGGAGAGCGATGGCTGACGAGGCCTACCGAGCGGTATTTCTGCGCGTCCACCCGACCGGCAAGATGGTCCTGAGCCTCACGACCGAGGCGGATGGGCGCGAGGCCGAGTACGCGGGCCTGGTTGCCGGTGAGCTCGGCGTCCCGGCGCTGGACGTCAAGGTCGTCCCGGCCGACACGGACCGCTTCGGCGAGGGCCACGGCTTCAACACCGCCCCCTCCTCGGGCACGTCGGCCGCGGTCACCACGGCAACCGAGCGCATCCTCGAGAAGGCCCGCCTGCTCGCGGGAGTCGCGCTTGACTCACCCCCGGAGAGCCTGGACTGGTCAAACGGCGCGTTCGTCAAGGCCGGCGGCGAGACGAAGACGCTCGAGGACATCGCGCTCTACGCGCACGGGACGGGCGCCCTTCCTCCCGGCGTCGAGGGTGGGCTCGACGCCCAGGCCGTCTACCGCGACTAGCTACGCGGTGCTGTCGAGGTGCCCGTCGAGCTTGACCTCGACCTCGTCGGCCACCTTCAGCGCGCCGAAGAGCGCGGAGTAGGGCTTCATGTCCCAGTCGGTCTGCTTGACGGTCGCGCTCGCCGACACGGAGCCGTCATCGCCGAGACGCAGGTCGAACGCGACCGGCCCGGTGTTGCCGAAGAGCGTCAGCTCTCCGTCGACGTGGACGATGTCGCCCTCGACCGTGGCGCCGGTCGAACGAAATGCGATCTCCCGCCGTTTCAGGACCTCGTCGTCGATCGTCTGATGGATGTTCTCGAGGTCATCGTCGTCGAGTTCCATCATGCCGCCGTGACCCTCCTGAACCCGCAGCGAGGTGGGGTCGGCGCCGAGCTCGAGCGTGATCTCGCCCGGAGCGCTCCCGACGGCGATCTTCGCGTCCCACGAGGTGACGTGGATGGTGAGGTCGTGCCCGGCCTTGGCCGCTGCGCCGGCCCGTTCGGTGTGTACCGACAGGGTCGCGTTCTGCGGTCCAAGACGATGCGTCCCTGCATCCAGCACCCATCGAGCATATAAACGGTGTCCAACCCCTAGGAGGCAGACAGAGCAAATGGCAACCGAACTCGACCACTCGTTCACCACCGACAACCCGATCGATCAGAGCTGGGCGGCGATCACCAACCTCGAGCTCGTGATCCCGTGCGTCGAGGGCGGTCATGTCCTGGAGGTCACCGGTCCCGATTCGGTCACCGCCGAGATCGTCGTGAAGATGGGCGCGATGTCGATGAAGTTCACGGGCACCGTCGAGATCACCGAGAAGGACGACGCGGCGCACCGCGCCGTGATGGTCGTCAAGTCGAAGGAGGCCGGCGGGCAGGGTCACGCGAACGCGCAGGTCACCTTCGAGCTGCACGACGGCGGCGGGGATATCCACACGAACGCCCAGATCACCGGCAAGGCAGCGTCGATGGGGGAGGGGGTCGTCGCGGGCGTCCTCGACGCTCTGATCACCGACTTCACCGGCAAGCTCGGGACGCTCTGACGGGACGGGCCGCGTGGCCACGGTGACGATGCGGGAGATTCGCGAGGGGGAGGTTCCCTTCGCGGCCGGCACCGCGGTGCAGGAGGACCCGGCGCGCCCGGCCTTCACCGGCAACGGTCCGGACGACTATGTCTGCGTGAAGTGCGGCAACGTGCTGGCCGCCTCGATGCACGAGCTGCAGATGACCAAGAAGGTGCGCGTCAAGTGCGGCGTGTGCAGGACCGTGAACGTCGCCGTCACGGGCGACTGAGCCCGCTAGGGCTCAGTCGCGCTCGATCTCAATTCCGCCGTGGTGTCCGCCATGGTGGCCGCGGCCGGAGCTCCCGCCGCTGGTGCGCGTGCGCACGTGGCGCGTGCTCACAGGCTGCGCGCTCACCTGCTGCTGGGGCGTGTACGTGGCGGGCACGGTGGTGGGCGGCGCCGCGCCGCTTGTACGCGTGGTCACCTGCTGCGGGGAGTAACCGGCCTTCACGCTCGCCGGATTTGCCGTGCTGGCAAGCGGGGTTGCGACCTGGGCCTGCGAGTTGCGGGCGGGGTTGGAGCTGATCGCGAACCCGCCGAGACCGCCCAGGCCGAAGACGGTGGCCGCGACGGCGATCTTCATTCTGATGTTGGTCATGGTCATGCCTTCCGTTCTGCCTCGTCGCAGACGATTCTGCGGCGCGGCCAGGAAGCGCCTCGCAAAGTGCCGGTAAAGGCTTGGACATTTCTGCGGCGTCAGGCGATGCGCCCGAGGCCGCGCCAGAGGAGCTCCATGGCCGCCTCCACCACGTCGTCGCGGTCCGTGTCCGCGTTGCGCGTGCGCCATTCGACGGCGCCGCGAAGGGCCGAGATCAACATCTCGACCATCGCCTCGCGAGCGGCGGGGTCGATGCCCGCGGCCTCGGCGTCCGCCGCGAGCAGCGCGGCGACCGCGCCGACGAGCTCGGTGTGGACCTGAAGGCGCCCGCGCGCCGGCTCACCCTCGCCGGAGACATCACCGCCGAAGAGCAGCCGCCAGCTTGCCGGCTCCTCCTCGGCGAAGGCGAAGACCGTGTCGATCGTCTCCCGCATGCGCTCGCGCGGACCGCCGGCGCCGGTGATCCGTGCGGCGACATGCGCGAGGAAGGCGGCGTTGCGCTCCTCGAGGAGCGCGAGGTAGAGCGCCTCCTTTGACTCGAAGTGGTCGTAGAGGACGGCTCGGGTGATCCCGGCGCGATCCGCGATTGAACCCATGGAGGTGCCGGCGTAGCCACCGGCGGCGAATACCTCCAGGGCCGCGTCGACGATCCGCTCGCGCCTTGCGGCCGCAGGCATCCGCCGCTTGACCTCGCTGCTCACGGTGCCAAATCTAGATGGCAACCGTTCCCTGTTGACAACCAACACACCTGTTGGTTATTGTCGCGCACATGGAAGAGAGAGATTTCACGCGCAGGACGTTCATCCGCAACACGGGGGTGGGAGCGGTTGCATTCGGCGCCGCGACGAACCCGCTGATCGCGCGCGCGATCGGGGCCGTCAAGCCCGGCCGGCATGTCGCAGTGCTCGGTGGCGGAATGGCCGGGCTGACGGCGGCGCATGAGCTCGTCGAGCGGGGATTTAGGGTCGACGTCTACGAGCCCGTTGCGCTCGGCGGCAAGGCGCGTTCGATCGGCGTGCCCCACACCGCGAAGGGCGGCCGCAAGAACCTCCCGGGCGAGCACGGCTTTCGCTTCTTCCCCGGCTTCTACCACCACATCCCCGACACGATGCGGCGGATTCCCGATGGCAAGAACCCCGAGGGCGTCTACAACAACCTGCTCGGCGTCACGGGCGGGCGCTCGGTGCGCTCGGACGGGCGCGTCGACGCGCAGCTCTTCGGCATGGTGCCCGACCCGAACGCGGTGCTGACGCCCGATGGCCTGCGCGGCCTGCTGATCGAGGGGCTCGCGAAGAATCAGACGGTCCCGCCGCAGGAGATCTCCTACTTCGTGGAGCGGGCGCTGGTCTTCTACAGCTCGTGCGACGAGCGCCGCTACGGCCAGTGGGAATACGTGCCGTGGTGGGACTTCGTCGGGGCGGAGACCCGCTCGGCCGAGTACCAGAAGATCATCGCCAAGGGACTGACGCGGTCGCTCGTTGCGGCCAAGGAAAACATCGCGTCCACGCGGACCATCGGCAACATGGCCGAGGCGTTCATCATGAACATCATGGGGCGGGGCAACGATGGCGCCATCGACCGCGTCCTCGACCGGCCGACCAACGAGGCTTGGATCCGCCCGTGGACCCGCCTGCTGAAGAAGCTCGGGGTGAGCTTTCACATGGGCCAGCGCGTGACCGGGCTCGAGCTCGATGGCGACGGCGCCATCGCCCAGGCCACGGCGACCGCAGACGACGGGCGTACGCGACCGATCGAGGCGGACTGGTTCGTCTCGGCGATGCCGGCCGAGCGCATCCAGGAGCTGCTCTCCCCGAAGCTGTTGCGCGCGGACGAGAAGCTCGCCGGGATCAACGACCTCTACACGGACTGGATGTCCGGGATCCAGTTCTTCCTGCGCAAGCGCATCGACATCACGGCCGGGCACGTCACCTACGTCGACTCGGAGTGGGCGCTGACGTCGCTCACCCAGGCCCAGTTCTGGGCCGAGCGCGACTTCCCGGCCGATTACGGCAACGGCGACGCGGTCGACTGCCTTTCGGTCGACATCTCCGACTGGGACACGCCCGGCCCGCTCACCGGGAAGGTCGCCAAGAAGTGCACGCACGCCGAGATCAAGCGCGAGGTCTGGCACCAGATCCGCGAGCACCTCCGCGACACCGACCCCGAGATCCTCGACCCGGACCTGCTGCACTCGGCCTTCATCGACCCGGGCATCCAGTGGCATCCCGAGCGCGGGCGCAACTCCAACGCGACGCCGCTGCTGGTCAACACCGTCGGCTCCTGGGACAAGCGCCCGGAGGCGGCGACCGGGCTGCGCAACCTGTTCCTCTGCGGTGACTACGTCCGCACCGACATCGATCTGGCGACGATGGAGGGCGCGAACGAGTCGGGACGCGCGGCCACGACCGCCCTGCTCGAGGCGGCGGGCTCGAAGGCCGCGCCGCCGCAGATGTACAAGCTCTACGACCCGCCCGAGATGGAGCCCGAGAAGGCCGCCGATCTCGAGCTGTACAAGCAGGGGCTGCCGAACGCCCTCGACCATGAGGCATGACCGCCACCCCGGCCGAGCGGGTCGACGCGGTCATCGTCGGCGCCCGGTGTGCCGGCTCGGCGACGGCGACGGCCCTCGCGCGAGCGGGGCGCTCGGCCGTCTGCATCGAGCGCGCGAAATTCCCGGCTGACACCCTCTCGACCCACCTGCTTTTCCTCGGAGGCGTTCTTGAGCTGCAGCGGCTGGGCGCGCTCGACCGGGTCCTCGCGCTCGGCCCGCCGCGCCTACCCGAGGCCTCGATGGCGTGGGGTCGCCATGAGATCCGCACCGGCTACACGCCCGTCGATGGCGTCGACTACGCCCTTTGCGTACGCCGGCCCGGGCTTGACGCGGCGCTGGTCGCAACGGCTCGTGAGGCAGGTGCGGAGATTCGTGAGGGCTGCCAGGCGCTGGGGTGCGTTTGGGACGAGGGCCGGATGGTCGGCGTGCGATATCGAGATGCCGACGGGATTGAGCGCGAGGTCCGCGCACCGCTGGTAATCGGGGCGGACGGCCGCAAGTCGCTCGTCGCTCGCGAGGCGGGGGTGGTGGAGACTCCCCGCCTGTTCAACCCGAACGGTCGGGGTTGCTATTTCGCCTATTGGCGCGACGGTCGGCCGGAGCTGCGTTCGTGCGCTTCGCAATGGCGCCAGGGCCGCGAGCTGGTGACCGCCTTTCCCTGCGACGACGGGCTCGTTCTCGTGCTGCTGATGCCCCCGGTCGATAGCGCGGACGACTTCAGGGTCGACCTCGAGGCCGAGTATCTGCGCACCGTTCACTCCGTGCCCGGGCTGGCGGCGCGCCTCGACGGCGCCAGGCTGGTGAGCAAGGTCCGCCACACGAACTCGACCGCGTCGTATTTCCGGCGCTCGCGCGGACCGGGGTGGGCTCTGCCCGGTGACGCCGGCCACTTCAAGGATCCGGTCACGGCGCAGGGCATCCGCGACGCGATCCGCTTCGGTAGGCTGCTCGGCGAGAAGGTCGCGCCGGTGCTCGACGGCGATCGGCGGCTGCTGGATCAAGCGCTGACCGAGTGGGAGCGCAACCGCGACGCTGAGTGCATCGAGATGTATCAGTGGACGAACCGACTCGGCCGGGCCGAGGAGATGAGCCCGATCGAGGCGGAGCTCTACAGCCAGGGCAGCGCGGATCCCGAGCTGGCCCGCGGGTTCCTCGACGTGATGGCGCGGACACGGACTCCGCGCGAGGTGATGACGACGAGGCGGGTCGGTCGTCTGATGGCGGGCGCCGTGCGCCACGGCGAGGCGAATGGCGTCGAGGTCATCCGCCGCGGTGCGGCGGACGTTCGCGACGCGATTGCGGAGAGGGTTGAGCGCGCGCGATTCCGCCGCGCCCGGCCTCGCCGCCTTCAGGGCTAGCCTCGGTGCATGGCTGAGCACCCGCGTCGCGCTCGTCACTGGAGCCAATCGCGGCATCGGGCTCGAGGTGTGCCGCCAGTTGGCCGAGCAGGGCTACGCGGTCGTTCTCGGCTCGCGCGACCAGGCGAGGGGTGAGGAGGCCGCCGCCGAGCTGAAGGGCGACATCACGGTCCTGCAGCTCGACGTCGCCGACGACAAGAGCGTCGGCGCGGCCGCGGCGGCGGTCGAGCACCGTTTCGGCCGCCTCGACGCGCTCGTCAACAACGCCGCGATCCTCTACGACACGTCCAACCACGGGGTCGACGTCGACCTCGATGAGGTCCGGCGGGGCCTCGAGACCAACCTGTTCGGCGCCTGGCGCATGATCCAGGCGTTCCTCCCGCTGCTTCGCCGCAGCGAACACGGGCGGATCGTCAACGTCTCCAGCGAGGCCGGCTCGCTCGCCTCGATGGGCGGCGGTCAGCCGATCTACTCCATCTCCAAGGTCTCGCTGAACGCCCTCACCCGCATCCTTGCCGCGGAGCTCGAGAGCGACGGCATTCTCGTCAACTCGATCTGCCCGGGCTGGACCGCCACCGACATGGGCGGCGCCGGTGGGCGCGACATCGCCGCCGGCGGCGCCAGTGTCGTCTGGGGCGTGACGATTCCCGACGACGGCCCCACCGGCGGCTTTTTCCGCGACGGCGAGCCGCGCCCCTGGTAGCGAGCTAGCTCGGCCGCTCGCCGTAGAAGCTGTGGATGCCCAGCGCGTTGCCGTCCGGGTCGGCGAAGTAGGCCTGGCGGCAGAAGCCGCTGTCGATCACGTCGGTCTGGAACTCCACGCCGCGTGACTCGAGCTCGGGCTTCGCGTCGTTGACCTCGTCGACGTGCATGACGATCGCGTTCGGGTTCGGGTTGTTCTCCCGCCCGAACGCGGTCCAGTCGGCGACCACGATCGTGAGGCTGCCGGTCTCGAACTCGGTCGCCGGCAGGTTGCCCCACGACTTCGAGCGCTCGAGGCCGAGCACCTCCTCGTAGAACCTGCAGGCCGCGTCGTGGTCGGCCGTTGCCACGCATGCGAAGTCGACGCCCTTGACGAGCTGATCGGTCATTTGAGGACCTTCACCTTTCCGGTCTTTGTGTTGACGCCGACGAATCCGTCCGCGGTATCGAAGATGTAGAGCGGCGGGACCGACTTGGGCCCGAGCGGTGAGCGCAGCGTCACGTTGTCGAACCCGTCGCGGTAGCCCGCACGCGTGAGCAGAGAGACGGCGTCCTTGAGCGTCATCTTGGGAGGCTCCGCGATCTCCGCGTCCTCTAGAAACGATTCTGAGTGGCCGACCACGCGGCCGAACTCGCCGTCGCGGTAGTTGAGGGTGGCGCTCATGAAGTCAGAGCCCGGCGTGGCGTTGTCGAAGATGAAGCGCCAGCGCACGATCTTCGCCGCGCTGGTGACGGTGCCTCGGTGTGCAGGCGCGCCGTCGGCCTCGAGGACCTCGGCGCGCGCGAACTTCGGCTGCGCTCGCACGGTCGCTCGGGCCTGGGTGAAGAGCTCCGTGACGTCGGGCGTCTTCGCATTGTTTGCGGCGCCGCTCGCGCCCGCCGCGAGGACGAGCGTGGCGGCCAGCGTCAGCAACACCCCTGCGCGGATCATCGCGGCGATCATATGTGGGTGACTAATCTGAACGCATGAGCGGTCCCACCAGCGCGGTCCTCTCCTCGACCCAACTGGAGACGCTCGCCGAGCTTGGCGAGGAGCGAACTGCCGACGTGGGGGACAAGCTCTTCGACGTCGGCGACGCGACCTATCCGTTCATTGCGATCCTCGAGGGCGAGGCCGCCGTCCTCGATGCGAACGGCGACGAGGTCGTCCGCCACGGCGCCCATGGCTTCCTCGGCGAGATGAACCTGCTCTCGGGGCAAACCGTCTTTCTCACGGCGGTTGTCACCGAGCCGATGCGCTACATCGCGGTCGAACGCGAGGTCCTGCGCAGGCTGCTGTTCGACGACGGCTCGCTTGCCGACCTGCTGCTGCCGGCGTTCGTCCGGCGCCGGGAGCTGCTGCAGCAGCGCCACGGCATCGGGATCGAGATCGTCGGCCCCCGCGACTCGGCCGAGACGCGCCGCCTCCTGGATTTTGCGCGCCGCGCTCGCCTGCCCCACGAGTGGCGCGACACCGAGGCCGACATGCATGCGGCGGCCCTGATCGAGGGCTGGGGAGACGAGCGCGTTCCGCTCGTGCGACTCCCGGGCGGCGTGCAGCTCGAGCGACCGACGAACGGCGAGCTCTCGCGTGCGCTCGGAATCGGGCTCGAGCTCCAGCCGCGCGAGGAGGTCGATCTGCTGGTGATCGGGGGCGGGCCCGCCGGCCTGGGCGCCGCGGTCTATGGCGCCTCGGAGGGCCTCGACACGCTCGTCGTCGAGAGCACGGTGCTCGGGGGTCAGGCCGGAACGTCGCGACGGATCGAGAACTACCTGGGCTTCCCCGCCGGCATCAGCGGTACCGAGCTGACCAGCCGCGCGATCACGCAGGCTCGCAAGTTCGGGGCCCGGACGGCAACTCCCTATCGCGCGCTCGCGCTCGAGGCCGGCTCGGATCGACACGTCGTGCGGCTCGAGGACGATCACGAGATCGCAGCCCGTGCGGTGGTGCTCGCGACGGGCGCCGAGTACCGCCGCCTGCCCGTCGACAACCTGTCCGACTACGAGGGGATCAGCGTCTTCTATGCGGCCGGGCCGCCGGAGGCCCAGCTCTGCGGTGCGCGACGGGTCGGGATAGTCGGCGGCGGCAACTCCGCGGGCCAGGCGGCGGTGTGGCTTGCGCGCGGCGGGGCGCTGACAACGCTGCTTCATCGCCGCGCCGACCTCTCGGAGACGATGTCCGCGTATCTGATCGAGGAGCTCGAGCGCTACGGCGTCGCCGTTCGCGACCGCAGCGAGATTGCGGAGCTGCACGGCGCCGGCGACCAGCTCGAGGCGGTCACGCTCACCGACGGGACCCGGATGGATCTCGCCTTCCTGTTCTGCTTCCTCGGTGCAAGCCCGTGCACCGAATGGCTGGGCGAAGCTGTCGCCCGCGACAAGAAGGGCTTCCTCCTGACCGGCTCTGACGCGGGCAGCGAGAGCCTGCTCGAGACGAGCATCCCGCGCGTCTACGCGGCGGGCGACGTGCGCTCAGGCTCGGTCAAGCGCTGTGCGATCGCGGTGGGCGAGGGCGCCGCCGTCGTCCGCTTCGTCCACGAGCACCTCGCCGCCGAGACGGTGCCCGCGGGCTAGTCGGTAGCGCCGACGCCGCGCCAGACGACGTCGAGCGCCGCGCGCATCGGCGCCTCTGGATCGGAGCCGATCGCGGCCGCCTGGGCCGCTGGGAAGAGGGCGCCGGCGACCACTGTCAACGCGCCGAGCCCCGGGTCGACGCCCTCGCGCAACTCTCTGCGCTCCCTCGCCTCGGTGAGTAGGTCCGCGACCAGGCCGACCATCGGCTGCGGATGCCCCTCGTCGACGAGTGCCGCGAACCGGGGCGGGTGCGCGAAGACCTCGAGGATCGCCGCGATGTGCAGCTCAGGCGGTGTGTCGCCCGATTCGAGCAGCGCCGCAAACGTCCGTTCCAGGACGGTGCGGACGAGCAGCCTCCGGTCGGCGAGACCGGCCTTCGCGGTCGCCCTGACGTGGGTGCGGAAGTGGCGGGCGGCGTGCTCGATCAGGACGTCCTGCTTGCGCGGGAAGTAGCGGAAGAAGGTGGCCCAGCTGACGCCAGCCTCGGTGATGACCTCCTCGACCGTCGTCGCCGCGACCCCCCGAGCCGCGTAGCGGGCGATGGCCGCGGCGTAGATGCGATCGCGCTTGTCGACACCGCGCGCCTGAGTGGGCGGGGAGGGCAGCGTCGCGGTTACCGAATCGTCTGATCCGTAGCCGACAAGGCCACCGTCAGCGGCAGGGCTGTCTTCGAGCTTTGCGATCTTGTTGACCCCGGGACCCATACGGAATATAGTCGCCGGCAGAACCGATACTTGATATGGGTTTATGCGGAGGAGAGACAAAGCGGCGGACGTCCCCGGCGTCGGCGGATGAGCTGACCATCTTGCCGGCGCAGGGGGCGCCCGCCGCGGCCCCGCATATCGTGCGGTCGGTGACCGCCACGTGAAGCCACCAAACCTGCTGCTGGTGATCACCGATCAGCAGCGGCGGCCCCGTCATTGGCCGGACGATCCGGGCTGGCTGGCCGAGCTCATGCCCAACGAGGCCGCGCTCGCTGCCACCGGGCTCTCGTTCACCAACGCGTTCTGCAACACCGCAATGTGCTCGCCGAGCCGCGCGACGCTTCTCAGCGGCCGCTACCCGGCCCAGCACGGTGTGGAGCTGACGTTGACGGCCGCCGACCTGCGCCCGGATCACCGCAACGCCCCGGCGGTCGCACGGACGGCGGCGGGGATTCTGCGCAGCGGCAACGTCCCCCGCCAGCGGTTGCTCGCATCGTTTGCCAGAGGCGCCCTTCGCCTGGACTCGAGCACCGGCAACGAGACAATCCTGCCGCCGGGCATCTCGAACCTGGGCTCGCTGCTGCGCGAGGCCGGCTACGAGGTCGCATACAAGGGCAAGTGGCACCTGACCCACCCGAGCGGGGGCGAGGGGGCGCTCCTCGGCGGCTGGCAGCCGTCGGACGCCGACGTGATCCGGCGGGACTACGGCTTTGCCGACTGGCAGGCACCCGACGCCGGCGAGAACGCGAAGGCCGAGCACTTCGGCGGCGGCAACGCGGGCGAGGGGGAGGGCTGGGACGAGGTCTACACCAAGCAGGCCGAGGCCTGGCTGGGGCGCGAGGACCTGCCCGAGCCGTTCTGCCTCGTCGTCTCGCTGGTGAACCCCCACGACGTGCTCGGCTACCCGGCCTCCTACGAGCGCGGTGGATATGACCGGGAGGAGTTCCGCGACCTCGGGGTCGAGCTCCCTCCGACCCTCGAGGAGGACCTCGCCAACAAGCCGGCCGTCCACTCGCTGATGCAAATGGGGATGACCGCCTACATGGGCCCACTGCGCAATCGCGAGATGCAGCTCGACTACGTCAACTTCTACGCCTACCTGCATCGCGTCGTCGACGCGAAGCTGGGACGCCTCGTCAGCGCGCTGGGCGACGCGGACGATCCGGAATCGCTGCGATCACGGACCGTGGTCGTGCGCTGCGCCGATCACGGCGAGATGGGCCTCTCTCACGGCGGCCTGCGCCAGAAGATGTTCAACGTGTACGAGGAGACGCTCAACGTGCCTCTCGTGTTCTCGAATCCGCGGCTGTTCGGTGGCGAGGTGCGCACCGACGCGCTCGCGTCGCTGATCGACGTGCTGCCGACGATGCTCGCGCTCGCCGGGCGCGAGGTGCCCGACGACCTGCGCGGCCGCGATCTCACACCGGTCCTGGCGGCGGCCGCCGACACGCGTGCGCGCGAGGACGGAGCGGCGGTCGACCTCTCGCCCGTGAGCCAGCACCCGGCGCCGGCGCCCTCGGTCCAGGACGCCATCCACTTCACCTATGACGATCACCAGGCCGGGACGGCAACCCGCAACGCCCCGGGCCAGCCAAACCGCATTCGCGCGATCCGCACCGAGCGCGGCAAGTACGCGTTCTACTTCGATCCCGAGGGCCACGCCAGCTCGGAGTACGAGCTGTACGACCTCGAGCGCGATCCCCTCGAAATCGAGAACCTCCTCGACGTCCGCACGGGCAACCCGCGCTCCAAGCGCGCGAGGACGCTTCAGTCCGAGCTCGACGAACGGCTCGGACTGGCGATGGAGGAGTGCGGAACCGCGCCGCGGACCACGTCGGCGAGCGCCTGAGGATCCTCGATCTGGGGGTAATGGCCGAGCCCGGGCAAGCGGGTGACCGGGGCCTGAGGCCGTAGCTCGACCACGGCGTCGAGCACGGCCGTGGTGGCCACGGGGTCCTCCAGCCCCCACGCGAGACGGAGGTCGCCGTGCCAGTCACGGATCGCGCCATGCCAGCGCTCCGCGAACGTGACCCGCTCATCGAGGTAGTGCACGAGCTTGTGGCCGAGGGTGCGGCCGCCGTTGTGACAGAGCAGCGCCCACTGGTCGGCCGCTTCCTCATCGCTGAGCGGGTGCGCGGCTGAGAAGACACCGCCGAACTGGTGGCGGAAGAAGCGCTCGCTCGACAGCCGGGCCGCCAGGGGGCCGAGCGGGCTGCGGAGCAGCTTCTGTGACGGCGTGAGGCTGGCGCGCTCGAGAACGATGCTGCCGTTGAAGAGCAGCGCCCCCGCGAGGGCGAATCCGAGCCGGCCCTCGATGTCGCGGGCGAGAAGTTCCGTGGCGACGGACGTGCCCATGTCGTGGGCGACGACGAATACGGGCGTGTTCTGAAGTTGCGTGCGGACGAGCTCCTCGACGAGGTCGGCCTGCCAGGCGAGCGTGTAGGTGTGACCGCGCGGCTTATCGGAGAGACCGAAGCCGAGGAAGTCAAAGGCGAGCGCGGGACCCTCGGTTTCGGCGAGAAGCGGGCGCCAATCGAACGAGCTGGACGGGAACCCGTGCAGCAGAACGATCGGGGTGCCGGCGCCGTCTCGGTGGAAGACGAAGATCCGCTGGCCGCGAAAGGTCTCGGTGCGTCCTCGCGCCCGCCATTCTGCGACCCGCGAGGTCAGTTGGGAAGCCACTCCCCGGACCCTATTCGCGACTCATGAACGGCGCTCGGCGGGCCGATAGGAATGCGATGGATGGCTCATGGGGAAACCGAGGCAGCGAGAACGGGGTGGCCGGAAACCTCGAGATGCGCGTGCGCGCGCAGGCGCTCGCGGGACTCTTCGCGGCTGGCGCGACCCTGGCTCTGGCGACGGTCCTGCTGCCGCATGACGAGGACGCCAACGAGATCGGGCAGATGGTGATCATCGGCGGCGCCTACGTGGTCGCGTTCGGCCTCACCTGGAGCGCGACGAACCTGCGCAGCTGGGTCCTGCCGGTGGCGCTCGCCTGGGGCACGACCTCGATCACCGCGGTCGCCTACTTCTCGGGCGCCGCACCCAGTCCGCTGATCTTCTTCTACCTCTGGATCTTCCTCTACTCCGCCTACTTCTTCGACGATCGGATCACGCTGTTGCAGGTCGGCTATGCGGGCGTCACGCTCGCCGCGCTGCTGATTGCGCACACGCCGAACAACGGCCTCGCGATCTGGTGGCTCGTCCCGATGGGGACCCTGACCGTTGGCGCGATCCTCATCCGCTCGATGCGCAGCCGCGTGGGATCGCTGATCGAGCGCCTCTACGACACGGCCCGCACCGACCCGCTCACCGACCTCCCGAACCGGCGCGGGTTCCGCGAGTTGCTCGACCTGGAGCTCGAGCGGGCCCGCCGCCGCGAGTCGAAGCTGACGGTGGTCGTCGGCGACCTCGACCACTTCAAGGAGGTCAACGACCGCTCCGGCCACCATGTCGGCGACGCGGTGCTCGCTCGGGTGGCGCGGCTGCTCGAGGGCAGCAAGCGCACGATCGACGCGGCCGCTCGTGTCGGCGGGGAGGAGTTCACCCTGGTGCTGCCGGACACCGGCGAGAACGAGGCGTTCGTCGTGGCAGAGCGGCTGCGGTCCGAGATCGAGGCCGAGTTCGGCGGCGACTCCGTGCCGATCACGATCAGCTTCGGGATCGCCACCTACCCGCAGCACGGGCACACCGCCGGCTCGTTGCTTCGCGCCGGCGACGAGGCGCTCTACGGAGCCAAGCGCCATGGCCGCAACCGCAGCGTTATTCACACGCCGGTGCTGCGCGAGACGGTTCGCGAGGCCGAGCTGCGCGACATCGAGGGCGAGCGGTTCACCGCCGCGATGCTCGACCTCGCCGAGGCCGTCGACCTGCGCTTCAGCGGGAGCGCGCGGCATTCCGAGACCGTCGGGCGCTACGCGGAGATGATGGCGCTCGAGCTCGGTCTGCCGGATGATCGCGTCGCCCGTGTGCGCCTGGCCGGCGTCCTGCACGACATCGGCAAGGTGCTCATCCCCGAGGCGGTTCTGCAGAAGCCAGCCGCGCTCGATGAGGATGAGTTCGACCTGATCCGGCGCCACCCGGTGTTCGGCTCGCAGATCCTTGACCACCCGGCACTCGCCGACGTGCGCTGTTGGGTGGGCATGCACCACGAGCGCCCCGACGGGACCGGGTACCCCGCGGGGCTCGCGGTCCCAGAGCTGCCGATCGAGGCGCGCATCCTCGCCGTGGCCGACGCATACGAGGCGATGACCTCCGACCGCGCCTACCGCGACTCGATCGGCCACACCGCCGCTCGGGCCGAGCTTCAGCGCTGCGCCGGAACCCAGTTCGACGAGGCTGTCGTCTGGGCGTTCCTGCGGATTTTGGACCGCGAGTCGCAGCGCGCGGCCGAGGCTCGGGTCGGCGGAGCCTGAGCATGGCTCGGTGAATCGCTAGATTCGCCTTCGTCGTGCCGCGGCACTACACACACCGCAACCTGATCGACTCACGCGACCTGGCCGCCGACTTCGGCTTCTCGCACGTCGGCGAGGCTCGGTTTCCGAGCGACGACCTGCGCACCGAGGAGACCGGACTCAGCCACCAGCGGCTGAAGGCGAACACACGCCAGGCGTTCGCCCACCGCCACGAGGAGGCTGAGGAGGTCTACGTCGTCCTCTCCGGATCCGGGCGGGTGCGCCTGGACGACGAGATCCTCGAGCTGGCCCACCTCGACGCGATCCGGGTCGCCCCCTGGGTGACCCGCTGCTTCGAGAGCGGCAACGACGGCCTCGAGCTGCTGGTCTTCGGCCCGCGCTGCCCGAACGACGCGGAGATGGTCCCGGACTGGTGGACTGACTGAGTCCGCCGCCTCGGACCGAGCGGCGCCGCGCTCGCAACGCCTCGCTGGTTAGCCGTCGTCCTGGCGAAACGCCCAGCGGACCTCGTCGATCGAGAGGCCCGAGGCAAGGCACGCGAGCAGCTTCATGCGCGCCGCCTGGGGGGAGAGGAAGCCGGCGGGGATGATCCCGGTCTCGCGGAGGTCCTGCTCGGAGCCGCGGTAGCCGTACGTCGCGTTGAGGATGACGCCGCGCTCTGACCGGCAATAGGCGACCACCGGGAATCGCTTTGCTGCGTCGGCCCAGAGCTCGAGCAGCTGCGGGGTCATGTGGCCGGCGCCGAGCGTGCCGATGACGACGCCGTCCGGCTCGGTCTCGAGCGCGGCCGCGCGCCAGCGCGCCGTCGTCGCCCGAGGCGGTCGGGACGATGAGGACCCGGGCGTCGAGATGGGGAGGATCGAGCGGAGGGTTGCGAGGGATGCGCGACCAGATCGTCGGGTGGCCCTCGGTGACGCGGCCGAGGGGGCCGGTCTGCGGAGAGGAGAACGCGACGAGCGAGGTTGTGTCGGTCTTGCGCACGACGCGTGCGTGGTGGATCTCGCCACCAAAGCAGACGAGGACGCCCATCCCGGCCGCCGCCTCGCTCGCGGCGACGCTGATCGCGTCCATCGTGTTGGCCGGGCCGTCGGCGCCCGGGAGCAGACGCGGGCGGATGGCGCCGGTGAAGACGATCGGCGCCTCGGCGTCGTGAAGGACGTCGCAGAGCATCGCGGTCTCCTCCAGCGTGTCGGTGCCATGGGTGACGACGACGCCGATCCCGCGGCGGGCCGCGTCGCGCGCCGCGCGGCAGATCCGCAGCTGGTCGGCGAGCGTCAGGTGCGTGCTCGGCACGTTCGAGACGGTCTCGGCCTCGAGCCCGTCGTAGGCGGCGAGGCTGGGGATGCTGGCGATCAGGGCCTCCGCGTCGAGCTCCGGCGTGGCGCCCGCCTCGCCGGTCATCGCGATCGTGCCTCCGGCGGCGAGGATCCGGACGTGGCGCGCGCGGCTGTCGGTTTCGGTCCAGACGGCGATCGGGCGACGATAGCGAGCGCGGGTCCCTGGGTAGGGTGGTTGCGTGTTCGAGGAGTGGCAGGCGGAGCTTCATGGCCACGAGGTCGTCTACCGGATGGCGGGCAGCGGCCCGGCCGGTGGTTCTCATCCACGGGATGATCAATTCGTCGCGTCATTGGCGGGCGGTCGCGGAGGTGACTCGCCGAGGACCACACCGTGATCGCGCCCGACCTGATCGGCCATGGCGACTCGGCGACTCCGCGCGGCGATTACTCCTGGGCGCCCACGCCGCGGCCATTCGCGATCTGCTCTCGGCCGATCGGCATCCGCAGCGCGACGATCGTGGGCCACTCACTTGGCGGCGGCGTGGCCATGCAGTTCTTCTGGCAGTTCCCCGAGCGAGTCGATCGGCTCGTGCTGATCTCCAGCGGCGGCCTCGGCCCCGACGTCAGCCCGCTGCTGCGGCTGGCGGCGATGCCGGGTGCGTCACCGGCGCTGGCCCTTGCCGCGCGCCCACGGGTGGTCGGCGCGATCGCGGCGCTCGCGAGGCGAGCTCGAGCAGGCGCGGATCAGAGCAAGGCGGTCTACGCCGACGCGATCGCGCGTGCGCTGCGACCCGCTGCAGGGCGAGGGTGCCCGCCGGGCGTTCCTGCAGACGCTGCGAGCCGTCATCGACGTGCGGGGCCAGCGCGTGAGCGCCGTTGATCGTCTGTACCTGCTTGGCGCGGTGCCCACGTTGATCGTCTGGGGCGAGCGCGACCGCACGATCCCGCTGGAGCACGGCCGCGCCGGCCCACGAGGCGATCCCCCACAGCCGTTTCGAGACCCTGCCCGCGGGCCGCTCATTTCCCGCACATCGAGGACCCCGACGGCCTGAGCGAGATCCTCGTCGAGTTCCTCGCGACGACCGAGCCCTACAGCCTCGACGCGGACGATTGGGAGGAGCTGGTCGACTCCCGCACCGTCAGGCGCCGCCGCCTCCGCCGAGCGCTTAGCGGACGCGACACTTCCGTCACAACTGTTAAGAACCATGAAGGGGTCTGACCTCAGGCGCGGCTGGCGGCCAGGCTCTCCAGCAGGTCGGCGCGCGCGCTGTGTTCCGGGCGCAGAGCGCAGGCGCGCCGACGGCTTCGCGAGACGGTCCTGCAGCCCGGCGTCGGCGAGCAGGCGCTCGATCGCGTCGCGCAGGTCGGCGGGGTCGTGCTCGTAGGTGCTCAGGCGGATCCCAAAGCCCGTCTCGTCGAGGCGCTGCGCGTTGTCGTACTGATCCCAGAAGAGCGGCAGCGCCACCGTCGGCTTTCCGAAGTGGATGCACTCGGTGACCGTGTTGTTGCCGCCGTGGGTGATGACGAGGTCGGCGAGCGGCAGGATCGAGGGCTGCGGCAGGAACTCCTCGCCGTACATGTTGTCGGCGAGCTCGAGCTCGGCGTGCTGGGGACCCTTGGAGACGATCACCCGGTAGCGCGTGTCGGCGAGCGAGGCGATGAGCGAACGCATCAACTCGACATCGGCCGAGCCCAAGGAGCCGAGGCTCAGGTAGATCAGCGGCCCGTCGCCTGAGGCCAGCGGCTCAGGCAGTTCGAATGCCGGATCGCTGGAGCGCACGCAGGTCTCCAGGCGGTGCCAGGTGCCGTCAGCCTCGAGCGGGTTCGCCCGCGCGTAGTCGAGTTCGCGCGGATACAGCCACAGGTTGAGATGCGGGGAGGTGTGCATGAACTCGAGCTCGGGCAGCGCGGGCGCGCCGCGCTCGCGGCAGAACTCGTCGAACGAGGCCTGTAGCGGGCCAAGCGCTCGCCGGTACTCCTCCATGTACTCATCCCAGCCGGCCCGGTCGCCGGCCGCATACCCCGAGAACACGGGTGGCACTTCAGGGTCCTTCACCTCGGCGGGGTTGCAGCTGACGATGCGCACCCACGGCACCCCGGACGCCGGCAGCGCCGGGAAGCTGACCACGTTGTCCTCGACGATCACGTCGGGCCTGACCTCGTCGAAGATCTCGACGAGACGCTCGTCGACGTAGCGGGCGCCGTCGCACAGCGCCTCGAAGGTCGGCGCGATGAACCCCTCGAGCTGCTCGATCGTCGGCTTGCGGAAGACCGGCGCGGTGTCGCGGATGAAGTCCTTCCAGAACTGGCCCGGATCCTCCTCGGCCGCCTCGCCCTCCGCCGGGGGCGTCAGGCGCATCAGGCGCTCCTCAAATCCCTTTGCCTCGAGCGTGCCGGCGAACGACTCCTCGGCGATGAAGACGACGCGGTGGCCGCGATCGCGCAGCACGTCGCCGATCCCGACGCAGTTGTTGGTGGGGCCGTAGGCGCCCTCGGGAAAGAACACGAACGTCGCCCCGCCCCCGCTCATCTACACGGCCACCCTGTAGTCCCCGGGATTGAGCCGGCGGGTGCGCCGGTGGAACTCGAGCCACGCGCCCGGCCAGTTGTTGGTGTTCTCGCCGCGCTCGTTGACGTACCAGTTGTGGCAGCCGCCGGTCATCCAGACGGTTTCGCGGCTACGTTCCTCCATCTCCGCTCGCCAGCGCTCCTGGGTCTCGGGGCGCAGGTCGATCCAGCGATATCCGCCGGCGCGCAGGCGCTCGACCGCGTCGAGCACGTAGTTGAACTGACATTCGAGCGTGTACGGCACCGAGCCCGAGCCATGGTTGGTGTTCGGCCCATAGAGCACGAACATGTTCGGAAAGCCGGAGACGGTCGTGCCCAGGATAGGCCTCGGCTCGGCCGGCCCAGACCTCGTTGAGCTCGCGGCCCTCGAGGCCGCGGACCTTCATCGGCGCGACGAAGTTGTGGGTCTGAAATCCGGTTCCGTGGATGATCACGTCGGCCGGGCGCTCGACGCCATCGGCGGCCACGACGCCGCTCTGCGTGACGCGCTCAACGGCCGCATCCACCAGCTCGACGTTGTCTCGCCGAAGCGTCGGGTACCAGTCGTCGGTGATCAGCACGCGCTTGCAGCCGATCTCGTAGTGGGGCGTCGCCTTGGCCAGCAGCTCGGGGTCGTCGCCGAGCTGCTTTCGGCGCTCGCGGTTGGCCATGCTGCGGATGAGGGGGAGGAGGCTCGGCGTGTCGGTGAGCCCGTGGGCGAGCAGCTCGAACATCGTGAACATGCCGGCTCGCGCGGCGGCGACGCGTAGCGGGAAGCGCTCGAAGAGGCGGCGTTCCCAGTCGGCGTAGACGCGATCGGACTTGGCGAGGATCCACGGCGCTGAGCGCTGGTAGATGGTCGTGCGGCCGGCGATCCGCGCGATCTCGGGGACGAACTGGATCGCGCTCGCCCCGGTCCCGACGACGGCGACGTTGCGACCCTCGAGCTCGACGTCGTGATCCCACTCAGCGGAGTGGAAGCTCGGCCCCTCGAAGTCGGCGAGCCCCGGCAGCGCTGGGATCGCGGGCCGCGTCAGCTGGCCGCAGGCGGTCACCAGCAGGTCGAACGAGTGCTGCTCGCCGTCATCGGTCGCGAGCGTCCAGCGGCCGTTGCTGGGGTCGAAGTCCGCCCCCGTGACCTCGCTCTCGAAGCGGATGTGCTGGGTGACGGCGAAGCGATCCGCCGTGCCCTTTAGGTAGGCGAGAATCTCCGCCTGCGGGGCGTAGCGGCGCGTCCACGCCGACCCCGGGGCGAATGAATACGAGTAGAGATGGGACGGGACGTCGCACGCCGCGCCCGGATAGGTGTTCGCGCGCCAGACGCCGCCGACGGTGTCGCCGCGCTCGAAGATCGTGAAATCCTCGAACCCGGCTTGACGCAGCCGGATACCGATGCCGACGCCGCCGAACCCGGCGCCGACCACCCCGACCCGCAGCTCGCGCCTGGATCCGTTCTTGCTGCCCATCGTCGATTTCTGAATCTATCGCCTGTTATCCGGTGGGTAAGTCGTCCAGACGTGATTCGCGCCCTGGAGGCGGGTTACTGACTCGGGGCCGGCTTAAGGGACGCAGATCGGCGTGGTCTGATCGCGCCGCGGCGCTGACGCCTGACGGCGGCGGAGAAGCTGAGCGACAACGTCGATCACTGGAACGGCGACCAATGGCCCCGACAGCGTCACCGGCCTGTGCGGCAAGGACGTGCTCAACTGCCGCGGCGGCGACGACTTCATCAACGGCGGCCGCGACAACGACGTGGGCAACGACGACGAGGTCTAGGGCCAGATCGGCGACGACGAGCTCTTCGGCGGCGACGGTTTCGACTTCCTCAACGGCGGCCCGGGCGAGGACTCCTGCGACGGTGGCGGACCTGCGCGACAGCGCCACCGAGTGCGAGAGCGAGACCTCGATCGAGCGCCACTCCGACTCGCCGAAGACGAAGGCCGGGGCCGACTCGGTGGGCCTGTACGCCCCGTACTTCGGCCGCGGCTTCCCGAACTACGCGCCCTCAGCGGCCCGGGGCCCGCGCGGCAAGGCGACAGCAGTAACGGGTGGGCGCGGAGAACGGTGGGCGCGGAGGGGTTTCGTGACGTGGTCCGCACCTTTCGCGCGCCCCACCGCGAACGGTGTCCTTGGTGCCGTGCTCTAGGACGGTGCGAGGGACACCCTCTTCCCCGGCGAGCGGTGGCGTGACGCGTTCGCGCATCCATGCGCGCCTTGCGTGTGCCTATCGGGGCCGGGTCTGCACCCGTGTCCCGCTTTCTCTATTAAATAAGTAGAGAAAGGCTAGCAGGGCACCTCGATGGCGCGATCGCGGGCGCGCATCATGAGGCCGTCGGTCGGCGAGAGGGTGGGCATCTGGCGGATCGACATCGTCCGTCCGGGCATGAGCTCGAAGCGCAGCCGCTGCAGCAGCATCGTCGCAACGAGCTTGACCTCCGTCTGGCCGAAGCGCTTGCCGATGCAGATCCGCGAGCCGCCGCCGAACGGAACGTAAGCGCCGCGCGGCAGCGCGGCCTTGCGCTCGCGCGTGAAGCGCTCGGGGATGAATGCCTCCGGCTCTCCGAAGACATCGGGGAGCCGGTGGCTCGCCCACGAGCTGTAGTTCACGTAGGCCCCGCGGGGCACGGTGTAGCCGCCGAACTCGAATTCACGGATCGCTCGCCGGGGCCCGACCCAGGCCGGGGGGTAGAGCCGCAGCGTCTCGTCGAGGACCATGTCGAGGTAGGGCAGCTCGCCGAAGAGCTGCTGGGGCGTCGGCGTCCTGCCGCCCAGCACCGCGTCCTGCTCGGCCTGGAGCTTCGCGAGCTCGGCGGGGTGGCGCGCGAGCTCGTAGAGCAGGAACGAGATCGTCGACGTGGAGGTGTCGTGGCCGGCGAACATCAGCGTCATCACCTGGTCGCGGATCTCGTCGTCGGCGAGGTCGGCGCCGTCCTCGTCGCGCGCGGAGATCAGCAGGCTGAGGATGTCCCGGCGCTCTGTGTCGCCGGTGCGCCGGCGCTCGCGGATCTCGCTGAAGACGATGTCGTCGAGCACGGCACGCGAGGCCACCAACCGGCGCCACGGGGAGCGCGGGCCGCGCAGGAGCCGCAGGTGGTACGGGATCCCGTAGTAGGAGAGGGCGCGCTCGAAGTGCTCGGCCGCCGCCGCTCCGCGGCCACCGTCGTCGGGATCGAGCCCGAGCAGCGCCCGCATCGCGATCCGCATCGCCAGGTTGCGCGCCCAGTGGTAGACGTCGACGATCTCGCCGGGCTGGATCGCTGCCATCGCCGCCTCGGTCTCGACGACCATCGCATCGACCGCGGCCTCGATCTGCTCGCGGTGAAAGGCCGGCATCATGATCCGCCGCACGCGGTCGTGGTAGGGGCCGTCGATCGTCAGCAGCCCGTCGCCGAGCAGCGGAATGAGGTCCCCGAAGCTCGACTCGCGCCAGTGAAAGTTGGCCGGGTTGGTGACGGTGATGAACTGGTTCGCCTCGGGACCGAGCATGAAGACGATCCGCGTGTGCAGAAGACGCGCGCTAAAGATCGGCCCATGCTCCTCGTAGAGCGGCAGCAGGATCGAGAGCGGGTCGCTGCTCATCTGGATGGCGCGCGCGAACGCACCACGCCCGGGCCCTGGCGGGAAGTTGCCGCGCGCGCGACCCTCCACCAGGAGGTCCTCCGCGATCCGCCGGACCGGATTGCTCGAAATGGCTTCCGGACGATGTGCGACGGCGTCCATGGGCGAAACCTAACCGCTTGGCCAAGAATTCGAATGCCCGATAGTGTTCGGCCACCAGCGGCATTGCAACGAGAGAGAGGAACCTGGATGGCACGCGCACCGCGTTCGCTCAACGGAAAGGTCGTAGCGATCACCGGCGGAGCCCGGGGAATCGGCAAGGCGACCGCGAAGGCGCTGGTGCGCAAGGGCGCCAAGGTCGCGATCGGAGACCTCGACCGCGATCTCGCCGAGGAGACGGCGCGCGAGCTCGGTGGCGACACGCTCGCGCTCGAGCTCGACGTCACCCGCCGCGACTCGTTCGGAGGCTTTCTCGATCAGGTCGAGGAGCGCCTCGGCTCGCTCGACGTGCTGATCAACAACGCCGGGATCATGCCGCTCGGCAAGTTTGTCGACGAGGACGATCTGACCGCCCGTCGCATGGTCGACATCAACGTGCACGGCGTGATGTACGGCATGAAGCTGGCGCTTCCGCGGATGCAGCGTCGCAATGCCGGTCACATGGTGAACATCGCCTCGCAGGCCGGCAAGACCGGTTTCCCTGGCGGCGCCACCTACTGCGGCACGAAGCACTTCGTCGTCGGCGTCTCAGAGGCTGTGCGCGCCGAGCTGCGCGGGACGAACATCGAGGTCTCCTGCGTGATGCCGGCGGTGGTCAACACCGAGCTCGGCTCGGGGCTGACAGAGACGCGCGCGATCAAGGTCCTCGAGCCTGAGGACGTCGCGGACGCGATCGTGGACGCGCTCGAGCACCCGAAGTTCGACGTGTTCGTGCCGCGTGAGACCGTGGCGATCTTCAAGTTCATGAGCCTGCTTCCGCGCGGCGCCCGAGAGGGCATCGGCCGCTTCCTCAAGGCGGACAAGGTGCTGATGGACACGGACGCGAGCGTGCGCGCGGCCTACGAGGACCGCGCCGCCCACTCCGAGCCGGGCCTCGAGGCCGACGAGGCCGCGGGCGAGGCCCAGCCGGCCGAGGTAGAGGCCGAGACCGCGAGTTAGGCGCAACGGCGGCGCGGCTCGGCGGCCGCCTCGCTGGGTTAGGCGGTCGAGAGCAGCGCCGCGAGGGCGAAGCCGACGACCGTCACCAGACCGACCTTGTCACCGCCCTCGCGGAACGCCTTCGGCATGAAGGTGTCGGCGAGCATGCAGAGGATCGCGCCTCCGGCAAACGCCTTCACGTAGGCGATCACGTCGTCTGACGCGTTGCCGAGGACGCCGTACCCGAGCCCCGCCGCGGTGGCCGAGGCGAGGGCGATGCCGATCCACAGGCGCAGGATCCAGACGGTCGAATGCCTGCTGCGCAGCTCGGCGGTTGCCGAGATCGACTCCGGCAGGTTCGAGAGGAACACGGCGACGACGAACGAGACGCTCACGCTGCCTCCGCCGAGCAGCGTCACGCCGATCGCGGCCGACTCCGGAATGCCGTCGAGCAGCGCCCCGAGAACGATCGCCCCGCCGCTGTCCTCTCCGCCCCCGCGTCTCCCGAGCACCCTGTCGCCCGTGAAGTAGACGAGTGCACCGCCGAGGAGACCGAGGGCGACGGCTCCACCGCCGCCGATCCCCAGGGCCTCCTCGGTGAGGTCGAAGGCGACTGCGCTGATCAGGACGCCGGCGCCGAATGCCATGACGAAGGCGAGCATCCGCGTCGGGATCGGGCGCACCAGGGCGATCACGGCGCCGACGACCAGGGCGAGACCGCCAACAAGGCCCCAGAAGGCCGCCTCGAGCATGGTCAGCCGACCGCCGACTGTCCGTGCGA
The DNA here is from genome assembly GCA_963796815.1 of uncultured Solirubrobacterales bacterium. Taxonomy (GTDB): domain Bacteria; phylum Actinomycetota; class Thermoleophilia; order Solirubrobacterales; family 70-9; genus WHSW01. The sequence continues at coordinate 40,635 of CAWCNF010000010.1, forward strand.
GGCCCGGGCGGCCGCCTCGCGGAGCTCGTCGCGGAAGTCCGGGTGCGCGATCTCGGCCAGCGCGAGCCCGCGCTGGTGGACGGTCAGCCCCTGCAATTCGGCGGCGCCGTGCTCGGTGACGATGACGTCGACCTGGTGGCGCGGCGTCGTGATCACCGCGCCCGGGCCGAACCAGGGGACAATTCGTGAGAGCAGCTTCCCGCCGACGGTGGCCGTCGAGGGCAGACACAGCAGGGCCCGGTCGGACAGGTCCAGCGCCGGGCCGGCGACGAAGTCCTCGTGGCCCCCGATCCCGGAATGCTGGCGGCCGTTGATCGTGTCGGCGACCACCTGACCGTGGATGTCGACGCTCATCGCCCCGTTGAAGGTGACCATGTCGCGATTGCGCGCGATGACATCCGGCGAGTTGACGAGCTCCACCGGCAGGAAGGCGACGTCGTCGTTGTCAGCGAGCCACTCATAGAGCTCGCGTGAGCCACCGGCGAAGGTCGCCACGGAGACGCCGTCGTAGAGGCCCTTGCGATTGGTGACCTTGCCGGCCTCGTGCAGTCTCATGAGGCCGTCGGTGAACATCTCCGAGTGCACGCCGTAGTCGCCGCCGTCGCCCTCGGCAAGGCGCCCGACGATCGCCGACGGGATCGTCCCGATCCCGGTCTGAAGCGTTGCGCCATCGGGCACGAAGCGCCGCGCGTTCGCCGCGATCGCCTCGTCGATCTCACCGGGTTCAGGCGAGGGGAGCTCGAACGGGGCCGCGTCCGACTCGACCAGGACGTCGATCTCGTCGACGTGCAGCGCGTGGCGGTGCTCCGGCGGCAGCCCCCGCGTTCGCGGGAACTTCGGCGACGTCTCGACGATCAGCAGGCGGTCGGGGTCGGCGCCGGCCCGGCGAAGCTCCTTCAGCGTGCCGCCGGCATGCAGGGACAGGCTGCACCAGCCGTCGGCGTCGGGCGGCGTCGCAACGGTGGTCATCACCCGCGGCGCCTGGGCCTCCAGCAAGGGCTCGAAGCGGCGGAAGTCGGCGGGCGCGAAGCCGATGTTCGCTCCCTGGTCGCGCAACGCGCGCTCGACCGGGCCGAAGAAACCCGAGAGGTAATTGACGTTCGGGTGCTTGAAGGCCTCCGACCACGCGAGCAGCAGCGCGCCGTATATGCGCAGGTTCGTCCAGTCGTCGCGCTCGCCCAGCGCCGCGAGGAACGCGGGCGGCTGCCCGGGCCCGAGCGGAATCCCGAGCCTGTCATCGGTACGCAGGAGCGCGGCAGCATCCTGCACGCTCATCGTCTGCGGCATGGTCGGACCCTATCTGCGACCCGCCTGCTCGGAGGCGAAGCCGACGACCTGGCGGGCCTCTACTTGGCTCTGAGTCCGGAGAGAATGATCTCGAGGTGACGCTGCCAGGTCAGCGCGGGCACCCCCGGTGCGGCGCGAACGGCTCGGCCGATCCCGCAGATCAGGCCGGGGACGTCCCACGCCACGGTGTCCGCACGCAGCTTGCCCTCGAGCTTCGCCCGCTCGATCATCGCCGACACGAGGTCGATCAGGCCGACCGAGTCGGCGGCGGCGCCGCAGACCTCCCCGCGCTGGTCCATCGCCTCGGACAGCATCTGGTCCTCGGCCATGACCTGTGCCGAGTAGGTCATGAACTCCACGAACCCCTCCCAGCCGTCGTCGGCCTCGAGCGCCTTGCGCGCCTGAGCGGCGAGGCCCTCGAACCGCACCTGGGCGAGCGCGCGCAGGAGATCGTCCTTGGTCGGGAAGTGGCGGTAGACGGTGCCGACGCCGACGCCTGCACCACGGGCGATCTCGTCGATCTGGGCATCGAGGCCATGCTCGGCGAACTCAGCCCGAGCCGATTCCAGCACGCTCTCGCGGTTGCGCCTGGCGTCGGCCCGCTGGCGGCGGGGGGCAGTCGTGTCGGTCGCGGCCAAGTTTCTCTCTCCTGCAAACGGAATAACGATTCCGTATAGTCCTGGAACCGGAACGTCGGTTCCGATTATAGACGGGTAAGAGAGACGGACAAGGAGAGCGCATGACAGCGGAGCAGGAGTACGAGAGGAAGCGCTGGATCGGGCTCGCCCTGCTGTGCGTCGCCCAGTTCATGGTCGTCCTCGACGCCTCGATCGTGAACGTCGCGCTGCCGACCATCGGTGGTGCGCTCGACTTTTCCGCGGACGACCTCTCGTGGGTCGTCAATGCCTACGTCCTCACGTTCGGCGGCTTCCTCCTGTTGGGTGGCCGGGCCGCCGACCTGCTTGGCCGCCGCAGCGTCTTCATGTTCGGCCTCCTCCTCTTCGCCGCGGCCTCGCTGGCCGGCGGGCTCGCCGAATCGAGCGGGATGCTGATCGCAGCGCGCGCGGTGCAGGGCCTCGGCGCGGCAATCCTGTCGCCAGCTGCCCTGTCGATCGTCACGACGACGTTCTCCGATGGGGCGGAGCGCAACAAGGCGCTGGGGGCGTGGGGCGCGGTCGCCGGATCCGGGGGCGCGGCGGGCGTGCTGCTCGGAGGCGTGCTCACCCAGTACGCGGGCTGGGAGTGGGTCCTCTGGGTCAACGTCCCAATCGGGATCGGCGCTGCCCTGCTCGCACCACGACTGCTCGCCGAGAGTCGCTCTGAGTCGGCGACCCGCTCCTTCGACATCGCCGGCGCGATCTCGGTGACCGGCGGACTCGCGGTACTGGTCTACGCGCTGGTCGACGCTCCCAATGCCGGCTGGGGCTCGACCCAGACCATCGGGCTGCTCATCGCGGCGGTCGCCCTACTGGGAGCCTTCGTGCTGATCGAGCACCGCTCCGCGTCCCCGCTGGTGCCGTTCTCGATCTTCCGCCTGCGGACGCTCACCGGCGCGAACGTCGTGGGCCTGCTCACGGGCGCGTCGCTGTTCTCGATGTTCTTCTTCATCTCTCTGTACATGCAGAACGTGCTCGGCTACAGCGCGATCAAGGCCGGTCTCTCGTATCTGCCGCTTGCCGTTTCGATCATCCTCTCTGCCGGGATCGCCTCACAGCTGGTGACCCGCATCGGCTTCAAGGCGGTGATGGCGACCGGGATGGCGCTGATCGCCGGCGGGCTCGCGTGGTTCAGCCAGATCTCGCCGGACGGAAGCTTCCTCTCGGATGTCCTCGGCCCCTCGCTATTGGCGGCCGTCGGTCTTGGCTTCTCGTTCGTTCCGGTCACGATCGCGGCGGTGTCCGGGGTCGAGAATCGCCAGGCCGGGCTGGCGAGCGGTCTGATCAACACGTCCCAGCAGGTGGGTGGCGCACTCGGGCTCGCGGTCCTCTCGACGGTCGCGTTCACGCAGATCGACAACGCGGCGGCAGCGTCCGGGGGCAACCCAAGCCTCGCAGCGCTGACCAACGGATATGGCGATGCGTTCCTCGTCGGAGCCGGGATCGCACTGCTCGGCCTGATCGCCTCGCTCGTGCTCATCCGCAACCGCGACAGCCGCGCGCACGTTGAGCTCGCAAGCGAGAGCCCGGCCGGGGCGACCGTGGCCGGATAGTCGACCTGCGCGGTGCCGCCGCGCTAGCTACTCTGCGCGCAGGCAAACGTGCGTAGCAGTTCGCAGGCGTCCTTTCCGGGTCTCCTCCGTACCGCAAGCACCCGAGTTCCCTGGAGGGACGATGGCACTAGGAACAGTCAAGTGGTTCAACCACGAGAAGGGCTTCGGCTTCATCACGCCCGATGACGCCGGTCGCGACCTCTTCGTGCACCAGAGCCAGGTTGAGGGCGGTGGCGCTCTCGCCGATGGTGCGAAGGTCGAGTTCGAGTCCGAGGAGAGCGACAAGGGCCCGCGCGCGACCAACGTCCGCACGGTCTAGTTCGCGTCTCAGCGCTTTCGGAAAAGGGGCGGCCCGGTGCCGCCCCTTTTTCATGCCGTCTTACATAGCTGTCTTGATGACGGCGAACACCGCGCCCTGCGGGTCGGAGAGCACCGCGATGCGCCCGACCCCCTCGGCGTCGAACGCCGGGTTCATCACCTGGCCCCCGAGGTCCTGCGCCTTGGCCACGGTCGCGTCAGCGTCGTCGACGCTGAAGTAGACCTGCCAGAAGTTCGGTGTGCCATCCGGCAACGCTGAGCTGTCCATCATCCCGCCGAGGCCGGTGCCGCCCTCCTCGGGGGGCGCCTGAACGGGCTCGACGCCGCCGTGGTTCCAGATCGTGTACTCGCCGCCGGCGAAGTCCATCGAGATCGGGTTCCACCCGAAGACCCTGGAGTAGAACTCCTTCGAGCCCTCGGTGTCGTTGGTGGTGAGCTCGCTCCAGGAGAACGTGTTGGGCTCGTTGACGAGCTGGGCGCCGATGGTGTCCTTCGGCTGCCAGACCATGAAGAAGGCCCCCGCCGGATCGGCGCAGGCCGCCATCCTGCCGGCGTCGAAGACGTCGAACGGCTCCATCGCCACCATCCCGCCCGCCTCCTTGACGGCGGCGGCGGCATCGTCAGCGCTCTCGACCGTGATGTAGGTGTTCCAGTGCGGGGGAACTCCCTCGACCGGGTTCGACCCGAGCGCCGCGACCTCCTTGCCGCGCAGAGTGGCCATGAAGTACTGGCCGTCGGCGTCGTCGGGCATCCGGTCCTCGGCATCCCAGCCGAAGAGCTCCCTGTAGAAGCTCGCGGCGGTGGCTGGGTCCGACGACGAGTGGTCCACCCAGCTTGGCGTCCCCGGCTTGTACTCGGTGCGCTCGCTCATGCGGTTCCTCCTCGCATTGGGGTCGTCGGTCGACCCTAACCCTCGAGGGATAGAAGGGTGTTAACGGTTCAGCTCGCGCTCGAGGCCGCTCGCCGCGTTGTCGCCGAGGCGGCGAAAGAGCAGGGCCAGGATCGGCGCCGCGAGCTTCATGGCGCCCTTTGGGTGCAACTGAGCGTCGTAGGTGACCTCTGAGCCACCGGCGCTCGGGGCGAACGTGATCGTGTCGAGCGAGACCACCGTCGGGCTCTCGGCGCGCAGGACCAGCCTTCGCGGGCGGTCGAACTCGATCGTCTCGTAGACGAACTCGTTCTCGGACCGAGCGAAGCGCACGACCACGCGGAACTGCGCGCCCGTGCCGACGCGCCCCGAGAGGTTCTCGGCGCCGACCGCGGTCGGATCCCATTCGCGGACCGAGCTGAAGTCGGCGAGGTAATCGAACGCTTCCTCGACGCTGCGGGAGCTGGGGATCGTGCCGACGTAGCGCGCCACGCTCAGGCGCCGTGCTCGGCCGAGATCGGCTCGCTGAGCAGGTCGTCGGCAGTTCCCGCGAGCCGCTCGCACTCGTTCCAGAGGCGCTCGCGATCCGCCGGCGTCTCCCGCGTCCAGGGCACGCGATGAAGCGAGCGCGGCTCGCGGTCATGCCAGAACAGTCCTGGGCTGGTCGCGGGCTCGGGGGCGCTGGCCAGCCAGAAGATCGTGTCCGCGCCCTGGTCGGCGTCGCGAAGCAGCGGCCTGGTGAGCTTGCGAAAGCGCGGCAGCGAGGACTGCACCCCCGGGGTATCAGCCCAGCCCGGATGCATCGAGTGGGCCGTGACGCCGGTCCCACGCAGGCGCTCCGCCCACAGCTCCGTGAGGATCACCTCGCAGCGCTTGGTGTGGGCATAGAAGGCCGAAGGGTCGTACTCGCGCCCGGCAAGCTGAAGGTCGTCCGCGTCGAGGCGCTGCGAGTACATGCCGCCGGACGAGACGTTGATGATCCGCGATGGCGCGCCGCGGCGAAGCGCCGGAAGGAGCAGCTTCGTCAGCAGGAACGGGCCGATGACGTTGGTCGCAAAGGTGAGCTCGAAGCCCTCCGCGGTGAACGTCCGCTCGGCCGGCATCACGCCTGCGTTATGGACGAGCGTGTGGAGCTCGGGGTGCTCGGCCAGAAAGCCCGCGGCGAACTCGCGCACGCTGGCGAGGCTCGAGACGTCGCAGGTCTCGAGGAAAAGGCGGTCCGAGCCGGTCTGCTCCGCGATGCGAGCCCGCGCGTCCTCGCCGGTCTGGGGATTGCGCACCAGCATGTGGACGTTCGCGCCAGCCCCCGCGAAGCGGGCGCTGACGGCGGCGCCGATGCCGCTGCCGGCGCCCGTGACGAGAACGGTCCACCCGTCCAGGCGGGCCTGCGACTCGGACTCGCTCCAGCCGCGCGAGCGGACCGCGTAGCCGATCCGGCTGTAGCCGGGAACGATCGTGAAGTCGAAGACGCGGTCGAGAACGTCGGAGAGCATGCACAAACCCTAGGGGGAATGCATGCCGGGCCGCCGAATTACGCCTGGATGTCGGTCATGGCACCGAGGGACGCCTTCGGCCGCGCCGTGCTGCGCACGGTGCTGACGGTTGTTGCCGTCGTCGTCGTCCTCTATCTGATCATTCTCCTGAAGCGGCCGCTGACGTGGCTGGTGATCTCCGCGTTCATCGCGATCGCGATGTCCGGTCCGGTGAACCTGCTCTCCCGCCGCATGAAGCGTGGGTTCGCGATCGCGCTCGCTTACACAGCGCTGGTGATGATTCCGATCGCGATCGGCGCGCTGCTCATCCCGTCGCTAGTTGGTCAGGTCGAGAACTTCGGCGAGAACGTGCCGCAATACGCGCAGGACGTCACCAACTTCGTCCACGACAGCCACACCCTCAGCAACCTCAACGACAAGTTCGACATCACCGGCTCCCTCCAGGACGCGGCGAACAATCTGCCGAGCAAGCTGGGCGACGCCGCGGGCGTCCTCCGCGACATCGGCGTCGGGCTCGTCAACTCGATCTTCGCTGGGGTAACGATCCTGATCCTCAGCATCTTCATGGTCAGCAGCGGCGATCGCTGGTCCAAGGCATTCGTCCGCTCGCAGCCGCCGCAGCGCGCCGCGCGCGTCGAGCGGGCGATGCGCGATGTCGCGAACGCGATCGGCAATTACGTGGCGGGGGCGCTCGCGCAGGCGACGATCGCGGGAGTCAGCGCGTTCATCGTCCTCACGATCCTCGGCGCTCCGTTCGCCGGCCTCCTGGCCCTGATCGTCGCCTTCTTCGACCTGATCCCGGTCGTCGGGGCCACCATCGCCGCGGTCCTGATCGGCGTGGTGATGCTGTTCGTCAGCTTCCCCGTGCCATTGATCATCTGGGCGGTCTGGGCGATCGTCTACCAGCAGATCGAGAACTACGTGATCCAGCCGCAGATCCAAAAGCGGGCGGTCGAGGTGGAGCCCTTCATCGTCCTCGTCGCGGTCCTCTTCGGCTCGACACTCTTCGGGATCCTCGGCGCGGTCCTGGCGATCCCCAGCGCGGCGACGCTGCAGATCGTTTGGCGCGAGTACCGCGACTACAGGCGCGAGGCCCTGACCGCGCCGATCGACAGCGGCTCGCCGCTCGACCCGGGCGGGGGACTGGAGGCCACCGCCTAGCCCTGAGGCGCCCCTAGTACAGACGTCTAGGGATCGGCCTCCGACTGTCCTCCCGGGTCGCTACCGTCGATCAAGTTCTCGGAGACAGATGCCGTCTCCGACTGGACCCATAACCCCATAAAAGTCCCCATCGGGTGAGCCTTTACAGGCGATTCCGCGGGGCACCTCCGATGCCAGAGCCGGGGCGCCATGACGGCGCTCCGGCTCGTTTTTATTGCGATCGCGGAGCCCGCAGGGCGAAGCGGAGCCGCGCCGCCGTTGAGGCGCCTTTTTGGGCGATCGGTTGCGGGCCCTAAAGGGTGGTCCTCGCAGCACCGATCACTCAAAGGCACCCCACCTTTCGGTGGGCGACCAACCAACACACCTCCCATGTGGACAGCGAAACGGGGCGCCGGGCGGGCGCCCCGTTTCCATTTGGTCAGCCGGGTGGTTCCGAGACGGCGAGACGCTCGCTGCGCATCCGCAAGCCGCCCACGACGATCACCGCTGCGCCGCCGATCGCGACGAAGACGCCGAGCTCGGGCGAGATGTCGGTTGACCCGCCGAGCTCGTCGGGTCGGTCAAAGACGAGGTAGATGGCGAGCAGCATCGCCCATGCGCCGGCCACGACCACGAGCTCGGCCGATCGCAGCGGCCGCGCCGGAGGTCTTCCCGCCGCCTCCAGGACGACGAGGGCGACGGCGGCGCCGGCGGTGACCAGGAGCGCGGCGGCACCGAAGCCGAACGAGTCAAACCCGGAGGCGGAGAGACGGCTGAAGTGGATCCCGTACCACGGCAGCAGCATGCTCGCGAGGATCGCCGCCGCCCCCATGCAAACGAGCCGCTCGCCCGCGGTGAGCCGCCGTTGAGGCGCCTTGCGATCGCGGAGCCCGGAGGGCGAAGCGGAGCCGCGCCGATGTTGAGGCGCCTTGTTATTCATCGAGGGGCTGGCGACCGCCGAAGCCCGATTCGACGTCGTGCCACCAGGCGATCCCGTCCTCGTCGAGCTGCCAGCACAGGTAGACCTCCTCGGCGTCGATGATCGCCGGGAAGTCGATCAGCCCGCGGTCGATATCGCGGATGACGATGCCGAGCTCCTCGACCGCGGCCAGCAGGCGCCGCACCTCGAGAAAGCCCTCGCCGACCTCGCGACCTGGCGCGCCGCCGCCGTTCGTGGGCGCGGCGTCGGCGAGGAGCTGGTGCGCCTCGGCATCGGTGAGCCGGTCGCGCGCCGTGCGCAGCTCGCGCAGCATCGGCTCGACGGCCGGCAGGAGCGCCTCGGCCTCCTCGCGGCTGAAGTGCCGATCGTGGATCACAGGGTCGCGGTCGCAGCGCCGGCCGCGGCCGCCATCCGCGAGCGCAGCAGCCCGGCATCAGCCTCCGAGACGGTGCGCAGCTGACCCTGAAACGCGAGATGCCAGTGCTCTGCGGGCCACTTCGAGATGTGCTCGAGCTCCCCGACGAGCGACTCGGCCGGCACGAATTCCGATTCCTCGAGCACGAGGACGGGCTCCCCGTGAACGCGCCACGGGTAATCCTCGGGATGCTTCTTGCGCCCCTGCGGCCAGATCGGCGCGCGGTCCTCGAACATCGCGGACGTCACCCGCGCGACCCCGCCAAACGCCTGCACACCGGTCACGTAGAAGACGACCTCATCGCCGGCCTCGAACTCGAGCGCCTGATTGCGCCGCCGCTCCTTGAACCCGATCGGATCGAAGCCACGCTCGACGTTGATGTCGAAGTTCTCCTTTGAACCGGTGAGGATCCAAGTGGCCACGAGCGGATCTTATGCCGCCGCGCACGCCCGGAGGCGACGCCGCGCACGCCCGGAGGCGAAGCCGAGGACGTGGCGCGAGTAACTCAGGCGCCGCTAGGCCAGGCGCTGCTGCTGGCGTTCCGGGCTGATTGCGACCACGTTCCAGGCCAGGCCGACCCGCTTCATCATGCGGATCACGGCGCCTGACGGGTCGAGCTCCCAGCGGCGCAGGCCGTGGAAGGCCGAGCGTGGGAAGGCGTGGTGGTTGTGGTGCCAGGCCTCGCCCAGCGAGAAGACCGACAGCCACCAGACGTTGGTCGACTGATCGTCCGTCGCGAAGCGCCGGGAGCCATAGAAGTGGCAGATCGAGTTGATCGACCAGGTGATGTGGTGCACGAAGAAGATCCGCACGAGCCCGCCCCAGAGCAGGCCGGTGAGTCCGCCGACGATATTCCCGGTCAGCAGCCAGCCGAGCGCAAAGGGGATTCCGAGGGAGAGTCCGACGAGCGGGAGGAAGCGGCGGTTGAGCAGCTTCATCCCGCGGTCGTCCATGAGGTCGGGCGCGTACTTGCGGCGGCTGGAGGTGCCGTTGGTCTCGAACAGCCAGCCGACATGCGCGTGCCAGAGCCCGCGCAGGCCGCTCCCATGGCCCACGTGCGGTGAGTGCGGATCGCCCTCCTCGTCGGTGTGTGCGTGGTGCTTTCGGTGGTCGGCGACCCAGTCGATCACCGGGCCCTGAACCGCCATCGAGCCGGCCGCGGCCAGCGCGTATTCGACGGCCTTGTGGGTCTGGAAGGCACGGTGGGTGAGTAGGCGGTGGTAGCCGATGGTGATCCCGAACGCGCTGATGACGTACATGACGACCATCACCGCGAGGTCGGTCCAACCGATAGCGCTGTTCCAGAGCAGGACGATCGCGGCGAGGAAGGCGCAGAAGGGGAGGATGACGGCGACGACGTTGATCCGGCGCTGGAGCCTGCTCATTCGCATTGGCCAACCGTAGGCTCATTCGAAGTTAAATTCTTGACCCTGAGTAACGCCCGAACGTAGAATTCTTGTCATTACCGCACAAGATCGTTCGATCGACGAACCCTGGCGCCTGCTCGAGCCCGCGATCGGGACGCTGATCCGCCCGCACGTCGCCGCGCTCAGCGACGAGGTGATCGCGGCGATCCGCGAGCGTGTGCCCGCCTATCACCGGCCGCTGCGCGGGCGCTTCGGGGCCGGAATCCGGCAGGGCGTCGAGGTCGCGCTGACCCAGTTCGCCGACCTCGTTGCCGATCCGGAGCTCGACCGCTCCGATCTCGACGCGGTCTACCGCGGGCTCGGCGCCGGCGAGTACCGCGAGCATCGGTCGCTCGACGCCCTCCTTGCCGCCTACCGCCTCGGCGCGCGCGTCTCGTGGCGCCGCGTGTCCGAGCTCGCGATGGAGGCGGGCCACGATCGGCGCACGCTGGCGATCCTGGCGGAGGCGGTGTTCGCCTACATCGACGAGGTCTCCGCGCTCTCCGCCGAGGGCTATGCGCAGGCCCAGTCGGCGGCCGCGGGGGAGAACGAACGGCTGCGCGCGCGTCTCGCCGAGCTGCTGCTCGAGCCGACGACCAGCCTGGACGCGATCGCGGCAGCGGCGGCTGAGGCGGGCTGGGAGCTTCCCGGTCAGGTCGCCGCCCTCGCCTGGTCGGGCGACGGAGCCCGGCTGCGCCCGCGACTGGCGGCCGGGACGCCCGTGACGGAGATCGACGGAGAGGACGTGGGCGGCATCGCTTTCGTATCGGACCCGGACGCCCCGGGGCTGTGGGCGCGGTTCGAGCGCGCGGCACGCGGCGCCACGGTCGTCATCGGACCAACCGTGGCCGCGGCCGGCGCGGCCACGAGCGCCGCCCGGGCCCGCGACGTCCTGCGGCTGATCGAGACGGGCCGCGTCGACGCCGAGGGCCTGGTGCTTGCCGAGGACCACCTCGGCGCGCTGATCGCCCACGGCGACGAGCCGGTGCTGGCGGCACTGGCCCGGCGTCGGCTCGCGCCGCTTCACGGCGAGACCGCGGCGTCGCGCCGGCGCCTGGCCGAAACCCTGCGCTCCTGGCTCGATCACCAGGGCGAGGTCGCGCGGGTCGCGGCCGAGCTCGACGTCCACCCGCAGACCGTTCGCTACCGCCTGGCGCGACTGCGCGAGCTCTTCGGGACGGACCTCGAGAGCCCTGAGGATCGCTTTGAGCTGGCGCTCGCCCTGCGCGGCTTGCCTAGCCGACCCGGTCCAGAAGACCGGCGCAGCGGTCCGCGTCCACCGGGCGCTTGAGGTTGCGCCAGGCGGCCTCCGCCTCCGCCAGGAGGCCGGCATCGGCCGCCGCGGCGCCGCGTGCCTCCAGCGCGGCCGCCTCGCCGACCGGGTAGCGCAGGCGCTCGGCGAGGCCGGCGGCCTCCGCAGCGGTCTCGGTTGCGAGCTCTGGCCTGCCCCAGATCGCCGCGTTGACGGCGCGCGCGGCGGTGGCCTCCACCGACTGCGCGACGAGCCCGGCTCGCTCGCAGAGGTCGAGCGCCCGGGCGAGGGTCTGGTCGGCATCGGCGTGATCGCCGCGGTCGCGGAGGGTGGCGGCCAGCGCCTGCAGCGACTCGAAGGCGACCTCGGAGCGACCCACCTGCTCGGCCATCTCGAATGCGCGCTCGAGCAGTTCGGCCGCGGCGTCGTAGTCGCCCTCGTGCCAGAGCAGCACGCCGCGCATCGAGTACGGGTAACAGAGCTTGCCGTCGAGGCCCTGGCGTTCGGCCAGCGTCTGTGATGCCTCGGTCTCGGCGGCGGCGGTCTCCCAGTCGCCGAGGTAGACGTCGACCTGGGCAATCGCCGCCCGCAGCTCGACCTGGGACGGGAGGTCGCCGGTTTCGAGCGCAAGGTCCAGCGCCTCTGCGTACGCGCCGTTGGCCCCGTCGTAGTCGGCGTCTGAGACCTCGAGGTGATAGCCGAGCGCGAATAGGGCCTTGATCGCCTCGGCGGGGTCGCTGGCGCGCGCGAGCTCGACGGAGCGCTCGAGGTTCTCCCGAGCACGGGCCGAGTCGCCGATGCGCCCGAAGACACGGCCGAAGATGCCGTGGGCGCGGCTTGCGGCCGCGGCCTCCCCGAGGCGCTCGGCCAGGCGCAGTGCCTTCTCGGACGCGTAGATCGCGAGCATGTTGTCGCCGGTGTGCATGTAGAGCGAGGCGGCCTCCTCATAGAGGCGCACCAGCTCGATGCACGGCGGCCCGTCCTTGAGCAGATCGATGCCGCGCTGGTAGTTCTCGATCGAGCCTTCGCGGTCGCCCTTGTGCCACAGGCCCGAGCCGATCTTGCGGTGCAGATCGCCTACGCGCGCGAGGCTCTCCTCGCCGCGGTAGTAATCGAGGCAGTCGGTCCACGCCCGGATCGCCCGGTCGACCCGGCCGAGGCGCAGGGCGACGTCGCCGAGCTTCTCGGCGATCCGCGCGCGGGTGGCGTCGTCTGCGGCCGCCTCCAGGGTCAGGGCGTTCTCGTAGTGGCCCTGTGCCTCGCTGTTGGAGTACAGGGCCGCCGCGGCGTCGCCCGCGGCCTCGAGCGCGACGACGGCGCGCGCCTCGATCACATCGAGCTCTGCTGCATCGAGGTCGGCGGCGGCGCCGAGCTGTGCGGCCCGGCCGTAGTGCTCGGCGACCATCCCGATCACGCCCTCCCCGCGATCGGCGGCGCGGGCGGCGATGAACTCGCCGACCTCCGCGTGGCGACGCGCGCGGACGGCCTTCGGCAGCGTCGAGTAGGCGACGTCGCGGATCAGGACGTGCTTGAACGCGTACTCGCGCTCGCCCGCGAGCCTCGTGCCGGCGGTTGGGACCACGAGGTCCTTGCCGCGCAGCGACTCGAGCGTGTCATGAAGGACGTCACGACCCATGCCGTCGGCAACCGAGCCCTCCCAGAAGGTCTGGCCGACGACGGATGCCGCCTGCAGGAGCTCGCGCTCGGGCCGCGGCAGGGAGTCCAGCCGCGCGGCGAGCACGGAGTGGACCGTGTCGGGGAGCTCCTCGGCCCCGCCGGAGCCCTCCTCGACGATGCGGTTCACCATCTCCTCGGCGAACAGCGGGTTGCCGCCCGAGCGAGCGGCGATCTGCTCGGAGAGCTCCGCGCTTGCCGTTGCGCCGAGCAGCGTCGTGACGAGCTCGTTGGCCTGGTTGCGGCCGAGCGGGTCGAGACGGATCGTGGTCGACTCGATCCGCCCACCGCCCCAGCCGGGCCGGCGGTCGAGCAGCTCGTCGCGCGCAAGGCAGACGACCAGGATCGCGCCGTGCGCCCAGCGGGCGAGGAACTCGATCAGGTCGAGCATGCCCTCGTCGGCCCAGTGGATGTCCTCCACGGCGAAGATCAGCGGCTGGCGCTGGCTCGCGGCCTCGAGCAGGGTGCGGGCCGCCGCGAAGAGGCGCTCGCGCATCTGCCGCGCATCGTCGCCGTCACCTGGGTCGTGCGCGGCGACCGCCGGTTCGATGCCGAGTGGCCGCCCGAGCGCCGCGGAGATGCGCTCCGCGGGCTCCTCCAGCTCGTAGTCGGTGAGCAGCTCCTCGACGCCGCGGCTGAGCTTTGCCCACGCGAGCTCGGCGTCGTCGGTGTCGTTGATCTCGAAGGTCCCGCGGACGATCTCGCCGAGCGCCCAGTAGGAGAGGCCGGCGCCATAGGCGGGACAGCTGCCAAGGCGCACCGCGGGGGTCGGCGTGCGCTCGCCAACGCTGGTCGTGAGCTCGCGCAGCAGGCGCGACTTGCCCACGCCGGCCTGCCCGATCACCGTCACGAGATGGGTGCGCTGCTCGCCTGCGGCGCGGTCGAACAGCGACAGCAGCAGCTCGGATTCGTCGGCGCGGCCCACGAGCGGCGCGGCCGTCGAGGTCGGGCGTGCCGCGCGGCCGCGAACGACGGCGCGGACCGCCTCCCACGCGGGCACCGGCTCGGACTTGCCCTTGAGCTCGAGGGGCTCGAGCTCGACGTACTCGATCGCGGCACGGGTGAGGCGGTGGGTGACCTCGCCGACCGTCACGGTGCCCGGCTTCGCGGCTGACTGCAGCCGCGCGGCGACGTTGACGGGGTCGCCGATCACCGTGTAGCCGTCGCCGATCCGCCCGGCGAGGACCTCGCCGGAGTTGATCCCCACCCGCAGCGCGAAGTTCGCGCCGACGTCGGCCGCGATGCGCTCGTTGATCTCCTCCATCGCCGCCTGCATCGCGAGGCCGGCGCGGACCGCGCGCTCGGGGTCGTCCTCGTGGGCGATCGGGGCGCCGAAGACGCCCATGACGTTGTCGCCGATGTACTTGTCGATCGTGCCGCCGTAGCGCTCGATCTCCGCGCCGAGCCGGCGCAGGGCGCGGTCGACCATCGTCTTGATGCGTTCGGGGTCGAGACGTTCGGAGACGGCGGTGTAGCCGGAGAGGTCGGCGAAGACGATCGTGGCCTTGCGCCGCTCCTCGGGAAGCGCATCGGCGGATGCGGCCGGCGTCGGAGCGGACGCGGCGGGCGCGGCCCCGCCGAGCCCGGTCCCGCACTCGATGCAGAACTTCGCCTCAGGCGGGTTCTCGGTCCCACAGGCCGGGCACGTCCGGCCGAGAGCAGCGCCGCAGCTCATGCAGAAGCGAGCCGCATCCGGGTTCTGCGTGCCGCAGCTCGCGCAGTTCACTCGATCGGGATGTCCTCGACTCGGGGTCCAGCGCCATTTGCCTCGTACTCGTCGAGGCGGTCCAGGTAGTGATCGATCATCGCTCGCATCGTCACGAGCGCCTCGCGCTGGACGCTCTGCCACTGCCCGCGCAGCTCGGGGCTGGCCGTTGAGCGCAGCACCTCGGCCCCCCTGCAGATCGGGCAGAGGTCGACGCACTGCTGTTCGTGCTCAGCCATCGGAGCCTGGAGCGGTCGTTGTCGCGAAGCTGACCTCGAGCGAGCCGTCGCGAAGCTTCGCACCGGTGGGGCTTCGGCGGGCGAGTCCGGTGGGCAGGATGATGGTGCGCTTGCGCGGGCCGACCGAGACGATCAGCTCCGGTCCGACCTTCTTCAGCGAGACGTCGCCGCGCTCCCCGAAGGGGACCGGGATGCGCAGCGTCGCGCTGCCGTTGACCGACTCGATCTCGCGGGTGAGCTCGGAGTGAAGGACGGCCGCGGTCTCGTGGTCGCCGGCAAAGATCTCCTCGCCGAGCCGGTCGAGCATCCCCGCGCCGACAACCTCGTCTCCGAAGTACCGCGCGGTTAGCACGGGGACGGGCGCGAAGCCGCTCTCGACCTCCTCCAGGCAGCGCTGCTGGCGCTCGCGCCAGTCGCCGAAGTAGCCGTCGGCGAGCTCATCGGGGAAGACGCGGTTGACGATCACCGCGTCCGTGAGATAGCCGTAGAGGTTCAGGTAGGTGAAGGTTCGCTGCGCCTCCTTGACGACCATGCGGTCGGGCGTCATCACGAGCCGGATCGAGGCGTGATTACGGTCGCGGAGGATCTCGTTCATCGCGATCAGCTGGCGCACGAGGCGCTGGACCTCGGCGATCACGTCCTCACCCGGGATCTCGACGTCGACCATCCGCGCGAGCGGCTTTGCCGCCGCAAGCAGCCGGCGCTCCCAGGGAAAGACCTTCTCCAGCCACCAGTTGGCGATGTCAGGGAAGCCGAGCAGGCGCAGGGTCTCGCCGGTGGGCGCGCAGTCGACGATCACCGCGTCGAACTCGCCGGACTCGTGGTGGCGCTTGATCTGAAGCAGGCTGAACAGCTCGTCCATCCCGGGCGGGACACTCAGCTCCTCGGCGGCGATGTCCATCACCCCGCGGTCGGCGAGGAGCGCTCCAAGCCACGACTGAACGCGGCCCCAGTTGGCCTCCATTTCGCGCTCGGCCTGGACCTCCTGTCCCCACAGCAGCGGCGAGATCAGGGTCGGTTCCGGGCCGAGCTCCGTCTCGAAGGAGTCGGAGAGGCTGTGCGCGGGATCGGTCGAGACGATGACCGTCCGCAGGCCGGATTCGGCGCAGCGGCGCGCGCTGGCAGCCGCAACGCTGGTCTTGCCCACGCCGCCCTTGCCCGTGTAGAGGATTGTCCGCGGAACGCCCATCGTCGCCCAATCTAGAGCGGGAATGGACATTCGTGTGACGGGCTTGAGTCTTTAGGCGTACTCGCTACGCTGCCCGTCGCTTTTCAACCAGTCGGATATTCAAGGAGTGAATGTAATTTGACCCGGATGCGAACTTTCTTGGTCGTGTGCGCGCTGGCGCTGCCGATCCCGGCCGCGATCGCCGGTTGCGGTGGGGGTAGCGACTCGAGCAGTGAGGACCCGCAGACCGTCCTCGACGAGACCTTCAACAACGACACCAAGGTCACCAGCGGCGACCTCACGCTCAGCGCGTCGGTCAACGCGGAGGGCAGCCAGGGGGGCCAGTTTCAGGCCAGTCTGAGCGGTCCGTTCCAGGGTGACGCCTCGAATCCGAACACACTGCCCCAGCTCGACTGGACGGCTGACGTGTCGGGCAGCGGCGCCGGGCAGAGCATCGACTTCTCCGGCGGCGTCACGATCACCGGCGACAACGCCTACGTCACTTACAAGGACCAGGCGTATGAGGTCGGAACCAAGCAGTTCGCTCAGATCAAGAGCCAGGTCGAGCAGCAGGCCGGGACCTCGAGCGACGCCTCGACCTCCTCGTTCGCCGACCGTTGCAAGCAGGCGATCGAGCAGGCCGGCGGTGACCCGTCGTCGTGCGACATCGACTTCGAGAGTTGGATCACCAACGTCACCAACGAGGGCGACGCCGACGTCGGCGGCACGTCCACGACGCACATCTCCGGTGATGCGGACGTGAGCAAGATCCTCAGCGACATCGGCAACATCGCCGGGTCGATTCCGAGCGCATCGTCGTCGGGCTTCGACCCGTCGCAGCTGAGCCTCGCCTCGGGCGCGATCACGGACGCCTCGATCGACGTCTACTCGGGCACGGACGATCACGTCCTGCGCAAGCTGGACGTCAACCTGACGGTCGATCCCTCGGCGCTCGGCGCTCCGAGCGATCAGATCGGGAAGATCACGATCGCGTTCTCGGTCGAGATCGATGGCCTGAACGACCAGCAGACGATCACGGCTCCGTCGAACCCGAAGCCGATCGCTGAGCTCCTCCAGTCGAGCGGCCTCGACCTGGGTGCCCTCGGTGGCAGCCTGGGCGGAACCAGCAGCGGCTCGAGCGGCGGCGGTAGCAGCAACAGCGACTACCTCAACTGCATTCAGCAGGCTCAGACTGCTGACCAGATCAACCAGTGCGCAGCCCAGCTCTAGCGAGCGGGTAGCGCGACGCGCGACAAGGGCCCCGGCTTCGGCCGGGGCCCTTTTCGTTGTCAGCACGCCGTTCTGACGACCCGGGCCTCCTCTAGGCTGAGCCGCGCATGGCGGCTGAGACGAATCGTGGGGGCCTGTTCGGCTTCCTGCGCACGGCCGAGGGGATTCCGTACCTGCTGACGCCGTTCATCCCGTTGGCGATCGCCCTCGATATCGCCGGCGCGTCCGCCGGGCTCATCTTCGCCGTGGCCGCGCTCGGGATCATCCCCACAGCGGCGCTGATGGGTCTCGCCACGGAGGAGCTCGCTGCCCGGGCGGGCCCGGGGATCGGCGGTCTGCTGAACGTCACGTTCGGCAACGCCCCGGAGCTGATCATCGCCCTCTTCGCGCTCGGCCAGGGCCTGCACGAGGTCGTCAAGGCTTCGATCGTCGGGTCGATCATCGGCAACGTCCTGCTCGTGCTCGGCGCCTCGATGTTCGTCGGCGGGCTGAAGCGCGAGCGCCAGACCTTCAGCGTCACGGCCGCGAGCGTCCAGGCCTCGATGCTCTTCCTCGCGGGCGCGGCGCTGCTGATGCCGGCGATCTTCGAGCTCGTCGAGGGCCGCGGCCTGCCGTCGCCGGGCGCCGAGCTGGTCGATTACGGGTCGACCGTGGAGCACCTGTCCCTGGCTGTGGCCGTGGTCCTCGTGTTCACGTACCTCGCCGGCCTCGTGTTCTCGCTGCGAACACACAGCGACATCTTCAACCCGCCCTACGAAGGCGAGGAGGAGCACCGCGGCTGGAGCGTACGCCGATCGGTGATGATGCTCGCGATTGCCGGGATCGCCGTCGGCGTGATGTCGGAGATCCTCGTGGGCTCGATCTCCGAGACCTCGGAGTCAGTGGGCCTGTCGGAGTTCTTCATCGGCGTGATCGTCGTCGCGATCGTCGGCAACGCCGCCGAGCACTGGGTGGCGGTGCTGGTCGCGCGCAAGGACAAGATGGACCTGGCGGTCAACATCGCGATCGGCTCCGGCGCCCAGGTGGCGCTCTTCGTCGGCCCGGTGCTGGTCATGGCGTCGTTTTTCATCGGCCCCGGGCCGATGGCGCTCGTCTTCAACGGCTTCGAGCTCGGCGCGATCCTGCTCGCGATCATCATCGCCAACGTCATCATCCGCGACGGCGAGTCGAACTGGTTTGAGGGGCTGCAGCTACTGGCGCTCTACGCGATTCTCGGGCTGGCGTTCTTCTACGCATAGGTAGGTCAGTCAGTCGTGGACGTCGTCTACC
The DNA here is from genome assembly GCA_963796815.1 of uncultured Solirubrobacterales bacterium. Lineage (GTDB taxonomy): Bacteria > Actinomycetota > Thermoleophilia > Solirubrobacterales > 70-9 > WHSW01. The sequence goes on from CAWCNF010000010.1 coordinate 59,248, forward strand.
TCGCGGCCAGCTTCGCGGTAATCCTGGCCGGTGCCCTGGTCTTCACGAACGCGGTGGAGTGGGCGGGTCATCGCCTCGGGCTCGGCGAGGGAGCGACCGGGAGCCTGCTCGCCGCCGTGGGCACCGCGATGCCCGAGACGCTGATTCCGATCGTGGCCATCATCGGGGGCGCCAAGGGCTCTGAGGATGTCGCCGTCGGCGCGATCATCGGCGCGCCGTTCCTGTTGGCGACGATCGCGATGGCCCTGGTGGGCATCTCGGCGCTGATCTTTCGCGACCGGCGTGCGCAGGGCACCCGCCTGGACGCCGACGTCGAGACGCTCGACCGCGACCTGATCTTCTTCGGCGTCTTCTTCGGCGTCGGCCTCCTGGCCGGCCACGTGCTGCCCGACGGCCTCGGCGTCCCGCTCGCGATTGCCTTCGCCCTCGGCTACATCGTCTACGCGGTGCTCACGGTGCGCGGCGGTGGGGAGGTGCAGGCTGCGGAGGCGATCGGCCCGCTGTACATGGACCGCTCACCGGGCGACGAGCCGGCGACCGGGACGATCGTGCTGCAGCTCGCGGTCGGGCTTGCAGCGATCCTGGGTGGCGCCCACCTGTTCGTCGAGGAGCTGATCTCGGTCGCCGACGATCTCGGGGTCGAGCCGCTCGTGCTCTCGCTGGTGCTCGCCCCGCTGGCGACCGAGCTGCCCGAGAAGGCCAACAGCTTCTTCTGGGTGCGCGACGGCAAGGACAGCCTCGCCCTCGGCAACATCACCGGCGCAATGGTCTTCCAGTCGACGGTGCCGGTCGCGTTCGGCCTGGCCTTCACCGACTGGGACCTCAACCACTTCGCGACCGTCTCGGCGGTGCTCGGCCTCGCCGGCGGCGCGATCGCCTACTGGGCGCTGCGCCTGCGGGGCCGCTTCGAGACGGCCCCGATCGTCGCCTGGGCGGCGCTGTTCGCCGCCTTCATCGCTTACGTGGCGCTGGCGTGACCGCCGAAGGGTGAGGGCGCGCGGAGGACGGGGCAGTGAAGGGGCGAGCGGGGGGCGTGATGTGACGTTCCCCGCGCCCTCCGTGCGCGGACCGGCCAACGGTGTCCCTCGCCCCGTGCTGGGGCACGGCATGCGGGACACCCTGCGCCGGGGCGGCGTGTCTAGCCGCGCAGCTCGGGGCCCGGGCGGTTCGTCATCCCGCGCCGGGTGTAGGCGAGCAGGCCGATGGCCAGTGCCAGCCCGATCGCGATCTCGGTGATCCACAGCCCGGGGTAGTGAAGGATGCCGGGGCCGCCCCAGATGCCCTCGTGCCACAGGGTCCAAACGACGAGCGGCTCGACGACGAACGCGAGGCCGACGGCGGATGCGGCAACCGCCGCCATCGGCAGGCGGCGGGTGGCCCACACCGACCCGAGCGCGCCGTAGACGGAACCGCTCAGGAACCCGAATTTCTCGTAGATGTTGAGCGTCCCCAACGTCAGCCTCAGGTCCACGTACCAGGGGTGCGGGCCGAGATCGAGAATCGCGGCCTCGGCGACGTAGAAGCCCAGGAACGCGGCGACGGTCACCGCGATGCCGGCCAGCGCGCCGTGCAGCGGCCGTGTGTAGGCGGCGCCCGCGAAGAACGGGACCACGACCCACGGGGCACTCGCGTTGCCCAAAGCGTTTCGCGCGTTGTCCTCCTGGCCCTTGACCACCGCGACGAGCACGCCGAAGGCGAGACCGGCGAGGAGCAGCCACACAAGTCGCCGTCGCTGGCTCATGGGACCGAACTTTAAGTCAGAAGCGCCAGGACGTCGTCGTCGTGAGTCTTCGGCGTCGCCTTCTCGATGACGCTGGCGATCTTGCCGTCGGCGTCGATCACGAACGTCGCCCGCTGCACGCCCATGTACTTCTTGCCGTACATGCTCTTCTCGACCCAGGTGCCGTACTTCTCGGCAACCTTGTGATCGACATCGGCGAGCAGGGTGAAGTCGAGATTGAACTTGGCGGCGAACTTCGCGACCGCGGTGGTGGTGTCGGGGGAGACACCGATCACCTTTGCTCCCGCGGCGTCGTAGTCGGCGTGGCGGTCGCGCACTCCGCATGCCTGGGTTGTGCAACCCGGGGTGTCCGCGCGGGGGTAGAAATAGAGAACGACCCTCTGGCCCCGAAGGTCGGACAGTGTCAGATCGTCGCCATTTTGGTCTTGGAGGACGAAGTCGGGGGCCGTGTCGCCTGCTTTGAGCATGAGCTGAAAGCTACCCGGCCGTCCCGTTGCGCACCTCGTAGAGGACGTGGGGTGCCCCGGCGCGCTCGAAATCGCCCACATAGGTCATGTCGAGCTTCTCCATCACCCGGCGCGAGCGCTCGTTCTCGACCCTGGTGAACGAGACGATCCGGTCGAGACCGTGAGCGAACCCCCAGTCGATCGAAGCCTGTGCGGCCTCGGGCGCGAACCCCTGACCCCACCGCGAGGGCGTCACCGACCAGCCGACCTCGACCACGTCGTCGCCGTCAACCTGGTCGCGGTTGAGCCCGTTGTAGCCGACGAGGGCGCTGCTGGCGCGCTCGCGCCACCACCACAGACACCAACCGGTCTCCGCCGCCTGGGCCGCCTGGGCGACCAGCATGCGGTGACAGTCGCGCGGCCCGCCGCCGTGCCATGGCGCGATCAGCGGGTCCTCGAAATGCGTGACCGCGAACTCGAGGTGCGCCGCGGGATCGGGCAGCTCGGCGTCCAGCCGGGCCGTTCGCGGCAGTCCCCTCACCCGACGCCCCCCGTCATTGTGGCCAGAAGTCGTCCCTGCGCTCGGTCTGGGGCTGCTCGAGCCTCGTCGACATGATCACGAGCTCGGCGTCGGCGTCGGAGTCGTTGTGGACCGAGTAGAAGTCCTCGCCCGTCATCCGAATCGCGGTCTGCGAGCCGGCCTCAAAGACGTCATCGCCCACCTTGAACGTCAGCGTGCCTGCGACCACGAGGTACACCTCCTCCTGACCGGGGTGGCGATGCCCGTAGCTTCCGCGCCCGCCCGTGCCGGGGGGCATGAGCCGCCACGAGAAGGCGACCTGCTCGCACCCGAGGGCCTCCGGATAGTGGCGCATCTCCCCGAAGCCGGGGTAATCAGCCATCCAGTCGATCGCGTCGCTGCGTGACGCGATCGCGTATCCGCTCACTCGAGCTCCTCCGGCTCGGGATCGGGCTCGAGCTCCTCCTCTTCCTCGACCTCCTCGTCGCCCTCGCGCACCGCCTCGAAGACGAGGTCTGCGCTGCCGGGGTGGTTGACGGTCTGGAAGCGCTCAAGCGCCGTATCGAGCGCGTCCGAGTCCACCGGGACCTCATCGGAGATCCGGACCCAGTCGGCGCCCTCGTAGGCCTCCATGTTGAAGACCTCCTGGTCGATCGACGCCGAGTCGTCGACCACGACGACGACCTCGGTCTGCGGGTTGAAGTACGTCCCGGGACGCACGAGGAGATCGTCGAGTTCAAAGACGTTCGGGTTCTTGTCGGCCATGGTCAGAAGACTATCCCGCGAGATGCTCCGCTTCGCGTCCGCTCTCGCGGGGCCGGGATTTACTGCCCCAGGTTCTCAAGGTCCTGCAACTGACGCTCGATTTCGGCCTCGACGTCCAGCGGCTCCTTGCCCTGACGGGCCCGGCGCTCGTTGCGCGCGACGACCAGCTGGCGGACCTCCTCGCGCAGGCCCGGGTCGGCGTTGACCGGCGGTGCGGCGCGCTGCTCCGCGCGCAATCGCTCCATCTCCGCGTCGACGTCCAGAGGCTCCTCGCCCCGGGCGGTCTGGCGGTAGGCCTTTGCCTCGAGCAGCTGGCGCAGCTCGGCGTCGGCCTCGGCGTCCAGCGAGGCCATTGCGGCGCTGGAATCCCGCATTCCCTCGCCGTAGTCGGAGTCGAGCTCGACGGACAGACCGCCCTTGCCGATCGACTTGAACGCGGAGCCCGAGCCGAACGCAAAAGCGATCCCGCAGATCGGGATCGCGACGAACACCACGATCAGGATCACATCCCCGTTGGACACGGCAACCAGCACCTCGCAGAGCCTAGATCAGGTACCATCATCGGGTGATTGACTGATCAGTCAGTCAGACTCTTCAAGCACGCAAAAGGAGCCCGCAGCAGTGGATTTCACCCTGACCGACGAGCAGAAGGATCTGCGCGAACTGGCGCACAACTTCGCCGAGCGCGACATTCGCAAGGTCGCCTGGGAGTACGACAAGGAAGGCACCTGGCCCCAGGACATCATCGAGAAGGCCTGGGAGATCGGGCTGATGAACACCCACGTGCCCGAGGAGTACGGCGGGCCGGGCCTCGACTTTCTTTCGGGCACGCTGATCGAGGAGGAGTTCGGCTGGGGCTGTTCCGGGATCGGGACCTCGCTGGCCGCCAACGGCCTCGCGATGACCCCGGTCGCCCTCGGCGGCTCCGAGGAGATCAAGAAGCACTTCCTGGGGATGCTCACCGAGGAGCCGAAGCTCGCCTCCTTCTGCCTGACCGAGCCGGACGCCGGCTCCGACGTGTCCGGGATGAAGACGACGGCCACCAAGAAGGGCGACAAGTACGTCATCAACGGTTCGAAGTGCTTCATCACCAACGGCCAGTACGCCGACTGGTACACGGTCTACGCCAAGACCGACAAGGACGCCGGCCACCGCGGCATCTCGGCCTTCGTCGTCCCTCGCGATGACACCGTCGTCATCGACAAGAAGGAGGACAAGCTCGGCCAGCGCGCATCGAACACCGCGACGGTCACGTTCAACGAGACCGAGATCCCGGCCGAGAACCTGCTCGGGGACGAGAACCACGGCTTCAAGCTCGCGATGATGACCCTCGACCGCACCCGCCCGGGTGTCGCCGCGATGGCGGTCGGCATCGGTCGTGCCGCGTTCGAGTTTGCCGCCGAGTACTCCAAGGAGCGCGTCCAGTTCGGCGTGCCGATCGCGATGCACCAGGCGGTCGCGTTCATGATCGCCGACATGGCGACCAAGGTCGAGGCCGGGCGTCTGCTCACGTGGCAGTCGGCCGCGCTGCTCGACCAGGGCAAGCGCAACACGCTGGCCTGCTCGCACGCCAAGCGCTTCGCCGCGGACTCGGCGATGGAGATCACCGTCGACGCCGTGCAGGTCTACGGCGGCTACGGCTTCATCAAGGAGTACCCGGTCGAGAAGCTGATGCGCGACGCGAAGATCATGCAGCTCTACGAGGGCACCTCGCAGATTCAGCGCCTCGTCATCGCCAAGGAGGTCCTCATGGGCCGCAACGTCGATGAGCCGCTGCCGGACACGGCGCGGACGCAGACGGACGCCGCCGCCAAGGAGTCCGAGACGGCCGGCGCGGCCGTCTAGACAATCCCGCGAGAGCTCCGCTCTCGCGGGGCCTAGATCGTGTGAAAAGGGCCCCGCCTCAGCGGGGCCCTTTTGTTAAGAACACGTTGAGGGGTCTGACCCCTCTTACGCGCGGCGGGTCGGGCTGACCGCGATCATCGCGCCGATCGTGGTGGCGACGATCATCGCGAGGACGAGGCCGCGGTACCAATTGTCGAGCGCCTGCACGGTCGCGTAGCTGAGGGCGCCGGCGATCGCAAGGAGGATGAGGTTCGTGATCACCAGCCGGGCTGGGTTGCGGACGTGCACGCCCGTTGTGGGAGTGCTGAGCTCGACTCGCTCGAACTGCATGCGCTGGTTCACGGTCATGTGCGACATGGGCTCTCCTCGGCAGGTGATCGGCTGGTGAGCCGAACCTACGCCCGTCCCCGCGCCCCGTCCATGAAGTTCGTCACACAGGCCACAAGCCCGGGGCCCCCGCTGAGCGCGCCACTACGCTCCAAGCGGTGGCGAAGTCCTCGAAACCGGTCGCGAATGCCGTTGCCGAGGCGGCTCGCTCGGCTCGCTCGCGCAGCGAGCGCCGCGGCGGCGGGGCGATGGACGTCTTCGGCGGGGAGATTCGCCGCCGCGACCTGTTCCCGCTGCTCGTCCTGCACCTGATCGAGCGCGAGCCTCAGTACGGCAACCGGCTGATCGAGGAGATCGAGCGGATCACGGAGGGCGTGATCTCGGTCAACCCCAACACGATCTACCCGCTGCTACGCCAGCTCGAGGCGGACAAGATGATCAAGGGCGACTGGGAGCACCCCGATCGCCGCACCCGCCGCTACTACTCGATCACCGCCGCCGGCCGTAAGGAGCACGCCCGTCTGCGGACCCAGCTCGAGCCGTTCCTGGATTCGGTGATCCGCTCGGTGACCCTGATCAAGGACGAGCTCTACGGGGTCTGACCCCCGGTGGGGTCTGACCCCCCGGGTCAGCGGTACCGCTCGACCTCGAGGCGGCCGGAGCGCAGCCGCAGGCGATCGCCGTGGTGGCGGCCGACGCGCTTCTGCTTGGTGCGGACGACGAGGTTGACGAAGAGCGGTAGCGGGCCGCCGGAACCGCCGCGCAGGCTGCGGCGGATCGTGGCGACACCGACCTTGCGGGTGAGGCACGGCGAGTTGACGGGCGTGCAGTTGGTGCCGTTCACCGGGCTGATGCGACCCTTCTGGGAGACGGAGCGGCGGATGACTCGACTCGGGTCGAGGGCGTTCGGGCCGCGGGCGACGACGAGCTCCGCGCCGACGAGCGCGTTGTAGCCGAGCTGGCGCACGTCCGACCGGATCGCCGCTGAGACCGAGAGGACGTCGCCGCGCTCCAGCTCGTCAACCCTCTGGGAGAGCAGGACCTTGCGCTGCGGGCGCAGCCGCAGCGAGTGGCGCGTGAGGTGGTGTGTGGCGACGCGCCGGCCGCTGGAGCCGCGGTCGCGCATGACCGCGTTGAGGCGGCTCTTGTTCTGGACAATGCGCCCGCTCGGCTTGTTCGCGCCGATGATGATCCGGTCGGGCGCGCGCGCCCTCGGATTGGAGGCCGAGACAACGACGTTGGCGAAGCAGCGGTGCAGCCGGCACGGGAAGTGCTTACCGACGCGCAGCGTGCGATCGAACGCGACAGGGCAGTGGTGCTGGCGGGCGGGCAGCTTCTGGCGGCAGGTGAGGGTGCGCCGGGCGACCACGCGCGCGGGCGAGCTCGCCGACCGAGTTGAGCTGAGCTCCAGGGCGACCGTGATCACGGGGTCGTACCCGTACGGGCGCCCGGCGCAGCGGCGTGAGCGGCGATCGCAGTCGACGGTCAGCTGCACCTCCGAGGAGAGCTGCAGGCGACCGCCCCGCTGCAGGGCGGACAGCTTCCCGGGCCCGAGCGACAGGACGACTCGCGGCTCGGCGCCGCGATCGCGCGTGATCGGCACCGTCTTCTTCAGCTCACCGTCGACGCCGGTGGTGGCCGCCTTGACATCCGTCGTGGAAGCCACGGCCGCGGCAGGCGCGAGCACGCCGACGCCGACGGCGGCGACAGCGAGCAGCGATCGTTGACGACGTCCCGCCTGCACCACCCAATGATCGGTCATCCACCGGCGCGCCGTAGGCTGCCTGGCGTGGGCAAGCTCAGCGAGTCGGTCCTGATCGGCGCGTCCCTCGCCGACACCTGGGACCGGTACTTCGATTCCACAGGCTGGCCCCGGTGGGTTGAGGGCTTCGCACGAGTCGAGCGCGCGGAGGGGTACCCGGAGGCCGAGGGCACCCTCGTCTGGCAGTCCAATCCCGCGGGGCGCGGGACGGTGACCGAGCGGGTGCTGATCCACGAACCCCGCACGCTGCACCGGATCGAGTTCAGCGATCCGCAGTCCAGCGGCGAGCTCACGACGCGCTTTGCCATCGAGGGCGAGGCGACGCGGGTGACGCTCGAGCTCGTCTACACCGTCGGCCGGGGTGGGCCGCTGGCGTGGGTCACCGACGTCCTCTTCGTCCGCGGCCAGGTGACCGGGTCGCTGCGGCGCTCGCTCGCCGATTTCCGCCTGGCCGTCGAGGAGAGCTAAAGAGCTAAGCGTCGCCGAGGACGCGCTCGAGGTTGTCGAGCGCGAGGTTCCAGCCCTCCTCGTGGGAGCGGACCGAGTCCTCGCTCCAGAGGTTCTGGTGGGTGAAGCGGACGCGCGTCTTTGCATCCGACTCGGAGAACTCGACGACGATCAGCTGCTCGACCTTGTCGTCGTCGTCATCCCACGTCCAGGTGAACGCCAGGCGCGACGGCGGCTCGATCTCGGTGTAGACGCCGCCGCCCCCGTGCGGGTCGCCATCGGGGTCGCCCATCACGACGCGAACCTCGCCGCCGACGCGCAGATCGACCCGCGCCTCGGACGTCTCCCACTCCGTTCCGGGATGCCACCAGCGGCGCATGACCTCCTCGCTGGTGAAGGCGTCGAACACGCGCGCGGCCGGCGCGTCGAAGGTGCGCTCGATCGTGAGGTCGTGGCCAGATTCGCTCATACGTCGCGGTGGCGGTGCAGAAACAGCGCGAGCAGGCCGCGCGCGGCGACCAGCGCCGCGCCGCTGCCCAGAAACGGGGCCACCAGCTCCTCGACCGGGACGCCTGCGACGTGACCGGCGATCACGCGGCCGCCTCGTCGTAGCGGTCGTGGTAGTTCCACCACTGGTACGGCGGCGTCTGCGGGTAGCCCTCGGGCGAGTCCTCCCACTCCTCCTGGCGCCCGAACGGCGTCAGGTCGAGGTGGCTCCAGGTGCTCCCCAGCGCTTCGTCCCCACGGCTGTTGACGAAGTAGGTGCGATAGACCTCGTCGCCGTCGCGCAGGAAGACGTTGGTGCCGTGCCACTCCTCGACCCCGTGGTCGACCGAGAAGTCGTCGGTGGTCGTGTACCACGGGAAATCCCAGCCCATGTGCTCACGGTATCGCTGTAGATGCTCCTGCGCCCCTGCGGAGACGGCGACGTAGTTGGTGTCGCGGGCTCGCAGGTGGGCGAGGTTGGCGATCTGGTCGGCGCCGAACGAGCACCCGGGGCATCCGCGCTCGGGGTAGGACTTCATGCCCGGGTCCATGAAGAAGCGGTAGACGATCAGCTGGCGGCGGCCGTCGAAGAGGTCGAGCAGGCCGACCTCGCCCTCGGGTCCCTCGAAGCGGTAGTCCTTCTCCACCTTGCTCATCGGCATCCGGCGCCGCTCGGCGGCGAGAGCGTCGCGAGCTCGCGTGATCTCCTTCTCCTTGACCAGCAGCTGCTGGCGCGCCTCTTCCCACTCCGCGGGGGAGACGATCTGCGGTCCGTTCACTTCGGGTCCTCCTTCAGGAACTCGTCAACAACGTCGAACAGGTGCTCCCAGCGGGAGCGCTGCGTGTCCATCCAGTCGGCCGCCTCGGCCAGTGCGTCGGGGTGCAGCGAGAGCCTGTGCGTGCGGCCCTCGATCACCCGGGCGACGACGCCGGTCTCCTCGAGCACCTTGAGGTGCTTGGAGATCGCCGGCTTCGAGACGCCGAAGCCCGCGGTCGCGTCACCGACGGTGGCGGGCCCGACCGAGAGCCGCTCGACGATGCCGCGGCGGATCGGGTGGGCCAGCGCTCTGAATGGATCGTTAACCATTAGGTGAACAATAGCACCAAACGCGAGCGGGAGCGAGCCCCGGGTGGGACCGGTAGCCTCCCGGCCGCTCTAACCCCTTTTCCGGAGGATCCATCTCAGAATGTTCGTCTCCAAGGCCGCGGTCGTCGGCGCCGGCACGATGGGCGGTGAGATCGCCCAGGCGATCGCCTCGTCCGACATCCCCGTCGTGCTCAAGGACATCGACCAGAAGTTCGTCGATCATGGCCTCGAGAAGGCGCGTGAGGTCACCAAGGGCCAGCTCGACCGCCTCGTCTCGAAGGAAAAGCTCACCCAGGAACAGGCCGATGAGCGCCTCGAGGAGGTCATGGGCCTGATTGAGGGGACGACCACATACGACTCCTTCGGCGACGTCGATTTCGTCATCGAGGCCGCGCCCGAGAAGATGGAGATCAAGCAGGCGGTGTACGCCGAGCTCGACGAGGTCACGCCGGGCCACGCGATCCTCGCCTCCAACACCTCGTCGCTGTCGATCTCCGAGATGGGCGACGCCACCCTCCGCCCGGACAAGGTCGTGGGCTTTCACTTCTTCTACCCGGCGTCGGTGATGCCGCTCGTCGAGATCATCGAGGGCGAGGACACCGATCCCGAGGTTGTCCAGGCCGCCTACAACTTCGCCCAGGCGATCCGCAAGCAGCCGATCACCTGCCAGGAGGTACCCGGCTTCGTCGTCAACCGGATCCTGAACTCGGCGGTCGGCGAGATCTGGCGCGCGCAGGAGGAGCAGGGGCTCTCGATCAAGAAGATCGACGAGGCCGTCGGCGCCGCGAACGTCGCGCCGATGGGCCCGTTCTTCCTCGTCGACCTGCTCGGTCTCGACACCGTGCTCCATGTCGCCGAGCACCTCAATGAGTCCTACGGCGACTCCTTCTACGTCCACAAGGGGATGCAGAAGCTCGTCGCCGACGGCAAGCTCGGCGCGAAGTCGGGCGGCTCCGGCTTCTATGAGAACGGCGAGCCCCAGATCGAGGGCGACGGCGAGCCCGACGGCGAGCGGCTCGCGGAGCTGATGAAGCTGAAGGCGATCGTCGAGGCCTGCCTGGTGCTCGAGGAGGGCGTCTGCACCGTCCGCGACATCGACCTCGGGATGATGGCCGGCGCGGGCATGGACCCGCGCCGCGGGATCTTTCCGCCGTTCATGGGCGCCGACATGCTGGGCCTCGACGTTGTCCTCTCAAAGCTCGAGGCGGCCGAGTCCGAGCATGGTGAGCGCTTTGCGCCGCCGGTCGTCCTCAAGCGTCTCGTCGCCCAGGGCCGCCACGGTCAGAAGACGGGCCAGGGCTTCTACGCCTACCCGCAGCCCGACGAGGGCGATCAGCCCGACACGGTCAAGCTCGAGACCCGCGGCGACGTTGCGATCGCGTGGCTCGTCAACCCGCCGATGAACGCGATCTCGCCGCAGGTGATCAAGGACCTGGGCACGGTCTGGGAGAAGGTCAAGGCGAGCGGTGAGATCGGCGCCCTCGTCGTCGCCTCCTCGAACCCGGTCGTCTTCTCGGCCGGCGCCGACATCAAGGCCTTCACGCAGATGGACGAGGCTGGGGGAGAGGAGCTCATCCACTCCGGTCACGCGCTGCTGCGCGACATGGGACAGAACCGCGTCTCCACGATCGCGGCGGTCAACTCGCTCGCGTTCGGTGGCGGCTGCGAGCTGGCGATGGCCTGCGACTTCCGAATCGCGGCCGAGTCGGCCGTGTTCGGTCAGCCCGAGATCAAGCTGGGGATCATCCCCGGCTTCGGTGGCACCCAGCGGCTGCCGCGCCTGGTCGGCCCGGGCAAGGCGCTCGAGATGAACCTGATCGGCGACGCGATCCTCAGCGACGAGGCCGAGGCGTATGGCCTCGCAAGCCGCGTCGTGCCGGACCACGAGCTCCTCGACACGGCTCTGTCGTGGGCGAAGCGGCTCGCCGGCCAGGCGCCGCTCGCTGTTGAGGAGATCAAGCGGGTCGCGAACAGGGGCGACCTCGACGAGGGCATCGAGGCCGAGAAGGAGGGCTTCGCCAAGGCCTTTCAGACCGAGGACGCCAGGGAGGGCATCAGCGCCTTCCTCGGCAAGCGCACGCCGCGGTGGCAGGGCAAGTGAGTTCGCAGACCGCAGACCGCAGACCGCAGAAGGGTGTCGCCGAACTCGCCGGGTTAATTCGCGGGGCCGAGTCGGTCGTTGCGCTGACGGGCGCGGGGATCTCTGTCCCTTCCGGCATCCCGGATTTCCGCACGCCCGGAAAGGGGCTCTGGGAGAAGGTCGACCCGATGAAGGTCGCCCACATCGACGCCTTCCACGCTGACACGCGTGCGTTCTGGCACTTCTACCGGCCGCGATTTGCCGAGCTCGGCGATAAGCGGCCCAACCGCGCCCATGCCGTTCTCGCCGAGTTGGAGGTTGTCGGCCGGCTCGACGCGATCATCACCCAGAACATCGACCGCCTGCATACGAAGGCGGGTTCGGAGCGGGTCATCGAGGTCCATGGCTCGATCGCGACCTCCAGCTGCACCTCGTGCAGCGCCAGCTATCCGCTCGAGAGCGTCGGCGAGCTGTTCGACGAGGACGGCATCGCGACCTGCGCCTGCTGCATGGGCAAGGTCAAGCCCGACGTCGTCCTGTTCGGGGAGTTGCTGCCCGAGGCGGCGATGATCGAGGCTCAGGCGCTGTGCGCGAGCGCCGACGTGCTCCTGTGCGTCGGCTCCTCGCTCGAGGTCTACCCGGTCGCCGGGCTGCCTGAGCTGACCCTTGCGTCGGGTGGTCAGATCGCCATCGTCACGCAGGGGCCGACGCCGTACGACGGCGAGGCGGCGGTCAAGCTCGACGGCGACGTCGTCGCCGAGCTCGAGGACCTCGTCAAAGCCCTGTAGTACGGGCGTTTGCGGGGCTCAATGTCCCGGTGATTCATGCCGATACCGGGGTGTGGCCACCGAGCCGTCAACACCGCCTCGGGCGGACCCGCCCGCGGACGCCTACGCGGAGATGGAAGCACGCCTGGGGGATCCCGGGCAGCTCTTCCGCAGCGCTTTCGAGAACGCGCCGATCGCCATGGCCCTCACCGGCCTGGACGGCTCGTTCCTCGCCGTCAACCGCAGCTTTTGCGAGTTCGTCGGTCGCGACCTCGACGAGATGCTCGGCATTCAGTTTCAGGAGATCACGCACCCGGACGACTGGGCGGACACCGTCGCCGACGCGCGCCGGATCCTCGCCAACGAGAAGATCGACCACGAGGTCGAGAAGCGCTACGTGCACGTGGACGGGTCGATCGTGTGGGGCCTGCTGCACACAGCCCTCGTGCGCGATGCCGGTGGTGAGCCTCTCCACTTCATCTCACACGTCGTCGACATCACCGAGCGCAAGGTCGCCGAGTACGAGCTGATCTCCTCGACCGAGCGCCTGCACAGCCTCGCACTCAAGGACCCGATGACCGGCCTGCGCAACCAGGGCGACTTCCGTGATGCGCTCGAGGCCGAGCTCTCGCGGGTCCGCCGCTACGGCGGCTCCCTTGGCCTCGCCCTCTTCGACATCGATGGCTTCGCGCGGATCAATGCCGAACGTGGCCGGGCGGAGGGCGACAGCGTCCTGCGCGAGGTCGGCGAGTTGATCGAGCGCGAGTCGCGGCGCCCCGACCTCGCCGCTCGGCTCGGCGCCGACACCTTCGGGCTGATCCTTCCCGAGGTGGACGCCGCGCGGGCTCACTACGCGGCCGAGCGGATCGCCTCCGAAACGAGTGCCCTCGAGGAGATCGGCGTCACCCTCTCGTTCGGGATCTCGGCATTCCCGTACGACGGCGACACGACCGAGGACCTGCTGCGCGCCGCGGAGAAGGAGCTCGAGCAGGCCAAGCCCGACGCCGACAACCGTGGCGCCGTCAACCCGAGAGCGGAGGAGCGGATTCGCCGTATCCTCGGCATCGCCCGCGAGCAGCTGCCAGTCGACCTCTCCCAGCTTGGGCGCTTCGTCTCCGACCGTCAGGTGCTCGACGTCGTCGAGACCGAGCTGGCGAGCGTTTCCCCGCGTGCGAGCGAGGCAGCACTGCCCGGCGGTGACGAGACGATGATCCGCTTCCTGGCAGCGCTGGTCGACGACACGGCGATCCAGGAGCGCACGGAGACTCAGCAACGCGAGGCCGCCGCCGAGCTTTCGGGCATCCACGCGCTGCTTGCCGCGCTTGAGGCCCGCGATCAGTACACGGGCGAGCACTCGCGCATCGTCGTCCAGCTCGCCCAGGGAGTGGCGGGCGAGCTCGGCCTCTCCGACCAGCAGACCCTGGAGGTCGAACAGGTCGCAGTCCTTCATGACATCGGCAAGGTCGGCATCCCCGACTCGATCCTGCTCAAGCGCGGGCCCCTGACCGACGCGGAATGGCAGCTCATGCGCCAGCACCCGGCGGTCGGCGAGCGCGTCGTGGCCAACACCGAGAGCCTCGCCCACCTCGCCTCCGCAATCCGCGCCGAGCACGAGCGCTATGACGGCCGCGGCTATCCGGACGGCCTCGCCGGCGACGAGATCCCGATCGCCAGCCGCATCACCCTCGCCTGCGACGCCTACCACGCGATGACGAGCGACCGGCCCTACCGCCGCCGCCTGACCCGCGCGCAGGCGCTGATCGAGCTTCGCGACAACGCCGGCACCCAGTTCGACCCGGACGTCGTCGCGGCGCTGCTCATTCTCGTCGAGTCCAACCCCGAGGCCTACACCGAGGTCGAGGACCCCGTCTAAGCGGAAAACGTGAGCCGGTAAAGGCGGACGACCCCGCGGGTCTCGCGCTCCGTCTCGACCGAATCGTCGAGGCGGTCGAGCAGCGCGTCCGCGGTTGGCCGTCCCGGATCCGCGAGCCAGGCCTGGGCCGCGAGCTGCGGCATCAGCGAGCGCAGGTGGTCGACAGCCGTCTCCTCGTACAGGAGGTCGGCGGCGAGGACGATGTCGAACGGACCGCGCTCGACCAGCCGCTCTGGCTGCGCCCAGTCGACGAGCATTGTCTCGAGGTCCAGGCCGTTCTCGCTCGCGTTGCGCTCAAGCAGCGACAGCGCCTCGGGTTCGGCGTCGGTTGCCAGGACCGTCGCGCCCGCGCGGGCCGCGATGAGGCTCGGAAGCCCGAGGCCGCAGCCGAGCTCCACCACACGCAGATCGCTGAGCACCCCGGAAGGTGTTCGGTCCAGCTCGCGCGCCAGCGCAACCCCACTGCGCCAGAGAACCGCCCAGTAGGGCGCGATTGGCGCCCACTGCACACCGCCGGCGTCGGGCAGCTCGGCGACCTCGGTGGGCTGCAGTATCCGCAGCCCGCCTGTCGGCATCTCCACCTCGACGCTGACGAGATCGTCGGGCACCGGCGACTCAGCCGCCGAGCCCGGCGAGCCGCCGCTCGAGGTGAGCGCGCTCGGCGCTCGCGCTGACGAGGTCCAGCGCCCGCTCGTAGGCGGCCCGCGACTCATCGAGGCGTTCGAGGCGGCGCAGCAGTTCAGCGCGCGCGGCGTGCAGGTAGTGGTACTCCGCCAGGTCCAGGCGATCGATCATCTCAAGCGCGGCGCTGGGGTCGCCCGCTTCGGCGACCGCGACGGCGTGGTTGAGCTTCACCACGGGCGACCCCGTGACGCGCGCGAGCTCGCCATAGAGCGCCGCCAGCTGCGTCCAATCCGCCTCGTCGTCGGCGTGAAGCGCCGCAATCGCCGCCTGCAGCACGTACGGGCCGCGTCCGCCCATTCGCATCGCGCGGTCCAGCTCATCGCGCCCCGCGTCGATCTGCTCGCTGTCCCAAAGCGAGCGATCCTGGTCGTCAAGTACGACGATCGCCCCGTCGGCGAACCGTGCCTCCCGGCGCGCGTCGTTGATCAGCATCAGCGCCAGCAGACCCCTGGCCTCGGCCTCGTCGGGCATGAGGCCGACGAGGACGCGGCCCAGGCGGATCGCCTCCACGGAGAGATCCGCCCGCCCGCCGTAGCCCTCGTTGAAGACCAGGTAGATCACCGCCAGAACCGCCGCCAGCCGATCCGGCAGGAGCTCGGGCGGCGGCACTCGAAACGGGATGCCCGCAGCCTTGATCTTCGCCTTGGCGCGTACGAGGCGCTTCGTCATCGTCGGCTCCGCGATGAGGAAGGCGCGAGCGATCTCCGCGGTCTCGAGGCCGCCCAGCGTGCGCAGGGTGAGCGCCACCTGCGCGTCGAGCGACAGGGCCGGGTGACAGCAGGTGAAGATCAGCTCCAGCCGCTCGTCGGGGATCGACTCGTCGGTCATCTCGTCCTCCGCGGCCTGGGGTGCGTCAAGCAGGCGGACCTTCTCCGCGAGGGTGCGGTTGCGGCGGATCCGGTCGATCGCCCGGTTGCGCGCCGTCGTCACAAGCCACGCCCGCGGGTTCGCCGGCTCGCCCTCGCGCGGCCAGCGCTCCGCGGCGATCGCGAAGGCCTCCTGGGCGGCCTCCTCGGCGAGGTCGAAGTCGCCGAGGAGGCCGATGAGGGAGGCGAGTACGCGTCCCCACTCGTCCGCGAAGACCCGATCTAGGATCCCGACCACTCCTTGAGTGGCCGAATCTCGACCGCGCCACCCATCCGGGCGGCAGGAATTCTCGCGGCGAGCTCGATCGCTGCGTCGAGGTCGGCGGCCTCGAGGAACAGGTAGCCGCCCAGCGCCTCCTTGACCGCGACGAACGGACCGTCGGTGGTCAAGGTCTCGCCGCCGTGGACGCGCACTGTGGTCGCCATCTCGGGCGACTCCATCCACTGGCCTGGGGTGACGCCAGGCGTGGTGTTGATGGCCTGGTAGTCGGTCTGAACTCCCTGGCGCTCCTCATCGGAGAGCTCGGCCCAGCCCTCGGAGTCCGGAGTTGGGGTGTCGCCCTGGTTGATCAAGAGCATGTACTTCACGTTGTCCTCCTTGGTTGGACTGTCTTCACCCCGAAGACGAACGGGCTCGGCCTGAAAGGACAGGGTCTCGGAGAAATCTTTGCGCGTGCGTAACTCCGGGGACGGGAGCCGCTCAGCGTGCCGCCCGTTGGCGGCGCAGGACGCGCTCGGCCACCTTCAGCGCGTCAGTCGCGGCGGCGACCTGCCCGGCGGACAGCTCGCCCACCAACGCGGCCTCGCCGATGTCGTTGACCGCCTCCTGAGCGCCCCTGAGCGTCTCGATGTCGGCTTCCTGGCCGTCCGCGGTGAAGGCTGCACGGTCAGCGAGCAGCGCTGCCACGGCCGTGCGCAGCTCCAGTGCCGCCTCGCGATCACGGCCCGCGTCCAGATCGGCGCGGGCCCGCAGGAGCAGCAGCTCGCACGTGGCGACCTGTTCGCGCCCTGCCAGCACTCCCGCCACGCGCTCGGTCGGTCGCAGAGCGTCGCTGCGCCGGTGGCGGCGCTCGGAGTTCGGGACCTCGATCGCCTCGGTGTAGCGCCCGTCGGCGAGCTCCTCGCCCTCGCCGAAACCGATCCGCACCGCGAGCGCGGCATCGGAGCCGACGTCCGGGATCCCGGGGTCGCCGACCGCGGCGCGGTGGGCATGGATGGCCTGGTTGGCCAGCGCGAGGGCGCCGGCGATCGCGTCGTCGCGTGCGTCCTGGTCGCGCCGGCGCGCCTCGAGCCACGCGGCCGCGGCTTCGGCATCGCCGAGGGGCTCGGGCGTGATCACGGTCAGCGTCGTCATCGGCACCGCGGGCGGCGGGGCCTCAGGGTCGGCGTCCTTGGGCTTCGCGCGCCCCAGCCGTCGCCGCGTCGGCGCGGGCGGGTTCGTGGTGCGGACGACCAGCACTCGCTCCGGATCGCGACCGAGGTAGCGGCCGTCCTCGAGACCAACCGTGCCCGCGACCTCAAGCTGAACGAACGGGAGCAGCTTGGCGCTGGCGGCCAGGGGCCGGCTACTCGCCCACGTGCGCGGCGGACGCGCGCTCGTCGCCACCCTTGCCGTTACCGGCCGGGAGGGCGAACTGCGAGGGCTTCGAGGAGACCTGGGGATTGTCGATCTGACCGAGGCGGTCGATCAGGCGCTGCCACTGGGAGCCCTTGAGGATCTGGTTGAACTGCTTGGAAACCGAATCGGCGCTCTGATCGGCGTAGTAGCCGACGTGAACGTGGTCGTTGTGATCGGCCATGGCGAACGCGTTGTCGGAGTGGAAGTAGTCCATCAGGGAGATGATCTGGTGCGGCCGCATCGCGCCCTGCAGCTGCAGCAGGTCGCGCACGAGCGAGTCGGCGAGCGTGCCCGGGCCCTGGTTGCCAAGGACCGGCTGGCCGTTGATCGCGGCGATGTCGACGGCGTCGCCCGTCGAGTGCTCCGAGATGTTTCCGGACGTGGTCATGATCGAGTGCCCGCACTTGAGCGCGGTGATCGTCAGGTCATAGCCCCTGGCGACGAGGTACTCGAGCATCGCGAGGACGCGACGGTCGATCTGACCGGTGCGGATGTCCTCGCGCCCGCAGGCGTAGATCGAGAGGGCCGGGTCGGAGAGCACGCGCTGGATCAGCTGGCCCTTCGACATCAGGAGCACCTGGCTGGCGGTCGCTGTGCCGTCGAACGGGTTCTTGCCGGCGGCGCGATAGATCGCCGTCGCCTCGAGGAGCTTCCAGCCGTCGAGGATCGGCTTCGGGTCGATCTTCGGGGCGCCGCGACCGGCGGGCTGGATCTCGAAGTGGACGTGCGGGGCGAGGTCGTCGGTCTTGCCGATCTCGCCGAGCACGGTGCCGGCGGTGACCTTCGAGCCCTTCTTGAGCGCCTTCAGGTCCATCGTCTTGGGGTTGAAGCGAAGGACGTCGGAGAAGGCGCCCTTGAAGGTCTCATAGCCGGGCAGCTTGTCCTGGAGGAGCGAGTCGAGCTGGCCGCTCAGGCCCGCCTGCTTGGCGTTGTTGCCCCGCTGCGGATAGGCGTATAGACGGTCGCGCGAGTCCTGGGTGTTGACCGGCCCGCTCGCGGCCGACGCGGTGTCCTTCGGAGCCTTCTCGGTGGCCGCCGGCTCATCGTGAGAGCTCGGGCCGGCATGCACCTGCTTGCCGGCGCTTGCCGGGGCGTCCGGCGTTGCGTCGTCACCTGGCGTGACGAGCTGGAAGTCCTTGGCGGTGAGCTGGCGCTCCTTGGGCACGGGGTACGCCTTGGCGACGCTGCCGAGCTGCGCGTAGGTGAAGCGATTGCCGTAGGCGTCGCGCAGCACGATGTAGTTGCCGAGCTCCTTCGACTTGCCGATCTCGGTGATCGTGCCGTCGTTGACGGCGATGACCGGGGCGCCGTCCTTGGAGTAGATGTTGATTCCGCGACGCGTCGGCGAGTTGGTGACCACGTCGGCCGCGTTGCCCGCGACGGCCTTGCCGGGCTTCGAGCGCTCGATCGCGCGGCGCTCGGAGATGTCGTCCGCGTAGCGAGACTTGGCGGCGACCGGGAAGCGGGCGCCCTCGGTGAGGCCCGTCAGCGAGCCGACGAGATCCTCGGGGAGCTGGCCGTACTGCTTCGCGTAGAGGAGGACCTCGTCGACGTACCAGTCGGCGTGGTTGTAGGCGAAGATCGAGCGGCGAAGATCGTCCTGGCCGCCGGCGGCGCGCAGGTAGCGGGCGGCGGCGCAGATCGCGTCGACGGGGTTGAAGGGGTCCTTGCGCCCGTCGTTGTTGGCGTCGACGCCATACATCTTCCAGGTGGAGGGCAGGAACTGCATCCAGCCGACGGCGCCGGCGGTCGAGACGTTGAGGTTCGTACCGAAGGCGGTCTCGATGCGGTTGATCGAGGCGAGAACCTCCCACGGGATCCCGTACTGGGTGCCGCAGGCCTGGTAGATCGGCAGCAGGAACGGCGGGATCGTGAACTGGTCGATGACGAAGTTCGGGACGCCGATCGGGGCCGGGCCGAAGTCGGCGACGGTGAGGCTCGGGTTCGTGTTGGTCGGCGTGCCGTCCGGGTTGCGGTCGGGCTCGGTGGGAATCTGCTCGCCCGCAGCGACGCCGCCGCTGGAATCCGAGCGATCGCCGCTGGGCTTCTCGCCGACGTTGTGGTGGCCGTGAACTTCGAGCCCGGAGGTGTCGGGCGTTGACACGGTGCCGTCCGTCGGGCTGGGCAGGCCGCTGCCGGAGCCGCCGCCCTGGCTCGAGCCGCCGCCCTGGCCGGAGCCACCGCCGCTGCCGCCGCTGCCGCCGCCACCGCCGGGGTTCGACGGGGTCGTCGGCTGCTCCGGGGTGGTCGGAACGCCGGAGGTGCCGGACTCGGTCGAGTCAAGCGGGCCGCTGCAGTCGGGGTCGGAAAGGTCCTTGACGCCGTCGCCGTCGTCGTCGACGAGGTTCGAGCACTGGGGGAGAACGTCGACGTTCGGAAGGTCGCCGCCGTCGGGGATGTTGATGTCGACGCCGGTCTGCCCGACGCCCACGACGCTGCCGCCGCCGGCAACGGACGTGCTGGCGACAACGACCAGCCCGAGGATCGCCAAACCGAGCGTCAGTAGAAAATTGCGTCTCATATCCCTCGTTGCCCCGAACGGATCGCCGCAGGCGTCATACCCCGCCGTGTTCCGCGACGAACCTCCTCCTCCAGAGGCGGCGCAAACTTACTTGCTGCTGTGTTGATTTGCAATTGAGAACCGTCTTCCTCGTCCGGGCATTCAAGGGCACCCGAACACTGGGCCTCGCAGCCGACGCCTTGATCCTCCATCGGCAGCCGCCAGGCGTGGCTTGAAGCCTGCCAGGTACGTGGGCGGAATGCGCCGAAAACCCCTTGGCCAGGCGGCGGATCTCCGACATTCATCCACTACGCTGGGGCCGTGAGCGATTCGGACGAGCGACGCAGCGGCCTGCGGGCAAGAGGCGAGGAGGCCGTGGGTGAACTCGCCCAGGCGCTCGTCGAGAACCCGATCTTCAACTCGGCGCTCTCGCGCGCCCTCGGCGCCGGCGAGCGGGCGATGGGCGCCCAGCGCTCCGCCATGGGGGCGCTCAACGTCGCCTCCGTCTCGGATATCGAGCGTCTCGAGCAGCGCCTACGGTCGCTGTCCGGGCGCCTCGAGGCGATCGAGGACCGCATCGACGATCTCGCCGACGAGCTCGCGGCGGCCCGCCGCCACAACGGCCAGCCCAGCTAGCTAGGTGTCCTGCCCAAGGACGTTGTGAACACGGCTGATCGGCGGCCGGCCACCTAGAGCGCTGTGGGGTCTTGCCTGGTTGTAGTGCTCGAGCCAGTGTGCCAAGGCGCGGTTTCGGTGGCGGTGTGAGCGATAGACCATCCCGTAGGCCCACTCTCGGCCCATCGTCTGGTGAAAGCGCTCGACCTTGCCGTTGGTCTGCGGACGATAGGGGGCGGTGGTCAGGTGCTTGATCTGGCGTGTCGCCAAGAGCTCTCGCAAGGAGCGGTTCTTGACGTAGGTGAAGGCGTTGTCGGTCATCAGCCGCCGCGCCGTGATCCCGCGCTTTGAAAACCACGCCAGCGCCCGCTCGACAAAGCCGGTCACCGTCTGGGCCCTCTCGTCTTCGAGCAGCTCGACATAGGCCAGGCGCGAGTGGTCGTCGACGATCGCGTGGGCGAAGTCCTCGCCGACGCGGGTGGCGTCGTCCATCCAGCGGCGCGAGCGCTGGGAGCGATCGCCGGTGACGCGATGGCCGGGGCGCTCAAAGCGCGCATAGCGCGCCGTGTCCATGTGAAGCAGATCGCCGGGGCATGGCCATTCATAGCGCCGGGCGGGCTCTCGCGGGACCTTCGGCGGGCGCGAGATGCCGTGGCGGGCGAGCACCTTTGAGACCGTCGAATGGGCGTGTCCGGTGGCGCCGGCGACCAGCCGCGGGCCCCAGCCTGTGCGCCGCCGACATTCGCAGATGCGCTCTTGCTCGCCCGCTGCGAGCAACCGAGGCGAGCGCTTCGGGCGGCTGGCGCGGTCCAACAGCCAGCTTCCCAGCTCGCGCTCGGTCTCGGTCGCTTCAAGCCAGCGATGCCACCAGCGATGGGCTGTCGCCGGGGCGACGCCGAGGGCGGCCGCGGCCGCCCTCATCGTCGCCCCGGCCTCGATCTGACGACAGAGCGCGAGTCGGCCTGCGGGTCCGAGAGCAGCGTTAGCGTGAACCTTCATCCGGGTCCTCCTCGAGGGTGGTGGCGTAAGACACCTCCAGCCTCTTGGCGGGCCCGGATGGCTTTTAGCTGTTCAGAACGTGTGTGGGCGGGTCAGCTAGGGCACCGCCAGCACAAGCACGGCGCGCTCGCCGAGCTCGACGAGCTCGGCGCCCGACGGCGCGACGATGAGCGCTGTCGCCACGGTGATGCCGGAGCGCTCGGCGATCGCGAGCAGCGCCGCCGTCTCGTTGTCGGCGATGCGGGCGCCGCTCGCGACCCAGCTCTCCCGCACCGCGGGGGCCGCGGCCGCGATGGATAGGTCGTAGCCGGCGGTCGTCATGCGCTCCGCGCCGAGGATGTCGGCCAGCGCCGCGGTCAGGCCGGGGTCGGCCTCAGGGCGCGCCGCGCCGAGGGCCGTGCTGGTGCCGTCGAGGCCCAGCGCCGCTTCGGCGACCAGGACCTCCCCGGGGGCGAGCGCCGGGTCGAGCGCTGCGCACGCGCCGATGCGCACCGCTCTCGAGACGCCGTGGGCCGCAAGCTCGGAGGTGACGGCGGCGGTGCTCGGTCCGCCGATGCCCGTCGATTGCACGGTGAGGGCGCGATCGGCCGCCGTCGTCCCCGAGTAGCCCCAGAGGCCGTGGTGGTGGTTGGCCATCAGCGGCTTGTCCAGGACGAGCTGGGCGATGGCCATCGCCGCGCCGGGGTCGGCGACCAGCAGCGCGTCGGCGGCGATTGGTGCGGTCGGACGCAGGTACCCGCTCAAGAAGGCGCGGATTATGCTGATCTGAAGCCGATGACCGATGAACCCACCCCAGGATCCGAAAGCGATGCCCCCGGCCCCGACAGCGGCGTGGCCGACGCGCTGCGCAACGCCGTCGAGCGAACCATGCGAGCGACCGCGGGCTCGGCTCAGACGACCCGCGACCGGGCCGGCGAGCTCGTCGACGAGGTCGTCCGTCGTGGCCAGGAGGCGCGCGACGAGCTGACCCGTCGTGGCCAGGAGGCCGGGGTCGGGCTCGCTCGCCGCGGGCAGGAGGCGACGGGGGAGATCGGCCGCCGCGTGGAGATGCTCGAGCGCCGGCTGGCCGAGCTCGAGGGCCGGCTGATCCCCGCCGACGCCGCCGCGCCGCCTGAACCTCAGGTCGACCCTTCCGTCAAGGACGACACTGACCCTGAAGTCGAGCCTTAGATGCAGGCCGGTCGCCGCATCGCGATCACTGGTATCTCGAGTCAGTGGGGGGCCGCGATCGCCGCCAGGCTCGAGCGCGATCCGTCCGTCGAATACCTGGCGGGGATCGACAGCCGGCCACCGCCGGCCCACCTGGAGCGCACAGACTTCATCGAGGCAGACATCCGCAGCGCACTGCTGTCGCGACTGCTGCCGCAGACCGAGGTCGACACCGTCGTTCACTGTGGGATCCTCTGGTACCCGGAGCCGGATCGGCCGGCGCGCGCCCTGCACGAGATCAACGTGATCGGGACGCTGCAGCTCCTCGCGGCCTGCGAGCGCACCGAGTCCCTGCGCACCGTCGTCGTTCGCGGTTCCGCGGCGATCTACGGGTCGGAACCGGCGGCTCCCTCCTTGTTCACCGAGGATCTGGCGCGCGCGACGCCGATGCGGTCGCGGTTTCAACGCGACATCTCCGAGCTCGAGGAGTACTTCGAGAACTTCGCCCGCCGCCACCCCGAGCTTGTCTGTTGCATGCTCCGCTACCAGCCCGAGATCGGTGGCGAGGTCGCCACGCCGCTGACTCGGTATCTCACCCTGCCCGTGGTCCCGACCCAGCTCGGCTTCGACCCGCGCCTGCAGTTCCTCCACGCCGACGATGCGCTGGCTGCGCTCGAGGCGGCGATCGCCAACCCGGTGCGGGGCCCGGTCAACGTCGCTCCCGATGGTTCGATCTCCCTCAGCCGGGCGCTGCGGCTGCTGGGGCGTCCGTCGGTCGCGATCCCCGAGCCGCTGTTCGGGGCGGTGATCGGCCGCGTCAACGACCGCCTGCGCGCTGGCGGCCTGGTCGCCGACGGGACCAGGCTCCTGCGATACGGCCGCGGCGTCGACAACCGGCGCCTGCGCGAGGAGATCGGCTACGAGCCGATCTACGACGCAGCCGAGGCGATTCGCGATCTTGCGCGCAAGGACGACGGGCGCCGCGTCGGTCCGCGGCTGCACATCGGCGCGCTTGCGGGCCGCCTCACTGGGATTGGGAGCTAGATGGCGGCCGAGGCTGAGACGCTCGGACCGGAGGCGCTGGCGGATTTTCTGCGCGGCGTTCGGGTTGGCGTCGAGTCCGGGCTCGACCCGTTCGCCGCCGCGCAGCAGGCGGCGACGGCGCTGCCCCGGCGGCTGCGCAATGCGCTCGAGCAGATCGTTCGCCGGCTGCAGGGCGACTACTACGAGGACGAATGGGGGTTCGACGAGGGCTTCGCCGAGGCGGTCTACCCGCTGTTCGAGTTCCTCTACGACGTCTGGTGGCGGGTCGAGGCGGAGGGCGTCCGCAACGTGCCGGCTCACGGCCGCGGGCTGATCGTCGCCAATCACGCCGGGTCGCTCTTCCCGTTCGACGCGACGATGATGACCGTGGCGATCATGAAAGGCCACCCGCTGCCGCGGTGGCCGCGCTTCATGGTCTTGGACTGGGCCTTCCAGCTCCCGTTCCTGTCGAGCTTCATGCGCCGCGGCGGTGGAATCCCAGCGAGCCCGCACAACGCGACACGGCTGCTGCGCTCCGACGAGCTCGTGATGGTCTTCCCCGAGGGCGTCAAGGGCACCTCGAAGCCCTTCGCCGATCGCTACCGGCTCCAGCGCTTCGGTCGCGGGGGCTTTGTCGAGATCGCGCTCGCAACCGGTTCCCCGATCATCCCGGCAGCCGTGGTCGGCTCGGAGGAGATCTACCCAAAGCTGGGCGAGAGCCGGGCACTCGCACGGATGGTGGGCGCGCCCTTCGTCCCGATCACGCCGACGTTCCCGTGGCTCGGCCCGCTCGGCCTGATCCCCCTGCCGTCGCGCTGGCGGATCGAGTTCTGCGAGCCGATCGACGTCTCGATGCATCCGCCGGAGGCGGCCGACGACCGGCGCCTGGTGTTCGACATCTCCGAGCAGGTGCGCGAGACGATCCAGGATCGCGTCTACGAGAACCTCGTCAAGCGACGTTCGACTTTCCTGTAGCTGGGGACTAGGGTCGGGCACGATGACGCCCGTCACAGCCACGGCGAGTGGGCTCGCAAGCACCACCCTCGAGCACTTCCGCAGCGCCCTCGACCGGGCGCTCACGGAGGCCGACGCCGACGAGCGACTCGGCCCGCTTCTCTCAGCCACCCATCTGCGGATCCGCTTCGAGTTCACCGACGCCGACCTCGGCCTCAACGTCGCGGCCGGTGAGCAAGGCCACAACCTCACCTGGTCGTTTGGCGCCGCGACGTGGCCGGCTCGGCTCGTGCTGTCGATGTCGGTGGCGGTTGCCAATCGGTTCCTGCAGGGCGCGGAAAGCCTGGCGATCGGGATCGCACACGGCGAGGTCCGCTGCACGGGGGAGTCACGCGCGGCGCTGAACTACCTGCCGGCGACGCGGCTACTCGCCGAGCAGTACCGGCGCGTCGTCGAGCGCGACTTCCCGGACCTGCTCGCAGCGTAAATACGGACCGGATAGGCACCCGGCGGGCAGGCGGCGGTCCGTAGGATCGCGGGCGAGTGGCCGAGCGCGAGGAACAGATCTCCCTGAGCGAGGCGGCGCGGATCTCCGGCGTCACCGCTTCGACCCTGAAGCGCTGGGCCGCGGCGAAGGTGATCCCGGTCCGCAAGGGGCGATGGACGCGGACCGCCGCGGCGCAGGCGCGGGTCGTGTCTCGCATGCGCGAACGCGGCCACTCGCTGGAGGAGCTGCGCCGGGCGGTACGCGACGGGCGCCTCGCGTTCGGCTACGTCGAGGACCTGCTGCCCGGGCACCGCGAGCACGTGGTCCCGCGCGGTGAGGCGGCCGCGCGGACAGGGCTCGAGGAGGAACTGATCGAGCGGATCATGACCCTGCTGGGTACCCCCACGGCGCTCGAAGGGACGCTCGGCGAGCTGGATGTCGAGGCGGTCGAGGAGATGGCAAAGGTGCTCGACGCCGGCTTCCCGCTCGTCGCCCTCCTGCAGCTGATCCGGGTCTACGCCCAGTCGATCCGCAAGATCGCCGAGGCCGAGGTCCGCCTCTTTCATCTCTATGTGCACGAACCGCTCATCCGCCAGGGGGTCGAGGCGCTGGAGATGGCGGACGAGATGGAGGGACTGGCGCGCGAGCTGCTGCCGCTGACCGCGCCGCTCATGGAATACATCCACCAGCGGTACCTGCGCTTCTACATCGAGCAGGACGTGGTCGGGCACATGGAGGTCGACTTTGGCGGGCTGCGCCAGCTCGGCAGGGTGACGATGACCTTCTGCTTCATCGATCTCACCGGGTTCGTCCGCTACACCGAGGAGGAGGGCGACGATGAGGCGCTCGACCTGATCGAGCGGTTCGTCGAGACGGTCGAGGCGACCCTGCCCGCCGAGGCCCTGATCGTCAAGACGATCGGCGACGAGGTGATGATCGTGTCGCCCGACCCGGTGGTCCTCACCGAATGGGCCGTCGGTTTCCTGACGCTCTTTCAGGAACGGCCGCAGCCGCGGGTCGGGATCCACTACGGCCGGGCGGTCTACCGCGATGGCGACTACTTCGGGACGGAGGTCAATCTCACCCACCGGGTGGTTGCCCG
This sequence comes from uncultured Solirubrobacterales bacterium, assembly GCA_963796815.1. Lineage (GTDB taxonomy): Bacteria > Actinomycetota > Thermoleophilia > Solirubrobacterales > 70-9 > WHSW01. The sequence goes on from CAWCNF010000010.1 coordinate 85,391, forward strand.
CGCCCTCGGCGGCGAGGTCCTCGTGACCACGGCGGTGTCAGACGCGATCGGCGAATCGGCTTACCTCGAGCTCGTCCCGATCGGCCGCGTCGAGCTGAAGGGCTTCCCGGAGCCGGTCGAGCTGTTCTCAGTCCACGCCCGAGCCCACGAAATCTGATGAAGCCCGTGTTAAGGGGTCTGACCCCTTAACAGTGGCCGGCTCACGTTTTGCCTGCTCACCCGCGAAAGGGGTCTGACCCCTTTGGGGAAGCAGGATTCCGGGGACGGCGCTCGTACTATCGATTCGTGGACAAGCATGAAGCGCTTGCCGAGCTCGCGGACGCGGTTGCGGCGAGCGGGCTGATCGAACCCGGCAGCGAGGCCGTGGTGATGGTCTCGGGCGGTGCCGACTCGGCGTGCGCCGCGGCCGGGCTCGCCACCCTTCTCGGTCCCGAGCGCGTCCACGCCTCTCACGTCAACTACGGCCTGCGCGAGGGCGCCGCCGACGGCGAGGCCGCCGCCCGCCGACTCTGCGCCGCGCTGCGCATCGACCTGCACGTCGAGCGCCCGCGCCAGCTCGCCGCCGGCAACGTCCAGGCGGCCGCGCGCAGCTACCGCTATGAGGCCGCCGAGCGCCTGCGCACTCGCACCGCCGCCGCGGTGATCGCGACCGGCCACAGCCGCACAGACGTCGCCGAGACACTTATCTACCGGCTCGCCACGTCGCCGGGCTCGCGTGCCCTGCTGGGCCTGCCGGCTCGCAACGGGCGGGTCGTTCGGCCGCTCCTCGGGCTCGAGCGCGAGCGGATTCGCGAGCTCGCGACCGCCGCGAGCCTTCCCTTCGCCGACGATGAGACCAACGACGAGCGCCGCTACGCCCGCAACCGGATCCGCGCCGAGGTGCTGCCGGTATTGCGCGAGATTGGCCCGGCCGCCGAGCGCAATATCGCCGAAACCCGAGCCGAGCTGGCCGAGGAGGCGTCGCTGCTCGACCGAGTCGTGCTCGAGGAACTTGCCGCCGCCGGCTCGAATGCCGGCTCGATCGCGATCGCCGCCGACCAGATCGCCGGTCTCGAACCCGGGCTACGCCGCCTCGCCCTGCGCGCGCTCGCCGAACGCGCCTGCGGCCGCCCGGTCGCCCTCGGCCGCGCCCGCGCCGCCGAGATCCTCCGCCTTGCGGCCCGTCCCGAGGGCGGGGCCGTCGAGCTGGGCGGCGGCGTCGTCGCCCTCTGCGAGTCCGGCCACATCCGCTTCATCGCCGGCGCGATCGACGCCGCCCCGGCGCCGGTCGCCCTGCGGCTGCCCGGCCGTGCGCGCGTTGGCACCTGGGAGGTCCGCGCCGAGCTGCACCCGGCCCCGGTCGAACCCGCGGGCCCCGATCTCGCGACGCTGGACGCGGCCACGCTCGACGGCGCGCTCGAGGTCCGGACCTGGCGCGACGGCGATCGCATACGCCCGCTCGGCATGCGCGGAACGAAGACGCTGCAGGACCTCTTCACCGACCGCCACGTACCGCGCTCCATGCGCGGGACGCTGCCGATCGTCACGGTCGACGGCGAGGTCGCCTGGGTCGCGGGCGTCGCGGTCTCCGACGACTTCCGCCTGGAGCCGACCGCGGACGAAGTCGCGGTCCTCAGCGCCAGACCCGTCGGCTAGCTGAGCGGCCAGCGGCAAAAATCCGGCGATCGTCGGATCTTCATCGTTCGAGAGGCCAGGATCCGTCAATCACGTCCCCGCCCCCTCGCTGCCCTCGAGCTGCCCCGCGCTCTAGCTTTCCCCCGGTGAACGATCCCGCGATCGGCGAGGTCCTGGTCGAGGCCGAGGACCTCCAGCGCCGCGTCCGCGAGCTCGGGGCGGAGATCAGCGTGGACTACGAGGGCAAGGACCTCGTGATGATCGGCATCCTCAAGGGAGCGGTCCTCTTCCTCGCCGATCTGATGCGCGAGCTGGACGTGCCCTGCGAGGTCGACTTCATGGCGGTCTCCAGCTACGGCTCGGCGACCGATTCCTCTGGGGTCGTGCGCATCCTCAAGGACCTCGACGCGTCGATCGAGGGCCGTGACGTGCTCCTGGTCGAGGACATCGTCGACTCGGGTCTCACCCTGCATTACCTGCTCAAGAGCCTCGGTGCGCGCGATCCCCGAACGCTGGAGGTGTGCGCGCTGCTCACCAAGCCCGAGCGGCGCCGTATCGACCTGCCGATCAAGTACGTCGGCTTCGAGATCCCCAACCGCTTCGCGATCGGCTACGGCCTCGACCACGGGCAGCGATACCGCAACCTCCCGTATGTAGCGGCGTTGCAGGGGTGATTGGCCATTTTGGGGGACGAATCACCCCTGGTACGCTGAATCACGCCTCAGAAACCATTTTTGGGGCGGGCGACACCCTTTCCCAGAGGCGGCTGCACGGCAGATGAGACGGTTCTTCAGAAGCGCGATGTTCCCGATCGTGATCGTGATCGTGCTCGCCTTCTTTGCGCAGCGACTGATCAGCCCGCCGTCGAGCTCTGAGACGCCGACGTTCAAGGACTTCCGCGCCCAGGTCGAGAACCGGCCCACCGAGATCGACACGGTCACCTTCCAGCAGAAGACGATGACCCTGAACGTCGCCGAGACCAACGGCGACGAGTACTCGACCGGCTATCCGCAGGACCTCGAGGCGACGCTCGTCAACGAGCTCGATCGCAAGGACGTCAACTACAAGGTCGAGGGCACGGGCGGCTCGAGCTTCCTCAACATCCTCACCTACATCCTTCCGTTCGTCCTGTTCTTCGGGTTCTGGCTCTTCCTGATGAACCAGATGCAGGGCGGCGGCTCGCGCGTCATGAGCTTCGGCAAGTCCCGGGCCAAGAGGATGTCTGTGGACGCGCCCAAGATCACCTTCCGCGACGTCGCCGGCGCCGACGAGGCGGTCCAGGAGCTGCACGAGATCAAGGAGTTCCTGGAGAACCCCAAGAAGTTTCAGGCGCTCGGCGCCCGCATCCCCAAGGGCGTCCTGCTCTACGGGCCGCCCGGCACCGGCAAGACGCTGCTCGCGCGCGCGGTCGCCGGCGAGGCGGGGGTGCCGTTCTTCTCGATCTCGGGCTCGGACTTCGTCGAGATGTTCGTCGGCGTCGGCGCCAGCCGCGTCCGCGACCTCTTCGAGCAGGCCAAGCAGAACTCCCCCTGCATCATCTTCATGGACGAGATCGACGCGGTCGGCCGCCACCGCGGCGCCGGCATGGGCGGCGGTCACGACGAGCGCGAGCAGACGCTCAACCAGCTGCTCGTCGAGATGGACGGCTTCGAGATGAAGGACAACATCATCCTCATCGCCGCCACCAACCGTCCCGACATTCTCGATCCGGCGCTGCTTCGCCCGGGCCGCTTCGACCGCCAGATCGTGGTCGACCGCCCGGACCGGCGCGGCCGCAGGAAGATCCTCGAGGTCCACACGCGTGGCAAGCCGCTCGCCAAGGACATCGATCTCGATGCGCTCGCCGGCCAGACCCCGGGCTTCACCGGCGCCGACCTCGCGAACCTGATCAACGAGTCGGCCCTGCTGACGGCTCGCTCCGGCAAGCGCGAGATCACCCAGCTCGAGCTCGAGGAAGGGATCATGCGCGTGATCGCCGGCCCCGAGAAGAAGACGCGGGTGATGTCGGAGAAGGAGCGCCTCGTCACCGCCTTCCACGAGATGGGCCATGCGATCGTCGGTCACCTGCTGCCGAACTGCGACCCGGTCCACAAGGTCTCGATCATCGGCCGCGGCCAGGCCCTCGGGTACACGATCTCGCTCCCGGGCGAGGACAAGTTCCTGACGACTCGCGCGGAACTGACCGACACGATGGCGATGACCCTGGGTGGCCGTGCCGCCGAGGAGATCGTCTTCGGTGAGATCACCACCGGCGCCTCCAACGACCTGGAGAAGGTCACCGAGACGGCCAAGCAGATGGTCATGCGCTACGGCATGTCCGAGCGGCTCGGCCCGCGAGTCTTCGGGCACGACCGCTCGATGCCGTTCCTCGGCCGCGAGTTCTCCTCCGAGCCCGACTACTCCGACGAGATCGCGCGCGAGATCGACGACGAGATCCGCCGCATCGTCGAGGAGGCGCACCAGACGGCGAAGGACATCCTCGTCGAGCGCCGCACCGACCTCGACCGGATCTCGAACCTGCTGCTCGAGCGCGAGACGATCGACGCGGTCCAGTTCGTGAAGCTGCTCGACGGCGTCCCCGCGGAGGACGTCTTCCCAGAGGAGCCCGAGCCCGAGCCGAGCGAGCCCGAGCCGACCGAGCCTGAACGCGAGAAGTCCGCCGGGCGCGAGGGCCCGAGGGCCGTCGCGCCGCCACGTCCCGGCTTCGCCGGCGGGTCGGCCGACATGCGCGCCGACGAGCCCGGCACGCGCTCCTAGCCACTTCTCATCGAGACTCGGCGTCCTTGCGTCACCGCCGTCGGGCGCGGTAGATTGGGACGCCAGTTCAATTTCGTCTGTAGGAAAGGATTCACCACATGAGAAACCTTGCAGGGGGGTCTCGTGGCATGAAGGTCGGGCTAATTGCCGCTATCGCAGCGGTCGCTTGCCTCGCCTTCGCTGCGGTTTCCCTGGCGAACAACCTCGATCGCCGTACCGCGACGAACGTTGCCAAGCAGGTGGCCAAGAAGGAGTGCCAGCAGACCAGCGGTTGCCACGACTTCTTCGTCCGGCGTCTGCACCGCGTCAGCAAGCACAAGGCGATCGGCAAGATCGCCACCGTCAGCGTCAAGCACGGCGAGCAGTTCGTCTGCGTCCGCCAGATCGTGATCAAGCTCGATGCGTTCACCGGGCAGATCACCTACGGCACGTCGGCGCGCCGCTGCACCGACACCGGGCCGGCCAAGGTCTGACCGACAAGTTCCGCGAGAGGGGCGGGCCATGAGCCCGCCCCTTCGCATTTCTGGACGACCCCTCGTGATGGGGATCGTCAACGTCACCCCTGACTCGTTCTCCGACGGTGGACTCTTTCTCGGTACCGAGCGGGCCATCGGCCACGGACGAGAGCTCGCGGCCGCCGGGGCAGACATCCTCGACGTCGGCGGCGAGTCGACCCGCCCCGGGGCGGAGGCCGTCTCCGCCGAGGTCGAGCTCGAGCGCGTCGGCCCCGTGGTCGCGGCGCTGTGCGACAGCGAGGGCGCGGGGATCCCGGTGTCGATCGACACCTCCAAGGCGGCCGTGGCCGCGGCGGCCCTGGATGCCGGTGCGGAGATCGTCAACGACGTGACCGCGCTGCGCGCCGACCCCGAGCTCGCCGGGCTGTGCGCCGACCGCGGGCCCACCGTGGTCCTCATGCACATGCTCGGTGACCCGCGGACGATGCAGGACAGCCCGCGCTATGACGATGTCGTCACCGACGTCCTCGCATTCCTGGCCGAGCGCATCAAGGCGGCGACGGCGGCCGGCATCGACGAGGACCGCATCTGGATCGATCCAGGGATCGGCTTCGGCAAGACAGTCGCGCACAACCTCGAGTTGCTGCGGCGCCTCGGTGAGCTCCGCGAGCTCGGCCGCCCGATCGTCGTCGGCACGTCGCGCAAGCGCTTCCTCGGCTCCCTCACCGGGCGTGAGGTGGGCGACCGGACCGGCGGCACCGTCGCTACGAACGTCCTCGCGCTGGCGGAGGGCGCGGACGTCTTTCGCGTCCACGATGTCGCCGAAGCCCGCCAGGCGCTCGACACAGCCGCGGTTCTCCTCGGCCGTGCGAGCTGGCGCGTTAGCGTGTAGCGCGCATGGACGCCCACCGCCACGGAGCTGAGTCATCGGTCCAGGTCGAGCTGCGCGGACTCTCGATCTACACCCATCACGGCGTCACCGATGCCGAGCAGGAGATCGGCCAGCGCCTCGTGATCGACGTTTCCTTCGACGTGCCCGACTGCGACGCGGTCCTCACCGATCGGCTCGAGGACACGATCGACTACGCCGAGGTCGCCGACATCGTCGCCCTCGCCGCTACGGAGCGCAGCTACAAGACGCTCGAGCGCTTATCGGCGGTCATCGCCGAACGGCTCATGGAGCGCTTCGGCTCCGACCTGGTGCGCGTGCGCGCGGCCAAGCCGGAGCCGCCGATCCCGCTGGCTATCGAGGAGGTCGGCGTCGAGGTCGTGCGCGAACGGGGGCTGGACGCCATCGACGAGGAAGAGGCGGAAGAGGACCGGGAAGGTTGATCGGGTACCTCGGCCTCGGCTCCAACGTCGGCGACCGTTACTCGCACCTTCGCTACGCGGTCGACGAGCTTCCCGGGCGCGGGGCTGAGGTGGTCGGTGTCTCGAGCGCGTACGAGACCGAGCCGGTCGGGGAGATCCTCAATCAACCCGACTTCCTCAACGCCGTGGTCGCGATCGAGACGGAGCTCGGGCCCGAGGAACTGCTCGACGTCTGCAAGGCCATCGAGGTCGAGCGCGGGCGCGACCTTGCCGCGCAGCGCCACTCGCCGCGACCTTTGGACGTGGACCTGTTGCTGCTCGGAGACACCCAGCTCTCGACCGACCGGCTGACGCTCCCTCACCGCGAGGTCACGTCGCGGCGGTTCGTGCTCGTGCCGCTGCTGGAGCTCGAGCCTGGTTTGCGATTGCCCAATGGCACTGTGTTGCGCGATGCCCTGGATGGGCTGGGTGGGGGGGAGCGTGTGGTGAGACTCGGGCCGTTACTGAGCTAGTGGCTCGAGCCAGGCCGGCGGGAGGATCGGCGGCGCGCTGCCGGGATACGACGGGTCCACCCTCATTGCCAAACGCCCCGCCGGGCGGTCGGCGATGAAGGGGCGCAGGTCCTCCAAGGTCATCAGTAGCCGGACCGAGGTGGCGACCTGATAGTCGCCGGCGTTGAGCTGTTCGCCGCCGAGCACGCCCGCGGCGATCCAGTCGTCTACCCGCTGGAGCATTCCCGGCAGCGCGGCGAGGTCGGCACGCACGTTCTCGTCGGTCGACTCGTTGAGGCGGGCCGAGAGCGCGACCAGCGGTTGGCCGGTCTTGACGGCAAGCCCGATCGGGACGCCGAGCCGGGCGCCGGCCGAGTAGGAGGCAAGTGGCTGGCGGTCGCGCTTCAGCGCGTTCCAGAGGATGCGCCGGGCAACGGCCTGCAGCGTCTCGTCGCCCCAGGCCTCAGCCGTCTCGACCGCGGCTCGCTGGTCTGGGTCGGACGGGAAGAGCGGCGGCTCGGGACGCACCTGATCGAGCTCGCGCGCGATCTCGCGCGAGCCCTGGACCTTGCGACCCTCGATCTTCAGCGCCGGAACCGTGACGCGGGCAAAACCCGCCAGGCGCAGGCGGCCCTTGGAAACCACCGGCATCAGGTCGACGCGCTTGAACGCAATCCCCTTGAGGTCGAGCATCATCGCCGCCGTGCGTGACGGGTGCGATGCGGGGATCACATAGAGCTTGGCCTGGTCGGACACGGGGCGTCAACATATGTGTTCATGCTCCTGGCCGTCGACATCGGCAACACCCAGACCCACCTGGGCGCGTTCGCGGACGCAGAGCTCGTCGAGCACTGGCGCTTTCGAACGGTCTCGGGGGCCACTGGCGACGAGATCGCCGAGCGCCTCGCCGGGCTGCTGGCGCTGAGCGGGATCGAGCGCGGGCAGATCGACTCATTCGCCGTCTCGTCCGTCGTGCCGCCGCTCGGGACCGAGTACGAGCGCATGTCGCGGCGCTACTTCGACGCCGAGTGCTTGCAGATCGGCCCGGGGGTCAAGACCGGGATGGCCATTCGCATCGACAATCCCTACGAGGTCGGCGCCGACCGACTGGTCAACGCGGTGGCGGCCTATGACCGCGTCAACGGTGCCTGCGTCGTCGTCGATTTCGGGACCGGCATCAACTTCGACTGCGTCTCGTCCGACGGCGACTACCTCGGGGGCGCGATCGCGCCTGGCGTCGAGGTCTCGCTGACGGCGCTGACCGAGCGGGGGGCGCGGATCCCGCGCATCGACCTGGCCGAGCCCGCCGCGGCGATCGGCAAGTCAACTCGCGGCGCGATCCAGTCGGGCGTGATCTTCGGCTTCGCCGGCCTCATCGACGGCATCGCACGGCGCATCATCCACGAGCTCGGCGGCAATCCCCGGGTGATCGCGACCGGCGGCCTCGCCCACGCCATCGCGCCATTCTGCGAGACGGTGGACGAGATCGACGATCTGCTCACGCTCACGGGGCTGCGGCTGATCTGGGAACGGAACAGTCAGTGAGCGAGCAGCCGTCGCTCACCGAGCCGTTTCGCATCGCTGATGTCGAGCTGGAAAACCGAGTCCTGCTCGCTCCGCTGGCGAGCATCGGCAACTGGTTCGTGCGCCTGCAGGCGCAGCGTTACGGGGCCGGCCTCGCCGTTTCGGAGATGGTTTCGAGCTTCGCGATCGCCCACCGCAACCGGCGCACGCTCGAGGAGATGCTGCGCATCCATCCCGACGAGGGCCCGGTCTCGATCCAGCTTTTCGGCGGCGATCCTGACGTGATGCGCGAGGCCGCAGCGGTCGCGGCCGCCGCCGGACCGCGCCTGATCGACCTCAACTTCGGCTGTCCGGTCAAGAAGGTGCTGAAGACCGGTGCGGGCGCCGCGCTGCTCGACGAGCCCGAGCGGGCGCTTGCCGTTGCGCGCGCCGCCGCCGAGGGCTCGGGTCTGCCGGTGACGGTGAAGCTGCGCTCGGGGCTGCGGTCCGGCGAGCGCTCGGGGGTCGAGCTCGCGAAGCGGCTTGTGGGCGAGGCGGGTGTCGCGGCCATCTCGCTGCATCCGCGCGCCGCCGCGCAGCGCCACTCCGGCCGACCCGACTACACCCTTGTTCGCGAGCTCGTCGAGGCGCTTGACGGGAGCGCGCCGGTGATCGTGTCCGGCGGGCTTCGCACCGCCGACCGCGCCCGTCGCGCGTATGAGGAGTCGGGCGCCGACGCCGTGATGATCGCCCGGGGCTCGCTCGGCAATCCGTGGATTTTCGCCGCGCTCACCGGCGATGGCGACGAGCAGCCCGACGAGGACCAGGTCGCGGCCGAGCTGCGCTGGGTGATCGAGCGCGCGGCCGAGCACTGGGGTCCCGAGCGTGCGTCCCGCAACCTCAGGAAGTTCTATCCGTGGTACGTCTCGCGCCTTGGATACGAGGGCGCTGAGGCGGATCGCTTTCAGCGTGCGGACAGCCTCGACGAGGTCCTCGAACTGCTCTCAGCACGGCCGATTTCCGCTTCAGTTTGACGTAGCTGAGCATCGCTATACTGGCGCGCCTGCCCGTCCCGCGTGCGTGAGAAAGCGTCGCGTTTCGGGCGTTTCTGTTGGGGGGTTCCGCTTGGACAAGCGGAATTGCGGTCAGACCAGGAGAGGAAGAGGCGAAGTGGCGCGGGAAGCTCTCATCACGAAAGATGGGCTCGACAAGCTGAAGGCGGAGATCGAGCACCTGCAGACCGTCAAGAGGCGTGAGGTCGCGAACCGGATCAAGGAGGCTCGCGAGTTCGGCGACATCTCGGAGAACTCCGAGTACGACGACGCCAAGAACGAACAGGCCCTGCTCGAGCAGCGGATCGCGCAGCTCGAGGAGCGGATGCGCCGGGCAAACGTCGTCGACATGAAGGCGATCGACACCGAGACCGTCGGCGTCGGCGTCCGCGTTCACGTCAAGGACCAGAAGTCGGGGGAGTCGCGCAAGTTCACGATCGTCGGGCCGACCGAGGCAGATCCGGCCGAGGCCAAGCTCTCCAACGAGTCGCCGATCGGCAAGGCGCTGAGCGGGCGCAAGCGTGGCGACCTCGTCACGATCGACGTCCCCCGCGGCCCCAAGAAGAAGTTCAAGATCACCAAGATCGAAGCGGCCTAAAGCCGCTTCGACAGTGATCTCTGGGTAGGCTCGCCGCGATGGCAGAGCCGGAAGAAGACGACGCCGAGGAGCGTTCCGAGCCCCACGTCCTCGCGGAGCGCCGCGCGAAGCTCGAGCGCCTGCGGGAGTCCGGCGTTGAGCCATTCCCGCACGACTTCGACGGGCGCGTCGACATCGCGACCGTGCGGGCGGCCCACGAGGAGCTCGCGGACGGCGCGGAGACCGAGGACGAATATCGCGTCGCGGGGCGGATCGCTGCACGCCGCGGTCAGGGCAAGGCGGCCTTCATCGACCTCGTCGACGCCACCGGCCGCATCCAGATCCTCGCCCGCATCGACACTCTCGGCGACGAGCCGTTCGAGGCGCTGCTCGGACTCGACCTCGGCGACATCATCGGTATCGACGGCGTCGCGATGAAGACGCGACGCGGCGAGCTGTCGCTGAAGGCGACCGGCTGGACGCTGCTCGCCAAGAGCCTGCGCCCGCCGCCCGACAAGTTCCACGGCGTCAAGGACACCGAGCTTCGCTTCCGCCATCGCGAGGTCGACCTCATCGCCAATCCCGAGACGCGCGAGCTCTTTCGCAAGCGGGGCACGGCGATCGCCGCGACGCGCAACTTCCTCGACTCCGAGGGCTTCGTCGAGGTCGAGACGCCGGTGCTGCAGCCGCTGTACGGCGGCGCCCTGGCGCGGCCGTTCATCACCCACCACAACGCGCTCGACCGCGACCTCTACCTGCGGATCGCGACCGAGCTCTACCTCAAGCGCCTGATCGTCGGCGGGATCGACCGCGTCTACGAGCTCGGCAAGGACTTCCGCAACGAGGGCGTGTCGTTCAAGCACAACCCCGAGTTCACGATGCTCGAGTGGTACGAGGCGTACGCCGACTACGACGACGCGGCAACGCGGCTCGAGAACCTGGTTGCCCATGTCGCCCAGGCCGTCAACGGCACGACCAAGGTCGAGCGCGAAGGCGTCGAGATCGAGCTCGCACCGCCGTGGCGGCGGGTGACGCTGCGCGACGCGATCCGCGAGCAGACCGGCATCGACGTGCTCGAGCATCCGACCCGCGATCAGCTGGCGGCGGCGATGGACTCCGATGCGAGCCCCGACGACGGCTGGGGCAAGCTGGTCGACGGACTGCTGTCGAAGGAGGTGGAGCCGACGCTGATCCAGCCGACGCTGATCATGGACTACCCGGTGGAGATGTCGCCCTTCGCCAAGCGCCACCGAACCGAGGACGGTCTGGTCGAGCGCTGGGAGGCCTACGTGGGCGGCTTCGAGATCGCCAACGCCTTCACCGAGCTCAACGATCCCGACGAGCAGCGCCGGCGCTTCGAGCAGCAGGCCGAGGAGGCGCGCCGCGGCGACGACGAGGCCCAGCCATACGACGAGGCGTTCGTTCAGGCGCTCGAGTACGGGATGCCGCCGACCGGCGGCGTCGGCCTTGGGATCGACCGCCTGGTGATGCTGCTCACCGGGGCAAGCACCCTGCGCGAGGTGCTCCTGTTCCCGGCGATGCGCACCTGAGGATCGCGACGGCGTGCCGCTCGCCGCTGCGATCGGGGCCGTTGCCGCCTCCGTGTCGCTCGGCTTCGCACCGCCCGCCTGCGGCCCCGGCTCCCTGCCCAACTGCGCCGCGGCGCACGGCACGGTGATCTACGTCCAGCGGGTTGATCCCGACGGCGACGGCGACGCCCACTTCGTGCTGCGCAGCGACCAGTCGATAACCCTTCCGGGGATCTCGGTCATCGATGTGCGCACGGACCTGCGCCCGCACCCGCTTCCCGGTCCGGGCGCGCTGATCGCCGCCCAGGGCCCGGTCTACCCAGGCTCCGCGGGCCAGCATCAGATCCAGGCCGAGGAGGTCCGGGTGGCCGGTCGCTAGCTCGCAGCCGCGGCGGTCTGCTTGCGCAGCTCGCCGGCGAGGCGCTCGACGTAGGAATCAAGCGCGGTCGTCGAGATCCCGGGCGCCGAGACGTCGAACGGGGCGCTCGCGACGGGGCCGGTTTCGCCGCCAACGAGCGCGACCACGTCGCCGCGCTTGTCGCCGTTTCCGGTGATCATCAGCGAGCCCTGAACGCCGCCGAGGGTCCCGGTCAGCACCCTGATCGGTGCCCCGGGAAGGTTCGCCTTGGCGTGGGTCGCCGCGAACGTTGACGGGTCCTCCTCGGTGAGGTGATGGCTCGAGATGTACTCGTTCCAGAACCCGAGCTCCGCGAGGTCGGAGCTGATCCCGTTGATCTGGCTGCGCAGCACGAGCGGGCCGATGATCAAAAACAGGATCACCTGGTAGATGATCACGGCCTGCCCCGGGTTGCCGAGGTTGAGCAGCAGGCCGTACAGGCCGCCGCCGATGATGTTGACGCCGAGCATGATCAGCAGCGTGATCCAGAGGGTGATGAAGTAGACCGACGGGTGGCGGACCAGGATGTGGCGGAACTGCGGCCGGGCGGACTGAACGTCGGTGGGTGGCTTGTCGAAGGTCGTTCGCGCGAGGATCAGGTCGACGAGCTTGGCCCCGACCTTCCGGCTCGACGTCGTCTTCGCCGCCGTGCGCTTCGCCTCGCCGAGGTCGACCTCCTCCAGGCATTCCTCCCGCACGCGCGTGGCGATCGTCGCGGTGTCGTCGCAGAGGCCGGAGAGCTGCGTCTCATCGTGGATGTGGCCTTCGCGGGACACGCACAGCACGCCGTCGCAGAGCTCCCAGTTGAGGTCATCCGGGTTGCGCGAGAGAAACTCGGTGAAGGCGGGGGAGAAGAGCTCGGTGAGCCATTCGTCGTTGGCCCCCGCGGCGACGCGAACGGAGCCACCGCCGTCGAGCTCCTTGGTCTTCGTGTCGCGGCCAAGCACCAGGTTGCCGCCGGAAGCGAGATACGGAACGAAGCCGATCGATTCCGGCACGCGGGCCACAGCCGCGGTGCGGTTGACCTCGTGGGTGTGGTCGTCGGAGCGGTAGGTGTAGTGCAGGTAGCAGAGGGCGCCGCGCTCTGTTCCCGAGAGAATCCCGGCGGCGGCTCCCTCGATCGAGAGGTCGTCCTCTTCGAGAAGACCTCCCGACTTGGGGAGGCCGATGCTCTTCGCGTAGGTGAGCCCGTGGGCCTTCGCGTACTCCTCAAGTCCGCTCGGCTTCCTTGCCGCCCCGCTCATTGCGTGAAATCTACCCCGGAGAAACAGCCTGGGCGGCGAATACCCCCCGATATACTGGCTTCTCGCTGGCCCACGACTTGACCGGAGGTTCTAATCCCACGGCCCATCGCAGCCGATCAAGAGGATGGAACACCCGGCGCTGTCGCGTCCCCCGGCCCAGCTAGAACTTAGGCGCGGTAGGCACGGAAAACTAAAGCGACCGGTTTCAGACGGGATCAGATTTTTTGTTCGAGCGATTCACAGAGCGGGCACGCCAGGTGGTCGTCCTTGCACAGGAAGAGGCGAGGACGCTCAAGCACAACTACATCGGCACGGAGCACATCCTGCTCGGGCTGCTGCGTGAGGAGGAGGGCCTCGCCGCCCGAGTCCTCGAGTCCCTCGATATCACCGTGGAGCGTGTGCGCGCTCAGGTCGTGCGCATCGTCGGTTCCGGCGAGGAGGTCACCTCCGGCCAGATCCCGTTCACGCCGCGCGCCAAGAAGGTGCTCGAGCTCGCCCTGCGCGAGGCGCTCTCACTCGGCCACAACTACATCGGCACCGAGCACATCCTGCTCGGGCTAGTGCGTGAGAACGAGGGCGTGGCCGCCCGGATCCTGCTCGACTTCGACGCCGACTCCGAGAAGATCCGCAACGAGGTCATCCGCATGCTCTCCGGCCCCGGTGGCCGGCGCCAGGGCTCCGGCGGCGGCTCGGGCGAGGGCAAGAAGTCCTCGAAGCTGCTCGATCAGTTCGGCCGCAACCTGACCAAGCTCGCCTCCGAGGGCAAGCTCGACCCCGTCATCGGTCGCGAGACCGAGGTCGAGCGGATCATGCAGATCCTCTCGCGTCGTCAGAAGAACAACCCCGTCCTGCTCGGCGAGCCGGGCGTGGGCAAGACCGCGATCGTCGAGGGCCTCGCCTCGCGGATCACCCGCGGCGAGGTGCCCGAGCTGCTCAAGAACAAGCAGATCTACACGCTCGACCTGGCCGCGCTCGTCGCCGGCTCCAAGTACCGCGGTGAATTCGAGGAGCGCCTCAAGAAGGTGATGAAGGAGATCACCCAGCGCGGTGACATCGTTCTCTTCATCGACGAGCTGCACAACCTCGTCGGCGCCGGTGCCGCCGAGGGTGCGATCGACGCCGCATCCATTCTCAAGCCGGCGCTCGCCCGTGGCGAGCTGCAGACCATCGGCGCGACGACGCTCGACGAGTACCGAAAGTACCTCGAACGTGACTCGGCGCTCGAGCGCCGCTTCCAGCAGATCAAGGTCGAGGAGCCGTCGATCCCGGACACGGTGAAGATCCTCGAGGGCCTGCGCGAGCGTTACGAGGACCACCACAAGGTGCAGATCACCGACGACGCCCTCTCGGCGGCCGCCGAGCTGGCCGACCGCTACATCTCCGACCGCTTCCTTCCCGACAAGGCGATCGACCTGATCGACGAGGCGGCGTCGCGGATGCGCATCCGCTCGATGAGCCAGCCGCCCGTCTATCGCGATCTCGAGGAGGAGATTGAGTCGACGCGGCGCGCGAAGGAGGCCGCGATCGAGGCCCAGGAATTCGAGAAGGCCGCGAACCTGCGCGACACCGAGCGCCAGATGACCAACCGCAAGCGCGAGCTTGAGGATCAGTGGGAGTCGGGCGAGGCCGGTGAGCGTCCCGCCGTGGGCGAGGAGGAGATCGCGGACATCGTCTCGATGTGGACCGGGATCCCCGTCTTCAAGCTCACCGAGGCCGAGACCCGCAAGCTCATCCGCATGGAGGAGGAGCTGCACAAGCGGGTGATCGGGCAGAACGTCGCGATCGAGGCCGTCTCGAAGGCGATCCGCCGCTCGCGCGCCGGGATCAAGGATCCGAAGCGCCCCGCCGGCTCGTTCATCTTCCTCGGCCCGTCGGGCGTCGGTAAGACCGAGCTCGCCCGCACGCTCGCCGAGTTCCTGTTCGGCGACGAGGACTCGATGATCCGCATCGACATGTCCGAGTACATGGAGAAGCACGCGGTCTCGCGGCTCGTCGGCTCACCGCCCGGCTACGTCGGCTACGACGAGGGCGGCCAGCTCACCGAGGCCGTGCGGCGCAAGCCGTACTCGGTGCTGCTGCTCGACGAGATCGAGAAGGCACACCCGGACGTCTTCAACATCCTCCTGCAGATCCTCGAGGACGGGCGCCTCACCGACGCGCAGGGGCGCACGGTCGACTTCCGCAACACGATCGTGATCATGACCTCGAACATCGGGGCAAAGGACATCGCTCGCAACGTGTCCTTCGGCTTCTCGATCTCCGACGACGAGACCGGCGCGTCCTACAAGGACATGAAGGAACGGATCATGGGCGAGCTGAAGAAGGTCTTCCGCCCCGAGTTCCTGAACCGCATCGACGAGGTCATCGTCTTCCACAAGCTGGCCAAGGAAGAGATCCTGCAGATCGTCGATCTGTTGATCACCCGTGTGCGCGCCCAGGTGGCCGAGCACGAGCTCCAGCTCGAGCTGACCGATGACGCCAAGGCCCTGCTCGCCGACAAGGGCTGGGATCCGTCGATGGGGGCACGCCCGTTGCGCCGCGCGATTCAGCGCTTCATCGAGGATCCGCTCGCCGACGAGGTCCTCCGTCAGGGCCCCGGCTCGATCGTCTCCGGCACCACGGTCCTGGTCGATGTCGACACGAAGAGCGACGACGAGGACCGGCCGTTCTTCCTGAAGATGATCAAGCCGCGCAAGAAGCCGAAGCCGAAGGACGAGGAGAAGGAGCCGGTCGCGGTTGGCGCCGCTGGCGACTCCGAGGCCGGTGACGACGACGCCGCGCCGGACGCGCCGCCCGCCGACGAGTCCTAGCCCTACGGGTTAACCGCCAGGAAGTGCGCCTTGATCGGGGCGCCGTAATCGGTCGGCTCCCCGGTCAGGTAATCCTGGATCAGGTCGAGGCACATCGGCTCGTCGTACTGGCCCTCGACGAACCACCACCAGGCCAGGTACGAGATCCCGTGCTCGTCGGCCCAGTCCATGTACTCGGTCGTGTACGCGGTGCCGCACGGCGGTCCGAAGATGTCCTGGCCGAACTCGCCGGTCACCACGGGAACCTGCTCCGCAAGGGGCGCGATCGTGTCGTCCCAGCACTCCTGATGGCAGTAGTAGTTCTCGGGCTGGTCGGCGCCGTAGTTGTGAAATGAGGCGACGAGTTGCGGCCCGCTCGGTGAGTTCGCCAGCGGGTCATTGGGCTCGAACTCCAGCCAGCGGCTGAGATCGTCGGTGTAGTCGAGCCCGCTGATCATCAGCGGCTGTGTTGCGCCCGCCTGGCGGACCGTGTCGACGAGCTTCTGCATGCCGACCACGGTGCCCCCGCGCTTGGGCTTGCCGGTCTTGACCTGACCGAGCGAGAGCGGACAGCCACCGTCGCGCAGGCAGTCCCAGCTGATGCCGACCGGCTCGTTGAACAGGTCGAAGATCACCCCGGTTTCGGACTTGAACGTCCCTGCGACAGAGCGCCAGAAGTCGACGGAGTGGTCGGTGTCGGGCCCGCTGAGCTGGCCGTCGGCCACGTGCTTGCCCGGCGCGGACCAGTGCAGGTCGAGGATCACGTAGAGGCCGGCGTCCTCGAGGTTGGAGACGAATTGCCGCACCCCGGCCCGATAGCGACGCTTGACCTTCTTGCCCTCGCGCTTTGCCGCCTTGCCGTGCAGTGGCTTGACGTGGTCCTCGAAACGCCTCACCGGGTTGACCCCGAGCCAGCAGTCCTCGTTGAGCGGCACGCGCACGACGTTGATGTGCCATGTCTTCATCGCCTCGATCGCCTGGGCGTCGACGGGCCCGACGCTCACCCCGTTGCGATAGGTGTCGTCGTAGACGGGGCTCACGCACGCGTACTCGAACGACGCCCGGTTGATCCCGATGAGTCGCACGGGCTGTCCCGAACCGTCGACCAGCTGATTGCCGTCGACGTGGATCTCCGGGGCCGCCAGGGCCGCTGGCGCGAGAATGGCGGCGACCACGGTCGCCAGCAGTAGCGCGCGTCTGCAGATCTGACCCGTCATTCTTTGCGAACCCTATGCGCTCGCTTCGTTTCCTGTCGCTTGTAATCCTGTTGCTCGTGCCGGTCGGCGTGAGCGCGGCGGCCTCCGACTCCGTCAAGTCGGGGCGAGTGCTGTTCGTCAAGCGCGCCGACGACATCTGCCAGCACAAGGACAACGACGCCAGGCGCAGGATCCAGCGCGGCGTCAAGTACCTCGAGCACCACCGCCTGCGGCCGGCCGGGATCAAGTTCGCGGCGGCGTACCGCGAGCTGCGTCTGGGGTACCGACGGATCGCGCGCCTCGACCGACCGCCCCGCGACCACGAGCGGATCGCCAAGTGGCTTCACCGTGAGCGCTACGCGACGGCGACCGGTGTCGACGCCGCGGTCGCTCTCCAGCACCACAAACTGGACGAGGCCGCACGGCTGACGCGCAAGTCCGCGCATCGCGAGCGCCTCGCCTATCGCCCCGTCCGCCGCCTCGGCTTCGATCACTGCGCTCCGCTCTAAGCGGAGCAACGTCACAGATCGCGCCTGGGGGCCGGAGTAGGTTGCTTGACGCAACTAGTAAGTTGTGTCACGCAACCGAGTTGGAGGCAGCCGATGGAAACGTCCACGAAGAAGTGGCAGATCCTCTTCATCACGTCGCTCGGCGTCTTCATCGCCAGCCTCGACCTGTTCATCGTCAACATCGGCTTCCCGGCGATCGAGGAGGACTTCTCGAGCGCCTCGATCAGCGACCTCTCCTGGATCCTCAACGCCTACGCGATCGTGCTCGCGGCGCTGCTCGTGCCGGCGGGCCGGATCGCAGATCGAATCGGCAGGCGGCGGATGTTCCTGCTCGGTCTGGCGACGTTCACGCTCGGCTCCGCGCTGTGCGCCGCCTCACCCTCGGTTGAGACGCTGGTCGCTGCCCGCATCGTCCAGGCGGCCGGCGCGGCGATGATCCTGCCGAGCACACTCGGGCTGATCCTGCCCGCGTTCCCCGCCGAGCAGCGGGCGATCGCTGTGGGGATCTGGTCGGCGATCGGCGGCGTCGCAGCCGCGCTCGGACCGCCGATCGGTGGGCTGCTGGTCCAGGCCGACTGGCGCTGGATCTTCATCGTCAACGTTCCGATCGGGATCGGAGCGTTCATCGCGGGCCGGGCACTGCTGCCGGAGATCCGTGAGCCGGGCACCGCGCCGCGTCCCGACCTGCTCAGCGCGCTCATCTTCGCCGTGGCCATCGGCCTGCTGACCGGCGCCATCGTCGAGGGACCCGACTGGGGCTGGAGTGATCCGCGCGTGATCGGCGCCTTCGTCGGCGCGGTCATCGGCCTCGCCACGTTCGTCTGGCGCTCGAACCGCCACCCGGCGCCGGTCGTCGAGCTCAGCCTCCTGCGGATCCGGCCCGTCGCCGTCGGGAACGCCGCGGCGATGATCTTCTTCGCGGGTTTCGCGGCGATGCTCTTGGGCGCGGTCATCTTCCTCACCCAGATCTGGGGCTACTCGATCGTCCGCGCGGGTCTCGCGATCGCGCCCGGGCCGCTGACGGCAGCGATCACCGCGGCGCCCGCCGGCCGGATCGCGGCCAAGTACGGACCGCGGATTCCCGCGGTGGCCGGCGGCCTCGCGTTCGCGGCCGGCTTCGCGTGGACGCTGAGCGTGGTCGGCGCGACACCCGCCTACGCATCGCAGTGGCTCCCCGGGTTCCTGCTCGGCGGCCTCGGGGTCGGCCTGACGCTCCCGAGCCTGCCGACCGCCGCGACGGCGCCGCTGCCGCCGAGCCGGTTTGCGACCGGGACGGCGGTGTTCGCGATGTCGCGTCAGATCGGCTCGGCGATCGGCGTCGCGATCTTCGTCGCGATCATCGGTAACGCCGCCGGACCCGCTCTTCTCGACGCGATGCGGAACGTGTGGTGGTTCATCCTCGGCACGGGCCTCGTCGCGGCGGCCTTGGCGACGGCGCTACCGGGCAGCGCCGCGGGCCTACTCGCGGCGCGGGCGCCCGAGCCCGAGCCGCCGGTGCAGGCCCAGCCGGGTCTGGCTGGGTAGGGGGGCGGCACCGCAGCCTCGTCGGCCCCAGGCCCCCAGCGACAAAATCCGGCGATCGCCGGATTTTGCACGCGATCGGGTGGAGAATCCGTCAATCGTCTCCGAGCGGCTGGCGTTGGGACGGATGTCCCGGCGTCAGCAGCCGGTGCCCAGCTTGTCCTTGTGGTCGGCGAAGACCTTGTCCTTGCCGGGGCCGCAGCGGATGCGGTCGCGCTCGCCGTCCTTCGCGCGGATGGTGTCGGCGCCGGGACCGCCGCCGATGACGTCGCGGCCGTCCCCGCCGGTCAGCCGGTCGTCGCCGGCGCCGCCCTTGAGCCGGTCGTTGCCCGCGTCGCCGTCGAGGTGGTCCTTGCCCTTGTTGCCATATAGGCAGTCGTTGCCGTCGCCACCGCGAAGGCTGTCGTCGCCGCCACGGCCGCGGATCGAGTCGCCGGCGCCGCTCGGTGGCAGGGTCACCGGCGTGTCCTTTGCGTCGGTGCCGAGCTGCGGCAGGAAGCACGACCCACCGCCACCCGCACCGGTGCTGGGCCCGATCGCGCCGTCGGGAGCCGTGTAGGCGTCGGCGACGTGGTCGTAGCCGGCCGGCAGGCCGTCCGGCCCCATCGATGCGCAGCCCGAGCGCATGTCGTCGCAGGTGACCTGGGTTCCGTCCGCCTCGTGCAGGTCATACCTCGAGAAGCGGTAGAAGGAGTAGTCGTTCGGATCGCCGTTGGTATCGATCTCGGCCGTCCGCGGATCGTCGCGCCAGCGGTCGGTGAGCAGGCGCTTGTCGGCTTCGGCAGCACAGGCCGAATCGCCAGAGCACTTGATGTAGCGGTCGAACCAGGCGGTCGTGTACCACGGGATCATGTCGTTGCCGCGCAGGCTCGCGAGCCCGAGGTAGCCGGTCGTGTTGCCCGGGATGAACGCCGACTCCTCGTGGGTACCACCACGGATGTGGAACTCCATCGAGTCGACCCCGGCCTGCTTGTAGGCGAGGAAGCCGTCGTTGCCGGTCTGGGGGTCCGGGTCGGATGTGTTCGGCATCGGATCGATGCTGTAGTCGTTGGAGATGCCGATCGCGGGCTTGGTGATCGCGAGGTCGGTCGGCCGCGGCGACGAACCCGAGGGGCAGGTCGGGTTCGAGCCGATCGGGCTGCTCCCCGGCACGGAGAGGTTGTCCCAGGCCGCGATCGCGTCGACGCGCGGGTCGAGCTGGCCGATGTAGCTGACGGCGGCCGCACCCAGCGAGTGGCCGGCGATGCCTACCCGGGTCGGGTCGACAAGATCGTGAAGCGGGTTGTACGGGGCGTCGAGCCCCGCGGCGACGCGGCGGTCCTGCTTGGGGGAGTGGTCGGTCCCCGTCGAGCAGCTGGGCCTCGGCTCGTATGGCTTGCCGGGCGTCGAGAGCATGAAGTCCAGCGCGTCCTCCGTGTCGTCGAAGAACGGCTCTCCCGTCTGCGACGGAACACCGTCGAGCAGATCGGCGCCCTCACCGAAGGTGTCCGACAGCCCCTGGCCCTGGGGGTCGTAGGTGAGCACGACGTAGCCGTGCTTGGCGAGCGTGGCCGCCGTACCCCAGTACAGGTGCTCAGGTGCCTGGACCGAGCCGTTGGTGATCACCACCAGGGGTCGCGGGCCGCTTGAGTCGCGGGTCGCCCATACGTGGCCGGAGATCGTCGCGCCGTTGCGCGCGGTGAACAGCACCGGCTTGACGATCGCGAAGCCCTGGTCCTTCCAGTCGTAGAAGCGCACGTCGCCCGCGCACTCGTTGCCGCCGTTGGCGCAGACGTTGCCGCTGAAGTTGCGCTCCGGATCGGACTGCGCGATCTGCGCGACCTCGGTCGCGTTGTCGAGGTTGGCCTGCTGCAGCCGGGCCTGGAACTCGGGCGTGAGCGTCACGTACTGCTCGCGCTCGGAAGTCTTCGCGAAGTTCTTGGCCTCCAGCGCTGGATCGAACGCCCCCGCCACGGCGGGAACGAGAAGGGCGATGAACACGCTGATGAGGCCGGCGCGAAGCGCAACGGCGCGGGTGAATGGCATCCGGGAATCCTTATTGACGCTCTCGGCACGTGCGCCAGTTGATTCGTCGGGTGCCGTACGTACGATCGACGCTCATGTCACCGCGCGCGACATCAGCGTTCTTTTGCCAGGAGTGCGGCCACGAGGCGCTCGCGTGGTCGGGCCGCTGCGCGGGATGCGGCGGCTGGAACACGATGGTCGAGGCGCCTCGGCCCGAGCCCGAGGCGGGCAAGGGGACGAAGCGGGGTGGCGGTGCGCGCGCGGCGGGCAAGCCGATTGCTCTGCGCGACGTTTCGGCGCCGCAGGTGGCGCGGCTTCAGACCGGCATCGACGAGCTCGACCGCGTGCTCGGCGGCGGCCTCGTCCCCGGCTCGCTGGTGCTGCTCGGCGGCTCGCCCGGGATCGGTAAGTCGACGCTAACCGGGATGGCGCTCGGCAACCTCCACGGCGCCGGCCGCAAGGTGCTCTACGTCTCCGGCGAGGAATCCGCTGCCCAGGTGAAGCTCCGCGCCGAGCGGCTCGGCGAGGCCGCGCTGGGCGTTGCGGCCCTCGCTGAGACCTCGCTCGGGGCGGTGGTCGCGACGCTCGAGGCCGAGCGGCCCGACGCCTGCGTGATCGACTCGATTCAGACCATGCACGCCGAGGGCCTCACCGGCGCGCCCGGCTCGGTGGGCCAGGTGCGCGAGGCTGCCGGGGCGATCATGGAGGTGGCCAAGCGGCTCGACTGCGCGGTCATCCTCGTCGGGCACGTCACCAAGGAGGGAGCGGTTGCCGGGCCAAGGGTGCTCGAGCACCTCGTCGACTGCGTGCTGTTCTTCGAGGGCGAGCGGGAGCGCAGTTTCCGTACCCTGCGCGCGCTCAAGAACCGCTTCGGCGCGACCAGCGAGGTCGGGGTCTTCGAGATGCGCTCCGGCGGACTGGTCGAGGTCGTCGACCCGTCGGCGCGGTTCGTCGCCGAGGCGAGCGCCGCTCCGGGCTCGGTCGTCCTGAGCTCGATGGAGGGAACACGGCCGCTGCTCGTTGAGGTTCAGGCGCTCGTCGCGCCGACGGAGATCGTGCCGCCGCGACGGGTCGCGAACGGGATCGACCGCAACCGGCTCGCGATGGTCCTCGCCGTCCTCGCGCGTCATGGCGGCCCGTCGCTCGCCGGCGCCGACGTGTTCGTCAACGTCGCCGGCGGTGTGCGCGTGGACGAGCCGGGCGCCGACCTCGCCGTCGCGCTCGCGCTCATCTCCGCTCACCGCGGCGAGCCGCTGGCAGACGCGGAGGGCCGTCCGCTCGCCTGCTTCGGCGAGGTTGGCCTCACCGGCGAGTTGCGCCCGGTCGCCCACGCCGACCGCCGGGTTGCCGAGGCGGTCAAGTTCGGGCTCGCGCCCGTGGTGGGCCCAAGGGGCGCCGAATCGATCGCCGGTCTGCAGGCCGTCTCATCCCTGCGCCAGGCGATCCGGGCTGCGCTGGACCAACGAGGAACCGGCAACAAACAACGAGCTGCTTGACAAGCCCTATTCCGAGCTATCAACGCGGAATTGGGCGGCATGCTTGCCCAGCAGGGCTTTTGCCATCATGAGCAAGTGACGCACGCCGTCGACGAGTTGACCGAGCTGGAGGCGCGCCAGGACCCTCGTCTACTCCGCGCGCTCGACATGGTCGCTCCCGGGACGCCGCTGCGCGAGGGGATCGACAACATCATCCACGCGCGGACGGGCGGCCTACTGCTGTTGGCCGAGCCCGACGAGGTCTCGTTCCTCTTCTCCGGCGGTCTTCGCCTCGACGTGGATTACACGCCAGGGCTGCTCTATCAGGTCGCGAAAATGGACGGCGCGATCGTGCTGCCGCCCTCGGCCGACCGGATCCTCTGGGCGAACGTCCAGCTGATGCCGGATCCGACGATCCTCTCGATGGAGACCGGCACCCGCCACCGCACCGCCGAGCGCGTCTCGAAGCAGACCAAGGCGCTCGTGATCGCGATCTCCCAGCGCCGCGACGTCGTCTCGATCTACGTCGAGGGCATCAAGTACATCCTCGAGGACATCCCGTCGGTTCTGTCGAAGGCCAACCAGGGCCTCGCCACGCTCGAGAAGTACCGCGCCCGGCTCGACCAGGCGAGCGCGCGGCTCACCGCGCTCGAGTTCGCCGGCGAGGTCGTCCTTCACGATCTCCTCTCCGTCCTGCAGCGCACCGAGTTGGTGACGCGGATGGCGACCGAGGTCGAGCGCTACATCATCGAGCTGGGGGCCGAGGGCCGGCTGATCGAGATGCAGCTCGAGGACTCGGTCATGGGGGTGATGGCCGAGCGCGCCGCGCTGGTCCGCGACTACACGACACTTGACTCCGAGCAGGAGGTCGAGCGCGTCCTCTCGGAGCTCGGCTCGCTTGAGCACACCGAGCTGCTCGACTTCGGCAGCCTCGCTGAGCTGCTCGGGTACGACCGCAAGACCGACACGCTGGAGTACCACGTGGCCCCGCGCGCCTACCGGGTGCTCGCGGGCGTGCCGAGGTTGCCGCGCCTGGTCGCCCAGAAGGTGGTTCACCGCTTCGGTGACCTGCAGGCGCTGCTGAACGCTTCACAGGAGGAGCTGGAACAGATCGATGGCGTGGGAGCCGCCCGCGCACGGGAGATCCGCGAGGGGATCCGCCGGCTTCAGGAGGTCGACATCGTCGACCGTTACCGATGAATCAGACGGCCGCGCCAGCGGCCGTTTCTATTTGAGGAGGCAGAACATCACAGACACAGCACTGGAGGAGACGGAGGAGGGCCTCGTCGATGTCGAGGATCTGGAACCCGCTGTCTGCGAGTTCCAGGTTGGCGACAACGTCGTGTACCCGCATCACGGAGCAGGGGTGGTGCTCAAGCGTGAGTCGCGAGACATGATGGGCGAGTCCCAGGACTACCTCACGATCAAGATCCTCCATAACGACATGACGGTCATGGTGCCGGCGTGCAACGCCCACCGCGCGGGTCTGCGGCGGGTTATCGACGAGGACGCGGTTCGCAAGGTGATTGCCGTGCTCACCGGCGAGGTCTCGGAGATGCCGAAGAACTGGAACCGTCGCTTCAAGTACAACCGCGAAAAGATCAAGACGGGTGACGTCTATGAGCTCGCCGAGGTCGTTCGCAACCTCGCGATCCGTGAGTGGGAGAAGGGGCTCTCCACGGGCGAGAAGCAGATGTACACACGCGCGAAGAAGATTCTCGCGTCGGAGTTCATGTACGCCCTCGACAAGGATGAGGACGGCGCCGAGGAGTACATCGACGGTCTGCTGGAGGAGCGCTTCGGCGCACCCGCCACTGCAACCGCCTGAGGGCGGCCACCCAGCCGTCGCACTGATTGCGGCCGCCGGCTCCGGAGAGAGGCTCGGAGCCGGCGGCCCCAAGGCTCTCGTCCCACTGGGCGGGCGGCCGATGCTCGCCTGGTCGGTCGCAGCGTTCGCGGCCGCGCCCGAGATCAGCCTGATCGTCGATCGCGGCGCCGCCCGGTGCCGAGGAGGATGTCGAGCACGTTGCCGGCGAGGCGACTCTGGCTGAGGCCGGGGGCGCAATCCCGACCCATGTGATCGTCATCACCGGCGGCGCCGAGCGGGGCGACTCGGTCGGCCTCGGCCTCGCCGAGGTGCCCGCCTCAGCCGAGGTGGTGGCGGTGCACGATGCGGCTCGACCGCTGGTGACGCCAGCGCTCGTGGCGGCCCTGATCGGGCGCCTGCTCTCCGAGCCGGATGCAGCCGGGGTCATCGCGGCAGCGCCGGTGACCGACACGATCAAGCAGGTGGAGGAGGGGAGGATCGTCGGCACTCCCTCGCGCGCCGGGCTGTGGGCGGCGCAGACCCCTCAGGTCTTCCGGGCTGAGCCGCTTCGCCACGCGCACGACGTCGGCGGCGCCGCGATGGCGACCGACGACGCTGTGCTCATCGAGAACCAGGGCGGAGTCGTCCTTGTCGAGGAGCCGCCTGGACCGAACCTGAAGGTGACGACACCGGCCGACCTGGCCGTGGCCGAGCTGCTGCTGTCGCGTCGTTAGTCGACGCGGCTAGTCGCGCGCGATCGTCCACACGAGCGTCACCACGAACGCCATCTCGCCGAACGTGAGCGCCGTGCCGAAGTTCGCGGCACCGAGGAGGGCGGCGAGCGCGGTGGCCGCGGCGAACACAGCGAGCATGCGGGCGACGTCGATGACCGTCCGGCTCACCTCGCCACCTCCTCCGGCATCGACTTCGACCGGCGGCTGTGACCCATCGGCAGGCCGGCGTGTTCGCGGGCCGTGTCGTCGAGGTGGGCGCGACGACGGCGGACGTAGACCCGCCGCTGAATGAAGAGCGTGGCGATCCCGGAGAGGATGATGCCGGTGACGTTGATCGCGAGCTGGAGCATCGCGCCCCGCCATTCGTGCCACTCACCGTAGGCCGCCGCCAGGCCGACGTTCGCGGCGGCAGGGATCGTCGTGATCGAGACGAGGACGCCGATCAGCGCGCCCGACTTTGCCGCGGTAAGCGAGAGCGTTCCCGCGCAGCCGGCGATCATCGCGACGATCACCGAGAACGCGTCGGGCTGGGAGATGAAGTCGGTGAGCGGGTGGGTGTCGACCACGAAGTCGTCGGGGGTCAGGCCCACTGCCTTGATCGCCAGCGAGAGCAGGAACGCGGCGGTGATCCCGAACGGAAACCCGATCGCCAGCGCTCGCAGCGATCGCTTGGCGACATCGGGCCGGCGCTGCACGACGGCGACACAGAGGCCGGCGATGGGCCCGAACTCCGGGCCGAGGATCATCGAGCCGACGATCAGGATCGGCGAGTCGAGGAAGATCCCGACCGAGGCGATCATGCACGCGAGCGCCATGAACGCGAGGAAGACGCCGTTGAGCTCGATGTTCTCGGAGGTGCGCGACTCGACCTCCTCCCAGACGACCGCATCGCCGGGATGGCCCTCGGCGGCCTTCTCTGCGGCGGCGGCAACGGCCGAGATGGCGGAGTCGATGTGCTCGATGGCGATCGAGCCCTCCTTGTCGACGTTGAGCTCGCGCAGGTCGGAGACGAGCACGCTCGCGTCCTCGCGCGCGACGTCGCAGAGGATCACGTCGCCCTCGGGCTTGCGCGCCGCCCGGGGCAGGAAGATGACGTTCGTGGCCGAGGGGGAGTTCTCGAGCAGTTCGAGCACGTGCTCGCAGTTCCCGGCCGGGGCCACGATCCGCATGTGGACCATCGCTGGGTAGCGTAGGCGAGGTGCTGACGGACTATCACCTGCACCTGCGCCCCGACGAGCTCGATGCAACGGCGGCCGAGTACTTCACCGGCGCCAACGTCGAGCGCTACACCGAGGCCGCGGCGGCGGCGGGGATCGCCGAGCTCGGCGTCTCCGAGCACATCCACCGCTTCACCGACGCGCTCGAGATCTGGGACCACCCCTTCTGGCAGCAGAACGCCGTCGACGACCTGGCTGCCTACTGCGAGTTCGTCGACGACTCGCCGCTGCGGCTCGGGATCGAGATGGACTACATCGCCGGGAGGGAGGACCGGATCGCGAACGTCCTCGATTCCTATGACTTCGACTACGTCGTCGGCTCGGTGCACTTCGTCCGCAACGGGGCGGTCGACGACGACGTCTACGACATCTGGGACTCGGTCTCCGACCCCGACCGCGTCTGGAAGCTCTACTTCGACACGCTCGCCGAGGCGATCGGCACCGGCCTCTACGACATCGCGGCCCACCCCGATCTGGTCAAGCTCTGGGGCGACGCTCGCCCCGCGCCGACTCGCGATCCGCGGTTTTACTTCGAGCCGGCGATCAAGGCGATCGCCGAGACCGGCACCGCTGTGGAGTTCTCGACGGCGGGGTGGCGCAAGCCGGTCGGCGAGCAGTACCCGTCGCAGGCGTTCGCCGAGATGTGCATCGAGGCGGGAGCCGCCTTCGCGCTCTCGTCCGACGCCCATACCCCCGATCAGGTCGGCTTCGAGTACGAGCGCGCTGTGCAGACACTGACGGACTGGGGAGTCGCGGAGCTGGTCGTCTTCGAGGGCCGCGCCAGGCGAACGGAGCCGCTCGGCTGATGCGCGTCGGGATCGGCTACGACAGCCACCGCTTCGCCGCCGGGCGCCGCCTCGTGCTCGGCGGGGTCGAGATCGAGCACGAGCAGGGGCTGGAGGGCCACTCCGACGCGGACGTCGTCGCGCACGCTGTGATCGACGCGCTGCTTGGGGCCGCCGGCCTGGGCGACCTCGGCACGCACTTCCCACCCGACGACGCGACCTGGCGCGATGCCGACTCGCTCGACCTGCTGCGCACGGTGATCGGGATGCTCGACGGGCCCCGTCGGAAACGTCGATGCGACCGTCATCTGCGAGGCGCCGAAGCTCGCCCAGCACCGGGCCGAGATCGAGCGGAACCTCGCCGACGGCGATCGGCGCGCCGGTGAGCGTCAAGGCGACGACCAACGAGGGCATGGGTTTCGTCGGCCGCGGCGAGGGAATCGCCTGCATTGCGGTGGCTCTCCTTGATGCCACGCGGCAATAGGGTTCCCGCACGATGGATTTCAATCGACCGATTTCGTTCGCCCGCAAGGTCAAGCTCGGCTCGCTCGGGCTCGCTGCCCGACGTTCCCTTCAACATCAGGATCCTGGTCGAGGCCGGCGTGATCCGGCCGATGCGTCCGGACAAGCTCGCCCGCATCGCCCGCGAGATCGCCCGCTGGGGCGCCTCGCCCGCCGCCGGCATCATCGGCGCGGCGATCACCCATCCCGGCGACGTCGGCCTGATCGACGAGCAGGGCGAGCTCAGCTTCGGCGAGCTGACCGGCGCTCGAACGCGCTCGCGCGGGCGCTCGCCGAGGAGGGCGTGGGCGCGGGCGACGGCGTCGCGATCATGGCCCGCAACCACCGCGGCTTCATCGACGCGACGCTCGCGGTCTCGAAGCTCGGGGCGCACGGCCTCTACATGAACACCGCCTTCTCGGGTCCGCAGCTGGTCGACGTGATGGAGCGCGAGGGCCCGGAGATCCTGATCTACGACGCGGAGTTCTCCGAACTCCTCGGCGAGGCGAAGGAGGGCGCGAAGCGGTTCGTCTCCTGGCGGGACGAGGGCGAGACCGGGGCCGACCGCACGACCGACGAGCTCATCGAATCAGGCGGCGACTCGGACCTCTCGCCGCCCGCGGAGACCGGGCGCTTCGTCATCCTCACCTCGGGCACGACGGGTACGCCGAAGGGCGCGCAGCGGGCCGCGCCCGACACGCTCAGCCCGCTCGCGGCGATGTTCTCGCGGATCCCGATGCGCGCCGGCGAGACGACGGTGATCGCGGCGCCGCTGTTTCACTCGTGGGGCTTCGCCCATTTCGTGCTCGGCCTGTCGCTCAGCTCGACCTACGTCCTGCAGCGCAAGTTCGACCCGGAGGAAACCCTGAAGGCGATCTCCGAGCACGAGGCGACGGCGCTCGTGGTCGTCCCGGTGATGATGCAGCGCATCCTCCAGCTGCCCGAGGAGACGCTCGCCAAGTACGACCTGCCGAGCCTGCGGGTGACCGCGGCCAGCGGTTCGGCACTGCCTGGTCGAGCTGGCGACGAAGTGGATGGACCACTTCGGCGACAACCTCTACAACCTCTACGGCTCGACCGAGGTCGCCTGGGCGACGATCGCGACGCCCGCGGACCTGCGCGCCGCGCCCGGGACCGCCGGGCTGCCGCCGCGAGGAACCGTCGTCAAGATCGTCGACAAGGAGGGCAAGGGCGAGGTACCGCAGGGCGAGACCGGACGCGTCTTCGTCGGCAACGAGATGGCCTTCGAGGGCTACACCGGCGGCGGGCGGCAAGGACAGCGTACGAGGGCCTGCTGTCCTCGGGCGACGTCGGCCACTTCGACGCGGAGGGCCGCCTGTTCATCGACGGCCGCGACGACGAGATGATCGTCTCGGGCGGCGAGAACGTGTTCCCGCGCGAGGTCGAGGATCTGCTCGCCGACCACGACGCCGTCAAGGAGGCTGCGGTCATCGGCGTCGACGACGATGAGTTCGGTCAGCGCCTGAAGGCCTTCGTCGTCCTCGGCGACGGGGAGTCGGTCGACGAGGACGAGATCAAGGGCTACGTCAAGAAGAACCTCGCCCGGTACAAGGTGCCGCGCGAGGTCGAGTTCCTTGACTCGCTGCCCCGAAACGCGACCGGCAAGGTCCTAAAGCGCGAGCTCACCTAGCGTTTCTCGGCTTGTGCCCGGGTAAATCCGGGATATGACACCACCACGAGGCGTAAAGAAGGGCACGAAGCGCGCTCGTCAATACGAGCACGTGAAGAAGAGCGAGAAGAAGGCCGGCCGTTCGGAGGGCCGCGCCGAGGAGATCGCCGCTCGCACCGTCAACAAGGGGAAGGCACGTTCGGGCGAGTCGAAGACCGCGTCGCGCAGCTCGAAGAAGGACATGTCATCGAGCAAGCGCGGTGGCCAGCGGTCGGGCTCCGGCCCCGGCGGGCGCACCCGCGAGCAGCTCTACAACGACGCGAAGAAGCTCAACATCGAGGGCCGCTCGAAGATGAACAAGAAGCAGCTCCTCGCGGCGGTCAACCGCAAGAAGGGCTAGGCGGTAGCCGCCGCAGGGCGGCGCCAAAAAGCCATGCAAAGCGCCCCATTCGGAGCGTGGTTCGACGGGCTAGGCGGGCTGGCGCTCGGACTCGCGGGCCGCGGCCTGCTGGCGCAGTGCTCGTGCTGTACCTCGCGGCGAAGCTGCTGCAGCGAGCGGCGCAGGTGGCCGCGGATCGAGCGGTGCGGCGACGTGCTCGGCGATGTAGCCGGCGATGCCTGAGCCGGCGACGCCGTAGGCGAAGCGGAACTCGACCCGGGTGCGGCCGCCGCCCGCGCGGCGCAGGCGCCAGCGGCCGCGCTGGTCGACGCCGGTGATCGACGACCACGCCATGTCGCGCGGCTCCGAGAACTCGACGATCTCGACGAGGCCACCCATCT
The DNA here is from genome assembly GCA_963796815.1 of uncultured Solirubrobacterales bacterium. Lineage (GTDB taxonomy): Bacteria > Actinomycetota > Thermoleophilia > Solirubrobacterales > 70-9 > WHSW01. The sequence goes on from CAWCNF010000010.1 coordinate 115,269, forward strand.
CGGCCGAGCCGACGCGCATCAGCATCCGGTAGCGCGCGCCGAGGCCCGTGCGCTTGTCGCCCTCGACCTCCCAGCGCGTGATCCCGGACATGTAACCGCAGCGCGTTGTCGGGGTCGGTGACGTAGTCCCAGACAAGCTTGGGGCGGGGCGGACACGATGATCGACTCGCTGAGGCGCATCAGCCGATGACGGGGAAGCTGGCGCTCCGAAGCGAGGCCGTCGAGGGTCTCCTGCATGAGGCCCGTGATGTGGTCGTAGACCTCGTCGATATCGGGCTCGGGGCCGAACTGCTCGCGCAGGTCGATCGGCGCACCGACCTCGATCGTGATCTTCGCCGGCAGCGGCAGGTGGCCCATGCAGGTCGCCGATGTTGAGACCCCATGGCAGGGCGAGTGAGATGGGCAGCACCTTCAGGCGCAGGTAGCGGTCGGCGCCGGTGAGCTTCGCGAGCCAGGCGCCGCGGCTGAGGAAGAGCGCGGTCTCCTGGCCGCCGATGGTGACCACCGGGACGATCGGCACGTCGGCGTTGAGCGCGAGCTTGATGAAGCCCTTGCGGCCGGCGAGGTCGATCTTGTTGCGCTCCCAGGACGGGCGGTGGACCTCCCAGTCGCCGCCGGGGAAGACGAGGACCGCGGCGCCGGCCTTGAGCGCCTCCTCGGCGTGCTTGTGCGAGGCGGCCATCGAGCCGTACTTGCGCAGCATCGGGCCGAACGGCGAGGCGAGCACGAGGTTGTGGGCGAGCTGGTAGAAGGGCCGCTCGACGCCGAAGTAGGTCGAGAAGGCGATGGGGAGGACGATGACCTCGGGCGACATGTTGCCGCCGGTGTGGTTGCCGACCAGCAGCACCGGCCCGTTCTCCGGGACGTTGCCCACGTTGCGAACCTCGGCCCGGTACCACAGGGTCGCCAGCAGCCAGCAGAGCGCGAGGTTCTCGCGGACGTAGTCGGGGTCGCGATCGTCGAGGTCCGCGGTGAGCGCACGCTGCATCCGCCCAAAGGCGCTGCTGGCGACGGCCCCCGCCGCACGGCGTCCTGCCGGCGGAGAGCCCGCCGCTGGCGCGCGCGGCGCTCGCGGTCCCCGCGCGGGCGAGCCCGCCGAGGGAGTTGAGGCCCGAGAGGCCGGCGCGCGACGCCCCGTTGGAGTGCGAACTGGAGCCGTTGCGTTTCGCCTGCTCGCCGAGCGTAGTCGAGTCAGCCATTGCGGCGATCATAAAGAGGCCGCATGAACGCGTCGCCGCGGGCGGGCTCAGCCGGTGCGCCGCAGACGCTTCAGCACGCCCCGCTGAGGTGCCTCGGCGCGGGCTCGCGTGCGGAGGCGATCCGGTCGCGGATGAGCCGGTTGGTGAGGTCGGCGAGCTCCACCTGAGGCACGTGGCCGCAGCCGGTGAGGATCACCTGGTCGACGCTCGGCAGCGCCTTCGCGACGGGGCGCGAGAACTTGGCGGGGATCAGCGGTGTCCCGGTCGCCCCAGATGAACAGCGCCGGCGGGACGAGCTTTGCCAGGCGGGCATAGAAGCCGTCCTCGCCGTGCGGCTCGTCGAGGTAGATGTTGCGCGCCGCGGCGAAGAAGGCGACTCGGGCCGCGCGCGAGCTTGTACAGGCGCACGAACTCCTCGACCGCGACGTCGGCGGCCGCCGGGTCGAGCCGCTCGTGGTCGGCGAAGAGGGCTCGGAACTGAGCGCGGACCAGCGGCTCGCGCACGCGTGGGGGAACACCGCCAGCTCGGGACGCAGCATCCTGATGAGCGGCGCGAGCTGGCGGCGCCGGAACGCGAGCGCCGGCGCCAGGAGGCTCAGCGAGCTGACTCGCTCAGGGTTGTCGAAGCCGACCTCCAGCGCGATGCGACCGCCCATCGAGTTGCCGATCAGGTGCGCGCGGTCGATCTCGCGGGCATCGAGGTAGGAGATCACGGCGTTGGCGAACCACGGCGCGTTGTAGCGGCCGCGGGCGGGCTTGTCGGAGGAGCCGAAGCCGGGGAGATCGATCGCATGGACCGTGTGGTCGGGGGCGAGCGCGGCGACGGTCTCGAAGAACGACGCCTTGTTCGAGCCCAGCCCGTGCAGGCAGACGACGTGCTCCGGCCCATGGCCGGCGATCAGCGAGGTGATCGTGCCCTTAGTTGTCTCGACCCTGCGTACGCGCAGGAGCGGGGCGCGATCTCCGGGAAGGCGGAACAGCCCCTCGAAGCCCAGCGCGTAGTCGAGATGTCCGCGCACCCACAGGCGCCGTTGCGAGAAGGCGTCGACGCCGGAGAGCCGACCCTCGCGCAGCGCCGAGCCACGTGGCGGCGTCGCTGCCGATGACCACGTCCGGCTTGCGGGTCGGCGACGGGTTGACCTCGCAGCGGTCGGGGCGGGCGATGACCTCCCATGTGCGCCCGACGTCCCCCAGGCGAATCTGAAACGTCGCCTCGACGCCGTCCGGCACCCCCAGATAGCGCTCGGGAAGCTCGGCAAAAGCCTTCTTGACCCGACGCGCGCGTTGTTCGTGTAGCGAGACCATCCTTGCTCCCGGCTTGGCACTACCCATACCGCGGCCACGTTACCGGCGCGCTCGGGCGGCGACCCCCACCAGGAGTCGAGCCGTTTGCTCGCAAATAGCATGCTGATCGTGCGTGAGATCAGAATCAGAGACACGCTCAGCGGCGACCTGAAGCTGCTCGAGCCACGACGGCCCCCGCAGGTGGGTATCTACTCCTGCGGTCCCGACCATCTACTCCCGCATCCACGTGGGCAATGCCCGGCCGTTCGTCGTACCGATGCTCTTCCGGCGATTTCTCGCGCACGAGGGCTATGAGCCGACCGTCGTGATCAACATCACCGACGTCAACGACAAGATCTACGACGCCGCCCGCGCTGAGGGAGTCCCATCGACCGAACACGTCGAGGAGATGATCCGGCTCTACCGCGCCGATACCGACGCCCTTGGCCTGGGCCGCCCCGACGCCGAGCCGCTCGCGACCGACACAATCGCCGAGATCATCGAGCTGATCGAGACGCTGATCGAGGGAGGCCACGCCTACGAATCGGGCGGCGACGTCTACTTCCGCGTCCGTAGCTTCGATCACTACGGCCAGCTCTCGAACCGCGACCCGGATGAGATGGACCAGGGCGAGGAGGCCGGCGCGGCCGATCTCAAGGAGAGCCCGCTCGACTTCGCGCTCTGGAAATCACACAAGGAGGGGGAGGACACCTCCTGGCCGTCGCCGTGGGGCAACGGGCGGCCCGGCTGGCACATCGAGTGCTCGGCGATGGCCGAGAAGATCCTGGGCGCCGACTTCGAGATCCACAGCGGGGGCTCGGACCTGATCTTTCCCCACCACGAGAACGAGATCGCGCAGACCGAGGCCGCGCGCGGCGGTGCCGCTCGCGCGCATCTGGATGCACAACGGGATGATCCGGACAGCCGAGGAGAAGATGTCGAAGTCGCTCGGCAACATCTTCCAGCTGTCGGAGGCGGTCGAGCGCTTCGGCGGGCCAGCCGTGGTCGCATACCTCAGCTCCGGCCACTACCGCCAGCCGCTTGAGTTCTCCGAGCGCGCGATGGAGGAGGCGGCCGCGCGGCTCGAGCGGATCGGCAACTTCCTCGAGAGCGCCCCCGAGAGCGACGGCGGGCCGGAGGACGCGTTCGTCGCGGGTAAGCGCGAGGCCTTCCTCGACGCGCTCGCCGACGACTTCAACACCCCGCGAGCCTGGGCGGCCCTGTTCGAGCTGATCGCCGAGGGCAACCGGCGACCGCTTGCGGGCGCGCGCGAGGCGCTCGCCGAGATGCTCGAGCTGCTCGGGCTCGAGAGCCTGCTGGCGAGCTCCGGCGAGACCGTGGACGCCGAGGCCGAGGCGCTGCTGGCCGAGCGCGAGCGGGCGCGAGCGGATCGCGACTTCGAGCGCGCGGACGCGCTGCGCGACCAGCTCGCCGAGCTCGGCTGGGAGATTCGCGACACGCCGGAGGGCGCGCGCCTGCGCCGCCGCGACTGAGGTGACCGAGCGCCGCGACCATGACGTCGTCTACGGCCGCCGGCCGGTGGAGGAGGCCGAGCGCGGCCGGCGCGCGGTCCGGCGCGTGTGGCGAGCGCCACAGACCAACGCGGATGAGCTCACCCGGATCGCCGGCTCGCCCGACCACCAGGGCGTGGTCGCCGAGGTCGATCCGTATCCCTACGCGGACGCGGACGAGCTGCTGGCCCAGCCGGCATCGCTGATCGTCGCCCTCGACCAGGTCCAGGACCCGCACAACCTCGGTGCCGTTGCCCGGTCGGCCGAGGTGGCCGGGGCCACCGGCCTCGTCATCCCGGCCCGTCGCTCGGCGTCGGTCACCGCGGCGGCCGCGAAAGCTTCGGCCGGCGCCGTCGAGCATCTGCCGATCGCCCAGATCACGAACCTCGCCGAGTGGCTTGTCCGCGCGAAGGACGCGGGGGCGTGGATCTACGGCGCCGATGCCGCCGCGAAGACGTCGTACGCCGACGCCGACCTCACCGGCAAGGTCGTCCTGGTCCTCGGCAGCGAGGGCGCGGGCCTGCGCCGCCTGGTGGCCGAGCGCTGCGACGTGCTCGTCTCGATCCCGGTGCGGGGGAGGATCGACTCACTCAACGTCTCGGCCTCGGCGGCGGTGCTTCTGTTCGAGGCCGCCAGGCAGCAGCAGCTGGCACCGGCTGAAGTAACAGGGCCCGCGGACGGACCTCTGAAACTGCAACGCATCTTGCGCAAGTTCGCGCAGGTTGACAGAACTATGTTCACGGGCATATAGTCCGGCGCGGAGTAAGGGTGAACTAAAGGTCGAGCTTCGACCTGCCGATCACCTGAGGAGAGGGCGCCCTATCGGGAGGTGCGGCGCCACAGGTTCCAACCCAAACCAACCATTTGGAGGACCAGTGGCCGTATCTACCCATTCATCCGTCGGATCGTTCGCCCGTGCGGCGACAGCCCAGACCGCGCGCAGAACTGAGGCTCAACCCGAGCTTGAGGATGCGTACCTGGTCGCGCTTGCAAAGCGGGGTAGCGCCGACGCATACGAGCGCATCATCAAGCGTTATCGCGGCTTCGTCCGCCTGAAGGCCTCGTCGTACTTCCTGCTCGGGGGCGACTCCGAGGATCTGATCCAGGAGGGCCTCGTCGGCCTCTACAAGGCGATCCGCGACTTTCGTTCGGACCGCGAATCGAGCTTCCGCAACTTCGCCGAGCTCTGCATCACCCGTCAGATCATCACCGCGGTGAAGACGGCGAGCCGCAACAAGCACGCGCCGCTCAACCAGTACGTCTCCTTCGCGCAGTCCCCGGCTGCATCCGGCGACGCCGAGACGACGCTCGAGGAGATCCTCCCCGGACCGATCTCGGACCAGCCGGCCGAGCGTGCGATCGCGACGGAGGAACTGCAGGCGCTGGTCTCGTGCCTGTCGAGCGTGCTCTCCGAACTCGAGAGCCGCGTGCTGTCGCTCTACCTCGACGGCTACAGCTACGAGCAGATCGGCGAGCGGCTCGAGTGCGACACGAAGACGGTCGACAACGCCCTGCAGCGCGTCAAGCGCAAGGTCGCCGCGCACGTCTCGGGCCGCGAGATCCTGGTCTAGACCACGCCACACGGTCCTCTCTTCACGCCGCGGCGTCCACCTTGGGCGTCGCGGCGTTCTCCTTTAGGCGCACGTTCTTTACGAACTCGGCACATTTCGCGCCCCACACGCGCGGATTTGACGGATAGCTTCGCCGCATGCCCGCGTCGAAGCAACCATTGACACCTCCGGTGCTTACTAGCCACCCGGTCGACGTTGGGCATCGCACGGAAGCCGCGATCGTCTATTTCCTCATCACGCGGGGCTACAGCGTTTCTGTGCCGCTCGGTGTCAATCAGCGCTACGACTTGATTGTTGATCTCGACGGCCGTCTGATCCGCGCACAATGCAAGACGGGCCACTACTCGAAGGGTGCGATCAGCTTCAGAACGAGCAGCGTCGTCACGAGCAAGACAAGGAACGTTGTGCGCGACTACGACGGCGCCGCCGACATCTTCTTGGTCCGGTGTCCGGACTTTGACGCGATCTACTGCGTACCAGTTCTCGGGGCGGCGAAGGGGCTCATGCATCTGCGCGTCGACCCGCCGCTGAACAATCAGCGCCAGCGCGTACATTGGGCGCGCGACTACACATTGCCCGGATAGCTCAGCTGGTAGAGCACTCGATTTGTAATCGAGAGACCGTGGGTTCGAGTCCCACTCCGGGCTCTTCATGGATGAAGCCAACTTCACCTGGCGAGACGGAGAGCGGACGATCCACTTTCGCGCCGGGATCGTCAACGAGTCCCCCGACGTCCTCAAGGGGCATGGCTTCGAGGAATACGAGCTGCTGACGACCGAGCGGGCTATGGGCGCGGCGCCGGTCGAGCTCGCCGAGGACTCGACGTGCTTCCACCACGTGCCGCCGGGCCCGGTGAACGAGGTTGCGGCGCGCCTGTTCGAGGACGTCGGCGATCGTGACCTGGTCGCGCTCGGTGGCGGGCGGGTGATCGACGTCGCCAAGGCGATCGCCGCAGTCGGCGGCGCGCGGGTGGCGGCGCTGCCGACGACGTTGTCCGGCGCGGAGATGACCGCCATACACCGGCTCCCGGAGGGCCGCGAGGCCCAGTCGCTGATGCGCCCGCAGGTGGTCCTCGCGGATCCGCCGCTGATGGTGAGCGCCCCGGAGGAGCGGCTGCGTGCGAGCGCGATGAACGCCCTCGCCCACGGCGCCGACTGCCTGTACACGCCGCTCGCAAATCCAGTCTCGGAGATGGCGGCGCTGCGCGGTGCGAAGCTGATCGCCAAGGCGCTCGATAGCGACCGCGCAAAGCGCAAGCCGGAGGAGCTCGCGCTCGGCTCGATCCTGTGCGCCTACGCGCTCGACTCGGCGCTGTTCGGGTTGCACCACGTGATCTGTCAGTCGCTCGTGCGCGTGCTGCGGCTCCCGCATGCCGAGACCAACGCGACGATCCTGCCGCGGGTGGTCGAAGCGCTGATCCCGCGCGCCGGCCCGCAGATGACCGCGCTCGCCCGGGCGCTTGGCGTCAAGCAGGCCGAGCTGCCGAAGCGGGTTCAGGAGCTCGGCGGGGGACGGCGCAGGCTCAGCGATATCGGCGCCGATCGTGAACATCTCGGCGAAGCCGTCGAGGCGATCATGGCTCGACCCGAGCTGCAGATGACGCCGGATCCACCCGACGAGGCCGAGATCCGCGAGCTGATCGAAAACACCTGGTAGCTGGCGGGAAGTAACGCCTCGCCCACACCCGTGTAGGCACCCACATGGACGAGGGCCAGCGGCGCTCCGCGCCGCCACGCAACGACGACGTCATCTCGCAGGAGCGCTTCGACCGCTACCACCGGTTCGCCCGCGAGCGGGGCACCAGCCGCGTCCTCTACTACCTCGCGCGCCTCGTACTGACCCCGTTCTTCCTCCTCTACTTCCGCCTCCAGCGCTCCGGCCGCGAGCACGCGAAGTTCCGAGGCGGGCTCATCGTCGCCTCCAACCACCGCAGCTTCCTCGACCCGTTCGTGATCGGCGCCCTGCTGCCGTGGCGGCGGCGGATCCAGTTCGTCGCCAAGGTCGAGCTCTTCGAGAAGCGGTGGCAGGGCTGGGTCCTCTCCCGCCTCGGTGCCTTCCCGATTCGCCGCGGCCAGGCGGACGAGCTCGCGATGGAGACGGCGCGGATGATCGTCGAGCGGGGCGGGACCGTGATCATCTTTCCCGAGGGCACCCGCATCCGCCGGGGCTCGCTCGGCCGCCCCAAGCGCGGCGTCGGGCGGCTCGCGCTCGAGACGGGCGCCGCGGTCCTGCCAGTGGCCGTCCAGGGCTCCGAGGAGGTCCGCCGCGGTTGGCGGATCCGTCCGCGCAAGGTTCGACTGCGCGCCGGCAAGCCGATCACCTTCCCGCGCACCGAGAGGCCGTCGCCCGCGCTCGCCGCGAACGTCACCGAGCGGATCTGGCCGAACATCGAGCTGCAGTGGGAGTGGCTGGGCGGGCTGCCGCCGCTGCGCAAGGCCGCCGTGATCGGCGCCGGCAGCTGGGGCACCGCCGTCGCCGTCCTGCTCGCCCGCGGCGGGCTCGAGGTCGCGCTCGGAACGCGCACCGAGGAGAAGGCCGAGCTGATCAACCGCAAGCGCTCCAACGAGGAGTACCTGCCCGGGGTCAAGCTGCCGGAGGGCCTCGAGGTCAAGCGCGCAAGCGAGATCGAGCTCGCCGGCTGCGACCTGATCTGCCTCGCCGTCCCCTCGGCCGCGCTGCCGAACGTCGTCGGCTCGCTCGGCGATCGCATCGGCTCGCGCTCCTCGGTCCTCATGCTCTCCAAGGGCTTCGTCCAGCCGATGGGCGCGCTGCCGTCCGAGTACGTCTCGGAGCGCATTCGCGCCCGTGCCCTCGCCTGCCTCGGCGGCCCGGCGCACGCGCGCGAGGCCGCTGCCGGAATGGCCGCCCTCGTGCTCGGCAGCTCCGATCCCGACCTGCGCTCGATGCTGGGTGAGGTCTTCGATCGGGCGGGCCTGGTCTGCGAGCGCTCCGAGGATGTCGCCGGGGTCGAGGTTGCGGGCGCCGCGAAGAACGCGGCAGCGCTTGCGGCCGCCGCGGCCGAGCGCTTCGGCCTGAACGCCGCCGGCATCGCAGCCGCCGGCGTCTGGCGCGAGTGCGTCGAGTTCGCCCTCGCCAAGGGCGGCCGCCTGGAGACCTTCAACGGCCTCGCCGGCGTCGGCGACCTGACGGCCACCGTCCTCGCGCCGAAGAGCCGCAACCGCCAGGCGGGTGAGCTGCTGGGCGCTGGCGTTGCCGCGGAGAAGATTCCCGGCAGGATCGGCCAGGCGTCCGAGGCGCTCGACTCAGTCCCGCTGATCGCCGAGACGGTCGCCGCCGCCGGTGTCGAGGCGCCGAGCCTGGAGGGCCTGGCCGCCCTCATCGAGGGCGAGATCGACGCGGGCGAGTGGGTTGCAGGACTTCGCCGCGCCGAGCGGGCGAGGAGGGCCGCGTGAGATGAAGGACGTACGCTCCAACTGTGAGCGCCGAGGAAGTCGAGGCGGAGAGTGGCGACGCTCTGGAGCCCGTCGTCGAGCCGAAATCCCTGAGTCCCGAGCGCAAGGCGGAGCTCGACCGCGCCTTCTCGGACCTCTACAGGGCGCACCTGCGCGACGTCTACTCCTACGCGTACTACCGGGTGGGCAACCACCACGATGCCGAGGACCTCACCGAGCAGGCGTTCCTACAGGCCTATCGCCACTTCGACCGGGCGCGGCGCGAATCGAACGGACGACCGCTGCGGCCGTGGCTGATCCGGATCGCGCACAACCTCGCCTCCAACTACTACCGCGATCGCGCGCGGCGTCCGCAGGCGAACATCGAGGCGGTCGAGCCGCCGGCGCACCCTCACGAGACCGAGCAGGTCGTCGAGGTGCGAGAGGAGCTGCGCGAGGTGATCGCCAAGCTCGACGACCTCTCCGACGACCGCCGCGAGGCACTGATCATGCGCTTTGCGCTCGGCATGTCCAATCGAGAGATCGCGCGGGCTCTCGGCCGCTCCGACGGGGCGACCAAGGTCCTCATCCATCGCGCGATCAAGCAGCTCGAGGAGCTGATGGCCGATGAGTGAGCACGCAGGAGAGCTCAACCTCGAGGCCCTGCTCGCCGACGCGCTGCGGCCGATCGAGCCGCCCGAGGACCTGGCGTCGCGGATGCAGAGCACCCTTTCGACGATCACGGAACATGCCGCGGCCGAGCTCGCGAGCTGGGCCGACGAGCTGTCCGACAGCGAGCTCCAGGCCCTGCGCGACCCGCGCAACTGGGTGCGCCCCGTCGTCGCCGTTGGCGTCGGCGCCGCCGCCGCGGCGGCCCTCGTCGTCGTCGAGTCCCGGCGTCGCCGGCGCCCGCACGGCATTCGCGCGACCGCCGAGACCTGGATCCGCGATCTGACCTAGATCAGGTCTCGGCCGGTTTTTCTTCAACCGGCTTCGACGGACGGTCCGGGCGCTTCCCACGCTCCCCGCGCTTGCGGTCGGTGCGCTTCGGCCGCTCTCGCCGCGCCCTCCGCGCGGGCGCCGGCGAGGCGGCACCGGCCGCTAGGCCCGTCAGCCCGAGGATGAGGTCGAGCACGTTGTCGGCGGTGTTCGCCGCGAACAGGCCGAGCGTGACCTCGTCGCTGTCGATGAAGCCCCAGATCGCAACGACGAGCGCGTAGAGACCGAAACCGAGCGCGAACGAGCGCGCCGCCGTGTTCGCAAGCGCCAATGCGAGCAGGCCCCAGGCGATGCAGATGACATTGCCCCAGCCGTTGGTCGCGAAGATTCCGAAGATCTTGTCCGTGTCGCCGGCGACGCCGCTCGCGCCGGTGTCGAACCCGGAGCTGTAGAAGAAGCCGACGATCCCGGCGATGACGAGCAGGGCGCCGACGAGGGTGCAGTAGAGCTGTGCGGGCGTCTGGCGGTCCAAGCGGCTCGATTATCCACGCTCGGCGAGTGATCCGCGGTCCCCGGATGGGCGTATCAATCGTGACGCGACCGGTTCGCCGCCATCACCGATGCCAAAGAAGCTCTCGCCACCAGAACTCCAGCGCCTCGCCGACGAGGATCTCATGACCCTGGTCGAGCAGCGCGATCCGGACGCCTTCGCGACCCTCTACGACCGCCACGGAGGGGCCGCGTACTCGCTCGCCTATCGCATCGTCGGCGACGCCGAGCTTGCCGAGGACGTCACGCAGGAGGCCTACATCTCGGTCTGGCGAAGCGGCGCCCGCTTTGACGCCGCCCGCGGGAGCGTGCGCTCCTGGACGCTCGGGATCGTGCGCAACCGGGCGATCGACGCCCTCCGGCGCACCGCTGCCCCGTCTCGCAAGCTCGACCTCGACGACGACGCGGCGCTCGAGTCCGAGCCCGCGGAGGAGCGCACGGACGCCGAGGCGATCCGCCGCGAGACGGCCCGGCGGGTCCGGGGCGCACTCGGCGAGCTTCCGACCGAGCAGTCGCAGGTGATCGGCCTGGCGTACTTCGGCGGTTTCAGCCATTCCGAGATCGCCGAGATGCTGAGCATGCCGCTCGGTACGGTCAAGGGCCGGATGCGGCTCGGGTTGGAGAAGATTCGCTACGTGCTTGCCGAGGGGATGGGTATCGATGGACCGTCGGAGGCCCTGCCGTGAACGCCGTGGATCCGCATCGAGATCCGGAGCGGCTCGAGGATGACCTTGCGGCGTACGCGCTGGGCGCGCTGACCACCGACGAGGCCGCCGACCTCGAGCGCCACGTCACGGGCTGCAAGACCTGCATCGAGAGGCTGCTCTGGCTGCAGCCGGCCGTCGACGTCCTGCCCGCGTCGGTCGAACAGCGCACGCCGCCAGAGCGTCTGCGCGAGAGCCTGATGGAGGCGGTCCGCAGTGACGCACCAGCACAGGCGCCGGCCGAGCGTGCGCTCGAGCCGAAGCCGCGGTGGTGGGAGTCGCTGCGCGGCTTCGCGATGAGGCCGGCGACCGCCATGGCGGTCGCGATCGTGCTCGTCGCGGGGATCGGCGTCGGCTACCTCGTCCGCGGCAACGACGTCGTCGAGCCCCAGTCGACGCTCGTGAAGGCCCAGCCGCTCGATTCCGCGGTGCCGGTCTCGGCGACGCTCGAGCGCACGGGCGACTCGGCGACGCTCCACGTGACCCAGATGCCGACCCTGAGCAGCGACGACGTGTACGAGGTGTGGGTGCAGCGCGCCAACGTGATGGAGCCGCGCAGCACGTTCGTCCTCAACTCGGACGGCAGCGCCGAGGCGGCTGTGCCGGGCCCGCTCAACGGAGCCGATGCCGTGCTGGTCACGCGCGAGCCGCGGGGTGGCAGCCAGCAGCCGACGACCAAGCCCCTGCTCTCGGCGCCGCTGTAGCGAGCGGGCCCGAACGCCTCCATATAGTCATCGCCCCAGTGGCGACGTGTTACCGACATCCGGGGCGGGACACCAACGTCTCCTGCTCGAACTGCGGCCGTCCCATCTGCACCGATTGCATGACGACGACGCCGGTCGGCATGCGCTGCCCCGAGTGCGCTCAGCAACGCACCAAGGTGCGCTACTCGACCGGCATGCCCGGCCGCGGCGACGCTCCGGCCACCTACGCGCTGATCGCCGCGTGCGTCGCCGCGTTCATCGGCGAGATCGCCACGGGAGGGACGATCACCACAAGCGTCGGCAGCACGCTCTCGCTTGACGGTGGTCTCTTTGCCTGGTCGCCATCTCCGAGCGGTCCGATCGGCGTCGCCGCCGGCGAGCCGTACCGGCTTGTGACGACGGCATTCCTGCACGCCGGGATCATTCATTTGGGCCTGAACATGGTCGCGCTCTACTTTCTCGGCATCCTGCTTGAGCCCGCCATCGGCACCTGGCGTTTCGTCGGGATCTACGCGGCGTCGGTGCTCTGCGGCTCGCTCGGCGCGCTTCTTCTCAGCCCGAATGTCCTCACGGTGGGCGCATCGGGCGGGATCTTCGGGTTGATGTCGGCCGCGTTCTTGATCGCGCGCCACCGTGGCCTCGATCAGCTCGCGTCGCAGATCGGCTTCTTCGTGATCATCAACGTCGTCTTCACGCTCGGCGCATCGAACATCAGCATTGGCGCGCACATCGGAGGGCTCGTCGGCGGTGCAGTGGCTGGATTCTTGATCACTCAGCTGGAACACCGGCGAATGGCGAATCGCGCAATCATCGAGGGCGCCATTCTCGTGGCGATCTGCGCGGTTGCGGTGGTCGGAGCGCTGATCGTCGCGGACTCGCACATCCCGCAGGGCCTCTGATCAGCTAGCGCGTCGCTCGACCTCGTCGCGGAGGTCGGTGACCGAGCGTCGCATCACACCCTTTGTCAGCCGTCGGGCGATCAGACCGGGCACGGGAATCCCGGGATCGATCCCGAGGCGATAGGTGGCAAGCGTGCCCCCGTCGTCCTGCGGCTCGAGCAGGTACTCGCCCTCGACCCCGGCGACATCCCCCTCGGCCATGTCCCACCAGATCCGCCCGGGCGCGTCGTAGCTGTAGCTGAGCGTGTAGGACACGTGGCGCACCATGGCGTCGATCTCGAAGCGGACGACCGAGGCGCGACCGTCGGCGTCGCGCTCGAGCACCTCAACCGACTCGACCGCCTGCTGCCAGCGCGGAAAGCTCTCGTAATCGCAGAGCGCGTCGAAGCACGCCTGTGGCGGCGCGGCTATCGACTCGGACTGCTCTGCGGAATGCATGCGAGGCGTTAGCCGAGGTGCGCCGCCGTTGAGGCGCCTTGTCCCCAAAGGGGCTCGGAGGCTATTGCGGGCGGGTGCGGGACGAGCTCGGGGTGGAGGAGGTGCGCGAGGAGCTCGGTGCCGTCGACCAGGCGCGGGCCCGGCCGCGAGAACGACGACGCGGCGTCCACGGCAAAGACCCGCTCTGCGCCGAGCGCCCGCAGCGGCTCGGCGTAGTCGCGAGCCTGCGCCGCCGCCTCGTCGCAGTACAGGCCACAGGGCATCGCGACGACGACATCGGGTGACGCGGCCGCGAGGTCGTCCCAGTCGACTCGGCGCGACTTCTGCCCGGCTTCGCCGAGGGCATCGGTGCCGCCGGCGATCGTGATCATCTCGGGAACCCAGTGGCCGCCGATGTAGACCGGATCGAGCCATTCAAGAGCCGCAACGCGCGGCCGGGGGCTCCTTCGACCGCCGTCGCGACCGCGTCGAGGCGATCGCGCAGGCCCATGACGACCTCGGCGCCGCGCTCGGCGATCCCCGCCGCCTCGGCGAGCTCGGTCATATCGGCGAGCACCTCGTCGATCGTCGCCGGGTCCTGGGAGATGACGCCCGGACGACTCGCGAGCTGGCCGGCGATCTCGCAGACCTCGTCGTAGGAGACGGCGCAGACGGCGCACAGGGCCTGGGTGACGATTAGGTCGGGATCGAGTTGGTCGAGGGTTTCGGTGTCGAGGCGGTACAGCGACTCGCCGCGGGCGGTGACCTCGCGCACACGCGCGTCGATCTCGCTCGGGTCAAGCCCCTCAGGGATCACGCTGGAGGTGAGCTTCGGCAGAGCAAGCACGGACTCGGGGTGGTCGCACTCGTGGGTGACGGCGACGACCTGATCGCCGAGGCCGAGCGCGAAGAGCGCCTCGGTGGCCGATGGCACGAGGCTCGCGATTCTCATGGGCCAAGGGTAATCTCAGCGTCGATGGCCGACGTCCTCGACGACGCAGACGATCGATGCGAAGCTCGGCGACCTCGATGGTTGGTCGCGCGAGGGCGACGCGATCGTCAAGAAGTTCGACCACGGCGACTTCGTCGGATCCGTCGAGTTCGTCCGCCGGCTCACCCAGCCCGCCGAGGAGATGGGGCATCACCCCGATCTGAAGATCTCCTGGAGCGAGGTCGAGGTTTCGATCACGAACCACGCGGCCGGCGGCCTGACCGACGCGGACTTCGAGCTCGCCACCAAGATCGACGGGCTCGCGTAAGTCCGTGACCGGCGACCGCGAGGACGTTCGCTTTCGCAGCGGCGAGGACGAGTGCGCGGCCTGGCTCTACCGGCCCTCGAGGCGCAGCGAAGCGGAGCCGAGTCGCGCCGCTGTTGAGGCGCCTGATTCAGCCGTCAACGGGAGCGGCTGCGCGTGCGTGGTCATGGCCCACGGGTTCGGCGGCGTCAAGGAGGCCCGTCTCGACGCGTACGCCGAGCGCTTTGCGGCCGCGGGTCATGCGGCTTTGGTGTTCGACTACCGCTACCACGGCGAATCGGGCGGCGAGCCCAGGCTGCTGATCGACATCGGGCGACAGCGCGACGACTGGCGTGCCGCCCTCGCGTACGCGAGGGAGCTCGACGGCGTCGACGCGAGCCGGATCGCCGCCTGGGGCACGTCGTTCTCCGGCGGTCACGTGCTCGAGCTGGCGGCGGCCGGCGAGCCGGTTGCCGCTCTCATCGCGCAGGGCCCGTTCATGAGTGGGCCCGCGGTCCTGCGCTCGGCCGGGATCGGGCATAACAACCGGCTCGCGATCGCGGGCATCAGGGACGTGATCGCCGCACTGCGCGGCGGATCGCACCCGATCGCCGTCGTCGGGCCTCCGGGCTCGACCGCCGCGATGACGAGCCCCGACGCGCTCCCCGGATACCTGGCGCTGTTCCCGCCCGGCTACGACTGGCCGAACCGGTTCCTCCCGCGCGGCACCATGAGCCTGCCGATGCAGCGCCCGTACGCCAAGGCGGGGCGCGTGCAGGTCCCGTTGCTCGTCCAGGTCATGACCGAGGACGTCGTCACCCCGCCTGAACCGGCGCGCAAGGCCGCGGCCGCAGCGCCGCGGGGCGAGCTCATCGAGTACCCGGGCGGCCACTTCGACATCTACGTCGGCGAGCCGTTCGAGCGCGCCGTGGCCGACCAGATCGCCTTTCTCGACCGCGTCCTCTAATGCGGATCGTCCACGTCCTCGGCACGCGGCCGAACTTCGTGAAGATGGCCCCGGTCATCGCGGCGGCGCGCGAGCGCTTCGGCCCGGAGGGCTCGGTCGTCGTGCACACGGGCCAGCACTACGACCGCGCGATGTCGGAGATCTTCTTCGAGGAGCTCGGCGTGCCGGCCCCGGATCACATGCTTGGCGTCGGCTCCGGGTCACACGCCGTGCAGACCGCGCGCGTGATCGAGCGGCTCGAGCCCGTGCTGCGCGCCGAGCGGCCGGACCTCGTGCTCGTGCCCGGCGACGTCAACTCGACCCTCGCCGCGGCGCTGTGTGCGCGAGCGTTGCGGGATCGCGGTCGGCCACGTGGAGTCCGGCCTGCGCAGCTTCGACCGCACGATGCCGGAGGAGATCAACCGGATCGTGGCCGACCACTTCTCCGAGCTGCTCTTCACCCACTCGCCGGAGGCCGAGGACAACCTGCGCGCCGAGGGAGTGGATCTCTCGCGGCTGCACTTCGTGGGCAACACGATGATCGACACGCTCGTCGCGCTCGAGGAGCGCTTCCGCGCGCGCGGTGCCGCCAGGGAGCTGGGCGTGGAGCCGGGCTCCTACCTGCTCGTCACGCTGCACCGCCCGGCGCTCGTCGACGGCCCGGCCCTCGCCGACGCGATCGCCGCGCTCGGGGAGGTGGGGGAGGCTGCTCCCGGTCATCTTCCCGGTGCACCCGCGCACGCGCTCGAAGCTGGCCGCGCCGCCTCCGGCGAGCGTTCGCCTCGTCGATCCGGTCGGGCTATCTCGACTTCCTCTCTCTGGAGGCCGATGCGGCCGCGGTGCTGACCGACTCGGGCGGGATCCAGGAGGAGACGGCATACCTCGGCATCCCCTGTTTCACGCTGCGCGACAACACCGAGCGCCCGGTGACGCTCAGAGCGGGCACCAACACGCTTCTCGGCCTCGCGCCCGAGCGCATCGCCGAGATCCCGGCGCTGCTCGCGAACGCGCCCCGGCGACGCCGCCGCAACCTCCGGAAAAATGGGACGGACACGCCGCCGCGCGCGTGGCTGCCGTTCTCGCGGACTGGTAGCGTCGCCGATCGTGCCGCTGCCCTCGCTTGTACCGCGCGACAACGCCTTCTTCGACCTGCTTCAGCCGGGCCGGTCAGAACGCCCAGCGCTCGGCCGAACTGCTGAAGGAGATGCTCGAGGGGTGGCCCGACTCGCGGGATCTCGCCCGGGAGATCCTGCTCGCCGAGCAGGAGGGCGACCGCATCACCCACGAGATCGTCCATCGCGTCAACACCACCTTCGTCACCCCGATCGACGGCGGCGACATCTACGGGCTCGCCACCCAGCTCGACGACATCGTCGACTACATCGAGGAGACGGCCGACTTCATGGGCCTCTACCGGATCGAGGCGCCGATGGAGCAGTCGCTGGCCATGGCCGACGTGCTCGTCAAGTCGTGCGCGCAGCTGGCCGTCGCGCTCGAGCACCTGACGGGCTTCAAGGGGCTCGACAAGTACTGGATCGAGATCCACCGCCTGGAAAACGAGGGCGACCGCCTCTACCGCGACGCGGTGGCCTCGCTGTTCGCCAACGGGATCGACCCGATGTTCGTAATCCGCTGGCGGGACATCTTCCTGCGCCTGGAGCGAGCGGTCGACGCCACCGAGACCGCGGCGCACATCCTCGAGGGCATCGTCATCAAGAACGCATAACGGCGGGTTGTGAGCGAGTCCGACCTGATCCTGGGGATCGTCATCGCGACGGCGCTCGCGTTCGACTTCACGAACGGCTTTCACGACACGGCCAACGTCGTGGCCACGTCGATCTCGACGCGGGCGATGCCTCCGCGGATGGCCGTCGGCTACGCCTCGATCCTCAACTTCGCGGGCGCGTTCATCTCGCTCCGGTCGCGGCGACGGTGGCCAATGACGTCGTCGACCCCGCCGCGATCACGACTACCGTGATCTTCGCCGGCCTCATCGGCGCGATCGCGTGGAACCTGATCACCTGGTACTTCGGGCTGCCATCTTCGAGCTCGCACGCGCTCATCGGGGGCGTCGTCGGCGCGACCTTCGCCGCTGCGGGCGCCGACGCGATCTTCGGCGCGGGGATCGTCGGCAAGGTCCTGATCCCGGCGATCATCGCCCCGATCGTGGCCTTCATCGTGGGTGGGATCGGGATCGTCTGCGCGTATCGGATCCTCGCACGCCAGCGCCCGGGACCTGTGACCCAGGGCTTTCGGTTCGGCCAGGTGCTCTCCGGCGGGCTGCTCGCGCTCGCCCACGGCACAAACGACGCGCAGAAGACGATGGGCGTGATCACCCTCGCGCTGATCGCCAACGGAAACCTGAGTGCGGATGCGTCGGTTCCGACGTGGGTGGTCGTCACCGCCGCCTCGGCGATCTCCCTGGGCACCTACACCGGCGGCTGGCGGATCATCAAGACGATGGGGACGAGGATCATCAAGATGGACGCCGCCCAGGGGTTCTCGGCACAGGGCGCCGGTGCGGCGGTGATCCTCGCCTCCTCGCACTTCGGGTATCCGCTCTCGACCACTCAGGTGATCGCGGGTGGCGTGATGGGTGCCGGCGCCGGCAAGCGGCTCTCAGCGGTTCGCTGGGGCGTCGCCGGCAACATCGTCGTCGCCTGGCTGCTGACGCTGCCAGCCGCTGCGGGCATCGGCGCGCTCACGTACGGCGTGGTCCAGCTCTTCCCCGGGTGCGGTCGGTCCGCTCCTCGTCTCCGCCGCGGGCCTGCTGCTCGCGATCCGCGCCTTCCTTCACCGTTTCCGCCACGGCCCGGCGGTACCTGCCACGACATGATCGCGACGATCGTTGACACCCAAGCGCTCTTCGACAGTGTGATCGCTGCGCTGATCACCGGGATCGGCACAACCATCATCGTCTCATTGGCGATCCTCGGCGCGGTGAGGTTCTCGGACGCAAACCGCGAGGGCCGGGCGTTGCACGCGGCATTCTTCGGTGTCCTGGCCACGGTCGGCGTCGTCGCCACGATCGGGGCCGCGGTTGTCGCCGTGATCGTGATGACCGCGAAGTGACGTCGGCCATCGTCGCGCCTATCTGCGCGCTCCAGAGGGGTCTAGGCTTGTGAGCGTGAAGGCCGCACGCAACATCGCGATCATCCTACTGCTGGCGCTGATCGTCGATCTCGTGCCGGGCGGAGGAAACCCGCCCACGCGATCATCGCCGCGGTCGGGATCCTCTTCCTCGCGATGATCGCGTGGTCCGGCTACGTCTACTATCCGCCAGAACCGGCTCGCCTATCTCGGGCTTACCGACCGCCAGCGCGTGATGTTCGTCGGCGCCCTCGGTGCGATCGTCCTGATGATCGCCGGTGCGAGCAAGCTGACGGCGACGAGCGGCGGCTCGCTGATCTTCATCGGCGTCCTGGTTTTCGCCGTGCTGGCGATCGTCAAGGTCGTCACCGAATCCCGCGCGGGTTACTGAGCCTCGCGCATCGCCGCGGCTGAATCGGCGCGGGTCCGTCTCGGATTAGACACACCCAGGCGCTGACCCGCGACAGCTCGGGCCTAGCGTCGACGCCCGTGACGAAGCGGGTGCGAGATGAGCGTGGACAGGCGGCGGCGGAGCTCGTCGCGGTGGTGCCGATCCTGTTGATCGTCCTGCTTGCGGTCGGCCAACTCGCGGTCGCCGGTTTCGCGCTATGGAACAGCCGCCGACGCCGCGCGGGTCGGTGCGCGCGCCGACCTGGTCGGCGGCGATGCGGATGCGGCGGCGCGCAGCGTCCTGCCGGAGTGGCTCGAGGATGGGGCGGAGGTGACCGACGGCGATGGTGTGGAGGTGAGGGTGCGCGCCCCGGCGCTGCTTCCCGGCGTGCCGTCGATCCCGGTCGGCGCTCGGGCGCATCTCGACCCAACGGCGGCCGGCGATGGATGAGCGGGGCCAGGCATCACTCGAGGTCGTTGCCGCGGTCCCGGCGATCGTGCTTGTGGGCCTGCTCTGCCTGCAGCTCCTGGCGACCGGCTACGCGGCGAGCGTGGCAGATGGCGCCGCTGAGGCCGGGGCGATAGCGCTCGCGTCCGGGCTACCGGCGGAAGCGGCGGTGGACACAGCCCTTCCGGAATGGGCTCGTGACGAGCCTCGGTCGAAACCGAGGGCGGTCGCCTGACGGTGACCCTCCGGCCTCTATCGCCACTGGCACCGCTTGCGCATGCGCTTGAGGTGCGCTCGACCGTCTGGGCGAGGACGCCGAGCGGCTGATGGCCGGCCTCGTGGTTGTGAGCGAGCTCGAGGATGCCGCCGGCGGTCTGGCGACCGCTGCCGCGCTCGCGGTCGCCCTTGCAGGGAGTGGGCGGGAGGCCGACGGCGTGGTCCTCGTCGACGACGGCGAACGCTCTCGCGGGCCGACGATGCTCGCGGCCGAGACCGCCCGCGACCTCGAGCGGGGGCTGAGTCGAGGCGGGCTTTGCCGTGGCGGCTCGCGGACGGCTCGCCTGGATCGCTCTCGATCTGGGTGAGAACGGCTCTCTGAGCCTGGCTCGGGTCGTGGAGGCGGCGGCCGGAGCGCGATTTGTCGTCGTGCGGACCGGTTCCGAGCGGCTGCGAGACCTGCTGGCCGGGCTGGCCGGGGCCGGGCCGGTCACGGCTGTCCTCCGCGCGGACCTTCCGCGACAGCGTCCGCTGGCGGCGCTCGCAGCGCGCGAGCTTCACGACGAGGGGGTCTCCGTCCGCCTCGCGACCCGCGCCCCCGGCAGGGTGGCGACCCGTCGGGCGCTGGCCGGCATCGACCCGGGAGGCGAGGCCGGGCGTCGCGCGGCCCGGCTGGCCGCGGGCATCGGTCGCCGCGCGGTGGCGTTGCGCCGCCGCGCTGGGCGGCTTGCCGCCGAAACCGGCCAGGCGTTGCCGCTTGTCCTCGGTTCACTGGTGGCGCTGATCGCCTGCGCCCTCGTGCTCGCAGCGGTGGGCGGCGCGATCAGCGGGAACTTCGCGCGCACAGCGGGCCGCCGACCTGTCGGCGCTCTCCGCCGCGCGTTCGATGCGCGACGATTTCGACCGACTCTTCGTCCCGGTCCGGCTGCCGAACGGGTCGCGATAACCCGGCCCATCTCGCCAAGCGCGACTACCTGCGCCACGCGATCGCGGCCGCAAGGGAGGCGGCGATCGCAACGGCGTCGATCCGAACCGGGTCGCGGTGGCGTTCCCTGACGCCGACTCGATGTCGCCACTGCGCGTGCGCGTTGAGATCGAGGCGAGGCTCGAAAGGTCGGCCAATGACCTGAGCGTCGAGGCCCACGCGGAGGCGGAGGCGGTGCCCGGATCGGCGGCGACGGCGACACCGACGGACGATGGACCGGCGGGCCCGGCCTACGCGAGCGGCGGCGGGTACTCAGGGCCGCTCGCCTACCGCCAGGGCGAGGGGATGCGGCCGGACGTCGCCGTGGCCTTCGACCGCATGGTGCCGCCGCGGCGTCAAGCGGGCGTCATGCTCGTGATCAACTCGGCCTATCGGTCCGACGCCGAGCAGGCCGTGCTCTTCGCGGAACATCCCGATCCCCAATGGGTCGCGCCGCCGGGCCAGTCCCTTCACCGCTGCGCGACCGAGCTCGATCTGGGCCCGCCGACGGCTCAGGCCTGGCTTGCCGCCAACGCCCGCCACTTCGGCTTTCTCCAGCGCTACTGCTGGGAGGCGTGGCATTTCGGTATACACGCCGGGCCACCTCCGTGTTCGATGCCGGGAACGCCGGCGCGCCGGGCCGGTTCCGCGGAACCGCGGGGCACCGCCGACGGCCCCGCCGCCGAGGCCGGCCTGCCGGCGTTCGTCCCGGCCCGATTTCGGCTCGATGGTCGCCTCGGCTGCGACGGTGGAACGTCTCGGCGGCGCTGCTCGCCGCGCAGCTGATGGCCGAGTCGAATTTCAACCCATTCGCCGTGTCGCCGGCGGGCGCTGCCGGGATCGCGCAATTCATGCCCGCCACCGCGGCGATGTACGGCCTCACCGATCGCTTCGACGCCGAGGCGTCGATCGACGCCCAGGCCCACCTGATGTACGACCTCCTCGAGCAGTTCGGCTCGCCGGCGCTCGCCCTCGCCGCCTACAACGCCGGTCCGGGCGCGGTCGCCGGGTGCGGCTGCGTCCCCGCGATCCCCGAGACGCAGGCCTACGTCGCCCGCATACTCGGACTCATGGGGGGGCCGGTGCGGCGGTGGTGGCGGCTCCGGCGCTGGAGGTGCGATTGGTCGACTAGGAGCGCGGACCACGCTGCTAGTCGGATATCCGGCTCCATTGCGGACGGACTGTCGGCCGGCAGGAACCAGAGGTCGACGGCTTGCGGTTGGCAGGTCGCCGGCGCCGCCGGCCACCGGAACCTCGCTGTCGACACGACCACCCAGCTCTCGCACCGCCTCGCTGATCAGCTCGCGCGCCTCTGCCTTGCCGGCGCCGAGGTCGCGAAGCGCGGCGACGGCCTTCTTCCCGTTGACCTGGGATTCGCCGTATGGGTGTCGTTTGCCGATCACGTTCGCCGGGTCGGTGACGATTCTCTTGGCGTCGGCGGCATCGGCCATGTGGATCAGCGTACGGGTGCCGACGGCCGATAGGCTGCCGCGCGTATGGCGCCACTGACGATCTCCAGCATCGACGAGCTCCGGACCTGATCGGCAAGCCAATCGGCCCAAGCGACTGGGTCGAGGTGACCCAGGAGGACATCAACAAGTTCGCCGAGGTCTCGCGCGACGACCAGTGGATCCACGTGGACGTCGAGCGCGCCGAGAAGGAGAGCCCGTTCGGCACGACGGTCGCTCACGGCAACCTGACGCTGTCGCTGATCGACGGGTTCCGCGGTCAGCTGATCGACCAGCAGGGCGTGGTCATGGGGATCAACTACGGGTGGAACAAGGTCCGCTTCCCGGCGCCGGTTCCCGCCGGCTCGAAGGTCCGCGCCACCGCCGAGCTGGTATCGGTTGACGAGCTGGGCGACGGCTGGGTCCAGGTCGCGACGAAGTTCACGATCGAGCGCGAGGGCGGCGAGAAGCCCGTGTGCGTCGCCGAGTCGGTCGGCCGCGCTCTTCGAGCTCAGGACTGAGTACGCCAGCGCTGCGCGATTCGCAGCCCGCCGTGCACAACCTCCGGCCCCGTGGCCCTGAACGCCGGTACGACCTCCACCGTCAGCAGCCCCCGTTCAGGAGCGACCGCATCCAGGACCTCGAGCCAGCGCTCGGCGCGTTCCGGCACGTCCACGACCACGGTGACGGTTGGGACCCGCCGGCGCACGCTCCAGAAGCGATCGCCGTGCGGGCGATGGTCGCCGTGGTAGCCCCAGTTCCCGCGAAGCGCTGTGGCTCCCGACGCTCCCGCCTCTCGCAGCGCTCGGATCGCGGCAACGTGTGCCGGGCGCCCCTCATGATGGTTCTGCTCGCTCGAGTAGAGCATCAGCTTGAGCCAGCGATCGAGACCCTCAGCGTCTCGGGCCGGCAGCCCGTCGAGTCCCGCGATCCGGACGCCGTCGCGCTTGAGGACGCGAACGCGTTCGAGCGTGACGACCCGCGCGGGAGGCAGCACGTCGAACCGCTCCACCGCCGCGCGCAGGTCGGCCGCGCGACCGACCGAGATGAGCATCACGGGCACCTCGAGATTGCGTGAGAAGAAGCGCCCGCGCCGACGCTTGGCCGCAAGCGTTCCGTCCACGCCAACCAGGACGGTGGCGCCGGCGACGCCAGCGTCGTGGAGCAGCCTCACAGCCTCCTCGTAGACCGGCCGCCCGCCCCTCCGCACGCCGCGACCGAAGTACATACTCAGCTTGAGCTGCTCGTCGTCCGGGGCGTCGATGACCTCGCCGTCGAGCAGTTCCGCTCGCTCGAGCGTGATCAGGCCGTCGAAGCGAAGCTGGCGGACTTCCTCAAGGGCCTCGTGCACACGGTCGGTGCGGTCGACGGCAACGGCGACCAGCGGCAGATCCTCCGAAAGGGTGAGCAACCGATCGGTGCGCAGCTGGTGCTTGACGCCGAACCCTTCGACTCCGCGCAGCATCACGCTGGCCGCCAGACCGTGGGTCGAGAAGATCTCCAGCAGGGCGTCGGCGAGGAACCTGCCGCCGACGCGATCGCGCTCGCCGAAGTAGATGGTGAGCTTCAGTGCTTCGAGGCTCACAGCTTCGCTCCCAGCTTCAGACCGAGCCAGGCCGCGAGGAGACCGGCGCCCAGGCTCACGAGGAGGTTGGCAACGGCGAGGTGCGCCTGACCGTCCTCGCCGAGCCGTTCGGTCTCGAGCATCCAGGTGCTGAACGTGGTGTATGCGCCGATCAGGCCCGTGCCGAGGAGTCGAAGCGTGTCGCCGGAGGCGACGGCTTCGGACACAAGCCCGAGTACGAACGCCCCGCTGATGTTCACGGCGAGCGTGCCGAGCGGAAAGCCGGTCGTCGCGCGTGCGCTGATCGCGCCGTCCACGACGAACCGCAGCACGGCACCGACGCCCCCGAGCAGTCCCACGCCGATCCAAACGCCGAGGCTCATGCGCCGATCCTCACCCGTCGCACCAGGTTCGATGCGACCTGCACCGCCAGGAATCCGAGAACGATGCTGCTCACCGCGTAGGCGCCTGCCAGGGCGTCGTCGCCGGCTTGCGACAGGCGGATCAGCTCGACCTGCATGGTCGAGAACGTCGTCAGGGCTCCGCAAATACCGGTCCCCAGCAACGGCCGGCGATACGCGGACAGGGGCAGCCTCTCCTGGAGCCGGGTCGTGAAGTAGCCCAGCGCGAAGCTGCCGGCGATGTTCGCGACGAAGGTCGCCCACGGCCACTCGCCGGGCTGGGTGGCGAACAGCTCCACAAGCCCTGCTCGCAACAGGGCGCCGATGATGCCGCCGGCGAAAATCGCGGCGAGTTCCCTGCGATCGAAGCTGAGTCTGGGCATGGACTCCTACGAGTGTCGTCTCGCAGGAAAGCGCAGCCCGCGGGAGCCGCCGCTACTTGACGGTGAGCGTGCCCTCCATGCCGG
Organism: uncultured Solirubrobacterales bacterium; assembly: GCA_963796815.1. Taxonomy (GTDB): domain Bacteria; phylum Actinomycetota; class Thermoleophilia; order Solirubrobacterales; family 70-9; genus WHSW01. The sequence goes on from CAWCNF010000010.1 coordinate 139,607, forward strand.
CCTCGCGGTGCGAGTCGACCGAGCAGAAGAAGGTGTAGGTGCCCGGCTGGAGGTCGGCCGTGGTTGAGGTCGAGCCGCCCGAGATCTGATCGGTCGCGGCGACCTGGTTGCCGCTCTGATCCTCGATCACGACGTCGTGAGTCAGCGACGACGGGTTGTCGAATTCGATCGTGTCGTTGCCCGCCGGGGCGGTGACCTGGGTCTCGGTAAAGGCGATCTTGCCGCTCGGGTCCGCCTCGAACTTCACGGTGCCCCCGGCGCCGCCACCGCCGGCCGCCGTGGAGCTGCCGGTGCTCGTGCTCGCCGGCGCGGTCGAGGACGAGCCGCTGCTGCCGCAGGCGCCGAGGCCGAGCGCGGCCGGCGCCAGGGCGAGGGCTGTGAGCGTGATCGGAAGCTTGGTCATCGGCGGGTTCCTTTCGTCGGGGCTGACGAGAGCCTAGGTGACGGCTTCACCGCCCGCTGAAGCGTGCCTCGCGGCCACCGAAGAAGGCGTCGAGCCCCTCGCGGATGTCCTCGGTCGCCATCGAGTCGGCGATCCCGTGGCGCTCGACCTGGAGGTGCTCGGTCAGCGAGTTGTCGAGGGTCTGGCCGATCAGCTGCTTTGCCATCCGTACGTAATGCGGCGCCTTGGCACCCAGCTTCGCCGCCTTCTCCTTCGCGGTGGATAGCAACTCCTCCGGTGGCACGATCTTCGAGACGATCCCGAGCTCGAGCGCCGCGTCGGCGGAGAGCAGCGGGTCGTCGAGCAGCAGCTGGAGCGCCTTGTCAGGGCCGACGACGCGGGGCAGGAAGTACGTCATGCCACCGTCCGGCGAGGCGCCGATGCGACCGTAGGCGCAGACGAACGCGGCGTTGGTCGAGGCGATGCGGAAATCGCACATCAGCGCCAGCGAGAAGCCGGCGCCCGCGGCAACGCCGTTGATCGCGCCGATGACCGGATACGGGATCCGGCGGAAGTCGACGATCGCCTGGTGGAGCACCTCGGCCCCGCGGCGAACGTTGGCGGAAAGGTCGACGTCGGGGTCCTCGAGGCCCTTCTGAAACCAGGTGACGTCGCCGCCGGCGCTGAAGGAGCGCTCGCCCGCACCGGTGACCACGAGCCCGCGCAGCGGCGCGAGGTCGGCCAGCCACGCGGCCGCGACGGTGAGCTCGAAGATCATGTCCGGGCTCATCGCGTTGAGTGCATCGGGTCGCTCGAGGGTGAGCGTGCCGATCTCGCCGTCGACGTCGATCGACAGCGTCTTCAGCTCCGGCGCTGCAGAAATCGTGGCGTCGGTCATCGCAAATCGGCTCCTTTGAGGGGTCTGGTGACGGCGGACGCGCAGCCTAACCTTGATGGCAGTGAACGAGCCCGTCGAACCGATAGAGGAGCAACGCAAAAAGCTTCCGGATCAACCGGGCGTTTACATCTTCGCCGACAAGGACGGGAAGGTCCTGTACGTGGGCAAGGCGGTGTCGATCCGCAAGCGCGTGGCGGGCCACTTCTCCGGCAAGTCGACCCGGGGCATGGAGATGGTCGACCAGATCGCGTCGATCGACTTCCTGGTCACCGAGAACGAGGCGGAGGCCCTCCTCGCCGAGCAGCAGTTCATCAAGCGCCACCGGCCGCGGTTCAACATCCGCCTGCGCGACGACAAGTCGTACCCCTACATCGGCATCAGCCTCGACGAGGAGTTCCCGCGCGTCTACTTCACGCGCGAGCGTCATCGCTCCGGCCGCATCTACTTCGGCCCGTACTCGTCGGCGAAGCGCGTGCGGGAGACGCTCGAGCTGCTCGGCCGCCTCTTTCAGTACCGCACCTGCGAGGGCCCAGAGCCGGGGCGCCGGTCGGGAGTGCCGTGCCTCGACTACTACATCAAGCGGTGCGGGGCGCCCTGCGTCGGCTACGTCGACAGGGAGGAGTACCGCCGCGGCATCGACGCGATCGTCGACTTCCTCTCGGGCCGGTACCGCGACGTCGAGCGCGATCTCGAGCGCAAGATGGCCGAGACCGCCGACGCCGAGGAGTTCGAGCGCGCGGCGGTCTACCGGGACCGTCTCGAGGCGGTGCGCTCGCTCATGGAGCGGCGCTCGGTCGCCGGTGAGTCGCTCGAGTCAGCCGATCTCGTCGCGGTCGCGGTCGAGGGATCGGAGGCGAACGCCCAGGTCTTCCAGGTCCGCGACGGTGCACTCGCCGAGCGCCACGGCTTCTACCTGGCCAACGAGCCGGAGGCCGACGAGGCGGAGGTCACCGAGGAGTTCCTGGCGCAGTACTACTCGGCGGCGCCGGCGGTGCCACGACGGGTGATCGTCGGACCGGCGCTGCGCGAGCGATCCGAGCTGATCGCCGAGGCGCTCTCGGCGCGGCGCGGCGGTCCGGTGGAGGTCCGCGTCGCCGAGCGTGGCTCCTATCGGCGCCTGCGCGAGCTCGCCGAGCGCAACGCGGTGCTCGCGCTGGCCCAGGATCGTTTGCGCCAGGAGCGCCGGCGCGCGCAGCGCGTGGACGCCCTGTCCTCCCTCCAGGACGGCCTGGGCCTCGAGTCTCTGCCGGTGCGCATCGAGGGCTTCGACATCTCCAACATAGGCGGCGAGCACACCGTCGCCTCGATGGTCGTGTTCCAGGGGGCCGCGCCGCGCAAGTCCGACTACAGAAGGTTCCGCATCCGCGGGGAGAGAAATAGTTCCGCCACGTCCTCGGCTTCGCCTCCGGGCGTGCGGAGTGGGAAAGACTCGCTCAGCGGCGGCCCGAATGATTTTGCGTCGATGGAGGAGGTGCTCGGCCGGCGGGTCGCGCAGCTGCTCGAGCAGTCCGACCGCTCGCCGCACGATCCCGAGCGCGATGAGAGCTTCGCGGCGCTGCCCGATCTGATCGTCATCGACGGCGGCAAGGGCCAGCTGTCGGCCGGGATGAAGGTGCTGGCGCCCCTGATCGAGCGCGGCACCGCGGTCGTCTCACTCGCCAAGCGACTCGAGGAGATCTACGTTCCGGGCCGGGCGGAGCCCCTGGAGCTCAGTCCGGACACCGAGGGCTCCCAGCTTCTGCAGCGCATCCGCGACGAGGCGCATCGCTTTGCGATCGAGCACCACCGCTCGCGGCGCAGCCGTGGGATGACCACCTCGCTGCTCGACGAGCTGCAGGGCGTCGGGCCGGTTCGAAAGCGCGCCCTGCTCGAGCATTTCGGCTCGCCAGAGCGGCTGATCAAGGCCAGCCGCGAGGAGCTCGAGGCCGTGCCGGGGATCCCAGGCAAGCTCGCGCGCGAGATCCACCGACAGCTCAACAGGGTCAGCTGACGATGGGCAGTAGCGACACCCTCTTCGGCGACGGGGTCGAGCTTTTCGTGATCACCGGCTACTCCGGCGCCGGCAAGTCGGAGGCGATGGCCGCGTTCGAGGACGCGGGCTTCTTCTGCGTCGACAACCTGCCGCCGCGGCTGATCTCGGCGCTGGGCGAGCTCTTCGTCCACGGCGGCAGCAAGGTGCGCCGGGCCGCGGTCGTTACCGACGTTCGCGGGCGCGAGTACTTCGACGACCTCCTCGTCGTCATCGACGAGCTGCGCGGCGAGGGCCTGCGCCCGCGAGTGCTCTTCCTCGAGGCCGACGAGGACACGCTGGTCAACCGCTTCAAGGAGACGCGCCGCCGGCATCCGCTCGCTCCCGAGGGACGGATCATCGATGGAATTCGCGCCGAGCGCGAGATCCTCGGCCCGCTGCGCGCGCGCGCCGACATCGTCATGGACTCGACGGGGCTGACGGGGGCGATGCTTCGCCGCCGCATCACAACCGAGGTGCTCTCACCCGAGTCGAGCCGCAAGCTCGCGCTGACGATCCTCACGTTCGGCTTCAAGAACGGCGCGCCGCGCGATGCCGACCTCGTGTTCGACGTGCGGTTTCTGCCGAACCCGCATTACAGGGAGGACCTGCGGCCACTGACCGGACGAGACCCGGAGGTGGTCGCGCACGTCGAAGCGGGCGAGCTCGCCGACGAGTACTACCGGCGGCTCCTGCCACTGCTCGATTTCCTCATTCCCGCCTACGTCGCCGAGGGCAAGAGCCACCTGACGATCGCGATCGGTTGCACCGGGGGCCGCCACCGCTCGGTCACGGTCGCCGACCGGGTCGCGAGGCACCTCGCCAGTCGCGAGGACGTCGCCGCGCACGTGGTTCACCGCGACGTCGAGCTCACTTAGTCGCGGCGCTAGCGACGGCGCGCGGCGCGGTTGGCGATCGTCGCGCGGTAGGCCTCGTCCATCGCGGCGGCGTGGTGCTCGAGGGTGAAGCTCGCGGCTGACCCGGCCGCGTGCGGCGGCGCCCATCCTGCCGCGGGTGGCCGCGGGCTGATTCGCCATCCAGGCAATTGCGTCGGCGAGCGCGGCCGGGTCCTCGGGCTCGACCAGCAGCCCGGTGCCGTTGGTGATCTGCTCGGCGATCCCATCCCGGCGGGTGCCGACGACCGGAAGGCCGCTTGCCATCGCCTCGAGCATCGAGAGCGGGAACGGGTCCGAGCGCGACGGCAGCGCGAAGGCGTCCCAGCTGGCGCATGCGCTCGAAGACGTCGGCTGAGGGAACGTGCTCGATGCCGGCCGCGGTCGCCTGGGCGAGCACCTCGCGCGCCCACTCGCGGTCGATGAGCTCGCTCTCGGACCCGACCATCTCGAACCTGTAGGAGGTGCCGTTACGGCTCTGCAGGCGCCGTGCCGCCTCCACGAAGAGGTCGCTGCCCTTGCGCTTGGAGACGACGGCGACGGTGCCTACCGTGAACGGCTCGGGCCGCTCGCGGGGCTCGACCGGCTCGGGGATCGGCGTCGCCTCGTGGACGATCCGCGGGCGCCGGCCGCGCCAGTCGAGGCGGGCGCCGCTGGTTTCCGAGACGGCGACGATCTGGTCGAGGTTGCGCCAGGCGGCGTTGCGAAGCATCCGGCCGCGGAGGTCGAGCGGGAGCATCTCGTGGGCGTGCAGGAGGGTCGGAAGCCCGCTGCGGCTGGCGACCAGGGCCTCGGCGAGGCTCAGGATCGAGTTCGCGTGAACGAGCGCCGGGCGCCTGCTCTGCAGGAACCGGCGGTAGTGACGGAGGTAGCCGGGTGCGGCAAGCAGCCGTCGCACCGGGCCCGGCGGCAGCCGCCAGGTGCGCAGGCTGTACTCGATGCAGCGCGGGGCACCGTCGACGTCCCAGCCCCCAGCCTCGAGGTGGTCGTAGAGCTCGCTCGGCCTGGGCGCCCAGAACGAAAAGCGCCAGCCGCGCTCCTCGAGCAGCGGGACGCTGCGCAGGACAGAGCGCGTCGCCCCACCGAGGATCACCTCGTGAAAGGCGACGGCGACCCGAGGCCCCTGCTCGGCGGAGGACGTCACAGCGACGAGAAGGTAGCCCTACATGAGGCGACTCGCGCCGCCTCCATAGAATTGATGGGTGAGCGAGAACGTCATCTCGGTCCGCGGGCTGCACAAGTCCTACGGCGATTTCGAGGCGGTTCGCGGCGTGGATCTCGAGGTCCACGCGGGCGAGGTCTTCGCGTTCCTCGGCCCGAACGGCGCCGGCAAGACGACGACCACCGAGATCCTCGAGGGCTACCGCGACCGCAGCGCCGGCGACGTGGCCGTCCTCGGCGAGGACCCCGGGCACGCCGGGCGCGATTGGCGCGAGCGGATCGGGATCGTCCTCCAGCAGTGCCGGATGCGCCCGGAGCTGACCGTGCGCGACACGCTCGAGCTCTACGCCGGTTACTACCGCGCGCCCTCCTCGGTGGACGAGACCATCGAGCACGTTGGCCTCACCGCCAAGGCCGACGTCCGCGCGGGGCGCCTCTCGGGGGGACAGCTGCGCCGCCTCGACGTCGGCGTGGCGCTGATCGGCAATCCCGAGCTGCTCTTCCTCGATGAGCCCACCACCGGCTTCGATCCGTCGGCGCGGCGCCAGTTCTGGGGCCTGATCGCCGGTCTGCGCGACCTCGGCAAGACGGTCTTCCTCACGACCCACTACATGGACGAGGCCCAGGTGCTCGCCGACCGGGTGGCGATCATCGTCGGCGGGCGCATCATCGCCGCCGGCGCCCCCAGCGAGCTCGGGCCCGCCGCCACGACCGAGATCAGGTTCCGCCCGCCGGACGGCGTCCACGCCGCGGACGTCCCGCTCCCCGGCGCCGCCCTCACCGACGACGGCCGCCTGATCGTCGCGCGTACGACGGAGCCGGTACGTGCGCTCAACGAGCTGTCGAGCTGGGCCCTCGAGTCGGGCTTCGACCTGCCCGGCCTGGAGGTCGGGACTCCGAGCCTGGAGGACATCTACATCGAGCTGACCGGCGGGGAGAGCGCCGAGCCGGTCGAGGCTGCGGCCTCATGAGCGGCTTCGCCCTCGCCATGCACCAGTTCCGCTACGACCAGAAGACCTTCTGGCGCAACCCCGCGGCCGTCTTCTTCACCGTCGCGTTCCCGCTCATGTTCCTGCTCATCTTCGAGCTGATCTTCGGCAACGACACACTCGAGCAGCTCGGGAACCTGAAGACGGACGTCTATTACGTCCCGGCGATCCTCACGCTCGCGGTCGTGTCGGCGACGATGCAGAGCGTCGCGATCAGGCTTACGATCGGAGCGGGAGAACGGGATTCTCAAGCGCGGCCGGGGGACGCCCCTGCCGCCGTGGGTCTTCTTCGCCGGCCGGATCGGCAACGCCCTGGTGATCTCGTTCCTGATGCTGATCATCGTGCCCGGGATCGGCAGGCTGCTCTACGGCGTCGAGATCCCGTGGGATCACCTGCCCGCGGTCGTCGTGACCCTGGCGATCGGCGCGGCGAGCTTCTGTGCCCTGGGCGTCGCCCTGACGACGATCATCCCGTCCGAGGAAGCGGCGCCAGCGATCACGAACGTCGTGATCTTCCCGCTCTACTTCCTCTCGGGCGTGTTGATTCCCGAGACCGAGATCCCGGACGGCGTGCTGAACGTCTCCAACATCTTCCCGATCCGTCACTTCTTCGAGGCGTTCTTCGCGTCCTGGAATCCGGCAACCGCCGGGGCTGGCTTCGAGTGGGGCCATCTGGCCGTGGTCGCCGCGTGGGGCGTCTTCGGTCTCGTTGTGGCCGTACGCTTCTTCAGATGGACGCCGCGGGGGAACTGACGTGATCCACCATGTCTCGATCGGTGCTTCGGATCTGGCCGCAAGCGGCCGCTTCTACGACGCTGTCCTCGGCTCGCTCGGCTGGCGGCGCCACATCGAGACCGACGACGTCATCGCCTGGGGAATCGTGCGGCCGGTGTTCTTCGCCTCCGCTCAGAACGGCAGCGTCGCCGGCTCCGGCCACGTTTGCTTCTCGGCGAGCGGGATCCCGGCGGTCAAGGCCGCGTGGGAGGGGGGTCTTCGCGAGGGCGGAACCGACGAGGGCGCGCCTGGACAGCGGCCTGAGTACGGTGCGACTTACTACTCGGCGTACGTCCTCGATCCTGATCGCAACCGGGTCGAGATCGCCGTGGGCTCAGACTGAAAACACGCAAAGCGAATATCTAGGGAGAACGACGGTATGGCGAAGGTGAAGGTCGGGATCAACGGATTCGGGAGGATCGGGCGCAACCTCTTTCGCGCCGCGTACGAGGCGGACGCCGACCTCGAGTTCCTTGCCGTCAACGACATCACCGACACGAAGACGCTCGCGCACCTCCTCAAGTACGACTCGATCCTCGGCCCGTTCCCGGGACAGGTCGAGGCCACCGACTCGGGGATCGCGGTGGACGGCGAGGAGATCAGGGTGCTCTCCGAGCGCGATCCCGCCGACCTGCCGTGGGGCGACCTCGGCGCCGACGTCGTGATCGAGTCGACGGGCCTGTTCACCAAGCGCGAGGACGCGAGCAAGCACCTCGGCGCCGGGGCGAAGAAGGTGATCATCTCCGCGCCCGCCACCGACCCGGACATCACGGTGGCGCTCGGCGTGAACTTCGACTCCTACGACCCCGACAACCACCACATCATCTCGAACGCGTCGTGTACGACCAACTGCCTGGCGCCCGTTGCCAAGGTCATCAACGACACGGTCGGCATCGAGCGCGGGCTGATGACGACGATCCACGCCTACACGGCCGATCAGCGTCTTCAGGACATGCCGCACAAGGACCTGCGCCGCGCACGGGCTGCCGCGCTCAACCTGATCCCGGCCTCGACCGGGGCGGCGAAGGCCGTGGGCCTCGTGCTTCCCGAGCTCAACGGCAAGCTCAGCGGGATGGCGGTGCGGGCCCCCGTGCCGACCGGCTCGGTGGTCGACCTCACCTTCGAGGCCAGCCGCGACACGAGCGTCGAGGAGTTAAACGCGGCCATCAAGGAGGCTGCGAACGGGCCGCTCGAGGGGATCCTCGCCTACACCGAGGACCCGATCGTCTCCTCCGACATCGTCAAGAACCCGCACTCGTCGATCTTCGACGCCGAGCAGACGATCGTCATGGAGGGCAGCTTCGTGAAGATCTTCTCCTGGTATGACAACGAGTGGGGCTACTCCAACCGAGTCGTCGAGCTCGCTGGGAAGGTGCTCGAGCCGGCGCGAGCGGTTGCGTAGTTGAACGACCGGGGATCCTTTTCGAAGGCGAGCGTTCGCGACGCGCCGGTCGAGGGGGCCCGGGTCCTCGTGCGGGTCGACTTCAACGTCCCGCTCGACGGCGGTGAGGTCGCCGACGACACCCGGATCAGGGCGGCGCTGCCGACGATCGAGCTGCTGCGCGATCGCGGAGCCGAGATCATCCTCGCGTCGCACCTCGGCCGCCCGAAGGAGCGCGAGCCGGAGCTCTCGCTGGCACCGGTGGCGCGCGCCTGCATGAGCTGATCGGCGCTCCCGTCGAGCTTGCCCCCGGTGTTGTCGGCGACGCGGTCGAGAGCGTCGTCGCCGGTCTGGCGCCCGGAGATGTGTGCCTGCTGGAGAACACGCGGTTCGAGAAGGGCGAAACGAAGAACGACGGTGACCTCGCCGATGGGCTCGCGCGCCTGGCGGACGTCTACGTCAACGACGCGTTCGGGGCCGCGCACCGCGCCCACGCGAGCACCCACGGCGTGGCGGAGCGGCTGCCCGGCTACGCGGGCCTGCTGCTCGAGCGGGAGGTGCGTGAGCTGACCGCTGTCCGCGACCATGCGCAGCACCCGCTGACGCGTGGTCCTCGGCGGCGCGAAGGTGAGCGGCAAGATCGGCGTCATCGACCGCTTCCTCGAGACGGCCGACTCGATCCTGATCGGCGGTGCGATGTGCTTCAGCTTCTTCCGCGCCCAGGGTCATCCGACCGGCAATTCGCTGGTGGAGGAGGAGGGCGTCGCCCTCGCCGAGCGCGTGCTCGAGCGCGGCCGCGGCCTCGGAGTGCGAGCTGTTCCTGCCGGTCGACCTCGTCCTCGGTCGCGAGTTCGATGCCGCAACGGAGGTCGAGGAGCTCGACGGCGTCGACGTTCCGGACGGCTGGATGGGCCTCGACGTCGGGCCGAAGACGGTCGAGGAGTACGCGCGCGTGATCGCCGACGCCGGCACCGTCTTCTGGAACGGGCCGATGGGCGCGTTCGAGCTCGAGCCGTTCGCCGCCGGAACTCGCGCGGTCGCCGAAGCCGTCGCCGACGCGCCTGGATTTACCGTCGTCGGCGGTGGTGACTCGGCCGCTGCGCTCGCCGGCTTCGGGCTCGCCGACGAGGTCGACTGGCTCTCGACCGGCGGCGGCGCCTCGCTGGAGCTGATGGAGGGCAAGGAGCTGCCCGGGCGTGGAGGTCCTCAAGGATGCGTAGGCCCTACGTCGCCGCGAACTGGAAGATGAACAAGACGGTCGGCGAGGCCGAGGACTTCGTCGAGCGCTTCATCGGCTCCGTCGGCGAGTTCGACCGCGTCGACGTCGCCCTGTGCCCGCCGTTCACGGCGCTGGCGACCCTCGTCGATCGCACCCGGCGCTCGCCGGTCGAGGTCCTGGCGCAGAACATCCACTTCGAGGAGTCCGGCGCCTTCACCGGTGAGATCTCGATTCCGATGCTCGCCGAGCTCGGCGTCGCGGGAGCGATCATCGGACACTCGGAGCGCCGGCAGATGCTTCGGCGAGACCGACGATGCGCTGGCGCGCAAGGTTCCCGCACTGCTCGGACGCGGGCCTGCTCGCGCTGCTGTGCTGCGGCGAGACGATCCGAACAGCGCGACGCGGGGGAGACTCGAGGCGGTGCTGGAGCGCCAGATCACCGCGGATCTCGCCGACGTGCCGCGACGGCGAGCTCGGCCGCGTCGTGATCGCCTACGAGCCGATCTGGGCGATCGGCACCGGGCGCACCGCCACGCCGGAGCAGGCGCAGGAGGCCTGTGCCTTCATCCGCGGTCTCGTTGCCGCGCGCGACGATGCCGCTGCGGGTGCGGTCCGGATCCTCTACGGCGGCTCGGTGAAGCCCGGGCAACGCCGCAGAGCTCTTCGCCCTCGAGGACGTCGACGGCGGCCTGGTGGGCGGCGCGGCTCTGGAGCCGGACGACTTCCTGGCGATCTGCGAGGCGGCCGCGCGCCGTGACGATTCCCGAAGGGCCGTCCTCGGTCCCGGTGCCGTCGCTGACGCTGATCGTCCTCGACGGCTGGGGGATGGCCGAGCCGGGTCCGGGAAACGCGGTCAGCCAGGCGTCGACGCGCCGGTCTTCGACGAGCTCTGGGAGCGCTATCCGCACACGACGCTGTCGGCCGGCGGCGCGCGATGTCGGTCTGCCCGGCGGGGCAGATGGGCAACTCCGAGGTCGGCCACCTGAACCTCGGCGCGGGCGCGGTCGTCAAGCAGGACCTGGCGCGGATCGACGAGGCCGTCGCCAACGGCACCTTCTTCGAGAACGAGGCGCTGGTCGCGGCCTGCGATGCGGCTCGCCGCAGCCCGCGCGGACGCCTTCACCTGATCGGCCTCGTCTCCGACGGCGGCGTGCATTCCGGCTGGGAGCACATCGAGGCACTGATCGAGCTCGCCGCTCAGGAGGGGGTGCCCGACCTCGTCGTCCACGCGCTCACCGATGGCCGCGACACGCTGCCGACCGCGTCGCGCGGCTACCTGGAGGAGGTCGAGCGCTGGTTTCGCCACGCCGGCCGCATCGGGACGGTCGGCGGCCGCTTCTACGGGATGGACCGCGATCATCGCTGGGAGCGCACAAGCTCGCCTACGACGCGATCGTCCACGCCGCCGGGCTGCGCGGCCGCCAGCGCCGAGGAGGCGGTCGCCGAGGCCGCGGAGCGCGGCGAGACGGACGAGTTCATCAGGCCGACCGTGATCGGCGACTACGACGGGGTCGCAGACGGCGACGTCGTCATCCACTTCAACTTCCGGCCCGACCGGGCTCGGCAGCTGGTGATGGCGCTCGGCGAGCGCGGCTTCAACGAGTTCGACCGCGGCCACGCCGCCGGACGATCAGCTCACGACGCTGACGCAGTACCGCGGCGACTGGGAGTACCCGGTCGCATTCCCGCCGCGCGAGCCCGAGACGACGCTCGCCGAGGTGCTCGCGGGCGAGGCCGGCGCGCACCAGCTCCACGTCGCCGAGACCGAGAAGTACGCGCACGTCACCTACTTCTTCAACGGCGGGCGCGAGGCAGGAGTGGGAGGGGGAGGAGCGCGCGCTGGTCGACTCGCCCCGCGACGTCCCGACCTACGACCACAAGCCGCGAGATGAGCGCCGCCGCCGCGGCCGCGGCGTTCGTCGCGCGCTGGTCGAGCGGCGACTACCGCTTCGGGGTGATCAACTTCGCCAACGCCGACATGGTCGGCCACACCGGCGAGCATCCCCGCGGCCGTGACCGGGATCGAGGCCGTCGACGCGCTACCTCGGCGAGGTCGTCGCGGCCGTCCACGCGAAGGGCGGCGCCTGCCTGATCACCGCCGATCACGGAAACTCCGAGCACATGCTCGAGCCCGACGGCGTCTCCGAACACCGCCCACTCGCTCAATCCGGTGCCGTTCATCGTCACCGTGCCGGCGCATCGAGCTGTCCGACGGCGGCATCCTTGCCGACGTCGCGCCGACGGCCCTGGAGCTGCTCGGAATCGCGCAGCCGGCAGCGATGACCGGCCGCGCGCTCTTGTTAAGCGCAGATGAAGGGGTCTGACCCCTCCGTACGCTGACCCCGTGCGAGACGAGCCGGACCGGCTGCGGTTCGAGATAGAGGCGCGCGACGGGAGCGCTCGCACCGGGCGGATCCTCACCGCGCATGGCGCGGTGCAGACGCCGGCGTTCATCCCGCTCGCGACCAAGGGCGCCGTGCGGACGCTGAGCTTCGCCGACGTGGAGGAGCTCGGCTTCGAGCTCGTGCTCGGCAACACCTTTCACCTCTTCCTGAGCCCGGGCGCGGAGCGCGTGGCGGAGCTTGGCGGCCTCCATCGCTTCATGGGCTGGGACCGCGCGATCATCACCGACTCCGGCGGCTTTCAGGTGTTCTCGCTGGCCCACGGCAACGTCGCGGATGAGATCAAGGGCCGGCGCGGTGGCTCGGGCTCCTCCGGTGGGGTCGTCGACATCTCCGAGCGCGGGGTCGCGTTTCGCTCCTATCTCGACGGGTCCGAGCGCTTCATGGGCCCGGAGGAGTCGATGTCGGTGCAGGCCCTGCTCGGGTCCGACATCGCGCTCGTCTTCGACGAGTGCACGCCGTACCACGCTGACCGTGACTACACGGCGAACTCAACGGCGCGCACACATCGGTGGCTCGACCGCTGCCTCGCCTGGCACGGCGAGCATGGCCCGCCCGGTCAGGCCGTGTTCGGGATCGTGCAGGGTGGTGTCTATGAGGACCTGCGTCGCGAGTCGGCTGAGGCGGTCGCAGCCGCCGGCGTCGACGGCCTTGCCATCGGCGGCACCCTCGGCCGTGACAAGGCGGAGATGCACGGCGTCCTGGAGATGACCGTGCCGATGCTGCCCGTCGAGGCACCGAAGCACCTGCTGGGAATCGGCGAGCCCGATGACCTGCTGGTGGGCATCGCGCTCGGCATCGACGTCTTCGACTGCGCGGTGCCGACCCGGCTCGCTCGCCACGGGATGGCGCTCGCGAACCTGCCGGATTCGCGGTTTCGCTTCGACCTCGCGAAGTCAGCGCACGCGCTCGAGACGGGGGCGCTCGTCGACGGGTGCGAGTGCCCGACCTGCAGGGCTGGTCACACGCGCGCCTACCTGCACTACCTCGTCCGCGCGGAGCCGGCGACGGCGGCGCGCCACGTCACCGCGCACAACCTCCACTTTCTCAACAGCCTCGTGCGCGGGGCACGTCAGGCGATCGCGGCCGGCCACTACGCCGGTTATCGCAGCGCCGTGCTGGGCGGGGCTGCGCCGTGGGCAGCCGCGCCGTCTTACTGAGAGTTGCCGCTGATCAGATCCGAAAGGGCCTGGATCTGATCGTGGATGTTGTTCTTGATCGCCTCGCCGATGTTGGTGTTCTGACCGGCGTCGGTCAGTAGGAGCACCGCGCCCGCGATGATCGCCGCGAGGATCGCGATCAGCAGCAGGATCCCGATCGTTCGCATGAAGCGGCTGAACGCCGGAGCGACGCTGGCGCGATGCGGGCGCCGGGGTGATCGGACGGCGCGGCGGCGGCGCCTGGCGGCGCTGAGGCGGGACCGGGAGGGGCGCCACGGGCGTCGCCGGGTCGGGTTCCATCCGCCGGGTGGACTCGGTCTCGCGTCGGCGATGACATGAGGTTCGTCGGCATCTCGTCCTCGGGCTCGGGCGGCTGGCGCCCGGCGATGCCCGGCCTGGAGCGCGCGGGAGAGCTCCCGCGCGGACGAGTAGCGGGCGCTGGCCTCGCCCTCGAGCGAGCGCAGCACGGCGAGCGAGAGCGTCTCGGGGACGTCGGGGTCGTACGACGTGGGCGGCAGCGGCCGCTCATTCTCGCGGCGGATCGCGAGCTCGGCGAGCGTCGAGCCCTCCCACGGGAGGCGGCCGGTGAGCAGCTGGTAGAGAACGACGCCGAGCGCGTAGACATCGGCGGCCGGGGTCGCCTCCTCGCCGCGCGCCTGCTCGGGGGCCAGATAGGCAGCCGTGCCGACGACCGAGCCGACCTGGGTCAGCCGCGTCTGAGCGCTCGCGCGGGCGATGCCGAAGTCGGTCAGCTTCACGGTCATCTCGCCGGTGGGCGGGTCGTGGGCCGATGCGTCGCGCCGGCGCCCGCGTCCGGCCGGACCGCCGATCACCATCAGGTTCCCGGGCTTGACGTCGCGGTGGATGATCCCCTGGCGGTGGGCGTACTCAAGCCCCGCGCACGACTGGATTCCGATCTCGACGGCAGCGTCGGACCCGAGCTTGCCGCGGGTCTGCAGCAGCTGCGCGGCCGACTTGCCCTCGACGTACTCCATGACGATGTAGTGGCGGCCCGCGTCGACTCCGGTGTCGTAGACCTGGACGATGTTCGGGTGAATCAGCTTCGCCACCGCGAGCGCCTCGCGACGGAAGCGAGCCACGAACTTGTCGTCGTCGGACAGGTGCTCGGCCAGGATCTTCACCGCGACGGTCCGTTCGAGCACGCGATCGGTCGCGCGGTAGACGGTCGACATTCCGCCCGAGCCGAGGCGGTCGCCGAGCTCGTAGCGATCGGAGATCGTCGAGTTCATCGCTTGCCGCCATTCGGGGGCTCGAGGCCGCCTGTGGGTCCGCCGGTTCCGCCGCCGCCACCCTGACCGCCCCCGTTCCCCGGAGGCGTCTCGTGGCCCGGCGGAGTCCCGGTTGGGGGCTGCTGGGTGGTGTCCTGCTGCGCGGTTGACGTGGACTCGGTGGTCGTGGTGGTCGTGCTCGTCGTGCTCGTGGTCGAGCTGCTGCTGTCCGTGGTGGTGTCCGTCGGCTGCACGCCCTCGGCACCTGACGCGCCGTCGACGCACTGGGAGGGGTCGTTGGTCAGGGCAGCGAGGTTCGCGGCTCCCTTGTCGAGGGCCTCCTGGACCTTCGGATCGACGGTGTCGGGAAGGTTCTTGATGGCCTCGTCGATCTTCATCGCGGTGCCCTCGGCGAGCGTGCACTGGTTGGTCTTGACCTGGTCCTCGAGGCTCGTGAGCAGGTTCAGGAGGTTCTGCGAATCCGACTTCGGGATCGTGCCGTTATTGCCGCCGCAACCGGCGATTGCGATCGTCAAAACCCCTGCGAGCAGGGCTATCCGGGTTCGCCCCAGCATCGCGGCGAGTCTAGTAATTGGCCTCCGTCGCCCCGTTGGGTTACTGACCGACATACAGCCTTCTTGCGAGGTGCTCGGGCAATTCGGCCGCGACGATCGCGTTTGCGGCTCGGTCGATGTCGTAGGCGACTCGGTGGAAGCTGGCCTGCCAGGTCTCGGTGTCGAGCTCGAGCCAGGCGGCGCGCGGGTCGCCGTCACGTGGCTGCCCGACGCTGCCCGGATTGACGAGCCAGCGCCCGCGCCGGACATCGAGGCTGGTGCCGGCGGCGGCCTGGGCGCCGCGCGCGTCCTCGATCTCGCCGACGGCACGGCCCTCGGCGAGCGCGAAGAAGAGCGCGACGTGCGAGTGGCCGACGAAGCTCACCCGCTGGGCCTGGGCGCGGATGCACTGCGCCGCCTGGTCGGGCCAGAGCACGTACTCCCAGATGGGATCGCGCGGGGAGGCGTGATACAGGCCGATCTCGCGGGTCTCGTCCGAGGGCTCGAGGCCGGCCAGGAACTCGCGCGTGGCATCGCTCATCGCCTCTCGCGTCCATCGCACGGCGGCGGCCGCGGCGGGTGAGAAGGTCGAGATGTCGAGCTCCTCGAGCGCCGCCAGGTCGTGGTTGCCGACGAGGCAGACCTGGCACTGCGCCTGCACCAGGGCGGTGCATTCGTTCGGCTGGGCGCCATAGCCGACGACGTCGCCCAGGCACCAGACCTGGTCGACTCCGGCGGCCTCGGCATCGGCCAGAACTGCCTCCAGAGCAGGCAGATTCGAGTGGATGTCACTGATCAGAGCGAGATGCATGCAAAGCCCACACCTTCCGGTGGCGGCGGACTATCGTAAGGACCGATGCGTATGGCGGGCTCCTTGCCGCGGTCGACCGCCGTGCGGATCGGCGGCGCTGCGGTCGCGATGATCGTCGTCGCCGAGCTCGCCGTCTGGCTTCTGAGCCCCAGCGACGAGCCGCCGCAGCCGCTCCCGGTCAACGAGGCCGACTACTTCAGCCAGGCCGAGATCGAGCGCGCTCAGGACTTCGGGCATGGGCAGACCTGGCTCTTCTTCGGGAGCCTCGCGATCGAAGCCGGCGTGCTCGTCGCCTTCGCCTACGGGCGCCCGCAGACGACGCGCCGCGTCCTCGATCGGTTCGCCGACAGGCCGCTGCGCGGCGCCGCCCTTGCCGGCGGGGGCATCGCGGTTGCGACGGCGGTGGCGACGCTGCCGGTCTCGATCTGGTCGCACGAGCGCGCGGTCGACGTCGGTCTCTCCACCCAATCGCTCGACTCGTGGTTCACGGACGTCGGCAAGTCCATCGCGATCAGCGCGGTGCTCACGGCGACTGGGGCGGCACTGCTCTTTGCGCTCGTGCGCCGCTTTCCCCGGCGCTGGTGGATTCCGGGGACGGCGTTTGTGATCGCCGTCGCGGCGCTCGTCACCTGGGTCGGGCCGGTGCTGCTGGCGCCGATCTTCAACAAGTTCGAGCCCCTGCCCGAGGGCAGCGAGGCGCGGCGGGAGGTGCTCGAGCTTGCCGATCGCGCCGGCGTTGAGATCGGCCAGGTGTATCGGATCGACGCGAGCCGCCGGTCCACAGCGCTGAACGCATACGTCGACGGCATCGGCTCGAGCAAGCGGGTCGTCCTCTACGACAACCTCCTCGACGGCGCCAAGCGCCCGGAGCTGCGGTCGATCGTCGCGCACGAGCTTGGCCACGTCGCGCACAACGACATCCGGCGCGGCCTGATCTTCGTCGCGATCGTCGCGCCGTTCGGCCTGCTCTTCTCGCGCGAGGTGGCGCTCGGGATAACCCGGCGCGCCGGCGTGGAGCCGACGCTGCCCGCCGCGGTTCCCGCCTACATCCTCGCGCTGACGCTGGCCTCGTTCTTGCTCAACATCCCGGGCGACCAGCTCTCGCGCAAGGTCGAGGCCAGCGCCGACGAGTTCGCCCTCGAGCTCACGAACGACCCGGCGGCCCTGGTCGACGTCCAGGTCCAGCTCGCCCGCACGAACATCTCCGATCCCGATCCCCCGCAGCTGCTGCACGTCCTCTTCGGCACGCATCCCACGACCGTCGAGCGGATCGGCTCAGCGCTCGCGTTCGCACAGGAGTCAGGGCAGCCGGTCGAGAGCCCGGCCGGCGGCGCTGCGGATCGCTGAGATCGCGAGCTTCCCGCGGATCCCGGCGTAGACGGCGCCATTGGTGAGCGGGTTGCGGTCAGCCGCGTAGTGGTCGCGGTAGAAGCGGTACATGCCGTAGTGAAAGGCTCGGTTGAGCCGCCAGCTGCGGCGCTTGCCGCTGGTCCCGGCCTTGACGTGGATGACCGTCGCCGAAGGCTCGTACCAGGTCGTCCAGCCCGCCTCGGCGAAGCGGTAGCAGAGGTCGAGGTCCTCCATGTACATCCAGTAGCGCGGGTCGAAGGCGCCGACCTGGTCGAGCGCGCTGCGGCGAATCAGCATGAAGGCGCCGTTGATCGCCTCGACCGGACCCGACTCGACCTCTGGAGCCCGGTAGGCGGCGAGCGCTCCCCGCGCACCCTGGCGCCGGCCGAGCCCGGTGAAGTGGCCGAGCGCGCTGAGCGGCGTCGGGAACGAGCGGCGTGAGGCGTGGTCGAAGCTGCCGTCGTCGAGTTCCAGCCGCGGACCGGCCATGCCGACCTCGGGGCGCTGATCGAGTACGGCAAGCATGGTGTCCAGCGAGCCCGGGGTGATCCGCGTGTCCGGGTTGAGGACGAGCGCGTACGGCGCTTCGCCCGCACCGATGCCGATGTTGTTGGCGACGCTGAAGCCGCTGTTGTACGGCTGCTCGATCAGCTGAACGTCTTCGAACTCGCGGCGGACCATGTCCGGAGTGCCATCGCCTGAGGCGTTGTCCACGACGATCACGCGCATCGGCACGCCCGGAGGGTTCTCCCTCAGCGAGGCGAGGCAATCACGCAAGAGCCCCTCACAGCGATACGAAACGATCACGACATCGAGCCCGCTCACAGACAAGATTGTTGAGAACCGTTAAGGGGTCTGACCCCTCAGCCAGGCCCAGGTCTCGGCGAGGCCCTCCGGGAGGGGCTTGGTCGCGCTCCAGCCGAGCTCGTCGATGGCGCGCGCGGAGTCGATCGAGATGCGCTGGACCTCGCCTGGGCGGGCGGGTGCCAGCTCCGGCTCGAACGGAACGCCGGCGATCTCGCCGAGCCTTGAGCCGAGTTCGAGCACGCTCGTCTCGATCCCGGTGCCGACGTTGAACGGCCCAGGGGTCTGACCCCGGCGCCGGCGATGAACGCGCTGGCCACGTCGCCGACGAAGATGTAGTCGCGCGTCTGCTCGCCGTTTCCGAAGACTCGCGGGGTTGCGCCGGTGCTGATCGCGTTGCAGAAGATTGCGACGACGCCCGCCTCGCCGAGCGGGTCCTGGCGCGGTCCGTAGACGTTGCCGAGCCGCATTGCGATGGCGTCGATGTCGTACATGCGCCGGTAGAGGCCGAGGTAACCCTCAGCGGCGAGCTTCGACTGCCCGTACGGAGCATCGGGCCGGCACTCGGCATCCTCGCTGAGCGGAAGCTCGCGACCGTTGCCCTCGCCGTAGATCGCGCCACCGGTCGAGGCGAAGACGAGCTTGCCCGAACCCTGCGCGCGCAGGCGCTCGAGCAGGGCAAGCGTGCCGCCGACGTTGATGCCGAGGTCGTAGGCCGGGTCGGCGACAGAACGCCGCACGTCGATCTGCGCGGCGAGGTGAAAGACGCGCTCCGGCGCGGCCTCCGAGAAGGCGCGGTCGACCGCCTCGGGGTCGGTGATGTCGCCCTCGATCAGGCTCGCACCGGCCGCGAGCGCGTCGGTCAGGTTCTCGCGCTTGCCCGACGAGAGATCGTCGAGCACGACGACCTGGTCGCCGCCAGCGACAAGGGCGTCAACGAGGTTGGAGCCGATGAACCCGGCGCCACCTGTCACGAGCGATCGCACGCGCGGCAGCTTAGGACCTACTATCGAAGACGTGGCGACCACCCCCACCTCGGACCCGCTTACCGCCCTGCGCAGCGCGGTGATCACGGCCGCGGCTCCCATCGGGGACCCGGGTGAGAAGCTCGGGCTCGAACGTCCCCCCAAGCCCGAGCTGGGCGACTACTCCACGAACGCGGCAATGCTGCTCGCCCCGATCGCGAAGGCGTCGCCCCGCGAGGTCGCCGAGCGGCTGCGCGCCCAGCTGGCGACCGACCTCGGCGACAGCGCCGAGCGGATCGAGGTGGCCGGCCCCGGTTTCCTGAACGTGTTTTTGTCCGATCGCTGGCACCGCGCGGCGACGGCGGAGCTATTGGCGGCCGGCGACGCGATCGGCACCCCCGCGGTGTCCGCCGCTCAGCGTGTCCTGGTCGAGTTCGTGAGCGCGAACCCAACCGGCCCGGTCACGGTGGCGAGCGGGCGCGGCGCGGCCTACGGCGACTCGCTCTCGCGAATTCTCGATCGGGCGGGCAACGAGGTGGAGCGTGAGTACTACATCAACGACGCGGGCACCCAGACCAGGCTGTTCGCCGAGTCGATCGCGGCGCGGATGCGCGGCTCGGAGCCGCCGGAGGGCGGCTACACCGGCGACTACGTCGGTGATCTGGCCCGCGAGCTGGCCGGGCAGGGGGCGAGCCCCGATGATCTCGACGGCCTCGAGCGCCTCGGGGTCGCGGCGATGCGCGAGCGGATCGAGGCGACGCTGCGCGAGTTCGGCGTCGAGTTCGACACGTGGTCGTCCGAGCGGGCGCTGCGCGACGCCGGCGCGGTTGAGCATGCGCTCGACCGGCTGCGCGAGGGGGGCCACGTCTACGAGCACGACGGCGCCGTCTGGCTGCGGACGACGGATTTCGGCGACGACAAGGACCGGGTGCTGATTCGCAAGGACGGCGAGCCCACCTACTTCGCCCCCGATATCGCCTACCACCTCGACAAGCTCGAGCGCGGGTTCGACCACCTGATCAACGTGCTCGGTGCCGACCACCACGGCTACGTCCCCCGGATGCGCGCGGCGCTCGCGGCGCTTGGCTTCGACCCGGATCGGTTCGAGGCGCCGATCATGCAGATGGTCAGCATCGTGGAGGGGGGTGAGCGCGCGCGGATGTCCAAGCGCAAGGGCGACTTCGTGACCCTCCTCGAGCTCGTCGCCGATATCGGCGTCGACGCGGCCCGCTTCTTCATGGTCCAGCGCAGCGTCGACACGCCGATCGACATCGACCTCGAGCTCGCCCGGTCGCAGTCGCAGGACAACCCCGTCTATTACGTCCAGTACGCGCACGCCCGGATCGCGAGCATCCTGCGCAAGGCCGTCGACGAGGGGGTCGCGGCCGACGACCAGGCGGTCGTCGCCGCGGCGACATCCGAGGACGCGCTCAGCGCGGGTGGCGAGCCGAGCGAGCGGGCGCTGGTTCGGCGCCTGCTCGAGTTCCCCGCCGAGGTGACGACGGCGGCCGAGCGGCGCGCGCCACACCGGCTGTGCGCCTACGCGACCGCGACGGCCGCGGACTTTCACCACTTCTATCGCGACTGCCGCGTGGTCGGCGCCGAGCCGGAGGTCGAGGCGGCTCGGCTCGGGCTGTGCGTCGCGACCAAGCGCACGATCGCCTCGACCCTCGAGCTGCTGGGCGTGACGGCGCCGGAACGGATGTAGGGATGAGCGCGCACCCGGGGGGAGGGGCTCCGCCTGCCGTGAGCGTGGTCGTTCCCACCCGCAACCGCGCCGCGAGGCTCGAGCGCCTGCTCGCGGCGCTGGGCGCGCAGACGCTGGAGCCGGACGCGTTCGAGGTGATCGTCGTCAACGACGGCTCCACGGACGACACTGGGCAGGTGATCGACCGTGCGCACGCTGAGGCGGGGATCCGCGTGCGAGCCGTCACGCGAACGCAGTCACGGGGCCCGGCGGCGGCTCGCAACGAGGGTTGGGCTGGCGCGACGGCGGATCTCGTGGCCTTCGTCGACGACGACTGCGAGCCGGCACCGCAGTGGCTCGACCAGCTGCTGGCAGCCGCGCGTGCGCACCCGAACACGATCCTCGCCGGGCCGACCACGCCGATTCCGGACGAGGCTGCGCGGATCGGCCCGTTCGCGCGCACGCGCGACCTGCCGGTGGCAGACGAGTGGTTCGCGAGCTGCAACATCGCCTACCCCCGCGAGCTCCTCGACCAGCTCGAGGGGTTCGACGAGCGGTTCGCCGAGGCGCTCGGCGAGGACACCGACCTCGGCTGGCGCGCCCGCGAGCTTGGCGCCGAGCTCCATTTCGTGCCCGCGGCCGCGGTGCACCACGCGGTCGACGAGATCGGGGCGGGCGCGGCGCTGCGGGAGGCGCTGCTGGGCGCTGACGCCGTCTATGCCTTTCGCCGGCACCCCGAGCTGCGCCGGCGGACGCTGCGGTTCGGCTTCATCCGCAACCCGGCCCTGCCCCGCCTGCTGCTGGCGGTCGTCGGGTTGCTGGCCGGGCGCCGGCGCGGTTGGGCCCGAGCGCTCGCCCTGCCGTACGCGCTCTCGGTCGCCCGTCGCTGCGCCGGCCCGGGCGCCTCGCCGGCGCATGCGCCGTTCTTCGTCGCCTACGACGCGCTGGCGCTGACCACCTCCCTGCGAGGTTCGGCTCGGCACCGCACACTGGTCCTGTGATCGAAGGGAGCGGTCGTGGGGCGGTCAGCGTCATCGTGCCCTACGCGGGCGACTCCGCCGGCGCGGCCAGCGCGATCGCTTCGCTGGCGCGGCTCGAGCTCGCGGATGGCGACGAGATCGTGTTCGTCGACAACACGCCGCAGGGCGTCAGCGAGCAGCCTTCCGCCGGCGCGATCTCGGTCGTCCACGCCCCCGAGAAGCGCTCCGCCTACTACGCCCGCAACGCCGGCGCCGAGCGCGCGAAGGGCGAGTGGTTGTTGTTCCTGGATGCCGACTGCGTGGTCCCGCCGACGCTGATCGCCGATTACTTCGCACCGGCGCCTCGCGATGGGACGGGCGTGGTCGCGGGCGAACTGGTCGGCGACGACAGCCAGACCGCGCTCACCGCGCGCTGGTCGCGGTCGCGCCGAGGGCTGCGCACGGTCCAGGAGCGCAGTCGCGGGCCGGCCCCGGCGGGCGTCACCGGGAACATGCTGATCCGCCGCGCCGCGTGGGATCAGGTCGGTGGCTTCCCGGGCGACGTGCGTTCCGACGCCGACGTCGAGCTCTGCTGGCGCATTCAGCGCGCCGATTGGCGCCTGGAGTACCGCCCTGATGCGCTCGTCATCCACCGTGATCCCGAGCGGGTGGCCGTGATCTGGCACCAGGCCGTCGGCTACGGGGCCGGCCGCCGCTGGACCGAGAGGCTCCACCCGGGCTCAGGACAGCAGCCGCCGCTGCTCTACCCGATGGCCCGCATGGTCGGGGGCGTCGGCTTCTGGCTGATCACGCTGCGCTTCGAGAAGGCGCAGTTCAAGGTCCTCGACGGCATCGCCGCCGTGGGGTTGTGGTGGGGCTACATGCGGGTCTCCAACGAGGTCTGAGCGGCCCCACGCCGAGTCAAAGCATCAGGCGCCTGTACCGCACCGCCGCGCGAGCCACGGCGACCATCTCCACCACATCGAGCAGCACGTACCAGGGCGCCAGCAACGGCCCGCCCCCGTACACGCGCCCACGCGCCCAGATGTCGCGTAGGTAGGGGTAGGCCAGCCACGCGCGCACCGGCGCGTATCTGGCGGGCAGCAGCAACGCCAGGAGCGTTCGCGCGAGCCAGTAATGAGTCCGCTTCCAGAAGACGCCGCCGACGAAGTCGCGGCGCAGCCCCGGGTGGCGGGCGTAGGCGAGCATCGGCGTCGTCCAGCGAGCTGCGACGCGCAGCATCCCGAGCGGCCCGACCCGGTCGACCGCGTGGTTGACCACTGCGTCGGGCTCGAATACGGGACGTGCGCCCGTGGCGATCGCGCGCCAGGCGAGGTCGCAGTCCTCACCGCCCGGCGAGTGATCGAAGGCGTCGGTGTCGAAGCCGCCGACGCGCTCGAGCAGTTCGCGCGCATAGAAGATGTTGCAGGTGTTGAAGGCGGGGTGGAGGTCGGTCACCTCGATCGTGCGGGAGAACGGGCCGAGCGCATCGAGCTCGGCCGGATCCGGCGCCGTGCGGCCCTGGACGAACGCGCCCGGATTCGCGGCGATCGCTGCCAGCCCCCGCTCGAGCCAACGAGCTTCCGGCACGCAGTCGTCATCGGTGAAGGCAACGAGGCCAGCCGCGCCGGCGCGCCAACCCTCCTCCCGCGCCGTGGCCGGCCCCGCGGCAGACGCGCGCGTGATCACCGTCATCGTGGGCCACTCCGCGGCGGCGGAAGAAAGCACGTCGGCCGTGCCGTCGCGGGAGCCGTCGTTGACGACCACCACCTCGAATCGGTCGGGATCAAGAGACTGCGCGCGCAGTCCCTCGAGCAGCCGCTCAAGCCGCGCCGCTCGGTTGTGGGTCGCGACGACGACCGTGATCTCCGGGGGCATCGCAATACATTCTCCGGGTTGAACGAGCGAGAGCCGCTGATCAGCGTCGTCATCCCGGCCCGCAACGCCGCCGCGACGATCCCCCGCACGCTCGAGGCGCTCGCTGCGCAGGACCTCGGGGGCCCGTACGAGGTGATCGTCGTCGACAACGGCTCC
The DNA here is from genome assembly GCA_963796815.1 of uncultured Solirubrobacterales bacterium. GTDB lineage: Bacteria > Actinomycetota > Thermoleophilia > Solirubrobacterales > 70-9 > WHSW01. The sequence continues at coordinate 163,267 of CAWCNF010000010.1, forward strand.
GAGGATGAGACCGCCGCGATCGCCGAGGGCGCCGGCGTGAAGTTGATCCGCCAGGGCCGGGAACGTCCCGGCACCGCTCGCAACCGCGGCGTCGAGGCGGCGGCCGCGCCCGTGATCGCCTTCACCGATGCCGACTGCGTTCCCGAGCCCGGCTGGCTGAGCGCGGGCCTGCGGGCGCTCGCGAAGGCCGATCTCGTCCAGGGTGGCGTGCGCGCCGACCCGTCGACGCCGCGCCACCCGTTCGACCGCACGGTCGAGCTCGGCGGGCCCACCGGCCTGTTCGAGACGGCGAACCTCTTCGTCACCCGCGAGGCCTTCGAGCGCGCCGGGGGGTTCAGCGACTGGGCCGCTGCTGCAATCGACGAGCCGTTCGGGGAGGACGCCGTCTTCGGCTGGGAGGCGCGGCGCCGGGGTGCGCGATTTGCCTTCGCCGCCGACGCCCGCGTTGCTCACGCTGTGTTTTCACGCGGTCCCGCCGGCTACGTCGCTGAGCGCCGTCGCCTCGCCTACTTCCCGGCGCTCGTCGCGCGCGTGCCCGAGCTGCGCGACGAGATGCTGACCGCGCGAGCGTTCCTGACGCCGCGCTCCCTGCGCTTCGACCTCGCCGCCGCGGGCGTCCTCCTCGCCGCTCGCAGGCGCTCGGCGGTGCCCCTGCTGGCGGCCCTTCCGTACGCCGCATGGGTGCGCCGTCGTGCCGCTCCGCACGGTCGCAACGCCCCGCTCGTCGCCGCGACGGAGGTCGCGGCGGACGCGATCGGCTTGGCCGCGCTGGTCGCCGGAAGCATCAGGCACAGGGCACTTGTGCTCTGACTCACAAGCAGGCTTTTCGCGGAGCTTGCGGCAACTGCTGCAAACCGCACTGGCAAGCCGCAAAAGAGCCGTCTACGCGCGCTGTTACGTTTTTGAGGTTCCACCGACCCATGCCAATTCAGGAGGAAGACATTGACTAAGGCTGACTTCGTCGATTCGATCGCCGGCAAGTTCGACAGCAAGAAGGCCGCGGCTGACGCGGTCGAGGCGGTTCTCGATGGGATCGAGTCCACGCTGAGGAACGGTGGTGAGATCAGCTTCACCGGCTTCGGCAAGTTCAGCGTCGCCGAGCGAGGCCCGCGTCAGGGTGTCAACCCGCGCACGGGCGAGCGGATCACCATCGCGGGCGGCAAGGTGCCGAAGTTCTCGGCGGGCGCCGGTCTCAAGAGCGCCGTCAAGGGCGGCTGACGCCTCTGACTCGAGCAAGGCTCTGAGCCCGGCCTTCGCCGACCGGCTCGCGGCGCTCGTATCCGAGCGCCGCAGTCAGGTCTGCCTCGGGCTCGATCCGGATCCGAACCGGCTCGAGCGGCGGCCTCGGGAGGGCGACAGCTCGCCCGCCGAGGCCGCCGCCGACGCCGTTTTGGAACACTGCCGCGGGCTGATTGCGGTCGCGGGGCCGGCGTGCGTGGCCGTAAAGCCACAGCTCGCCTGCTTCGAGCGGCTGGGATGGCCGGGCTGGCGGTCCCTGCAGGGGGTCGTCGAGGCCGCGCAGGCGGCGGGACTGCTCGTCGTCGCGGACGGCAAGCGCGGCGACGTCCCGGTCACGGCAACGGCCTACGGACAGGCGCTCTTCGGCGCGACGGAGACGCCGTGGGGCGACGTCGCCGGCCTCGGCGTCGACGCCGCCACGGCCAACCCGCTGATGGGCGGCGACGCGCTGGAGCCCCTGATCACTGCCGCTGCGACGAGCGGAGGTGGCATCTTCGCGCTCGTGCGCACCTCCAACCCTGGCGCCGCCGACGTGCTGGACCTCGATGCCGATGGCGCGCCGCTCTACGAACGCCTCGCGCGGATGGTCGCCGAGCGGGCACCGCTGCTCACCGGTGAGTCCGGGCTCAGCGGCATGGGCGCGGTCTGCGGCGCCACGGAGCCCGAGCACCTCGGCCGGCTGCGCGAGCTGATGCCCGACGCGATCTTCCTCATCCCCGGTGTCGGGGCCCAGGGCGGGAGCGCGGCCGAGCTGGGGCCGGCCTTCTCTCGGCATCCGGGATCGGCGCTGGTCGCCGCCTCGCGCTCGATCGCAAACGCCCCGGACCCCGCCGCTGCAGCCGAGGAGCTGCGCGCCCAGGTCTGGGCCGCTTCGCAAACTGCCGCCCGCTGACGGGCGGCCGGGTATCGAGAAGTTGATGAGCGCCTACGATTTTCGCGGCCATGGACGGATCAGCCCGCAATCGCAAGCCCACGAGCTGGACAGCGCGGATCCTCGCGCCGTTGCTGCTCGTGGTCGCTGTCGGCGCGGTCGTGATCATCGTCTCGGGCAGCCTCGGGGGCGACGACGGCTCCAAGAAGTCGGACGGCAAGACGACGACGGCAACCACCGACTGCAGGCCAAGCGACCCCGAAGCGGTCAAGGCCGGGTACTACGTGGTGACGGCCGACGACACGGCCGGGCTGACCGGGATCGCGAACAAGACCTGCATCTCGGTCGACCAGCTGACCAAGCTCAATCCCAACATCGATCCGCAGACCCTGCAGGTCTCGAACTGCATCGACCTCGTCAAGGACGGCTGCAAGGCGCTGGCAAACGGCTAGCGGCGCTCATCGTCACGCTCGCGGCGCTCGTCCTGGCAGCGCCGGCGGCGGCAGCCGACGAGCCCACCGATCTGCCGGCCCGCACCTGGGTGCTCGTCGACGCCGACGACGGCAAGGTGCTCGCGGGGCACGAGGCGAACACCGAGTCGGCGATCGCCTCGACCACGAAGCTGATGACGGCCTTCGTGGCGCGCAGGGACCTGCGCCTCGACCAGACGGTCACCGCCGCCGATTACGACGCGGGCCCGGCGGAATCGCTCCTCGGGCTCGAGCCGGGGGAGCGGATCAAGGTGCGCGACCTCCTCTACGGCCTCCTGATGGTCTCCGGAAACGATGCCGCCGAGACCCTCGCGGAGGCCGCCGCCGGCTCGCGAGCGGAGTTCGTCGATGAGATGAATGCGGCGGCGCGGCGCCTCGGCCTCAAGCACACGTCGTACGCGAACCCGGTCGGCCTTGACGAGGAGGGCAACTACTCCAGCGCTTCCGACCTGACGACGCTTGCGATCAAGCTGCGTCGCGACAAGCTCTTTCGCAAGATCTTCGACACGGCGTCGACGACGATCGAGTCCGGCGCTCACCCGCGCTCGCTGACCAACCGCAACGTCCTCGTGCAGACCGTCCCGTTCGTCAACGGCGTCAAGACCGGCTACACGATCGACGCGGGCAACGTGCTCGTCGGCTCCGGCAAGCAGAAGGGCGTCGAGCTCGTTACCGCCGTGATCGGCGCCCCGTCCGAGGCCGATCGTGATGCCGCGACGATGTCGCTGCTCGACTACGGCTACTCCCTCTACCACCGTCGCACGCCGATCAAGAAAGGCGAGCGCTACGCGTCACTTGCGATCCAGGACCGCGACATCAGGGTGCCGCTGGCGGCCGCGGCAGTCCGTCCCCCTCACGGTCCGCAAGGGCGAGGACGTCGAGACGAAGGTGGCCGCGCCCGTCGCCAAGGGACCGGTCAGCGCCGGCGACCGGCTTGGCACCGTCACCGTCACCGTCGACGGCAAGAACGAGGCCACCGTTCCGCTCGTCGCCGCCGAGTCGGCCGCTGCGGCCAGCCTGCCGGAGCGCTTCGACGCCGACGTGCCCGGGCCCCGGGTGGTCGCGTGGGCTGTGGCGATCGGCGGCGTCGCGCTCGCAATCGCCGGCTTCCTCGCGCTGCGCCGTCGCCGGCGATGATCGCGCGCCGGGGTTCTACGCCGAGCACCTCGGCGAGCCCTACGTCGAGTCCGCGCGGGCGCTCGAGACTCGTGGCGCCGGGACCGATCGGTCGCGGGCCGCGCGTCATGGCCGCGGCTGCGCGCGATCGCGCTGGGCCTGCTGGCGCGTCGCGGCCGTCTCGACGTGGTCGTGATCCGCGGTGAGCCCGGGGCCCTGGCGACACTTGCGGTCTGCGCGCTGCCGCCGGCGCGTCGCCGGTGTTCGTGTGCGAGCTGCTGCGCCGCCCGCCGTCGCACTCGCGATGGCGGCGGCTGATGCGCGCCGTCTGGACGCGACTTGTCGAGCGCCCGGCCCTGCGCCGCGGCATGGCTGGCGCCCAGGTGATGACCGAGTGGGAGCGCGACGAGTACGTCGCCGCGTACGGGCTCGACCCCGCGCGCGTGCACCTCGTGCGCTGGCCACTGCGCGAAGCGGGGCGACGCGGCGCCCGCGGCGATCGAGCCGGGGTCTCGCGCGCGTCTTTTGCTCCGGCCGGACGGCGTGTGACTGGCCGACGCTCTTCGCGGCGGCGAACGGCGCCAATTGGGAGCTCACGGTCGTGTGCTCGGAGGCCGACGCGAAGGCGGTTCGGGATCTGGCACGCGCCGCCGACGGCGTTCGAGTCGAGGTCGAGCTGCCGTGGGCCGAGCACGATCAACTGCTCCGGGCCAGCGCCGTCTGCGCGATCGTCATCGCCGACCGCGGCCTCAGCGCCGGCCAGGTGCGGCTGATGAGCGCTGTGGAGGCGGGGGTGCCCGTGGTGGCGACGGCCGCGCGGGCTCTCGACGAGTACGCCGTTGCGGGCGAGACGGCGGTCGTGGTGGCTGCCGGCGATCCGCCCGCCCTGCGCGCGGCGAGTTGATGCGCCTGCTCGCCGACCCGCAGCGGCGCCGTGCGCTCCGCGACCGGGCGCGCAGCCACGCGGACTCCTGGACCTACGTGCAGTACTTCGACCAGCTTGCGAGACTGATCGAGCAGGCTCTTCGCCCGTCCGATGAGCGACTAGCCTTTGACCCGGAGTGATCCTCACCGTCACCCTCAATACCGCGATCGACCGGACCGTCGCCGTCCCGAACTTCCAGCTCGGTCGTCGCCATCGGGCCGTGGAGTCGCGCACCGTTGCCGGGGGCAAGGGCATCAACGTCGCTCGCGCTCTGCGCCTCCTTGGCAAGCCCGTGATCGCAACCGGGTTTGTCGGCGGTGGCACCGGCCGACAGGTGCTCACCCAGCTCGACGCCGAGGGAATCCTCCACGACTTCGAGCCAATCGACGGCGACACCCGCACCAACCTCTCGGTCGTCGACCCGACCACCGGCGAGCAGACCGAGATCAACGAGCGCGGGCCCGAGCTCACGGAGGCCGACCTCGAGCGCTTCACCGAAAAGCTCCTCTACCTCGCCGGCGGCGCCCGCATCTGCGTCCTGGCCGGGAGCATCCCCCCGGGCGCGCCAGCTGACGTCTACGCGAATCTCATCTCCCAGCTGCGCACCCGCGACGTGCTCACCGTCCTGGACACCGACGGCGATCCCATGCGCGCCGGCCTGCGCGGCGAGCCGGCCGTGGTCGCGCCGAACGTTCGCGAGGCCGAGGAGGCCGTTGGACACGAGTTCTCCGAGCCCGAGGACCTCGCGCTTGGTCTCACCGGGCTGATCGAGATGGGTGCCGACGAGGCGATCATCACCACGGAGTACGGCTGCAACGCGGTCGTTGGGCCCGGCCGCCGCGGCTATGACGTCGCGATCGAGCCGCTCGAGGCGGTGGCGACCGTCGGCTCCGGCGACGCGTTCCTGGCCGGCTACGTCGCCGCCCGCTACGACGGCGCCGACGAGGGCGACTGCCTCGCCTTCGGGGTCGCGTGCGGCGCCGAGTCCACCCAGCACTTCGGCGCCGGCACCCTGGCGCCGCGCGAGGTGGAGCGTCTCGTGCCGCGGGTGAATGTCACCGAGCTCGCGCCGCCGGCGGGAGGCGTCGAGCGCCGGGTCGTCTCGAGGGCCGCCGCCGCGGAGTAGGTCAATGAGCGGCCCGGGATCGCTTCTTTCCGAAGAGGCGATCGACAACCCCGCGCTTGACCTGGAGGAGCGACTCGCCCTTGACGGGCGGAGCCTGCGCGAGCACACGGCCCGCGGGGTCATCATCAACGCCGGCTTTCACGTCGGCATCGCCCTGCTCTCGCTGGCACAGAAGTTCGCCGTTGCCGCGTTCTTAACCGCGACCGAGTTCGGCATCTGGGGGATCGTCTTCCTGATCCTCACGACGCTGTCCTGGCTGAAGGAGATCGGGATCGGCGACAAGTTCATCCAGCAGTCCGAGCCCGACCAGGAGCTCGCGTTTCAGAAGGCGTTCACGCTGGAGGTTCTCTACACGAGCGGCTTCGTCGTCTTCGTCTGGCTGACGCTGCCGCTGTTCGCGCTCGCGTACGGCACGACTCAGATCATCCTGCCGGCGGTCGTCCTCAGCCTCTGCCTGATCCTCGGCGCGCTGACCTCACCGATCTGGATCGCCTTCCGGGAGATGCGATTCGTGCGCCAGCGGACGCTGGAGGCTGTCAACCCGGTGGTCGGCACCGTCGTGATGATCGCCCTTGCCGCGGGCGGAGCCGGCTACTGGGCGATCGTCATCGGCATGGTCGCCGGAGCGCTCGCGGGCGCGGTCGTCGCGCTCGTGACCTGCCCCTACAAGCTCGCGTGGCGCTTCGAGCGCCACACGCTGCGCAGCTACGTGACCTTCTCGGCGCCGCTGCTGGTCAGCGCGTTCGCCGGCATTGGCATCGTGCAGGGAACGCTGCTGGTCGGCAACCAGGTCGTCGGGCTCGCGGGCGTCGGCGCGCTGACCCTGGCCGCGTCGGTGGCGGCGTTCAGCGAGCGGGTGGACGAGATCATCTCGAGGACGATCTACCCCGCCGTGTGCGCGGTGCGCGACCGGGTGGAGCTGCTGCACGAGACGTTCGTGAAGTCGAACCGCCTCGCGCTGATGTTCGGGTTGCCCTTCGGCTTCGGCCTGCTGCTGTTCGCACCCGACCTCGTGAACTTCGTGCTCGGCTCGAAGTGGACGCCTGCCATCGGGCTGCTGCAGGCGCTCGGCATGATGACCGGGGTCCGTCAGATCGCCTTCAACTGGGGGCTCTTCTACAACGCGGTCGGGAACACGCGGCCGCAGGCGGTGACGCGGTGATCCTGCTCGGCGTGTTCTGCGTCGCCACGGTGCCCGCGATGATCGCCTGGGGTCTCAACGGTTTCATCGTCGGCACATCGATCTCGGTCTGCATCGAGATCGCGCCTGCGCACCCACTATCTGCGGCGGCTCTTTCCCGGCTTCTCGCATCTGGCGCCACCTGGTCCGGGCCTTTGCCCCGAGCGTGCCCGCGGTCGCCGTCGTGCTGGTCGCGCGGTATCTCGGCCCGGAGGCGCGGACCGAGGGCGAGGCGATCCTCGAGATCTGCCTGTACGTGGCGACGACGATCGCGGCGACGCTGGTGATCGAGCGGCGGTCTGCTTCGCGAGGTGGGCGGCTACGTCACCGGGCGCAAGGCCGGTGCGACGAACGGCGTCTCCGCGCGACAGCGCGTTCGCCGGCCTGATGAGCGCTGTCGACGTCACGGTGGTGATCCCGACCTACGACCGCGAGACGCGGCTCGCGTTCGCGCTCGAGGCGCTCGCCGAGCAGACCCTCGACCGCGACCGCTTCGAGGTGATCGTGGTGCGGGCGCCCGAGCGGCGCGACCGGATTACTGACCGAGGCGCCGCCCGATCTCGACGTCACTTCCTGCGCAGCGAGGTCGCGGGGCCGGCGGCCCAGCGCAACGTCGGGGTGGCGCGCAGCGGGCGGGCGGCTCGTCGCCTTCACCGACGACGATTGCCGCCCGGCGGCCGATTGGCTCGAGCGCCTGCTCGCCGCCGAGGCGGGCGACGAGACGATTCTCCAGGGCAAGACGATCGCCGACCCCGATGAGCAGCACCTCTTGCTCGGCTTTGCCCGGACGATGGAGATCGAGCGGTTCGACCCCTGGGCGCCCACCTGCAACATCGCCTATCCGAGGCGGCTGCTCGAGCGCGTGGACGGCTTCGACGAGAGCTTTGCCGACGCCTGGGGAGAGGACACCGACCTCGCGCTGCGCGCGATCGCCGCCGGCGCCGATCAGCACTTCGTCGAGGACGCCGTGGTCCGTCACGCCGTGCTGCCGCGCCGCCTGGGCCGGGCGCTCGGCGACGCGGTCCGGCGCAGCGATATCCACGCGGTCGTCGCGCGCCATCCCCAGCAGCGCGCCGCGCTCGACATGGGCCTATTCACGAAGCGCCTGCACGCGTGGGTCCTGCTGGGCTTCGCGGGTTTGCCCTTCGCCCGCCGGCACCCGCTGATCGCGTTGGCGGCGTGGGTGCCGTATTTGCGCGCGTACCGGCCCGGGCCGGGGTGGACCGTCGGGCGCACGCTGTGGTGGCTGGTGGTCGTCATGCCGAGGCGCCTGCTGCTCGACTCGACCCACGTGGGCGCAATGGCGGTCTCCTCGGTTCGCCACCGCACGCCGGTCATCTAGACGCAGATGCGAATCGCCCTGCTCGCGCCCACGTACTGGCCTGAGGTAACGCGCGGCAGCGAGCGCGTGGTGCACGACCTCGCGGTCCAGCTCGCCGAGCGCGGCCACGAGGTAACGCTGCTGAGCTCGCACCCCGGCCCCGGGTCGGTGGCCTTGGAGGAAGGGGTCCACGTGGTGCGCGATCGCCGCCCGCAGAGGGGGCGGCGCCTGCGCTTCTACGAGGACCACGTCGAGGCGGCACCGGCGATGTTCGCCCGGCTGGTCCGTGGTCGCTTCGACGTCGCCGCGGCCTTCCACAACGCCAGCGCCTGGGCTGCGGTGCGCGCCCGTCGTTTCGGTGGCCCACCGGTCGCCTTCTGTTACCACGGCCTGCCGACCCGCTTCTACCTCGTCGAGCGCCGGTATCGAATCGAGCTGATGCGGGCGGCGATCGAGGGCTCGGCGGCCACCGCCGTGCTGAGCGATGCTGCGGCGACCGCGATGCGCCGCTGGCTGCAGTGCGAGCCGCGCGTGCTCCCGGCGGGGATCTTCACCGAGCGCTTTGCCGTCGAGGCGGCGAAGCCGGCCGCGCCGACCCTGCTTTGCGCAGCGAGCCTGGGCGATCCGCGCAAGCGCGCCGGGCTCCTTTTCGCCGCCTTCTCGCGCCTGCGCGAGCTTGAGCCCGACGTGCGCCTGCAGGTCGTGGCGACGGCGACCCGGTCCTTAGCCGCCGGCCCGTGCAGCTGCCCGAGGGGGCGGAGCTGGTCGAATCGGGGCCGGACGGCCTGGCGCCGCTGTATGCCGGCGCCACGGCGAGCGTTCTCCCGGCCGTGGGGGAGGCGCAGGGGCTGGTCCTGATCGAGTCGCTCGCCGCGGGGACCCCGGCCGTCGCGGCGCGCTCCGGCGCGAGCCCGGAAGCAATCGACTCCGACGCGGTTGGCGCTCCTCTTCGAGCCCGACGACGAGGAATCCCTGGTCGCCGCGCTCGAACGCGGCCTCGAGCTCGGCGCCGAACCCAGGACCGCTGCCGCCTGCAGGGCCCGCGCGGCGGACTTCGACTGGTCGCGGCGGATCGGCGCCTACGAGGAGCTGCTCGCCGAGGTGGCGGCCGGCTGAGCGATGCCGGGCGACCCGGTCTCTCGGGCGAGCTCAGCCGGCCGGCGCGCAACAGCGTGAAGTTCGTCGTCCGCCGCGACCTCCCGGTAGCCGGCCGCCCGGGTCCAGTCGGCCTCGTCGCGCTGCGGGAAGGCCAGCGGCTTCTCGTTGCCGACCATGACGAGGTCGTAGCCGCCGCGCTTGAGCGCATCCGCGTAGGAGTCGACGTCCTCGTAGGGGTAGAGCGTTCCGTCGCGCGTCTCGCCAACGTAGGACACGTCGTTGGCGAGATCCGGGCCGAAGAGCGCGAGGACGGGGGAGAGGGTCGTCACCGGCCAGGCTCCGGCGAGGCCGATCCGCGGATGCTCATAGCCGGCGGCGCGAGCGAGAGCGGCGTCAAGCGTGGGGGTGACGCCGATGTAGCGGTGCTCGAGGTAGTCGTTCTGGATGCCGCGCGCACCGATCGACGGCGACGACAACCGCGACGGCCCCGACGCCCAGCGCCCACAGCGGACGGCCACGACGCAGTGCGGTGGCGAGCGGCGAATCCGATCAGGCCGACGGTGGCGACGATCGCCGCGCCCGGCGAGCGCGTCCTGCGCCGAGACGTCAACGCCGCGGCGCATCCCGTCGAGCGCGAGGACGACGAGCAGCGCCTCCAGGCCGAGTGCGGACGGGTCCGGGACAGCGGCCGAGGCCCCAGGCGACGACCGGGGCAGCCGCGATCAGCGCCGGGATCACGTAACGGACGTTCGCCCCGAGCTCGTACGGCAGGTTCTTGAGCCCGAGCGCGGTGTACGGGGTGATCACGTAGACGACGACGAGGCCGCCGACGGCGGCGGCCAGCGCGAGGACCCGGGCGCGGTCGGGGCTCGCGCGGCGCAGGGCGGCGATGCTCGCTCCCGCGACGCCGAGAGCCAGCGCGGCGCCAACGAAACCAAGCTGGATCTTCAGCGCCGGGAGGATGAAGTCGGAGAGGACGGTCCCGTTGCCGAGGTAGTCGGCGAGGGTGAAGCCGACGAGGGCGCGGACGCGGTCGAAGGGCGCGTCGAAGATCGTCAGCCCGAGCGGGTCGACGCCGCACGGGGTAGAACGGGTTGCCGGACTCCACCCAGTTGCGCAGCAGCCAGATGCCGCCCGCCAGCGCGATCGGGAGCGCGATCCAGGCGAGGTCGACGGCGATCGCGCGGACCCGGCGCTCGAAGCCAAGGCGCGCGACGAGCCAGACGCCCACGACCACCGCGACCGCGGCCACGCCGTACCAGCGCGCTCCGAATGCGATCCCAAAACCGAGGCCGGCGAGCAGCAGGTCGGCGCGCGCTCCGGCGCGCGCGTGACGCAGCAGAAAGAGCAGGCCGCACGCAAAGCCCGCGTACATCACCGCGTCCGGGGTCGGCGAGTCGACGATGTAGGAGGTCACGGCAGGGATCGAGAGGGCGGCTGTCGCCGCGATCGCGGCGCTGGCCCGCGGCGCGCGGAGCTCGCGTCCGGCCGCGTAGGTGGCGACGCCGGCGAGGGCGATGAACGGCAGGTTCACGAACCGGCTGAGGAACTCGCTGTGCCAGGGCAGCATCGCGGCGAGGTCCACGACGTTCCCGTTGTTCGGGTAATAGCCCTGGAACTGGCCCGGCAGGAACTGGTCGATCTGCCAGATGCTGTTCGACTGGATCCAGCGGGCGACGCCCGGGAGGTGGAAGGTGACGGTGTCGATGAAGGTCACGGGCGTCGAGCCGAAGCGCGCGAGCATCGCGCGCGAGATAGACCGCGAGGGCTGCGACCCCGAGCGCCGCGAGAACCCCCGAAGGGGTCAGACCCCTTGCACCCGAATCCCCCTTTGCCATGCGGTCCGAGGGCCCCTGCCCGATTGTTAAGTTTGTTAAGGGGTCTGACCCCTTTGGGGGGTGTCGCAGGGCGATGGTGGCGATGAGCGTGGCGGCGGCCGCCGCCGCGACCGTGCCGCGAGTGAGGATTCCGAGTGCCGCGGGGAGCAGGTTGATCGCGATCAACGCGGCCGTGCCGACCAGCGCGACGGCCACCGCGCGCGGGACGCCGCGGACGTCCGGCAATCGGGTGGTCGCGGCCAGCCCCGCCGCGATCGCCGCCGCGATCACGAGCAGGAACAGCGCCGTCCCCGCCAGGTAGGAGCCCAGGCTCATCTCGCCGCCGTCAGGCCGGGGCGGGCGCCCGGCCGACCTCGACCAGCGGCGGCTGCACCCCGGTCGGGTGGCTGGCGCGGCCGGCGACGATTCGCCGGCCGAGGATGAACACGCCCGCCAGCGCGGCAGCCCACAGCGCCAGCATCGGCGGTGAGTACAGGAGCGCGATGCTCCGGCTCTGCCAGATCGTCGCGTAGGTGATCGCGAAGGGCACGATGAGGATCGCCTCGATCGCCAGCACGGTGCGCACGTAGCCCGCCATCAGCAGGAATGGGATGCCCCAGATCGAGTACTGAAGGAACTCGTTCGGCGTGAACGCGTAGACGATCAGCCAGATGAAGACGGCGCCGTCGCGCGCCGCCGGGCGGTAGCGGAAGAGGAAGGCCGCGGCTCCGGCGAGGGCGATCATCAGCGGCAGGCCCTGGCGATCGACCAGCCACTGGCTTGCCCCGCTCACGTGCAGCTTGTCCACCGTGAGCCAGTCGGCCGGGAGGTTCGGCTGTAGCACCAGCGAGAGGCCGCCGAGCCCGGGCGCGCCGCTGTAGTCGAAGACCGCGGTCGCGCCGTTGAAGTCGGAGATCAGGAACGGAGCGAGCAGGATCGCCGGGACCGCGACGGCGGTGACAGCCAGCGTCACTCCCTCGCGCCGGTCTCGCGCTGTCGGCAATCAGCGCCAGGAGCATCAGCCCCGGGACCGTCTTGGTCGCGGCGCCGAGGCCGATCAGCAGGCCGGCGATCAGCGCGCGACGGCTGGGCTTGAGCTCCCACACGATCAGCGCTCCGACGGCCGGAAGGATCGCCAGCGAGTCGATCTGCCCGTGGAAGCCGGAGATGATCGCGAACGGTGGCCCGAGGGCGATCAGCGCCGCGGCGAGCAGGCAGATCTGCTCGGTGGCGCCGCGCCAGCGCAGGTACGAGTAGACGAGGATCGTGAGCCCCGCGTCGGCGAGGATCGCGGGGATCTGGATCACCGCGTCGAAATGAAGCGGCGTCGCGTTCTCCAGGCCACCGGAGGCGAGGATCCACGGCAGGAAGAGGGGTGGGTACGGCCAGCGAAACTGCTCGATGCCATCGCCGACGACGAAGGTGACGTGGCTGTAGAAGTGCAGCGGGTCGGCGAGCAGCGCGTTGTCGACGATCCGGTACGACTCCATGTCGAAGTAGTGCCCGTACGTCGCGAAGGCCCAGACCAGCCTGCCGACGGTTCCAACGCCGACGAGGATCCAGAGCCATTTCGAGCCCCGCAGGCTCATCGGGAGAAGGCCGCCATCGGGCAGGCAGAGTAGTGGCAGACTCACGCCCCCAGATGCAGGTGAGCCGGCGCACCTTCAACCTCGCGCTCGGCGCGATCCTCGCAGTCGCTCTGGCGATTCGCGTCTTTGCGGCGTTCGAGGTCAACTCGATCATTCCGCAGAGCGACGCCGCCGACTTCGATCGCCACGCCATCTCGCTTGCCAACGGCGACGGCTACCCGGAGCCCCTGCGAGGTCCTTGGCGGAGGCGATGCCTCGGCGTTTCGCCCGCCGCTCTACCCGTTCGCGCTCGCGGCGGTCTACCTATTCACCGACACGCACGACGAGAGCGCGCGCTGGCTTGCCGGCCGGCTCGAGCAGGCCGTGATCGGGACGCTCGTCGTCGCGCTGATCGCGCTGATCGCGCTGCAGCTCTGGGGCCGCCGCCCGGCGCTGATCGCCGCGGCCATCGCGGCCGTCTACCCGCCGCTGATCCTCGCCGGCACGTCCCTGCTCACCGAGCCGCTGTTCACGGCCCTGCTGCTGGCGGGGGTGGCGGCGCTGCTGCGCTATCGGGCGTCCGGACAGCAGGTCGGGTGGCTCGTCGCGGCAGGCGCATGCGCGGGCCTCGCGTCGCTCACTCGCGGCAACGGCATCGCGATCATCGCGATCTTCGCGCTCGGCGCCTGGGTGGCGCTGCCGAGGTGGAGCTGGCGGGCGATGATCGGCCCCGCGGCCCTGGTCGCCTGCGCCGCGCTCGTCGTCGTCCCCTGGACGATCCGCAACGCGGTCGAGCTCGACGCCTTCGTCCCGGTGACCGACCAGACCGGCGTCGCGATCGGCGGCCAGTACAACGACCTCGCCAAGGACACCGATTGGAGCTGGGTCGGGCCATGGCAGGTTCCCCAGTACCGGTCGCTTTTTGAGGGCAAGCCCCTCGGGGAGATCGAGCTCAGCCACAGGCTGACCGACCGTGGGATCGACTACCTAAAGGACCACCCGGGCGCGGTGCCGGCGGTCGCGTTCAACAACACCCTGCGGCTTCTCAGCCTCAAGAACCCCGTCGACTTCGAGCGCGCGAGCGCGCCGGTGGTCGGCGAGCCGAGCGGGCTCGCCGAGGCGAGCGTGTACAGCTTCTGGGTGCTCGCGCTCATTGCGATCGCCGGCGCGTTCAGCCCCCTGGCGCGACGGGTTCCCGGCTTCATCTGGGCGATCGTGCCCCTGATGGTCGTGTCGATCGTGTTCGTCGCGGGATCCGGGCGCTACCGCGCACCGCTCGAGCCGGTCTTCATCCTCTTCGCGACCGCGGCGGTCGAGTGGGCTCTATCGTCCCGCGACCGATGGCGGCCGAGCTCTCGATCCTGATGCCGGTCTACAACGAGCGCGCGACGATCGCCGACGCGATCGCGCAGGTCGTCGAGGCCAGTCCGGCGGAGGGCGACTTCGAACTGCTCGTCGTCGACGACGGCTCCACCGACGGCACCTCTGACCTGCTGGCCGAGGGGTCGTGGCCGGCGAACGTCTCGGTGCTGTCACACGGCTCGAACCGCGGCAAGGGCGCCGCGATCGCGACCGGGCTCGAGCGCGCCGCCGGCCGCTGGACGGTGATCATGGACGCCGACCTCGAGTACCAGCCCCGTGACCTCGATGCCCTGATCGAGCCGCTGACCAGCGGCGAGGCCGAGGCCGTCTTCGGCGCTCGCGGCTTTCAGGCGCATTCGGCCCACAGCTTCTGGTACGTCGTCGGCAACAAGGGGGTCACCTTTGCCGCGAACCTGCTCTACAACAGCTGGCTCTCGGACATCATGACCTGCCACAAGGCCATGAGCACGGAGCTCTTTCGGTCGCTCCCCCTGCGCGAGAACGGCTTCGGGATCGAGCCTGAGATCGCCGCCCGCCTGCTTCGCCGCGGCGTGCGCATCTACGAGGTGCCGGTCGTCTACCGCGCTCGCAGTCGCGAGCAGGGCAAGAAGCTCACCGCCGCCGACGGGTTTCGCGTCCTGCGCACCCTCATACGCTGCCGGCTGACACCGGCCTGATGGAACAGCTCTGCCCTGCCTGCGGCTCCGCGCGGTCGCGCTCTGCCTGGGTGTCCGGTGAGTTTCGATTTCGTCGCTGTCGAGACTGCGCGACGCTCTGGGTCTCCAACCCGCCCGACAGCGCGGAGCTGAGCGCCCTCTACGCCGACGGCTCCTACTTCGAGAACCCGAGCTTCGGTGAGGCGACGGGCTATCGCGGCTACCTCGACTACCTCGCCGATCGGGCGGCGATCGAGGCGAAGTTCACCGGGGTTCTCGCCCACATCGAGGCACAGGTGGGGGTCGGGCGCCTGCTCGACGTAGGCGCGGGGCCGGGCCTGCTCGTCGCGGAGGCACGGAAGCGTGGCTGGGACGCGTCCGGGGTCGACATGAACCCCTGGGCCGCCGCGTTCGCGCGCGACCAGCTCGGCGTGGAGGTGCGCGCCGGCGGGCTCGAGAGCGACCTGGCCGAGGCGGGATCGCTCGACGCGCTGACGATGATGGATCTGGTCGAGCACCTCGCCGAGCCGGGCGGGGTCGTCGCCGCCGCGGCGCGGGCGCTGCGCCCGGGCGGCGTCGTCGCGATCCTCACGCCCGACGCGGGCTCGCCCGTGAGCCGCGCCCTCGGCCGGCGCTGGCCGGAGGCGATTCGCGCCCCGGAGCATCTGACCCTGTTCTCGGGGCGCGGGCTTGCGGAGCTGCTCGCCGTTCACGGCTTCGAGACGATCGGCGCCCACTCGGTGGGCAAGGGCTCGTCGCTGGGGACGCTCGCCGCCGACGTCGCGCCGGTCGCGCCCCGAGCCGTTGCCGCCGCCGGGCGCGCGCTTGCCGCCACGGGCCTTGACCGCCGCACCATCGAGTTCGACCCGCGCACGAAGTTCTGCCTGTATGCGCGCAGGGGCGTCGGCGAGGTCGATAAGCCCCCGCGCCGCCCGCCACGGCTGCCGAAGCGCCCGCCGGCGGCGCCGCCGGCCGAGGCCGTGCTCGAGGACCTGCGCGCGCTGGCCGGCGCCGGCGGTCTCACGGCGTGGATGTTCGAGCAGTACGCCGACGCGGTGGGCCCCGATGTCGCCGAGGTCGGGGCCGGGATCGGCACCTTCACCGAGCGGCTGCTGGCGGGGGGCGCCAAGCGGCTGCTGGCGATCGAGCCGGACCCCGACAGCGCCTCGGCCCTTCGCCAGCGCTTCGGCGCCGACGAACGGGTGGAGATCAGCACCGAGGAGGTGCCCGGATCGGGCGCCCTGGCGGCGCGCGCCGGCACTCTCGACCTGATCGTCTGCCAGAACGTGCTCGAGCACATCGACGACGACGCGGGCGCGGTTGCGGAGATGGCGGCCGCGCTGCGGCCCGGGGGGCGACTCGCGCTGCTCGTGCCGGCCGATCCGCGCCTCTACGGGGCGCTGGACCTCGCCTACGGCCACCGGCGCCGGTACACGCGCGGGCGGGTCGAACGCCTGCTTTCGGAGGCGAGCCTCGGCCTCGAGCGCCTCGAGTCGTTCAACCTGCTCGGCGTCCCGGGGTGGTGGGCGAGCAACCGCCTGCGGCGCACCGGGATCGACCGGCGGGCGCTGCGGCTCTACGAGGCGCTCGTGCCGGCCGCCAGGAGGGTCGAGGAGGCGGCGAAGCCGGAGTTTGGGCTCAGTCTCGTGGCGCTGGGGCGACGGGCCAGGGAGCGGGGTTGACCGCTGTTATCATCGCCAAGGCCTCGCGTATCGAGCATTTCACAGGGGCCGCACCGCCGCAAAAAGCGGCTTTTGAGGCCCCTTTCGAGGGGCTTTTTTCGTCCGCGACCACCCGTAGCTTGGAGCCAGATGGAAGTAGAGATCGGTCGCGGTAAGAAGGGCAGGCGGGCCTACGGGTTCGACGACATCGCAATCGTGCCGTCGCGGCGCACCCGCGACCCCGACGATGTCGACATCTCCTGGACGCTCGGGTCCGTACCGGTTCGAGCTGCCGCTGCTCGCCTCGGCGATGGACGGCGTCGTCAGCCCTGCCACCGCGATCGAGCTGGGTCGCCTCGGTGGCCTCGGGCGTGCTCAACCTCGAGGGCATCTGGAGCCGCTACGAGAACGCGGACGAGAAGCTGGCGGAGATCGCCGCCGCGCCGCCCGAGCACGCGACGCACATGATGCAGCGCGTCTACGAGGAGCCGGTCAAGGCCGAGCTCATCGCCCAGCGCGTCGAGGAGATCAAGGAGGCCGGGGCGGTCGCCGCCGGCTCCTTACCCCGCAGCGCGTGACCGAGTTCTACGAGGTCGCGATCGAGGCGGGCCTCGACATCCTCGTCATCCAGGGCACCGTGATCTCGGCCGAGCACGTCTCGACCAAGTCGCGAGCCGCTCAACCTCAAGGAGTTCACCTCCGAGGTCTCGGTCCCGTGCGTGATGGGTGGCTGCGCCTCCTACTCGACCGGCCTGCACCTGATGCGCACCGGCGCGGTCGGCGTCCTCGTCGGGGTCGGCCCGGCGCGGCGTGCACGACCCGCGGCGTCCTCGGGCTCGGCGTCCCGCAGGCGACGGCGATCGCCGATGTCGCGGCGGCGCGCGCCCAGCACATGCTCGAGACCGGCGAGTACTGCAACGTCATCGCCGACGGCGGCATGCGCACCGGTGGCGACATCTCCAAGGCGATCGCGGTCGGCGCCGACGCGGTGATGATCGGCTCGCCGCTCGCCCGCGCCAAGGAGGCTCCCGGCCGGGGCAACCACTGGGGCATGGCGACCTTCCACCCGACGCTGCCGCGCGGGACGAGGGTCAAGACGTTCATCAGGACGGAACGCTCGAGGAGATCCTGCTCGGCCCGGCCCATGAGAACGACGGCACCTTCAACCTGATCGGCGCGCTGAAGACGTCGATGGCCACCTGTGGCTACGAGGACATCCGCGATTTCCAGCGGGCCGAGGTGATGGTCGCGCCGGCGCTTCAGACCGAGGGCAAGCAGCTGCAGCGCTCGCAGGCCGTCGGGATGGGCGCAAACGGCAAGGCCCACACCGCCAGCAACGGCAACGGTTCGTCGGTCCCCGAAGCTGAGGTCGCTGCCAGCAGATGCCTGAAGCGCCCCCGGTCGACGGCCCGCGCGGGCCGCTGGCCGCGGGCGATCCTGCGCTCCCCGCGGAGCCAGGCGTCGAGCATGCGGTCGAGGTCGCGCCGCCCGAGGCGGCGCACGAGGAGGTCCTCGTGCTCGACTTTGGCGGCCAGTACTCCCAGCTGATCGCGCGGCGGATCCGCGAGGTCGGCGTCTACGCGGAGCTGCTGCCGCACGACCTTGACGTCGAGACCATCCGCGCCCGCCGCCCGCGGGCGCTGGTCCTCTCCGGCGGCCCCGCGTCCGTCTATTCAGATGGAGCTCCGCGGCTGCGCACCGAGCTGCTCGAGCTCGGGATCCCGGTGCTAGGCATCTGTTACGGGATGCAGGCGATGGCCCTAGCGCTCGGGGGCAAGGTCGAGGGGGCGGAGGCCGGCGAGTTCGGTCGCACGGCCCTCACGCTCGGCGGCGACGGTGGGCGCCTGCTGGCGGGGATGCCGGCCGAACAGCAGGCCTGGATGAGCCACCGTGACTCGGTCTTCGAAGCGCCGCCCGGGTTCGAGGCGCTCGCCGCGAGCCCTGGCTCGCCCGTCGCAGCGCTCGAGGACACCGAGCGCGGGCTCTACGGCATCCAGTTCCATCCCGAGGTCGTCCACACGCCCTACGGCCAGCAGATCCTCGAGCGCTTCCTCACCCAGATCGCCGGCTGCGAGGCCAACTGGTCGCCGGCCTCGGTGATCGACGAGCAGGTCGAGAAG
Organism: uncultured Solirubrobacterales bacterium; assembly: GCA_963796815.1. Lineage (GTDB taxonomy): Bacteria > Actinomycetota > Thermoleophilia > Solirubrobacterales > 70-9 > WHSW01. The sequence goes on from CAWCNF010000010.1 coordinate 181,818, forward strand.
ATCCGCGCCCAGGTCGGCGAAGCCGGCGTACTCTGCGGGCTCTCCGGCGGCGTCGACTCGGCGACAGCCGCGGCCCTGGTTCACAAGGCGGTCGGCGACCAGCTCACCTGCGTGCTGGTCGACCACGGCCTCATGCGCCTAAACGAGGCCGATCAGGTCGTCACGGCTATGGAGGAGCTCGGCGTAAACCTGATCAAGGTCGATGCCGAGAAGCGCTTCCTCGATCGCCTCGCCGGCGTCGACGACCCCGAGACCAAGCGCAAGATCATCGGCGAGGAGTTCATCCGCGTCTTCGAGGACGAGGCGGCGAAGCTCGACGGCGTCGGCTATCTCGTCCAGGGCACGCTCTACTCCGACGTGATCGAGTCGGGCGGCGACGGCCGCACGGCCGACACGATCAAGTCCCACCACAACGTCGGCGGCCTGCCCGAGGACCTTGGCTTCGATCTAGTCGAGCCGCTGCGGATGCTCTTCAAGGACGAGGTGCGTGCCGTCGCGGCCGAGCTCGGCCTCTCCGAGCGCGTCGTCTGGCGCCAGCCGTTTCCCGGTCCGGGCCTGGCGATCCGCATCGTCGGCGGCGAGGTCAACCGCGAGCGCCTCGACATCCTGCGCGCGGCCGACGCCGTCCTCCAGGAGGAGATCAAGGCCGCGAGCCTGTACCGCGACCTCTGGCAGTCCTTCTGCGTCCTCCCGGTCGTCCGCTCGGTCGGCGTCCAGGGCGACGGGCGCACCTACGCCTACCCGATCGTCATCCGCGCGGTGACCTCCCAGGATGCGATGACCGCCGACTGGGCCCGCCTTCCCTACGACCTCCTCGAGCGCGTCTCGAACCGCATCATCAACGAGGTCGCCGGCGTCAACCGCGTCGCGCTCGACATCTCGTCGAAGCCGCCCGCGACGATCGAGTGGGAGTAGCGCTCAGGCCCTGAGCACCACCGACGTCTCGATCTGCCGCTCCGGGATCGACCAGTACTCACGCAGCAGACGGTCCTTCTCCTCGGGTGAGACGAGCTCGAACCCATTGCGCTCATAGAACGCGATCGCCCAGGAGGCGGCGGCCCATGTCCCGACGAGCAAGACCCCGTCGCTCAGCGACCGCAGATGCCGGAGCAGCTCGGTGCCGACGCCGCGGCCTTGAAGCCGAGGCAGCACGTAGGCGTGGCGGATCAACTCGACGTCGCGCACTCGCTGCACGCCCATCACACCGACGAGCTCGCCGTCCTCCTCATAGCCCCAGAAGCGAACGCCACCCGCGATCTCGCCGTGGAGCTCCTCAGCGGGCATATATGGCTCGTGCCAGCGATCGGGCGGGATGACGCTGCGATAGGCCTCAGCGGCAGCGTTGATGACGGCGAGGATCTCGGGGCGCTCGGAGTCGCGGCAGCGGCGGCAGGCTGTGAGCTCGTCAGTCACGCCGGGCGATCACCAGCATCCGGTCGCGGAAGTCGGGAGTCCAGAGGCGGTCGCGGGCTCCAACCGCGCCGGCCGCGCCGACGATCGCGCGGCCGAGGCCCTCGCTGTAGCCGCCGAGGCGGCCGAGGTAGTAGCCGGCGGTGAAGGTCTTCGGCTGGGTGGAGATCGAGACGACCCGGTAGCCGTGGCGGACGAGCAGGGCGCTCACGCTGGCGCGGGTGAAGTAGTGAACGTGGGTGGGGATCACCGACCACCAGCGCTTGCCCATAGCTCGGGCGAGCCGGCTCCCGGCGTCCGGGAGGGCGAGCGCCAACACGCCGTCGGGCGCGAGCAGGTCCGCGATCCGGTCCAGCGCGTCGTCGGCGGCGGGCAGGTGCTCGATGACGTCGCCCATGAAGACCGCGTCGTAGGCCCCTGCCTCGAGGTCGGCGTCGAAGAGACCCTCGGTCCTCACATCCAGACCGAGGCGGTCGCGGGCGAATGCCGAGGCGAACTCGCTCGGCTCGACGCCGGTCGCCTCCCAGCCGCGCCTGCGGGCCTCGTCGAGGAGGAAGCCCACCCAGCAGCCGAGGTCGAGAAGGGCGCCGGGCGTGACCTGGTGCTCGATCCGATCCAGGACGGCCCGAGCCGTCGCGCGCTGGCCCTCCTCCTCGGCGACGTAGTCCTCGGATTCGGCCTCCGCGTAGGACTCCGACAGGTCCTCCTCCGAGGGGAACGTCGCCAGCTGCATGTGCCCGCACCGTCGGCAGCGGACGATGTCAGCGAGCGCGGTGCCGAAGCGATCCGTGGTCGGGATCAGCCCGGCATCGCCCATCTCGCCCGCGACCGCGAGATGCGGTTCGAGGTCGTCGCTGCTGCAGACGGCGCACGCTTGCATCGGCGCGAGCCTAGACAAGGCCTCGGTACTCTCGCGCCGCGTGAGCGATGAGATCGAGAGGGGCGGGCGAGATCTGACGCTACTCAGCGTGGTTGCGCCCGTCTGCAACGAGGAGGAGCTGATCGTCGAGTTTCACCGCCGCACCACGGCGGCGCTCGAGGGTCTGCCCTTCGAGCTGATCCTCGTGGACGACGGCAGCACCGACTCGACGCCCCAACTCCTGCGCGCGATCGCCGAGCTCGACCGCCGGGTCCGCGTTGTCACGCTCTCACGCAACTTCGGCCACCAGGCGGCCATCACCGCCGGCCTTGACCGGGCACGCGGCGATGCCACTGTGATGATCGACGCCGACCTGCAGGACCCGCCCGAGGTGATCCCGGAGATGATCGAGCGCTGGCGGCAGGGCGCCGACATCGCCCTGGGCGTCCGGCGGGAGCGCGCCGGCGAGAGTCGCTTCAAGCTCACGACCGCCCGCTGGTTCTACGGTCTGTTCGGGAGGCTCTCTCGCGTTCCGATCGAGCCGAACGCCGGCGACTTCCGCCTCCTCGACCGCAATGCCCTCGATGCGCTGAACTCGATGCGCGAGCGTGACCGGTTCATCCGTGGGATGACGAGTTGGATCGGCTACAGCCAGGTGAGGGTCGAGTACGACCGCGACCCACGGTTCGCGGGCGAGACGAAGTACACGACGCGTCGCATGATCCGGTTCAGCCTCGACGCGATCTCGTCGTTCTCGAATGTGCCGCTGCAGGCGGCCACGGTGCTCGGCTTCATCTTCTCGGCGATCGCTTTCCTCGCGATCCCGGTCGCGATCGGCTTCAAGATCGCTGGCCAGTTCGTTCCCGGTATCGCCACCGTGCTGCTCGTCGTCCTGCTCCTTGGCGGGATCCAGCTGATCACGGTCGGGATCATCGGCGAGTACATCGGGCGCGTCTACGACGAGGTCAAGCGCCGGCCGCTCTACGTGGTCGACGAGCGACGCGCCAACGACCCCGTCTTGACGCCGCCCACGCACACGCCAGACGAACTGTGAGAGTCGCGGTTATCGGCGCAGGCGCCGCGGGGCTGGCGGCCGGCCACCGGCTCACGCGCGCCGGCCACGAGTGCGACGTCTACGAGCGCTGGCCCGGGCTCGGCGGCCAGGTCGCAACGCTCGACCTCGGCGACGGAACGCTGCTCGAGCGCTACTACCACCATCTGTTCACGACGGACGCCGCGATCGCCGCGCTCTACGACGAGCTCGGACTGCGAGATCGAGTGGCTGCCGTCGAGCATGGGCGTCTTCTCGCGGCTGGGCGCAGCTACGCGTTCACGAGCCCGCTCGACCTCCTGCGCTTCACGGCGATGAGCCTGCGTGGCCGCATCCGGATGGGCGTTGCGACGCTGCTGCTGCAGCGACGCCACAAGGAGGTCGAGCCCTTCGAGTCGGTGACCGCGCACGACTGGGTCCGGGCCAACATGGGCCCCGAGGCGTGGGACGTGCTCTGGGGCCCGCTCCTGCACGGCAAGTACGGCCCGCGCGCCGACGACATCTCGATGGCCTGGCTGTGGAGCAAGCTGACGCTGCGGCGGCGCCTGGAGGGCAAGGAAGCGCGCGGCGAGATGCTCGGCTATCCGCGCGGCGGCTTCCAGCCGCTGCTCGAGCGCCTGCGCGAGTCGATCGAGAGCGGGGGAGGGCGGGTCCTGATCGACCGCCCGGCGAAGTCAATCGCCGCGGCCGACAGCGGCCTCACATTGACCTACGGCGCCCCCGATTCCTTCCGCCGCGGACATGACCCCCGCGAGTTCGAGGCCGCCGGCCAGCCCGAGCGCTACGACGCGGTGATTGCGACCGTGCCCAGCGACGTCTTCGCAGCGATGGTCGAGCCGTCGCTTGCGGATCGCCTCGACCCGCGCTGCATTGCCGGAACATCGGCGATCCCCTACCAGACCGCGCTCTGCGTGCTGCTCGAGCTCGACCGCCAATTCGGCCGCTTCTACTGGACCAACGTCGCCGACGACCGCCTGCCGTTCATCGGCCTGATCGAGCAGACGAACCTGATCGGCCCCGAGCACTACGGCGGGCGCCACCTGCTCTACGTCGCCAACTACGTCGAGCCGGGCGATCCGCTGCTCGGGCTCGGGTCCGACCAGCTAATCGATGCCTACGCCGCGGGCCTGAAGCTCGTGAACCCCGGGTTCGACCGCTCCTGGATCCGCAACCTCTGGGTCTTTCGCGAGCCCGCCGCGCAGCCGGTCGTCACCCTCGGCTACCGCGATCGGATGCCCCCGCTCGACACCGGCGTGCCCGGGCTGATCCTCGCCAACACGACGCAGATCTATCCCGAGGACCGCGGCACCAACTACAGCGTCGAGCTCGCCGACCGGGCGATCGCGGCACTTGACGCGAGCCTGAGCAGCGCGCCGAGCTAGCCGATCTCGTCGACCGTCACGAGCTGGGCCTCGATCTCGTGCGCGGAGCCGGGTTCGATCGAGTCCTCGGCCACCGCGTGGGGGCGGGCGTAGATCGCGTAGAGCAGGCCCGAGAGGAGCGCGGCGCAGCCGGCGAACCCGATCTCGACCGTGCGGTAGGGGTCGAGCGGGCCGATCAGGTTGAAGACCACGAAGATCGTGGCGCAGAGGACCCAGGCGACGGCCGCGCGGCGCGCCTGACCCTGTGCGAGGGCGGCCTGGTTGAGCGTCACCGCGGACAGGTAGAAGCCCATGCCGATGGCGACGATCGCGAGCCCGGCGCGGTCGTAGGTGTGGTCGTCGCCGAACGCGATCTGCATCACCTGCGGGCCGATCGCCAGCACGCCGACCGTGACCACTGCGGCAAATCCCGTGATCACCAGCAGGGTGTTGTTGATCGACATCCGGAACGCGTCCTCACCTGTGGTGTCCCCACGGGTTCGCAGCCGGGTGAGGTGGGGGAGGAGGCTCGCGGCAACCGCCTGGAAGAGCAGCAGCGGCGCCCGCGCGACCATGAGGATGTTGAAGATTCGCCCCGCGGCATCGGCGTCGAGGGCGCCGCGCACGAAGAGGGCGCCGGAGCTGACCAGGACCTGCTCGGAGAGCATCATCAGGAGCACGGCGGCCGCGAAGGCCCCTCCCCGCGCGAGCGTGAACTCGCAGCCCGGCGTCGTCTGGCGCGAGACTCGCCGTCGGGCGCGGTGCGTGGCGGGCGATCGCGAACGGGAGGACGGTGAGGGCGGCGAGCGGGGCGACGGCCACGCCGAGCGCAACCGCGTCGGCGCCGTCGGCGATCCCGATCGCGACGGCGATCGGGAAGATCAGCCGGGAGCCGCCCTCGAGAACCAGCAGGCCCGCGTAGAAGCCGAACTGGCGCCGGCCGGCCAAGAAACCGCGCCCGTAGTAGTCGGCGCCGAATCCGGCGATGCCGACGACGAGCACCCAGTAGAGAGTCGTCGAGCCGTCGAGCAGCTCGTCGGTGATCGGGTTGCGCAGAAGCAGCATCACCACGACCGCGATGGTTGTGACGCCGCCCTGGATCAGTGCCGCGATTCGCAGGACGTGCCCGGATCCCTCGCCGAGTTCCTCGTGCTCGGCCAGGTTGCGCGAGAGCAGCTGCTCGATCGGCCGGAACAACGTCGCCGCGACGATGAAGTTGACCGACCAGAGGACGACGATCGTCCCGTAGTCGTGGCTGTCGAGCGTGTGCGACGAGACCGCGAAGAAGGCGTAGGCCAGCAGACCGGCAGCGCCGAGCGCGATCGTCAACAGGCCCGCCGAGCGTCCGTACTGACGCGTCTCCTGGCTTGCCTGAGCGTGGCTCACGGCGGCGAAGTTACCGCTTGCATCGGGCTAGGAAAACGCGTCCCACGCCTGCAGGAACGGCAGCGGGTCGATCGGCGAACCGTCGTGGTAGCCGTGTGGCCAAAGCTCGAAGTGAAGCTGGCAGAACTCATTGCGGGCGTTGCCGGTCTTGCCGACGCGGCCGATTTCCTCGCCCGTCTTAACCCGGTCGCCCTCCGAAAGTGGCGACGGCGCCTCCATGTGCGCGTAGAAGTAGTCGTGATCCGTGGCGAGGCCATCGATCAACACGTAGTACCCGTAGAGCGCGTCGCTGTAGCCGGTCTGAGCCACGGTCCCGCCGCGCGCCGCGATCAGCGGCGTGCCGCACGCCGCCGGGAGGTCCTGGCCCTGGTGCACGCGCCCGCCGCTGCGAGGATCGCCGAAGCGGTCGCCATAGGTGTGCGGACCGGCAACCGGGAAGACGTGGTCATGGAAGTCGAAGCTGCCGGCGCGGCCGCGCCGCTGTGCCCGGCCGGGCCGATCGCGGAACTCGATAGGTGCCGTCGGCCGGAACGCCGCGGTCGCCGCGGCGCCCGTCCCAGCGAACGCGGTGAAGTTTGCCCGGCGCGAGGCCATGGCGGACGAGTCGCCGCACGGCCTTGCCGTCGGAGGTGCGGACTATCCGGATGACGAGGTCGAGACGCCGGCTCGCGTCGAAGCTGAAGCGGAGCGTTGCCGGCCGCTTGCCGTCGAAGTAGACGGTCGCCGGGTCCCACGTGCGAGGAGCGCAGCTCGAAGCCGGCGCCGGTGGGCTTCGCCGCCGCCGGGCTTGCGGCGGCGACCAGCGCGAGCAGTGCCGCCAGCGCGAGCGTGCACGCCGGGTGCGGCGCACGGTCAGCTCCAGGTGTCCCAGCGTTGAGCAGCTTGCCGACGCTCGGCAGCGGGTGGCCGCCCTCATACCAGCCGGGGCGCGGACCAGATCTCGAAATGCAGGTGGCAGGCGGTCGCGTCGCCTGTCTGGCCGACGTTGCCGATCACCTGCCCGGTGCGCACGCGCGCGCCCTTGCGCAGCGGCGAGCGGCGGACCATGTGCGCGTAGATCGTGTCGACGCCGGTGCCCTTGCCGTCGATCACGAGGTAGTTGCCCGCGGCCGACTGTAGGTGTTCGCCTGAACGCGCCCGCCGCGGACAGCATGGATCGGGGCGCCGCAGCGCGTCAGCACATCCTGCCCCTCGTGGCCGCGACCGGCACCGAAGCCGTCGCCGTAGCTGTGCTTCGTCTGCAGGGGGAAGCGATAGAGGTGGAAGCCGAAGTCGGAGTCCGCCGTGGCCCGCGCCCCGGAGCCCGCGGCGTCGCCGATGCGGAATTGGTAGTCGCCGTTTGCGGCCAGGGCGCCGTCGCTCGTCGATCCCGTCCCAGGTTGCCGTGTTCGTCGAATTCGGCTGCGGCACCGAATCGACGGTGGTCGAGACGACCTCCTTCGTCTTGGCGTTGATGACCTCGATGCGAACGCCCGAGGCGGCGTCGCCGCGATAGACATAGGTGACGCCGGGCGGCTGCTTGCCGTCATAGAAGCTCGACCGGGGATCGGCCTCGGCGGAGTTGAGCTCGAAGTCGCCGCTGGACTGGATCTGTCCGGGCGGCGACGATCTTCAGGTCGTGGCCATCCGGCGTCTGCGCCTGGGTGCCGTAGGCGTCGACGCTGACGGGCCGCTTGCCGCTCCGTTCGGCACCTTCGCCTCGACCGTCCGCGAGGTGACGTCGGTGGGCGTTGGGCCGTGACCTTGCCGCCGGCGTCCGCAGCAAAGCGGATCTCGTCCACACCGTCGAGATTGCGGCCCCGCAGCTGGATCTTGGAGCCGACCGTTGCGACTCGAACGTCCGCGCAGCGACCAGACAGATGACGTCGGTCAGCTTCGGCGGATCCGGCGTGCCGACGCCGCCACCGCCGCCGGGCGTCTGCGCACCCGGCGAGGGCGACCCCGGCGGTCGTGCACGCTGCGAGGACTCCGCCGCGATGCCGATCAGTTTCGCCAACGCGCCTGGTGGACGCCGAGGCCCGTCGCCGAGCCTTGAGCTGCGGGGTATGCGGGCTTCGCGCGAAAGAGCGACGCTATGGGCCGCGGCCCGCGCTCCGGTGCGGTTATTCTGTGCCGCACCATCGTGTTCCCGCACCCGCGGGCCGTGGCCTTCGGGGATTCGGCTACCGCTCAAGGGTTGCGCGGCCGCAGTATAGACGCGGCCCCGTGGACCCTGCCCCGCATTCGTCTCCTCTATCATCGGCGGCTGCCGCACCGGGGCCATCGGGCCTGCAGGGGCGGCTTTTCGCGCGCCACGGGCGCCCTAACCGAGCGATGAAGACCTAACCGCGAAAGAAACCGACCGCCCCGAGCGGGAATGGTACGTCGTCGACGCCGACGGCAAGACCCTCGGCCGGCTGGCGACGCAGATCGCCGACATGCTCCGCGGCAAGCGCAAGCCCGAGTACACGCCCCACTGCGACACCGGTGACTTCGTCGTCGTCATCAACGCCGAGAAGATCGCCGTCACCGGCAAGAAGCGCACCGACAAGATCTATTACCGCCACAGCGGTTATCCCGGCGGGCTTCGCTCGCGCACGCTCAACGAGATGCTCGAGCGGCGGCCCGAGGAAGTGATCCGCAAGGCGGTCAACGGGATGCTGCCCCGCAACCGACTCGCCCGCGCAGCAGATCCAGAAGCTCAAGATCTACGCCGGGCCCGATCATCCCCACGCCGCCCAGAAGCCGAAGCCGATCGAGATCGAGACCTGATGACCGAAGAGACGCCGGACGAGCAAACCCCGCCCGAGGACGAGACCACCGAGGCCCCCGCCGAGGAGCCAGCTGCGCAGGAGAGAGCGCCGAACAGCCGAACGCGGGGTCAGACACCGAAGCGCCGGCAGCGGGCCCGACGCTTCCCGAAGCACTGAACGCGGGGTCAGACCCCACGAGCCCGCAACCGAGCACCGCCGGCCGAACAGCCGAACGCGGGGTCAGACGCCGAGGTCGCCTGCGACGAGCGCCCGAGCCTGCGGAACCGGGGGGTCTGACGCCACAAGCTCTGCCGAGCCCGATCGACCGAAGGCCAAGGATCAGGCGCCCGGCGCCGATCTGGAGCCGATCGCCCTGGAGCCCGAGCGCGAGCTCGACGCCGAGGAGCGCGCCCGGCTGGAGGCCGAAGAGGAGGAGCGCGCCCGCTTGGAGGCTGAGGCCGAGGCCAGCGACGAGCCGGTCGCGCGATCGAGCCCGCAGGTCGAGCTCTCAGCGGATCAGACGATTCAGGCGACCGGCAAGCGCAAGAGCTCGATCGCCCGCGTCATCGTCCGGCCCGGCGACGGCAGCGTCTCCGTCAACGGTCGCACGCTCGACGAGTACTTCCCGCGCCAGTATCTGCGCTCGCTCGCCCGTCAGCCCCTGGTCACAGCCGGCTACGAGTCGAACGTCGACGTGGTCGTCCGCGTCCACGGCGGCGGCATCTCGGGCCAGGCCGGCGCCGTGCGTCACGGGATCGCCCGGGCGCTCACCGACATCGACCCCGAGCTCCGCTCCGAGCTGAAGCGCCGCGGCCTGCTGACCCGCGATGCCCGCAAGAAGGAGCGTCGCAAGGCCGGACTCAAGAAGGCTCGCAAGAGGCCGCAGTTCTCCAAGCGCTAGCGCCGATCACGGGCGCTGGCGAATGGACCTTCCGCAGCAGAAGCTTTTCGGTACCGACGGGGTTCGCGGTGTCGCCGGGGAGCTGCTGACCGCCGAGCTGGCGGTGGCGCTCGGGATCGCGGCCACAAGGGAGTGCACCGGCGGCCCGGCCGCAGGTGCTCGTCCTGCGCGACACGCGCGAGTCGGGCCCGATGCTGGAGTCGGCGATCGCCGCCGGAATCGCTCAGGCCGGTGGCGACGCGCACGTCGCCGGCGTGTTGCCGACGCCCGGCGCCTCCATCCTCGTCCGCCGCCTGGGGCTCGACCTCGCAGCGGTGATCTCCGCGTCGCACAACCCGTGGCACGACAACGGGATCAAGTTCTTCGGCCCCGACGGGCGCAAGCTCGACGACGCCGCACGAGGCGCGGATCGAGGCGCTCGTCCGTGCCGGGCTCGCTCCGCTCGAGGGCGCGAGGGAAACCGGGGTCGGGACGGTTCACGAGCTTCACGGCGGCCTCGACGACTATCTGCGCGAGCTCGCCCACGCCTTCCGCCTCGATCTCTCGGGCAGGCGGATCGTGCTCGATTGCGCGAACGGCTCCACCCACCGCGCGGCGCCGGCGATCTTCGCGCGCCTGGGCGCCGACGTGGATGCGATCGCCACGGAGCCCGACGGGCGCAACATCAACGACGGCTGCGGATCGACGCATCCCGAGGCGCTGGCGGCGCGCGTCGTCGACTCGGGCGCCGAGATCGGCTTCGCCTTCGACGGTGACGGGGACCGCGTCATCGCCGTCGACTCGGCGGGCATGATACGCGACGGCGACGAGGTGATCGCGCTGGCCGCGCTTCACCTCGCCGCCACCGGCCGGCTCGGCGGCGGCGTCGCCGTCACGGTGATGAGCAACTACGGCTTTCACAACGCGATGAGTGAGGCCGGGATCGAGGTCGCGACGACGGCGGTGGGCGATCGCAACGTCACGGTCGAGATGGACGCTCGCGAGTGGAGCCTCGGCGGCGAGCAATCGGGCCACGTGATCTGGACCGAGTTCGCGCCGACCGGCGACGGGATCGCCGCAGCCCTGCTGACGCTGGCCGCTCTCGGAGACGGCGGCCTCGCCGAGGCGACGCCGATGAGCGCGGCTGCCCCAGGTGCTCGTCAACGTGCAGGTGGCAGACCGCGACGCTGCCGCAGGGTCGCCGGAGCTTGCCGAGGCGATCGAGCGCGAGAGCGCCGCGCTGGAGGGCCGCGGCCGAGTCCTGGTGCGGCCTTCGGGCACCGAGCCGCTGATCCGGGTGATGGTCGAGGCGCCCGAGGAGGCCGAGGCGCTGAGGCGCGTGTGCGAGCGGTTGGTTGCGATCGCGGAGCGAAGCGAGGCGGAGCCGCGCCGCCGTTGAGGCGCTTGGTTGCCATCGTGCGCTCCGTAGATTGCACCTCGTCTCTACCCTTTACCGCCTCATGTGCGGAATCGTTGGCTACGTCGGACAACGTCCCTGTCGTGATCTGCTCGTCGAGGGCCTCCAGAAGCTGGAGTACCGGGGGTATGACTCGGCCGGCATCTCGCTGCTCGCCGACGGCCACATCGACACGGTCCGCGCCGTCGGCAACCTCGCCAACCTGCGGGCGGAGCTCGGCATGGGCGAGAACGGTCCAGCGGCGGGGTCGCGGTCGCAGCGCCTCCGGCGACGATCGGCCTCGGGCATACCCGCTGGGCGACCCACGGCCGCGTCACCGAGGAGAACGCGCACCCACACGGCGACTGCTCCGACCAGGTTCAGATCGTCCTCAACGGGATCGTCGAGAACCACGCCGACCTGCGCAAGCAGCTGACCGCCGAGGGTCATGTCTTTTCACTCCGAGACGGACGCGGAGATCGTCTCCCACCTGATCGAGAAGCACTACGACGGCGACCTCACCGACGCGGTCATTGCCGCTTTCGGCGACCTGCGCGGGCATTACGCCTTCGTCGCGATGCACGCCGACCACCCGGACACGCTCGTCGCCGCCCGGCAGGAGTGCCCGCTGATCGTCGGCCTTGGCGAGGGCGAGACCTACGTCGCCTCGGCGATCCCCGCCTTCCTCGCCCATACCCGCATCGTGCTCGGGCTCAAGAATGGCGAGATCGTCACCGTCGACGCGGAGGGCGCTCGGATCATCGACGCCGATGGAAAGGCGGTCGAGCGCGACGTGGAGGAGGTCCTCTGGGACGAGGAGGACGCCGAGAAGGGCGGCTATCCGACCTTCATGCTCAAGGAGATCCACGACCAGCCCGACGCGGTCGCCGAGACGATCGCCGACCGACTCGCGGACCCGACCCGAGTCGACCTCACCGAGCTCAACCTGCCCGATGGGATGGCCCAGCGCATCGGCCGGATCATCATCGTGGGCTGCGGCACCTCCTACCACGCCGGCATGGTCGGTCGCTACGCCATCGAGCAGTGGGCGCGGATCCCGGTCGAGATCGACGTCGCCTCGGAGTTTCGCTATCGCGACCCGGTGGTCGGTCCGGGCGACCTCGTCATCGGGATCACCCAGTCGGGTGAGACCGCCGACACCCTCGCGGCGATGCGGCTTGCGCGCGAGCGCGGCGCCCATGTGATCGCGGTGACCAACGTGATGGGCAGCCAGGCGACCCGCGATGCCGACTCCGTCCTCTTCACGCGAGCCGGCACCGAGATCAGCGTCGCGGCGACGAAGACCTTCGTGAGCCAGGCCGCGGCCCTTTACCTCTTCGCGCTCTGGCTCGCCGCCGAGCGCGGCCGCCTGTCGCCGGAGCGCGTCGAGGGCCTGATCGGCGAGATCAAGGAGCTTCCGCACAAGATCCAGGAGACGATCCGCGGCGTGGACCGGCGCGTGCAGGCGATCGCTCGCAGCCACCACGAGCAGCGCTTCTTCCTCTACGTCGGCCGCAACGTCGGCCTGCCGGTGTGCCTCGAGGGGGCGCTCAAGCTCAAGGAGATCTCCTATATCCCGACCGACGCCTACGCGGCCGGCGAGATGAAGCATGGGCCGATCGCGCTCCTCGACGAGTCGACCCCGGTGATCGCCGTCGCAACCGACAGCCCGGTGCTCGAGAAGGTCCTCTCCAATGTCGCCGAGGTGCGGGCTCGCGGCGCGGACGTGATCAGCGTCGCCACCGAGGGCTCGCAGCATGTGGCCGACGCCTCCGACCAGACGCTCTGGATCCCGCGAACCGATTGGATCCTGCAGCCGATCTTGGCGGTGCTTCCGTTGCAGCTGCTCGCGTACTACATCGCCCGCCTGAACGACCTCAACGTCGACCAGCCGCGCAACCTCGCGAAGACCGTCACGGTCGAGTAATTCACCGTCACGAGCGATTAACGCTCGGGAAAAGCGGACCGTTAGCATCGTCCGCTTGCGCGGAGGGCTCGTCCAAATCGTCGCCGGTGCGCTCGCCCTGCCCGCGAGCGTCTTTGCGATCGGCTGTGGTGGCAGCGACGGTTCCACCGCCGGTGCGGATCTCGCGGAGCTCGCGCCCCCCGACGTGCCGCTCTACGTCGAGGGGACGATCGATCCCAGCGACGATCAGGCCGCGGCGATCGACTCGATCGCGGGCCGCTTCGGGCTCGACCCCGGAGCCCAGCTGACGGCCGCGATCGATCGCTCCTTCGCGGGCGACGACATCAGCTACGCGCAGGACGTCGAGCCCTGGCTGGGTGATCACGTTGCCGCTTTCGTCCGATCCTTCGATACCGGCCCCTCGAACACGCTCACCGACGCTGCGGCGATCGTCGAGGTGACGGATGCGGATGCGGCCAGGGAGTTCATCGACAAGGCGGCGCAGGCTTCCGGCGACGAGACCGAAGAGCGCACCTACGACGGCACCGATTACGTCTTCGATCCCACCGACTCGACGGCGGTCGGGATCGTCGACGACCGCGCGCTTGTGGCAGGGCAGGAGGCGGCGTTCAAGGTCGCGGTCGACGCGTCCGCGGGCGAGTCACTGGCCGGAAGCGAGGACTACACCTCGCACCTCGATCCCCTACCGGATGACGCGCTTGGGACCGCTTACTTCGAGCCGGGCGCGCTGATCAGCGCGGGGATCGCGTCAGGCGACGTCAAGCCGCAGGACGCGCGCATGGTCAAGCCGCTACTCGGCGTCCTGCTGTCGGAGCCCGTGGGCGCGGCTCTCACGGTGCAGCCCGACGCCGCCAGCATCGACGTCTCGTCGGCGATCGACTCGGATGCCCCTGCGAGCACCGAGTCGGCCCTCCTCGAGAACCTTCCCGGCGACGCGTGGCTCGCGGCGGCGCTCCCGAACCTCGGGCCCACGCTCGCGCGCGCCTTCGACCAGATCACCAACAGCGGGCTTCCCGGCGCTCGCCAGCTCCAATCGGAGGTCAGGCGAATGACGGGCCTCGACCTGAGCGCGGACGTCTTCTCGTGGCTCGGCGACGCCGCGGGCTTCGTCTCGGGGACTGGGTCGCCCGGTATCGAGTTCGGTGTGATTGCCGAGACGACGGATCCCGACGGCCCGCGCAAGCTTCTCGCCGTGGCCCAGAGGTTGATCGAGCGCACATCCCCGCCGCCGTCCACGGGGCCGCCGGAGGGCGCCGACTACGGGTTCAGCTTCGGCTTGCCGGCCACCGGGGGCGGGGCGGAGGCCGGCGTGATCGACGACATGCTCGTCGGCGTATTCGGCGCGAGCGTCGATCAGGTCCTGCACCCCGACGCCACCCTCGGCGACGACCCCGGCTACTCGGCCGCGGTCTCCGCCCTCGGTGACGGCATGGCCCCGGCGCTGTTCCTCGATCTACCCGACACGATCAAGGTCGCCGAGATCGGGGCGGCGGATAATCCGCCCGGCGATCGGCTGAACTACCAGGCGGTCGAGCCTTACCTCGGCGATCTCGGGTCGCTGATCCTCGGCAGCCGCCACAGCGACGGCCTGCTGATCACGCGGACCACGGTCACGCTGGCACCGCAGTAGCGTTCGCCCATGGCCGCGATCCCCGGGATCGGCATCGACCTGATCGAGGTCGAACGGATCGAGGGTGCGCTCGAGCGCCGCCCGCGCCTCGCTGACCGCCTGTTCACGCAGGCCGAGCTCGACTACGCGTCGGCCCGAGCGCGCCCCGGCCGTCATCTCGCCGCGCGGTTTGCCGCCAAGGAGGCGGCGCTGAAGGCTCTCGGGCTCGGTGGCATGCGAATGGGCCAGGTGGAGGTGCTGGGCGGGGGAGACGGGGCGCCCGCCCTGCGACTGAGCGGCGATGCGGCAGCGGTTGCCGAGCGCGAGGGCGTCGAGCTGGCGGTCTCGCTCACCCACTCGCGCGAGCTGGCCGCGGCAGCTGTGACCGCGACCCCGCTGTAGATGGAGGACTGGCTCGACCCGCTGCTCGGCGCTGAGGCGATGCGCGCCGTCGACCGCTGGGCCATCGATGAGCGGGGGCTTCCCTCGCTGGACCTGATGGAGGTTGCGGGCGCGGCGCTGGCCGCGTCGGTCGAGGAGCTACGTCCCGACGGGCCGGTCCGGATCGTCTGCGGCAAGGGCAACAACGGCGGCGACGGCCTTGTCGCAGCGCGCTTGCTCGCGCGAACGGGCTTTGAGGTCGAGGTGCTGCTGCTGTGGCCGGCGGACGAGCTCTCCGACGACTCCGCGGCGAACCTCGAGCGCTTCGAGGGCAGCGTGCGCGAGCTCGCCGAGGGCGAGGCCGAGGCCGCGCTGATGGGATCGGGCGCTGTGGTCGACGCGATCTTCGGCACGGGGTTCTCCGGAGCCCCGCGCGAGCCCGCGGCCAGCGCGATCAGCGCGATCAACTCCTGCGGCGCGCCTGTTGCCGCCGCTGACATCGCCTCCGGCGTGGATGCATCGACGGGCGAGGTCGAGGGCGTCGCCGTCGAGGCCGGGGTAACGGTCACGTTTCACGCGGCCAAGGTCGGCCAGCTGGTCGCGCCCGGCAAACGCCACACCGGCGACCTCGTCGTCGCGCCGATCGGCATCCCGGACGGCGGTCCTGGCGAGCCGAGCGCCGGTGTGATCCGCCGCGATGTCCTCGGCGAGCTACCTCTCCGAGGTCCGGACTCGACCAAATTCAGCTCGGGCCAGGTGCTGGTGATCGGTGGCTCGCGCGGCCTCACGGGAGCCCCGTGCATGTCAGCGCTGGCAGCGACGCGAGCCGGGGCGGGCTACGCGACCGTCGCGGTGCCCGCCGAGCTCGAGGCGATCTTCGAGATCAAGCTGACCGAGGTGATGTCGACCGGCTGTCCGAGCGCCGACGGCCACTTCACGGCCGCTGCGGCGCAGCCGATCCTCGAAGCGGCAAAGCGCGCCGCGGCGGTGGTGCTCGGTCCCGGGATCGGACGCGCCGATCCGATCGGCGAACTGGTCGCGGAGATCGCGACGAAGGTCGAGGCGCCGCTCGTGATCGACGCCGATGGCCTGAGCGCCCTCGCGGGTCGCCTCGACCTGCTCGCCGCACGCACAGCGCCGACCGTTCTGACGCCGCACGCCGGCGAGCTCGGGCGTCTGCTCGACCGCGACTCCGCCGAGATCGGTGCCCATCGCATCGCCAGCGCCCAGCAGGCGGCCGATGCGGCGCGGGCGATCGTCGTCCTGAAGGGCGACGACACGCTGGTGGCCGCGCCCGGACTGCTTCTGGCCGTCAACTCACTGTCGAGCCCCGCGCTCGCCACCGCGGGAACCGGCGACGTGCTGAGCGGGATGATCGGCGCGCTCATCGCGCGGGGACTCGAGCCGCGGACCGCGGCCGCCGCCGCAGTTCACGCCCACACTCGCGCCGGCCGCTTCGCCGCCGCGCGCATCGGGGCGCCGGAATCGGTCGTCGCCACCGACGTCATCGACGAGATCCCGGTCGGGCTCGATCCGGACATGGAACTGCCTTGAGGGCGCGCGCGGTCATCGACACGGGCGCCGTGGAGCGCAACTGCTCTCGGATCGCCTCCGACCTCTCGGAGGGCACGGCGCTCTGCGCGGTCGTGAAGGCGGACGGCTACGGCCACGGAGCCGTTCCGTGCGCCGCGGCGGCGCTTGCGGGCGGCGCGACGTGGCTCGCGGTGGCCGCGGCGACCGAGGCGGTCGAGCTGCGCGGCGAGCTCGCCGAGCGCGCTCGCATCCTCGTCCTCGGCGCGCTCGACGAGCACGAGCTCGACCTTGCGCCTCGGCGTCGGGGCCGACGTCGCGGTCTGGCACCGCGAGTTCCTCGAGGTTGTCGAGCGGCGTGGGCGTGAGCTTGGTATCCGCCCACAGGTCCACGTCAAGTACGACAGCGGCATGGGCAGGCTGGGGGAGCGCGACCCGGACGCGGTCGCCGACGTCGCGCGCGCCGCGGCCGCCTCCGACAGCGTCGACCTCGTCGGCTTCTGGACGCACTTCGCGACCGCTGACGAGGACGACGCCAGCTTCCTCGACGAGCAGCTCGACCGCTTCCTGGCGGTGGCCGAGCCGCTGAAGGCGGAATTCGGCGACCTGATCCTGCACGCCGCCAACAGCGCCGCGACGCTGCGCGAGCCGCGGGCGCATCTCGACATGGTCCGGTGCGGGGTGGCGATCTACGGCCTCGACCCGTTTGGCCGCGACCCGGCCCAGCAGCGCCTCGAGCCCGCGCTCTCGCTGACCTCCTACGTGGCTGACGTCAAGCGGTTCGAGCCGGGCGCCACCGCCGGTTACGGCCGCACGTGGGCGGCCGACCGGCAGACGCGTGTCGGCGTGCTGCCGATCGGCTACGGCGACGGCGTGCGCCGCGGGCTCAGCAACAACGCCGACGTTCTCGTCGGCGGGCACCGCTACCCGCTCGTCGGAACGGTTTCGATGGACAACATCACCATCGATCTCGGCCCGGAGCCGACGGTCTCAGCCGGCGACGAGGCCGTGTTGATCGGCGCCCAGGGCGGGGAGCGGATCCTTGCCGAGGAGCTCGCGCGGCGACTTGACACGATCAACTACGAGATCACCTGCGGGATCTCGCCGCGGGTGCCCCGCGAGCTCGCCCGGGCGCGATGAACCTCGGCGACTCGGACGCGGTTGCCACGGCTCGGGAGGCCGTCGGGGCGATGGACGGGGTCTGGGTGGTTGGCGGGGCGGTGCGCGACGCGGCGCTCGGGCGTGACGTCGTCGACGTCGATCTCGCCGTCGCGGGCGAGGAGCGTGAGGTCGCGCAGGCGATCGGCCGAACCGCGGGCGGCCCCGTGTTCGAGCTGTCGGCCGAGTTCGGAACCTGGCGCGCGATGTCGAACGACCGCAGCTGGCATGCGGACGTCTCGCGCCTGCGGGGTGGCGGGCTGGAGTCTGATCTGGCTGCGCGTGACTTCACCGTGAACGCGATCGCGGTCTCACTGGCCGATCCGGCCGGGGCGCCGATCGATCCGCACGGCGGTCTCGCCGATCTCGAGGCAGGGCGCCTGCGGGCGGTCTCCGAGCGCAGCTTTACCGACGACCCGCTGCGCCTGTTGCGCGCGGCACGGCTCGGCGCCGAGTTCGGTTTCGAGCTTGACGCAGGGACGATCCGACTCGCGCGCGAGTCGGCGGACCGTGCCGGCGAGCCGGCGGGGGAGCGCCAGCTCGCCGAGCTGCGCCAGCTGATTGCCGGCCCCTATCCGCTGCGCGGGCTCGCGCTGCTCGACGACCTCGGCGCGACCCCGGGCGTCCTGCCCGAGCTCGAAGCACTGCGTGGCGTGGGCCAGAACCTCAATCACCACCTGGACGTACATGGGCACACGCTCGAGGTGCTCGCGAACGTGCTCGAGGTCGAGGGTGACCTGGAGCGCTACGCCGGGGCCGCGGCGGCTGACGTCCAGGCGCTGCTCGATGAGCCGTTGGCCGACGACCTCACCCGCGGCGGGGCGCTGCGCTTCGGCGCGGTTCTCCACGACGCGGGCAAGCCGATGACGCGCCAGGAGCACGGCGGCGGGATGGTCTCGTTCATCGGCCACGACCGCGAGGGCGCGACCATCGTCCGCGAGGCCTGCGCCCGGCTGAAGACGAGCCGGGCCCTGTCGCGGCACCTCGAGGCGCTGACCCTTCACCACCTCCACCTGGGCTTCATGACCCGCGAGCGCCCGCTGCCGCGCCGACGGCTCTTCGACTACCTGCGACTGACCGATCCGGTTGGCGCGGACGTCACGCTGCTCACCGTCGCCGACCGGCTCGCCGCGCGGGGCGGAGGTCCCACCGCCAGCCCGGAGATGATCGAGGCGCACCTCGAGCTCGCTCGCGAGGTGCTCCCCGAGGCGGTCGCCTGGCACCGCGACGGACCACCGCGCTCGCCGATCGCGGGCGACGAACTCGCCGCGGCGGTCGGGATCGAGCCGGGCCCACAGCTCGGCCGCCTGCTGACCGAGGTCGAGGCGGGCGTATTCACCGGCGACGTCGCGTCCGCGGACGACGCGGTGCGCGTGGCGCGGGCGGCGCTTCGCGAGTAGCGCTCGTGCGGTCTCGGCCGGGTTTGGCTGGGTGGGGAGGGTGGCCTGTGACGCAAACCGCGCTTCGCGACGGTTTCGCGCGTCATCCCGCCGTCGCGCGCCCGCCACGCCGGAAGGGTGTCCCTCGTGCCGCCCTATAGCGCGGAAGGAGGGACACCCTTAGCGAGAGCGGCGCACGAAAGGCCGGCAAACGTCACGTAGCTCTAACGCGTTCACCCCTACCCAGCATGACCGGCTTCGGCTTGCCGCGGCGCTTCAGAACACAATCGATAGGGTCCGCGCCGATGACTGACTGCCTCTTTTGCGGGATCGTCGCCGGCGAGGTGCCGGCGCAGATCATCGACTCCGACGAGCACACCGTTGCGTTCATGGACATCAACCCGGCCACGCGCGGGCATGCGCTCGTGGTCCCTCGCAAGCATGCTGCGGACCTGCTCGAGATCACCGACGAGGACCTCGCTCACTGCGCCATCGCCGCTCAGCGTCTGGCCAGCAAGATGCGCGAGACCCTCCGACCCGACGGCTTCAACCTCATCAACGCCTGCGGCCCCGCCGCATGGCAGACCGTCTTTCACTTCCACATTCACGTCGTCCCGCGCTATGAGGACGACCCGCTGGAGCTCCCGTGGGTTCCGACCCCGGGAGACCCCGACGAGATCGCCGCGACGGCGGCGGAAATCCGAGCCGAAACCTAAGAGGGGTCAGACCCTCTTAGAAAGGAGACCTAACCACCGATGGCCGACGCCACGATCAAGCTCGAGCACGACGGCGACGTCGCCGTGATCGCCCTCGAGAACCCGCCCCTCAACCTCTTCACCGACAACGCCTTCAACGAGCTGATGGGCTGTCTCGACGAGGTCGAGGGCTCGGGCGCGCGGGCGCTGGTCTGGCGCGCGCGGGGCGACATCTTCACCGGCGGCGTAGACGTCAACGGCTTCCAGCGGATCGTCGATGCCGACTCGCCGGACGCTGCGAGCGGGATGGCGGGTCCGCTGATCGAGGGCGTCCAGCGGCTCGAGGCGCTCGAGATCCCGACGCTCGCGCTGATCCACGGGCTCTGCCTCACGGCCGGGCTCGAGATCGCGCTCGGGTGCGATCTGATGTGGGCGGAGGAGTCGTCGAAGTTCGGCCTCGTCGAGGCGGTCGTCGGGCTGACTCCAGGTGCCGGCGGTACCCAGCGGATGGCCGACCGCGCGGGGCCCGCCCGAGCGCGCGAGTTCGTGATGACGCGCGGGCTCTACGACGCCGCGGTTCTGGAGCGCTGGGGCGTGATCAACCGCGTCGTCCCCGATGGCACCGTGCACGAGAAGGGGATGAAGTTCGCCCATCAGCTCGCGAGCGGTCCCACGATCGCCCACGCGGCGACGAAGAAGATCGTCAAGGCCGTCTCCGACGGCGGCGTGGCGGCCGCGGACGAGGTCACTCCGGGGGTGTTCGCCGGCCTGTTCGCCACCGAGGACCTCCAGAACGCGGTCCGCTCGTTCCTTGCAGATGGGCCTGGGAAAGCCAAGTTCGAGGGCAAATAGGCGGCTCAACGGCGCCGCGCCTCCGCTTCGCCCATCGGGCTTCGCGATCGGAGTAGCCGCTACCCTCACCCGGTCGTATGGGCAAAGAAGAGAAGATCGAGATGGAGGGCGAGGTCACCGAGGCCCTGCCCAACACGATGTTCAAGGTCAAGCTCGACAATGACCACGAGGTCCTCGGGCACATCAGCGGCAAGATGCGCCGCCACTACATCCGGATCCTCCCGGGCGACCGCGTGAAGATCGAGCTCTCGCCGTACGACCTCGACCGCGGTCGGATCACCTACCGCTACAAGTAAATCCCGCCACGTCCTCGGCTTCGCCTCCGGGCGTGCGGGTCGCAGCGAGGGTTCCTAGCGTAAATGCCAGAAGCCGTCGGCGCCCACGTGTTCCTCGTCGGCGACGCGGCCGAGTTGCTCGCGCGCCTCGTCCAGGTCGACATCGAGAAGCACAGCCACCTCCTGCGAGGCGAGGGGGACGGCGGCCCACTCGAGCACCTCGGTGGCGCTCCCCGGCGGCTCACAGCGATCGAGGCCCGGAACCAGGTTTGCGAGCACCACGTCGTAGGCGGCGAACGGCTGGAAGCCGGGAACGGAGATCGTCACGCCGTCAGCGAGCGCGAGTGATCTCATAGCTGGGACAGGTGTAGCGGCGTCCTCCGGACCAGTTCGCCAGCCGTTCGTCGAGGACCCTGGCGGCGCGGGCAGCGGCTCGCGCGCAGCCGCCATGTCGGCTCGAAGCTCGGCCTCGACCTCGGGCTCGGCGGTCCACTCGGCCAGCTGGTCAGGATCGACCTCGGCCTCGATGGCGGCGCGCTGGATCGTCTCGTCCTCATCCAACAGCCATCCGGAGAAATGCAGGACCCGTAGGCGACGGATCAGGTGGCGGGTTCGGTCGGGGGCGCGGATGCGAGTCGCCACGATCGCGCGGCATGCCGGCAGGGTCGCCGCCAGTCCGCGGCCGCACCGACGGAATCGATCGGCATCCCGTGCTCGCGCGCGATCTTCTTGAAACGACGCCGACTGCTTCTCCGGGGTGAAGCCCCTTGTCGAGGTAGTCGTCGGGCGACTCAGAGAGGCCGACCATCCGCAGGCTCCCACTCGACCCGGTCGGAGTACAGCCAGTCGAGGCGCCGCCGAAAGGGCTCGGCGCTCCACGCCCAGGGACAGCCCGGGGTCGGTGAACTCGACGGATGCATACGTCGGCGGTCAAGGCCTCGGCCCCGGA
Organism: uncultured Solirubrobacterales bacterium; assembly: GCA_963796815.1. Taxonomy (GTDB): domain Bacteria; phylum Actinomycetota; class Thermoleophilia; order Solirubrobacterales; family 70-9; genus WHSW01. The sequence goes on from CAWCNF010000010.1 coordinate 203,648, forward strand.
TCCGCCATCTCCAAGATCAGGCTCGTCCACGCGAAGTCGCGTGCGCCCAGTCCCTCTCCGGTGAACGGGTCGTAGTACTCGCGCAGCCCCTCGCTCATGACGAGCCCGCGAGGCGTTCGGTCATCAGCGTCGGCCTCGTCGTCGTAGCCGAGCCGCCGCAGGCCAAGCGAGAGCATCCAGGCCGCGTTGACCCAGGTCGGCCCGCGCCAGTAGCGCAGCTTCCAGCCCGGTCCGCGATTGGGCTCGAAGGTCGGCTCCGCCGCCGAGACCGACGGGGGCGGGTTGGCAGCCAGTAGCGCGTCGGGTCGAGCAGGTGCTCGCGCACCAGGCGATGGCCGATCTCCTCGGGCAGGTCGGGGAGCGCGAGCGGCGAGAGTGCAGCCCATGTCGAGATCGGCGGTCGCGCGCCGCCGGGCTGGACCTCGTCGAGGAAGAGGCCGGTGCGCTCGTCCCAGAGGCGATCGACAAGCGCCGGCGTGATCGACGGCTCGCCTGCGGCGATCCGCGCCAGACACCAGAGGACGTTGGTCATCATCTCGCAGAGGACCGGCCAGCCGCGGTCGCGGATCCGGCGCGCGTCCCAGCCGAGGTGGCGGTTGCGCGCGACCAGCAGCGGGAAGCCGTAGCCGCCATGCTTGAGCCGTCCCCAGACGGGGTCGAACTTCGGCGAGGAGTCGAGGCCGGACTCGTCCGGCTGGACCAGCCAGAGCAGGCCGTCGCCCTCGAGATCGCGGTTGGCGCGAAGCCACTCGTGGTGCCTGGCGATCCGTGGCTCGTCGGCGGGATCGCCGACGGCCAGCCGCCACGCCCAGGCGAGCAAGCGGGGGCTGGATCGTTCCGGTCATCTCGGCGTGGCGGGAGGTGACGTTGTAGTAGACGAGCCGCTTGAAGCTCAGCGGCTGGTCCCAGAAGACGACATGGCCGATGAAGCCATCGGGGCGCATCGCGTTGAGCAGGCTCTCGAGCTCGTCGCGCGAGCGCGAGCGGTCGAAGCGCCGCCAGACGATCGCCGCGAAGCAGGAATCCCAATACCACTGCCATGGATACCGGCTCGGGCTCGGTCGCGTATACGAGTAGCGGCGTCACCGCGGCGCTCGCCCTCCGCGTGTGACGCCTCGAGCACCGCGCGGCAGCGCTCGGCGAGCTCGGAAAAGTCGTCGTCGGCGCGGAAGCCATGCGCAGATCCAAGCAGGGTGCGCGGCCGGGGTTCCGCTGCCTTGCTGCCCGGTGCCTAGTACGACGTTCGCGCCATCCCCCGCAGGGCCCAGGCGCTGAGCAGCGCGAGCATCCCCGGCAGCGCGACGAGGCAGGCCACGTCTGCGCCCAGGTGACGTCCTCGTCGATGAAGCCCTGGCGCATAGCGTCGACGACCTGGGTCAGCGGGTTGATCCGGGCGATGTCGGCGAGCCAGCCCTGCAGCAGCTCGAGCGGGGCGTAGGCGGTCGTCGTCAGGACGAGGATGAACATGCCCGCCTGCATCAGTGGCGCCGCGCTCTGGGTCTTGTAGTGCAGCGCGAGGCTGACGCCCCAGCAGGCGGCGATCGTCCCGGTGCCCATCACGCAGAGGATCGCGACCAGCAGGCCGCCGACTGCCGGGGAAGTGGACGCCGATCGCAAAGCCGACGGTGAGCAGGACCGTTGCCGGGATCAGCGAGCGCAGGCTCGCCGAGAGCACCATCCCGGCGAGCAACGCGGGGCGAGGGGCGGGGGAGGAGAGCAGCCGGTCGAACCAGCCCTGCTCGATGTCGCGCGCGAGGTTGACGCCGGTCGCGGCGCCGGTGAAGCCTGCGCCCTGGAGCAGGCTGATCGGGAGGATGAAGCTCTGATAGCTGGGGTGTCGAATCCGGGCAGCAGGGTGAGGTTTCCGAACACCGCGGTGAGCCCGAGGAAGAAGATCGTCGGTGCGCAGCACGCCGGGTATCGCGGCGCCAGGGAACCCTGAGGATCTCGTTCGTCGAGCGCCGGACCAGGGCGCGGACCATGGCGAGGTCGACCGCGAAGCCCATCGCTATCCGACCCGCAATCTGCCGCCGCAGCGCGATCGCGCTGAGGCCAGCGAGATCGCGCCGACGAGGGCGATCGCGCCGAACGCCTGGAGCACGTCGACCGCCGTCAGCGAGCCGATCACCGGCTCGCGGATGCCGTCGACGATGAACGAGAGCGGGTTGTACTCGGCCACCGAGGCCGCGGGCTCGAGCAGCAGGTTGACCGGAAAGAACGCGGTCGACAGGAAGAGGATCACGAAGATCAGCGGAAACAGGCCCTGGACGATCGATGCCTGGCCCGTGTAGAGGGCGATCGCGGCGCTGAGCCCGCCGAATGCGGATGCGGCCAGCGAGGCGAGCAGGATGATCAGCGACATCCCGGGCACGCCGAGTTCGAATGAGGCGCCGAAGATCAGCCCGACCACGATGAACCAGACCGCGGTCGCCGCGCCGAGCGCGGCGGTGCCCGGCGAGGCGGCCGAGCACGATCGAGAAGCGCGAGATCGGCGCCGCCAGCAGCCGGTCGGTGAAGCCCATCTCGAGATCGACGGCAAGCGCGATTCCGCCCGAGTTGCCCGCGAGCAGGCACGACTGCAGGGTCGCCCCGGCGAGCATGAAGCTGAGGAAGTTGTGGACCTCGGGAAAGCCGGGCAGGTCGACGGCACGCCCTGCGCCGCCGGTCTGAACCGCGAGCAGGAGCGTCGGGAAGATGATGATCGGCGAGACCAGCTGCGGCCGGCGAAACGTCTGCTTGATGGACCGCGCTCCGAGCGCCGCGACGACGCGCGCGTTGGCGACCAGATGGCTCATTCGCCCTCGTCGGCGCTGGTGATGTGCTCGCCGGTCTTCTCGACGAAGACGTCGTCGAGGGTCGGCTCGACGAGCTCGAGCGATTCGACCAGGATCCCGGCTTCGTCGAGCGCGCGGACGACCTTGGCGACGTCGCCGGCGCCGCGGCCAAGCTCGACCAGCAACTTGCCGTCACGTCGGCGGCAGGATCCGGCCGAACTGCGAGCCGACCCGTTCCGCGGCTTCGGCGGAGCCATCGACGAGCCCGACCTCGAGGTGGGGCTTGCCGACCTCGGCCTTGAGCGATGCCGGCGTGCCCTCGGCGACGATCTGGCCGCCGTTGATGATCCCGACGCGGTTGGCCAGCTGGTCGGCCTCCTCCAGGTACTGCGTCGTCAGGAAGACGGTCGTGCCGTCAGCGTTGAGCGCGCCACCTCCTCCCAGATCGCCTTGCGGCTGACCGGGTCGAGCCCGGTCGTCGGCTCGTCGAGAAAGAGGACCTTGGGCTCGTGCACGAGCGCCGAGGCGAGATCGAGGCGGCGGCGCATCCCACCCGAGTAGGTGCCGACGCGCCGGTCGGCCGCCGCGCGAGCCCGACCCGCTCGATCAGCGCCGCGCAGCGGCGTTCGGCCTCGGCGCCGATGAGCCCGTGCAGCGTCGCCTGCAGGCGGATCAGCTCGTTGCCGGTCATCAGCGGGTCGAGCGCCGCCTCCTGCAGGGCGACTCCGATCGAGCGGCGGACGTCGGCCGCCTCGGCGACGACGTCAGGCCTGCGACGCCGAGCGCTGCCGCCGGTCGGGCGCAGCAGGGTCGTCAGCATCCGCACGGTCGTCGTCTTCCCGGCGCCGTTTGGGCCGAGGAAGGCGTAGATCTCACCGTCTGCGACCTCGAGGTCGACGCCGTCGACGGCTCGCAGACCCCCCGAGAACTCGCGCTCGAGCCCTGATACCTCGATTGCAGGCACTGGGGGGGAATCTACCGCCGTCTGCCGTCCCGTCCTAAGCTGTTAAACGCAGCAGGAACCGAAACCCCTGCGTGGGAATAGGTGTTCTGCCTCATCGATGGTCGGTTCCACGACACGTCCCGTTCGCTCTGCCCGCTCGGCGCTTGCCGCCGCGCTCGGGTTGGTTGCCCTGTGCGCGCTGATGGGCGCCACCAGCGCCTGGGCGACGCCTGCGAAGACGCTCGGCAACACCTCCCGCACACCGGCGCCGTCATGTCCGAGCAGCGGCGCCAACGACCCCTGTGAGGCGGTCGGCAGCGTCACCGGCTTCCAGGTCAAGGCCGACGGGGTGCAGGCGCCATTCAAGGCGCGCGAGGACGGCTGGATCGTCGCATGGGCGGTCGATCTCTCCAAGCCCAAGGGCTCCGAGACCAGCTTCTTCGGAAATTTCTACCAATCGAACGTCTTCGGAACGACGCCCACAGCGCGGATCTCGGATGATCCGCCGTCGCGACAAGCGCAATTACAAGCTCAAGGGGCAGAGCCCCGTGATCGGGCTGACGTCCTTGTTCGGCAGCCGTGAGACGTTCACGCTCACCGATCCGCTGAGGATGAAGAAGGGCGACTTCGTCGCGCTGACGATCCCAACCTGGGCCCCCGCCTTCGCCGATCAACCTCGGCTCAGGAACGAACCTCTGGCGAGCCAGCCGCGCCGACGGCGCGTGCGACGGCGACCGACAACATCAAGACCGGCAAGCCGCAGCAGAAGGTCGGCTCCCAGCGCTAGTACGGCTGCGACTACCGCGGCGCGCGCATCCTTTACTGGGCCTACTACACGCCCCGCTGAGCTACTCGCAGGCTCCCGGGTGCTCGTTGCAGAACTCGTCGAGCGAGTCCTGCCCGCTTGTCCGCCGGGCTGAGACGCCGCCAGAGCCGCCGTCGGAGGTCGTCGTCGACGTCGTGCTGTGGTCGTCGTCGATGATCCGTTGTCGTCGTGGTCGGCTCGTCGTCGTGGTCGAGGGGGCGAGGTCGAGGTCGACGTGTGTCGAGCTGGTCGATCGGCACGGTGACCGTGACCGTATCGTGCGCGAGGTGGTCGCGGGGTCGTCGCCGCACGCGGAGGGCCAGGCAGGCGCCGACGGCGAGCGGCTAGGACGCGAATCAGGCGAGCGGGGATTGGCGCAGCCCGCAGTACGGGCAGTCGCTGACGTCGACGCCGATCAGCTGATCGCAGCGGCGGCAGGTGCGGAGGTTCTCGGGCGAGCGCAGCAGGGCGGAGTCCGACGGGGCGAGCGGCAGCAGCTCGGTGACGGGCTCCATTTCCTCGCCCGTCTCGCGGTCGATGTAGACGCCGCCGGGTTCGGCCGGGCCGAAAGCTTCGCGGCCCGAGGCGCGGGCTCGAAGGCGATAGATCTGACGCTGGTTCTGCATCGGGCGGAGGACATTACACGTTGCCACCGACGAGGAGGCCGGCGGTCGAAGCGGAGGGCTCCGCGCGGCCTGCGGCGGCTGCGATTTCACATTGAGCCGTTTGAAACAAGGTCGTGGCGGACGCGGGGGCACCGTCGCCGCGATCAATAGAATCGCCGACGGTGACCCGGGTGACCTACGTGCGACTGGCCGCGGCAGCGCTGATCGTCGGCGCTATGAGCTCTGTCTTCATGCTCCAGTTCAACTGGTTCGGCGACGCCGCTTCGAAGGAGCGCGGGACCGATCGACACCCTCTTCAACGTGATGGTCGTACTCTCGTGCTTCGTCTTCGCGATCGTCATCGTCATGTTCACCTACGCGATCTGGAAGTTCCGCGCGAAGCCCGGCGACGAGTCGGACGGCAAGCCGATCCACGGCAACACGAAGCTTGAGATCGCCTGGACCGTGATCCCGACGATCATCGTCCTCTTCGGCGCCGGGTACAGCTGGGCGGTGCTCAACGACATCGAGGCGAAGGCAGCGGACGCATGCCGCTCACGGTCATCGGCCCAGCAGTTCGAGTGGACCTTCGAGTATCCGGAGAAGATGGTCGGGACGGGATCAGCGCGACGCCGGTGACGACACACGAGCTTCATGTGCCGGTCAACCGCCAGCTCGACATCACGATGAACGCCCTGGACGTCCTGCACTCGTTCTGGGTGCCGGAGTGGGGGATCAAGCGCGATGCGGTGCCGGCAAACGACCCTGAGGGCGAGGGGATCGACAACGAGTTCGTCGTCACGCCGGACAAGGAGGGGACGTATAGCCTGGTGTGCACCGAGCTGTGCGGGACGGGGCACTCGACGATGCGCGCGACGGTCGTCGTCGAGTCGAGGCGGACTTCGATCAGTGGCTTATGAGCAGGCGAAGGCGCAGGCCGGGTCGGGCGGGTCTAGCGGGCCTCAGCGGGACATAGGCTCTGAGGAGGTAGGACTGGCGTGGTAGCGGCGATTAAGAGACCAGGACTTGGACGGGCGGGTATCGGCTTTCTGCTCGGCGGCGGCTTCGGCTTCGGCCTCGTCGTCGCGTTGCGCGCGATCTCGGGCCTGCCGATCTTCCAGACCGCGGCGACGGGTATCCGCACCTGATCGTTCCGGCGATCACCGCGCCGCTCGGGTTCCTCGTCGGCTCGGTGCGTTCGACTACTGGTTCCGCTGGGCCTCCGGCGCGCCGACGATCCCCGACGACCACTCCCAGCACGGGGCGACGTCGTGGCGCGACTACTTCAAGTTCAACACCGACCACAAGGTCATCGGGATCCAGTACATCGTCACGACCTTCTTCTTCTTCCTTGCGGTGGCCTGATCGCGATGCTGATCCGCGCCGAGCTCGCGCAGCCGGGCACGCAGATCGTCGACCCGGGCACCTACAACGGCCTCTTCTCGACCCACGCCGCGCTGATGATCTTCGTCTTCGTGATCCCGGTCTTCGCCGGAATCGCGAACTTCGTCCTGCCGCTGATGATCGGCGCGCCGGACATGGCGTTCCCGCGCCTGAACGCCCTCTCGTTCTGGATGCTGCCGATGGCCGGCCTGCTCTTCCTGGCCAGCTTCCTGGTCCCCGGGCGGTGCCTTCGACGCCGGCTGGACCGGCTACGCGCCACTATCGACCGGGGCGCCGCTGGGCCAGTCGTTCTTCAACCTCGGCGTCCAGTTCGCCGGCGCGTCTTCGATCGCGACGGCGCTGAACTTCCTCGTCACGATCATCACCATGCGGGCGCCGGGAATGACCTTCTGGCGGATGCCGCTGCTGGTCTGGGCGAACCTCTCGACCTCGCTGCTGGTCGTCGCGGCGACCCCTTCATCGCCGGCGTGCAGTTCATGGTCCTCTTCGACCGCGTCCTGCACACGAACTTCTTCCAGGAGAGCTTCGGTGGCGACGTCCTCAGCTACCAGCACATCTTCTGGTTCTACTCACACCCGGCCGTCTACATCATGATGTTGCCCGGGTTCGGGATCGTCTCAGAGGTGATCTCAACCCACGCGCGCAAACCCATCTTCGGCTACCGATTGATGGCGCTCGCGCTGATCGGGATCGTCGTCCTCTCCTACACGGTCTGGGCGCACCACATGTTCGTCAGCGGCATGTTCAGCTGGCTGCGCGTGCCGATGATGATCACGACGCTGCTGATCGCCGTCCCGACCGGAATCAAGATCTTCTCCTGGCTCGCGACCCTCTTCGACGGGGTGATCCACCTGAAATCGACGGCGATGCTGTTCGCTCTCGGCTTCATCGTCACCTTCGTGATCGGCGGGATCTCGGGCGTGATGTTGGGCATGGTGCCGATCGACATCCACGTCTCCGACACCTACTTCATCGTCGCGCACATCCACTTCGTGCTGTTCGGCGGCTCGGTGTTCACGATCTTCGCCGGGATCTACCACTGGTTCCCGAAGATGACCGGGCGGATGTACGACGAGCGGCTCGGGCGCGTGCACTTCTACCTCACCCTCGCCGGCATGCTCGGCACCTTCGTGCCGATGCACTGGATCGGGATGGAGGGGATGCCGCGGCGCGTCGCCGACTACGCCGCGCAGTTCGGGACCTGGAACCTGATCATCTCGATCTCATCCTTCTTCCTCGGCCTCGCCCAGCTGGTGTTCATGTACAACATGTACGTCTCCTGGCGCTACGGCCCGCGGGCCGCGGCCAACCCCTGGCGGGCGAAGACGATCGAGTGGCAGGTCTCGTCGCCGCCGCCGATCTTCAACTTCGATGAGATCCCGCGCGTCGTCGGCGGTCCCTACGAGTTCGGCGTCCCCGGCGCCCGCCACGCGATCATGGGCGGCGAGGAGGGGGCCGAGGTCCGTCAGCCCGAGCCCGCTGTGGCCGGGGCGGCGGCGGGTGCTGGAGCATCCGGCGGGGGTAGTCCGTGACCGCGGGCGAAGAGGCCAGCTACCCGACCTCCGACACCGCCAGCCCGGTGGATTGGAGCGAGGGCGGCACCGTCTTGGCGTTCGTCAACGAGGTCGCCGGCGGCCGCAGGCTGCTGGGCGCGATCCGCGACCGAGTCGAGGCCGGCGCCACCAGTGTTGCCGTCGCGGCTCCGCAGAACCAGCCGATCGTCGGCCAGATCGTCGACCGTGACGAGGTGCGCGACGCTGCCTGGAGCCGCGTCGAGGTCACGCAGGAGGTGCTCGAGGAGTTCGACATCGAGTCGGAGGGAGCCGTGCTCGACCCCGACAGCGCGCTCGCGCTCGACGACGCCGTAAGGGCCTTCCAGCCTTCCGAGGTGCTGCTCTCGGCGCTCTACGAGTCGCGATTCGGCCTGATGCGCAAGGACCTGATCGAGTGGGCGAAGGACCGCTTCGAGGTTCCCGTCACGCACATCCCGGTCCGCGTCGACGACGACGCGGTGCGCTGGGATCTCACGCACACGCTCTTGGTCGCGACGCGCACGGTCGACAGCCCCGACCTGCTTGCTCACCTCAAGCATCGTGCCTCCGAGCACCCGCATCGGTACACGATCATCTGCCCGCGCTCCGGCGATGTCAGCCGTCAGGAGGTCTGCGACAAGCTCGCCTCGGCCCTGGCCGAGCTCTATCGAGCCGAGATCGACGCCACCGGCCAGCCGATGAGCCCTGAGCCGCTGCGCGCCATCAAGAACGCGATCGGGCACTACCGGATCGACGACATCCTCATCTCGACCCTCGCCGGGCAGAAGTCCGCCTGGCTGGAGTCGGGGTTGATCGAGCAGGTCCACGAGATCACCGACAAGCCGGTCGAGCATTTCGAGGCCGCGAGCACCGTGAGGAGGTGGCCGGGAACACGCAACGAGCGAGGAGGTCGCCTAAATGGAGTCAGCTTCGATCGCCGTCGGCCACGACGCCCATGAGCATCACGGGCCGCCCGAGGCCAACGCGAGTTCGCGAATCGACCGCCAGGTCCTAGGCATCGCGATCTTCATCGTCTCGGAGATCATGCTCTTCGGGGCGTTTTTCGCCTCGTACTTCTTCCTGCGCGTCGTCGCCAACGACGGCCCGTGGCCGCCGGAGGGATTCGACCTGCCGGTCTCGATCGCCGGCTGCAACACGGCCATCCTGGTCTCGTCGAGCTTCACGATCCACTGGGCGCTCGAGTCGATCAAGCGCGGCAATCGCCGCGGCATGCAGATGGGCCTTGCGATGACCTGGCTGCTGGGCGCGACCTTCCTGTTCATCCAGATCAACGAGTACATCCACATCGGCTTCAGCGCCCGCGACGGCGCCTTCGGCTCCATCTTCTACGGCCTCACCGGCCTGCACGGCGCCCACGTCTTCGTCGGTCTCGTGCTCCTGAGCTTCGCCAACATCCGCGCCTGGCGCGGGCACTTCGGCCCGGACGCGAAGGACCACCTGGGCGTCGAGGTGCCAGGGATCTACTGGCATTTCGTCGACGTCATGTGGATCATCGTCTTCACCGCCGTCTACATCCTGTAGGCCGCGCTCGACATCGAGGCGCTCACGGGTTAGGTTCTGCTCGTCAGCGCGCGAGGACGCTGCAGCGAAAGGGCGTGGCTTTGATGGGCGTACGGTTTGGGAAGGTCACCGGTGCGTGCTTCGCGGCCCTCCTGGCGCTTGTGCTTGCGCCTCCGGCGTGGGCGACGTTCACGATCGGCAGCAACCTCTCCGATCCGTTCGCGAACACGCTGAACTGCAACGCCTTCGCCACGGGATGCACCGCTTCGTTCGGCCTCGGGCTTCCGGCCGCGAGCGCCGCACCGAACGGCCTGGCCTCACCGGCCAACGGGATCGTTGTGCGCTGGCGTGTGAAGTCAGGCGCCTCGCCGTCACTGACGGCGCTGCGAATCCTGCGCCCCGGAAATTCGGTCACGCGTGGCGCGGTCACAACGAGTGAGGCCGGCATGCCCAACGCGTCGGCGGTCAGCGAGTTCCCCACCCGGCTGCCCATTGCGGCCGGTGACCAGATCGGCATCGACTCGAAGTTCCCACCGTTCGCGTCCCTCGCTGGTACCGAGTTTCGCTACTGGGCGCCGACGCTTGTCGATGGGGCGCCCGCCTCCGGCTCAACCGCTTTTGCCAACTCGGTGCTCCTGATCAACGCCGACATCGAGTTGGATCAGGATGCCGACGGCTACGGGGATGAGACCCAAGACCTGTGCCCACGCGAAGCGACGGAGCACGAGGGCTGCGTGCTGACGGTCAACGTCGGGCCCGGCGGCACGGTCACAGGCCCTGGGATCGACTGTCCCGGCGATTGCACCGAGGCGTACCCGAGCACTACGACCGTCGACCTGACGGCCACCCCGGATCCCGGTTTCGGTGGCAGCTTCGATGCGTCGAGCGGCTGTCTCGGGCCGGTCATGACCGACTGTCAGTTCCTCATGGCGAACAACCGCACGGTCTCGGCAAGCTTCCTCGACAACACGCCGCCGAACACGACGATCACCAAGGCACCGAAGCGCAGGAGCACCAAGGCCAAGATCAAGATCAAGTTCACGGCCGACGACTCCGACGCGCGGTTCCAATGCGCGCTCGATACGGATCACTTTCGCTCGAATGCGTTCTGTAACTCGCCGTTCAAGGACAAGGTCGAGCCCGGCAAGCACACGTTCTTGGTCCGAGCGGCGCAGGCCCTACCGGGCGACCTCGTGGACGAAACGCCGGCGAAGGCGAAGTTCCGCGTGCTGCCCAAGCACTGACGTCAGGTGCGGTTCAGCTCACGCAGGCAACCGGGAACTTGCGCAGGTTGTTCGCGTGAGGAGGCGCGTCGCCGAGGTACTTGAGCTTGGCCTTCTGGTACATGTCGAGCGTCTGGCCGGCGCACTGGACGGTCTCGACGTCGTAGAGCTTGACCTTGACGCGGTAGCGGTCGGTCCCGCCGGAGACGCAGTTGGGATCGCAGTCCTTCAGGTACAGGTCGCCCTCGCCCTTGACCTTCGGGTCGAACCAGTTCTTCCACGTCAGGTGCTTGAGGACGGCCCCGGAGTCGGCGCACGCGAGCGTGATGCTCTTGGGCTCCTGCTTCGGCTTTGTGCAGTCGCGCGGGGCGTAGGTCTGCGGCACGACCTGCGCGCCGGCCGGGGCGATGATGGCGACGGCGGCGGTGAGTGCGATGGCGGCGACGAGTGGCTTGAGTCTCATGGAAGGCACGCTACTCCCGGGACGGCTCATGAATCGTTAGGTTGGACGCATGTCAGGGGACGAGCCGAGCGAGCGCGATCCGGTTCTCGAGCGCCTGGAGCAGCTCGAAACCCCGCTGCGCTCAGAGGAGGCGATGTTCCGCGTATTCCTCTACGTCGGGCTCGCGGCGGCGCCGATCATCGCGGCGGGACTGATCATCAGCCCCCTCGCGGGCGCGATCGTGCTGCTGTTCGAGATCGGGGTGCTGATCGGCGTCGGCCTCAGCCGCCGCCGTTCGCGTTCTTGAGGAGGTACTGGACGAGCGCGTCGAGCTTGTCCTTCGGGATCTGCTGCGCGAAGTCCTGAGGCATCACGTTCGGCGGGTAGCCCTGGGCGATCTCGGCGTTCGGGTTCTCGATCGACTTGAGGATGAACGCGGCGTCCTTGCCCTTCAGCGCATCGCCGAGGTTCGGGCCGACGCCTGAGCCGCCACCCGGCTCGAGGCCGTGGCAGGAGGCGCACTTCTCGGTGAAGATCTGGTCGGGGGTTCCAAGCGGCGGTGGCTTGATGCCGGGGATCCCGGCGACGCTGGCCACGTAGGTGGCGACGTCCTCGGCGTCCTGGCCCTCCACGATCTTCGGGGGCATGTAGACGCGGCCGTAGTTCTGCGCGTTCTTCTCGATGTAGCGCGGGCTCTCGATCTGGGTCTGGACGACGCCCTCGATCGTGTCGCTGTCCATCCCGTCCGCGCGGGCGCGAGCGAAGGCGGCGTCGAGGTTCGGGCCGACCGTGGCGCCGGTGCCCGCTTCCGCAAGTGTGTGGCAGGTGCCGCAGTGCGCCTGGAACAGCGCGCGACCGCGGACGACGTCGGCGTTCTCGCTCGTATCGCAGCCGGCCATGAAGACGACGCCCGCGAGCGCGACGGCGCACGCGCCGAAGCGCGCAGCGATTCGCTTGCGACTTACAGGGAACAACCGACCCACCGGCGCAATCCTATCTGTCCGGGCAGCGCTCGCCGCGGCCCATCGCCGCCCGTTCGATAGGGTTCGAGCCGATCGCCACTAACTCGCAAGCAAATCCTGGGAGCTGAATAGTCGAGATGGAAGTCCGCCAAGGTATGTCGAGCGTCGTGCTGACCGTGGGACCGTCCCACACGCTGCGCGAGGTCGCGACGCGGATGACCGAGAAGGGGGTCGGCGCCGCGGTGGTCGTCGACGAGGAGGCTCAGGGCCCGCGGGTCGTCTCCGAGCGCGACGTCCTGAACTCGATCGGGCGCGGCGAGAACCCCGACGCCGAGCGCGTTGCCGATCACATGAGCGACACGGCCATCTCCGCGGCCCCGGAGTGGAGCCTCGAGCGGGCGGCGGTGGAGATGTCGCGCCGTCATGTGCGCCACCTGGTCGTCGTCGAGCGTGGCCAGCTCGTCGGCATGCTCTCGATGCGCGACATCGTGCGCTGCTGGACGGCGGACGGGGCCACGTCGTCGATGATTTCGCCGGAAGCGGAGCAGAGCGCGGTCTGAAGCGGGACGGCGGCTAGTCGCGCTCGTGCTCGAGCGGGACGGCCGGGATTACTGACGTGGCCACGCGCTGGCGGCGCGGGAGCTTCTCGTAGCTGCGCCCGGTGTCGACGATCCACGAGCGCAGCGCCGCGAGCGCGACGACGGCACCGATGACGCCGTAGGGCCACCACGTGAACAGGGAGGCGATCACGGCGGCGAGTCCGAACGCGATCAGCGCCGGCTGCCACGACGAGTCGGGCAGGTAGACGAGCTCCGTCGGCCCTCCATTCTTACTGTGGTCGTCCATCTAGCCGATGTAGATGATCGCGACGAAGAAGGTCAACGCGAACAGGGCAACCGCCGCTGAGGCGACGAGAAGCGCTGTCGTGACGGTGCTGTTGGCTCTGATCCTGTCCAAGGCGAACGCGATTCTTTCAGATGACCCGGTCTGCGGCCATCGCGCAGAAGAGCACGGCGAGGTAGATCAGCGATGCGAGGTACAGGCGGAGCGCCACCGCCCGCGAGGGGTGGCGCAGCAAATGGGTGGCCAGGATGAGGAAACCAGCGCCCAGAACGACCGCCGTCGTGGCGTAGAGAGCGCCCAGGAAGCCTGTCGCGACCGGCAGGAGCGTGAAGGCGACGAGGATCGCCGTGTAGACGACGATCTGGCGCCGCGTCGCCGCCTCGCCCTTGACGACCGGCAGCATCGGGACCCCGGTGCGCGCGTAGTCGTCCTTGATCAGCAGCGACAGCGCCCAGAAGTGCGGCGGCGTCCACAGGAAGACGATCCCGAAGGGATAGAGCGCCTCGATCGAAAGACCGCCCGTCGCCGCGGCCCAGCCGACGAGCGGTGGGACGGCGCCGGCGGCGCCGCCGATGACGATGTTCTGCGGCGTCAGCGGCTTCAGCCAGATCGTGTAGACGACGACGTAGCCGAGCAGGCCCGTAAGCGCCAGGATCGCCGACAGCACGTTGACGGTGACGGCCAGCTGGATCGTCGCCAGCGCTCCCAGGGTGATGCCGAAGGCCAGGCCGTGGATCGGCTCGATCCGGCCCTCCACCAGCGGGCGCGTCTGCGTGCGCGCCATCCGCGCGTCGCGCTCGCGGTCGATGTAGTGGTTGATCGCGCCGGCGCCACCCGCGGCCAGATAGCCGCCGAGCATGGTCCAGAGGAGGGTGGAGAGCGGCGGGAAGGCGCCGTCGGCGACGATCATCGTCGCCACGGTCGTGAGCAGCAGGAGCGAGATGATCCGCGGCTTCGTCAGCACGACGTAGTCGCGCACGACGTCGGCAAAGGAGCGCTCAGCGAGGCGGACGCCGGCAGCGGTTGTGGTCGCACTCTCCACGGCTATGCGGGCGCTGCGCCGGCGGCCTGGGACCGGGCGAGCCGTTCGGGGGCGGGGGAGGGGACGGGCACCAGCGTCGCGGTGGCGTAAACGACGGTCATCCACAGCGTCGTGCCGAGGGCGAGATGGCCGACGATCAAGCCGGCGTGCTTGCCGGCCCAGACGTTGATCGCGCCGAGCGCGATCTGGCCGACGAGGATCAGCGGCATGAGCCAGAACGCGCGGCTGGGCACCCGTCGCCACAGGGCGAGCGCGGCGAACGCGAGAACCGAGATCGCCGTTAGGTACATGAAGAGACGGTGCGTGAGCTGGATGTCGGCGAGGCGTGTCTGGCCGAAGGAGAGGATGCCCTGGCCGTTACAGCCCGGGAACTGGGCCGTGCTCCATCCGGTCCCGCAGGCCGTGTGCGCCCCGACGACGGTCGCGGCCTCGGGCGTGCCGTGGTACTCCGTGCCGGCTACATAGCCGCCGGCGACGATCGTCGCCAGGACCAGCACGGAGGTGACGATCCCGAGCGTTCGCAGGCCGCGGAGCCCGGTCGTGGCGGGCACGGGCGTGTCCTCGGATGCCCGGCGTAGGGCGAAGAGGAGGCCGAGCAGGAGCATCGCCACGCCCAGATGGATCGCGACGAGCTCGTCCGCGAGGCCCTTCTCGACGGTGAGCCCGCCCAATGCTGCCTGGACGATCACGAGCAGCCCGGCGACCACCGAGCCGCGCACGAGGAGCTTGTGGGCGCGCAGGTGGCGGAAGGCGCGCCAGGCCATGAGGACGATCAGCAGCGTGACCACCGTGGCTGCGACCCGATGGGTGAACTCGACGATCGACTCGGACGTGTCGGCGGGGAGAACGCCCCCCTGGCACAGGGGCCAGCCGTGCGTTCCGCTGCCCTCGGCACCGCAGCCCAGCCCGGAGTCGCTGACGCGGACGACCCCGCCGATCAAAACCAGCGTGAACGTCGCGAAGATTGTGACGGTGACCAGGCGGCGAAAGCGGGACAGTTGATCGCCCGCGTTGCCCCTGGCCGCGGCTACAGACTGCATCTCAATTCAGGCTACAGGGGCGGAATCGCCGTCATCCGACTCCGACTCACCGCCCTCGCCGGCATCGGCGGGTGCGGCCGCGGGCTCCGGTACGGGCTGCGCCTCTGGTTCGGGCTCCGGCTCTGGCTCTGGCTCTGGCTGCGGGCTCGCGACGCGCTCGAGCGGCGGCGGCGCGGTAAAGGTCTGCTCGCGCCGCGCGATCGAGTCGCGGATGTCGCGCAGCGGTTCGTCGCTGCGGACATCGGGGACCGCGTCAAAGTTGTGCGGCGGTGGGGGCGAGAGCGCGTACCACTCGAGCGTCTGGCCCTTCCACGGATCGTGACCGCGGGCGGGGAGCCCGTGGTTCCAGCTGTAGGCGACGTTGGCCAGCTCGAGGAATAGGCCGATCACGAGGATGAAGGCGCCGATGGAGGCGATCACGTTGAGCGCGTCCACGCCGGTGCCCTCGTAGAACTTGAAGACGTCGACCGGCTGCCCCTTGAGGCCGGCGAGGAACATCGGGAGCGCGTACAGGTGGATGCCGATGAGCATCGGCATCAGCGCGATCTTGCCAAGGCTCTCGCCCAATAGGCGCCCGCTCATCTTCGGATACCAGTAGTGCAGCGCGGCGAAGCCGCCGAAGACGCCTCCGCCGAAGAGCACGTACAGCGTGTCGCTCTGCGACGCCGTGGTGTTGTCGAGCGCCCAGCCGACGGGGATCACCGAGTACATGAGCTCGCCGACGAGCCCGCAGGCCATCGTCGAGATTGCGATCAGCGCGTACCAGGTGGGCGCCTTCAGCTCCAGGGCCCCGTCCCAGATCGTCGCGATCCAGTTGTAGAGCAGGGTCCCGATCGGGACGACGAGCGCGACCGCGAAGAGCATTGCCGCGATCGTCCACCCCGGGTTGAGCGGGGCGATGTACATGTTCTGCATCCAGGCGAGCAGGCCGAGAACGCCAATCGCTACGAAGGCGGTCGAGACGGCGCGGCGGCTGAAGATCGGCTTGCGGGCGAAGGTGGGAAGGATCTCGGAGATCGCGCCCGCGGCACCCAGGAGCACCGTGATGTAGAGCCCGGTGAGGAAGAGGTAGGCGATGTGCTCGTAAAGGACGGGCGCGCCGCCCTCCTCTGAGTCGAAGAAGATGCCGTTGAACTGGCGGTCGATCAGCAGCATCGTCAGCGCCGCGAGCATGATCGGCGAGATCACCAGGAGGATGTAGGAGATCACCGTCGAGGCGCTCGCGAACATCGGCATCCGCCGCCACGCGAGCCCCGGTGCGCGCCGCCGGCGCAGCGTGGTGATCATGCTGATTGCGAAGCACGTGAAGCCGAGGCAGGCGAGCCCGGTGCCCGCGATCCAGGCGTCCGCCCCGTTGGAGGGCGAGAACACGTGCTCGGAGAGCGGGGGCAGGCCGATCGTGCCGGTCTCGGGGACGATGTAGAGGAACGTGGCCTGGATGGTCAGAGCGCCGGCCGCGTAGAACCAGTAGGCGAGCTGGTTGAGCCGGGGGAGCGCGACGTTGCGCGCGCCGATTTGCAGCGGCACGATGTAGCCGATCAGGCCGCAGATCAGCGGGATTAGGCCGAGCACCAGGAACGACGAGACGGAGGCCGTCATCAGCCGGTTGAAGACCTCCGGCTGGATGAGGTCGTTCTCGGGGGCGATCAGCTGCACGCGCATCAGCACGAACTCGGTCGCCGCGAGCGCGATGAAGACCAGCGAGGTGGCGATGAACAGCAGCGCGACCGACTTGTGGTCGGCGTTCGTCGCGCGCTCGATCCACTCCTGGCGGCGCGGGCGCAGGGCGCGGACGACGACTTCGGGGCGCGGCTGGGCTGTGGTCTGCGTCGGGCTCATTCAGTGGCCGCCGGCGGCTCGTTTTGCGTCACGTAGTCCCGCGCCGCCTTGAGGTCCTCGCACAGCTGCTGGACATAGGCCTGGTACTCCGGCACGGTCACGACCTTCACCCAGGAGCGCATCGCCGGGAAGCTAGTACCCGAGAAGACGGTCGAGGACCCGCTGTAGGTGCCGACCTCGTCGGCCTTGAACCAGGTCGTGACGTGCTCGCCCGGAGTCGCCTGAACCTGGCCGCCGAGCGCGGGCACCGACCAGCTGTGCAGGACGTCGGTCGACGTGATGTCGAGGAGCACGGTGGTGTCCACGGGGACGACCAGTTGGCCGTAGGAGAACGTCTCGCTGGGCGAGTGGCTGCCTGGATACTCAAAGCGCCAGAGCCACTGCTGCGCGATCGCGTTGATCTCGAGCGGGCTCGTCTGTGCCGCGCTCGTGTCACAGGAGTCGCTGCCGCTGGATGGCGACGGGTTGGGGGAGGTCGCGCCCTCGCTCGTACCCACGGCGGCCAGGCCGCGCACTCCGACCTGGGTGGTCGCTGCGGTACCGAGGCCGTTGGGCCCCGAGGCCTCGACGGTGCGCGCGTCATCGGTTTGGATCACGCCGAAGACAAAGACGGCGATCGCGAGCAGCGCCAGCACGCCCACGACCGGCCGCAGGGCGCCGCGCCCGGCGTGCACCCGCGCGGCCTCGCGTCCGCGGCGCTCGCGGAAGCGGGCGACCGCGACGATGAGCGCGGCGTTGACGACCACGAGCAGGACGACCGCGACCACGAGCATCACCCAGTAGGTCGAGTGGATCGTCTCGGCGTTCGGCGAGTGGGGCTCAGCTGGGCTGAGCTGGAGGGCGTCTGCGGGCGCCGCGGCCCAGATGAGGGCGAGCAGGGCGCTGGTCGCGGCAAGAAAGATCGTGCGGCGGCTCAAGGCGCGGCGCATTCTATGGACCTCTCCCGATCTATGAGGCGGAGTCCGAAGGACGAAGCCGAGTCGCGCCGCCGTTGAGGCGCTTTTTCCGGCGGGTTAGCCGTCATACTCGCCCCGCTTTGCGCCGTCCACGCCCCCAGCGCCGCCCGTCCTCAGCGCTGAGCGCAGCGGTGCGGATTGGCGCCGGGGCGGCGCTTGCAGCCTCGATTGCAGTGCCCGTTCTCAGGCGCCGGCGCCGCATTCCCGCAGGCGTCACCATGGCCGCGCTCGTCTCGGGACCGATGGCGCTGGCCGTCCTCAAGGAGCGCTCGCGCGGTCGCGACCTGACTCTCTTCGCGCTGCAGATGTGGGCCTTTGTGATGGCGCACGAGCTTCCCTATGACGATCCCGACGCGCTCCGACGGCGGCTCCGGGTGCGCTATCCGATCCTCACCGACCGGATCCTCGGCCTCGGCAAGCTGCCCAACGCGCGCCTGCAGCGGGCCTTTAGCCGCCCGGGCCAGGTGACCGAGCTCGACCGGTTCCTCTCGATCGTCCACTGGGCCTGGTTCATGGAGCCGCATATCGCGCTCGCGTGGATCCAGGCGAGCCAGCCGGAGCGCTTCCCGCGGGCGGCCCGGCAGCTCGCCGCCACCTATGACCTCGGCTGTGCCGCCTACTTCGCGATACCGACGGCCCCACCGTGGTGGGCCTCGGAGGAGGGTTACGTCGGCGAGCCGGTGCGGCGGATCATGGTCGACGCGGGCGAGCAGGTCTGGCGACGCGCATGGGAGCCCCTCTACGACAGCTTCAACGGCAACCCGTGGGCGGCGATGCCCTCGCTTCACTTCGCCACCTCGGTGATGGCGGCGCTGCAGCTCTCCGAGTCGGGCCGCCTGGCGGGCGCCGCGGGCTGGGCCTACGCGGGGACGCTCGGTTTTGCCCTCGTCTACCTGGGCGAGCATTACGTGACGGATCTGATCGCCGGGGCGGCGCTCGTCGCCCTGGTGCGCCGCGGAGAGCCGCTGGCGGAGCCGATCGTCGAGGCCGTCAACCGCCGCCTGCGCGCGCTGGAGCGGATCGCAGCCGGCGATTGAGAAAAAACGACTCACCCGCCTGCGAAGATCAAGCCTCATATGTCTCGTGGTACCGGCGGGCCGAGCGGGGGAACACCTGAGGAGCTGATTCCGGCGCCGCCCGGCGACGACGAGGAACCGAAGTTCTTCGAGAGCCCGAGGCGGATCGCGCAGACGATCTTCATCGTCGTCCTCCTCCTGGTCGGGGTCTACCTGCTGTTTCCGAAGGTCGTCGGGATCGAGGGCGGCTTCGACACCCTCGCCGACGGAAATCCCTGGTGGATCGCCGTGGCGCTGGTCTTCGCCCTTGCCATGTTCGGTTCCTACGTCGCGCTGTTTCGCGGCGTCGTGGGCAAGGCGGTGAGGCTGCGCTGGCGTGAGTCCTATGAGATCACGATGGCCGGGCTGGCGGCGACCAGGTTGTTTTCGGCCGGCGGCGCCGGTGGCATCGTCCTCACGTACTGGGCGCTGCGCAAGGCGGGGATGGAGCGCAAGGACGCCGCGGCGAGGATGGTCGCGTTCAACGTCCTGCTCTACGCCGTCTACATGCTGACCCTTCTGATCAACGGGATCCTCATGCGCACCGGTGTCTTTCAGGGCCCGGCGCCGGCCGGGATGACCGTGGTGCCAGCCGCGATCGCCGGTGGTGTCATTCTCATCTTCCTGCTGTTCACGCTGATCCCGGGCGACCTCGAACGCCGCTTCTCGAGCGTCTCGCAGAAGCGCTGGACCGGGCGGACGCTGAGGCGGCTGTCGACGGTGCCGTCAACGCTCGCGGTCGGCACGCGCGAGGCGTTTCGCTTCATCCGCCAGCCGTCGCAGGGCGCGCTTGCAATCGGCGGCGCGATCGGCTTCTGGGCGGCGCAGATCGCGATCCTCTGGGCCGCGTTTCACGCCTTCGATGCCTCGGTTCCGCTGGCTGTGATCACCCAGGCCTTCTTCGTCGGCATGTTCGCCAACCTGATTCCCCTGCCCGGAGGGGCCGGCGGAGTGGACGCCGGCATGATCGGCGCCTTCTCGCTCTTCAGCCTCAGCGGCGTCGGCGGCACGACGATCTTCGCCGCGGTGCTCACCTACCGGCTGATCGCGTTCTGGCTGCCGCTGCCCCCGGGCGTCGTCGCGTTCATCCAGCTGCGCAAGACCGTCCACGGCTGGGAGGAGCGTTCGGGGCCACTGCCAGCCGCTCCGAGCGCGGGCGAGCATGTGCCAGACGCCATTACTTCATAAAGTAAAGCGAGGAGTACACTTAGAGCATGAGCGAAGAGACGTCTGAGAAAGTCGAAAACCTGATCATCCTGGGCGGTGGCCCGGCCGGCTACACGGCGGCGCTGTACGCGGCGCGCGCCAACCTCGAGCCGCTCGTGATCGAGGGCTTCCAATGGGGCGGTCAGCTGCAGAACACGACCGACGTGGAGAACTATCCCGGCTACCCCGAAGGGATCATGGGGCCGGAGATGATGAACCAGTTCCGCGCCCAGGCTGAGAAGTTCGGCACCCGCTTCATCACCGACGATGCCGACCGTGTCGAGCTCAGCGATGGCGGTCACCAGCTGGTTCACATCGGCGACGAGGTCCACACCTCGAGGGCGCTGATCCTCGCGATGGGCGCCGAGCCGCGCCGTCTCGGACTGCCCGGCGAGCTCGAGCTTGCCGGCCGCGGCGTGTCCACCTGTGGCGTCTGCGACGGCGCCTTCTTCAAGGGCGAGGACGTGGCCGTGATCGGTGGTGGCGACTCGGCGATGGAGGACGCGATCTTCATCTCCAAGTACGCCGACGACCTCACAATCGTGCATCGGCGCCCGGAGTTTCGCGCCTCGGAAATCATGCTCGACCGCGCCAAGGAGCGGCCGAACATCTCGCTGAAGACGCCGTTCGTCCCGGAGGAGTTCGTCGCCGGCGACGACGGCAAGTTGCGCGCCGTGCGGCTGCGCAACGCCGAGACGGACGCAACCGAGGAGCTCGAGGTCGGCGGTGCCTTCGTCGCGATCGGGCACATCCCGCGCTCGGAGTTGGTTGCCGATCAGATCGACACCGACGAGGAGGGTTACGTACTGACCGAGGGCAAGTCCACGCGGACGAAGCTCGGGGGCGTCTTCGCCGTCGGCGACCTCGTCGACCGCACCTACCGCCAGGCCGTCACCGCGGCCGGCAGCGGCTGCATGGGCGCCCTCGACGCCGAGTGGTACCTGCGCGACACGCCACCGTCGCCCGAGGCGCACTGGCTGCCTGCGGGCGAGCCGGTTGAGGTCGCGCCGCAGCTGCACGCCGAATAGCGCGCTGACAAGGGGGTAGGGGCGTCGCGTGAGCGACGCCCACGAAGCCCATGCAGAGGATGCGACCAGCGGGCTGAAGCGCCACATCGGGCGCACGGGGCTGCTCTTTGCCGGTGTCGGCTCGATCATCGGCTCGGGCTGGCTCTTCGGTGCCCTCGAGGCATCGCAGCTCGCCGGGCCGGCGGCGATCATCTCCTGGGTTCTCGGCGGGGCGATGATCCTGACCATCGCGCTCACGTTCGCCGAGCTCGGAACGATGTTCCCGGTTGCGGGCGGTGTGGTGCGTTTCCCGCACTTCGCCTTCGGCTCGTTCGCCAGCTTCATGCTCGGCTGGATCACCTGGCTGTCCGCCGCGAGCGTTGCCCCGGTCGAGGTCGAGGCCGCTCTTCAGTACGCCTCGAACAACATCGGCGGGCTCGCGCACGTCACGGCGTCGAGCGGCGGCAATCCGGTGCTCACCTTCCCGCTCGGCTTCATCGTCGCGGTGGCGCTGCTCGCGGTGTTCTGCTGGATCAACCTGATCGGGATCCGCTGGTTCGTGCGCGCCAACAACGCCATCGTCACCTGGAAGCTCGTCGTGATCGTGCTCGTGATCGTCGCCTTCCTGGTGACCGAGTTCCACGGCGCCAATTTCAGCGACGCCGGTGGCTTCGCCCCGTACGGCTCAAACGGCGTCTTCGAGGCGATCGCGACGGCGGGGATCATCTTCTCCTTCCTCGGATTTCGCCAGGGCATCGAGCTTGCCGGCGAGAGTGAGAATCCGAAGCGCAACGTCCCCTTTGCCGTGATCGGCTCGGTAGTCATCGCCGGCGTGCTCTACGTCGCTCTGCAGGTGGCCTTCATCGGCGCGGTTTCGCCGAGCGACCTCAACAAGGGCTGGGCGGGCCTCGAGTTCGCCAACGACTTCGGGCCGCTCGCCGGGATCGCCCAGCTCATCGGCCTCTCCTGGCTGGCGACGATCCTCTACGCCGACGCGGTGATCTCTCCGGCCGACACCGGGCTCATCTACACGACCGTGACGGCGCGGATCTCCTATGCGGTGGCGCGCAACCGCAACGCGCCGGCCTGATCTTCTTCCTGCCGTTCCCGGGCTGGCAAAAGCTCGTCACCTTCATCACGTCGGCGACCGTGCTGTCGTTCGGCACGGGGCCGCTGGTGTGGGCCGCCCTGCGCAACCGGCTTCCGGACCACAACCGCCCGTTCCGGCTTCCCGGCGGGCCGGTGATCCCGTTTCTGGCGTTCCTCTCGTCGAACCTGATCATCTTCTGGGCCGGCTGGACAACGAACTGGAAGCTGTTCGTGGCGATCGCGATCGGCGCCGTGCTCCTCGGGCTGCAGATGATCTTCGCCCGTGAGCGCATGCCGCGAATGGACTGGCGCGCCGGTTGGTGGATCGTCCCGTGGCTGGTCTCGCTCGCGGTCGTCTCCTATCTGGGCCCGTACACGAAGGAGGCGGCGCACGTGCTCACCGAGGCGTCAGGGGCGGCGATCATCCTCGGGATCAGCCTCGTCATCTACCTGCTCGCCTACCGCTCACGATTGCCGGCCGAGCGGATCCAGGAGCTCATCGAAGAGCACCAGGGCGCCGAGCAGACCACCTGATCGAACCCATCGCCAATTCTTCTGGGCGGTAGTGCCGTGGCCGCCTAAGCTCGATGGATGGATCGTCGAGCATGGACGCTGCTGCTGGGGCTCGGCGCGATCTGGGGGGCCAGCTATCTGCTGATCAAGATCGGCCTGCGCGATCTCTCGCCGGGCATGGTCGCGTTCGTCCGGGTTGCGCTCGCGGCGGTCGTCCTGCTGGCGCTCGCTGGGTCGCGCGGCGCGCTGGGCGGCTTTCGCTCAGACGCCGGCTGGGTCTTTGCGATCGCGCTCGCGCAGGTCTCCGCACCGTTCGTGCTGATCGCCGCCGGTGAGCAGGAGATCAGCTCGTCGCTCGCCGGGATCCTGGTCGCCTCAGCACCCCTCTTCACCGCCCTGCTCGCGATCCGCTTCGACTCGGCCGAGCGCGCCGAGGGCATGCGGCTGGTCGGCGTCGTCCTCGGCGTCCTCGGCGTCGGGCTGCTGCTCGGTCTTGACCTCAGCGGCTCGGGCGACGAGCTGCTCGGCGGGTTCGCCGTCCTGCTCGCGGGCCTCGGTTACGCGATCGGCGGCCTGCTCGCCAAGCACAAGCTCGCCGACCGGCCGCCGATCGGCGTTGCGGCCTGGGTGCTGACCGCGGGCGCCGTGCTGCTGATCCCGGCCGCGGTGATCGGCGCCCCCGACTCCGTGCCGGCGATCGGCCCGGTCGCCGCCGTCGTCACGCTGGGCGTGGTCGGGACGGGCATCGCCTTCGCGATCTTCTATGAGCTGATCGCAACCGTCGGGCCCGCCCGCACGTTCATCGTCACCTATCTCGCGCCGGCCTTCGCCGTCGTCTACGGCGTGACGCTGCTCGACGAGGACATCACGATCACCACGATCGGCGGCCTCGCCCTCATCCTCTTCGGCTCCTACCTGGCGGCTGAGGGCCGCAACCCGTTACGCCGCCGCCGAGCCGTCGCCTCGGTACCGGACGCCGGGGCGGCCTGAACTCAGCAGCCCGGGGGTGCTGGGGACACGCCGCGTGCCGCCGCCAGCTCGCAGTACGCGGGCTTTGGCGAGTGGTCGGCGTGCAGGACGCCGAAGCCCTGGACCTTGGACCCGTCCCCGTCGTCATAGAGCCTCGAGACGATCACCGACTCCGTGTCCGGGATGTGGCGGAGCAGGTCGTAGCTGGCGGCGAGCGCCTCGCCCTGTTGGCCCTCGGTGTACGGATAGGTCGCCTCACCGGTGCTGTAGGAGAGCTGGGTGAACGCGATTGGGAGCGAGACGTGGTGGTCGCGCATCTCCTTGAGCATCCACTCCGCCTGGATCCGCAGTCGTCCGAGATAGCTCTCGGTCGGGTTCTTGCCAGGCTGGTAGGGGACCTCGGTCACCGCGTGGAAGGTGATCGCATCGGCGTGCTGTACGCCGCCGGCGGCGAGCGCGTCGGAGAGGTACTTGTAGTAGGGGTACTTGTCCGAGCTCGCCTCGCCTGGCGCAAGACCGCCGGAGTAGACCTTCACGGTGTTTCCAGGTACCGCGTGGATTGCGTCCGCCGCTTCGCCGACCGCGTCGAGAAGACCTTCGGGTCAGGCGGTCCGCCCCACAGGTTCGCGTTGTTCGGCTCGAAGAAGAGCTCGATCGCGTAGGCCTGCGGATAGCGCGCCGCGATCTGTGCCGCCGCATACGCGTAGTCATCGATGTGCGACGGATCGATGGATCGGGCTGATTGCTGGAGCACGGGCCGATCGCAGCCCAGCAGGGCGGGTTGCGGAAGGTGAGGATCGGCCGTAGGCCCTCGGCCAGCGCCGCGTTGTAGAAGTCGTCGAACTGGCCCCAGTGCCACTTGGAGGGCGGCGTGCCCTGGTCAGGCTGCAGGACCTTCCAGGTGATGCCCTCGCGGATGATGCTCGAGCCGCTTGCCTCGGGCGAGGCGTACTTGTAGAGGCCATCGATCTGAGTGAAGTCCTCGAAGTAGCCGAAGTCGATGGGGTGCGGATCCTCGAGCAGGGGCGCCTGCACCTCGGTCTCGTTCTCCACCTTGCCGACGTCGGCGTTGGTCGCCTTCGCGTCGACCTTCGCGGTGCCGTTGCTGCGCAAGAGGACGCGGCCCGGGAGTTCGCCGTGGGCGTTCCACGCGCACTTAAAGCCCTTCAGATGGTTGCCGTCGAGCTGTTGCTTGCAGCTCGTGACCTTGATCTTGACCGGCTGCTGCGACCGCTCGAGGCCCGGCGTCCTGTCGCGCGGAAGCTTGCGCTTGACCGTCGCGATCGTCTTCTCGACCGCCTTTTCCTTGGCTTTTGAGACGTTGCGGTGGTGCTTGGCCGCCGCAGGCGCTGCGACAACAGCGCAGAGAAGCGCAAGGACCAGGAGGGTTGATTTGAAGATTCGGCTCGCGCTCATGGGCTGTCAGTTGACGGCGGAGTGCCGTCATTAACTGAAGCTCGACGGATAGCCCAGTGCGGCTTTAACGCGATGCCAGAAAGTTGGACGG
Source organism: uncultured Solirubrobacterales bacterium (assembly GCA_963796815.1). GTDB lineage: Bacteria > Actinomycetota > Thermoleophilia > Solirubrobacterales > 70-9 > WHSW01. Next base: position 228,925 of record CAWCNF010000010.1, read on the forward strand.
CCGGTAGCGAGCCGGGTCGTGCGTCTCGGAGAGGGAGGTCAGCGTCGCCAGGACGCGGTCTGATCCGATCTGGTCAAGCCACTCGAACGGCCCCTTGGGGTGATTGAGGCCGAGCTTCATCGCGATATCGATGTCTTTGGGCTCGGCGACGCCCTCTTCGACCGCGAACGACGCCTCGTTGATCAGCTGGGCCAGCAGGCGGTCCAGGACGGCATCGCGAAGGGCGTCGTCGACCTCCGACTCCACCTCGACCTTCTTGCCGTCCGCGTACTCGTAGAAGCCCGAGCCGCTCTTGCGGCCAAGTCGTCCCTCCGCGACGAGTCGCTCCTGGATCGCGTGGGGCTGCCACCGGGGCTCGGCGCGCTGGGCGTAGAACGACCGCGCGACGCTGAGGTTGGTGTCGATGCCGATCAGGTCCATGAGCTCGAACGGGCCCATGCGATAGCCGCCGTCCTCGCGGACGATGCGGTCGATCTGCGCATGGGTGGCGATGCCCTCGCCGAGCATCTGCAGCGACTCGAGCGCGAAGGGGCGGTTGCAGCGGTTGACGATGAACCCGGGCGCGTCAGCGCAGCGGACCGGCGTGCGGCCCATCCGCTCCGCGAGCTCTGAGGTCGCGTCAAGCGCCGGCTCACCGGTTGACTCGCCGGCCACGACCTCGACGAGTCTCATCAGGGCCGGCGGGTTGAAGAAGTGCATGCCGCAGATCCGTTCGGGGTGCGTTGCCCCCGCCGCGATCTGGGTCACGGGGATCGATGAGGTGTTGGTCGCGAGGACGGCGTCGTCGGCGCAGATCCCCTCGAGCGCGCCGAACAGCTCGCGCTTGATGTCGAGCTGCTCCGGCGCGGCCTCGACGACGAGCTCGCAGCCGGCGAGATCGTCGAGGCCCGTCGCGGGCCGCAGGCGGTTGGCCGCCGCCGCCGCGTCCGCGGCACTCCAGCGCTCGCGCTCGGCACCCCGGTCCAGGTCGGCCCGGAGGCGCTCGGCACCCCGCTCCAGCGCCTCCGCGACCGGATCGTGCAGGTAGGTCTCACAGCCCGCGAGGCACGCCATCTGCGCGATCCCGGCGCCCATCGTCCCGGCGCCGACGACTCCAACCCGCTCGATCACCGAACGCGCCTCAACGGCGGCGCACCTCGGCTTCGGCTTCGCCTCCGCCTCACCGTCCGCGATAGTCCGGCTTGCGCTTCTCGAGGAAGGCCTGCATGCCCTCGACGCGGTCCTCGGTCGCCATCGCCAGCTCGTACAGGCGTCGCTCCTGCTCGAGCCCCGCGGCGAGGCCGGCTCCTCGGCGACCAGCACCGCCTGCTTGCCAAGCCGGGCCGCAAGCGGCGGGCGCGAGGCGATCCGCCGGGCGAGCTCGAGCGCCTCGTCGAGCCAGGCCTTCTTCTTGGCGACCTCGTTGACGAGCCCCATCCGCTCAGCCTCCAGCGCGTCGAAGCGGCGTCCGGTGAGGACGAACTCCATCGCGCGCTGCTTGCCGATCGCGCGGGCCAGACGCTGGGTGCCACCGCCGCCGGGGATGATTCCGAGCGTGATCTCGGGCTGACCGAACTCCGCCGTCTCCGAGGCGACGATCAGATCGCAGGTGAGCGCGAGCTCGAAGCCGCCGCCGAGCGCCCATCCCGAAACGGCGACGATCAGCGGCGTGCGGCACTCCGCCACCCGCTTCCAGAAGCCGGCCGCGCGGATGAAAAAGGCCGTCGTGGAACTCGCGCTCGGCGAGGGCGCCGATGTCGGCGCCGGCGGCAAAGACGTCGTCGGGGCCGGCGATGACGATGCAGCGGACCTCGGGGTCGGTGTCGAATTCTCGAGCGCGTCGGCGAGTTGTTCCATGAGCTCGGGTGAGAGGGCGTTGCGCGCCTCCGGCCGGTTGAGGCGACAGAGGGCGACGTTGCCGTCGACCGAGGTCTCGACGAGCCCGGCTCACTACGAGCCTGGTGGCACCATCGCGTTGATGCCGGTGGCATCGCGGCCGATGATCAGCTTCTGGATCTGCGACGTGCCCTCATACAGCGTGGTCACGCGCGCGTCGCGCAGGTAGCGCTCGACGGGATAGTCGTCGACGTATCCCGAGCCACCGTGCACCTGGATCGCCAGATTGGCCGCCTCCACCGCCGACTCAGTCGCGTAGAGCTTGGCCACCGAGGTCTCGACCGTCGACGGCTTGCCCGCGTCCTTCAGCGCGCCGGCGCGCCGGACCAGCATTCGCGCCGCGTCGCGGCGCACGATCATGTCGGCGATCATCTCCTGGACGAGCTGGAAGCGCGCGATCGGCACGCCGAACTGCTTGCGCTCCTTGGCGTACTGCGACCGAGGCCTGGACGCAGCCCTCGATGATTCCGACACAGCCCGAGGCGACGGAGTAGCGGCCAGAGTCGAGCGCGGACATCGCGACCCTAAAGCCATCGCCAACCTCGCCCATCAGCGCGTCGTCAGCGACCTCGACCTCGTCCAGGGAGATCTCGGCGGTGTCGGAGGCGCGCAGGCCGAGCTTGCCGTGAACCTCCTGCGTGGTGAAGCCGCCGGTCTCGGTCGGCACGAGAAAGCACGCGAGGCCCTTGTGCTTCAAGTCGGGGTCGGTCTGGGCGAAGATCAGCGCGACGTCGGCGACGTTGCCGAGCGAGATCCACATCTTGCCGCCGGTGATCGTCCAGCCGCCGTCGGTCTTGGTCGCCCGGGTGCGCAGGTTCGCCGCATCGGAGCCGGTGTCGGGCTCCGTCAGGCCGAAGCAACCGAAGCCCTCGCCCGAGGTCAGCTTGGGCAGCCAGCGCTGCTTCTGTTGCCTCGGAGCCCCAGCGCTCGATCGACCCGCAGACGAGCGACGTCTGCACGGAGACGACCGTGCGCATCGCCGAGTCGCCACGCCCAACCTCCTCGACGATCAGGCCGTAGCCGGTGAAGTCGAGTCCGCGCCCGCCGTACTCCTCCGCGACGGGCGCGCCGAGGTAGCCCATCGCGCCGAGTCGGCGCGCCAGCTCCGAGTCGAACTTCTCCGCACGGTCGGAGTCGCGGGCTCGCGGGATCACCTCGTTGTCGACGAAGTCGCGCGCCGTCTCCTGGATCAGTCGCTGCTCGTCGGTGAGTGCCCAGTCCATCAACGCAGATCCGATCGTGGCGAGCGAAAGGCGAGCATGCCAAGGACGCAGGGAGTCGGCATAGCCGAGCTATGCCGACGACTGAGGACGCCGGCAGGCGAAGGCTTGCAGCCGCCACGGCGGGGCTGCGTTGGTTGACTGGGCACCGGTTCGAACATCAGGCCTCCGTTCCGAGCTCGGCTGCAATCGTGCGCTCGAACGCCTCGCGGGCGCGCTCGGTCACGGGCCCTGGGTCGAAGATCTTGTCGTCGATCGCCGCGATCGACTGGATCTCGCGAACTGTCGACGCGAGGAAGCACTCGGTGGCGCCGAGGAGGTCGTCGAGCTTGAACTCGTCCTCGGCGACGTGCATCGCGTCGACCACCCCGCGGCGCGTGATCGAGTCGAGGATGCCCACGTCCAGTGAGGGCGTTCGCAGCTGGCCATCCGAAACCCAGAAGATCGTCGACGTCGGCGCTTCGAGCACGACTTCGTCCGGGCGGACGAGCAGCGCGTCGTCGGCTCCCTTTCCCTTCGCGATCCGGGTCGCCTGCATGTTCGCGCCGTAGGAGAGCGACTTGACTCCCGTGAGGATGATGCTCGGGGTGTAGTTGACGGTGGCGAGCGAGACCGTGTCCGTGTGCTCGACGAGGGGCTCGATCAGCGCGATGCGCCGGCCGCCGCGCGTGACGAGCAGGCGCAGCTGCGCGTCGGCCTCGCCGTTTGCCTCCAGAAGCGCGTCGATCTCCGGCTCGATCGCGGCCCGCTGAGCGTCGAGGTCGATCGCCGCGGCCGAGCGCTCAAGGCGATCGAGATGGGCCTCGAGGGCGTAGGGACGACCGCGATACAGGCGGATCACCTCAAAGACGCCGTCACCGCGGTAGAGGCCGTCGTCCTTGAGGGGGATCGTGGCCTCGGCGGTGGGCACGATCGCGCCGTCAACCGAAGCGAACTCGAGCACGGACATTGCCGCGAGGCTATCCAAACCTCGCCTCGGTAAAGCGTCCAGCCGCCGGTGAGCACCGTTTCTCACGGGTACTCGCTCCTTTCACAAGCGGGACCAAAGTGGGGGAGAAACGGAAAGAGTGATGAACCCGAAGGCAATGCTCACCACGATCGCGGCCGCGGCCGCACTGCTCGTGGCTCCAGCCGGAGCCAGCGCTGCGAGCAGCGTTTACGCGCCCGACCAGGGGGCTCGGACGTTCGCCAACGGCCAGGCCGGTTGGACCGAATCCTCGGGGAGTGATGGGACCTGCATCGAGCTCGTCCTCTGTCCGCAGATCACCAACAGCTACGAGGCGGGCGGGGGCGCCGACGAGGACGGCTTCATCCGCACCGAGATCGGCAGCCTCACCGGCGTCGGCGGCACCAGCACAGGTACCTGGGCCAGCCCGACCTTCGTTTACGACGGCAACGACGGTGTCCGACCGGACTCGCTCGACCTCAGCCTGGCGCGTCGTTCCGACGTCGCCGACCTGCTGCGGGTCGACAACAACACCGCGACGTTCAGCGTCAAGCTCGTTTCGGTCACATCGCCGGCGGACACGGTGACCGTCATCGACGAGCGCTCGCTCGCCGGTGCGGACGACTGGAGCCGCATTCGCGATATCTCGATCGATCCCGCGCAGCTGACGATCGGTGACGAGTACCGGATCGAGATCGCGACGACCTACCGGACCGGCGTCACCGTCGTCCCGGGTGGTAGCTCCGATTACGACGATGTCGTCCTGCGCGCGAAGGGTGTCGCGAATACCTCCGGCAGCGGCGTTGCCGGCGGTGCCGCGACGCTGACCCAGAGCGGTCGCCTGCAGGTCAAGGTCAAGTGCTCGCGCAAGGCGAAGGGCACCTGTCACGAGAAGCTGACCGGGCTGCTCACCAAGCGAGGTGGCAAGCTCGGCAAGTCGCGGAAGGTCAACCTGAAGTCGGGTAAGAGCCGAACCGTCTCGCTGAAGGTCAAGCCGAGCAAGCGCTCGAAGCTCGCGGCGCGCAAGCGGGTGTTCGTGCGCCAGCACGTCAAGGTCAAGGGCAAGAGCAGGACGAAGGTCGTGAAGCTCAAGCTCCGTCACGCATAGCTCCCCTCTCGCGGTCCCGGGCGCCCGCTTTCGCCGGCGGGCGCCCGGCGTGCCGCTCGCGTCTAAGGTAGGCGGATGGGCTTCATGCTCATCACCCTGGGGATGATCGGGTTGATCGTCCTCTGCCTCGTTCTCGTCGCTCGCGCCTATCCAGGCAGCGGTGCCGATCTCGTCGACTGGAAGCCGACGCGCTCGCATGAGCTCGAGGCGCAGCTCGAGGTCGATGACGTCCAGCAGATGCTCGAGGCCCAGAACGAGTACCGGCGCCGTCGCGGCGCTCCGGAGCTCACCGAGGCGGACGCTGATCGCATGGCCCGTGAGGACGAGGCCGTCCGGGAGCGCGCCCGCAGCAGTTACGACGGTCGCCTGAGCGAGCTCGAGGACGAGTTCGGCGTCTAGATGAGTGATTACGGGTGGCGCGCGCGCTGATCGTCGGCTGCGGCTGTCGTGGCCGTGAGCTTGGGCGGGCTTTGATCGACCGCGGCTGGGCCGTGCGGGGGACGACGCGCCGGGAGGAGGGGACGGGCGCGATCAAGGCCGATGGGATCGAACCGGCCGTCGCCGATCCCGACCGCATCGCCACCGTGCTCGACGCGATCGAGGGGGTGTCGTTGATCTACTGGCTGCTCGGCTCGGCAAGCGGCGAGCGCGACGCCGTCGGGGCGCTGCACGGCCCGCGGCTCGAGCGCCTGCTGGAGGAGGTCGTCGACACGCCGGTGCGCGCCCTGGTCTACGAGGTCACGGGCGCGCTCGAGTCCGAGTTCCTCGTTGGTGCACTGCAGGCGCTGCAGGCGGCGGGGGAGAGGTGGCGGATCCCGTTCGAGGTCGTGGATATCGACCCGGCGGACACGGCCCTGTGGCTCGAGGGGATGCTCGCCGCCGCCGACGAGCTGATCGGCTTGGGATAGGCGGAGCGCCTACTCGAGCGGAGCCGGCGCCTTGTCCGTGCCGCTCCATGGCGCCTTGTCAGCGGGGTGCGCCGGCGCCTTGTCGAGGTCGTCGACGAGGAGCTTTACGCCGAAGGCCGCGGCCGCGGCCACGACGACCACAGCCAGCCAGCTGAGCAGCTGCTTGCCGAAGCTCGCGCCGTAGCGGCCGCCGATGACCTCGCGGCGCTTGTCGAGGCCCATCGCGTCCTTGTCGGACTGGTCGTGGCGCGCAAGGCGCTCCTCGGGCGAGTCCTTGTGGATGACCGTGTTCGGCCCGATCGATGGCGCGGTGGTGCCGCTGATGTCCTCGCCGTCGGAGTCAGCCGACGGCGCATCGTCGTCGGGCTCGTCCTCCTGCGGCCCGTCCTTCTCGTCGGGCTCGTCGGGCTGGTCAGGCTCGTCGTCCGGCGCGTCCGGCTCCTCCGTCGCGTCAGGCGCGTCCGGCTCCTCCGTCGCGTCAGGCGCGTCCGGCTCCTCGGGCACCTCGTCGACCGGCTCCACGGTCTCCTCGGCGGAGTCCTCTTTGGAGTCGTTGGAGCCGCCGATCAGCGGCAGCCTTGAGATCAGCCCCCTGGGAACGTCGAGCAGCCCCATCGCGAGCTGACCATAGCCATTTCCGTTTCGCTGAGCGCCATACGGAAAGGAATAAACTCGGATCGGAATTTACGGAAAAGGAGAAAGCGCGAATGGCCGACTACGCAAACGACGTCCTCGTCTCCACCGATTGGGTCGCCGAGCACCTCGACTGACGACTCGATTCGCATCGTCGAGGTCGACGAGAACCCCGCCCTCTACGCCGAGTCTCACATCCCCGGCGCGATCGGGTTCGACTGGCAGAAGGACCTTCAGGATCAGGTCAAGCGCGACTTCCTGAGCCCCGAGGCCTTCAGCGAGCTGATGGGGAGCCGCGGGATCTCCAACGATCACACCGTCGTTCTCTACGGCGACCGCAACAACTGGTTCGCCGCCTACACGTACTGGTACTTCCGCTACTACGGCCACGACAACGTCAGGCTGATCAACGGACCGCGCGAGAAGTGGATCGAGGAGGGCCGCGACACGAGCACCGAAGTCCCCTCATACGACGCGACGACCTTCGAGGCCAAGGGCGGCGATGACACGATCCGCGCCAAGCGCGACGAGGTGCTGGACAAGCTCAACGCAGACACGCGGCTGGTTGACGTCCGCAGCCCGCAGGAGTTCTCCGGCGAGTTGATCGCGATGGCCGGCTACGAGCAGGAGGGCGCGCAGCGCGCGGGCCACATCCCGGGCGCCAACTCGGTCCCCTGGGCCAAGGCCGTCAACGAGGACGGGACGTTCCGCTCAGCCGACGAGCTGCGCCAGCTCTATACCGACGCCGGCGTGCTCGAGGACGGCAAGCCGATCATCGCCTACTGCCGTATCGGCGAGCGCTCGGCGCACACGTGGTTCGTGCTGCACGAGCTGCTTGGCGAAAGCGACGTGAAGAACTACGACGGCTCGTGGACCGAGTGGGGGAACCTGGTCGACGTGCCGATCGAGAAGGACGTCTGAGGCTCCTCGCCGCCGCCGGCGGCTTCGACCAGCGCCTGCAGCTCGGCGAGCTCGATCTCGACCGTCTCACCGGTCGACTCGATCACCTTCGGCTCCTTGGTCGCGCCCGCGGATAGCTCCGCGCGCGCGGCCGCGCCGGGGGCGGCCACCTCGGTGTGCAGGTCGAGCTTCGCGCCGTCGGCGCCCCACTCGACGTGAAGGCGGCCGCTGAGCCGCGGCCCGAGCGCGCCGAGAAAGATCAGCACCAGGCCGACGACGAACAGGGGCACGGTCAGTGCGGAGCCGCCGCCGAGATACGCGCCGAGGACGACGAGGAACGCACCGAGCAACGCCGCGCGCAGGCCGCGCCGCGTGTTGAGCTCGCTCCAGACGTGACCGAGCCCGCGCGAGAGCTGGCGCATAGTCTCGGAGTGATGCGATTGCTCCGCCATTGGCTCGTTATTCGGGACACTCGCGTCGCGTTCCTCCCGTTGGTCGCGACGGTGCTCGCAGCGTCGGCGATCGCGGTGCCCGCGCTGGATGCCTCACCCAAGCAGGCTGGTTACCCGTGGGAGCAGCGGGTCAAGGCCGCGAAGCGGTTCGCCGACTCCCGCGCCGGCCGGATCTCGTTTGCGGTCGTCGATGAGAACGGCGACACGCACGGTTCGCACATCGACCGAGTTCACAACTCGGCGAGCGTGGTGAAGGTCCTGTTCATGGTCACCCTGCTGCGCCAGCCCGAGGTGCGCAACGACGACCTGACGGATACCGAGCGCCGGCAGCTCCGGGCGATGATCACGCACTCCGACAACGCCGCGGCATCCGCGATCTACGAGCGCGTCGGGCAGGCCGCTCTGTACCGCGTCGCCCACGAGATCGGTCTCGACCACTTCACGACGCAACCAACATGGGGCCTGACCACGATCACCGCCGGCTCGCAGGCGCGCTTCATGTACCGGATCGAGCGCTACCTGCCGAGGCGCCACCGCGCCTACGCGATGCGACTGCTCACCGAGATCGTGCGGCGCCAGCGGTGGGGGATCCCGCCGGTCGCGCCGAGGGGCTGGAAGCTCTACTTCAAGGGCGGCTGGTCGGGCCGGCCGAGCTGGCGAATCAACCAGGTGATGTTGCTGCGAAAGCCGCCGCGCCGCCTTGCCCTGGCCATCCTCACGCGCGAGCAGCCGTCGAAGGAGTACGGCGAGCACTCCATCGAGGGTGTCGCCAAGCGCCTGCTGCGCGGCTACAGCTGAGGAACTCTCCGGAGGAGCTCCCCGAGGATGCGGGCGGTCGCGCCCCAGATGAGGTGCTCGTCGATCACGTAGGTGGGCGTGCGGATGGGCACGCCGCGGCGGACGAGCCGCCTCATGGCGAACCCCTCGCGAAGCTGGTCGAACGTGAACAAGAGCACCGTCTCGACCTCGGTCGGGCTCGCGACGAACTCGAGATCCGGTTCGATCAGGCCCACGAAGGGGTGGACCTTGAAGCTCGTGACGAAGGTGCCGATCGGGGGCAGCGCGCCGACGATCTCCACGCCCGCGCTCTGAAGCCCGATCTCCTCGTCGGCCTCGCGCAGCGCCGTCTCCAACAGTGGCTCGTCGGGATGATCCTGGCGGCCGCCGGGAAACGAGATCTCGCCCGCGTGGCGTTTGAGGTCGTGGCGGCGCTCGGTGAAGACGAGGCCCGGCTTCTCGGGGTAGCCGAAGAGCGGTACGAGCACAGCGGCCTCGTTCTGGCCATGGGCGTCCATCGCCTCGGCCTCGGCCGGCGACAGCAGGGCCGCCCGCAGCGCGTCACGGTCCGTACTCAGATGATCACCTGCACGGTGCCGCCATCCACCGACCAGGCGGCGCCGGAGACGTAGGAGGCGCGCTCGGAGCAGAGGAAGACGATCGCCGCCGCGATCTCCTCGCTCGAGGCGAGGCGCCCGATCGGCCGGCTCGAGCCGATGTTCTCGAGGGCCTCCTCACGGCTGGCGGCGCCCTGCAGCTCCTTCGCCTGGTCGAGCAGGCCGCCTGCCTCCATCCACATCTGCGAGGCGGTCGCCCCGGGGGCGATCGCGTTGACGAGCACGCCCTCCCGCACGTGGCGGTCGGCGTAGAGGCGCGAGAGCGAGAGCTGCGCGGCCTTGGCGACCGAGTACTCGCCCATGTTGGTGGAGGGCCGCTTGCCGGCGCTCGAGCTCACGTTCACGACGCGTCCCCACCCGCGCTCGGCCATCGCGGGGATGGCCGCGCGCATCAGACGCATCGGCGCCATCACGTTCAGCTCCCACGCCGCGTACCAGTCGTCGTCGGGCACGTCGTCGAGATCACGCCAGATGGCGGTCCCTGCGTTGTTGACGAGGACGTCGAGGGATCCGAGGTACTCGTTCGCGGCGGCGACAACCCGCTCGGCCGCGTCCTCGGCGGTGACGTCGAGCGCGAGGTCCGCAACCGTCGCATCGCCGGTCGCCGACTCGCGGCAGACCTCGGCGGCCTCGGCCAGCGTGTCGCCGCTGCGGGCGACGAGCAGGACGGACGCGCCCTCGGCGAGCAGCATCTTCGCCACCTCCAGGCCGATGCCGCGGCTGGCGCCGGTGATCACGCAGCCGCGCCCTGCGAGGCCGAGGTCCACGGCTCAGGTGCTCTCGATCCGGTCGTGGATGACGATCTCGCTCTCGCCCGAGAGCGCTCGGTGAACCGGACACTTGGCGGCGATCTGCAGCAGCCGCGCGCGCTGGTCGTCGTCGAGCTTTACGGGGATGCGCAGGGTCAGGTTGATCTCCTCGAAAACCGAACCGCGGCCCTGCTGGACTTCGACCTCGCATTCGACCGCACCGAGGTCCCAGCCCTTTCGCGCCGCGTACATCTCGCAGGTGATCGCGGCGCAGGCGGCAAGGCCGGCGGCTGCGGCGCGGGTGGGGGTTGGGCCGAGGTCGTCGCCACCGGCCTCGGCGGGCTCGTCGAGGACGAGCGTGTGCCCGCCGTCGATCTCGACGTCGTGCGTGTAGCCCTCGCGCCGTCGGGCCACGACCCGCATGTCAGGCCTTCGGCTCGGTGCGCTCGCGCCCGGCGAAGAGCTCCGGGTCGTCGACGTCCGCGTAGCGGGCCATCGAGTAGGCGGCGTCGGAGGCGCGGTTGACGAACGTCAGCAGCTCGCCGGAGACGATCCCCTCGCCCCCGTCGAGGACGACCGTGCGGCGCTCGGCGCGGCGCAGGATCGCGCGGGCGAGGTCGAGCGCGGCCGAGAGCTGAGTCCCGCCCGGGATCACGAACTTCGGCGGCAGGTCGACGCGGTCCATGTACCTGTCGATGAGCTCCTCGAGCTCGGTGGCCATCTCCGGCGTGACACGACTGACACCGTCGACCAGCCGCTCCGCCGCCTCGGGCGCGGTAGCGAGTTCGGCGCCGGCGATGAAGAGATCGTCCTGGAGGCGCAGGATGTCGGCGGCGAGCTCGGTGTCGTCGCCGCAGAGCGACCGCGCCAGGCCGAGCGCGGACGCGGCCTCGTCGAAGGCGCCGTAGGCCTCGGTGCGGGCGTCGGATTTCGCCACGCGCCCGCCGTACCAGAGGGAGGTCGTCCCGTCGTCGCCCTTCTTCGTGTAGATGCGGGTCACGACAGGGGATTGAACACCAGGCCGGTGAGCAGCTTCGGGTAAAAGAAGGTCGACTTCGGCGGCATCGTCTCGCCGGCGTCGGCAACGGCGCGGACCTGGTCCACCGGGGTGGGCCGCATCAGAAACAGGGCGTCCGTGTCGCCGTCGAGCGAGGCGAGGGCATCGTCGGCCGACGCGGTGTAGGCGATCCCGCGCTTGGCCTCGACATCCTCGGCCGTCATTCCGAGCGTGTCGCGGAGGATGAGCGACTCGAGGATCGCGGCGTCGAGCGTGCGGTAGGCCTCCGATGTACCGGGGATCGCGGCCTCGAGCGAGCTCGGGTCCTTGAGGCGCAGGCGGAATCCCTGGCGGAGGTGCGCGTCGACGTAGCCGAACACGCCGACGCCCTCCTCGCCCGCGGGGTCGAGCCGCTCGAGCGGTACCTCCTCGATCTCGAAGTTCGCGCGCAGCCCATCGGCAAGCGCCTCCTGCTTGGCGCTGTCGCCGAGGTCCGTGAGCAGGCGGTGATAGCCGAAGACGGTGAGGCCGGGATCGTCGAGCGAGACGAGCGCCATCAGCGTGTAGCGATGCGGGCCGTCGCCACCGATCGCGTCGGCATAGGTGCGGGCGGTCTCGTAGCGATGGTGGCCGTCGGCGATGAGCAGCTCGGCGTCGGCGAGCTCAGCGGCGACCGCGCGGTGCGCGTCGGCGTCCTCGATCCTCCAGACGCGGTTGACCGTGCCGTCGTCATCGGTGACCTCGGCCCACGGCTCGCCGCGGGTGTAGCCCTCGATATGACGCCAGGCATCGCCGGGGTGCAGCGAGAAGATCGGTGAGAGGTTGTGGCGGGTCGCCTCGGTGAGACTGAGGCGATCCTGCTTCGGACCCGGCTGAGTGCGCTCGTGGGGGCGGACGAGGCCGGCGCCGTACGGGGTCACCCGCACCTTGCAGAGCAGGCCCCGCCGCGTGTGACGCGAGCCGTCGGGGCCGGTGTATTCCTGTGTGAGCGCCCACAGCGCCGGCTCGCGGTCGGCGGTGAGGATGCCCTGAAGCTCCCATTCCTCGAGGGTCTCAGCGGCGTGCTCGTAGGGGTCGCCGCCGGCCGGTGCGACCGGGAGGTCGATCTCGACGACGTTGAACGGCGACCGCGCCAGCAGGCGCTCACGGCGGGCCGCGTCGATCACGTCGTACGGCGGCGCGACGACGTCGTTTAGGTCCGGGATCGCCGCGAGGTTGTAGTGCAGAGCGGTGAGCGGGCGGACCTCGGCCATCGGGCGCGGAGGCTAGCGGCCGCACGAAAATCCGGCGATCGTCGGATCTGGTCGGCTCGAGGTGACCAAATCCGGCGATCGCCGGATATTTATCGTCAGTGGGCGGTGACGGCTCCGCCGGTGTTCGATGCGCGGCGCGTGTTGGCGCGTCCCGCGGCGACGGCGAGAAGTCCGCCGGCGATGCCGACGATCAGGGCGCCGATCGCCCAGCCGATGCCGGCGATGTCCAGGTTCAGGGCGTTGTCGAGCGAGATGGTGCCCGCGCCGATTCCGGCGACGGCGAAGCCGATCACGGCGTAGAGAACGTTGAGCTCCCAGCCCTGGTTGGTGGCCCACGGACCGTTCTTCGCGTGCACCGTGAAGATCGCGGCGGTCATCGTCGCGATGATCAGCGCCGCGGCGAAGGGGGTGAAGAGACCGAAGGCGAGCAGGAGCCCACCGGCGAACTCGTTGAACCCGGCGGCGCCGGCGTGGGCGCGACCCGGGCTGAGGCCGAGGTTCTCCTCGAAGAAGCCGCCGGTGCCCTTCAGGCCGTTGCCACCGAACCAGCCAAAGAGCTTCTGAGCGCCGTGGCCAGCGAAGAGGAGGCCCGCGACCACCCTGATGATGAGAAGTGCGACGTCCACAGTCGCTCCTTTCGTGCGTAAACAATAGTTGCAACAGCAATAATAGCGCAAGCAATCAGATTGCTGCCGGTTGGATACCCGGTCGCTTCGCGATCATGCGCGGATGGAGTCGGGGTCTCAGAGCTCACGTCGGCGGATGACGGCGGCGCGGCGCGAGGGCGAGCGCGTGCTGCCGCTCGAGCTGTTCTTCGACCTCGTCTTCGTCCTCGCCCTGACTCAATGCACCGCCCTCATGGTCGAGAAGCACAACTGGGAGGGGGTCGGCCAGGCGCTGCTCGTGTTGCTCGCGCTCTGGTGGACGTGGACCGGCTACGCGTGGCTCACCAGCGTCATCGATCCCGAGGACGGGCCGGTGAGGCTTGCCATGGCCGCCGCAATGGCCGCGATGCTCGTCGCCGCCCTGGCCGTGCCCAAGGCGTTCGGGGATGGAGCTGTGGAATTCGCGCTGGCCTACGGGGCCGTCCGCGCCGCGCACATCGGCCTGTTTCTCGTCGCCAGTCGCGACGAGCCGGACCTCCGTCGCTCGATCACCGGCTTTGGTGGCGCCACCCTCGTGGGGGTTGTTCTCTTCCTGGTTGGGGCCGTGATCGGCGGCAGCGCCCAGCCGGTCATCTGGATCGTCGCCGTCCTCGTCGACCCCGTCTGGACGTTCTTCTTCGGTTCCGCGGGATGGCGCCTCGTGCCCGAGCACTTCGCTGAGCGCCATGGTCTGATCGTGATCGTGGCCCTCGGTGAGACGGTGGTCGCTTTGGGCGTGGGGTCGGTGGCGGGCCTGACGGCCGGTGTGACCATCGCCGCGATCCTCGGGATCGCGCTCGTCTTCGAGCTGTGGTGGATCTACTTCGACGTCGTCGCGATCGCGAACGTCCGGCGTCTCATCCGTGCTCCGGTTGGGAGAGTTCAAAACGAGCTGGCGCGCGACGTCTACTCCTACCTTCACTTCCTACTTGTCGCCGGAATCGAGCTCGCGGCGTTCGGGTTGCACGACGTGCTCGAGCGCCCATCCGAACACCTCGCGTCCGTGCCCGCCTTCGCGCTTCTCGGCGGCGTCGCGATCTACCTGCTCGGCCACGTCGCGATTCGCCTGCGCGGGGCGCGGACGTGGAACGTCCAGCGCAGCGTGCTTGCCGTTGTCCTGCTCGCGCTCGTCCCGGTCGCCGACGAGATCTCGGGGCTGGCGGCGCTCGCGATTGCGGTGGCGCTGCTCGCGGTGATGATCGCCTACGAAACGCGCTCGTATGGCGAGGGCCGGGTCAAGGTTCGCCACGACTACGCGGTCCAGGGCCCGATGGCCGAGTGGCCGATCGACCGGACGGGCGAACGGACTGATCGTTAGTCGGGGCGCCCGGATTTGAACCGGGGACCTCTGCCACCCAAAGGCAGCGCGCTACCAGGCTGCGCCACGCCCCGTGAACATCATCTTGCCAGCTTCGCTGGACCCGATCGGCCGGCGCCTGGGCCCAGTCCGACGTTTGCCGGTAATGGACGGGCAAACGTCGGACTCGCGAGCGATTGGCGGCCGGGCGTTCGCTCATGGTGCGGGTACTGTGCCGAGAGATAGATGGGATCGAGGAGGAACTGTGGACTTCAAGAAGATCGCTGACAAGGCCAAGCAGGTCGTCGACAACCGCGGCGGCGTCGACAGCCTCAGGCAGGACGCGGAGCAGCTGCGCGAGATCGCCAAGGGCCAGGGCAGCCTCACCGACAAGGCGAAGGAGGCGGTCGCGGCGATCAAGGATCCCGGCGAGGAGGGCGAGCTCGCCGGCACTCCTGCCGATCCCACGGCCCACGCTGCGCCAGTCGCGACCCCGGCTCCGCCGCCCGCACCAGCCGAGCCGGCGGCTGCTCCGCAGGACCCGGTCGCCGATGAGCTCGCCGACGGCGAGCGCCACGGCGGACACGGCCGACATGGCGGACATGGCGGCGGCGGGCACGGTCGCGGCCAAGGCGGCGGCGGGCGCGGCAGAGGCGCCGACGAGCAGGTCTAATCTGGTCGCTGGCCCCTGTAGCTCAGCTGGATAGAGCGGCTGCCTTCTAAGCAGCAGGTCGCAGGTTCGAGTCCTGCCGGGGGCGCTAGATTTGGGCGCACTTGGTGGGCGTAGCTCAGTTGGTAGAGCTCCTGGTTGTGGTCCAGGTGGTCGAGGGTTCGAGCCCCTCCGCTCACCCCTAATAGACAGCCTGCGCAACTCCTTCCCGTTGCGCTGAACGTCCCGGAAACCACGTCAGGACGTGGTTCGAGGGACGCTCGTCGGTGGATGACGAAGAACCACTCGTCGACCTAGCCCATGCACAGGTGGGCGCGTACACGCTCGGCGACGCGCTCGGGCGCCTTCTCGTCGGGCGCGGTGTGGCCGAGGCCGTGGAGTATTTCTGCGACCGAATCCGGAATCGTGCGCTGCAGACTCTCGAACAGTTCGGTCGTTAGGAACGGCGGACTCTTCCGCCCGCCGAGTAAGAGCACTCGTGCGGTGATCGACGAGTAACGCTCAACCGTCCCCTCGTCGAGGCGTGCAACCTGCTCGTGCTCTGCAAGATTCGCCTCGAGCAGCGGCTCCATCTCCTGCCACTGGCGCCGGCGGATCACCAGGCGCAGAATCAGCCGCAGGTACCAGGACGGCATCTTGGCGAGCGCCTTGGGTCCACCGCCACTTTGACGAACCATTGACGCGAAAGCGCCTCGAGTGTCGCCAGCCGCGAGCAGCTCGCGGTAGCGGGGCATCCAACCAACTGGCACCGAGCCGCCGACGGACACCCCGGGCTCGTAGACCGCAACCTGGGAAAAGACCGCGGAGCGCCGGGCCGTTTCGAGGGCGACCAGCCCACCGAAACTGTGCCCGAACACCGCCGTTGCGCCGGTCGAAGCCTGAACGGCGAGGAGGTCCGCGTACTCCTTATCGATGCCGTAGCCCGGACCCTGGGGGCCGCTCGCTCCCCGGCCCCGCCGGTCCATGACGTGGACGGTGAAAGACGTCGCCAATTCGCGCGCGAGGGGAAGGTAGTCCCGACCGGTTCGAAGGGCTCCCCCGACGACGATGACACCTCTTCCTGCTCCGAGGCTTGCATAGGCGATGGGTGTGCCATCCGTGGAACTGACGGTCGAGCACGTAGGAGCTGCCGTCATACCTGTGATCGACTCTTTCGCCCCATTACCGCCGTGCTGTCGCTTCCTGTGCGTCGAGTCCCTCCAGAAGGCGCTTGGTGTATTGGACGTACGTTTGGTAGGGAACCCCAGCATCGTCGACCAGCTCTGCAGTTCGCTCCTCGAGCCGTCGGCCCCACTGTTTCACCAGCTGCTCGCCGGTCGGTGTGAGCCTGAGCTGACGGCGGTTTCCGCCCGCCGGGTCGGCTACCGCCTCCAGCAGCCCAGCCTCTGCGAGCACCCGGGTCATCCGGCTCACCGAGGGCTCGCTCACTCCTAACCGCTCGGCGAGGGCGCGCTGGGTATCGGCGCCCCGCGAACCGATCATGTGGAGGGCGAGGAAGCGTGGGTAGGACAGGTCTGCCTCGGCGCGCAGGATCGCGTCGGCGACTCGGTCGAGGCGCGCTGTGAGCGTGTGGAGGCTGCGGCCGAGATCCTGTTCCATCCCGGCATATTAACACGCTAAGTTAACAAGCTAAGATTCCCCCGAAGCCAGCAAGCAACGCGGAGCCGAGTTAGGGAGGCGCGCCAAGTCGCGACCGCTCGAGCCGGGCGTCCGAGTGGGGCGCCCGGCCTGGTTCGGATAGGGTCGGCTGGATGTCCCGTCTGCCCCCGCTGTTGAAGGATCAACCCCGCTGGGTGCAGGTGATGCTCGCCCTGGTCGTGCCGTCCGTCTACGGCCTGATCACGGGCTACATCCTCGGTCACTCCGAGAGCGGCTACCTGATCCTCGGCCTGATCGGCGTCCTCGGTGGCGCCGCCGCCGGCTTCGACCACGACGGCGCCGGTCCCGGGGCTAAGCGCGGCCTGCTCGGCGGCACGCTCTTCGGCGCCGGGATCCTCATCGGGCATGAGCTCGAGGGCTCGGAGCCCAAGGCAGATCTGCCCCACCCGGCGATCCTGCTGCTGGTGATCACCGTCGGGCTCGGGATGATCCTCGGCGCCATCGGTGGTCGCCTGCGCGGCCGGGTCGAGCGCGCCTCCGGGCCCGCCTAGTGGGCGCGATGCGCGCTGTCGGGTACTGGATCGCCCTTGCCGCAGGAATGCTCACGCTGGCGCCTGCGGCAAATGCCACCACGTTCGGCGCGAACCTGAACCGTCCGGCTGACAGCACCTACACGTGCTCGGACTTCGGCTACGGGTCGACCACCTGCTCGGCGGAGTCGTCGAACCCCTACACGGGCGAGACCCCCTTCCCGCCGGGCGGCACGGGGGTCGTGACGCAGGTCCGGGTGAAGGTCGGGCCGGTTACCGGTCCGATGCAGGTCGTCGTCGAGCAGGCGTTCTACCAGCCGAATCCCAGCGATCCGGGACACCCGACCTACGCCTGCTGTTCGGCCATCGACGCCAGTCCCGTCTTCACCCCAAAGGCGAGCGCAGTGACCGCTGTCGACGTCAACCTGCCGGTGCAATCGGACCTGACCCCGAACGCGCAGGGCGTCTACACGGATCAGCATCTCGCGCTGTCGGTCCTCGCGCCGAACGTGCCGATCCCGGCCAGCAGCGACAACAACGCCACCGTCGGCCTCTGGTTTCCCGCCTGGCACGTTGGGGACGAACGAGCGGGCGGCTACGGAACGGCCGGCGCCGACATCCTCTTGGCCGCCGACTGGCAGCCGGCCGGCGCGGGCTTCGCCGGAGGCGGGCCAGCATTGGCGCGAGCCAGCAAGTCAGCGCACGTAGAGAACGGCGAGGCGCTGGTGAAGTTGGGGTGCAATCTGAACAAGACCTGCGACGGCAAGCTGACGCTCGCCAACGCACAGGCAATCCCCGCGGGTCCATACGGCCCGCAAACCGCACCGCCCTTCGCCGCGACCAAGCAGCCGAAGACCTATGCAAAGGGCAAGCTCGAGATCAAGTCGCGAGAGACCGACACGATCGTGACGAAGCTCACGGCGGCGGGAGAGCACCTGCTCGCGCGCCACCCGGAGGCGAAGGTGTGGTGCAACGTCAAGCTGCACGGCTCGACCGCACTTGCGGCGACGTTCCAGCTCACACTGAAGCGCTAGCGCAGGTTCTTCATCGCCGGTTCGGCGCGGAGGAAGCTGGCCTGCACGCCCGGCCCGATCAGCAGGGCGAACGCAGCGGTGCCGACGCCGACCGTGCCGCCGAGCGCAAAGCCGGCGATCAGCGCGCTGAGCTCGATGAAGGTGCGCACCAGCCGCAGCGATCGGCCCGTGCGCCTGTGCAAACCGGTCATCAGCCCGTCGCGCGGCCCCGGTCCGAGCCGAGCGCCGAGGTAGATGCCGCCGCCGGTCGCGACCAGGGCGATCCCACCGGCGAGCAGCACCCAGGCGAGCGCGCCGGACGGGTCATCGGGCAGCACCTCGACCATCACGCCGATCGCGACTCCCACGACGATTGCGTTGAGGATCGTCCCGAGTCCCGGCTTCTGGCGCAGCGGGATCCAGGCGCAGAGCACCGCGAATGAGATGACGATGGTGGCCGCGCCGATCTCGAGCGGCGTGTGCTCGGCGACGCCCTGCGCGAGCACCGTCCACGGCGAGTTGCCGAGGTCGGCGCTGACGATGCACGCCTCGCCCGTACCGAACAGCCACAGGCCGCCGAGCAGGATCGCGAGCCGCAGCGGACCGGGCCGCCAGAGGTATGTGGGGAACACCGTGGCGACGGTAGCGCCGGCGATACGCTGAACGCATGTGCAGAAACATCCGGACCCTTCACAACTTCGAGCCATCCGCGACCCCCGAGGAGGTCAGCGACGCGGCTCTGCAATACGTCCGCAAGATCAGCGGTTCGACGAAGCCGTCACAGGCCAACGAGGATGCGTTCAACCAGGCCGTCGCCGAGGTCACCGCGGCGACCCAGCGCCTCCTGGACGCCCTAGTTACCTCGGCGCCGCCGAAGAACCGCGAGGCCGAGGCGGCCAAGCGGCGGGCACGCTCCGAGGCTCGCTTCGCCGCCGCCTAGCCAGGGCCAACGCGTCGTCCTCTACGACGCGGATTGCGGCTTTTGCAAATGGAGCCTCGACAAGGTCCTGGGCTGGGACCGACACGCCACCGTCCGCCCGGTCGCGATCCAAAGCGACGAGGGCCAGCGGCTGCTCGCCCCTCTTGCGGAATCGGACCGGCTCGATTCGTGGCACCTCGTGACTGCTGACGGTGAGCTTCGATCCGGCGGCGCCGCGGCAGCGCCCCTGGTCACAGAACTGCCCGGCGGCAGGCCGATCGCGGCCGTCTTCCGCACGTTCCCTGGCGCGACCGACCGCGCCTATCGCTTTGTCGCCGGGCACCGGGACTGGTTCGCGCGCCGCCTCGGCATCGACGCCACCTGCACGCTGCGCCGCTAGTTGCGCTTGATGCCGTTGAGCTCGTCGACGGCGGCGAAGAGGCCACCGATCAACGACTGGTCCGTTGCGATGATCGTCGGCAACTGACCACGCTCGGCGGCGCATTCGCGCGCGCGTCCGACGATTACGTTCTGCGCGTTCACCGCCTCGTCGTTGGCGATGTCTGTCTGCGCCGGCGGCACCGGCGGCGACCAGTGATTCATCAGAAAGACGCTGCCGGTGGTGGCGCCGCGGTTGGGGACGCAGCTCGCCGGCCAGTTCGCCGGGTCGGTCAGCTGCGACGGCTCATCGAACGTGTACGGCGTTTCCGCAACGATGCCGCCGTAGGCGTCGTGATACCAGGGGTAGGCGGTTCCAGCGTCGTGCTCCGCCAAGACGACCACCTGGCCCTGGGTGCGGATCATCCGTCGCAGCGTCGGCCATTTCGGCCCGGGTCGGCCCGAGTATGCGTAGTCGACCAGACCGCTCTGCTTCATCGCTGAGGCGAAGTCCTGCGGGGAGATGTAGTCCTCGTTGATGATCGTGAGCACGTTGTTCGGGTGCGCGCGCAGGAACTGTCGGATCGACCTCAGGACCGGAACGAGCGGCGAGGCGCCGATTTCGCAGACCTCGTGGCAGAGGTAGAGGCCCCGGACGCCCGTGGTGACCGAACCGTCGTCGTCGGTCTTGACCGTCCCGTCGGGCTGCAGGCTGCCGTAGTGGGTGTCCACGAGCAGCGCGCGGATGCCGGTCTCGAGCTGCTCGGGGATCGCGATCGACTGGTTCGGTATCGACCAGCCAAGCGACGCCGCCGACATGGCGTTGTGCGCGCCCGCCATCACCACCCTGTTGAACGGACGCGAGCACAACGGCGCCGCCCCGTTGCACCGCTTCGGCTGCGTCGCGAACGCCGGGCCTGCGGCTGCCAGGAAGGCGAGCGTCCCGAGGACCGCCGCGAGCGTAAGCTTCCCTGCCCTCACGGACCGGAATCTAGAGATCTCCAACGCGGAGGTTTGCTTCGAGGTCGCCGTCGGGTAAGGGCCGGTGGAAAGGAAGAGGTATGACGCCCTCCACATCGGTCGCAGCAAGAGGGTCGGCCGGCGACCGTCGCAGAGCAGTGAAGCTGTCCCGGACCGAGGTTCCGGAGGTGCTCAGCGCCCAGGAAGCCGCCGAGCGCTGGCGCAAACACCCCCTTTCGATCGCCGAGCCGATCCTGCGTGACCTCCTCGGCGACGTCCGTGCCGATGCCGACCACGGCGTTTGCGTCTGCGATGCCGACGGCTCGCTGCTCTGGGTCGACGGAGAGCCCGCGGTCCTCGACCCGCTGCAGATCGTGCCGGGCGGTTCGCGGCGCGGGGGCGTCCCGGTTCTCGACCCGACCGACAAGGAGCTCCTCGGGTCGATCGACCTCGTCGGCAGCGCCCACGCGGCGCACCGCCACACTCGCGCCCTGATCGTGGCCGCGGCCCGACTCGTCGAGGCGGAGCTTGCCGTGAAGCTGGCGCGGGCGGAGGTCCAGGCCGTTCGGGCCCATGCGTCGCCGGAGGTCGAGGTCCTGAGGATCGAGGCTCTCGGCCGAACCCGTGCCGTCGTCATCGACGATGAGCGCGAGGTCACGCTCAGCCGCCGCCACAGCGAGATCGTCGCGATCCTCGTCATCCACCCCGACCTCGATGACGGGCGCCTCACCCGCGAGCTCTACGGCGAGGAGGGAATCCCGATGACGGCCCGAGCGGAGCTCTCGCGGCTGCGCCGGATCCTGGGCGAACGGCTGCCGTCGACGCACCGCCGCCTCGACGGGGCAGTCGAGACCGACTTCGGCGAGCTCGAGTCGGCGCTCGACCGCGACGACATCGACCGCGCAATCGAGCTCTGGCGCGGCGAACTGCTGCCGGGATCGACCGTGCCGTTGATCGTCGAGACTCGGGAGCGGCTCGAGCTGCGCATGCGCGACCTCCTCTTGAGTCGTCCGGGCACGGCTCTGCTCAAGCGTTGGTTGCAGACGGGCGCCGGGCGCGACGACATCGAGGCGGCGCGCGAGCTGATCCGCCGCCTCGGCCCGGACGACCCGGCGCACGCCGCCGCAGCGAGCCGCCTGCGCCGCCTCTCGCGGCGCTAGCAGGCGTATCCTCGTCTGGGTGACCTCGCTTCGCGACGCCCACGGCCGCGCGATCACCGATCTCCGTGTCTCGGTCACCGATCGCTGCAACTTCCGCTGTCGCTACTGCATGCCGGCCGAGGGGATGGAGTGGCTGGAGCGCGACGCCGTCCTGAGCTTCGAGGAGATCGAGCGCCTGGTTCGGCTGCTGGCGGCCTTCGGCGTCACGGACGTCCGCCTCACCGGCGGTGAGCCCCTCGCGCGCCGCGACTTCCCGAGGCTGGTGGGGATGCTGCGAGCGATCGACGGCATCGAGGATCTCTCGATGACCACGAACGGCTACCTGCTCGAGCGCCACGCCGCGGCGCTCGTCGACGCCGGCATCGACCGCGTCAACGTCTCGATCGACTCGCTCTCGCGGGACCGCTTCCACCAGGTCACCCGGCGCGACGCGCTGCCGCAGACGCTGCGCGGGCTCGAGGCGATCGCCGCCTACGACCGCGTTCGCCCGATCAAGGTCAATGCTGTCGGCATGCGCGACTTCACCGAGGCCGAGGTCCTGAGCTTCTGCGACCTCGCGCGCTCGACGGATTACGAGGTCCGCTTCATCGAGTTCATGCCGCTCGACGGCGACCGCGCCTGGGACATCGACCAGGTCCTCACCGGCGCCGAAATCCGCGCGCTGATCGAGCAACACCACCCTCTCATCGAGCTGCCGCGCGAGCCGCACGCCACCGCCCGCGTCTTCCGCTTCGCCGACGCCACGGGGCAGATCGGCTTCATCAACCCGGTCTCCGAGCCGTTCTGCGCCGACTGCAACCGCATCCGCCTCACGGCCGACGGCAAGCTGCGCACCTGCCTGTTCTCAATCCGCGAGACCGATCTTCGCTCGCCGCTGCGCGCGGGAGCGGACGACGCCGAGCTCGCCGAAATCGTCCGGGCCGCGGTCTGGCGCAAGGAGCTCAAGCACCGCGTCAACGAGCCCGGCTTCGTCGCGCCGCCGCGCACGATGAGCGCGATCGGCGGCTAGGCCGCGTAGCCGCGCGCTGGGTATAGGCTTGCCCCGCAATCAACGGAGGGTTGGCCGATGACAAGGAAGTTGACAGTCGGGTGCGCGGTGATCGCGGCGATCGCGATCGCGGGGAGCGTCACCGCATTCGGCCACAGTGGCTCGGATCGCGCCGCGACCCCGCCGTTCGCACGTGTCGCGTTCGCGAGCTTCGGCGGTGACGACGAGCGCGGAATCGTCGCCGGGGAGCAGCCGACGAACGGTGACAAGACCCGGATCATCGTGTCGCTCACGGGCCTCGAACCCGCGGCGAAGTATCGGCTGCGGACGATTACCGCGGCGTGCTCGCAGCGGGCGAAGAGGAACTCGGCGGCCTTCTCAATTCCGATCCGGCCAGACGGCGATGGCATCGCATTCTCTCGCGCCAAATCGAGCGGCCGCTGCCACTCAAGGCCGGCGCCTCCGAGGTCCTGTATGAGGCCTTCCGTACGGGCCGAAGTGGAGGCGCGAATCTCGTCCAGCGCGACTGCGGCACGATCGCCGGCGATTATTGAGCGCAATCGGCGGCTAGGCCGCGGCCAAGCGTAGGTCGGCCGCGGCGAACCGCGCGACGCCGGCTTCGAAGGGCACCTCAGCGGAGAATCCGAGCTGTTCCGCGGCCCGGACGGTCGAGGCAAAGACATGCCGCACGTCGCCGAGCCGGAACTCACCCGTGATCTGAGGCTCGGGGCCGTCGCAGGTCCGCGACAGCTCCTGGGCGAGATCGCCGACGCTCCGCGGGGTGCCCGAGGCGATGTTGAAGGCCCCGATGACGTCGCCCGGCGCATCGAGTGCGAGCAGGTTCGCGCGAGCGACGTCCGCGACCTCGACGAAGTCGCGAAGCTGGCAGCCGTCCTCGAATACGCGCGGGGCCGTGCCCCCGGCAAGCGCGCTGCGAAAGATGCTGGCGACCCCGGCGTATGGCGTGTCGCGCGGCATCCGTGGCCCGTAGACGTTGTGGTAACGCAGGGCGATTGCCGGAGAGGCGTGCTCGCGGGCAAACGACGCCACGAGATGCTCCTGATGCAGCTTGGTCGCGGCGTACACGTTGCGCGGGTCGGTCGGCGCGCTCTCGGGCACAGCATCCGGCTGAAGTGGCTCGCCGCATTCGGGGCAGGGCGGCTCGAACTCCCCGATGACGAGGCTGGCAGCGTCGCGGGGTCCTGCGGCGACCAGTCCGTGGGTCGTGCATCGGTAGCGACCCTCGCCGTACACGACCATGCTCCCGGCGAGCACGACGCGGCCGGCAAAGCCCTGGGAATGCAACACCGCGAGGAGCACCGCGGTCCCCAGGTCGTTGTCGGCGACGTACGCGGGCATGTCGGCGCTGTCGACGCCGAGGCCGACCATTGCCGCCTGATGGCAGACGGCGTCCACGCCCACCGCGGCATCACGCACCACCGCTTGGTCGCGCAGGTCGCCCCACCTGTAGTCCGCCTCGGCGTTGAGGTAGCGGGGACGTCCTGCGTGAGCCAGCGGGTGCAGCGAGTCGAGCACGGTCACGCGCCAGCCCCTTTCGACGAGCAGGTCGACCACGTGCGAGCCGATGAAGCCGGCTCCGCCGGTGACGAGCACGTGCCTGGGAGCGCTCACCAGCCGGTCACCACCACGGTTTGGATCACGATCGCGCAGCCGGCCTGGGCGATGAGCAGCGTGCGCCGAGTGATGGCATCGTCGATCGCCGCGGTTGCGAGCAATACCCACGGCACGAACGGCAGCCAGATGCGCTCGACCTCCGCCTTGGACATCCCGCTGAGGTCCGCGAGGACGACGGCCGCGAGCCCGCCACCGGCGAGGAGCCAGACACGGCGATCGCGCAATCGGCGCAGCGCGACCGCGGCCGCGGGCCCGAGGGCCAATGCGAACGCGGCCAGGTCGCTGAACAGGAAGAAGCCGTAGGGCCTTGATCGCGCGATGCTGGCCGCGTACTGCTCGCGCACCGTCTGATAGCCATCGAGCCACCAGTAGCCCGCTGCGGCGACGGCGGCGATGACGGCGAGCGCCGCCACGCCGGCCACGATCAGCGGCATCAGCCGGCGGACCGCGATCGCGACCGCAAGCGGAAGCATCGCCAGGAGCGTCAGCCCGAAGGAGAGAAACAGGCAGATCCCGAACAGCAGGCCGCCGGATGCGGCGAGCGTCGTCGATCGCCGTCCGTGCGCCGTCAGGGCCAGCACGATGAGTGCAACGGCCCAGGCGCTGACGCCCATGTAGAGCGCGTCGGCGGAGGTCGCGATCCAGATGGCGGCCGGTGCGAGGACGAGGAACGGCGCGGCGCGGCGCGCGGCCGATTCACCGGCGACCGAGCGCAGTGCGATCAGGGCGGCCGCCATTCCCGAGCCCGCGACCGCGATGATGAGGCCGGCAGCAACGCCGGCGCCGCCGAGGCCGATCCGGTCGAGGCCGAAGAGGATCAGGATCATCCCCGGGGGATGGCCACGAACGTGCGTCGAATACAGGTCGATCCGGGCGGTGAAGTGTGAGAGGAAGTCGCCCGCCGAATGCACGAGCCCGATGTCAGGCAGGTACTCGTTCGGGTTCGTCACCGGGTCCGTGAGCCCGCTCGCGCCGGTTGCGATCGCCAGTGACACGGCCCAGCCGATCGTCCCCAAGGAGGCGGCGGCGCAGAGCCAGCCGAAGCTCGCTCGCCGGGCGATCGCCGGTGCCGACGCGATTACGGCGGCCGCGAAGCCGATCGGCAACAGAGTCCCGAATCCGATCCGAAGCTGCACATGACCGAAGAGCGGCGGGGCGTGCAGGCCGAGGTCCGCGCCGCCCTCGATCAGAAGCACGCCCCACGCGAGTGCCGCGACCACCAGACCGGCCCAGAGGACGACCGCGAGCCTGTCGCCCCTGCCCCAAGAGATACGCCTCCCAAACACGGTTGGCTGTGAGGCGGCGGCGACCGTCGAGTCCATCCGCACCAGGCTCGCGCACGAACGTTACGAACCGCGAAACGCCGCTGCGAACGTAATCTCGCCGTAAGCGCTCCCTGTCAGCGTCGCGACGATGGTCGACGTGATCCTGCCGGTGCTCGACGAGGCGGACGCAATTCCGGGCGTGCTCGCGGCGATGCCTGCGGGCTTTCGCCCGCTGGTTGTCGACAACGGGTCGACGGACGGCTCCGGCGCGATTGCCGCCGAGCACGGAGCGATGGTTGTCGTCGAGCCGCGACGCGGGTTCGGCGCCGCCTGCGCGGCGGGGCTCGACGCGGCGTCGAGCGAGGTCGTCTCGTTCATGGACTGCGACGGATCCTTCGACCCGGCCGACCTCGTCACCGTCGCGGGTGCGGTGGGGGAGGGGCCAACGCTCGTCCTTGGCGCACGCCAGGCGCAGCCGGGCGCGTGGCCTGCCCACGCCAGGCTCGCCAACCGGATCCTTGCGCTGGAGCTCCGTCGTCGCTGCGGACTGCGCCTGGCCGACCTCGGCCCGATGCGTGCCGCGCCACGGGAGGCCCTCCTGGGGCTTCAGATCCGCGACCGGCGCTTCGGCTGGCCCCTCGAGATGGTTCTGCGCGCCGCCGCGGCCGGGTGGGAGATCCGGGAGGTCAAGGTGGGCTACGCGCCCAGGGTCGGGCGCTCGAAGGTCACCGGCACCGCCCGGGGTACGGCACGCACCGTCGCCGACATGGCCAAGGCTCTGCGATGACCCGCCTCGATCCGTCTGAGATCTGTCTGATCGTAATCGCCAAGCAGCCTCGACCCGGATTCAGCAAGACCCGGCTGACGCCGCCGCTCTCGCCGCCCGAGGCGGCCACGCTGGCCGAAGCGGCGTTGGCCGACACCCTCGCTTCGGCACGGGCGAGCGCGGCCGGTCGCCGCGTAGTTGCACTGGCCGGCGAGCCGGGCGCTTGGCTGCCCGATGGCTTCGAGCTTGTCGCCCAGGCGAGCGGTGGTCTCGACGCACGCCTCGCGGCCGCGTTCGAGGCGGTTGGCGGCCCAGCGCTGCTGATCGGGATGGACACGCCTCAGCTGACGACCCATGACATCAACGCCGCGATCGGCGAGCTCGCGGGCGATGGCGTGGACGCGGTGCTCGGGCCCGCGCCGGACGGGGGCTATTGGGCCGTTGGTCTGCGAGTCGCAAACCGCAGGGCGTTCGCCGGTGTTCCGATGAGCTCCTCGCAAACCGCTGCTGCCCAGCGCCGCCGCCTTGACGAGCTGGGGCTTCGCGTGGCCGAGCTGCAGACCGTTCGCGACTTCGACACGATCGACGACGCCCGCGCCGTCGCAGGCCTGTGCCGGGGCTCGCGCTTCGCGCGCGCCTTCGAGGCGCTGGCATGGCAGCCCGCGGCCTGAGCATGGCCGTGTGCGGTGCACTTGCGGTCTTCGGCGCCGCGAGCTGCGGCGGTCATGCGGGATTGAAGCCGGCAGCCGAGCCCCCTGTCTCGCCGGAGCTCACCCGGGTACCGGCGGGGCGCCTGTTCGCGATCGGCGACGAGCCCGAGGGCCTCGTCGTCGACGGGCGCACCGGCCTCGCCGCGGCGATCACCCGGACTCCCTCGGCGTTGACGATCGCCGACGTCGATGCGGGCCGGATCGTTCGGCGCGTCGGACTGCCGGCCACAGGGCGCCACCTCGCGCTGGCGAGGCCCGGAGGCCCGGTCCTGGTTCCGATCGAGCAGTCGGACGAGCTGGCCTCCGTGCCATTGGACGGCGGCGCGCCGGTGATGATCGCGGTTGGAGACCACCCCCACGATGCCGCTGTGGCGGCCGGGCGCATCTTTGTTGGGAACGAGTTCGGCGACACGGTCTCGGTCGTTGCCGGACGTCGTGTCGAGGCCTCCCTGGACGCTCCTACGCAGCCGGGCGGCGTCGCGGCGAGCGGAGATCGCGTCGTCGTTGTCGCCGTCGCCGCGCGCGTCCTCGACGTATACGACGCGCGGACGCTCGACTCGCTCGGAACCACGCCCGCCGGCGTCGGGCCGACCCACGTAGTCGCCGGCGGCGACCGCGCATGGGTGGCGGATACCGACGGCGACGCGATCCTGTGCTTCTCGATCTCGGGGGCGCCAAAGCTGCTCTCCACAACGCCGGTCGACGGGTCGCCATACGGAATCGCGCTGGATCCCCGCCGGGACCGCCTCTGGGTTGCCCTCGCGGATCGCAACGAGCTTGTCGGGTTCGACATCGCGGGCGCTTCGCCGCACCGCTTCGTCTCCTATGCGACGGTGCGACAGCCCAACTCGGTTGCGGTCGACCCCCGCAGCGGTGACGTGGTCGTGGCCGGCCGCGACGCCGGCGAGCTCGAGGTCATCGGCGGAGGCGGGCGATGAAGCTTCCGGGTATGGGCGGGGACCCGCCTCCCGGGCCGTTTCGGCGCGAGTTCTGGCGCAGCCCGCTGCGGGGTCCCTGGCTGACGTCGTTCCTGGGGTCGGCGCTCCTGCCGCTGATCCTGATCTGCGCCGCCACCGGCTTTCTCTCGCACCTCGCCTACTACCCGGACCTCGGTGACAACTCCGTGAGCGGGCCGGGAAAGCTGAGCATCAACCTGCTCCCGTTCGACTGGCCGACCTCGCCGTCCTGGCTCTATGCCTTCACCCAGGGTCTGCACGTGGTCAGCGGCGTCGCGGCGATCCCGATCCTGCTGGCGAAGCTCTGGTCGGCGATGCCGAAGCTGTTCGAGTGGCCGCCCGTGCGCAGCGTCGCTCATGCGATCGACCGGATCTCGCTCGCGCTGCTCGTCGGGGGGAGCCTCTTCGTCTTCTTCACGGGAATCCTCAACATCCAGGTCTTCTATCCGTGGAAGTTCTCCTTTGTCCCGGCGCACTACTACGGCGCGTTCATCTTTCTCGCGGCGCTCGGCCTCCATCTGGTCAGCAAGGTCCCGGTCGCCCTTCGAGCCTTTCGCGAGCGTGGGGTGGTTGCTCCGCTGCGGGAGGACCGCGAGCACACCAGGCCCGAGCCGCCGCGCGAGGATTCGACGGCGCCCACCGTGCCGGCGGCCGCGACGATCTCACGTCGTGGGTTGCTCGCGACGGTCGGTGCGGGCTCGCTCGGCCTGGCGGTGATTGCCGCGGGCCAGTCCATCGGTGGCCCCTTCCGCCGGCTCGCCTTCCTGGCACCACGCGGAACGGCCGGCTCGGGGCCGAACGGCTTTCAGGTCAACAAGACAGCGGCCACCGCGGGGATTGAGGCAGCGATGACGGGATCGCGCTGGCGGCTGGTCTTGGACGGCCCAACCCGCGTCGAGCTGAGTCGAGAGCAACTGCTTGCCATGGAGCTGAGGACCGAGACGCTGCCGATTGCCTGTGTGGAGGGCTGGTCGACGACGCAGGACTGGACCGGCGTCCCGCTGCGCGATCTCGCCGCCCTCGCCGGGATCGACGGTGACTCCGAGGCCACCGCCGAATCGCTGCAGAAGTTCGGCTCCTTCCGCAGCGCCACCTATGCGAGCGGACAGGTCTCAAATCCGTCGTCGTTGCTGGCGCTGCGGGTAAACGGCGTCGACCTCTCGCCGGACCACGGTTACCCGGCGCGCGTGATCATTCCGGCGGCGCCGGGCGTCCACTGCACCAAGTGGGTTTCGTCAATCAGCTTCAGAGCGGTTTGATGGGGCTGCGCGAGCGCTACGGCGCCGGCCCGCTGCACCTGATCGCGGTGATCGTCAGCTTCGCGATCGCCGGCTACGCGTTCCTCGAGATCGCCGACCATCCCGGCGTCGTCAGCTTTGCGATCTTCTTCGCCGGGGCGATAATCGCCCACGACCTGCTCGCATTCCCGATCTACTCGACGCTCAACAGAATCGCCGGCGGGGGGATGGAGGTGGCTGGCTTCGCCGGGCCGTCGATCAACTACCTGCGTGTGCCGGCGCTGCTCTCGGCCTTCGCGTTCGTGGTCTGGTTTCCCCTGATCCTCGGCCTCTCGTCGCATACCTACGGGGCCGATACGGGTCACCCAGAGCCCGACTACCTGGGGCGCTGGCTGCTGCTGACGGCAGCGCTGTTCGGGATTTCCGGGCTTGTTCTGGCGTTCAGGCGGCGAGGGCCTGGTCGAGGTCGCGCCACAGGTCCTCAGGATCCTCGCAGCCGACGCTGAGACGCAACAGACCATCGGCAACCGAGGCCTCGGCGTGCCAGCGCGATTGGCGGTCGATCAGCGTCTCGACCCCTCCCAGGCTCGACGCGTGGGTGATCAGGCGGAGTTCCTCGCAGAGGCGATCGGCGCGATCGGCGTCGGCGAGCTCGAAGGCGACGATCGCGCCGGGCGCGTCCAGTAACCGTGTCGCGATCGCGTGGGATGGGTCGGACGGCAGGCCGGGATAGCGCACCCGCCCGACGCCGCGATGTCCTTCGAGTCGACCAGCCAGCAGCGCGGCGCTGCGGGCGCCGCGCTCGATTCGCAGCGGCAGCGTTCGGATCCCGCGCAGGGCGAGCCACGCCTCCATGGTGCCCGGTACGGACCCGTTGACCGCGCGGTGCTCGAAGAGACGCGAGGCCAGGCGCGGATCATGGGCGACGACAGCGCCGAGCACGAGGTCGGAGTGGCCCCCGATGTACTTGGTGGCGCTGTGCACCACGAGCGCGGCGCCGAGCTCGATGGGGCGCAGGAGCACGGGCGTCGCGAGGGTGGAGTCGACGATCATCATCGTGCCGAGACGCTGGGCGGCCCGACCGATCACGTCGAGCTCCGGGACGTCTAGGCGCGGGTTGGCAATCGCGTCGAGCCAGACGGCGTCGGCGCGCCCGACGGCGCCGATGACCGCGGCGCAATCGCGGGAGTCGACCGTCTCGAGCTCGATCAGACCGCGCGCCTGGCGCTCGCCCAGCAACCGGCGGACCTCGATGTAGGCGTCGTCGGCCACTGCGATTCGGGCACCCACGGCGAAGAGGTCGGCGACCGCTGTGGCGGCCGCCATGCCCGAGCCGAACGCGACGGCGGCGCCGCCCTCGAGCGCCCCGAGCGCTTCCTCGAGGCTCTCCCAGGTCGGGTTCGAGCGCCGCGCGTAGCCGATGCCGTCACCGGCTGAGAACGCCGACGCGAAGACGGGCGGGTGGTTCAGCGGTGCGTTCGGCCCGCGCGGACGCCCTGCCGTGACCGCGAGCGTGCTGCGGTCCAGCGGCGGCGCCGGCGCTTCTCGATCGCGATACATGCGCCGACCGTAGTGAGACCGACATTTCCTCCCGCTTAACGCCGCCGGGATGCTCAGGCCGACTGCGGCACTGTGATCTCGAAGCGCGAGCCGCCGGCCGGTTGCGCGTCCACCGCGATCTGACCGCCGAGCGACTCGACGATCCGCTTCGTGAGCGCCAGGCCCAGGCCGGTACCCGCGCTGCTGCGCGCGGCGTCGCCGCGCCAGAACGGCTCGAATACGCGCGCGGCGGTCGCGCTGTCCATGCCCTCGCCCGTGTCCTGCACGGCGAGCTCGATCGAGCGATCGTCGATGCGTGCTGCGACCGTGACCGTGCCGTCGGAGGGCGTGTGGCGAATCGCGTTGGCCAGGAGGTTCTGTAGCGCCCGCGTGAGACGCGGCGAACAGGGGACGCCCGCAGCATCGCCGAGCTCGGTGCGCAGCTCGAGGCCCTTGAGCGCCGCCTGGCCGTCGCAGGCCGCCAGCGCGCGGCCGACGACCTCGGCGAGCTGGATGCGCTCGCGTCCGGTTTCGATCGCCCCGGCGTCGAGTTGAGCGAACTCGAAGAGATCGTCGACGAGGGCCGTGAGCGAGCCGACGGATGCACCCATTCGCACCGCGTACTCACGCACCGTGCCCAGATCGGAGACCACGCCATCCTCGATCGCCTCCGCCATCGCGCGGAGGTCCGCAAGCGGGGTCCGCAGGTCGTGTGAGACCGCCGCGATCAGGTCACGGCGCTGGGCCTCGATCGCCCGCTCGCGTTGCTCGGCGACCTCGAGGCCAGTGGCCATCTCGTCGAAGGTGCGAGCGAGGTCCTCGAGCTCCCGCCCGCCGCCGACGGTCCCAACCCGCGCCTCGCGGTCGCCACCCGCAACCGAACGCGCGGTGCCCGAAATTCGCTCGATCGCGGTTGCCGACGCGTCCCCGGCCGCGAGTCCGACGCCGATCGCGACGGCCGTCGCGTAGATCAGCAGCACGGCGATGATGCCCGCGTCCTTGTCGGAGACGAGCATCGACAGCGCGAGCACGGCCAGGTTCGCGAGTGCGATCAGGACCGCGAGCAGCGAGACCGAGACGAAGCGCGATCGCAGCGAGGCACCCCCCATGAGCCGGGGGACAAGGGGGACGGCCGCGACCGTGATCGCCGCGGCGATGCCGATCGGCCCGACCAGCTCGCGTGCCTCATCGGCTCCGAGCGCGAGAGCCGCCACCGCGATCGCGAGGAGGCCCCCGCCCACGGACCAGGCCGCGGCCAGGAGATATGGAGAACGGCGGTTCATGGATCGAACCGGTAGCCGGCGCCCCATACGGTGACCAGGTGGCGCGGTCGACCCGGATCACGCTCGATCTTCTCGCGCAGCCGCCGGACATGAACGGTCACGGTGGAGGGGTCGCCATCGTAGGCGATGTCCCAGAGCTCGTCCAGCAGCGCACCGCGGCTGAAGGCCCGGCGCGGGTGGGCAGCGAGGAAGGCGAGTAATTCGAACTCCTTCGGGGTGAGCGACACAACCTCGTCGTCGAGCCGGGCCTCATGCGCCGCGGCGTCGATCTCGAGCTCGCCGTAGATCAGCGGCCCTGGCGGCTCCTGCGCGGCCGCGGGACCGGGCTTCGCGACACGGCGGAGGATGGTCTTCACCCGAGCCACGACCTCGCGCGGCGAGAACGGCTTGGCGACGTAATCGTCGGCTCCGGATTCAAGCCCGGCGATCCGCTCGGTCTGCTGCCCGCGCGCGGTCAGCATGATCACCGCGGAGCTCGGATCGAGCGCGCGGATGCGCCTGAAGACCTCGATCCCGTCGAGCCGAGGAAGCATCAGGTCGAGGACCACGAGGCGTGGGCGGCCCCGCTCGAAGGCGGCCACAGCGGCGGCACCGTCGGCCGCCGAGTCCGCTCTCAGCCCTGCGCGCTCCAGGTATCGCAGCAGGACGTCGCGGACGATCGGATCGTCGTCGACGACGAGTACGTCGGGCCCATCAATGCTCACCGGCGCGACTCTGCCAGCAGCAGGTTTCGTGGCCATTACGGCGTTAGTCGAGTCTGATGCACAGACGTTTCACTTCAGCAGCTTCACCTTTTGGGTGACCTCGCCGCTCGCGCCGTCGAGGGTCGCGGTCGCCTTCGCCTTGCCCTTCTTGCCGAACGCCTTCGTCAGCGACTTGCGCGCCTTGCGGCTGAGGGTGAGGGTGACGTCGCCTCCCGGTGAGGTGACCGAGTAGTCGCCGGTCGCGAGCTTCGTGTCGTCGGACAGCGCAAGCGCCAGCGTGCCGGTGCAGGAGCTCGCGTCGGCGGGACACGTGAGGCTGGCGATCACGTGCTTCTTGCCGTCGAGGTGAAGCTTGCGGTCGATCCCGCCCGTTTGCGCAGTGGCGCTCGGGCCGGTGGGTCCGGTCGGCCCGGTTGGCGACGTCGGCCCGGTTGGACCGGTGGGCCCGGTTGGACCGGTGGGGGTTGCCGGCTCGACCGGGCCGGTCATGCGCACAGAGAAGCCGCTTGACGGTGTGCCGCTCAGCACCTGGACTGACACCCCGCCTTGGCTGAAGGTTTGACCGACTCCGAACGGTGCATTTGAGATCGCGCCGCAGTCTTGGTCGCTCGGGTCGCCCGGGTGACTCGGATCCGAGAGCTGCACGTCGATCGGGCCGGCGCCAGGCGGGCCGCCGGTCGCGGCATTCGCGTCCACCTTGTAGATGAGGACGCCCTCGTGGCAGATGCCAGTGTCGAAGCCCATCCCAGAGTCAGCGCCGGTGCTTGTCCGCACCTCAGCGACGTAGGCGGTGCTTGAGCTCGTCTTGCTGATGAGCATCTTCGTCCCGCCGGGTGAGCCGAGCGGGGAAAGGTTTGTGGTCACGTCGCCCGTGCCGTTGACGCAGATCGCCTGGGACGGATCGAGCCAGCCGAGCTTCAGACCGTGCCAGCCGGAGAAGCCGAAGCCAGGACCGGTCCAGCCCATCAGGTCCCAGGAGCCCGCATTCAGGTGCTGGGCTTCAAAGGTCGCTGCGCTGCCGCTGTAGAGATCGGGGAGCCCGAAGGTGTGGCTCGTCTCGTGCGCCAGGAGGTGAGCTCCGTAATTGGGCGTCGCCCGGCGAACAGCGTCCCCCATCGTGGCTCCCCAGCGGATCGTCGTACCGTCGAAGGTGCCGACGTTCTGGTTGCTGAACTGGATGAAGGCGGATGTATTTGGGAGCTCGCCGCTCGTATCCGCGCTAACGACGTAGAGCGTCTGCCGGCCGGTGAAGTCGAAGCCGGCCGTGTTGGCGGGCTGCGCGGCCTCATTCATGAAGTCGCGTTGGCCATTGAAGGTCTGGAACGTGTACTGGTCGGCGTCCTTGCTCATCCGGACCCACTGGTCGTCCATCGACACGTCGAGCGTCAGGCGGCCGCCCGAGACCTCGTCGAAGTAGTCAAACGCCCAGTCGACAGTGTTATGACCGATACTCGGGGGGCCCGGTGGGCCCGCATCAGGCGGGTTCTCGCCGGCGACGAAGTGGTGGTCCGGGAAGTCGACGAAGATCATCGACGCGTGCAGCGTTCCGGTTGCCGGCTGAAAGCGGCTGAGGTCGGTTGACGAGGTCTCCAGGCCCGAGCCCGTGAGCGTGCAATCGGCCGCGTTTGCGACGGACGGCGTCGCCATCCCAGCGAACACGATCAACCCGGCGATCCATCGCCGGCACCTCTTCATGGGCCTGATCCTACGCCCTGACGGCCCGGACTCAGCGCAGCAGCTTCACCTTCTGGGTGATCGTGCCGCCGGCGCCGTCGAGGGTTGCCGTCGCCTTCGCCTTGTCCTTGTTCCCGAACGCCCTCCTCAGCGCCTTTCGTGCCCTGTGGGCAAGGTTGAGCGTCAGTTCGTCGCCGGGCGGTGGCACCGAGTACTCGCCGGTCCCGAGCATGGTGTCGTCGGATAGCGCAAGGGTCAGAGTGCCGGCGCAAGAGGTCGCATCAGCCGGGCACGTGAGGTGGGCAACCACGCGCTTCTTGCCGTGCAGGTGAAGCTTGCGGTCGATCCTGCCAGTTTGCTCGGTCTCGCTCTGGACCGGTCCAGTCATCCGCACCGAATATCCGCTCGTCGCCGTGCCGCTCAGCACCTGAACCGTCACGGGTCCGTCGGTGAAGCTCTGGCCGACTCCGAACGGCGCGTTTGCGATCGCGCCGCAAGACTGGTCGCTCGGGTCGCCGGGGCTGTTCGGATCGGAGAGCTCGATGTCGATCGGCCCGGCGCCGGGCGGTCCGCCTGTCGCGGCGTTCGCATCCACCTTGTAGATGAGGACTCCCTCGTGGCAGATGCCGGTGTCGACCCCCGTGCTCGCCCGGTCCTCAGCGACGTAGGCGGTGCTTGGGCTCGTCTTGCTGATGAGCATCTTCGTCCCCCCTGGCGAGGCGAGAGGGGACAGTGTCGCCGTCACATCTCCGGTGCCGTTGACGCAGATCGCCTGAGACGGGTCGAGCCAGCCGAGTTTGAGCCGGTGCCAGCCCGAGAACCCGAAGCCCGGGCCGATCCAGTCCATCAGGTCCCAGGAGCCGGCGTTGAGGTGCGCGGTGTCGAAGTTGGGGACCTGTTGATAGCTGTAGAGGTCCGGTAACCCGAAGGTGTGCCCGGTTTCGTGGGCGAGGACGTGTGAGCCGTAGTTGTTGGTGGTGTTGTGTGCGTCGTCGCCGAAGGACGCGCCCCAGCGGATCCGAGTGCCGTCGGCGAGGA
Organism: uncultured Solirubrobacterales bacterium; assembly: GCA_963796815.1. GTDB lineage: Bacteria > Actinomycetota > Thermoleophilia > Solirubrobacterales > 70-9 > WHSW01. The sequence goes on from CAWCNF010000010.1 coordinate 264,326, forward strand.
TCGCGTCGTCGTCGCGGGCGCTGAACGCCGGCGAGACCTCTTGAACGCCTCCGGTCGGTGCCGAAACGACGTAGAGGATCTGGCGACCGGAAAAGTCGAAATGACCGTCAGCCTTCGCGACAGCATCGGCCAGAAAGCTGCGCTGGCTGGCGAAGTCATGGAAGTCGTAGTGGGACGCGGGCTGGTTCAGGTGCAGCCATTGGTTGTCCATCTTCACGTCAAGCGAGGTTCGCCCGCCAGAGACATCGTTGTAGTAGGCGGCGGCCCAGTCGACGAGGTTGTGGCCGATCTTCCCGGGGCCATCCGGCGGGTCGTCGGCCGGGTCGAAGGCGTGGTCGGAGAAGTCGACGAAGAGCATCGACGCCTTCAACGTGCCCGTTGCCGGCTGGTACACGCCGGTGTCGGTGGTCGAACTCTCGAGCCCGCTGCCGCCGAGGGTGCAGTCGGCAGCATTGGCAGCGGCCGGAACGGCCAGTGATGCCGCACTCAGCGCGATCAACCCGGCGATCCATCGCCGGCACCCTTTCATAGGGCGATCCTACGCCTCCGGAGTGCCGCGGTAACAACCGAGCGTGTACGGGTACTCGAGCGTCGCTTCGTAGTGGTACGTCTTGACCTTCTCGCCGTCGAGCTTGACGACGCCCGTGCGGCCGTGACACTTGTCGAGATCCGCGTCGGTGAGCCGCTTGCCGTCCTCGTCGCGCCCGTTGTAGATCGGGAAGCCGTCGAGGGCGAAGCCGACCAGCTTCGACCTGTGCGATTTGCTCTGCGTCAGGCAGGTGGGGAGGGCGTGGTAGTGGTACATGCTCTGCTGCTGGGGGTGGCCGCCGCACGAGTCCTGGATCTCATGCGCCTCCGCGTCGCGGTCGCCGGCATCGAGGCCGTCGAAGATCGCGACGCCGTTGACCGCGACTCCGATCGGGCCGCCCGAAAGGCAGGTCGCGCCGGCCTTTTGAGGATTCGCCGGCAGCGAGTAGCTGAGCGTCTGCGCCGCGATCGAGTTCGGGTTGCGGTCGTAGGTGTAGGCGTCGTCCGTGGTCGCGATCGGGAACGTCCCGGTCGTGTAGCCCACCGGCAGGTCGTTGCCTGAGATCTGGCGGACGTCGCCCTGAACCCTGTCGCTGAAGGTGGCCTCGGGCCACTCGACCGCCCCGTCGACCGTCACCTTCTGGGTGATGTCGTAGGTGTCGTTCTGAGCGTTGATCCAGGGGCCGTCCGCGACGCCCCGCCGGGTTGGGTCGAGGTCTGGCAGACGTAGACCCATCCGCGCTTTGGTCCCGTCGTGGTCACCTTCCCGTCGCCGAGCGGCAGCGCGTGCTTGTCGACCTTCGTGCTCGCCCGGATGGACGCCGCCGACCCCCGGCCCGGGCAAGCCCGAGACCGGCGAGCACGGCGAGCATGCACAACGCGATTGCCAGTGTCAGCTTCTGGCTACCGTCGGAGGTGTGTCCGGGCGTCCTTGCCATCGTTCCGGATGATCAACCTCGGATCGGCTGGAAAATCACGGAGGAGGGCGATGTGAACGCACGCGAGTGGATTGATGCCTTTGCGGCTGAGGTCGGCGCTGAGGCGCCGACGAACGACGAGATGAAGAAGCTGCTCGATCTCGCCGCGGTCGCCGCGCACTCGTCCGAGCGCATCGCGGCGCCGATCGCCTGCTGGATCGGCGGGACGACCGGCGCGACGATCGAGGAGCTTCAGGCGGCCGCGGAGCGGATCGGCGGCAGCTCCGAGGCGAGCGACGCAACGTGAGGCGGAGCGAAGCGAAGCCGAGCCGCGCCGCCGTTGAGGCGCCTGTTCTGAGAGTCGCGGAGCTCTGGCGCTATCCGGTCAAGGGCCTGCGCGGCGAGCAGGTCGACCGGGTCGAGGTCGCTGCTGACGGCATCCCCGGCGATCGCGGCCTGGCTGTGGTCGACGAGCGCGGGATCGTCACCGGCCGGCGCAAGCAGCGGATGATCGGCCTCCCGGCCACGATCAACCGCACCGGCGAGGTGGTGATCGACGGGCATGCGTGGGATTCGCCTGAGGCCGCGGAACGCATCCGCGACGTCGCCGGTGATGGCGCTCGCTTGACGAGGCCGGAGTTCGGTCATGAGTTCGACGAGGCGCCGCTCCTGCTGGTCAGCGACGGCTCGATCGACCAGTTGGGCTACGACCACCGCCGGTTTCGCCCGAACATCTACTTCGAGGGGGCGACGGGGCCGATCGAGCAGGAGTGGATCGGCCGACGGGTCCGCATCGGCGATCTCGTCGTCTCGGCATCCAAGCCCGACATTCGCTGCGTGATCACCACGATCGATCCCGACACGATCGAGGTCGACCTCGACGTGCTCAAACGAACCAACGAGGAGTTGGACGGGCGCATGGGCGTGTACTGCACCGTCGTCGAGCCCGCGGTGGTGCGGGTCGGCGACTCGGTCTCGCTTGTGTGAGAATCGACGGCGGCTGATGGCTACGACCGAGAAGGTCACCTACTGCCGGATTTGCGAGCCGCTCTGCGGCATGGTCGCGACCGTCGAGGACGGCGGCTCGTCAAGGTGCGCCCGGACGCGAGCACCCGCTCTCCGCAGGGTTCGCGTGCCCGAAGGGGATCGCGATGGTCGACGTGCAGAACGACCCGGACCGCGTGCTGTACCCGCTGCGGCGCCAGCCGCGACGGCGACGTTCGAGCGCGTTCGTGGGACGACGCGCTCGACGACATCGGCGCGCGCCTGCGGGCGATCGTCGAGCGCGCACGGCGGCGGGCGGTCGGCTGGTACATGGGCAACCCCGGCGCTTCAGCTACTCGCACGCGCTCTGGGTCGGAGGGCTTCGTCGACGCGCTCGGCTCGCCGCACTCCTACACGCCGTCCTCGCAGGACGTCTCCAGCCGCTTCGTCGCGAGCTGCGCTGCTCTACGGCTGGCCGATGATCGTCCCGATGCCCGACCTCGAGCGCACCGACTTCCTGCTCATGGTCGGCGCCAACCCGCTGGTGTCGCACGGCAGCTCGCTCGGCGCGCCGCGCAACAAGGACCAGCTGCACGGGCATCGTCGGCCGCGGCGGGCGCGTGTCGTCGTCGACCCGCGCCGGACGGAGACCGCGAGGGCGTTCGAGCACGTCGCGGTCGATCCCGACGGCGACGCGTGGCTGCTGCTCTCGATGCTGCACGTGATCTTCGCCGAGGGGCTCGCGGACGACGCCGCGATCGAGCGCCAGGCGCGCGGGGTCGACGCGCTGCGCGCCGCTCGGCCGCGCGTTCCCGCCCGAGGCCACCGAGGCGCAAACCGGCGTTGCCGGCCGCGCGAGGTCGCGCCGGCTGGCCCGCGATCTTCGCGGCCGCCAGGCGCGCCGCCGTCTACGGCCGCACCGGCGCCTGCCTCGGGCGCACCGGCACGCTCGTCGCGTTCCTGCTCGACGCGCTCAACGCTCGTCACCGGCAACCTCGACCGCGCCGGGCGGCGCGGTGTTCGGCCGACCCGCCGATCGACTTCAGCGCGCATCGCGCGACACGGCCGGCGCTCGCGACCTTCGAAGGTGCGCTCGCGGGTGGGCGGGCTGCCCGAGGTGCTCGGCTCGCTGCCCGCCTCGCTGATGGCGGCGGAGATCGACGACGCCGGGCCGGGCCAGATGCGCGCGCTGTTCGTCTCGGCCGGCAACCCGGTGCTGTCGGTGCCGAACGGCGGACGGGCTCGAGGCGCGCTCGACCGGCTCGACCTCCCGGTCGCGATCGACCTCTACGTCAACGAGACCCCGCGCACGCCGACTACGTGTTGCCGGCGACCACGTTCTACGAGCGCGACGACTTTCCGCTGCCGCTCCTCGAGATCCATTCTCGACGCCGTTCATCCAGTGGACCGAGGCGGTGGTCGCGCCGCGCGGCGAGGCGCGGCAGGAGTGGGAGATCGATCGAGCGATCTCGCGGCGGATCGGCGTCGTCGCCGTCGAGCGTGAGGCTGCGCCGCGCGTCGCGCGGCCGCGCCGGGATCCGGCCGACGCCCCGCAGCGGCTGGTCGACCTGCTGCTGCGTGTCGGGCCGGACGGAGACCTCTTCGGCCTGCGCCGCGGCGGGCTGAGCGTCGCCAAGCTCGCGGAGAACCCGCACGGCATGGTCCTTGCCGACGCATCTCGCGACCGGGTGTCATGCGCAAGCGCGATTCGGCACCGCGACCGCCGCGTGCGGCTGGACGCCGCCGGAGATCCGCGACGAGCTGCGCGCGGCTGGCGCGAGCGCAACGGTCACGATCCCGACTTCCCGCTGCGGCTGATCGGCCTGCGCGAGCTCCGCTCGCACAACTCTTGGATGCACAACGCGCCGCTGCTGATGCGCGGCGGGCGCACCCAGCGCCGCGCGGTCCACCCCGCTGACGCCGCAGCGTCTCGGGATCGAGGACGGGGGCCGGTGTCGCGTCGCCTCCGCGCACGGCCAGATCGAGATCGCGGCGACGGTGACGGACGAGATCGAGCCGGGGACGGTCGCGGTCCCGCACGGCTGGGGTCATCGCGGCGGCGTGGCAGGTCGCGAACCGCCGCCGGCGGCGCGAACGTGAACGTGCTCGCGTCCTCCGACCCGGCCGACCTCGAGCGGCTCGTCGGCATGGCCCACCTCAACGGGATCGCGGTCCGCGTCGAGCCCGTCGCGACGGATGCGTCAGACGACCCGGTCGCGGTCGGCGTAGACGTTGATCGAGCCGCCGCGGGCGAACCCGCATAGCGTCATCCCGCGGTCGGTCGCGAGCTCGATCGCAAGCGACGTGGGCGCCCCGACGCCCACGAGCACCGGCGCTCCGGCAACGGCGGCCTTCTGAACCAGCTCGAAGGCGAGCCTGCCGCTGACGCAGAGCAAGGCGGTCGACAGGGGAACTCGGTCGTCGAGCAGCGCGCGGCCGATGACCTTGTCCATCGCGTTATGGCGGCCGACGTCCTCGTGCACGTAGATCAACTCGCCGGCCGCGTCGAACAGCCCGGTCGCATGCAGGCCTCCGGTGCGCTCGAACGCGGGTTGGTCGAGGCGCTCGGGTAGGTCGGCGAGCAGGTCGCGCGGGACCTGCGGCCCGTGGCCGAGCTCCGGCGCGGCGACCGACACCTCCTCGAGCGCGCCCTTTCCGCAGATGCCGCACGACGACGTGGTGTAGAAGCGCCGGCCCGCGAGCGCGCGGTTGAGCGGCCCCTCGACCTCGACGACGTTGGCGGCGAGGTCGGCGGTCGGCCCGGCCTTCCGGGCGCCGTCGATCAAGCCCTCGCCGTGAAGAAAACCGAGGGCCAGCTCCTCGTCGTGGCCCGGGGTGCGCATCGTCACCGCGATCGACTCGCCGTCGACGCGGATCTCGAGCGGCTCCTCGATCGCGACCTGGTCACGGACCCCGTCGTGCTCGACGCTCACCGAGAGACGGTAAACCTCCATCGCGGTAAACATAGAAGTTGACCGTTACGCCGTCGCGGGCGAGTCGCCCCGAGTCCGCCCGGACCTGAAGCCCGAGAGCGAGAAGCGACCGCCCTTGAGCATCTTCTCGGCGATCGCGAGGTCCTCGGGCGCGTTGACGTTGAAGAAGATGCGGGCCGGGTCGCCGAACCGCTCGATCTTGTCGGCGGTGACGACGAACGGGTCGAGAGCCTTGACGGCGTCGGTCATCGAGTCGCCGCGCTCCAGCGACTCGGCCAGGCGCTCGCAAACCGAGGGCGAGTAGCGGCCGAGCAGAGGCTGTAGACGACCGTCCGCCTCGCAGACGGCGACCTCCTCCTCGAGCTGGGCGATCCACGAGATCAGTCGCGCCGGGACGAGGGGCATGTCACACGCGATTGCGACGACGGGCCGGCCGGCGCTGGCGCCGAGGGCTGCAACGAGGCCGGTGAGGGGGTGGTGGGGTTCGCTCGGCTCGCTCAGCACTCGGCAATCGAGGCGCGGCAACGGCGAGTCGGGCTTGGCGACCACCACCGGCTCGAGCCCGGCGGAGCCCACGGTGCTCACCACCCGCGAGACGAGCGGGCGGCTGGCCAGTTCCGCCATGGCTTTCGGCGCCCCCATCCGGCGACTGAGCCCTCCAGCAAGAACAGCGCCGACGGTCACTGGGCGTCTCACATACCCAGTGTCCCACTGGATTAGGCTCGCCGCTCGAAGATGGCCAAGAAGCTCACCGATATCGAGACCGCTCGCGAGCTGGTGCTGGGGCGTGTCGCGGGGCCGCTGACGCCGGAGCAGGTCCCGGTTGAGCGAGCGCTCGGGCGCGTCCTCGCCGAGGATGTCGCCAGCGCCGATGCGGTTCCGGGCTTCGACAGCTCAGCGATGGACGGCTACGCCGTCCGGGCCGGCGACCTCGCCCAGGCGAGCGGTGACGGCCCGGTCGTGCTGCCCGTCGCCGACGAGTCGCGCGCCGGGCACCCGGCCGCGCGCGAACTGCGGGCCGGCGAGGCCTTTGCGATCTCAACCGGTGCGATGGTGCCCGCGGGCGCCGACTCGGTCGTCCGGGTGGAGGACACCGACGCTGGCCGGCTGCAGGTGGCGATCTCGATCGCCGCGCAGGTTGGGGCCAATATCCGGCGGGCGGGCGAGGACATCAGAGCTGGGGAGACGGTGATCTCGGCGGGCACCGAGATCGACCCCGCCGTGGCCGGCGTGGTGGCATCGGTCGGCATCGGCGAGGTCGCATGCTCGCGGCGCCCGCGGGTCACCGTGCTGACGACCGGCGATGAGCTGCGCGAGCCGGGCACCCCGCTCGAGCCGGGGACGATTCGCAACTCGAACGCGTACACGCTGAGAGGCCTGATCGCAGTGGCAGGCGCGGAGCTGGTCGCGGCCCGGATCGTGCCCGACGACCGCGAGACGACGCGGGCGATGATCGAGGAGGCCCTCGAGGGCGACGTGGTCGTCGTCTCGGGCGGTGTCTCGGTCGGCGAGCACGACCACGTCCGGCCCGCGCTCGAGGCGCTCGGTGTCGAGCAGGTGTTCTGGGGCGTCGCCCTGCGCCCCGGCAAGCCGACCTACTTCGGAATTCATCAGGCGACCTCCTCGGCTTCGCCTCCGGGGGTGCGGGGCGGTCAGGCCACCCTGGTTTTCGGACTGCCGGGCAACCCGGTCTCGGCGATGGTCACGTTCGACCTCTTCGTCCGCCCGGCGCTCCGCGCGCTGCTTGGCGCCACCGACCCACCGCGACCCGAGGCGACCGCGATCCTCGACGAGGACTACGTCAAGGAGCCCGGTCGCGCCCACGTCATCCGCTGTCGCCTGGATTTGCACGACGACGGCTGGCACGCCCGGCCGACCAAGGAGCAGGGCTCTCACGTCCTGACCTCGATGCTCGGCGCGGACGCGTACGCGATCGCCCCAACGGACGCGGGAACGCTCCCGGCCGGGACGCGGGTGGAGATCTCGCTGCTGTAAGAGCTCTTGCCGCGGGCGTTCGTCCTGATGCCGGCCGCGTCTTTGCTGGGTGTGACGGGCTGGCCGTGACGTAAGCCGCGCTTCGCGACGGTTTCGCGCGGAAGTCGGTCGCCATCGGGAGAGGGTGTCCCTCGTGCCGTGCTATAGGGCGGAGCGCGGGACACCGTGCGGGGTGGCGGCGCGCGAAAGGTGGGCAAACGTCGCAAGACGCAACCGCGTCCGCTCCCACCCAGCCCGATTGGCTCACATGGACCGCGAGCGCCGAGATCGGCGTCGCGCCTACGATGCGCCCATGCAGGTCGAACTCCGCCTCTTCGCGATCTTCCGCGAGCGTGCCGGCACCGACCGGGTGACGGTTGAGCTCGCCGAGGACGCCACGGTGGCTGATGCTCTCGCCGCCGCCGGGGAACGGCCGGAGCTCGCCGAGCTCATCGAGCGGATGCCGGTGCGGGTTGCGCTCAACCGCGAGTACGTCGAGACCAGCGCCGCGGTCGCCCCCGGCGATGAGCTCGCGCTGATTCCGCCGGTCAGCGGCGGCGCCGTGCACGCCCGGGTTACCGGTGAGCCACTCTCGGTCAGTGATCTCGTCGCGTCGGTCGGCCGGCCCGGCGCGGGCGGGCTCGTCGTGTTCTGCGGCACCACGCGCGACGTCGAACGCCTCGAATACGAGGCGTACGGCGAGATGGCGACCGAACGGATCGCGCAGATCCTCGAGGCGGCGATCGCCGCGCACGGGCTCGAGGCGGCCGCCGCCGAGCACCGCGTCGGCGAGGTTCCGCTCGGCGAGCCGAGCGTGATCGTCGCGGTCTCAGCAGCGCACCGCGGCGAGGCGTTCGCGGGCGCGCGCGAGGTGATCGATCGCATCAAGTCCGAGGCGCCGATCTGGAAGCGGGAGGTCGAGGCGGGCGACGGCGGCCCCGAGCGCAGCCGCTGGGTCGAGGGCGCTCAGCCCCCGGCGGACGGAGCGCCGCGGCTGACGAAGCTCACCCATCTCGACGACGCCGGCAGCGCGCGCATGGTGGACGTCGGCGCCAAGGACATCACCGAGCGCCGCGCGACAGCGCGCGGGCGCGTGCGCATGTCGCCCGAGACAGCGGCCGCCGTCGCCGCCGGCAACGCGCCGAAGGGCGACGTCCTCGGCACCGCGCGAATCGCCGGGATCGGCGCGGCGAAGCGGACCGGCGAGCTGATCCCGCTCGCGCACCCGCTCGGCCTTGACTTCGTCGACGTCGAGGGCGAGATCGACGTCGATACCGGGCTCGTCACGCTCACCGCCGAGGCGGGCACGACGGCGCGCACGGGCGTGGAGATGGAGGCGATGACCGCGTGCGCCGTGGCCGCCTTGACCGTCTACGACATGGTCAAGGGGCTCGAGCGCGGAGTCTCGATTGAGGGCATCGAGCTTCTCGCGAAGAGCGGCGGGCGCAGCGGCGACTGGCGGCGGGAGCGCCTGACATGACGGAGGCCTCGATCCGGGCCGTGGTCATCACCGTCTCGAGCTCGCGGGCGGCGGGGGAGGCCGAGGACACCGGCGGGCCGGCGCTCGCAACCTACGCCGAGGGGCTCGGTGCCACCGTCACCGAGCGCGAGGTGCTGCCCGACGAGCGCGAGGCGATCGCCGAGCGCCTTGCCTATTGGGCCGATTCCGGGGCCTGCGACCTGATCCTCACCACGGGCGGCACGGGCTTCTCGCCCGATGACGTCACGCCGGAGGCGACGCGCGATGTGATCGACCGTGAGGCCCCGGGCTTCGCCGAGGCGATGCGCGCCGCTTCGCGCGAGCACACGGCGATGTGGATGACATCGCGCGGGGTGTGTGGAACGCGGAGCGGCGCGCTGATCGTGAACTTTCCCGGCAACCCGCCGGCGATCGAGCAGGCCGGTGCGGCGATCGCAAAGGCGATCCCGCACGCGGTCTCGCTGCTCAGCGGCCGCCGCGACGGCCACCCCCGCGAGGCGTAGCCGAGCCTGCCCAGCTCGGCGCACGCCTCCAGGCCGTGGTCCTGGCCTACGAGTCCGGGATCGTCACACCCGGCGGGGCGCCTGCTAATACGGAGTGATGCGCACCGGCCGTTACGCGTTCCCCTACGTCACCTACGACCCGCCCAGCGACGTCCTCTACGCCCGCATCGCGCAGGGGCGTGACGCGTCGCGCGAGCCAACCCCGGAGGGCGACGTCTGGACCTTTGACGAGCGCGGCCGGCCGACCGGCATGATCGTGATGGAGCCGCGACGGCGCTTCGAGCGCGACGGGGCTGTCTATGTGACGCTGCCGACCGGCGAGCGCGAGCGCCTGCAGGGCGTCGAGGCCGCGATGCGGTCCCCCGGCTAGGCCGAGAGACCGCTCACGATCGCTTAATTCGCGGTGCCCGCTACGCCTTGGGCGGACGCGCGACCCAGCCGAGCTTGCCGCTGTCGCAGTTGCGCACGACGTCGTCGGTTCCGGTGATCTTGCCGGTGAGCCGGAAGTCGCCGAAGGCCTTGTTCTGGCCGATGTGACCGCTGACCGTGAAGACGGTCTTATGGTTGTTGTCCTTTCTGCGGAAGTTCCCGTCGTCGCCGACCCGAACGCCGCCCTTCTTACCCTTACGCTTGAGCTTGGCGTGGTCGAGCGTCGCCACCACGCCGTCGTCGCAGGTGAGGGTTAGGTCGTGAACAGCGAATAGGAGGACGCGCTTGTCGACCCCGTACGTGTTGACCGCTTGTTTGACCTTCAGCGAGACCGCTGAGTCCGGGCTCTCGGTCAGGTGTCCGTTGAGCAGGCTGACGGACGTCTGCCCGGTGGCGATCGCGGGGATAGCCAGCGTGCAGGCGGCCGCCGCGAGCGCAAGAGTGCGTTTCATTTGGGTGCTACCTCCGTGTTTATTGGAACGTTCCCCCCCAAAAATTGGGCATGGATGCTGAAGCTTGACACAGGTTGACGTTCACCGCGACACAAATCGCCAGCGCGAAATGCCTGCTGCGCGCGCTACTTGACTCCCTTGAGGCAGGTGAGGTGCGACGTGATCGTGAATGGCTGCACCTGGCCGGCGGCCACGGCCCCGTCATCGAAGCCGATGCGCACGTGGTACTCGCCGGGGCTCGCGACGTATGAGCCCTGTACGTAGATGTCGTGATTCTGCGTGAGGATGCCGCCGTCGACGACCTTCGAGCATCCGGTGAGCTTGATGTCGAGGTAGGGCGTCCCGATCGCGATGGGGTCGACCTGCGTCTCGCCGCTCTTTAAGTAGACGACGCGAGGCTTGGTGCTGGCATGGCGCCCCCCGCCACCGCCCCCACCACCGCCACCGCGACTACCTGCGCGGTCCTTGCTCAGGTCGATCGAAAGCTTTCCGTAGGCGGGCGCGTGGTCATCCGAGCCAAGCACGCTCGTCGCCGCGATTGCAACTGCTGCGCCGGTCCCAGCCACGGCCAGCGTGGCCGCCCAAATCCGCATCCTCCGCGATCCCATCCACGCCTCCGATCTGGTTTGCACCTGCCGACGTCCAGTCTAAGCGGGCACCTGCGGCTCACGAATACCCTCGAAGCGGCGTTTCACCGTCAGCACCTTGAAGGCCACTGCGACAGCGACAAACCAGGCGCCTCAACAGCGGCGCGACTCGGCTACCGCCTCGAAGCCCCCGTTTCAACGGTTCCTCGACCAGCATCGAGAGCCGGTGCTGGCGTTCCTGAAGGCACTTGTCGGCCCGGTCGACGCTGACGACTGCTTTCAGGAGACCTTCATCGCCGCGTTACGTGGCTATGAGCGGATGGACGGCCAGCACCCGCGGGCATGGGTAATGACGATCGCGCGCAGCAAGGCGATCGATCACCATCGCGCCCGTAATCGCCGGCCAGAGCCGCGCGACCAGGTTGGCGACGTCGCGGCGCCCGACCCGGGCGCCGGCGGGCTGGGAGACCTCGACGGGACGGTCTGGTCGGCGGTGACCGAGCTGACCGACTCCCAGCGTGAGGCGGTCGCCCTGCGCTACGCGGCCGACCTGCCCTATCGCGAGATCGCGACGGCGCTGGACTGCAGCGAGGACGCGGCGCGCAGGCGCGTCGCGGACGGGCTTGCCGCGCTCCGGAAGACCCTCGACCGACAGGAGGTCCGGCTATGAGCCGAGCCGACGCACCTGAGATCAAGCAGCTCTTTCGCACCGGGATCGGCCCGGAGGCCGAGCTGGCCGCCGCCCGCGTCGTGGAGCGCGCCGCGCGCGACGGACTTGCCGACGTGGCCTACGCGGGATTCGAATCGCCCTACGGCGAGATCCACATCGCCGTGACGGATCGCGGGCTCGTCTCGCTGGCGCTGCCGAACGTGGCCGAGGACGTGTTCTTGACCACGCTCGCGAGCGAGATCTCGCCCCGCGTGCTCGAGCTGCCCGGCCGGCTTGACCAGGTCCGGCGCGAGCTCGACGAGTACTTCGCCGGAACGCGCCACGACTTCGACCTGAAGCTGGACTGGCGGCTGATCCGCTCGGGCTTTTACCGCTCGGTTCTGCGCGAGACGAAGAAGCTGCCCTACGGCGTCACCAGCACCTACGGCGACATCGCGGCGAAGGCCGGCAACCCCCGCGCAGCGCGCGCGGCGGGCACGGCGCTGGCGACCAACCCGATCCCGCTGGTCATCCCCTGCCACCGGATCCTGCGGTCCGGGGGGGTGGTCGGCCAGTACGGCGGCGGGCCGGCGATGAAGCAGAGCCTCCTTGTTGCGGAGGGCGCACTGTGAGGCGGTAGCCGAGCCGCGCCGCCGTTTGAGGCGCCGGGTTGTGTCAAGTTGACACCAGTTGGCAGCCAATGTACGCTGCCGAGGATGTATCAGCCAGGGAATCAGGTCAACGATCCGCTCACCAAGCGTCAGCGTGAGGTCCTCGAGCGGCTCGAGCAGGGGTTCGCCGTCAAGCAGATCGCCAACGATCTCGGCGTCACGCGCAACGCGGTCTACCAACACGTCGAGCGCCTCCGGAGGCAGGGGGCGCTCTCGGAGTCGTACACGCCGAGCGGCCAGCCGCCGCGGCGCCCGCTCGAGACCGGCAGCGTCTCACTGGCGCAGACGCTCGCACCGCGAGAGAGCGGGCTGACCCGCCTGCGTGAGCTCGCCGCGGCCGGGGCAGACCCGGCCGGCCGCGAGTACGCGGAGGCGATCGGAGCAGCGATCGCGGCGGGCGACGTGGCCGGGCTCGCCTATGAGCTCGGTCGCCTGGACGCCGTCGACGAGGCGGAGTTTGCGAAGGACCTCGTCGAGTCGGCGCTTCGGCGCCTTTCGGTCCTGCCGACTGACACCGACATCCCGAAGTAGGAATACTCCACCTTCGGCCACCAATCACTTTCGAAGGAGAGGTCGCAATCGAATGGTCGTAGCCATCATCGTCATCGCGGTCCTGTTGCTGCTCGGGCTGTTCTACGTCCTGGTCCGCAACTCGATGATCGGGTCGCGCAACCGGGTCGATGAGTCGTGGTCTGGCATCGACGTTCAGCTGAAGCGACGTCATGACCTCGTCCCGAACCTGGTCGAGACCGTCAAGGGCTACGCGACCCATGAGCGCGAGACCTTCGAGAAGGTCACCCAGGCGCGTGCTGCCGCGATGCAGGCGCAGGGGCCGGCCCAGGCGAGCCAGGCCGAGGGTCTGCTCACCCAGGCCCTGGGTGGGCTGCGAGTCGTCGCCGAGCAATACCCCACGCTGCGCGCCACTGAGAACTTCCAGCAGCTGATGCGCAACCTCTCCGAGCTCGAGGACGAGATCCAGGCCGCGCGCCGGATCTACAACTCCAACGTCCAGGCTTACAACACGAAGATCCAGATCTTCCCGAACTCGCTCATCGCGTCGTCCGGTGGCTTCACGCCCCGTGAGTTCTTCGAGATCGAGGACCCGGGCGACCGCGAACCGGTGGCGGTCTCCTTCAGCGACAACAACGCGGCTGCGGCCCCCGCGGCACCTGCTGCGCCCGCTGCGCCCGCTGCGCCCGAGGGTGGCCCACCGCCCGCCGCGCCCCCGCCAGCGAGCTAGGCGAGGCGCGCGCGAGGGGGCATGGCAACCGCGCATCGAACACCCACGCGAGACTCGGAGGCAGTTCGCCGCGCCTTCGACCTTGCCACGGTCGTGCATCGTGGTCAGCTGCGCACCGACGGCGATCCATACGTCGCGCATCCCGTAGAGGTCTCGCGGCTGCTGTCCGAGCTCGGCGCCGACGAGACCACGATCGCCGCGGCGCTCCTTCACGATGGCGTCGAGGACTCCGAGCTGACGGTCGACGACGTCGGCCGCCGCTTCGGCGACGAGGTAGCCGCGATCGTGGCCGCGCTGACCGAGGACGAGGACATCGATGACTGGGTCAAGCGCAAGGACGCCCTGCGCGCTCAGGTCAAGCGGGCGGGCGGGCCGGCGATCTCGGTCTACGCCGCCGACAAGCTCTCGAACCTGCGCGAGCTGCGTCGGGTCTACGCCGTCCGTGGCGAGTCCGCGATCGATCTCCACAAGGCCCCCAGCTTCGATCTGCGCGTGCAGGCCTGGCGCGACGACCTCGCGATGATCGCCGAGGCGGCCCCGCAGCTGCCGCTCGCGCGCGACATCGAGATGGAGCTGCAACGCCTCGAGCTCGAGCGTAAGCGCCGCGCTTAACGAAGAAGCCGCCTCAACAGCGGCGGGACTCCGCTTCGGCCTTCGGCCTCCGCGATCGCGAAGCCGCCTCAACAGCGGCGGGACTCCGCTTCGGCCTTCGGCCTCCGCGATCGCGAAGCCGCCTCAACAGCGGCGGGACTCCGCTTCGGCCTTCGGCCTCCGCGATCGCTGACAGCGCGCTATCAGCGGCAGGACCGCGCACGCGTGGGCGGAACTGACGACCGTGATCGTCGATTGCGCGCATTACCGCGACGGCGTCCGCCAGAACGAGGGCACGCTTCCACTTGACGTGGCCGAGAAATGCGTCGCTGGCGACGGCGACTTCGTTTGGCTCGGCCTGTTCGAGCCGACGGTCGAGGAGCTGCGTGATGTTGGTGGGCGCTTCGACCTGCACGAGCTCGCCCTCGAGGACGCCTATCGCGCTCACCAGCGCCCGAAGCTCGAGGACTACGACGACTCGTGGTTCATCGTGTTGCGGCCCGCGCGGTATGACGACGCGAAGGAGGAGGTGGAGTTCGGTGAGATCATGCTGTTCGTCTCACGGACCTATGTGATCGCGGTGCGCCACGGCGAAGCAAGCCAGCTCACGGGTGTCCGCAAGCATCTCGAGGCACATCCCGAACTGCTCGAGGCCGGCCCCGGGGCTGCCGTGTGGGCGATCGTCGACAAGATCGTCGACGACTACTCCCCGGTTGTCGAGGGGATCGATAACGACATCAGCGAGGTCGAGGCGGAGATCTTCGATGCTCAGGCCGACTCGACGGAGCGGATCTACTTCCTCAAGCGCGAGGTCATCGAGTTCCACGAGGCGACGGGGCCGCTGCTGGCGCCGCTGGAGTCCCTCGAGCGCGGCGCCTTCCCGGACATGGACGAGCAGCTGCGCCGCTACTTCCGCGATGTCGCCGACCACGCACGCCGCGTCGACGAGCAGGTCAGCGCCCAACGTGAGCTGCTCACCTCGATCCTTCAGGCGAACCTTGCCCTGCTGAGCGTGCGCCAGAACCACGTCATCAGGCAGATCTCCGCCGCGGCGGCCCTGATCGCGGTCCCGACGTTTCTGGCGTCGATCTGGGGCATGAACTTCACCCACATGCCCGAGCTCGATCAGTCGTGGGGCTACGGGTTCGCGCTCGGCCTGATGGCGCTCGCGGTCATCGGCCTCCTGGTCTTCTTCCGCCGAATCCGCTGGATTTAGATTTCCCCTCGGTAGCTTTTTCGGGGTGGGCACCCTCGTAGACGTAGCGGCTCCCCTGCTGCTGATCGTCGTTTCGCTCGCGTACGTGCGGCGGGCATCGACCCTTGCCCGGCGCGGCAAGCCGGTCAATGTCTGGCGCCAGCTGTCGTTCGCCGCCGGGATGCTCCTGCTGCTCGTCTCCGACCTGCCGCCGCTCGGCAACCTCGCCGAGGAGATCGTCGTCGCGCACATGGTCCAGCACCTGATCATCGGCGACCTCGGGGGCCTGCTCATCGCGCTGGGGCTCACCGGCCCGCTCCTGCAGCCGCTGCTTGCACGCCGCCCGTTCTCGTGGCTGCGCGAGCTCGGCAACCCGCTCGTCGCGTTCCCGATCTGGGGCGCCAACTTGCTCCTTTGGCACCTGTCGGTCGTCTACGACGGCGTCCTTCACAACGAGTTGCTGCATCTCGCCCAGCACGCCTGCTTCTTCACCTTCGGCATGGCGATGTGGCTCCCGCTCGTGGGGCCGCTGCCCAAGCCGACCTGGTTCACCGATGGGGCGAAGCTCGTCTACATCATCCTCGTGCGCTTCCTCGAGGCGGGCCTTGCCAATTACCTGATCTGGTCGGGCAGCGTGCTCTATCCCGACTACGCGGCGGGCGAGGCGAAGTGGGACCTCAGCCCGCTCGCCGACCAGGGGGCGGCCGGCAACGTGATGATGATCTGGACGGGGACGGTCACGCTCGGCCTCTTCACCTGGCTGTTCTTCCGCGCCGCCAACCGGAGCACCGAAAAGCAGGAGCTGATCGAGCTGGCGGAATCGCGCGGATTTGAGCTCGACCCGACCCGTGCGGCCCGCGCCGTTGCGGCGGGCCAGGGCGACCGTCTGCGCGAGCGGATCCTCTCCGGCAGCGCGTGAAGTCTGCGACGCGTGACGTCTAAGAGATACCTGTACGTCCTCGTCTTCGTGGTCGGGGCGGCAAGCCTTGGCACGGAGATCGCCGCCGCGCGGCTGATGGCTCCGTTCTTCGGGGCCTCGACGATCATCTGGGCGAACACGATCGGCGTCGTCTTGGTCGCGCTGTCGGTCGGGTATTTCCTCGGCGGACGGATCGCCGATCGCCGCCCCGACGTGCGCAGCCTGTGCTTCGTCGTCCTCGGCGCCGGCGTTCTGCTCGCCGTCGTGCCGCTGGTCGCCAAGCCGTTTTTCAATGTGGCGGTTGACGCGCTCGACCAGATCGCGGCCGGAGCTTTCATCGGCTCGCTGATCGCCGTGCTCGTGTTGATCGCGATCCCGATCGTCCTGCTCGGGACCTGCGCGCCGTGGGCGATGCGCCTGGCCGTCGACGATGTCGAGCACGCCGGCACCGTCGCCGGCCGCCTCTATGCCATCTCGACGGTCGGCTCGCTGACGGGCACGATGGTTGCCGCGCTGGTGCTCATCCCCTTCGCCGGCACGCAGCGAACCTTCCTGGCCTTCGCGCTGGCGCTCGCGCTTGTCGCGGCCGGCGGTCTCGGGTGGCGCTTTGCTGTCGTGCCGGGTCTACTTGCCGCCGCCCTCGCCTTGCCGGTCGGGTCGGTGAAGGCGGTGGAGCGCGGCAAGGTGCTGTTCGAGGACGAGTCCGAGCAGCAGTACATCCGCGTGATCCAGGAGCCCGAGGGCGATCGCATCCTCGAGCTCAATGAGGGCCAGGCGGTGCACTCGATCCTCCCCGCGCGCGGCTACCTGACGGCCGACTACTGGGACAGCTTCCTGGTGTTGCCGTTCGCGTCGCGGGAGCGGCAACCGCGGCGGATCGCGATCCTCGGCAACGCCGGTGGCACGATCGCTCGCTCCTACGGCCATTTCTGGCCGCGCACGGACGTCGACGGGGTTGAGATCGACCCGGAGCTCACCGACGTGGGCTACCGGTATTTCGACATGGGCTCCAACAAGCGGCTGACCGTCCACAACGAGGACGCGCGCCCGTGGCTGCGGAGCACCGACCGCAGGTACGACATGATCGTCGTCGACGCCTATCGCCAGCCCTACATCCCGTTCTATTTGACGACGAAGGAGTTCTTCCAGCTCGTCGCCGACCGGCTCACGCCTGACGGGATCGTCGTCGTCAACGTCGGCCATCCCCGCGACGACGAGGAGTTCGAGCGCAGCCTCGGCGCGACGATGGCGTCGGTCTTTCCCAGCGTGATCCGCGACCCGGCTGAGCAGACCAACACCCTGCTCATCGCCTCGCCGGGCCCACTCTCGACGCAGCGCCTTGCGCACGCCTCGCGGACGCGCCTGCACGGCAACCTGGAGCAGCTCGGCGAGATCGACGCCGCGCGGATCACGCCGCGCCTGCCGGGAGGCACGGTTCTGACGGACGACCGCGCCCCGGTCGAGTGGATGATCGACCGCTCGATCATCGGCGCCGCCGAGGACAACGGCCGCTGAACGCGCGCGGCTACCGACGGGCCGCAGGCCGCCGCCGCGCCAGAGGTCGCGCAGCACGCGCCCGCTCACCCCTCATTGCCAATGCCCTGCCGCGCGCGGTCAGCGAGCCCGCAGCACGAACTTCTGCACGGCGGCCGCGCCATTGGCGCGGTCGCTGTCGCGCGTCCGGATTCGCGACTCGAGATGGTGCTTGCGCTCGAGGCGGCGCAGATACGACGGGTGAAGCTCGAACCTCAGCTTGGCTGACTTACCCGGGCGCACGTGGTAGGTCAGGGGCGCGGCACCCCGCAGCTGGGCGCGGCCCTTGCAACCGCGGCGCAGGCCTGACGGCCACTCGGGCGGGCAGCGGAGCGTCACGGCGAAGCTGCCGTCGGCGGCCGGGCGCTTCGCGCTGACGTCGATGAGGGTGGCGCGAGCGCGCGGCGGGCCCTTGGGCGGCAGCGTCGCGGGGAACTCGCCGCCGCCGGCCTCATCGGGATGCTGCGCGGCCTCGAAGAACCCGCGGTCGACGTCCTCGCGGCTGACGTCGCTGGAATCGGGATCGGGCTTCGGCATGTTGACCGGCTCGTCCGTGATCGACGCGAGCACGCGGTCGTAGAACTCCTCTTCCCAGGGCGTGCCACCGGCGAAGCTGCCGTTGTCGTTGCCGAAGCGCGCAACCACCAGACCCTGCCCCGGGAACACGGTCACCAACTGGCCGAAGAGGCCGGCGAATTGGTACATGTCGGCCGGCAGCGAGGGGAACATCCGGTTGTCGGAGACCGGGCGGTCGGTCACGCGCGGGCCGACGCAGGGCTTCGCGGCGTTGACCCAGATCAACCAGCCGTAGCAGCCGTTCTGAGGGATCGGCGCGATCGCCTGGCGCACGAAGTCCTTCGAGAGCAGGCGCTTGCCGTGCCAGACGCCGCCGAGGCGCATCAGCTCGCCGAACCGCGCGTAGTCGTCGGGCGTCATATGGACGCCGAAGAAGCCCTGCGTGTGGCCGGCCTGGTCGCGCTCCCAGCTCCAGCTACCCGGCTCGATCCCGAGCGCGCTGAAGAGCTGGGCTTGTGCGTAGGCCTGAAAGTCCTCGCCGACCGCGTTCTGCGTCGCCTCGGCGAGCAGGGCCGGGCCGCTCTGCGAGTACTCCCAGTAGGTGCCGGGCTTCTTGTCGACAGGGACGGTCAGCGCCTCGCTGATGCGGTCCGGCATGAAGATGTTGTAGTCGCGCAGGCCGTTCCAGAGCAGGCCGTTCGTCTGCGTGAGCAGATCGCGCATCGTGATCGCGCCGTGCTCGGCGTCGGCCGGCGGCACGAGCGCGCCGAGTGGGTCGTCGGGGCCGATCAGGTGCTGAGTCATCGCCCTGCCGAAGACGAGCGCGGTGAGCGACTTGGCCATCGACCAGCTCTGAAACTGAAGCTGGCTGTTCGCCGGGCCCAGCCGGTCGGAGGCGACGCGGCATCCGTAGCGGTAGATCCGCACGGCCTCGCCCTGGTTGGCGGTCGCGTAGTCGATCGCGTCCTGCAGCTTGGCCGCATCCATGCCCGCCCGCGCGGGGGTGACGTCGGTCCAGTCACCGTCGCCGGGCTCCTGGCAGTGGGCGGTGCCGGCGAGCGCGCTCGACGGCAGCGCCAGCGCGCCCGCGACCAGGAGACCGGCAAGCGGCGCGAGCCAAGCTCTGCGGATCGGGCCCCTCATCGCGCGGGCAGTCTAGGTCGCGGACTCAGCGCTCGCGCCGGTCGGCCTCGCGACCGCGCGCCCAGCGCCACCAGTACACGGCGAGGTCGGCAAAGAAGGCGATAACGCGGCCCACGGGCCCGGTGACGATCCAGGCGGCGAACCGCTCGAAAGGGCTCAAGCGAGGCGTCAGCCGAGCCGCGCCGCCGTTGAGGCGCCTGGTGTCGGCGAGCCGGCCGCCTCGATGCGGCGCAGATCGCGATCGGGCTCGACGCCATAGCGCCGTCCCGCCTCGACCAGGTCCGGCTCGAGCGCCCAGCGGTCGGGCCGATCGGCCCCCTCGTGCTCCGGGCTCGCGCCCTTGAGCGTCATCGAGCCGCGGTTGTCGCCGATCGCGGCGATCGCCGCGACCTCATCGGCGCTCAGGGACTGCTCGGGCAGCGCCGCCAGATCGGCGCGCTTGTCCTCGATCGCCATCGCCTGCGGGCCCGCCTCCTGAATGAGCGTCGGCGCAACGCACTCGACCGCCGGATGGGCGAGGTTCCACAGGCAGGCCAGCTGGATCGTCGTCAGCCCGCCCGCGGTCGCATACGGGCGCATCCGCTCGAGGCGCTCGTGGCCGGCCTCGACCCAGCCGTCCGGGCGAAAGCGGCGATGATCGCCGTCGGCAAAGACGTGACCGGGAAGGACGTCGCCCCAGAAGAGTCCGCCGTAGTCGACGACGCGCGTGATCACCCGCACGTCGTGCTCGGCGGCCGAATCGAGGCAGAGTTCGCCCGGCCATGGCTCCAGGGGGTTGAGAATGATCATGGCCCAGTCGAGCAGGGAGCCGAAGCGTTCGAAGCACGCGAGCAGGTCGAGCGTAAAGCCGTTTGCTGGGCCCGGGGCGACGCCGATCGCCGCCGCGAGGCCATCGTCGCGCAGCCCGGCCATCGCGTTCCAAACCGCTTCGGAGGTGAAGCCGATGCGGTCGGGGTTGTGGAGCAGGAGCAGGTCGAACGAACTCGATCCGACCCGCTCGAGACTTGCCTCGGTCGCGGAGCGCAGATAGTCGGCATAGCCGTCGGGACCGCGCAGGCGAGGGTCGGTGAAGCGCGGGAAGCCGCGCGGTCCGTCGCGCTCGCCGTCGACGAAATCGTGGCCGACGGCGCCGACCAGGCTGTATGTGTCGCGATCGATACCCGCGAGGGACCGGCCGAGCATGCGGTCGGCATCGCCCGCGCCGTACACGTCGGCCGTGATCACCGTGTCGATGCCGTCGCCGGGCCGGTACAGCGCCTCGAGCCGCTCGTCGGGTAGCGGCTCGCCGAAGTGCATGAAGCGGCCACCGCTCCACGTGCCGATTGCCGTGCGGCCAAGGTCCATAGGTGGAAACGGTACCGGCGCCGCTAATGTGGCCGTCCGATGAAGACCGAGGTCACAGAGCTCCCCGAGTCGCGCGTGAAGATCGAGGCGGAGGTGGAGGCCGCCGAGGTCGACCGCAGCGTCGACCGCGCCGCCAAGAGCCTCGCCAACGAGATGAAGATGCCGGGCTTCCGCAAGGGCAAGGTCCCGCCGCAGCTCGTGGTTCAGCGGATCGGTCGCGAGGCCGTCGTCGAGCAGGCGCTTCGCGACTCGCTCCCGGAGTGGTACGAGCGCGCGCTGCTCGAGGCCGGCGTGGCCGCGATCGGTGAGCCCAAGCTCGACGTCGGCGACCTGCCGGCGGCCGGGGAGGATCTCGCGTTCACGATCGAGGTCGGGGTCCGGCCAGTCGCCGAGCTCGGCGACTACAAGGGCCTGGAGGTCGGCAAGGCGAGCGTCGAGGTGCCGCAGGACGCGATCGACGCGGAGATCGACCGCCTTCGCGAGGCGATGGGCAGCCTGGCCGCGGTCGAGCGTCCCGGCGCGGCCGGCGACGCGATCGCAATTGACTTCGAGGGAACGATCGACGGCGAGCCCTTCGAGGGATCCGCGGCGCGCGACTTCGTCATCGAGCTCGGATCCGAGGGCCTCCTGCCCGAGTTCGACGTCGCCCTCACTGGTGCCGCCGCGGGTGACGAGCGCGAGGTCGAGGTCACGTTTCCCGACGACCACGACCCGTCCGAGCTTGCGGGCAAGACCGCGAAGTTCACGGTGACGATCAAGGAGGTTCGCGAGAAGCGCCTGCCGGAGCTCGACGACGACTTCGCCTCGGAGGCGTCGGAGTTCGACACCCTCGACGAGCTGCGCGAGAACCTGAGCGAGCGCCTCTCCGAGGGCCTCGAGCGCCGGGCCGATGCCGAGTTCCGCGAGGCCGCCGTCGACGCGGTCGCGGCCAACGCAAAGCTCGAGATCCCGCACGACATCGTCCACGCCCGCGCACACGAGATGTGGGAGCGGATCGAGCGCCAGCTGATGACCCAGGGGATCAACCCCCAGACCTACGCCCAGATGCAGGGCAAGGATCGTCACGACCTGATCGACGACGCCGAGGAGGACGCGGAGCGGGCGCTGCGCCGCGAGGCGGTGCTCGCCGCTGTCGCGGACGCCGAGAACATCGAGCCGAGCGACGAGGATCTGATCGAGGCGCTCGGCCCGGGCGAGGGCAAGAACGACCCGGCGAAGCTGCTCGAGCGCCTCAGGGAGTCGGGTCGCGACCAGCTGCTGCGCGACGAGGTCCGGATGCGCAAGGCAACCGAGGTCATCGCCGACAGCGCGAAGCCGATCGAGATGGAGCGCGCAGCGGCGCGCGAGCAGATCTGGACTCCTGAGAAGGGCGAGGAAAACAGCGAGGGGGAGGAGGGCGCCAGCGACGCCGGCGAGAAGGCTGGCGAGCTCTGGACGCCTGGCTCCTGACGTCACCGCGCGAACGGTCGGGCACGGATGCCGGACGTATTTCTCTCCTACGCGCGGCGCGATAGCGCCGACTTCGTCCGCAGGCTGACCACCGCCCTCGAGGGCGAGGGGATCGACGTCTGGGTCGACCTCGAGGACATACCCGCCGCGAGCGACTGGCAGGAGGACCTGCGTGACGGCGTCCTGCAGAGCGACTGCTTCTGCTTCGTCGTCAGCCCGACCTCGGCGGTCTCGACGTACTGCCTCGGCGAGCTCTCAGACGCGGAGGCCCGCAACAAGCGCGTGATCCCGCTCATCCACGAGCCGGTCACCGACGCGGATCTGCCGCGGCTGCTCCAGCGACTCAACTGGGTCCCCCAGCGGGGCAAGTTCGAGGACGACTTCGACGCGAACCTGAAGGTCCTCGCAGAGGCGATCCAGACCGACCTCGAGGCGACGCGGGCGCACACACGGTGGGAGGCGGCCGCGGCGGCATGGGAGGAGAAGGACCGCGACGCGAGCCTGCTGCCGCGAGGATCAGAGCTGCGTGAGGCGGAATCGTGGATCGCCACGCAAATGGGGCGCGACCCGGCGCCAACGGCGCTGCAGTCCGAATTCGTCGAGGCCGCGCGGCGTGCGAGCGAGCGTCGGCGCCGGCTGATTTTCGGCGCGACCGCCGTCGCGCTCGTCGTCTCGGTCGCGTTGGGGATCGTCGCCCTCCTGCAGCGAAACGAGGCGCGCGACCAGCGCGACATGGCGCGCTCGAACGAGCTCGCCTCGGCGGCCGAGGCAAACCTCGACACCGACCCCGAGCTGTCGATCATCCTCGGCAAGGAGGCGGTTGAGACCGTCGACACGCCCCGCGCCGAGGAGGCCCTGGCTCAGGGGATTTCACAGTCCCTAGTCAGACTCAGCATCAAGGACCCGGGCCCGAAGCCCGTTGCGGCAGCGAGCTTCAGCCCGGATGACAGGCTGATCGCCACCGCGGGCGGCAGTGGCGTCCACCTGTACGACGCGAAGACCGGCGATCAGGTGCGGGCGCTCACCACCGACACGGCGTTCGACGCGGACTTCACACCGGATGGCCGAAGCGTTGCGGTGGCGACAGGGAGGGGCTCGATCGACATCTACGCGACCGCGGACGGCTCCAAGCGTTCGAGCATCGATGTCGGCCGGTTTGCGCTCTTCTCGGTCGACGTCAGCCCTGACGGCAAGCGTGTCGCGGCCGGCGGGGAGAACGGCGTCGCCGGCTCATATGACATCGCCACCGGCAAGGGCGCCGTGTTCGATGGGCACGGCGATAAGAACGTGAACTCAGTCGCCTACTCGCCGAACTCGAAGGTCGTCCTCAGCGTCGGCAACGATGGCGCGGCCCGGCTCTGGTACGCCGATAGCGCGCAGCAGATCGCGATGCTGCGCGCTCCGGGCCGGCCCGCAATCCCGGGTGTGGATCTTTCACTGCCAGGCGCGCCGGCCAGCGACGCGGAGTTCAGTCCCGACGGAAAGTCGGTCGCAACCGCGAACGTCGACGGCTCGACCTCGCTGTGGTCGCTGAAGACGGCCGAGCCGAAGGCAACCCCGATCACCAGTGCCGGCGACGGGTTCTTCACCAGGGTGGCCTTCAACGGGCGCCGCAACGCGGTGATCGTCGGAGGGATCGGGCGGGCGGACGCCTTCGACCTCGACACCGACAGCCTCGTGGCCACGTATCGCGGACATGCTGGCTACGTCAATGAGGTGAGCCTCAGCTCAGATGGCTCGCAGCTGGTCACCGCCGGCGAGGACGGAACGACGCGCGTGTGGGATTTCAACCAGGTCAGGTTTGGCGGCACCCTCCCGATCCTCGTGACGGACCTTGACCTCAACGCCGACGGCAGCAAGCTGTTGACGGGTGGGATCCCGGCGCTGATCGATGTCGCCAGCGCCGGCGCGCAGCGGGTTCCCTACGACGCAGGGGTGGCTGCGGCCGCGGTCGCGTTCGACCCCGCGGACGACCGCGTGGCGATCGCGGGGACCAATGGCATCGTCAGGATCCTCGACCCGAAGACCGGCAAGGCGGCGGGCCCCACGCTCGACCCGGCGGGGAGCGGCGTGTCGCAGGTGGCCTGGAGCGCGGACGGTTCGCGGCTGATGACGCGCGACCTCAGAGATGGCGGCGGTGGGGTCACCGTCTACGACACCAAGACCGGCGACGAGATCGGTGCCGTCACCTCGCTCATGCTCACGGCAGCTTTCAGCCCGGACGGCGAACGCGTTGCGTACTACGGCGCGGCGACGCGACGTGACCTCAGCGTCCACATCGACGATGTGGAGACGGGCGACACGGTGACCACGCTCACCGGCCACAACTCGAGTGTCAACTCGATCGCCTTCAGCGCCGACGGCTCGAAGATCGTCACGGGAAGCGACGATGCCACCGCGCGAGTCTGGGACGCCGAGACCGGTGAGCAGCTGACCCGCATGGCAAATGGGGGTCTTGGGGTGAAGCGTGTCGCGATCAGCCAGGACGGCCGATTCGTCGCGACGGCGGGCAACGGGCTGGCCGTGTACAGCGCCGAAACCGGTCGCGAGCTGATGCGGGTGCCCGGGTTTGAGAGCGAGGTCGAGTTCTCGCCCGACGACAAGCTGATCGCGGCGCTGGGCCCGGGCGAAGCGCGGGTGAGCGTGATCGACTGCGACGTCTGCGTCGACGATGTCGATTCGCTGCTTGCGCTCGCGGATGAGAGGATCACCCGCGAGCCGTCAGTGGCTGAGCGCGAGGAGTTTCTGGACCGCTGAGGCGGTGGATCTCGAACCCGGCCTCCGCCAGCATTCGCGGCAGGTCGCGGATCGCGTCGCGGTCCTTCTCCCGCTCCTCTGAGGACAGCTCGTCGTAGGGAACGAGGCTCGGGTGCAGCTTGCGCGCGTCGTCGCGTGGATCTCCGTATGACCACCCGTCGGCGATCCGGTCGCGCATCCAGCGCTCGTGTTCCTGGCGGGCGAGGGTCTCGAGCTCGTCGGGGGTGAAGATCGTGGCCGCGTCCTGAAGCTCGACGAGCGTCGTCGGCACGATGACGCACGCGATCGCCCGCATCTTCTCGGGGATGCCGTACGCAAACGCGCGGTTTGAGTCGCGCAGATCCTCGGCGAGCTCGCTCCATGGCGCGAGCGATGGAACAGACGGATCGGCGCCGCGGGCGAGCTGGTTGCGGCGATAGCTGGTGTGCATCGAGCGCGCCAGAGTCTCGTTGAGCCCGTCGAGCAGCACGTCGGGGATCAGCGTCCGGCTGAGGATCCCGAAGACGCCGATCCGGGTGGCGCCGGTGCCGTCGGTGGCAAGCCGGGCGGCGCCGAGGCGCTCGTCGTTGATGGCCAGCGTGATCGTGTCCGCGGGCAGGCTCGCGCGCGCGAGCTGAAGTGCGGCCGCCAGCCCCTCGGCCTCGTCGCGGAACGCCACATAGGCGGCGCCGGCCTCGTTGACGTAGTCGCTCTTGTGCAGCGTGGGCGAATCGAGGTCGATCGGCCAGGCCTGCAGGCGGCAGATCCAATCGAGCTGCGGGTAGCGCGCGAGCAACTGCTCGCACGTCTCGACAGCGTCAGGTCCCGCCAGCGTGAGCTCGAGTCGCGCGCGCTCGAACTCCCGGGCGTTGCGCCACAGACGCGCGATGTTGACGATCAGGATCTCGGCGATCGATTCGTCGCCGAGGACCAGCACGGCAGGGCCGCGGCGCTGATCGGCGTCCTCGTCGGTGAAGGGAGGGTGCTCGTCGAGGAGGAGGCGGACCGCCGCCTCGTAGAGGTTGAAGAGCTGAACGCGAATGTCGAGGTCGCTGCTGTCCGTGAGCGTCCATGCCTCCATCGCCTGCCACAGCCCGCGGTCCTCGATATGGGCGAACACGCGCAGTGGCTCGCTGCGCTGGCCGTCGACCACGCGGGCCGCCGAGGCGATCACGTCGATGGCGACGCCGTCGACGCCGGGCGCAACGACGAGGTGCTCGGCGCGGTCGATGCGCACCGCGCGGAGCACGTCCGGGTCGGTGGCATCGCCGATCATCACGCCGATGCCGCGCTCGCGACAGCCCTCGATCGAGAGGTTGCCGATGTCGCGCTCGATGGCGACGACGCGGGCGCCGGCGTCGTTGAGCGCGGCCGCCAGGCGAAAGCCGACGTCGCCGAGCCCGGCGACGATCACGTGGTTGCGGCGCAGGAAGCGAAAGCCGAGCAGGCGGACCTGCTCGCGCGATAGCACGAGCAGCCCGCGCACGGCGGCGTAGCCGACGATCAGCGGCCCCAGGACGCGGGCGATGTTGAGGCTGAGCGGCGCGTCGGAGGACACGTCGCCGGCCGCGAACCCGTAGAGCTGGATCGACTTGAACATCGCCTCCCACCAGGAGAGGTCGCCGCCGTTTGGCTGCGTGAAGCCGATCGTCCCGAGCACGATCACCGCCAGCGCGAGCACCAAGACGACCGGGCCGCGTAGGTCGCGCCATAGGGGGCGGACCGAGCGGCGCCAGAAGCGCCTCAGGCGCCAGCGCAGCTTCGACTCGGGCTCAAAGGGGGTCGTCTGGCGCGGGATCTCGGCCATCGTCTGGCGAGCCTAGACGCTGTGGGCAAACCCGCCTGCAAGCCGCGTGACAGCGTCGGATCGCGGACGTAGTATGGGCATGGTGTCCCCGATTCGATGGACCGCTCTGGCGGCGACAGCAGCCCTTGTCCTCTTCGCCGGCTGTGGTGACGACGGCTCGTCCTCTGACTCGACGCCGGTCAACGTCAACGGCGAGAGCCAGGTTGAGCTCGACGCGGCGGATTCCGGTGCGACCAAGGATCCGACCGGCCCGGAGATCCTCGGCCAGTTCCAGGAGCTCCGCCAGGCGCAGGGCTCCGCGAGCGTCCCGGCGATCCGCGGCTCGGCGGGCCTGTCGACGCCCGACTGGATCCACACCGTCGACGGCGACGTCGCCAGCTACTGGCAGAAGCAGTTCAACGACGCCGGCTACCGCTACCAGCCCGCCACGGAGCACATCTTCGACACCGACGCCCAGACCCCATGCGGGCCCGCCAACGCGCAGACGGGCCCGTTCTATTGCCCGAGCGACGGCGGCATCTACTTCCCGGTCGCCTTCTTCGACCAGGTGGCCCAACCGTTCGGCGACGCCGCGACGGCGGTCGTGGTCGCGCACGAGAACGGCCACCGCGTCGAGGACCTCCTCGGCGAGTTCGGCCAGCCGCTGACCTCGGCTCAGGTCGAGCTGCAGGCGGACTGCTTCGCCGGCGTCTGGGCAAAGACCGTCTTCGACCGCGGCCTGCTCGAGCAGGGCGACATCGGCGAGATCCTGGGCCTGGTCAACATCAGCGGCGACTCGCCGGGCACGCCGGTCAACTCACAGGGCGCGCACGGCAACTCACAGCTACGCCAGAAGTACTTCGCCCAGGGCTACGACGGCGGCAGCCCCGGCTCCTGCGCCCCGCCGAAGCGCTCGGCCATCCGCGCCGGCTCGTAGCTCAGTCCGCGGCCCGTGCCGCGAGCACCTCGCGCACGTCGTCGCGGCGGCTTTCGACCTCGCCGCGCTCGTCGTCGAGCCCGGACAGCCGGCGCTTGGTGAAGGCGAGCTCGGCGAGCGTGCGGCACAGAGCGCTGGTCGAGCGCGCGCCGTCGAGGTCGCCCGCGCGCAGGTAGCCGACCTCGCGGCGGCTGCGCCGGGTGAAGCTGGCCGCGTCGGCGGCTTCCTCGCCGTTGACGAGCCCGCCGTCCGTCTCGCTAACGAGCTCCTCTCTGATGACGCGACGCTGGTAGGCGAGCCAGCCGGCGATCGCGGCGAAGAAGGCAACGACGTACACCCACGAGATGAACCTCAGCGCGTCGGTGGCCGAGGCCGCGGTGGCGTCCATCTGGTCGGCGAGGTTCACCGGAACGCCCACGGTGAAGTACTCGAACGTCGTCTCGTAGCCGTATTTGATGGCCAGCCAGATCGGCACGAGCCCGTTGTTGATTGCGTGCATGAGCATCGCGGAAAGGAGCCCGAGCAGGGGCCAGCCGATCCGCCCGCGCCACGTCCGCGACCAAGTTGCGAGCCCGAGGCCGGCGCCGAACGTCGCGGTCCAGATCCCGTGGCGCAGCATCGCCGGTCCGAAGAAGTCGCGGCGGTCGACGAAGACGTGCAGGGCGTCGCCGATCCCGGAGTTGCGCGCCTCGCGGAAGAAGTAGAAGAGGTCCTCCGAGAAGGCGAAGCCGATGCCCACGGCCGCCCCGTAGACGATCCCGTCGGTGACGCCATCGAACTCGAAGACGCCGAATCGCTTGTGGGCCCAGCGCGAGCCGAGGACAACGATGAGCAGCGCGAGTCCCTTCGCCGTCTCCTCGATCACCGGCGCTGAGATCGCATCGCCGAAGACGACCTCGACGCGATGCGGTAGCGCCCCCTCCAAAGCCGTGTTACCCGCCGACGCGAGCAGTCCGGCGACGATCGCCCCCCACAGGAACAGCAGGGCAACGACGCCGATCGGCTCGCGCTCGTAGAGGTCGAAAAATCGCACCACCAGCAGCGCGACCACGGCCTGCAGCAGGGCGACGGAGAGGATGAGGTCGTCAGCCGCGAAGGGGTCCACGCCGGCAGCCTCTCAGGAACGGCCGACGGGCTCCACAGACCCGCCGACGCGCGCTTGTACACTCACGCGTCCAATGAGCCCCCTGGTCCCAATGGTGGTCGAGCAGACGTCGCGCGGCGAGCGCGCCTTCGACATCTACTCCCGCCTTCTCAACGAGCGAATCATTTTCCTCGGCACCCCGGTGACCGAGGACATCGCGAACCTGATCGTCGCGCAGCTGATTCACCTCGAGTCCGAGGATCCCGACAAGGACATCTCGCTCTACGTCAACTCGCCGGGTGGCTCCGTGTACGCGGGCCTCGCGATCTACGACACGATGCAGTACATCAAGCCCGATGTGCAGACCATCTGCGTCGGCGTCGCGATGAGCATGGGAGCGCTGTTGCTGGCCGCCGGTGCGGAGGGCAAGCGGATGGCGACCCCCAACTCGAAGATCCTCATCCACCAGGTTTCCGCGGGCTTCCAGGGCCAGGCGACCGACATCGAGATCCACGCCAAGGAGATCATCGACGTCCGCCGCCGTCTCGACGAGATCAT
Source organism: uncultured Solirubrobacterales bacterium (assembly GCA_963796815.1). GTDB lineage: Bacteria > Actinomycetota > Thermoleophilia > Solirubrobacterales > 70-9 > WHSW01. The sequence continues at coordinate 293,464 of CAWCNF010000010.1, forward strand.
CGCGAAGCACACCGGTCAGCCGTTCGAGAAGGTCACGAACGACACCGATCGCGACTACTTCATGTCCGCCGAGGAGGCCATGGAGTACAAGATCATCGACCGCGTCATCGAGAACCACTAGCTCGGTGACATAGGGTCCGCGCCATCAGCGCGAGGCCCGATCTCATCATCCGCGGACCCGACGGGATCACCGGTGATTGGCTCGCCGACGTGCTCGGGCGACCGGGGTTGGAGCTGGCTTCAGTCGAGCGGATCGGTACGGGCCAGATGAGCCGCAACTACCGCGCCTCGTTCACCGTCGACGGTGCCGACGAGACTGTGGTCGTCAAGCTCGCGTCAGACGACGAGAACAGCCGGGGAACGGGCGTTGGCATGGGGGCGTATCTGCGCGAGGTCGCCTTCTACGAGAACCTCGCCGGACGTCTCGGCGACTCCGTTCCGAAGTGCCACTTCGCCGCCTACGACGATGGCGAGGGCTGGTTCACGATCGTGCTCGCCGACATCGTGGGCGCGACCCAGGGCGATCAGATCGAGGGATGCACGCCCGCGCAGGCAGAGATCGCGCTCGACGCGCTGGCGCGGATCCACGCCCCGGTGATGAACGACCTCGCGCTGGGTGCTTCCGAGTGGCTCAACCAGCCGAATCCGCTCAACCAGGACCTGCTGCTGCAGCTCTGGCCCGTATTCCGCGCGCGCTACGCCGATCGGGTCAGCGACGAGCACGCCGAGGCGATCGACGCGTTCCTCCTGAGCCTCGACGGCTGGTATGCCGAGCGGCGCCCTCCCCTCGGGATCGTCCACTACGACTACCGGCTCGACAACCTGCTGTTCGCGGACGGGACCTGCACCGCGGTGGACTGGCAGACGGTGGGGTGGGGGCCGTCAATGATCGACGTCGCCTACTTCCTCGGCACCGGGCTCGAGACGGACGACCGCCGCGCGCACGAGGAGGAACTGGTCCGCGGCTATCACCGCCGGCTGCTCGAGCAGGGACTGCAGGGCTTTGATTGGGATCAGTGCTGGGACGGCTACCGTCGCGGCTGCTTCTGGGGGATCGTCATCACCGTCGCGGCCGCCATCGTCGTCGAGCAGACCGAGCGCGGCGACGAGATGTTCACCACCGTCTTTCGCCGCGTCGCCCAGCAGATCATCGACCTCGATGCGCTCGCGCTGCTGCCGGAGGCAAACACCGAGCGTCCGGCGCCGCTGTTGCCGGAGCCGGGCGACGAGGGCCTGCATCCGCCCGGGCCGGAGGGCCTCTGGAACGAGAGCTACTACTTCGACGGCGTCGCCGACGACGAGTCGCTCGGCGTCTACGCGCGCATCGGGCGCCTCCCGAATCGCGACGAGTGCCTGTACACGGCGTGCATCTGCGGGCCGAATCGGCCCACGATCATGCTGATCGCGACCGTGCCGCTCCCGGAGCCCGATGACGGTCAGCAGGTGATCGCGATCGACGGGCTGCGCGCCGAGCAGCATTGCGAGAGCTCGTTGGAGCGTTTCCGGGTGAGCGTCGAGGGGACGGGTGAGTCGTTCGGCGATCCGTCAGCCGTGCTGCGCGGCGAGTCGGGCGAGCCGGTTGCGATCGGGTTCGACCTCGTCTTCGAGACCGACGGCACGCCGTTCGCGTGGCGGCAGGCGACGCGCTATGAGATCCCGTGCCGCGTGACCGGCACCGTGCGCGCAGGCGGCGAGGAGATCGAGTTCGCCGGCCCGGGCCAGCGCGACCACTCGTGGGGCTCGCGCGACTGGTGGGCGAGCGACTGGATGTGGAGCGGTCTGCATCTGGATGACGGGACCCAGACCCACGCGGTCGGCGTGCCCCAGATGCCGGGCTTCGGCGTCGGCTACGTGCAGAAGGACGGCCAGGTCTCGGAGATCACCAGTGTCAACACGACCCAGGAGGTCGCCGAAAACGGCCTCATCACCGCGGCGACAATCGCCTCCGGCCCGGACGATCTCGAGCTCGCGGTCGAGCCGCTCGCGTTCGGACCGATTCTGCTCGTCGCCCCCGACGGCCGCGTCTCGCATTTCCCCAGGGCGATGTGCCGGATCCGCGCCGCCGACGGCCGCACCGGCACCGGCTGGGTGGAGTGGAACCGCAACCAGCGCTGATCGTCAGCTCAGAGGTTGCGGTGCTTGTCGTGGATCTCAGCGAGGCGTGAGTCGTTGCCGGCCGCGTCCTCGACGCGCACGAACTTTGGGGCCCGGCGACTCGTGACTGGCACGGGCTGGCTCAGGTTGCGCTCGAAGTGATTGTGGTGCGGCTTGAACTTCACGCTGTCGATCGGCTTGCCATTGCGCTTCGCGTAGAACTCGGCCACCGCCACGCCTGAGTTGTCATCGGTCGCATCGAGGTCGACCGAGAATTTGTGGCCGCTGGTGGCAAGCGCCGCATCATCGACGAGCGGCTTGCGCTTGTCGAGGATGATGTCGTCCTGGTACGGCTGATCGTCGGACCCCGCGCCCTGGAAGCGGACGTAGACGAGTCTCGGCGCGCGTTTTGCGCCCGCGGATCTCAAGGTCCACGGGATCTGCGGCTTGATATCGAAGGTCATGGTGGATCCCGCCGTCCGGAACCCGCCGTCATTGGAGACGACCACGGTATTGGCGAACTCCGGCCATACGAGCGTGAGGGTGACATGCGGGTCGTTCGTGGCCACGGCTCCGTCGTTGATGGAGACGCCGACCTGTCCCCCCTCGGGGGGTTTGGGACGCACGTCGAGCAGGACCAAGGCCGTTGCGGTCGCGCCGCTGTCGTTGGTCACGCGGACGCTCACCGCAAGTCCCGCCGGATCGGGGTAGGTCCGCGTCGTCTCGGAGTCGGTGCCGGTATCGGTCTCGAAGGTCCCGTCGCCATCGAGATCCCACTCGAATCTGACGATGCGACCGTCCACGTCCGTGTCGTGGCTGTTGCCGGCGTAGAAGGTGACCGGTGTATCGGTCAGGACTGTGTTGTCGCTCGGGGCCAGGTCCGCAACGGGTGTCGGGGTGGTGTCTACGGTGAAGCTAACCCCATCGGCCGCGTTGTTGCCCGCGTTGTCGAATGCCCGGATCACGATCGAGTGGTCGCCGTCCGGTAGGGGAGAGGGCGGCTGAAATTGGGTCGCGGTCGCAGGCAGTGCCGTCGGCGCGCCGTCGTCGACGGTGGCCTCGATCCGATCTATCCCGGCTCCAGACTCGCCCCCGTCAACGTCGCTCGCGTAGAACTCGACGCTCGGCTGCTGATTGCGCGTCTGGTACGGACCAGAGTTGCCGAAGATGAGGAGAGATGGGGGCGTCTCGTCGGCCTTCGCCGTCCCGGAGCTCCCGAGCCGCGCGTCGGCGCCCGTGGGGGCGATCAACACAAACGCAGCCGTGAGTACCGCTGCCCATCCGACTGGTCTTGCCTTCCCTGGATCAAGCTCCATCGCGTCGCCCTCCGATGGACGGACCACGAGTCTAACTCTGAGCGGTCGGCTTCTCCAAGCTTTCGGCAGCCAGGCCCGCGCCGGTGGAGATCAGATCGAGTGCGGCGCCGGCCGCCATAGCCGGGTCCAGGCGGCTTTGGTCCAGTTCCTTCTCCAGCCGCTCGCGGGTTTCTTTGCGAACCTCAGCTTCAACCGGATCGAGGACGTAGTCGCGGGCCTGCAGCTCGGCGTCGACGAGCCCCAGGAGACGCCCGGACTCCTCCAGCTCTCCCGTCCGTGCGCGAATCGCGGCGAGCGCGACCAGGCCGGCAAGCACCCCGATGTACTCACGAGTTTCAACCGCCCACGCCAGCCCCTCCACGCTCAGCTTCTCGGCGCGGTCGAGCTCGCCGGCGAGGACGAGCAGCAGGCCCAGATTCTGCCGCGCGAGGCTGGTGGCCTCCGCGTCATCCACCTCGATCGCCAACGCGAGCGCCTCTTCGAAGTGGCGTCGAGCCTCCTCGAGCCGCCCGCGCTGGAGCGCGGTGTAGCCGGCATTCGAAAGGGCGAGCGCGAGGCGGCGTCGGTCGCCCAGGCCGCGGACGATCTCGATCGCCCGCGAGCCCGCCTGCTCAGCTTGGTCGAACTCGCCGAGTCGCGCCAGACAGCCCTCGAGCCCGGAAAGAGAGCGGGCCATCCCGGACTGATCGCCAAGCTGCTCGTAGAGGTCGAGCGCGCGCTCGAACAGGTCGCGGGCGCCGGCGCTGTCATCCATGCGCCCGCGCACGCTCCCGGCCGCCCGCAGCGCGGCGGCCCGCCGCTCGGGCGGCGCGTCGAGCGTCAGCGCGTGCTCGAACCAAATCCAGGGCTCGGCGGAGAAGCCGCGGAAGTACCAGTAGTCGTTGAGCCAATCGAGGAGGCGAAGCTCAAGCTCGGCGTCGACCGCGTCACGCGCCCAGGCCAGCGCCTCGGTGAGATTGGCGTAGTCGCCGTCGAAGAATCCGAGGCCCTCGGGCAGCTCCGCGGTCTGGAGCTTCGGTCCGTATCGCTCGACCAGCTCGGTGAAGTACTCGGCGTGCCGGCGCCCCAGGTCGGCTCTCTCACCCTCCTCGTCCACGCGCTCGCCCGCGAACTCGCGGATCAGCTCGAGCATTCGGAAGCGATGGTCACCCGTGCCGGGCGTCTCCCCGACGATCAGGCTGTTCTCGGCGAGTCGCTCGACTCTCTCGAGAAGCTCAAAGGCATCTTCGTCCGGGGCGCAGATCTCGCGGATCGCCTCCAGGGTGGCGCCTCCGGCGAAGACGCTCATTCGTGCAAGGAGGGCTCGGTCGAGCTCTGAGAGGAGCCGGTAGCTCCAGTCGATCGTGGCCCGGACCGTCTGCTGGCGTTCGGGGAGATCCCGCGCTCCGTGGGTGAGCAGCGACAGGCGCTTGTTGAGCAGGCCGACCATCGCTTGGGGAGTCAGCATGCGCACCCGGGCGGCTGCGAGCTCGACCGCGAGCGGGAGCCCGTCCAGGCGCTCGCAAATCTCCCCGATCGCTGCCGTGTCATCGGCGCCGAACTCGATGTCCGGGCGCACGGCGCGTGCGCGCTCCACGAACAGCGCCACGGCATCGGATCTCGGCAGCGGCGGGATCGGGTACTCCTGCTCGCCCGAGACCCTCAGCGGGGCGCGGCTCGTGACCAGCGCGGTGCCTCCCGGCGCCGCGGCCAGGAGGTCGGCGATCGTCGGGCCGCCGGGGAGGAGGTGCTCGAAGTTGTCGAGGACCACCAGCGTTGGCGAATCCCCGATCGACCTGGCCAGCGATGCGAGCAGCCGCGCCGGATCCGGCTCATCGTCGATGCCGGCGGCCCGCGCGATCGCAGGCAGCACCAGGTCGGGCTCAACGATCGCCGTGAGGTCGCAGTAGAGGACCCGCTCGTATCGCTCGGCCGCTGCGCGCGCCACCGCAAGCGAGAAGGTCGTCTTGCCGATTCCGCCCGGCCCCGTGAGGGTGATGAGCGATGCGCCACCCGCGAGCATCCCCGCGACCTGCTCAAGCTCGTGCGCACGCCCGAGGAGGGGGTGAGCGGGTCGCGGCAGAGTCGCGGTCGGGTCCGGCTTTGCCGCCTCCTCCGTGAGCCTGCCGAGCGCCTCGACCAGGCGGCCCGTGTCCTCGGCCCAGCGAGCGTCGGTGAGCTCGATTGCGTTTCGGCCCGAGAGCGCTGACAGCGAGGGCGGCAGTTCTGCTGGACCGGGCATTCGCGCGCCGTCGATGAGGACGGGGATCACCGGGATCTCGGACTCCAGCGCCGCAACGATCTCCATGCGGACGACGTCCTCTTCCCCGTCCAGGCGTCGACCTCCGTCAGCGCCGGTGATCGTCAGCCAGCGCGGCCCGATGATCGCGAGAAACGCGTCCGCCCGGTCGATCGACTCCGCGATGACCTGCCGGAAGTCAGCGCCCGGCGCGATCATCGAGTCGACGTCACGGAGGATCTCGCCGCGGTCACCCAGGCTGAGCCGGAGCGTGTCGGCGAGACGACCCGCGTAGCCGGCCGCATCCTCTCGGCGGTAACTGATGAACACGGCGAGGGGCTTCACGAGTTCCGCCGGTAGTTTCCCCGCTGCGCCGGTCTACATATGATCCGACCCGCGCAAGGGGACAGGGACGCCGCTGATGACCGACGTATTCATCTCCTACGCACGGCGCGACAGCGACGCCTTCGCCGAGCGACTGACGAGGACGCTCGAGGCCGCGGGCCTCGACGTCTGGGTCGATCTCGACGACATCCCGGCGGCGAGCGAGTGGGAGCGAGACCTGACCGAGGGGGTCCTTGCCTCGGAGTACTTCTGCTTCGTGATCAGCCCGGCCTCCGTCGCCTCCAAGCACTGTCGCGATGAGCTCACGAAGGCCGTCGAGCGCAACAAGCGCATCCTGCCGATCGTCCACATTCACGTCGAGGACGCGGATGTTCCCGAGTCGATCAGAAAGCTCAACTGGATCCCGCAGCGCGGTGCGTTCTCAGACGACTTCGACGCGTCCATGCAGACCCTCGTCGCGGCCGTCCGCACCGACCTCGACCAGCTTCGCGCCCATACGCGTTGGCAGCAACGTGCGGAGGAGTGGCGTGACCGGGGAGCGGACGCCAGCGTGCTTGCGCGCGGCGCCGAGATGCGGGAGGCCGAGGACTGGCTTGCGTCCGCGGCCGGCCGCGAACCGCCGCCGACAGGGCTCCAGGTCGAGTTCGTCACCGCCAGCCGGCGCGCCTCGTCACGCCGTCAGCGAGTTGTCATTGCCGTATCGCTGGCCGCGCTCGCGATCGCGATCGTCCTCGGCGTGCTGACCCTGGCCGAGCGCAATCGCGCTCGCGACGAGCGCGACCTGGCGCGCTCGAACGAACTGTCGGCAGACGCGATGGCGAGCCTCGACTCCGTTCCCGAGCTCAGCCTCATCCTCGCGGTTCACGCCGCGGAGACCGCGCCGACACAACGTTCCGAGCAGGCGCTGGCCGCGGCGGTCTCGAGCTCGAGGGTCCGCGCGCAGGTCGGTGTCACAGACAAGCCGTATATGGCCCGCGAGAGCCCGAATGGCGCAGAGCTCGTCGTGGCGACCGATTCGGGGGCGGATCTGTACAAGCCTGATGGGGAGCTGATCACGCACCTGGCCGGTGACAGCCCCGTCTACGACACGGTCTTCACGCCGGACTCTCACTACGTCCTGACCGCGGGCAAGGACAAGACGATCCGCCGCTACGAGCTTCCCGGCGGGGAGCTGGTGGACAGCATCTCTGCGCCCACTGAGATCTCGTCGATCGCGGTCAGCGAGCGGTCGGCGCTGATTGCCGCCACGACCACCAAGGGCGACGTCGAGCTCTACCTACTCGACGGCGAGCACTTCAAGACCCTGCACACCGGCCCGGGAGCCGTGATCACCGTCGATTTCGCGGCGCATGGAGCAGCGCTGGTGAGCGCCGAATTCGGCGGCCCCGCAAAGGTCTGGAACGCAGGCACCGGCGAGCGGCTCGGCTCGCTCGCCGGGAAGTCAGCCAACTACCGAGATGCGGACGTCACCTCCAATGGTCAGTTCGCGGTCACGGTGGACCAGCGTGGGATCGCGCGCGAATGGGACGTCGCCGACGAGACGCAGATCGGCGCGCCGCTCAACCATCTCGTCTCCCAGGGCCGCGTAAAGAGCGTGGACCTCAGCCCGGACGAATCGAGCGTCGTCCTTGCGATGGCCGATGGACGTGCCCGCATTGTCGCGCTCGACTCACGGCAGACGCTGGGGGTCTACGGGGGCCACCAGGGCGCGCTGCGCCAGGCCGAGTTCGGCGCTCGCGGGCAGGTTCTGACAACGACCGGGCTGGGCGACGGCATCGTGCGCGTCTTCGACGTCAGCTCACTCGAGCGGACCGTGCCGACCAACAGCCGCCCGGCGGCGGTCGCGGTCGCGCCAAACGCCGACCTGATCGCGGTCGCCGAACTCGACGGGGAGCTCGAGTTCTTCGATCCTCGCACCGGCGAGGGCCGGGGCGCGTTTCAGATCGCCAATCAGCCGCTGCGAGCGATCGCCTTCAGCCCCGATGGCAAGCGGCTGGCGCTCGGCGGCGACGACGGGGAGGTTCGGATCTGGGATATCGCGAGCAAGGGGTTCGTCGGCGAGCCGCTGCGCCATGACGATTCCGTTCTCGGCGTTGCATTCGACCCGTCGGGAACGCGGCTACTGACCGGTAGTGAGGACGGCCACGCGCGTGTCTGGGACGTCTCGAGCGCAGATGGCGAGTCCGTTCTCGACGCGAGCTACACCTTCCAGACCGACTGGAGCCGCTCGACCGATCGCATTGCCATCGCCGCCCAGGAAAACCGCCGTCACTACGTCGACCTGCTCGACGCGACGTCATCGGAGCACCTGCTTCGTCTCGATGAGCCCGAGGCGACCGTCGCGGCCTTCGACTCCGACGGTGATCAGGTGGTGACCGGAGGGCTCGACGGCTCGGCGCATGTCTGGGATGCCGGAACCGGCTCGGTGGTCGCAGAGCTTGGCAATCAGGGAGAGGCCGTGACCTCCGCGAGCTTCGTCCCCGGCGATGCACGCCTGGTCACCACCGCGCATGGCGGGACGACGGTCTGGGGCTCGGAGTCGGGGCTGCGAATGGACGCGGTCCCGCAGCCCGCCGCCGATGCCGCTGCGACCGACGACGGCGAGCTCATCGTCGCGCGCTCGGATGTGAACGCGATCGAGGTTCACGAGTGCGAGCCATGCAACGCGGATTCCGACCAGCTCCTCGACCTCGCACGCGAACGCATCACGCGCGAACCGACGGCTCAGGAGGTCGCGCTTTACGGCCTGGACTGAGGCGGTTTCGGCTGCAACCTCGCCGCCGCAGGCAGGGACCAGGCATGCGGGCGCGTAACAACTCCGGGTCCAACCGGAGCCGGTCGTGCCGTACTCTCAACCACGGCGGCCCCGGACGCTTGAACCGAAGGGAGACACCGCAGTGGCACGCCCAACCGACTCCAACGAGCAGCTTCTCTGCAGCTTCTGCGGCAAGTCGCAGCGCCAGGTCAAGAAGCTGATCGCCGGACCGGGCGTCTACATCTGCGACGAGTGCATCGATCTCTGCAACGAGATCATCGACGAGGAGCTCACCGCGCCGCCCTCGTTCGAGCTCGAGAGCCTTCCGAAGCCGCTTGAGATCTACGACGTCCTGCAGGAGTACGTCGTCGGCCAGGAGACCGCCAAGCGGGCGCTGTCGGTTGCCGTCTACAACCACTACAAGCGCGTGCAGATGACGCAGAACGCTGTCGAGGACGACATCGAGCTGCAGAAGTCGAACATCATGCTGCTCGGCCCGACCGGCTGCGGCAAGACCCTGCTCGCGCAGACGCTGGCGCGCATCCTCAACGTCCCGTTCGCGATCGCTGACGCGACCGCGCTCACCGAGGCCGGCTACGTCGGCGAGGACGTCGAGAACATCCTTCTGAAGCTGATCCAGGCCGCCGACTTCGATGTCAAGAAGGCCGAGACCGGGATCATCTACATCGACGAGATCGACAAGATCGCGCGCAAGGCCGACAACCCGTCGATCACGCGCGACGTCTCCGGCGAGGGCGTCCAGCAGGCGCTTCTGAAGATCCTCGAGGGCACGACCGCGTCGGTGCCTCCGCAGGGCGGGCGCAAGCACCCGCACCAGGAGTTCCTGACGATCGACACCACGAACATCCTCTTCATCTGCGGCGGCTCCTTCGCCAGCCTCGACAACGTGATCGAGCGGCGCATCGGCCGCCAGGGCGTGGGCTTCGGCGCGAACGTCACCTCGAAGGCCGACAAGGACACCGGCGAGCTCTTCGAGCAGGTGCTGCCCGAGGATCTGATCGAGTACGGCCTGATCCCCGAGTTCATCGGCCGCCTGCCCGTCGTCTCCGCGATCCACCAGCTGAGCCGCGACGATCTCATCACGATCCTGACCGAGCCGAAGAACGCGCTGATCAGCCAGTTCAAGCGCTTCTTCGAGTTCGACGAGATTGAGCTGCAGTTCCAGGAGGAGTCGCTCTCAGCGATCGCCGACAAGGCGCTCGAGCGCGAGACCGGCGCCCGCGGCCTGCGGTCGATCCTGGAGGAGACGCTGATGGACGTTCAGTTCGAGCTGCCGTCTCGCCGCGACGTCTCCAAGTGCGTCGTCACCAAGGACACGATCGAGCAGGGCCTGCGCCCGACGCTCGTCACGCAGACGCCGGCGGCGTCCGAGGACGACGCGCCCGAATTGGGCGAGGTCAGCGAGTCCGCTTGACCAAGCCCCGTTCGGGGGCTACGCTCGCGCCATCAAGGCAGGGAAGCTGAAAGCCGCGCTGGGGGGCGTTGGCTCAGTGCTGGGCGCGTTGGTGCTTGCCGCCAGCGCTTCGGCGGCCGAGGGCGCCCTGGACCCGACGTTCGGCTCGGCCGGGTCCGTCACGACCTCGCTCGCAAGCGGCAACAACAGCAGCGTCGGCAACGCGATGGCGATTGACGCCCAGGGCCGCATCGTCACGGTCGGGCTCGCCGCCAGGGGCGACAATGACTTTGCGATCGCGCGTTATCTGCCCGACGGGACGCCGGACCCGACTTTCAGCGGTGATGGGCTGGTCACCTACGACATCCTCGCCGGTGATTTCGATTCCGCGCAGGCGGTTGCGATCGATTTGCAGGGACGCATCGTGGTCGCCGGTTTCACCGACGGGGGCGGGACGGGAGGCGACTGGGCGGTTGTGCGCCTGCTGAACGATGGATCGGTGGATCCAACGTTCAGCCTGGGCCCCGGTCACTCGCTCTCGATCGGACCCGGTGCCGACCTGGCCAATGCGCTCGCCCTGGACCCAAGTGGACGCATCCTCGTCGCTGGGAGGTCGGTGAATGGAGGGCACACCGACGCGGTGATCGCCAGGCTCAACTCCGACGGGACGCTCGATACAACCTTCGACGGCGACGGCAAGCTGGTTACGAATCTGAACCCGAATGCGTCGGCCAACCAGAGCATCGGCGACGTCACAACCGACTCCCAGGGGAGGATCCTCGCCGGGGATGGCGGCGGCGTTGCAGGCACCAGCTTCAGGGTCGCCCGTTACCTGGACAACGGAAGCCTCGACACATCGTTTGGCGGGACCGGCGTGAGATCGATTGACGTGGGGTCGGACCTACCAACCATCGTCGGCCTCGCTGTCGATCCGGCCGGGCGAATCGTCATCGGTGGTTTGAGCTTCGCGAACGGATCCGATCAGTTCACCTTCGCGCGCACTGACGACAGCGGCGCTCTCGACACCTCGTTCGGTGGGGACGGGGTCGCCATGGCGCCGATCCCTGCCCGCCTCGGCGACATGCGGGGTCTCGCGCTTGACTCTCAGGGACGGGTCGTTGCGGTGGGCGCTGCGGGAGCCAGCCTTGCGGAAGAACACGCGACGGTCGCGCGATTCGACGAGGCCGGCAATCTCGACTCCAGCTTTGGCTCCGCGGGCTTCACAATCGTCCCCGCGGGACCGAAGTCGGCCTACGCGGGTGTTGCCGTCGACGACCACGACCGCATCGTGGCCGCCGGCAACCTCACCCGCGGCGACGGCAGCGGAAAAACGGACTTCGTCACGTCTCGCTTCATTGGCGACGAGACCACGCCAAGTGTGGACATCGCCGGGGCCGATGGCGCCTTCTTCAACTCCGCGACGCCGTCGATCACGTTCTCGGCTTCCGAGCCCGCCAGCTTCACCTGCGGGTTCGACGGCGCGACGGAGCCGTGCACCTCGCCGTTCGTACCCGCCGCACCGCTCGGCGAGGGCCAGCACACCTTCTCCGTCTCGGCGAGTGACCACGCGGGAAATTCCGGCAGCGCCAGCCGCACGCTCAACGTCGACACGATCGCGCCCGTCGTCGACATCACCGGTAAGAAGAAGATCAAGACCGGCAAGAAGAAGATCCGCGCGAAGTTGACCGTCACGGTCTCCGAGCAGGCCACGCTCATGTGTCACGTCGACGACAAGCCGCCGACGCCGTGTGAGGACAAGTACAAGACGGCCAAGCTCAAGCACGGCAAACACAAGGTCTTCGTCGAGGCGGTTGATCTGGCCGGCAACACCTCGTTCGACAAGCAGAAGGTCAAGGTCGTCGCGAACTAACATCGCCGCTTCGATGGACGCGGAGCGCAAGGCCAAGCTGGAGGCGACCACACGCTGGGAACCCGGCGAGGTCGAGGGGAGCCTCTTTGCGGCATGGGAGGCCAGCGGCGCCTTCGATCCGCCGCCAGAGGGGACGCCGGAGACCAACTTCTCGATCGCGATTCCGCCGCCGAACGTGACCGGGTCGCTGCATATGGGCCACGCCCTGCAGGACACGGTGATGGACGCGTTGACGCGGATGAACCGCATGCGCGGCCGCAACTCCATGTGGATCTTCGGTACGGATCACGCAGGGATCGCGACGCAGTCGGTGGTTGAGAAGAAGCTGCGCGAGGAGGGGATCTCGCGTCACGACCTCGGGCGCGAGGAGTTCGTCAAGCGGGTCTGGGAGTGGCGTGAGCAGTACGGGGGCGAGATCGTCGCCCAGATGAAGCGCCTCGGCGCTTCCTGCGACTACGAGCGCGAGCGCTTCACGCTCGACGATGGCTATGTGAAGGCCGTCTACCGGGTCTTCGTCTCGCTCTACGAGAAGGGCCTCATCTACCGCGACAACTACATGGTCAACTGGGATCCCGGCTCACGCTCGGCGATCTCCGACCTCGAGGTCGTCAACGAGCACGTCACCGACACGCTCTATGAGATCGACTACCCGCTGGAGAGCGGGGAGGGGGCGCTGACGGTCGCGACCGTTCGCCCCGAGACGATGCTCGCCGACACCGCCGTCGCGGTTCACCCGGAGGACGAGCGCTACGGCGAGCTGGTCGGTCAGTTCGTCACCCTGCCGCTGGTCGGTCGCCGGCTGCCGATCATCGCCGACGAGCACGTCGATCCCGAGTTCGGGACCGGCGCCCTGAAGATCACGCCCGGCCACGACCCCAACGACTTCGAGATCGGTCGCAAGCATGGCCTCGAGGAGATCTCGGTGATCGCCGAGGACGGCCGCATGAGCGACGCCGCCGGGGAGCCCTACACGGGGATGACCGCGGGCGAGGCCTCCGAGGCCGTCGTCGCCGCGCTGCGCGAACAGGGCCTGCTGCGCGGCGAGCAGCCCTACGAGCACTCCGTCCCGTTCTCCGAGCGCTCGGGCGAGCGGATCGAGCCGCTGATCTCACTGCAGTGGTTCTGCCGGATGGACGAACTTGCCGCTCCCGCGATCGAGGTCGTCGAGCGCGACGAGGTCCGCATCGTTCCCGACAACTACAAGCGCGTCTACCTCGACTGGATGCGCAACATCCGCCCCTGGTGCGTCTCGCGGCAGCTGTGGTGGGGCCATCAGATCCCCGTCTGGTACGGGCCCGAGGGCGAGGAGATCGTCGCGGAATCCGCCGAGCTCGCCGCGGAGAAGGCGCGCGAACAGGGCCTGGACCCCAGCTCGCTCGAGCAGGAAAAGGACGTCCTCGACACCTGGTTCAGCTCGGCGCTGTGGCCGTTCGCGACCCTCGGCTGGCCCGAGGAAACACCGCATTTGCGGGCCTTCTATCCGACGGACGTGCTGACAACCGCTCGCGAGATCATCTTCCTCTGGGTCGCGCGAATGGTGATGATGGGACTCGAGTTCGCGGGCGACATTCCGTTTCGCGACGTCTACGTCCATCCGGTCGTGCAGGCGCGCGACGGGCGGCGAATGTCCAAGTCGCTGGGGACCGGGATCGACCCGCTCGACGAGATCGATGTCCATGGCGCCGACGCACTGCGCTTCGGCCTTCTGGCGGCATCCTCCACACAGGACTTCCGCTTCTCCGACGAGCGCGTCCAGCAGGGTCGCGATCTCGCCAACAAGATGTGGAACGCGTCGCGGCTGGTGCTGCTCAACGCACAGGACGCGCAGCCGGCGCCCAGCACCGCGACGGCGGAGGATCGCTGGATCAACTCCCGCCTTGAGCGCACGATCGAGTCGGTGAGCAATGCGATCGAGACGTATGACTTCGCCCACGGCGCGCTCGAGCTCTACTCGTTCTTTTACTCCGAGCTGTGCGACTGGTACCTCGAGATCGTCAAGCCGCGCCTCTGGGAGGGCGAGCCCGAGGCGGCCGCCAACCTGTTGCACGTGCTCGGCCGGGTCCTTGCGCTGGCCCACCCCGTGATGCCGTTCGTCACGGAGGAGATCTGGGGCTACATGCCCCAGACCGACGGCCTGCTGATGACCTCCGACTATCCGAAGGCCGACCCGCAGCGGTTCGACGACTCGGCCGAAACCGAGGTGGGGGCCGCCATCGACACCGTTCGCGAGGTCCGGCGCTGGCGCGAGCTCAGCAACGTGGCGGCCGGCAGCGTTCTGCCCGCCCGGGCCAGCGGCGACGGCGTTCCGACCGAGCTCATCGGCCGTCTCGCCCGGCTCGACTTCGCGGCTGACGGCGACGAGCCGCTGACCGCGATCGGCGCGATCGAGGTTCTCGCCTCGGCCGAGGTCGACAGCGCCGCGGCCTCTGAGCGCCTGGCCGAGCGTCGCTCGCAGCTCGAGGGCGAGATCAAGCGCGCCGAGGGCAAGCTCGCCAACGAGGGTTTCGTCGCCAAGGCGCCGGCTGCGGTCGTCGAGGCCGAGCGCGAGAAGCTCGAGCGCTACCGGGCCGAGCTCGCCGAGCTCGGCTAGCCGCGCCGCCGCGATGTGGACCGCGGACCAAGCAGAGGCGTTCCTGGCGTCGCGCCAGCCGCTCGGCATCCGCTTCGGCCTCGAGCGGATCCAGAAGCTGGTCTCGGTGCTCGGGATGCCGCAGCACCGGTTCGAGGCCATCCACGTCGTCGGCACCAACGGCAAGTCGTCGACCACCGAGATCATCGCGGCGCTGCTCGAGGCGCACGGCATGACCGCGGGCGCCTACCTGTCGCCGCACGACGAACGCTGGCGCGAGCGCATCCAGATCCACGGCGCCGAGATCAGCCCCGAGGCGTTCGCCGCGGCGGCGGAGCGCGTGGCGCAGGCTGTTGAGACCGTCGATCGCACGCTCGACGAGGGCGAGTCCGTCACCCAGTTCGAGGCCGACACCGCCACCGCCTTCGTCGCCCTGGCCGCTGCGGGGGTGCAGGCCGGCGTGATCGAGGCGGGCCTCGGCGGCCGCCTCGACGCGACCAACGTCCTCGCCTCGCGCGTCGCCGTCCTCACGTCAGTCGGGCTCGAGCACACCGAGTTCCTCGGCGACACCGAGCTCGAGATCGCGACGGAGAAGCTCGCCGTTCTACGCCCGCAGTCGACGCTCGTCATCGGACCGCTCTCGCCCGAGGTCGAGGAGCTCGCTCGCGCGACGGCTGCCGAGCGCGGCGCCAAGCTCGTCAGCGTCCGCGAGCTCTCGCCCGCGGTCGAGCTTCCCACCGCCGCCCCATACCTACGGCGCAATTTCGCCGTGGCGCTGGCGGCGGCTGAGGCTCTGCTCGGCTCTCTGGATGTCGGCGCGGTGCGAGGCGTCGCGGCCGCTTTGGAACTCCACGGCCGGATGGAGGTGATCGAGTCCGATCCGGTCGTGGTCCTCGACGCCGCCCACAATCCTGCGGGCGCCGCCGCTCTCGCCGAAGCCCTCCCGGCCGTCGCCGGCGGCCGACCGGTCATCGCGGCCCTCGCGGTGCTCGCCGACAAGGACGTGCGAGGCGTGGTCGGCGCGCTCGCGCCGGTGCTCGCGGGCGTCGTGGCGACGGAGATCCCCGCAGACCGGCTTGCCGCCGCGGGGAGGCCCGGGGCGAAGGCGTTTCCGGCGAAGGATCTGGCCGCGGTCGCGCGGGAGGCCGGGATCGGCTGGGTGGAGGAGCAGCTGGACCCGGCGGCCGCGGTGGTGCGGGCGTCTGAGGTCGCGCGCAACCAGGGCGGGGTCGCCCTCGTGACGGGCTCGCACTACCTGCTGCGTTACGCGGGCTAGGCGCTGACTGACTGGTCGCCGCTGGGCCGAATCCGACCCGCTGAGCGAGTTCGATTCGGCCCATTCTCGGCCGGGCAGGTACCGCGATACCGCCCGCGGGCTAACCGGGGGTCGCCGCTCCATCGCACTACCTGACCCGGACCTTGCATGCGTGTCCGACTCGCGTACGCGCGACAGCGACGGTCGAGTGGCCGGATTCGATCCCGACCTCGTGGCCGCAGCGTTCGGTCGGCGGATCCAGGAACCCGCAGTTCCCATCGCACGGTCGGATGAATCGCGTCACGCGGTAGGTCCCTGGAGCCAGATCCGAGCGCAGGTGCACCAGCGGGTCTCCGACATCGAACCGGCGGCGGATGATCACCTTGCCCGTGTGGTCGCGGACTCGCAGGAATGAGACGTAGCCCTCTGTGTAAACGCCATCCGAGGGGCGCTGATGCTCACGGACTACGAGCGTCCCGCCGGGCGTCGGCGCGGAAGCTGGCGATCGGGCCACGCCGGCCGCTGCCAGCACGAGCCCGATCACGATCAACAGCCCTAGGCGTCTCGTCGTCAACATCCCTCGCGCCTACTACCGGCGGTCCGCCCCGGGCGTCACAGATGCTCCGAACCGCGCGAGATCACGGAGAGTTGCGCAAAACTCCTAGAGCATTTCGCTGAGCCGCTCGAGAACGGCCGCCGCGGGCTCGGCGGCGGCGCTCCGATAGCCCGTCCCGGCCCAGAGATGAACCCGCTCGGGGTCGCCGGCGGCCGCCGCGTTGCGGCGCATCGCCGTGGTGAGGTAGTGCAGGGCCGGGTAGCCGAGCGGCGCCTCGGCCTCGTGGCTATCGATGAAGTCGTTGCGCAGACCGCGGGCAGGGCGTCCGCTGAACGCGCGGGTGAGAACCGTGTCGCGGTCCGCTGCGGCGAGGGCGACGCGATGCGTGTCGGTCGTGCCGGCCTCGTCGGTGAGCATGAGCGCGGTTCCGACCAGCACCGCTCCGGCGCCGGCCTTGACGGCGGTGCGGACGTCAGCGGCGCTCCCGACCCCGCCGGTGGCAAGGAGCGGGAGGGGGTCCGAGCGGCGGCCTCGCTCACCGCTTCGGCCAGCGAGCGCTCGGCGATCGGGCGGCCGGGGTCCAGAGTCGCTGAGTGGCCGCCGGCACCGGGCGCCTGGACCACCAGCGCGTCGACTCCCGCCGCGGTGGCCGCGGCAGCCTCGTCGCCGTTGGTCACCGTCTGCACGGTGACGGTGCCGGCGCTCCTGAACGCCGCGATCGTCTCGCGGTCGGGGATGCCGAAGGTGAAGCTGACGAGATCGGGCGGATCGGACAGCAGTAGGTCTTTCTTCTCCCGCCAGCCGTCGTCGTTCTCGACGGGCTCGGGGGGCGCCTCGGCTCCGTGCAGTTCGAGGTCCGCGCGGATCGCCTCGACGTAGCGCGCGTAGTCGTTGCGGTCGACCGGCAGCGGGTTGGGGGCGAAGAGGTTGACGCCGAATGCGACGCCGGCCGCGCGCACGGCCTCGACCTGATCGCCAAGCGCCACAGGCGTCTTGTAGCCACCGGCCAGGAAGCCGAGCGATCCGGCGCGCCCGGCAGCGATCACGAGTTCGGGGGTGCCCGGTCCGCCGGACATCGGCGCCGCGAGGACCGGCAGCCGCAGTTGCGCCAGTGGTTCGGAAAGCGCCGCCATCGCTACCTAGAGCCGGCTGCGGAACTCCTTCACGTCGCGCTTGAGCCAGTCGGTGTGATCGTTGAGCCAGCCCTCGAGGTCCTTGAAGTGGCGATCG
Source organism: uncultured Solirubrobacterales bacterium (assembly GCA_963796815.1). GTDB lineage: Bacteria > Actinomycetota > Thermoleophilia > Solirubrobacterales > 70-9 > WHSW01. Next base: position 311,086 of record CAWCNF010000010.1, read on the forward strand.
TCGTTTGCCATCGAATGGCCGATCACCTCGTGAGCTGGAATGCCGTAACGGTCCTGCAGCCAGCGGACGAGGCGCAGCGCCGCCCCGACCTGCTTGCGCCGCTCGAGGATCTGCTGGTCGGCCCAGTGCGCGCCGCGACCGGTCGACTGGACCATCTCGATCCCGATCGCGCGTCTGGTTCAGCCCGATCGTGTGCCGGCAGCGGATGCCCGGCGACACGAGCTGGTCGATCGTCCCGTCCTGCTGGATCACGTACTGCGAGCAGACGCCAGGCGACTCGCCGAGGCTCGGCGTATTCGCGTTGAACGTGTTCCAGACGGCGCTGTAGCTGTCGGTCGCGGTGAAGTGAAGGACGATGACGTGTGGGTTCGATAGGCGCCACTCGCGCTTGCCGTAGTGGCGGTTGGAGTAGCGGGCCATCTGGCGCTTGCGGTCGTTGCCGTACGCGATCGGGTCGGCCGTGATCGCGGGTTTGGGCGCTTTCAACGAGGCCTTGAACGAGGCTGGAATGCCCCAGCCATGGACCGAATCCGCGTCCGGGCCCGTAATCACACAGATGGTCGCGACCACCCACGCGAGCGCCCAGGCGCGCAAATACGGCCGTTTCCGGTTACCTTCTGCTTCCGTTGGACCGAAGCGCACGTTCAGAGCTTCTCCACATGATGGGGTTGGTGGCGGCGGTGGTCGCGATAGTCATCCTCGTCTTCTTCGGCCTCGGATACCTCTTCGGACGCCTGTTTCTCTAGCAAAGCGCCAACAGAGCCTGACTACACTGCCCTCTCTCGCCATGCCCCTCGCCCTCTTTGGCATCACCAACGACGCCCTCAATCTGGTCGTCAACCTACTGATCCTCTTCCTCGTGGTCCTCTGGCTGGCCCTGGTCGCGTGGACCTACTTCGACGCGCGTCGCCGCATCGCCGACCCAGTTCTGGTCGCCTGCGCGACCGCCGCGTCGCTGTTTCCCTTCCTGGGGACCATCGTTTACTCGATCCTCCGCCCGCCGGAGTACATCGCGGACAAGCGCGAGCGCGAGCTCGAAACGCGGGCCTCAGAGCTGCGCGTGCGCCAGCTCGAGGAGAACTCGTGCCCGAACTGCGAGCACCCGATCGAGCGGACCTTCCTGCGCTGCCCCAACTGCCGGGCGCGCGTGAAGGACCCCTGTGAGTCCTGCGGCAAGCCGATCGACCCGCGCTGGTCGGTCTGCCCCTACTGCGAGACGCCCGTGCGCCGCGCCGCGCCGCCCGAGGAGCGCCGCCCGCGGCGACGCTCCAAGGAGGGATCCTCCTCGTCGAGCTCCAAGCCGCCCCCCACCCGCACCCGCTCGACCCGCTCAACGTCGGCGCGCGACGGGGCCGATGAGCCCACGCGCAAGGCGCCAGCGTCCAAGCCGCCGGCGTCGAGCTCGAGCACCCGCTCGGCTCGCAGCAGCCGCTCGAGCGGCGGTTCTGGCGGCGGCTCGGGCAGCCGCCCCAGCTCCAGCGGGCGCCCGTCGAGCCCGCGCCCGTCGAGCTCCAAGAGCGACGAGTAATCCTGCGGCCCGTCCGCTAAGGTGCCGCGCCCATGGCGGACGCCAAGCGAACCCTCATCCTGATCAAGCCCGACGCCTTCGAGCGCGGGCTCACCGGCGAGATCCTCGCGCGCTTTGAGCGCAAGGGCCTGAAGATCACCCAGCTGCGGTTGCTGACCGCCGACGAGGAGATCGCGAACGCCCACTACGCCGAGCACTCCGAAAAGCCCTTCTTCGGCGAGCTCGTCACGTTCATCACCGGCGGCCCGCTGGTGGCCGCGGTGCTCGAGGGCCATGAGGCCGTCACAGCGGCACGTCAGCTGATCGGCGCGACGAACCCTGTTGAGGCCAACACCGGTTCGATCCGCGGCGACTACGGCCTCGAGGTCACCTTCAACCTCGTGCACGGCTCCGACTCCGACGAGTCGGCAGAGCGCGAGATCGGGATCTGGTTCGGCGGCTGAGCGCCGTCTGATTCTCGCGTCGGCCTCACCGCGCCGGCGCCAGATCCTCGACGAGCTCGGGGTGCAATTCGAAGCGGTCGTCCCGGACGTCGATGAGCTGACTGACGGCGATCCCGCCGAGGTCGTGCTGGAAAACGCCAGGCGCAAGGCGCGCGCCGGAGCGAAGCTGGCCGAAGCGGGGGAGGGGAGCCTCATCCTGGGAGTGGACACCGACGTCGCGATCGACGGGCGCCTGCTCGGCAAGGCCGCCGACGAGGCTGGGGCCCGCGAGCGGCTCGAGGCCCTGTCCGGGAGGGCCCACGAGGTGCTGAGTGGGGTCGTCGTGCTGGGATCCGAGGAGGCCTCCGGCGTCGCGCGTACGGAGGTCCGATTTCGCGATCTCGACCCCGCCGAAATCGACCTCTACATCGCCTCCGGCGAGTGGCAAGACCGCGCGGGGGCGTATGCGATCCAAGGACTTGGCTCAATTCTCATTGAGGAAATGCGCGGCGATTTCTCGAACGTCGTCGGGCTGCCGGTCGCGTTGTTGCTGCAACTGGAGCCAAACCTCCTAAAGCAGCCCTAAAACCCTAAGGCGAAGAAATAGCCTTAGGGTTTTTCAATGCCCTCGATCCCGGCTTGAGGCCTGCATTTAGCGCGCTACACTCGCCCAACGGGTCCGGCCTTCGCGCGCTGCCGGCCCGGCACCGTGATGGCCATTTTCGCCACCTCGACAGCCACCGGAAGGACCTCGTGTACCGCAAGCAGGTGAGACGTCGCCGAGCGGTGCTGGTCGCCCTGATCGTGATTTCGCTGATCATGCTCTCCAGTCAGTTCTCGGAGGCCGACAGCGGACCCCTGCACACGCTGCAGCGGGGCGTGGCGACGATCTTCTCGCCGATCGGCGAGGTGGCCGAGCGCGCGCTCAAGCCGGGCCGCGACCTGATCAACTGGTTCAACGAGACGTTCCAGGCGAAGGGCGAGAACGAGGACCTGAAGGCCGAGGTCGCGAAGCTGCGCGCCGAGGTCACCGCGTCGGAGGACGCCGCTCACCAAAACGAGCAGTTCCGCGCGCTCCTCGACCTGCACGATCAGGTGCCGACGCTCTCGCAGTACGACCTCGTCACCGGGCGCGTGATCGGTCGCTCGCCAACCGTCTGGTACTCGAACGTGACGATCGACCATGGCTCGAGCTCGGGCATCCAGCGCAACGACGCCGTCGTCAACGGGGACGGCCTGGTGGGCCGGGTCACGGATACGACCGCCGGAACGGCCAAGGTCGAGCTCATCAGCGATCACGACAACGCCGTGTCAGCACAGGTGCTCCCGGACGGGCCCACCGGAATCGTCGAGCCCGAGGTGGGCAACCCCAACGACCTGCTGCTCGACTTCATCGACTCGAGCGAGACGATTCAGACGAACGTGCTCGTCGCGACCGCGGGGTGGTCGGACTCGATCTCAGGCATCTCCTCGGCGTACCCGCAGGGGATCCCGATCGGGCGGGTGAGCTCCACCGAGTCCAGTCAGCAGGGCCAGCTGCAGCGGGTCCACGTCGACCCGTTCGCCGACCTGCGAAACCTCGACTACCTCCAGGTCCTCACCGGCGGGCCCGAGCGCCCGGGGGTGCCCGGATGATCGTCACGCCGCGGATCTCACTGCGGATCGGGCTGATCGTGATCGCGGCGGTGATCCTCCAGACCTCGTTCTTCTCCTACATCTCGATCTTCGGCACGGCGCCCTACCTGCTCCCGGTGGTGGTGGTCTGCATCGGGCTGCTCGGCGGCGCCGTCGTCGGCGCCGTCTCCGGTTTCGCCGCAGGGTTCCTGCTCGACTCGATCCTGTTGCAGACGCTCGGCGTGTCGTCGCTCGTCCTGCTCTCGGTGGGCTATCTCGCCGGCCGCTATCGCGAGGGCTTCGAGTTCAAGGGCCTCGGCGTCCCGGCCCTGCTGTCCGGCGGCTTCACGCTGCTCGCCACCACCGCCTTTGCCGCGATCGAGCTCGTCCTCGGCGTCAATGCCGATGTCAGCCTGCTGGTCGTTCGCGAGATCTTCGTCCAGTCGCTGCTGGCGATCGCCTTCGGCTTCGTCGTCTATCCGATCTGCCACCGGATCCTGCGGGCGGCGCTCATCGACTATCACCCCGAGCCGCCGAAGCAGCGCCGGCTGCGTCTGCGCCTTCCCGGGCGCCGCAAGCGCCAGACCGAGCCGTCTGACCGCACGGCAACGGGTGAGCGCGAGGCCGTCCACGGACGCCGGCCCGCTCGGCCCCGCCGCCCACGACGGTCGCCGGTCGCCGGAGGGACTCGCTGATGCCGGGCGACTGGCGCGGACCGCGCATGCCCGGACAGCTCCCGCTGCGGATGGCGATCCTCGGCGGCGTCGGCATCGTCGCCTTCGCGATCATCTTCCTGCGCCTCTGGTACCTGCAGGTGCTCTCGGGCGACAACTACCTGGCGCAGGCGCAGAACAACCAGGTGCGTGACTTCACCGTGCAGGCGCCGCGCGGCAAGGTCGTCGATCGCCACGGCAACGTCCTCGTCGAGAACCGCACGGCGCTGGCGCTCCAGCTCAAGCCGCTCGAGATCCCGACGAACCACGAGCGGCGCGCGGCGCTCTTCGCCCGGCTGCAGGAGCTCTCGGGCCTGCGTCCAAAGCAGATCCGTAACGCAATCCGCGAGGAGCAGAAGCAGTGCTCGGCATGTCCGGTGACTCTGCGCCGCGACGTGCCCTTCGACACCGTCTACTACCTGCGCGAGAACCAGGTCCGGTTCCCCGGCGTCTCCGTCGAGCGCGTCTTCGTGCGCCGCTACCCGCAGGGCGACACGGCCGCACACCTGCTCGGCTATGACGGCGAGGTCTCCGAAGGCGACCTCAAGAGCACCGACAACCTCGGTCTGCAGCCGGGCGACACGATCGGCCAGGAGGGCGTCGAGGCGGCCTACGACAGCGTGCTGCGCGGCGTCGACGGTGAGACCCGCGTCCAGGTCGACGCCGCCGGCCAGCCAACTGGCGGGACGCTCTCAGAGCGCGATCCTCAGCCCGGGAACGACCTCGTCCTGTCGATCGAGGACAACGTCCAGCAGACGGGCGAGCAGGCAATCGCCAGCTACGGGCTGCCCGGCGGGTTCGTCGCGATGAACATCCACACGGGCCAGCTCTACGGGCTCGGTTCGAGCCCGACCTACGACCCTTCGGTCTTCGCAAAGCCGGTGCTTCCCAAGTCGACGTATAGCGCGCTGACGAATCCGGATCTCGGCAATCCGCTGTTCGATCGCGCGACCAACGGCCTCTATCCGACCGGCTCGACGTTCAAGCCGATCACGGCGCTCGCCGCGCTCGACTCGAAAACGATCACGCCGAGCACCATCTACACCGACACCGGCGACTTCCCGCTGGGCGACGGCAACGTCCTCCACAACGCCGGTAACGCGTCGTATGGGCCGGTCGACCTGCGCCAGGCGCTCAAGGTCTCCTCCGACGTCTTCTTCTACCACCTGGGCTACAAGATGGACTTCCATCACGATTCCGGCGAGGGCGGCCCGCTACAGGAGTGGGCGCACAAGCTCGGGATCGGCCAGCCGACCGGGCTCGACATCGGCAACGAGGGTGCCGGGCTGTTGCCGACCCCGGCCTGGCGCAACGCGAACTACCGCGCCGATACGGACCCGAACGGGCCGTGCGGCGAGGAGGTCTGTATCCGCAAGGGTGAGCTCACCGACCGCCCGTGGAGCGTTGGCGACAACGTCGGGCTCGCCGTCGGTCAGGGCGACCTGCAGGCGGATCCACTGCAGATGGCCGTCGCCTACGCGGCCATCGCCAACGGCGGCGACCTCGTGACGCCTCACGTCGGTCTGCGGGTGCAGGACCCAGAGGGCCGCACCATCCAGCAGATCGATCCGCCGCCGCGCGACCACGTCGACATCGATCCGACCGCGCAGCGGACGATCATGCAGGGACTCCACGACGCGGCGATGACCCCCGGCGGGACCTCCTACCCAGTCTTCTGCAACTACCCGACGGAGATCGCCGGCAAGACCGGCACCGCCCAGCGCACCGGTCAGGCCGACCAGTCCTGGTACATGGCCGTGGCGCCGTACGACAACCCGAAGTACGTCGTCGCCGTCACCGTCGAGCGCGGTGGCTTCGGCGCGGACACAGCAGCCCCGGTCGCCAAGCAGATCCTCGACCAGCTCCTGAGGGTGCCCGCCGGCAAGGACGGCGGCGGGTGCACGTCGTCGGGCGGGCCGGTGGAATGAGGCGGAGCGAAGCGAAGCCGAGTCGCGCCGCCGTTGAGGCGCCTGTCTAATGGAGGCCTATCGCCGACCACGCCCGCACGCCTATCACCGCACTGGCGCCAGCCTGTTCGAGCGCGTCGGCTTCACGCGGCTCGACCCGATCATGCTCTTCGCGGGCATCGCCCTGATCGCGTACAGCATCTACACGCTTGGAGTTGCGACGGCCGACGACGTGCCGGGCAACCCGTACTACTACGTCGTTCGCCAGTCGATCTACGCGGTCGTCGGGATCGCCCTGATGTTCGGGGTCGCGCGGATCGACTACTCACGCTTCCGCGAGCTGCGCGTCGGCCTCTACACGGCGATGATCGGGCTGATCATCCTCGTGCTGATGCTCGGTGAGGCTACGCGCGGATCGCGCCGCTGGATCGACCTGCCGTTCTTCACCTTCCAGCCGTCAGAGCTCGGCAAGGTGCTGCTCGTGATCACCCTGGCCGCGTTCGTCCTCGACCGCGCCAGGGCGGGTACCGAGCGGCGCCTGGTGTTTCGGATTCTCGTCCTCGGGATGGTCCCGGCGGCGCTCGTGTTCATCCAGCCCGACCTCGGTACCGCGCTCGTTTACGGCGTGATCACCCTTGCCGTTCTGTTCATCGCGGGCATCCGCTGGCAGTACTTCGTCACGCTCATCGGGGTCATCGTCGCGGTGATCCTGGGGGTGCTCGTTGTCGCGCCGGCCGCCGGGGTCAATATCCTCGCTCCGTACCAGCAGGACCGCCTCACGGCTTTCCTGCATCCCTCGGACGATCCGGCCGAATCCAGCTACCAGATCAATCAGGCGCTGATCGCCGTAGGCTCCGGGGGCAAGACAGGACGCGGCGATGACGCAACTCAAACCCAGAATGGCTTCCTTCCGGAGCGGCAGACCGACTTCATCTTTGCGGTGGTCGGAGAGCGCTTCGGATTTGTTGGAGCCGCGTTCTTACTTTTCCTATACGCCCTGCTCATCTGGAGGGCGCTGCGCACGATGACTCTCTCGAAGAACCTCTACGGAAGCATGATTGCCGGCGCGATCGCCGCCATGCTGATGTTCCAAATCTTCGTCAACATCGGCATGAATCTGGGGATCATGCCGATCACCGGCATCCCATTGCCGTTGATGAGCTCAGGCGGCTCGTCCGTAATCGTCACCTTCCTGGCGATCGGGCTATTGCAGAGCATCTACTCGCAAGCGCAGCTCACCTCAAAGCGGGGCTCAACTCCGTTTTGAGGTGATTTAGATCAAAAAGAGAATTCTCGTCTCCGTCGACGCCGGTGAAACCCGCGTCGCGGTGCTCGAAGGCAAGGGCACAGCTCGTTCCTCAGCAAACCGTCGCGGTAGCGGAGGCGAAGCTGAGCAGCCGCGGCGCAGTGGTTCCAATGGATTCAAGGTCGCCGAGCTCTACGTCGAGCGCAAGGGCTCGCGCTCGATCGTCGGCAACATCTACAAGGGCGTCGTCGACAACGTCCTGCCCGGGATGGAGGCCGCGTTCGTCGACATCGGCCTCGAGCGCAACGGGTTCCTGCACGTCGATGAGATCGTCCTCCCCGACGGCCAGAAGGTGCCCCGTCGCGGCCACGGCCACGGGCGTCGGATCGACGAGCTGATCAAGCCGCGCCAGGAGGTGCTCGTCCAGGTCGTCAAGGACCCGCTGAAGTCGAAGGGAGCGCGCCTTTCGATGCAGCTGTCGATCGCCGGCCGCTACCTCGTCTACATGCCCAACGGTGCCGGAGTCGGCGCGTCGCGGCGCCTGCCCGACGCCGAGCGAGATCGCCAGCGCAAGCTGCTTCAAAAGCTCCACAGGGGCGACGGTGGCGTGATCGTGCGCACCGCTGCACAGGGCGCGCGCAAGGCCGACTTCGAGCGCGACCTCGACTATCTGCACAAGCTGCACGAGGTGATGGAAAAGCGCGCCGAGCAGGTGAAGGCGCCGGCTCTCGCCTTCCAGGAGGCCGACCTCTCGATCCGGGTCCTGCGCGACGTCCTCACCAAGGAGTTCGACTCCGCGGTGATCGACGACGAAAAGCAGCACCACCGGGTCACGAGCTTCTTCCAGCGCACCGCACCGGAGCTGGTCGAGTTCGTCGAGCTCTACGAGGACCCGAAGCCGCTGCTGGAAACGGAAGGCGTCGAGGATGCGTTTGACTCGGTCCTCTCCCGCCGCGTCGATCTGCCCTCGGGCGGCTATCTGATCATCGACTACGCCGAAGCGCTGACGGTGATCGACATCAACACCGGAAGCTTCACCGGCCGCGGCAAGGGCCGGCTCGAGGACACGATCACGAAGGTCAACGTGGAGGCCGCCGACGAGGTCGTGCGCCAGCTGCGCCTGCGCGACATCGGCGGGATCATCGTCATCGATTTCATCGACATGGCGAAAGCCAAGAACCGCGACCAGGTCCTGAAGACGCTCAAGCGAGCGCTTGACGTCGACAAGACCAAGTCCTACGTGATGGAGGTGTCACCCCTCGGCCTCGTCGAGATGACGCGCCAGAACGTGACCGACGGCGTGCGCGAGATCCTCACCCATGTCTGCCCGATGTGCGACGGGGAGGGCGTCGTGCGCTCCGCCGAGACCGTCGCGATCGAGGTGATCCGCAAGCTGCGCGAGCTCGCCGCCGAGGAGTCGAAGCCCGAGGCCTACCTCGTCCGGGTCAACGCGAATGTCGCCGCGCAGCTCGTCTCGGAAGGCAGCGGCCTGACCGAGCTCGAGGAGCGGACCGGCAAGCACTTCCACTTCGAGGGCGGTGAGACGCTCGCAATCGATACCTACGAGGTCGTCGAGAGCGGCACCCGCGAGGAGATCGAGGAGCGGGCGCTTCCGTTCCGCGTCGGCGAGGAGGTGCTCGTCACGATCGAGGAACCGCACATGTACGACGCCGACGACGCGATCGCCCGCGTCGACTCCTACATCGTCAGCGTCGGCGGCGGTGGGCGCCACGTCGGCGAGCGTCGCCTGGTGCGCATCGAGAGCGTCGCCCGGTCGGCTGCAACCGCCGCGTTGCTCGACGAGAACGGCGAGAAAATCGAGAAGCTAGAATCGCCGTCCTCCGGAACGTCCAGGCGCCGAGGCCGCCGTGGCGGCAGGCGCCGCAGTCGGGCCCGCTCAGCCGAGAACGGGTCCGGCGAATCGAGCTGACCGAATATTTGAGATGCCAGATACCTACGCGATAGTTGAAAGCGGCGGCAAGCAGTACCGCGCCGAGAAGGGCACCACGCTCGTCGTCGACCGGATCAAGGCCGACGAGGGCGACAAGGTGAACCTGCGCGCGGTGATGTTTCGCGGCGACGGCGACGACGTCGTGATCGGCGGCGACAAGCTCGAGAAGGTGAAGGTCGAGGCGACCGTCACCGGCCACGAGCGCGGCGAGAAGATCCGCGTCTTCAAGTACCGCGCGAAGAAGGGCTTTCGCAAGCGCCAGGGCCATCGTTCGGAGCTGACGAGGCTCGAGGTAACCGAGGTCAAGATGCTGACGCGCAAGCCTGCGGGCGCAAAGACCGCGGACGAGCCCGCCAAGGACGAGGCGCCCGCCAAGGACGAGGCAGCGACGGAGAAGAAGCCGGCGGCGCCGAAGAAGCCTGCCGCGAAGAAGCCGGCGGCTGCCGCCAAGCCTGCTGCCGCCAAGAAGCCCGCCGCGAAGAAGCCCGCTGCTCGCAAGCCCGCCGCGAAGAAGCCCGCCGAGAAGACCGAGGAGGACAGCTAGAGATGGCGCATAAGAAGGGACTTGGCTCGAGCCGCAACGGTCGTGACTCGAACCCGAAGATGCTCGGCGTCAAGATCTTCGCCGGTCAGAAGGTCGGCGGCGGCGAGATCATCGTCCGCCAGCGCGGCACCCGCTTCCGCCCCGGCGAGGGCACCGGCCTAGGCCGCGACCACACGATCTTCGCCACCCGCGCGGGCACGGTCGAGTTCTCGGCCGGCCGCCGCGGCCGCACCGTCACCGTCGTCGGCGAGTAGCCACCGGGCTTCACGTTTAGGCTGGCGGCGTGAGCGCCGCGGCCCGTGATGACCAGGAGCTCGTCGTTGCGCTGCGCGCCGGCGATGAGCAGGCGTTTGCGGGCCTCGTCGATGAGCTGACTCCGGCGCTGATGCGCGTCGCGCTCATGCATGTGGCAACCCGCGAGGTTGCCGAGGACGTGGTCGCCGATACGTGGCTCGGCGTGATCAACGGGATCGGCCGCTTCGAGGGACGGTCGGCGCTGCGCACGTGGATCTTTCAGATCCTGCTGAACATCGCTCGGACCCGCGGCAAGCGCGAGAAGCGGACGCTGCCGTTCGCCTCCCTGCGCCGGCGTGCCGAGGAGGGGCGCGACGAGCCCGCGGTTGACCCGAGCCGCTTCCGCGGCGGCGCCTGGGCCCGGCCGCCGCAGGAATGGCAGGGCGCCGACGAGCGACTCGAGAGCCAGGAGGTGCGTGATGTGTTGTTGGGGGCGATCGCGGCGTTGCCCCCGCGCCAGCGCGATGTGATCGCGCTACGCGACATCCAGGGGTATTCGGCCGATGAGGCGCGAAACGCCCTGGGCCTAAGCGAGACGAATCAAAGAGTGCTCCTGCACCGCGCGCGGTCGAAGGTCCGAAGCGCGCTCGAGGAGTACATGGAGTCCGCGAACGCATGACCTGCCGGGAACTCGTAGAGCTCGTCACCGACTACCTCGAGGGGCGGCTCCCGGATGCCACGCAGGCCCAGATCGCCGAGCACCTGACCGCGTGCGACGGCTGCACCGTCTACATCGAGCAGATGCGCCTGACGCTGACGGCGTTGGGGCGGATTCCGGAGGAGACGGTGACGCCGGCCGCCCGCGAGGAGCTGATCGCGATCTTTCGCGAAGCCCACTCGCGGGCGTCCTGACGTCGTCCGATTACTTCAGGGCGAGCTCGCTCACCAGACCCGCGTGGTCTGAGTCGTACAGGCCGTGGGCCTGCTTGAGCCCGGTGATCACGGAGTCGATGAGCTTGACCTTCTTCTTCGACTCGTTGGTCATGATGTGGTCGACCTTGTGGTCGAAGGCCGAGGCCGGGCCGGTGAAGATGCTCGGCACGCAGCAGTTCGGCTTCGAGGTCGAGCGCTCGCTGAACCCGTTCTGTGTCACCACGTCGTAGGCCTGCTCGTCGCCCGGCTTGACGCCCGGGTCGTTTGAGTTCAGGTCCCCGACGAGGATCGTCTTCGGGGCCGCGGCCGGACCCTCGCCGTAGGGACCGCTGCCCTCGGTCAGCTCCTGAGCCTGCAGCGCCCGGATGCTCGGGTGCACGGTCTCGTCATCGAACGACTCGAAGTGCGTGTCGACGAAGTGGAACTTCTTCTGGATCTTGTGCCTGCCCTTACCGGTGGTCGCGGTCGCGTCCACCGAGACCCAGCCGCGCGTCACCGGGACGGTGATGCCGGAGATGCTCGGCGTGTACAGGTTCTGGTAGTGCCCCGTCTGCGGGTTCGAGACCTTCACTGCGCCGCCCTTGCGGACGAGGATCGCGTCACGCATCGTCAGCCGCGCCTGGATCTCACCGCCGAACAGGCCCGTGCTCGGGTCGTTGTCGAAGTCAGTCGGCGCCTCGAAGTCGAATTCGTCGTTGCTGACCGCGAGTTTGTAGCCCTTGTAGTGCTTGTTCTTCTTCTTGTTGAGCTGCGCCAGCAGCAGCTGCAGGAAGTCGTAGCGATTGGTGGTCGCCGTGTAGTTCGGGCTGTCACCCTGGACCGGCGCGCCCGGGGTCGGGTTGGTGCGCCACCAGGCGCCCTCCTGGATCCCGACGAGATCCGGCGCCTCGCTCTTGATCTCCTTCGCCAGGCCCTTCGCGCGCTTCGGAAAGTCGGTGTGGTCGACCTCGCGCAGGATCGCCCCGTTGGCGGCGGTGAACTCCTGGAAGGAGTTCGAGGCCAGCGCGGGACCGAGGTCCGCGCCCAGGAACAGGTTGCGGGTCATGACCTTGACCGGAACGGTCTTTGGCTTCTTCTTGGCGTCGGCACCAGGCGCGGCCGCAAGGCCCGCGACGGCGACGAGGCTCGCCAGGGCGCCTACCGCCCACGCTCGCCGGCGACTGCCGCCGGTGGCAATGCTCTCTCTCAACTGAGCTCCTCTCTCAAACTGCCTACCGGCGACACCCTACGGATGGTGTTGCCGCTCTCGGAGTCCGAACACGCCTACCCTCAAATCGATGCTGCACGACCACGCGAAGATCCACGTCGAGGCTGGCGCCGGGGGCAACGGCGCGATCTCGTTTCGCCGCGAGGCGCACGTGCCGCACGGGGGCCCGGACGGCGGCGACGGTGGCCGCGGTGGCGACGTCGTCTTCGTCTGCGACGGCTCGCGCCGCGACCTGGCGACGCTGCGCTTCTCGCCGCACCAACGGGCGGGCCGGGGCGGGCACGGCTCCGGCAGCCAGCGCCACGGCGCGCGCGGGGATGACGCGGTCGTGCTCGTGCCGCCGGGCACCGAGGTGGAGGGGCTCGAGGGCCGTCGCTACGACCTGGTCGAGCCGGGCCAGCGGGCGATCGTCGCCGCCGGCGGGGTGGGGGGCCACGGCAACAAGCGTTTCGCGAGCTCGACGCGGCAGACGCCCCGCTTCGCCGAGCGCGGGATCCGGGGGGAGGCGGGCTGGATCGAGGTGCGCCTCAAGCTGCTCGCGGATGCCGGGCTGGTGGGGCTGCCGAACGCGGGCAAGTCGTCGCTGCTGGCGCGCCTCACACGTGCCGCGCCGAAGATCGCCGACTACCCGTTCACGACGCTTGAGCCGGTCCTCGGCACGATCGACGACGGCGACCGCCAGCTCGTCCTCGCCGACATCCCGGGCTTGATCGAGGGGGCCGCGGAGGGAGCCGGGCTTGGGCACGAGTTTCTCGCGCATATCGAGCGGTGTCGTGTGCTCGTGCATCTGCTTGCCGTCGACGAGCACCAGCCGGGAAGCGGCCCGCTGGTCGAGGCCTACAAGCTGATTCGCGAGGAGCTGAGGCAATACGGCGCGGGGCTCGCCGAGCTGCCCGAGATCGTCTGTGTGTCGAAGGTCGACCTGCTGCCGGAGGCCGACGCCGCGGCGCTGGTCGCCGAGGTGGGGGAGCGCGTCGCGGCCCGGCCCTTGGCGATCTCGTCGGCGACGGGCGCCGGACTTGACGATCTCCGTCACGCGATCTTCGCCGCGGTTCCCGCCGAGGCGGATGCCGGGCGGCCACGCGAGGCGGCCGACCCCGAGTTCGAGGCCGAGCACCTCGTCTACACGCCCGCCGGAGACGGCGGCTTCGACGTCGTCCGCGAGGACCACGCGTTCCGGGTGACCGGCCGAGGGGTCGAGATGCTGGTCGAGCGCCACGACCTGTCCAACCTCGAGGCGCTCAACTACCTCGAACAGCGCCTGAAGGAGATCGGCGTCATCTCCGCCCTCCAGCGGGCTGGGTTCGAACCCGGCGACGAGGTGCGCATCGGCGAGGAGGAATTCGAGCTCGAGTAACCGGCGCATCGCGCGCGGTGGCGGGTTAGTGTCGCCGGCGGGATGAGGGGTGGGTGCTTCGCACTGGGGGCGATCGTTGCTGTCGCCTTGGCCGTGCCGGCGTCGGCGAGCGCGACTGTGCGCGCGGGAGCCGCTGCCGTCGACGCGAGCTGGCACGTCGGTGCCTCAGCGGGCCAGTACGCGTCCGACGGGACGTTCGGCGTCGATGCGGCGGAGGGCACCTACAACCCGACGACCGAGTCGATCCGCCGGGCGCCGTCCTACGGCGTGCAGTCGCGCCTTCAGGTGCGCGCGATCGTCGTCGAGGGCGCCGACGGCCAGCGCTTTGCGATCGCGAAGACCGACCAGTACATCCCGCAGGATCTGCTCTACCGGCGAGCAGCGCAGCTGCTGGAGACGCAGGGCGACTGTGGCATCACGGCGCAGACGCTGACGATGACCGCCACCCACGACCACTCCTCGCCGATGTACTCGTCGACGTCGTGGGGCGTGTGGGCGTTTCAGGACGTCTTCGACATCCGCATGTACGACTACCTCTCCCACCGCATCTTCGCCGCGGTTGAGAAGGCGTGCGACCACCTGGTCCCGGTGCGCGTTGGCGCTGCGGTTGGCCAGTTCGACAAGACGCATCGCCATTCCTATGGGCCGGCGATCGGCGACGACGGCACGCCGGCGGGCTATCCGTTCTCGAATACCGACCACGACCTCAGCGTCGTGCGCTTCGACGACATCTCCGACCCGCAGCGGCCGAAGACGGTGGCCACGATCGTGAACTTCAGCGGTCATCCGGAGATGCTCAACGGCAACGACCTGATCTCGGCCGACTACATCGCGCCCGCCCAGCGGATGATCGACCGGGCGACCGGAGGGGTGACGATCTGGACCCAGGGAGCGGTGGGGACGGCCGAGCCGGAGCGCTCCAGCTACCACTCCATGCACGAGCGGCTCGAGTTCGCGCACCGCGACTACCAGCAGGCCGAGTACGCGGGACACCTGCTCGCCGACGCGGTCGTCGGCATCTGGAACGGGATCGGCTCCGACGATCCGCCGGATCGCAACCGCTACATCCCGTTCATGACCGACTTCCCGGTGCAGATGACCGACCACTGGTATCCGGGGCCGCTCTCGCATCCCTATCCGACCGCCGGGAATTGCCGAAGTGACAGCGGACTCGCGGGCGACCCGCTGATCCCGATCGTCGGCCTGCCCGACTGCGAGGGGCTGCAGAGCGGCCTGCACGATCTCTCGGATGAGCTCGGGCTGCCGCAGGCGCCGCTCCCCGACACGCCGGCGATCGACCCCGGCCTGTCGACCGACGACTTCGAGTCCGCCGGAATCCCCGTGCCGGAGAACTACGGCGCGCCGGGATACACCGGGCTCGAGGAGGACATCGACGTCCACCTGCAGGGCATCCGCCTCGGCGAGCTCTACATGCCGATCTGCTCGTGCGAGCAGTGGTACGACCAGAGCACGAACATTGAGACGCGCACCGACCGGATCGCCGGCGACGAGTACCTCGGCTACGACTGGGGCGCGCAGTGCGACCCGAACCCGGATGGCACCTGGACCTGCCCGAATCCCGAGAACACCTCGCAGTCGCTGCCGCCGATCTCCGACCTCAAGTACGAGCGGATGCGCGCGCAGGTCAACAACCCGGCGAACGGGTGGAACGACCTCGCCAACGTCGCCACAGCGGAGTCCGAGCCGACCGATCCGGCTCAGATCAAGGGCAACTACACGCACGACGACGACGCGACGTCGGCGGCGCTCGGCTACGACCTGACGATCCCGATCTCGATGGCCAACGACTACAACGGCTACATCGCGACCTACCGCGAGTACCAGCGCGGCGATCACTACCGCAAGGCGCTCACCGGGTGGGGCCCGCACGCGAGCGATTACCTGGCGACGCGGCTTGTCTACATCGGCCGCCAGATGCACGACCCGAACGTGGCGCTGCCGCCCGACATGGTCACCGAGCAGTTCTTCGCGCCGAAGACGGAGGCCGACCAGCAGCTAAACGACGCGCGTGCGCAGGCGCTCGGCAACGCGGGTGCGGCGCTGGTCGACGCCTACACGACGGCGCTTCCCGATGACGCGCCCGCCGCGGTTGTCGATCAGCCTGCGGACGTCGAGCGCTTCGGCGCGGCCTTCTTCACCTGGAACGGCGGCTCGAACTTCACCGACAACCCGGTCGTGAAGGTTCAGCGGCACACCGACGACGGGTGGGTGGACTACGCCGATCAGTCAGGCGAACTGCCCGTGACGCTGCAGTTCCCGCAGGGCTCAGACGCGCAGAGTTATCTGACCGGTGACCAGCAGTGGCACTGGACCGCGCATTTCGAGGCGTTCGTCTCGCAGTTCGAGACGGGCTCAGGTGGCCTGGCGACGCCGAAGGGGACCTATCGGTTCGTGGTCGACGGGTCGCACCGCTCCGGTGGCGCGCCGGCTGCGTACCACCTCGAGTCGAAAGAGTTCGAGGTGCGGCCATGGAGCGGGATCACGGTCGACGACGTCCGCCGCGAGGACGACGGAACGGTGAGCTTCAGGCTTGGGCCGCGCTCGGAGTACACGGTCGGCGGCCCGCAGTCGGATGTCGCGGTCGAGGGCGCCGGGCAGCCGATCGAGGCCGAGATCGGGCCGATCGACTATCCCGACAGCTACGACTCGCCGATCCGCTTCATCCGCGACGAGCGGACCGCGTTCCGCGATCCCGCGGCTCCCGACGATGCGTCGAAGCTCGAGTGGTACTGCTTCGACTGCAGCTTCCGCCCGTGGCGCGACGCGGGGGATGCCGAGAGCGTGACGGTGACGATCCGCGACGCATCCGGTGCCGTCGTCGACCAGGCTGTCGCCCATCGCGACGGCGATCGCTGGCGCACGCAGCGCGCTCTCGCGCCGGGCGAGGTCGCGACTGTCCAGCCTGGTGGGGCCGTCGATCGCTGGGGCGACTTCAACGGGGCGGGGTCCGCGTCGGTCAATTCCGAGGGCGTCGTGACGCCACCGCCCGGCGATCAGCCGCCGGTCGGCGACCAGCCACCGGTGGTGGTCGAGCCGCCTGTGGGGGACGCGCCGCCAGTCGCCGGCCCGGCGACCGCGACCGCCTGCGCCAACGCCATCGAGGGCACGGCTAAGGGGGAGACGCTGCGAGGAACGGCGGGCGCGGACACGATCCGGGGCCACGCCGGCGACGACGTGTTGCGCGGGGGCGCGGGCGACGACTGCCTGAGCGGCGGCCGCGGCCACGACGTGCTGCGCTGCGGCGCGGGTGAGGACCGCGCGGTCGTCGGCCGCGGCGATCGCACACGCAACTGCGAACACACCGCCTGAGGGGTCAGACCCCTTATGCGTGCGAGCGGGCAATTTCCGCGTCGGCCGCTGAAAAGGGGTCAGACCCCTTCATACGCGCTTAACAATCGATTCGTCGCGTAACCTCGCCCGCCGTATGACGGTGGTGGTCAAGCTCGGGTCCTCGATCGTCGCTGACGAGAGCGGCGAGGTGCGCGGCGACGTGCTCGACATCGTCTGCCGTCAGGTGGGCGAGCTGCACACCGCCGGAGAGGAGGTGGCGATGGTCACCTCCGGGGCGATCGCGCTCGGCTGGCGGGTGATGGAGCTCGAGCAGCGCCCGCATACCGTCGACGAGATGCAGGCCGCGTCGGCCGTCGGGCAGGGCTCGCTGTTTCGCGCCTACGAGACGCGCCTCGCACAGGCGGGCGTTCAGGCGGCGCAGGTGCTCCTCACCTCGCACGATCTCTCGGTGCGCATGCACTACCTCAACGCGCGCCAGGCGCTGCGGCGGCTGCTGGCGTGGCGCGTGGTCCCCGTCGTCAACGAGAACGACACGACGGCGACCGACGAGATCACGTTCGGCGACAACGACTTCCTCTCCGCGCAGCTGGCGCTGCTGCTCGGCGCGCGGGTGCTGGTGCTGCTGACCGACACTGACGGGCTCCACACGGCCGACCCCGGGCGCGATCCGAGCGCGGAGCGGGTCGCGGTGGTGGACGACTTCGCCGAGCTCGATCGCTATGAGATCGGGGATCGGCGGTCGATGTACGGGTCCGGTGGGATGCGCAGCAAGGTCGCGGCGGCGGGGATGGCGAGCGCGGCCGGGATCCCGGCCGTGATCTGCGACGGCAGCGCGGACGGGTCGCTGTTGGCCGCGGCGTCAGGAGCGGACCTGGGCACGCGGTTCGTCGCCCATCCCGAGCGCACGCCCGCGTTCAAGCTCTGGCTGCGCCACGCGAAGCCAACGCGCGGGCGGGTGAACGTGGACGCCGGCGCGGCGCGCGTGCTGCGCGAGAGCGGGTCCAGCCTGCTGCCGGTGGGGATCGTCGGCGTGGAGGGCGACTTCGCGGCCGGCGACGCGGTTGACGTCACCTGCGACGGGGCGCTGGTTGGCAAGGGGATCGTCAACTACTCCGCGACGGAGCTGGGCCGAATCAAGGGGATGAAGTCGGCCGACGTGAGCGAGCTGATGCCCGAGGCGACGGATGAGGCGATCCACCGCGACCGTTTCGTGCTCGCGTAATTCGGCTGAGATCCGGCCGGCTCGCCGGTACCCTCCCCGGTTGAGATGGCGATCGCGATGACCAGAACAGTTGCCGATGCCTGCGAGTCAGCGCGGGCGGCGTCGCGCGTGCTCGCGGCGGCCGATCGCGCGACGAAGGACCGGGCGCTGACGCGTCTCGCCGAGCTGCTCGACGAGCGCGTGGACGAGGTCGTTGACGCGAACGCTGCGGATCTTGCGGATGAGCGTGCTGCTGCCCTGACGGCCGCTCTGCGCGACCGGCTGACGGTGTCGCCTGAGCGGGTTGCGGCAATGGCGGAGGGCGTGCGCGCGATCATCGCGCTCGACGATCCAATCGGCGAGGAGCTTGAGCACAAGACGCTCGAGAGCGGGCTCGATCTGCGCAAGGTGCGGGTGCCGCTGGGCGTTGTCGCCGTCGTCTACGAGGCGCGGCCGAATGTGACGGTCGACTGCGCGGCGCTCACGATCAAGAGCGGGAACGCGATCGTGCTGCGCGGGTCGAGTTACGCGGAGCGCTCCAACGCGGCGCTCGCCGGCCTGGTGCGCGAGGCGCTTGGCGACGTGGACCTGCCGCCGGGCGCGGTGGAGCTGCTCGGCGGCGATCGCTCAGAGCTCGAGCAGCTGGCGACGGCGGAGGGATTGGTCGACCTGATCATTCCCCGCGGCGGCGAGGGGCTCAAGCAGGCGCTGAAGGCGGTTGCGACGGTGCCTGTGATGTACGCGGCGTCGGGCAATTGCCACGTGTACGTCGATGCCGATGCCGATCTGGAGATGGCGCGGAAGATCGCGATCGACGCGAAGGTGGACCGGCCGAGCGTATGCAACGCGGCCGAGACGCTGCTCGTTCACGCCGACGTGGCGGGTGAGTTTCTGCCCGCCGTGCTCAGCGATCTCGAGTCCGAGGGTGTCGAGCTCGTTGGCGATGGGCGCGCGCAGGCCGCGGCGCCTGGCGCGACGATCGGCGAGGCGGAGGCGGCCGACTGGGATACGGAGTACCTGGATCTGAAGTTGGCTGTCGGCGTGGTGGACTCGCTCGATGAGGCGATCGAGCATGTCAATCGGCACGGCAGCGGCCATTCGGAGGCGATCGTGACCGGTTCGGATGAGGCGGGACGGCGGTTCACGGATGAGGTCGACGCTGCGGTTGTCTACGTGAATGCGTCGACGCGGTTCACCGACGGCTTCGTGTTCGGGATGGGCGCGGAGATCGGCAACTCGACGCAAAAGCTTCACGCGCGCGGCCCGATCGGCATGCGCGAGCTGACCACGACCAAGTACGTCGTCCACGGCGACGGACAGGTCCGGGGGTAAACGGTCTCCGCAGTAGGGATCCTCGGGGGCGCTTTCAACCCGCCCCACATCGGTCACCTCGTGCTGGCCCAGGAGGCGGCTTCGCAGCTGCAGCTGGAGCGGGTGCTGCTCGTCCCCACGGGCGAGGCGCCGCACAAGGTGATCGAGCCCGAGCCGGGGCCCGAAGTGCGCCTGGAGATGACGCGGATGGCCGCCGCCGGCGATGAGCTGCTCGAGGTGCTCGACTGGGAGGTCGCGAAGCCCGGCCCGTCGTACACGTACCTCACGCTCGAGCGGTTGGTCGAGTTCCATCCCGATGACGAGCTGTGGTTGCTGATGGGCGCCGACATGGCGGCATCGCTGGAGTCTTGGAAGGAGCCCGAGCGGGTCGTCGAGCTGGCCCGAATCGGGATCGCGGCGCGGCCGGGTACGGCGATGGCCGACGCGGAGGCGGCGCTCGAACGGCTGGGCGCGCTGGGGCGGGCGGAGTTGGTGGCGATGCCGGAGATCGGGGTGTCGTCGACGGCGATCCGCGAGCGGGTCGCGGCCGGCCGGCCGATTCGGTATCTGGTCGGGGACGGGGTGCGCGAGGCGATCGAGCGGCGGGGCCTGTATCGCGAGGCGGTGGCGGCGCGATGAGTCCGGCGCCGGAGCGCGAGCGAGGTGGGCGGCGGCGGAGGAGCGGATGGATTCGGCCGAGCTGGCACGCTTGCTGGCGCGGATCGTCGACGACAAGCTTGGCGAGGAGATTGTGGCCGCCGACGTGCGCGAGCTCGTCTCCTACGCGGACTACCTGCTGATCGCGACCGCGCGCAACGAGCGTCTGGCGAAGGCGATCGTGGACGAGGTGCGGTTGCGGATGAAGCGCGATCACGGGTTGCTGCCCGCGCGCGTGGAGGGGGAGCAGGAGGCGCGCTGGGTGCTGCTGGATTACCTCGATGTCGTACTTCACGTCCAGGTTCCGGAGATGCGCGAGCGCTATCGGCTTGAGCGGCTGTGGGGCGAGCGCGGAACGCTCGATCTCGGCGTTTAGTCTCGCTTCGAGTCCGTCCGGTCGCGGGCTTAGCTTCCGTCCATCGCGGGGAAGGCGTTCAAGAGATCGCTGTTCGGTTACCGGACCGCTGACGTCGACGAGGAGTTGGCGCGCCGGGACCTGTCGCTGACCGAGAGCGCGCACGCGCTCGCGCGCCACGCACAGGAGCTGGAGAACCGGCGAGCGCGGATCGCCGAGCTGGAGAAGGCGATGGCGTGGCTGGCCGACCGGGTTGTGGTGAGCGAGCGGGTGGCCGCGGAGGTGCGCGCGGAGTTGGAGCAGGAGCGGGGGAGGGGCGAGGATGTCGAGCGGGCGCTGACCGCGCTCGCGGAGGAGCTTGATGCGCTGCGCAGTGCGGCGCGCGGGCAGGCGACGCGGATTCGCTTGCGGGCGCTGCGCGATGCGGCCGAGCTGGCGGACCGGGTCGCGGAGGTGTCGCGCAGGCCGACGGAGACGAGGGAGCGGCTGGTCGAGTCTCTGCACGAGGCGATCAAGCGGATCGCGCGGGCGGAGGATGAGCCGGAGCCGATGCTGGCGGAGTTCGCGGTGGCGGAGCGGACGAACGGGCATGGCGAGGTCGGCGCGGAGGAGCTCTTCGACGGGATGGTCGAGGTCGAGGTGGGGCCGCTGTCGGACTTCTCGCAGCTGGTGGGGTTCGAGGATGCGGCCGGAGGGATCTCGGCGACGAGTGAGATTTCGGTGAAGCGGTTCGCCGCGGGCCGCGCGACGCTCGAGATGCGGCTGGACCAGCCGGTCGAGCTGCTGCGCGAGCTGGAGGAGCGGGCGCCGTTTGAGTTCAAGGTCCGGGGTCGGCGCTTTGACCGGCTGGTGCTCGAGGTTGACGGTGGCGAGCCCGAGGATCTGGAGCTGGCCGGCTAGCTCGGGTCGCAGACGGACCGGTACCGGCGCCGGTGGGCGCCGGCTTGATTACGATCGGCGGCGATGGCTGGGAGAGGCCGACGGGGGATGGTCGCGTTGGCGGCTGCCTTGGGTGCCGTGTGCTGCGGCGTGGCCGCGCAGGCGCCGGCCGACGTGCCGGGCGTGCCGTGGACCCAGTATCTGCCCGCGCTGCCCACGCCCAACCAGGCGCATCCGAACCGGATCGCGCATTGCCCAGTCGCGAAGTTCAAATGCGTGCGGGTCGAGATCCAGCGGATGCGGGCGCTCCAGGAGAAGTTGGGGTGCGATCACCGGGCGGTGTTCGACACGACGTATCTGGAGCTGACGCGGACGGCGCGCGACGCGTGGAAGGCGGATCCGCACCTGCTGCATTTCAAGCGGTTCTTCTTCCGCGAGGATGCGTTGTTCGCGGATGTGTACTTCCGGACGGTGAGGTCGTATCAGCGCGGGCAGCGGGTGCCGGAGGCGTGGCAGATCGCGTTCGAGGCGGCGCAGAATCCGGACACGACGGGCACGCAGGACATGCTGCTCGGGATCAACGCGCACGTGCAGAACGACATGCCGTTCGTGCTGGCGCAGCTCGGGCTGCGCGATCGGCACGGGAACTCACGCAAGCCCGACCACGACAAGTTCAACGAGGTGCTGACGCAGGGGTACTCGCGTGTGGTCGACACGATTCGCGACCGGTACGACCCGATCGTGGGGATCTCGAACCCGGACTTCCTGCCCGCGGATGACGTGGCCGGCATCGAGCTGGTGCGCGAGTGGCGCGAGAACGTGTGGCGCAACGCGGAGCGGCTGCTGAACGCGAAGACGCAGGCCGAGCGCGACAGCGTCGCGGCCTCGATCCAGGAGTACGCGGCGAGCTGGGCGCAGACGATCGCGACCAGCCCATTGAAGGACTACGGCCCCACCCGCGACGCGTACTGCAGGCAGCAGCTGGGGCTTCAGTAAGCGCTTTTCCGTCCGCACCGCATGCGAACATACGTTCGTGGTAAACGATAACCCGAACACCAAGGGCAACGCCGCAGAGCTGAAGATCGCGGCTGAAGCGGCGCGGCTCGGCATCCCAGTGCTAGCCCCGATGACCGAGCACGAGCGGTACGACCTGGTTTTCGAGTTGAACGGTGAGTTGAGGCGGATCCAGTGCAAGTGGGCTCGCCTTCGCGGCGACGTCATACAGATCTCGACCGGTACGAACCGGTGTACGCCTCGCGGCTACGTTGTGAGTACCTACGCCGTCGGCGAGATCGATTTCGTCGCCGCGTACTGCGACGACCTCAACCGGTATTTCCTTCTCCCGATCGAGGTCGTCGCGGGGAAAGCACAGGTGCATTTGCGGCTCGCGCCACCCAAAAACGGCCAGCGAGCCTGTTTAAACTGGGCCGCCGAATACGAACTTGGGGCTGTAGCTCAGCTGGGAGAGCGTCGCGCTGGCAGCGCGAAGGTCAGGGGTTCGAGCCCCCTCAGCTCCACTTCTTCACCCGTCGAAATCGGCGCGTACGACTATCGCCAGAAAATGGGCTGGTACATGGAGCGCGCGGCCGCCGGCGAGACCTTCCTCATCACCCGCCGCGGCAAGCCGTACGCCCGCCTCTCGCCACCGCACGACCAGTTGATCGAGCCCCCTCGGCGGCCTAGGCTCGAGGTCGTCGGATGACCATCCCCGCCCGCATCACCTTCGCCACCCTCGGCGCCCGCGACGTCGGCAAGCTCAGGGCCTTCTACGAGTCCTTCGGCTGGCCCCTGCACTACGCCGATGACGAGGTCGCCATGTTCTTCCTCGACGGCGCCAACCTCGCGATCTACTCACTCGAGTCCCTCGCCCGTGACGCCAACGCAACCGAGCTCCCGCCACCCCTCCCGTTCAAGGGCGCCAACCTCGCCATCAACGTCGACGAGCGCGACCAGGTCGACGCCGTCATCAACGAGGCCCGCTCGCTTGGCGCGACCATTCTCGCCGAGCCCGTCGACATGGACTGGGGCGGCCGCTCGGCCCAATTCGCCGACCCGGAGGACAACGCCTGGGAGGTCGCCTGGGTGCCCGGCTCCTCCTTCGACGACCACGGCCAGCTCGTCTGGCCCAAGCGCGACTGAACCCCCCTCAACCGACTGGCGCGGTTCCGCGGAACCGCCGATACCGTCCCGCGCTTGGCCGACCCACCCGAAATCCCCGGCGTCACCCACCGCTACGTCGAGGCCCGCGGCCTGCGCTTTCACTACGCCGAAGCCGGCCCACCCGACGGCGATCCCATCCTCCTCCTGCACGGCTGGCCCCAGCACCACTACCTCTGGCGCCACCTCCTCACCTCGCCAGCTCGCCGACGCCCACCGCCTGATCGCCCTCGACCTCCGCGGCTACGGCTGGTCGCGACGCGCCCCGCTTCGGCTACGAGAAGGAGATCGTTCGCCAGCGACGTCCTCGCCGTGCTCGACGCCCTCAACCTCGACCGCGTCAAGCTCATCGGCCACGACTGGGGTGGCTGGGCCGGCTTTCTCATGTGCATCCGCCAGCCCGAGCGCTTCTCCCACTTCCTCGCCCTCGCGATCCCCCACCCGTGGCAGAGCGCCGGACGCGCCTGGCGCGAGCTGCCGCGCTTCTGGTACCAGCTCCTCATCCTCACTCCACTCCTCGGCTACGCCCTGCATCGCAGCCACGCCTTCGTCCGCGCCGCCCTCGGTCGCGGCACCCACGACGCCAGCACCTTCACCCGCGCCGAACTCGACTCGTTCGCCGACAACCTCGCCCAGCCCGCCCGTTCGCGCGCCTGCGTTCAGACCTACCGAACCTTCGTACTTCGCGAGCAACTCGAGCTTCTGCGCGGCCGTTACGCGGACGCCCGTATGCCCACCCGCACCCACGTGATGCTGGGCGACTCAGACCCGGTGATCACACCCGCCCTGCTCGCCGGCTACGAATCCCACGCCGACGCGATGACGACCGAGATCGTGCCCGACTGCGGCCACTTCATCGCCGACGAGTACCCCGATCTCGTCGCGCAGCGCGCCAGCGAGCTCTTCGGCTAGCGGTTCTCCGCGTCCTCAGCCGCGCGCGCGATCTCGCACGTCTTGCCGATCGTCTCGAGCATCTGGCGAACCTCGCACTCGTTGCTCCCGAGCGCGGGCAGGAAATCCTCGGCGACGCCGCGCGCGTATACGGGCCACATCAACTCGAGCATCTCCGCGCCCTCGTCGGTCAGCGAGACGTAGAAGCTGCGCCGATCGCTCGGACAGCTCTTGCGCTCGACCAACCCCTTCGCCTCGATCCGGTCGACCAGGCGACTGAGGCCACTGTTCGAGAGCAACACCCGTTCGGCCAGCTCGACCTGGCGCAGACTCCGCTCCGGCGCATCGCGCAGCGCCCCGAGCACGTCGTACCACGCGAGGGGAGGCAGGCCCGCGTCCTCGAGGTCTCGTGAGATGCGCCGCAGCATCGTCGAGTGCGCGCGCAGAAACGCCTGCCACGCCGCGAGCTGCTCCTCGCTGATCGGGATCCTCGTATCGGTCTCCATAGCCACGAACCCAATGATACCTGCGGGTCGTTGACGGCGCAATGATTTTGCAACGCACCATTGATTGCGTCGGCAACAATTGCTCTTGGCCCATGGCCATCCGCGCAGTCGAGTCCCTGGTCGATCGTAATATCGAGCCCGCATGGACCGACCGTACGAGCCGCACGAGATCGAGCGCCGCTGGCAGACCATCTGGGCGGACGAGCACACCTGGGAGGTGCCGAACCCCGGCGAGCCTGGCTTCGACCCCTCGAAGCCGAAGTCATATGTGCTCGAGATGCTCCCGTACCCGTCAGGCGATCCGCACGTCGGCCACCTCAAGAACTACACGATCGGCGACGCGATCGCCCACTTTCGGCGCCGGACCGGCCATCAGGTCATCCACCCGATGGGTTACGACGCCTTCGGCCTGCCGGCGGAGAACAACGCGATCAAGACAGGCGTGCATCCGCGCGAGGCAACCGAGGCCTCGATCGCCTCCTACAACGAGCAGTTCCGCGCCTGGGGCATCTCGATCGACTGGTCGCGCGAGGCGTCGAGCCACGAGCCGTCCTACTACCGCTGGACCCAGTGGATCTTCCTGCGCCTCTACGAGCGCGGCCTGGCGTACCGCCAGAAGGCCGCCGTCAACTGGTGCCCCAAGGACGCGACCGTGCTCGCCAACGAGCAGGTCATCGACGGGCGCTGCGAGCGCTGCGGCACGGTCGTCGAGCGCCGCGAGCTCGAGCAGTGGTTCTTCAAGATCACCGACTACGCCGACCGGCTGCTCGACGGCCTCGACCAGATCGACTGGCCTGACAACGTCAAGACGATGCAGCGCAACTGGATCGGCCGCTCCGAGGGCGCCCGCGTCGAATTCGTGTGCGAGGAGGCGGACATCGCCTACGAGGTCTTCACGACCCGCCCGGACACGCTGTTCGGCGCCACCTTCTTCGTGATGGCGCCCGAGCATCCCGACGTGCTGCGGCTCAGCGACTCGCCGGAGGTGCGCGAGTACGTCGAGGGCGCCACCCACGCGACCCACGACCAGATCGAGCGCGAGGACCCGCATCGCGAGAAGACCGGCGTCGCGCTCGGCACGACCGTCACCAACCCCGTCAACGGCGAGCAGATCCCCATGTACGTGTCCGACTACGTCGTCATGGGCTACGGCACCGGCGCTCTGATGGCCGTCCCCGCCCACGACGATCGCGACCACGCATTCGCGACCAAGTTCGGGATCGAGATCCGCGAGGTCGTCTCCGGTGGTGAGGACGTGCAGGCCGAGCCGTACATCGGCGACGGCCCGCTGGTGAACTCCGGCCGCTTCGACGGCAAGAACAATCGCGAGGCCTACCACGAGATCGTCGAGTGGCTGCACGCCGAGGGCAAGGGCGAGATCGCGGTCAACTACCGCCTGCGCGACTGGCTGCTCTCACGCCAGCGCTACTGGGGCTGCCCGATCCCGATGATCTATTGCGAGACCGACGGGCTGGTGCCGGTCCCCGAAGACCAGCTGCCCGTCGAGCTCCCCGACGTCGAGGACTACGCGCCCAAGGGCCAGAGCCCGCTCGCCGCAGTGGAGGACTGGGTCAACGTCGAGTGCCCGGTATGCGGCGGGCCGGCGCGGCGCGAGACCGACACCATGGACACCTTCGTCGACTCGTCCTGGTACTTCCTGCGTTACCTCGACCCGAGCAACGACGCGGCTCCGTTCGGCCGCGAGCCGGCCGACTTCTGGATGCCCGTCGACAACTACATCGGCGGGATCGAGCACGCGATTCTGCACCTCATGTACGCGCGCTTCTTCACGAAGGCGTTCGCGGACATGGACATGCTCTCGGTGCAGGAGCCGTTCGCCAGCCTCTTCACCCAGGGCATGATCACGATGGGCGGGGCCAAGATGTCGTCCTCGAAGGGCAACACGGTCAGCGCCATCGAGACCGTGGACAAGTACGGCGCCGACACCGCGCGCGCCTACGTCTGCTTCCTCGGCCCGCCCGACCGCGGCGGCGACTGGGTCCCCGAGGGAGTCGAGGGCGTCCACCGCTTCCTCGTCCGCCTTTACCGGCTCTCGGGCGAGGTGGCGGACCGGAGCTCGGCCGAGCCCGCCCCCGCGCCGACCGAGGGTCCCGCACACGACCTCCTCGTGAAGGCCAATTGGGCCATCGACAAGGTCACGCGCGACATCCAGGCCTTCCAGTTCCACACCGCCATCTCGGCCGTGATGGAGCTCGTCAACGAGGCCTACAAGGTCAAGGACTCCCTCTACGGGGACCCTGCTGGTGCGGCGACGGTCCGCGTTGCCACCGCGACGGCGGCGTCGCTGATCTTCCCCTTCGCGCCCCATATCGGCGCCCAGGTCTACGACGAGCTGACCGGCGAGCGGGTCTGGGAGACGCCGTGGCCTCAGGCCGACGAGTCGCTGCTGGCCACCGACGAGGTCACCTTGATCGTCCAGGTAAACGGCAAGCGCCGCGATCAGCTGGTGGTCGCGGCCGACACGCCGGAGTCGGAGGTGCTGGAGCGCGCCCGGGCCTCCGAGGGCGTCATGCGCCACATCGACGGCAAGGAGATCGTGAAAGAGATCTTCGTGCCGGGACGCCTCGTAAACCTCGTAGTCCGCTAACTCTGGTAGAACCCGCGCGTGCTCGTCAGGCGCCTCTCCGAAGCGGCTGTGACCGAGGTCCACGGACTGCGCCCTCACATCCTCATGGACGCGGGCGAGCTCGGCTCGCGCAATCTGTCGGTCAATTGGCTCGAGGTTCCGCCCGGAGTGAAGGAGGAACTGCGCTCACACGAGGAGGCCGAGCAGGTCTACGTCGTCGTCAGCGGCACCGGCACGATGTCGGCCACGGGCGACACGCAGAGCCTCGGCGCCGGCGACCTCGTCCTGATCCCGCCGGCCACCGACCACGCCGTCGCCAACGACGGCAGCGAACCGCTGGCGCTGGTCTCGGTCCAGTCACCCGCCGTCTCAGCCGAAGAGCTCTACAGCCGTCGGCTCGCAACGCAGGCCACCGGCTACGACGACTACGACGACGAGTAGGTCCGTGGGGCGGTCGTGATCCGCAGGCGGGTGATCGTCAGCGGCCGGGTCCAGGGCGTCTTCTTTCGAGACACGATCGAGCGCACCGCCTTCGCCCGCCACGTCGCCGGTCATGTCACCAACCGCGACGACGGCAGGGTCGAGGCTGTCTTCGAGGGCAAGCCGGGCGACGTCGAGGCGCTGATCGAACTCTGCCGCAACGGACCCGAGCGCGCCGTCGTCGAAAACGTCGAGGTGATCGTCGAAAAGCCCGAGGGGCTCGAGGGCTTTCACGTCACGTGACCGAGTAGGAACGGACTAGGCACATCCCGCGCGCCATGGGCGTTCACGCGATCGTGAAGCTGGCGGGGTGGCACAACTCAGCCGAGCCCAGCTTCTCGTCTACGGCGCGATCGCGGTCGCTGTACTCCTTCTCGGGGCCCGCTGGCTCGCCTCGGGCGCCGCCGACGAAGGCGGACAGGCGTTCGGCGCCGTGCGCACCGGCGGCAGCGAGGGGTCGGTCGCGGTCGATCAGGGCTCCGGCGGCCTCGTCGTCCACGTCGCGGGCGAGGTTCGAAGCCCGGGCGTCTACCACCTCGCTGCGGGCTCGCGAGTGACCGATGCCGTCGAACGCGCCGGCGGCGTCACGTCGCGCGCCTCGCCGGACGCGATCAACCTCGCGGCGACGCTGGCCGACGGTCAGCAGGTCGTGGTGCCGGCCGCCCCCGACGCGGGGGCGGGCGGTGCGAGCGCAGCTGCGCCGGCCGGGGCCGCGGCGACCGCCGATCCGGATGCGCCGATCAGCCTCGGCTCGGCGACGGTCGAACAGCTCGACACGATCGAGGGCATCGGGCCGGTGACGGCCGCGGACATCATCGAGTACCGCGACCAGCACGGTGGCCTCTCGTCGATCGACGAGCTCGACCAGGTCAGCGGAATCGGCCCGGCCACGATGGAGGCCCTGCGCGCCCGCCTGCAGCCGTAGCTTGCGGATCCCGCCGCGCCTCACGCTCGCCTGGCGCTTCGCGGCGCTCGGGGGCCTGACCTCGGGCCTCGCTCTCGCGCCGCTGGCGCCCACGTCACTGCGAAGTCCGGTCCTGATCGCGCTTGGGGTCGCGTGCGGGCTGGGGATCGCCGTCGCGGCTCCGCGGAACCGCCCAGCCGCCGCGGCCTGGCTGGCGTGCGTCGCCGCCGCCGGCTGCATGGCCGGGCTCGGCATCGGGGCCGCCCGTCTCGTCGCCATCGACGGCGGAGCGCTCGCGACTCCGGTCGGCACCGAGGTCACCGTCCGCGGCTTCATCACCTCGTTTCCGCACCGGTCGCAGGGACACGTCGACGTGGTCGTCGACACGCGGGACGGGCGGCTGGTGGTCGAAACGCCGGAGCCGTCGCCGGAGCTGGAGATGGGCTCCGGAATCGAGGCGTCGGGCACGATTCGCGCGCCACCCGACTGGCAGGCCGATTACTACGCGCGGCTGGGCGTGAGCCGCGTGCTCGCGGCCCCGGACGTGCGGGTGCTCGACCGTCACAGGGGCGGGATGGCGGGTGCGGTCGACTTCGTGCGGCGACGGTCGGAGGCGGCGCTCGCTCACGGCACGACCGAGCCGGCGGCGAACCTGCTGCGGGGGTTCGTCCTCGGCGAGGACGACCGGATCGACGACGCCACCCGCGACCGCTTCAAGCGCTCCGGCCTGGCGCACCTGCTGGCCGTCAGCGGGCAGAACGTCGTGCTCCTGGCGATCCTGGGCGTCGCCGTCTGCGCGATGCTCGGTGTGTCGCTGCGCGGCCGCCTGGCAGCCGTCCTCCTCCTGATCGCGATCTACGTGCCGCTCACGGGCGCCGGCGCCTCGATCCAGCGGGCCGGGATCATGGGTGCGGCGGGGGTCGTGGCGGCGCTCGCGGGCCGGCCCGCAAGCCGCTGGTACGCCCTCCTGCTCGCGGCCGCGGCCACGCTTGCGATCAATCCCGCGCGCCGAGGGTGACATCGGCTGGCAGCTGAGCTTCGCGGCCGTGCTCGGAATCCTGTGCTTCTGTGCGCCCCTGTCGCGGCTGCTGGCTGGTCCGGCGCCCGGCCGAGCGCGCCGCGTCCTGGCCGAGGCGGCCGCGCTGACGATCTCGGCGACGCTCGCGACAGCTCCGCTGACCGCCTTCCACTTCGAGACGCTCTCGCTCGTCGCCCTGCCCGCGAACCTCCTCGCGGTGCCGGCCGAGGCGCCGGTGATGTGGGCGGGCATGCTGGCGGCTGCGGCGGGCCAGGTGGGCTGGCTGCCCGTGGCCCCGCTGGCCGGGTTCGCCGGGCTCATCGCCGGCTATATCGATCAGGTCGCCGCTTGGACCGCCGGCCCCTCCTGGGCGCAGGTCAACCTCGGCGTTGGCGGCCTCGCTGCGCTCGGCGCGGTCTACGTCGCCCTGGCCACCACACTGGCGGTCGGCCTGCGCGCGGCAGCGCGCCGGGTTGGGCTCCGCGCGAGCACCGGTCTGGGCGCCCGCGAGCCGCACGGCTCGGGCTGGCGCCGGCGCCGGCTTGCGGTTGGCATCGCGGCACTCGCCGCGCTTGCCGCGACGCTCGCCCTGCTCAGCGGTCGCCACGCGAGCGCGCCGCGACCGGGCGAGCTGCGCGTGGACGTGCTGGACGTCGGCCAGGGCGACGCCATCCTGCTCCGCCCGGCGGGCGCGCCGGCGATCCTGGTCGACGCAGGTCCTGCGGGCGACGACGTCGCGGGCGAACTCGCCGACCTCGGCATCCACGATCTCGGCGGTCTCGTCCTGACCCATCCGGACTCCGACCACGTCGGCGGGGTTCCGGCGCTGGTCGCGCGGGTCAGGCCGCAGCGGGTGCTCTACGCGCGCCTCGACCGCACCTCGCGCGCGGCAGCCACCGGGGCCGGCGCCGACCTGCGGCGCATCGCCGGCGGAACGGTGCTGCGAAGCGGCCAACTTCGCCTCGACGTGCTCTGGCCGCCACCAACGCGGCTGGGCCTCGGGCCACCGGCGCTGCCGAACGAGCTCTGCCTGGTCCTGCTCGCGCGCTGGCATGGATTTCGCATGCTGCTCACCGGCGACGCCGAGGCGGAGCTTGCACCGGTCGACCCGGGCGACGTCGATGTCCTCAAGGTCGCCCACCACGGTAGTGACGACTCGGGCCTCGAGGCGCTGCTCGCCAGGACCACCCCGGAATTGGGGGTGATCTCGGTGGGGGCGGGCAATCCGTTCGGGCATCCAACGCCCACCACCCTGGCCACACTCGCGGCTGCTGGCGTCCCGGTGCTGCGCACCGACGAGCAGGGCACGGTCGAGATCAGCGCCCAGGCGGGCTCATGGCATGTGGCCGAGCCCTGAGCGGACGCCGAGCGATCGTCTAGGGTGGCGCGCGTCCAGGGCCACGTGGCCCACAGTCAGCCTAGGAGGGAACCGACGGATGGAAGCAAGCGGAAGCACCCCGAACCCGCCCCCGGAGGGCGACCCGCAAACCACGCCGCCCGCGGGCGACGCACCGGTCACGCCGCCCGCTGGCGACGCACCGGCAGCGACGCCCGCTGAGACCACGACCCCCGCGGCGACCGCAGCCGCGACGCCGCCTCCGCCGCCCACGGGCACGCCCGACGACGGCAAGGCCGGCGGCGGCTGGCGCGCGCTCGGCTTCATCCTCGCGCTGGTGCTCGCCTTCGCCTGCGCGGTGATGGTGATCGCCATGGCCGATATCGGCAGCACCCCGACCTGCGACGATGTGCGCTCAGGCGCGGCAACCCTGCCGTCGGACAACCAGTGCTTCGACGGATCCTCGGCGCAGAAGGTCGTCAGCCTCGTCCTCGGCTGGCCGAGTGGCGTGCTCGCGGGCATTGCCGCCCTTGTCGCGCTGATGTTCACGTTCACAGGGCGCCGCGGCCCGCTCGTATTACGACTCACGGGCGCCGCGGTGGTGCTCGGGGCCTTGAGCATCGCGATCGGAAGCATTTAGACGGGTCTTCGCCGTCCCGGCTGCGGCCGGGGCGGCGATTACACTCGGCCGACCTTGGCCGGGCCGCGCCAGAGCTCTGAGATCGCGCCCGCGTACCTGATCGCGGGCACCGACGTCGCAAAGATCGACGAGGTGCTTCTGCGCCTGCGAAAGCGCGCCGAGTCCGAGGGCGGCCCAGGGGCGCTGGAGTCCTTCTCGCCCCCCGCCGGGTCCTCCGCCGGTCCCGACGCCGAGGGCCTGTTGGCGGCGATTCCGATGCTCTCGCTCACCGCCGGCCGTCGCTATCTGCTCGCCGACGGCATCGAGTCCTGGACCGCAAAACAGGCCGCCCCGATCACCGAGGCGCTCGCGACGCTGCCGCCGGATCTGACCGTCGTGCTCGTCGCGCGCGAACAGCCGCCAAAGCGCAAGGCGCCAAAGGCCCTTGTCGACGCGGTTGCGGCGAACGGGGGAGAGGTCCTCAACTACGCCGCACCGAAGGCGCGTGACCTACCCAGGTGGCTCGGCGAGGAAGCGCACCGCCGCGGGTTCGAGCTTGACCCTGACGCCGCGCAGTTGCTGGGAGAGCGCCTTGGCGAGGGCACGACCAGGCTGGCGACCGAGCTCGACCGCCTGTCGCTGTGGGCCCAGCCGGGCGCGACCGTGACCCGCGACGATCTCGAATCGATGGTTGCCGACACGTCCGAGGAGGTCGTGTGGGCGCTCTCCGATGCGCTCGTCGACCGTGACCCGGCGACGGCGCTCACTGCAGCCGAGCGCCTGACCGACCAGGGTGAGGCGGTCACGGGGCTCGTCTACCAGGCCGCCAAGCGCCTGCGGGAGGCGAATCTCGCGCTGCAAATGCTCGAGGACGGCCGCCCGCCCGCCGACGTCGAGGCGGCGCTGGCGATGCACCCGTACGCCGCAAAGCTCCTCGTCCGGCGGGTTCGCGGACGATCTCCAGCCCAGGTGCGTGCGGCGACGTGCGCAATCGCTGACCTTGAGTGGTGGACTCGTGGAGGTGCCGACTATCCGGAGCGCGTTGCGCTGACGTTGGCAGTCCGCCGCGCTGCTGGCGGGTGACCTGCGATCGCGGCGGCCGCAGGCCGACGCGGAGCCCCGCCGCTGTTGAGGCGGCTTGTTACTCGGCCGCGGTGCCGGCGGCGAGACGTGCCGCGCGGGACTTCTTGCGAGCACCGGTGTTGCGGTGCAGCGCGCCCTTGCTGACGGCGCTGTCGATCCGGGAGCAGAGCGCCTTGTGCTCAGCCTCGACAGCTGCCGCGTCGCCCTCTGAGACCGCGGCCTCGAGACGCCTGAAGTGCGTCTTGACGGCGCTCGTGAGACGACGGTTCTCGTCGTGCTCGCGCAGGGAGCGCGCGTTGCGCTTTTTCTGTGAGGCGATGTTGGCCATTTCGCGGTCGCGGACTATAGCGGGGGTAACGTGACACGCAGCGAGGATCCGGGGGCCCATCCGGACACTCAGCTCGAGGATCTCGACGACGTCGCAAGCGCCGAGGTCATTCCGGAGGAGGAGGTCACGGCGCCGAGACCGCGCGCCGGCCGCCTCGCGCGCTCGACCGCCTTCTTCGCGGTCGCCACCGGCGCCTCGCGCATCGCCGGGCTCGTGCGAGAGATCTTCGCCGCCTCCTACTTCGGTGTCCGCGGCCCGATGTCGGCGTTCACGATCGCCTTCCAGGTCCCGAACCTCGTCCGCAGCCTCTTCGCCGATGCGGCGATCTCGGCGGCCTTTGTTCCCGTCTTCACCGAGAAGCTCGAGCAGGGCAGCCGCCGGGAGGCGTTCCGCCTCGCGTCGAACATGATCTTCGTCGTCACCCTCGTGCTCGGGGCGCTGACGGCGCTGTTCATCCTCATCGCGCCGGTGCTGATGCCCCTGTTCGTCCCGGCCGGCCACCCGGGAGTCCAGGACCTCACGGTCACGCTGTCGCGGATCCTCTTCCCGATCCTGGTCCTCCTCGGGATCAGCGGGATGGTCGTGGGGATCCTCAACAGCTACGACCGCTTCGGGGCGTTCGCGATCTCGCCGTTCTTCTGGAACGTCGCGATTATCGTCGTCCTCGTCGGACTGGCGCCGGCGTTTCCCGAGGGGGATCAGATCTACGCGTATGCGATCGGCGTCTTGGTCGGCACCCTGATCCAGCTCGCGATCCCGCTCGTCGATCTGAGGAACACGCCGTTCGGGATCCGCCGCGCGCTGACCGCGCCGTTTAAGGGCCGGGCACGCGAGGCATTTCGCGACGCCGACATCCGCCGGGTCCTGATCCTGATGCTGCCCGTGACCATCAGCCTCGGGCTCATCAACTTCAACCTGCTGATCAACAGCACCGCGGGATTTCTCGTCTCCGAGCAGGCGCCGGCCGCCATCGACAAGGCCTTCCGCATCTACATGCTGCCCCAGGGGGTCTTCTCCGTCGCCGTGGCGACGGTGCTCTTCCCGACGCTCGCCCGCTACGCCGCCCGGCGCGAGTACGACAACCTGCGGGCGACGATGGCCAGCGGGATGCGGCTGATCGTCTTCCTGCTGATCCCGGCCACGGCGGCGATCCTCGTCCTCTCCGAGCCGATGATCCGGCTCGTCTACGAGCGCGGCAAGTTCGGCCCCGACGCGACCGATCTCGTGTCGACCGCCCTGTTTTGGTTCGCGTTCTCGCTGCCGTTCAACGGCCTGTTTCTCCTGTTGACGCGGACCTTCTTCAGCCTCCAACGTCCGTGGCTGCCGACCGCAATCGGCGCCGGCAACCTCGCGATCACCGCGATCGGGGCGTTCGCGCTCTACGGCCCCTTCGGGGTCGGAGGGATCGTCGCCGCGACGGCAATCGCGACGGCCGTCAGCGTCGCCGCGCAGGCCTACGTTCTCCACGGTGTCCTCGGCCGGCTCGAACTCGGCCGCTTCGCGTGGACCAGCATGCGGGTGCTCCTGGCGTCCGCGGCGCTCGCGGCCGCCAGCTACGGCGTCTGGGACGCGCTCGACCACGCTCTCGGCCGTGGTCTCGCCGGCCAGATCGTCTCGCTCGGTATGGCGCTGGTGGCTGGCGCTGCCGTCTACTTTGTTGCGGTGACTCTCTTACGCGTGCCCGAGATCGACCAGATTCGCAACCTCCTGCGACGCCGCAGCCGCGCCTCCGACGAGGCGGAGCCTGTCGAGGACGAATACGGCGAAGGTGAGTACTACGAGGACGAGTACGACGAGCCCGAGGACGACTCGGGTGAGCATGAGATCGACTCGGGTGAGCACGAGATCGTCGAGCCACAGCTCATCCGTGGCCTCGTCATCCTGCCGGAGAGCCCCCGCGCCGGCGACCATTTCCTGCTCGACCAGGACGTCGTGACCATCGGGCGCAACCCCGAGGCGGACGTCTTCCTCGACGACCGCTCCGTCTCACGCAGCCACGTCGAGCTCATACGCGAGGACGACGGGGGCTACCGCCTGGAGGACCTCGGTTCGCGCAACGGGACGTTCGTCAATCGCCGTCGCGTCGAGTCGCTCCGGCTCGAGGATGGCGACGAGATCCAGGTCGGCGTCTACGCCCTGGGCTACCTCGAACGCGCCTGACGCAAGGTCGATTGCAAGTAAATCATGTGTGACTCCGGTGACACATGGTCCTTCTCTGTAGAAGTGAATTCAAGGTTGTTTGTAGGCGGTCGATCACAAAGTGGTGATCGCTGCCGCTCTGCTTTTTGTCGGAATCCTGCTGGCCGTTATCGGAACCTTCGGCCTAGCGACCGGCGAGGAGCACTCTTGGTCGGCGTTGCTCGTTGGCGGCGTACTAGCTGCCTGGGGCTGGTCCCGAGGCCGTAACGGAGCCTGAGTATTCCCGACATCAGTTAGGCGGGGCCGGTTTTTGTTGGCCGTCCGCCATGTCAGGACTTTTCGCGGGCAGGTCGGCGGTCCGGGTGACCGCCCGGACCGCCTTCAGACACAACCGCAAGCGCGCCGAGAAGGTGGAGCGCCGGGCGATCCTCGCAAGTGCCTCGGATGCTGTCCGAGACGAAAGCCAGAATCGTCACAACCTCGGGCTGTGGAGTCCTGTGACCGCAGGCGCTCGGGGCCGGACACAACCAAAAGGAGGCCAACCATGGCCAACTTCAAGATCACTGGCGTGCGCACCGAGGACTCACCGGGCGGCACGCATGAGCACATCACCCACGTGCGCATCGGGAACACGACGACCCCGCTGACGCGCCAGACCGTCATCAACGACCTCCGCGACCCCAACGGGGATCGCTACTACACCGAGGTCGATGGCAAGAAGGCCGACGTGGTGGTCGTGGACTGCCCGACGTGCGACTTCCGCGACTACATCACGACGAAGCCGGACTCCAGCAAGAAGAACAACTTGCTGAACTTGCCCCGTATCTAGGCGGCGTCTGACAACGACAGATCGACCACTCGCTCGGGGCGTGGGTAGGGCGCTCGGGCGAGTGGTCGGTCGCAGTCGCCACGCGGATGGGCGCCGTAGCCGAGGGCTACGGCGATGGCGTCGGCCACGAAGGGGACCAGCCGCTCGGCCTCAGCCGTCGATAGCTCCACACCGAGTCTGCGGTCGAGCACGAGCATGACCCGGTCCTCGCCGCTCAGGTGCGCTTGTAAGAGCGGGACTCGCCACCCTTCGACAACTACGTCGTGATGTTCGAAAGGCCCTTGAAACGAGACTCGCTCTGGGTCGGGCAGGCCGGAGCAGTCGTGGTCATCAAGCACTGATGGTGCTTCGCCTCCTGGGCGGCATTTCCTGCCACTGTCAATCGACTTGACAACAGCCCCATCTGTCAAGTAGCTTTACAGTATGCCTCCGGCGAACAGGAACAATCCGGTCCGCGCCACGTCATCGGACTCCGACTACTCGGTGACCGAATTCCTGGCTGAGTTCCCTGACGATGCAGCTTGCCTAGAGCACCTATGGCGCTCGCGGTTCTCGCCCGATGGCGAACATGCCGAGTGCCCCAAGTGCGAGCGCGAGCGCGTGTTCAAGCGCTACGCAACTAAGCAGGGTCGCCAGTCGTGGACGTGTACCGGCTGCGGGCATCACGTCCATCCCACGGCGGGAACGATCTTCGCCAAGTCCTCAACGTCTCTGCGACTTTGGTTCCACGCCATCTACCTGATGACGAGCACCCGCTGCGGGATTTCCGCGAAGCAGCTAGAGCGCGAGTTGGGCACGTCCTATCGGACGGCCTGGCGGATGATGAACAAGATTCGTAACGAGCTGATGGCCGACGATGGCGCAACGCTCTCGGGTGACGTTGAAGTCGATGAGACAGCTTGGGGCGGGCGTCCTCGCGTCAAGCAGACGCGCTCAGAGGCCGCTAATCGTCGCGCTGACAAGGCGACTGTTCTCGGGATGGTCGAGCGCGGGGGCAAGCTCAGGCTGCGCGTCGTCGCCTCTCGGCGCGGTCCTGCCCTTAGTAGAGAAGTCGTGGCGAACATCGACCCAATGTCGATCATCTTCACCGACGACTGGCAGGCCTATAAACCGCTCAAGGGCCACTTCCTAGACCGCAAGATCATCAACCACTCTGCGGGCGAGTACGTGGTGGGCGATATCCACACGAACACCATCGAAGGGGCGTTCGGGAACTTCAAGGTCGGCGCTCGCGGGTGCTATCGCAAGATCTCCGCGAAGTGGCTTCAGTCCTACCTGGATGAGTACGCGTGGCGCTACAACCAGCGGTATCGCCATCGCGCCATGTTCCACATGCTGGTTGACAAGGCGGCGAGCAAGTGACCGAGACTCAGGCCATCAAGGGGCTGCGCAAGGCAGCCAAGCAGCGAGAGAGGGCGCTAGACGCTCGCAGGAAAGCCACGGACGCACTGCGCGATCAGATCGTCGCCGCACAAGCAGCCGGCGTTTCTGTCAGTCAGATCGCTCGGGAGGCTGGCCTGAGTCGGCAGGGCGTTTACGACCTGCTGGCGGGGCGAGCTTCTTAAGCGCGTCATCGAACTCGCGGCGCTTAGGAACCGGAATCTCCAGGCCCTTCTTAGTGCGCTGCTTTTTCGCCATCGCGATCAGCGTAACTCGCAGCTGCGGCGGATAGGGTCGGAGTCGTGGTTGAGATGGCACATGAAGGCCGTGACGAGGCGCATCGAGCGCTAGGTGCTTACGTCGACGCCTTCTCTCGACTGATCGAGGCGATGCAGACGCCGATGATGAGGCACCTTAGGGACTGCGGAGTTCCATTAGACGTGGCTCGCCTCCCGTTCGGGCCGATGATGGCTCGCCAGATAGGCGACGTCTTCTACGGCATGGCGGTCGCTGTCCATGAACACGATGAGAAGGACCTCCGTGTCGCTAGGAAGATCTACTCGCGGGTCGTAGAAGAAATCGAGGTGCGTAACGACGTGGCGCACGGGCTGTGGATGATTGGCGCCTACGTCGAGGTCCTGGAGCGCGGCAGGCCGAGCGTCTTGGAGCCACTTCCGCCGAGCCTCCATCGGGTCAAACCGAGCCGCAAGGCAGGCCCGTTGGTAAGCGCGCACCCGAACCTAGACGAACTCGTAGAAACAGTGCGCGAGCTGAGGGGCCATGTCCGTGCTTACGCGCTCGCGTGCTTCGATGAACCGGGAACGAAGCAGATCCGCGACTACGTGCGCCTGGACGACAAGAAGGCCCTAGAAGCCGGACCCCTGCGCACCTAGCCCACCATCCGGATCGTCCTGCAAGACGATCTCCGCTTCCTCGTCGTCCTCGCGCGCTTCGGCTAGCTCATCCGTGTGAGCATCCCCAAATAAACCGCCATAGATCTTGCAGTCGTGCCCTGGCTTGTTAGAGCCAGATTTGGGGCTGTTTATACATTGATGAACCATGTGTGACTCCGGTCACACAGGCCGTAACTACGGTCGCCGATTGTGTTGATCTGCGTACCGCCGGCATCCGCCGGCACCGCCCGCTGACGCTTCCGGAGAACCCGGGCGCGGGCGACTGAGGCGCCGCAACCCGGCGCCGCGCGTTCGACACGAGCGCGCATTTCGACATCAAGAGGGGTGAAACCCGTATGCCACCCAGGCACGTCAACAACAAGATGCTGCTCACGATCGCCGCCGTCGGTGTGGCCGCCGTCGCTTTCTTTCCGGCGCCCGCCAACTCCCAGCAGCTACCGGAGTCGCAGGTGACCCAGGACATCGGCGTCGGCCAGATCTCGCCGAAGCTGGGCCCGCTGTTCGCCGACAAGGAGGCAACCGAGCCCAGCGGGCCGTTCGTCCCCGTCGTCGGCAAGGTCGACTACGGCACCGCCGAGAATCGCTTCGGCGCCGCCCGGACCGGCCACATCCATCAGGGCCAGGACATGTTCGCCGCGCCCGGGACGCCTGAGATCGCACCGACGGACGCCGTGGTCCTCG
The DNA here is from genome assembly GCA_963796815.1 of uncultured Solirubrobacterales bacterium. GTDB lineage: Bacteria > Actinomycetota > Thermoleophilia > Solirubrobacterales > 70-9 > WHSW01. The sequence continues at coordinate 350,309 of CAWCNF010000010.1, forward strand.
AGACCGGCGCCGACGGCGGCGAGGGCAACTACGTCTACCTCTACGACGCCAAGCGCGATCGCACGTACGTATACATGCACATGATCGCGCCGGCCATCGTCAAGGCGGGCGAGAAGGTCCACGCCGGTCAGAAGCTCGGCGGCCTTGGCTGCACCGGCTCCTGCTGGGGCGACCACCTGCACTTCGAGGTCCACGACGGCAAGGGCTTCGAGGCGCCGGCGGAGGATCCGCTACCGCTCCTGCAGGGCTGGCACACCCTCAAGAAGCCGCTGTAACTCGGGCGTGGTCCATGGGCGCGGCGGCCGTATCCTGAGCCGCGCTGATGGACCGCATCCGCAACTTCTCGATCATCGCCCACATCGATCACGGCAAGTCGACGCTTGCCGATCGAATCCTCGAGCTCACGGGGACGGTCGCATCGCGCGATCACATGCCGCAGCTGCTCGACTCCATGGACCTCGAGCGCGAGCGCGGGATCACGATCAAGGCTCAGGCCGTCCGCGCGGACTTCGTCGCCGAGGACGGTGAGACCTACCACCTGCACCTGATCGACACCCCGGGGCACGTCGACTTCTCCTACGAGGTCTCGCGCAGCCTCGCGGCCTGCGAGGGCGCCGTCCTCGTCGTCGACGCCGCGCAGGGCGTCGAGGCGCAGACGGTCGCCAACACCTATGCCGCGGTCGAGGCCGGCCTCGACATCGTCCCCGTGCTGAACAAGGTCGATCTTCCGGGGGCCGAGCCCGAGCGGGTGATCGGCGAGATCGTCGATCTGATCGGCTGCGACCCCGCCGACGTACTGCGGATCTCGGCGAAGACGGGCGAGGGGGTCCGCGAGGTGCTCCAGGCCGTGGTCGACCGGATCCCGGCGCCCGAGGGCGACGAGACGGCGCCGCCGCGCGCCCTGATCTTCGACTCGGAGTTCGACCAGTACCGCGGCGTGATCGCCTACCTGCGGATGTTCGACGGCCAGTTTCACAAGGGCGAGCCGATCGTCGCGATGCAGACCGGCACTGAGGCCGAGATCGACGAGGTCGGCTTCTTCAGCCCGCAGATGCGACCGGTCGGCGGGATCGGAACCGGCGACGTGGGCTACGTGATTTCCGGGCTCAAGGACGTCTCGAAGCTGCGCGTCGGCGACACGCTGACCTCGAAGAAGAATCCGGCCTCAGAAGCGCTGCCCGGTTACCGTGAGGTGCAGCCGATGGTCTTCTCGGGCCTCTATCCCATCGAGACGGACCGCTACGAGGACCTCCGCGACGCGCTCGAGCGCCTGGCTCTCAACGACGCGGCGCTCTCGTATGAGCCTGAAACCTCGCAGGCACTCGGCTTTGGCTTTCGCTGCGGGTTCCTCGGGCTGCTGCACATGGATATCGTGCGCGAGCGGCTCGAGCGCGAATACGACCTCGAGCTGATCTCGACCACGCCGAACGTCAGCTACGAGGTCACGCTGACCAACCGCGAGGTGATCGAGGTCCACTCGCCGGCCGAGCTCCCGGACCCGGGCGTGATCGAGTCGATCTCCGAGCCCTATATCCGCGCTTCGGTGATCACCCGCTCAAGCGACGTCGGCGCCGTCATGGAGCTGTGCCAGCGAAAGCGGGGGACTCACGTCGATATGCACTACCTCTCGCCGGAGCGCGTGCAGCTGCGATACGACCTGCCGCTTGCGGAGATCGTCCTCGACTTCTTCGACCAGCTGAAGTCGCGCACGGCCGGTTACGCGTCGCTTGACTACGAGCAGATCGGCAATCGCGAGGGCGACCTGGTGCGGGTCGACGTCCTGCTCGCCGGCGACCGCGTCGACGCGCTCTCGCAGATCGTCCACCGCGATGCCGCCTACGACGCGGGCAAGCACCTCGTCGCGCAGCTGCGCAAGACGATCCCCAGACAGCAGTTCGACGTGCCCGTGCAGGCAGCTGTCGGCGCCCGCGTGCTCGCGCGCGAGACCGTCAAGGCGTTGCGCAAGGACGTCACGGCGAAGCTCTACGGCGGCGACGTCACCCGCAAGCGCAAGCTGCTCGAAAAGCAGAAGAAGGGCAAGAAGCGCATGAAGCAGGTCGGCTCGGTCGAGGTCCCGCAGGAGGCGTTCCTGGCGGTCCTTCAGGTCGATGAGTGACGACCGCCTGAAGCTGCTTCAGGGCGGCATCGACGCCTTCAACCGCGGCGACGCCAGCCCAGGGCTGGAGATCTTCTCCAACGACGTCGAGTGCTACGTCGCGCCGGATCTGATGAACGCCGGCATGTATCGCGGCCACGACGGCTACGTCGAGATGATCGAGGGATGGGGTGAGGCTTGGGAGACGGTGATGGCGGACGTCGCCGGAGTGGAGGAGCTCGAAAACGATCATCTGCTCGTCGAGATCGACCAGCGCGCGGTCGGGGCGGGTAGCGGCGTGCCGGTACGGATGACCATCTACTGGCTGTTTCGGTTCGTCGACGGCAAGGTGACTCGCTTCCATCTCTACGGCGAGCGCGAGGCGGCGATGGCGGCCGCTCGCTAATCGCCGAGAGAGTGGGGCGAGCCGCAGAGGGACCAGGCAAGTGCCGAGGCGTCGGCGCGGCTGTGCACTTCGAGCTTCTGAAAGCAGCGCTGTAGATGCTTCTGAACTGTGCGCGTGCTGAGCTCGAGCAGATCGGCGACCTCGCGGTCGGAAACGCCGGCGGCGACGCAACTCAAAACCTCGGCCTCACGGCGGGTCAGTCCGCGCTCCGCGAGGGCGTCCGCGAGCACCGGGTCGTCGAGTGGGAGGCGGGGCCCGCGCTTTCGGAGCTCTAGCTCGGCGCGGAGACGGGTGTGCTCGACCGCGTTCCGATAGCTCTCGATAAGAAACGGCCGCGCCCGGTCGAGTACCGCTCTTTCCGCGTCAGAAAAGTCGTGCTCACGACGCGACAGTGCCACGGCAAGCAGGCGCTGAGGTGCGCGCGGGACATGGGGGAGTACGAACGCGATCTGGTGCTCGAGCCCGATCGGGCCGTAGAACTCCCGGTAAAGGGCAGTCGCGCGGAGCTCGCCGACCGTCACAACGTCGGAGAAGCGGTACGGGCGGCCGTCGCCCGTTCGCTGGTAGCGCTCGACCAGCGGATTTTCGTTCGCATGCCGTGCGAATAGCGCGTGGGCCTCGGCCGGGAACGGCGGCTCGATCAAGACGACGGTCGTCTCCGGACTCGGCCCGAGGTCATTGAGCGAGATCCAGTCGGCGGGCACTGCGCGACAGAGCGCGGCCAACAACCCGAGGCGGAACTCGTCCAGATCAAGCAGGCCGGCGACCGCACCGATGAGCTCGAGCAACGACTCATTGAATGCCGCGGCCGACGACAACATCACATAAGGCGGTTAATGAAGCGCCCTATGAGTACGCAAACGTTGCGTATTGACTCCCCCGTAGTGCTCGACTCTACTCCGCTAATGAACGCCACCTCCTCGCGCGCCACCCTACTGCTCGTACTTTCATGCGGCGCCGTCTGGGCCCTTGCAAGCCCCGGCTCCGCGTCGGCCGCAGCTTGCATGCCGGTCGACGGTACGACGAGCTGGGTGAGCGCCGTCGATGGCGACTGGAGTGATTCGGCGAAATGGAGCAACGGCACGCCATCGGCCGATTGCACCGCCGTAATTACCGTGGCAGGTGACTACACGGTGACCATGAATGGAGGGAATGCGAAGGGAATCACCCTTGGCGGCGCGTCGGGAACTCAGACACTCGCGGTCGTGGGCAGTACCAATGCCGGCAACCCGCACACATCAGAACTGATTCCGAGCTTCGGCGGTAATCCGTTCACGATTGGCACGCACGGGGTCCTTCAGCTCACGTCCTCGGGGTCGAACCCGGGACCGGCGATCGTCGGCGGCAACATCGTCAGCTCGGGCCTGATTCGCACCGATGCCGGCTCGCCGGGCGCCAGCACGTTCCGAGACATCCGCGCAAACGTCACCAACAATGCTGGCGGCACGATCGCCTTCCACACCGACGTCAGCACGTGCAACTGCAGCCCGAATCACGTCTGGGTCAACAACGGTTCGTTCACCACCGACGCCGGGACGAGCGCGACCTTCAACGCGACCGGCAACGGCGTCTCGTTCACGCAGTCGGGCGGGACGTTCGTCAACAACGGCCAGATCACGATCTCTGGCGGCCTCACCCATACGGGCGGCGACATGACCGGCAACCCGATCAAGGTCTGCGGCGACCTCAACGCCCCGGGACCGGGCAGCGCCTCATTCGAATATCCACCCTGCGGCGGGAAGATCACGGGCGATATCGGTGCCAACGACACCGTTCGCCTCAACAACACCGGCGCCGGGCAGCTGCACGTCGACTCCGTCGACTTCACGAACCACGGCACCCTGACTCTCGACGGCGGGCCCGGCGACAAGTACCTAGTGAACAACCACCTGATCACGAACGCGGGCACTCTCAACCTGCTCCCCGGCGGCACGTCGATCATCCAGAGCAGGCTGATCAACCTCGGCACGGTGAACATCCCCGTTGGTGCCGCTGCGGTGTTCGATCGCACCATTGACCAAAACGGTGGAATCCTGGACGACGAGGGGTCGCTGCACGCAAGCGGGGCGGTCACCGTCGCGGGTGGCACACTTCAGGGCGCCGGCGCGTTCAGCGCGGATGCCGGCATCACCAACTCGGGCGGCACGGTCCACCCGGGCGCCTCGCCGGGGATCCTGGCGATCACCGGTAACTACACCCAGACCAGCGGCGGGACCTTGGCGATCGACGTCGTCGGCACGACGCCGGGGTCCGGCTACTCGCAGCTCGCGGTTAGCGGCAATGCCAGCCTCGGTGGATCGCTGAAGGTTACGACCGCGACGCCCCAGGTCGGCGACCTTCGAATCCTTACCGCGAAGGCTCGAACGGGAGAGTTCTCGCCGGTGAGCTTCATCGGTCAGTCCGACGCTGTCGTCTACGACGCGACCGGCGTCACGCTGACCGCCGCCGCGTCCACCGCACCGACCGTCGACCTGACGAAGAAGCCGAAGTCGAAGGTCAAGACGCGCAAGGCCAAGGCGAAAGTCTCGATCAAGTTCACCTCGGAGGCGGGCGCAACATTCACCTGCCAGGTCGATCGCAAGGCGGCGAAGCCCTGCACCTCGCCATTTACGGCCAAACTCAAGGCAGCCCGTGGCAAGGGCAAGAAGCACAAGATCACGATCCTGGCGACCGACGCTTCGGGCAGCTCCTCGGCTCCGCTGACGGTCAAGATCAAAGTGATACGGAAGGGCCACAAACGGTCGTAATAGACTGCCGCGCCGATGGCGGTGCACACTGAGGCGATCGGCAAGACCTACGACCCCGCTAAGTACACGGTCGGCCGCGAGAAGATCGCCGAGTACGCACACGCGATCGGCGCCGAGAATCCCGTGCACTTCGATCAGGCTGCCGCCGAGGCCGCCGGCTATCGCGACATCGTCGCCCCGCCGATGTTCTGCGTCGTCTACTCGTCGCGCGCGATGGGACCGGCGGTGTTCGACCCGGAGGTCGGGATCAACTTCGCGACGATGGTCCACGGCGGTCAGGTCTTCGAGTGGGACGAGCCGGTGTGCGCCGGCGACGAGATCACAACGATCGCCAACGTCAAGGAGATCTACGAGCGGGGCGGCATGGGCTTCTACGTCTTCGAGACCGTCTCGAGCAACCAGAGCGGCGACGAGACCGTTCGCGGAACCTGGACCAACATTGTGAGAGGGGTCTGAGATGAGTGATGCCGCAACGCTCGAGCCCGGCGCGGCGATCCCCGAGCTCCACGTCACCCCCGACAAGTACCTGCCGCACCGCTACGCCGGGGCGTCGGGCGACTTCAACCCGATCCACATCGACCCCGAGTTCGCCAAGGCCGTCGGCCTGCCGCAGAACATCCTCCACGGGCTATGGTCGATGGCCCAGGTTGCCCGCGGCTGCGCTCAGCTGGCCGGTGGCGATCCGCGCGCGCTGAAGCGCCTCAGCGTCCAGTTCCGCGGCATGGGCGTCCCCGAACAGGAGATCGTGGTGTCCGGGACGATCCGCGAGGTCGACGGCCACCGCGTCGCGGTCGAGGTGATCGCCGAGCAGAGCGGCAACGCGATCATCCGCAACGCCGAGGCCGAGCTCGAGCTATAGCGCCCTCGGTCGACTACGACGAGCGCGGGCACGGCTACGCCCGCCATCGCCGGACCGATCCCAGGATCGCGGCGCGCATCCACTCCGCGCTTGGAGATGCGCGTACGGTCCTGAACGTCGGCGCGGGCGCCGGGTCCTATGAGCCCCACGATCGCTGGGTTTTGGCCGTCGAGCCCAGCGCCACGATGCGCGCACAGCGCCCGCCCGGCTCCGCGCCCGCCATCGCGGCTCGCGCTGAGTCACTGCCGTTCGACGACGACTCGGTCGATGCAGCCATGGCCTCGATCACGATCCATCACTGGGAGCCGCCGGAGGTAGGGCTCGCTGAGATGCGCCGCGTCGCGCGAGGGCCGGTCGTCGTCTTCACGTTCGACCTGGAGACGCTGCCGCCGTGGCAGCGCGACTATTTCGGCGAGGGCTTCGCGATCGAGAGCACTCGCTTTCCGACGGCTGAAGCTGTCGCGGGCGCTCTGGGCGGCAGAACCAGGGTGGAGATGGTCCCGACGCCGGCGGACTGTGTCGACGGCTTCGTCGAGGCGTTCTGGAGCCGGCCGGAGAGGCTGCTTGACCCCGATGTTCGAGCGTCGCAGTCGCTCTGGGCGGTCCTTCCGGAGGGGGCCGAGGAGCGAGCCATAGCCCGCCTCGCCGCCGACCTCGAGTCCGGCGTCTGGGACGCCGAGCACGGGCACCTACGCGAGATGAACGAGTTCGACGGCGCGATGCGCCTGGTGATTTCCGAACCCTGAACGCCTAACCGGCGAGGGCGACACCGATGAGTTCGGCTCTTCAGGTCGGTCGGTACACACAGCTGAACCTCGAGCGACGATTGGAGGAGTGCGATGGCGAAGGTGATTGCGTCGATTACGACATCGGTGGACGGCTACATCGCCGGACCGGACGACGGTCCCGGCAAGGGCCTCGGGGAGGGCGGCGAACGGCTGCACTACTGGGTCTTCGACGGTCCGTGGAGCTACGGCAGCGAGCCGAAGGGCGACCCGTCCGGGGAAGGGCTCGAGTTCATAGAAGAGGCGATGGCGCGCACCGGCGCGATCATCGTCGGCCGCTGGATGTATGAGGCCGCCGGGCATTGGCGTGAGAGGAACCCCTGGGACGTCCCGCTGTTCGTCGTCACGCACCGCCCGGAGGAGGAGCCCGAGAGCGGCGAGTTCAACTTCGTCGACGGATTTGACGAGGCGATCCGACGCGCTCGCGAGGTCGCCGGTGACAGGGATGTGGCCATCGGCGGCGGGGCCGACGTGATCCGCCAGGGCCTTGATGCCGGCGTCATCGACGAAATCGCGATCATCGTCGCGCCGGTGATCCTCGGCGGCGGCAAGGGCCTGTTCGACGGATTCAACAAGTCCCTCGACCTCGAGCAGATCAGGGTGCGCCAGATGCAGTGGGCGACGGTGAACGAGTATCGGGTTGCCGGGGTGAGTTCGTAGCCCGTCAGGCCGAGCGCAGGTCCGCCAGCACCTCGGCCGCGTGCGCGTCCGGCGGGAAGACCGGGTACCAGACGCGCTCGATCTCGCCATCGCGGATCGCGAGGGTGATGCGTTTGATCAGGGTGAGGCCGACGACGTCGAACGCGGGCAGGTCGAGTGCGTGAGTCAGCTCGAGCGCGGCGTCGGACAGAACCGAGAACGGCAGATGCAGGCGCTCGGCGAGCTCGCGCTGGTACCCGGTGTCCTGAGTCGAGAGGCCGTAGACCGCGCTGGCGCCGGCGGTTAGGAGCTCGGCATGGTGATCGCGAAAGGCGCAGGTCTCGGGCGTGCAGCCGCGCGCGCCGGGAATCAGATCCCAGTCATCGACGAGCGAGGGCTCGCCCGGGACGCCCGTGCGCGGGTAGGCGTAGACGATCGTCAACCCAGCGAGCGCGGAGAGGTCCACCGCGGCTCCGTCGGTGGCGGCGAGCTCCATTGCAGGCACTGCCATGCCTGGCAGATGGTTCGCCGCGCCGTCGTCGACAGGGCGCGGGAGGTCATCCGGGAGCGTGTAGGGATCGATCACCGAGCCCGATCCTAGAATCAGACCCATGCTGAGCGAACGCCAGCAGCGCATCCTCGGCCTCGTCGTGGGTGGCTACCTCGAGTCCGGCAAGCCGGTCGGGTCGGCCGCGATCGCTGACGACCCCGAGTTCGACTGGGGCCCTTCGACCGTGCGCAACGAACTCGCGGCGCTCGAGCGCGAGGGTTATCTGACCCATCCGCACACGTCCGCCGGCCGTGTACCGACGGACTCCGGCTACCGCTTCTACGCCGACACGCTGATCGTGTCGGGCGCCAAGCGCGCTCCGGGCTCAAGCGGGCTCGACCTCACCCAGGTGCGACGCGAGATCGAGGAGGCGCTGCGCGAGACCGCGGCGACGCTCTCGCGGATGACCGACCTGCTGGCGGTTGCGACCGCGCCGCCGCCCTCGGCCGCGCGGGTGCACCGCGTCGAGGTCCTCGAGCTTCAGCCGGGTGTCGTGATGGTCGTCGTCATCGCCTCCAACGGCGCCGTCACAAAGCGCATGTTCAACTTCAGCCGGGCCGTCGATCCGGGTCTGCTGGAGTGGGCGTCGAGCTTCCTCAACGAGAAGCTCAGCGGGCTCGGTCTCGGCGCGCGCATGATCGGTGACCGCCTCGACGATCCCGAGCTGGGTCCGGCGGAACGCGCGTTCATCGACGAGATCCGTGACGGCTTCACCGGGCTCTCGCAGGACGCGGCCGATGACCTTTACGTCGAGGGCGCTGCGCGCCTGCTCTCCATCGAGCACGCTCCCGACCTGCCGCGTGCCGACTCGCTGATGCGCGCGCTCGAGCGTCGCGCGACCCTGCTCGAGGTTCTGCGGACCAGCCTCGACGAGCGCTCTGTTTTCATGTGGATCGGTGGCGAGAACCCGTCGCCCGAGCTGCGGACCGTGAGCGTCATCGGCGCCAACTACGGCCTCGGCTATCGCAACCTCGGGACCGTCGGCGTCGTCGGCCCGCTGCGGATGGACTACGCGACCGCGATCGCCTCCGTCCGCGATGCCGCGAACGAGCTCTCGCGCTACTTCGAGTCGGTCTACGAGTGAGCTCTCCGCCCTTGCCGCGCGATTACTACGAGGTCCTCGGCGTCAGCCGTGATGCCAACGAGTCCGAGATCAAGAAGGCCTTTCGTGGGCTCGCGCGCGAGCTGCATCCCGACGTCAACCAGCACGATCCCGAGGCCGAGGAGAAGTTCAAGGAGGCACTCGAGGCCTACGAGGTCCTCTCCGACGCCGAGCGCCGCCAGACCTACGACGCCTACGGCCACGAGGGCCTGCGCGGCGGCGGCTGGGCGCCGCCGTCAGCCGGTTCGATGGAGGACATCCTCTCCAGCCTGTTCGGCGGAGGCGGCGGGGCGGGATCGATCTTCGGCGACCTGTTCGGCGGCGGTCGTGCCGGTCCGGCTCAGGGCGGCGACATCGGCGTCCAGGTCGAGATCGAGCTGCCCGACGTTCTCACCGGGGTCGAGCGGAAGGTCGTCTTCGAGGCCGTCTCGGTGTGCGAGCACTGCAAGGGCAACGGTGCCGAACCGGGGACGCCGATCCACACCTGCGAGACGTGCGGCGGCGCCGGCCAGGTGCGCCAGGTCCGCCGGACCGCCTTCGGGCAGATGGTCCAGGCGAGCGTCTGCCCGACGTGCCACGGCGACGGACGAGTGGCAGAGCAGCCCTGCGAGGTCTGCGACGGTGCCGGTCGCGAGCTGCGCGAGCGCACCTGGGACGTCGACATCCCGGCCGGGATCGACTCAGGCCAGCGCATTCGGATCGCTGGGGCCGGTCACGCGGGCGAGCCTGGCGGGCGGCCCGGCGACCTCTACGTGCTCATCGACGTCGCCGACGACCCACGATTTCGCCGTGAGGGCCAGGAGCTGATCTCGACGGTTGACGTGGATGCCACGCTCGCGATGATCGGCGGCAAGGTCACGGTGCCCACGCTCGACGGCGATCGCGAGATCAAGCTCGACGCCGGCACCCAGCAGGGCCACGTCGAGCGTCTGAAGGGCCTCGGGCTCCCGCCGCTTCAGGGCGGCCGGCGTGGATCGCAGCACGTGGTGGTCGAGATCAAGGTTCCGCGCAAGCTCTCGCGCCGCGCGAAGGATCTCGCCCGTCAGCTGCACGACGAACTCGAATGAGCGGCGCGTGATCCGCCTGGCGATCCGCTGCCGGCCCGAGCAGGCCGAGCGCGTGCTCGCCGAGTTGCTCGAGCTCGTGCCGGGCGGCGTGGAGGAGGAGCAGGGCGACGGCTGGGTCGAGTACGCGGTCTACGGCCCGCCCGGCGAGCTTCCGGCCGTGCCCGAGTTCGAGGCCGCGGCGGGCGACGGCCTGGTCGAGATCAGTTCAACCGAGATCCCCGACGACTGGGCCGATCGCTGGCGCGACTTCCACGAGCCGACCGTCATTGCCGGCGGACGGCTTGTTGTGCGGCCTTCTTGGGAGAAGCCCCAGCCTGCGGCGGGCCCGCGCACCCCCGCAGGCGAAGCCGAGGAGGTGGCGCGGAACATTGATGTCGAGATCGACCCGGGCCAGGCGTTCGGCACCGGCGGGCATCACACCACGCGGCTGTGCCTGGAGTTCCTGCTCGAACTGGCTGACGCGGGAGAGGCGAGCGGTCCGCTCGTCGACCTCGGTACCGGGTCGGGCGTCCTCGCGATCGCGGCTGCGAAGCTCGGCTGGAGCCCGGTGAGCGGCTACGACAGCGAGGAAGCTTCGATCGAGGCGGCGGCGGCGAACGCGAAGATCAACGGCGTCGGGCTGGAGCTCGAGCGGCGTAATCTCCGCGAACGGTCGGTGCCCGTCGTGCCGACCGTGGTCGCGAACCTCACCGCGCCGTTGCTCGAGACCGTGGCCGATCGCCTCGAATCGACGCCCGACACGCTCGTCTGCTCGGGCCTGCTCGCGAGCGAGATCGAACGCGTCACCGCGGCGATGATGCGCGCGGGACTTGCGGTCGAGGCGGAGCGGCGCGGGGGCGACTGGGCCGCGCTGCTGTGCCGAAAGAGGTGATTCCGGCCTCCGAACGAATTAGGGTGTCGATATGGAGACCGTCGCAGTCACGTTCTACAACGTCGTCGTTTGGCTCCACATCACCTCCGTGGTGATCGCGTTCGGGCCAACGTTCGCCTTCGGCATCTACTTCGCGGTCGGTGCGCGCAAGTACCCGCGCTCGATCCCGGCGATCCTCGAGACGCAGAGCGTCATCCAGCGGTCGATGACGACGATCGGCGGCATCCTCATCCTCATCACAGGCTTCTATCTCGCCGGCAAGGCGTGGGATTTCAGCGACTTCTTCATCGTCTGGGGCATCATCGCCATCGTTGCCCTGATGGGCCTCGTCCACGGCTTCTTTCTCCCGAATGACTCGCGCGCGCTCGCTGTTGCCAAGCGCGAAATCGACGCCGCCGGCCCCGCTGGCGACTTCGAACCGAGCAAGGAGTTCATGGACATCTCGAGTCGCAGCGCCCGCATGGGCCCGATCGCGGGCCTGATCGTGATCCTCACGATCTACGTGATGGCCGCGAAGCCCTTCCTCTAGGCCGCTCCCAACACCCGCCTCGATGACGGACCCAGCGTTCGCCCCGTTTGGCCCGCGCCTTGGGGCGGCGTTCCTCGACGACCTGATCCTCGGCTTCGCGTCCTTTCCGGTCTTCGGGGTCTTCGTACTCCTCTCAGACGCCAGCCCAGGGGTGGCGGGTGTCTTCCTGGCTGTTGCTCTCGCCGGCCTGTTCGTGGTCGTCCCCGGCCTCTGGGCCGCGGGTCGCTGGGGTGGTAGCCCAGGCAAGCGGGCCGTGAAGATCACGGTCGTTTCGTCGGACGTGCAGCCGATGAGCGCGGGCCGCGGAATCAAGCGCCAGGTGGTCAAGCTCCTCGGCGCGTTTTGCTTCTACGTCGGCTGGCTGTGGGCCCTCGGAAACGCGGAGCGCCAGGGCTGGCACGACAAGGCGGCGCGAACGTTCGTGCTTCGTAAGGACGCCGTGCCCGCTGCCGGCGCTGCGACCGTCGTGTCCGACGAGGTCCCGGTCGGAGCCGGTGCAACCTGCCCAGTGTGCGGATTTCCCGTGGGCAAGGACGGGCGCTGCAGCGTCTGCGGCGCGAAGGCCTAGGCGCGCACGGCGATGACGGCGGCGACGAGCGCCAACGCGCCCGCGGCCAGCAGACCCGCACGAGGCTTGTCCTCGCCGAGGACCGCGTTGCGCGTGCCGGCCGACATGACCGACGACCGCGCCGCGGCCGAGAGCGCGGAGCCGAACGATGCCGCGGAGCCAACCGAGAAGGCGGACGCGACCGATCCCACCGAGCAGAACGAGAACGCGGAGCCGACGGATCCGACCGAACAGAACGAGCCCTTCGAGGCGATCGAGAGGAACGAGTCCTCCGACCAGAGCGAGAGGCCCGATTCGTCCTGGGAGCCGTCGTTCACGACACCAGTCTCTCACCGGCCATCATTCGGGGGGTGACCGAGGGTCTCGATCAATCGCTCCCGATCGCCGTCTTCGACTCAGGCGTCGGCGGGCTCACCGTGCTGCACGAGTGCCTGGTCTCGTTGCCGGAGGAGGACTACGTCTACCTCGGCGACGACGCCCGGTTCCCGTATGGCGCGAAGACCGATGCCGAGCTGCGCGAGTGCGTGGAGCGCAACACGACCTATCTGCTCGACCGCGGTACGAAGCTGATCGTGATCGCGTGCAACTCCGCCGCCGGTGTCGGGCTCGAGACCGCGCGCGAGATCGCCGCCGAGCGCGGGGTGGAGGTCGTCGCCGTGATCGAGCCCGAGGCGGAGATCGCTGCGGCGATCACCGACTCCGGGCGCGTCGGGGTGCTCGCGACGAAGGCGACGGTCGAGGGTGGCGCCTATCTGCGGGCTCTCGCGCGCCAGCGCCGCGAGATGACGATCACCCAGGTCGCCGCGCCCGACCTCGCCGCGATCATCCAGCGCGGCTTCCCGTTCTCCGAGGACGTCGTCAATTTGGTGCGCTCCTACTGTCAGCCGTTGCGCAACGCCGACGTCGACACCGTGATCCTCGGCTGCACGCATTACCCGCTTGTGCGGCCAATGCTGCAGCGTTTCCTCGGGCGTGAGGTCCGGCTGGTCACCGCCGGGCACGCGCTCGCCGCCAGCGCCCAGCGAATACTCGAGTCCCGCGGGCTCGAGGCGGCCGCCGCGGACGAGGGCACCTACAGCTTCATCTGCACGGGCGATCCGGAGACCTTCCGGGATCTGGGTACCCGCTTCCTGCAGATGCCGCTCGGCGACGTCGAGCAGGTCGAGCTCTAGCGGACGCGGCTACGCTCTATTTGAGTGGCAGACACGATTCTTCAGCAGGTTCAGGCGGATACCCGCACCGCGATGAAGGCCGGCGAGCGCGAGCGCGTTGGCCAGCTGCGCATGCTCGCCGACGCCCTCCAGAAGGACCTCAAGGACGGTGGCGGCGACGAGATCGCGGTGATGCGCCGCGAGCGCAAGCGTCGCCTCGAGGCCGCGCAGGCCTACCGCGATGGCGGCAGCGCCGACCGCGCTGAGGCCGAAGAGGCTGAGGCGCGCGAGATCGAGCGGTATCTGCCGGCCGAGATGTCCGACGACGAGCTCGCAGGGCTCGTTGACGAGGCGGTTGGCGAGTCCGGCGCCGCGGGCCCTGGTGACATGGGCAAGGTGATGGGCGCCGTCATGCCCAAGGTCGATGGCCGCGCCGACGGCAAGCGGGTCAGCGCCGCCGTGCGCGCGAGGCTTTCGTCTTAGTGGCGCGCCGCCAGCTCACCCTCGACAACACGGTTGCGGCGGAGCTCGCCGGCTCGGAGGACACCGTCCTGCGCGAGCTGGAGGAGCGGCTCGGCTGCGACGTGTTCCTGCGCGGCAACGTCCTCACGCTCGACGGCGACGACGCCGACGTGGCGAAGGCCGCGCAGATGGTGGACGAGGTCGTGGGCCTGATCGAGCGCGGCCACGACATGCAGCCGGAGACCCTCAATACGGTCAGCGGCGCGATCGCCGCCGAGGAGCCGGCCGCGACGATCCTCGACGACCTCGTCTGGCGCAACCGCAACACGAAGGTGGCACCGAAGACCGTCAACCAGAAGCGTTACGTCGACTCGATCCGCGACCACACCGTGACGTTCGGCATCGGCCCGGCGGGCACCGGCAAGACGTTCCTAGCCGTGGCGATGGCTGTCGCCGCGCTCGACGCCCGCCAGGTCAGCCGCATAATCCTCACCCGCCCGGCGGTCGAGGCAGGCGAGCGCCTCGGTTTCCTCCCCGGCGATCTGCAGGCGAAGGTCGACCCCTACCTGCGCCCGCTGTTCGACGCCCTCTACGACATGCTCGACCCAGAGCGCGTTCTCACCTACTTCGACCGCGGGATCATCGAGGTCGCGCCTCTCGCATTCATGAGAGGTAGAAGTCTTAACTCCGCGTTCATCATCCTCGACGAGGCTCAGAACACGAGCCCGGAGCAGATGAAGATGTTCCTGACGCGGCTCGGGTTCGGCTCAAAGATGGTCGTCACCGGGGACGTGACTCAGATCGACCTGCCGCGCGATCAGCGCTCGGGGCTCGTAATAATCGGCGACATCCTCGAGGCGGTCGACGACATCGCCTTCGTGCGATTTGGCGGCGAGGACGTCGTTCGTCATCAGCTCGTGCAGCGCATCGTCGCCGCGTACGACAGCTTCAGCGAACGCCAGAAGCGCTCGAACCCGGACTCGCCTTGATCGACCTCGCCGACGTTCCCGCCGAGTTGCGGGCGCCGGCAGCAGCGGCGTTGGAGGCAGCGGGTGTTGCCGACGGCCACCTGTCGGTCGAGCTTGTCGACGAGGCGCGGATTCGCGAGCTCAACCGCGAGCACCGCGGCAAGGACGAGCCGACCGACGTGCTGTCGTTTCCGATCGACGGCGTCGGGCCGGCCGCCGGCCCGCGCGAGCTCGGCGACGTCGTGATCTGCCCGCAGCACACCGCGGACATCCCCGAGGCCGTCGTCCACGGGGTTCTGCACCTGTGTGGACACGACCATGAGACCGACGACGGCGAGATGCTCGAGCTTCAGGCGTCCATACTGAGATCGCTGTGACCCGCGCCGGCTTCATCGGCCTCGCCGGCCGTCCCAACGTCGGCAAGTCGACGCTCGTCAACGCGATCGTCGGCGCCAAGGTCGCGATCATCTCCGATCGGCCGCAGACCACCCGCCGTGCCAGCCGTGGGGTGGCGACGGATCTCAGCAACGACTGGCAGCTCGTCCTGGTCGATCTTCCGGGGGTTCAGCGCCCCGCGACGTCCTCACCGAGCGGATGCAGCGCAAGGTCGAGCAGGAGCTCGAGGGCGCCGACGCTGTGCTCTTCCTCGTTAACGCCGAGCAGGGCATCGGCCCCGGCGACCGCTTCATCGCCGATCACCTGATCAAGGCGAAGCCAGACGTTCCGGTGATCTGCGCCGTCAACAAGGTCGACCGCCTTAACAACGCCGAGCTGGCCGCGGTGCTCTCGGACGCCGGCGACCTCAAGGTCGTCGACGAGATCTTTCCGATCTCCGCGCGCCGCGGGACCGGGATCGAGCCGCTGGTCCAGCGCCTCGCCGAGCTTGTCCCGGAGGGACCGTTCATGTACCCGCCCGAGGACCGCAGCGATCAGCCGAGCGAGGTCCACCTCGCCGAGCTGATTCGCGAGCAGGTCCTGCGCCGCACCCACGAGGAGCTCCCGCACGCCGTCGAGGTCGCGCTCATCGACTTCTCAGAGCGCGAGGACGGGCTCAAGGAGGTCACCGCCCACATCTGGGCAGAGACCGACTCGCAGAAGGCGATCCTGATCGGCAAGGGCGGCCACAAGATCCGCGAGATCGGCACGGCCGCCCGCAAGGAGCTCGAGCGCGAGCTCGGCTCCCAGGTCTTCCTCGACCTCCAGGTCCGCGTGCGCGCAAAGTGGCGCGGCGACGAGGGCCTGCTCGACCGGCTGGGGATCGATTAGTCCGAGCGCCTCCGGGCGGCTGGGCCGAATAGGTCCCGCTATGCGAACCCGATTCGGCCCAGCGAGAGGATCCGCTGTGAACGAGAAGCGCTAAACGGGAGGGCCACCCCTCTTCCCCCAGGGGCGCAACTCTTCACCGAACGTCCCGGAGACCGTCATATATGCCGGTGTTAGGGACGTTCAGCGCTGTGGGGCCCGCAGGGAACGGGAACAGTTATTCCCGGTCGCCCTCGAGGAAGTCCGGCGATGCGATTACCGCTACCCCGAGGGCGATCCCGATGAAGGTCAACGGCACGCCGATGATGCGGGCGATGTCGAGATTGATCAGGAGAACGAGCCCGAGGCCGATGAGAAAGCACGCGGCGGCGATGCGGGCGAGTCGGTCGGAGCTCATTTGTCCTCGCCCTCGGACGCGCCGATCGGATGAAAGGCCTCAGAAAGCTGGCCGGTGAGCGTCAGCCGGAACAGCCACCACAGGGAGGGTACGATCGCGGCAAGCGCGAGGACCAGCGCGATCAGGGTCGCGATCAGCGTCGAATTGCCGGCGGCGGCGTCCTGCAGGGTGAGCACCCCGGGCAGGATGTCGGGTCTCAGAGCCAGCGCCAGTCCGACGAGGATGGCCCCCACGGCGAGTGCGGACGTGTAGCGCGCGACCTCGAACCGCCGCGTCCAGACCAGGCCGATAGTCACGACTCCGATCAGAGCCGATGCGATCACCATCACGAGGCCGAGACCCGAGGTGAGGCCGTCGTAGAGGTCGGGCGCGTCGGAGTTGACGACGGCGAGCCCGCCGATTGCAAAGGCCCCGGCCACCACGGCGGCCCCGAGCGCGCGGCGGCGAAACGCCTCCGCGAGATCGGGCAGGTCGATCCGGGTCGCGTCGGCAGCGAGGAACACGGCGGCGATGTAGGCGCCGGATGCCACCGCCATCAGCCCGGCGAGGATCGAGGTCGAATTCGTCCAGCTCGAGATCGGCGAGTTCGGGTCCCCGGCGGCCGGGACCTGACCGGAGGCGACGGCACCGATCACGCAGCCGAAGAAGAACGGAGTCAGAAGCGAGGAGAGGGCAAAGGTCGCGCCGAGCACGCGGGCCTCGGCGATCGTCGCCGCTTCGCCGCGCAGCGCGAATGCGGCCCCGCGGAAGATGATCCCGACCGCGGCGAGGAAGAGCGGGACGTAGAGGGTCTCCATCAGCGGCCCGAACGCGTGCGGGAAGCAGGTCCAGAGGATCACCAGGACGACGATCAGCCAGACGTGGTTTGCCTCCCACACCGGTCCCATGGATCGTTTGATGAGCCCGCGAACTCGCGAGCCCCGCTCGGCGCCGCCGGCGGTCAGGTCCCAGAAGCCGGCGCCGAAGTCGGCGCCGCCAAGAACCGCGTAGGCCGCCAAGGCGACGATGAGCACGGCCAGCAGGAGGTCGGCAAGCATCAGGGAAGCACCTCGATGTCACCCGGGCCGGTGGTCGATTCGGGCTCCGGACCCTGCTTCGCGAGGCGCCTGAGCATGAAGAACGCGGCGGCGCCCAGTCCGATGTAGACGACCACGAGGGTCGCGTACC
The DNA here is from genome assembly GCA_963796815.1 of uncultured Solirubrobacterales bacterium. Lineage (GTDB taxonomy): Bacteria > Actinomycetota > Thermoleophilia > Solirubrobacterales > 70-9 > WHSW01. The sequence goes on from CAWCNF010000010.1 coordinate 367,935, forward strand.
CGACCGGGATGCCCTCGGCGCCGGTCACCGCCTGTTCGGTGCGCATCAGGCCGTAGACGATCCACGGCTGGCGCCCCACCTCGGTGACGATCCACCCCGCGATCAGCGCCGTCAGAGCGGCGGGGCCGGCGAGGACCACGGCGCGGTAGAACCAGCGCGTCTTCGGCATCGCGCCGCGCCGCCAGCGAAACCACAGAAACCACAGGCCGAGCGCGGCAAGCAGGGTCCCGATGCCGACCATGATCTGGAAGCTGTTGCGCACGAACCCCACCGGTGGCCTGTCGTTCGCGGGAACCGCGTCGAGGCCCTGCACGGTCGCGTTCGGGTTGTGGAAGGCGAGCAGCGAGAGCAGGTCCGGGATCGTGATGCCGCCGTGGACCTTTCCGTTGTAGTAGATGCCGCCGACCGTCAGTCCGGCGCTCTTGGTCGTTTGATCCAGACCCTCGATTGCCGCCAGTTTCGTCGGCTGTTCGTCGGCGACGGTGCGCGCCGCCCAGTCGCCGACGACGACCTGGGCAGGTGCCGCGAGGGCGAGCACTGCCAGCGGCACGATCAGGCCGGCGCGGTGGTAGCGGTCCTGGCGTCCTCGCAGCCATGCCACGGCGTAGACGCCGGCGACGAGCGCGCTCGCGACGATGAAGCCGGCGAGGTACATGTGGACTTCCTCGTGCCAGAGGTTCGGGTTAAACAGCGCCGAGAAGGGATGGACATGCGTGACATCGCCGTCGGGCGTGAGGGTGAAGCCCTGCGGATTGTTCATCCAGCCGTTCACGGCGATTACCGACGTTGAGCCGAGGATCCCGGCCGCCGCGACGACGAGGCCGCAGAGGAAATGGGTCCGCGACTTCAGGCGATCCCAGCCGTAGACGTAGATCGTGATGAAGATCGCCTCGACGAAGAAGGCGAGGCCCTCGATCGCGAAGGCGAAGCCGAAGACCTCGCCGAACTTGTCCATGAACTGCGGCCACAGCAGCCCCAGCTCGAACGAGAGGATCGTCCCGGTGACGACCCCGATCGCGAAGAGGATGAGCATCACCTTCGACCACCGCTTCGCCAGCGCCCTGTAGACGGGCTTGCCGGTGCGCAGGTAGAGGCCCTCCATGAAGAGGACGATCGCGGGGAACGAGATCCCGAAGCACACGAGCGGGATGTGGACCGCGAGCGACAGCGCCTGCATCTGGCGGGCCTGGAGCAGGTAGTCCTGCTCGACCTTCGGGAACGCGTCGGCGATTGCGAGCAAATGTGAGATCAGGGCTTGACTGTAACCCGGACCTACACTTCCGCGAATGTCGGACGCCGTTCGATTCGACGCGGACGGCCTGGTGCCGTGCGTGATGCAGGACGCCTTCACCGGGGAGGTGCTGACGCTTGCCTACATGAATGAGGAAGCTCTGCAGCGGACGCTTGAAACCCGTGAGGTCCACTTCTTCAGCCGCTCGCGCCAGGAGCTGTGGCGCAAGGGGGAGACCTCTGGAAACGTGATGCGCCTCCAGGCGCTCCGCTACGACTGCGACGCCGACGCGCTGCTGGCGCTCGTGGATCCCGCCGGCCCGGCGTGTCACACGGGCGAGCGGACCTGCTTTTACCGCGACCTCGAGGGTGACCTCGAGCCGGTGATGTACGAAGTGCTCCCGGGCCTCGAGCGGACGCTGCGCTCGCGGCAGGCCGAACGGCCCGCGGGCTCCTACACCGTCGAGCTGCTCGACGATCCCGGGCTGATCGGCGCCAAGGTTCAGGAGGAGGCCGAGGAGGTCGCCAGGGCCGCGCGCGAGGAGTCGGACGAGCGGGTTGCGGAGGAGGCGGCGGACGTGCTCTACCACCTCCAGGTGCTGCTGCTCTCGCGCGGCCTGTCGCTCACCGCCGCGCTGGAGGTGCTCGATGGCCGTCGCCGCTGAGCTGGGCCCCGCGGTAGAGCCCGATCTCGCCGGCGCGCGCGAGCTGGCGCGCGAGGCAAACGTCATCCCGGTCACCTACCGGTTCGTCGACGACTGCGAGACCCCCGTCTCGGCGTTCCTCAAGCTTCGCGACACCTTTCCCGGCTCGGCCTTTCTCCTCGAGTCGGCTGAACAGGGTCGGCTCGGCCGCTACTCGTTCCTCGGCTTCAAGCCCCGCATGGAGCTGCGCTGGAGCGACGGCAGGCTGACGAGCACGAGCCTTGGCGAGGTGGTCGTAAGCGAAGCCCCCGATCCGTACGGGACCGTGGCCGAGGAGCTCGGGCGCTTCAAGATCGCGACACCCGAGCGGCTGCCGCCGTTCCCCGGTGGCGCGGTGGGCTTCTTCGGCTACGACCTGGTGCGGACCGTCGAGCCGCTCGCGCCGCCCAACCCCGACCCGCTCGGGTTGCCCGACATGGCGCTGATGGTCTGCGAGCTCATGCTCGCCTTCGACCACCTCCGCCACGAGGTGACCGTGATCGCCTACGCATTCATGGAGGAGGTCGGCGCTGATGCGGCGTACGACCGCGCGCTCGACCTGATCGACGAAGCACGCGCGGCGCTGCGCGGCCCGGTTCCGCCGCGGCGCGAGCGACCTGGCGTGGCCGCGGTCGCGCCACCGCCGGACTCATTCGCTCCCCAGGGCGTCGACGGGCCGTGGCGTTCCAACCTCAGCCGCGAGCATTTCGAGGCCAACGTCGCGCGGATCGTCGAGTACGTCCACGCGGGCGACGCGTTCCAGGTCGTGCCGTCACAGCGTTTCAGCGCGCCCGCGCCGGTCGAGGCCTTCTCGATCTACCGCGGCCTGCGCACCGTCAACCCCTCGCCGTACATGTACTTCCTCGACTTCGGCGACTTCGAGATCGCGGGCGCCTCGCCAGAGCCGCTGGTGAAGGTCACCGGCCGGCGCGCCGAGACGCGGCCGATCGCCGGCACCTACCCGCGGGGCGCGACCGCCGAGGAGGACATCGCCCAGGCCGACGCCCTGCTCGCCGACCCCAAGGAGCGCGCCGAGCATGTGATGCTGGTCGACCTCGGCCGCAACGACCTCGGCCGCGTCTGCGAGTACGGGACCGTGAGCGTCGACGAGTACATGGCCGTGGAGACTTACTCCCACGTCTTCCACATCGTCAGCCAGGTTTCGGGCACGCTGCGCGACGGGATCGGCGCGATGGACGTGCTGCGCGCGACACTTCCGGCCGGCACGCTCTCCGGGGCGCCGAAGGTGCGGGCGATGCAGATCATCGATGAGCTCGAGCCCCACAAGCGCTGCTCCTACGGCGGCGCGATCGGCTATCTCGGTTTCACCGGGGATCTCGACACGGCGATCCACATCCGCACCGCGGTCGTCAAGGACGGGCTCGTCCACGTCCAGGCGGGCGGCGGCACGGTCGCCGACGCGAAGCCCGACTACGAGTACCGCGAGTCGGTGAACAAGGCGAAGGCGATGTTCGAGGCGGTGGCCCTCGCTGAGCGCCAGGCGGAGTGGGGATGAAGGTTCTCGTCATCGACAACTACGACTCCTTCACCTACAACCTCGTCCAGTACCTGGGCGAGCTCGGCGCCGACGTCGAGGTCGTGCGCAACGACAAGGCGAGCGTCGCCGAGCTGCTCGAGCGCAGGCCCGACCGCCTGGTGATCTCGCCCGGGCCATGCACGCCGGCCGAGGCGGGGATCTCCACCGAGGCGTCTCGCGCCTTCCCGGAGGCCGGGATCCCGACGCTCGGCGTCTGCCTCGGCCACCAGGCGATGGTGGAGGCGTTTGGCGGCAGGACGGTCCGCGGCGAGCCGATTCACGGCAAGGACGCCGAGGTCTCCCACGATGGCAAGGCGCTCTTCGAGGGTCTCCCGAACCCGATGCTCGCCGGCCGCTACCACTCGCTGGTCGCGGATCCCGAGACGCTCCCGGAGGAGCTCGAGCGCACCGCGAGCTATGGCGACGTCGTCATGGGCGTCCGCCATCGCACCCTCCCCGCGGAGGGCGTTCAGTTTCACCCGGAGTCGGTGTTGACCCCCGAGGGCAAGCGCCTGCTGGAGAATTTCCTCTCCCCGGCCTATGCCTAACGACATCCTCACCCGCGCGATCGACGAGGTCGCCTCCGGCAGCCATCTGACGGCCGACCATGCCTCCGCGGTGCTCGACGAGATCATGGAGGGTCGTGCCGGCGAGGTGCAGGCCGCGGCCTTCCTCATCGCCCTGCGCGCGAAGGGCGAGACGGTCGCGGAGATCGTGGGCCTCGCGCGCACGATGCGCCGCCTGGCCGCGCCGGTCGAGACGTCACGTGAGGACCTGGTCGACACGGCGGGGACCGGGGGAGGTCTGTCGACCTTCAACATCTCAACGGCCGCCGCGCTGGTGGCCGCCGGTGCCGGCTGCGCTGTCGCCAAGCACGGCAACCGCTCGGCGACGAGCCGGTCCGGCTCCGCGGACGTCCTCGAAGCCCTCGGGGTCAACATCGAGATCGATCCCGCGGACGTGGGCCGGTGCATCGACGAGATCGGCTTCGGCTTCATGTTCGCGCCGCGCCACCACGTCGCGACCAAGCACGTCGTTCCCGTTCGCAAGGAGCTCGCGGTGCGGACCGTCTTCAACTTCCTGGGGCCGCTGACGAACCCGGCCGGCGCCACCCGCCAGCTGCTCGGCGTCTCCGACCGGACGTACCAGGAGACGATCGCCGAGGCCCTGCTCGGGCTCGGAGTCGAGCGGGCAATGATCGTCTGCTCCGACGACGGGCTCGACGAGATCTCGATCGGCGATCGCACCCGCGTCATCGAGCTTCAGGACGGACGCACCGAGGAGGCGTTCATCACGCCCGAGGATCTCGGCATTCCGCGCGCGGACCTCGACACCATCGCCGGCGGGTCCCCCGAGGAGAACGCCGCGGTCGTCCGCGCGGTCCTGTCGGGCGACGAAGGACCGGCCCGAGACGTCGTCGTTCTCAACGCCGCTGCGGCGATCCTCGTCGCGGGCGGCGCGCACGACATGGGTTCCGCGGTGGATCGCGCGCGTGCCACGATCGACTCCGGCGCCGCGCAGGGTGTGTTGGAGGCACTCGTGCGGTTCACCACACATCTCGCCGCTTGACCAAATGGCCGATCCCGAATCCCCGCATGCCCGGATGACGCACGGATACCGTCGCTGGATCGCGCCCGTCGAGACTTGCCCGTGCCCACCGGCACGGGCTTCGCTCGCCAGCCACGCCCAGCTCGGTCCCGCGCGCCCCCGGGCACGCGGGAATTCCGGATCGACCATTAGGCTGACTGGCTCATGAGCAAGCTCGAGCAGCTCGTGGGGGCAGCAAGGGAAGGGGTTGAGCGGCGCAAGCAGAGCGTGCCGATCGACTCGCTGCGCGATTCGATCGGGACTCTGAGTGGTTCACGTCCCTTCAGTGAAGCGCTGGTCCGGCCTGGGCTATCGCTGATCGCGGAGTTCAAACGACGCTCACCGAGCGCGGGCGACATCGCGGGGTCCGCCAGCGTCGCCGACATCTGCCAGGCCTACGAGCGCGGCGGCGCGGCCGCCCTCTCCGTGCTCACCGACGAGTCGCACTTCGGCGGGAACCTCGACGACCTGCGCCGCGCGCGTGCCGCCTGCGGCCTGCCGATCCTGCGCAAGGACTTCATCGTCGACCCGTACCAGCTCTACGAGGCGGCGGTCAACGGTGCGGACGCCGTCCTGCTGATCGTGGCCGCGCTCAGCGACGACAACGTCCGTCACCTCTACGAGGAGTCGCGCCTGCTCGACCTCGACTGCCTCGTGGAGGTGCATGACGAGGAGGAGCTCGAGCGGGCGCTCGAGATCGACGCGGACGTGATCGGCATCAACAACCGCAACCTCGCCGATCTCACCGTCGATCTCGAGACGACCGCGGAGCTGATGACCGACGTGCCCGCCGGGAAGACCGTCGTGGCCGAGTCCGGCTACGACACCCGCGAGCAGATCGAGGAGCTGGAGCGGATCGGTTGCGACGCGGTTCTCGTCGGCGAGGCACTCATGCGCTCCGGCGATCCCGAGGGCGCAGTGCGCGAGCTCACGGCCGACGACGAGTTCACCCGCGAGCACTATCTCGACCGCACGGTCGACGAGTCCTGACGCGCCCACGCCTTGATTTAGCCGAATAGCAGGGACTTATTAGGTCCCCTTTCGCTCCCGCTTAGAAGGCGTTGACGGTCGTGGCGCACCCTCGCCACATGAAGAAATTCCTCCGCACGCCGTTTGCCTCAGCCGTTTGCGGCGGGATCGTTGTCGGGCTTCTCGGCTGGGCGGCCATCGCCGCCGGCTGGATCAACTCCGACAGCGACTCGTCGACCACGACTGTGGCCCAGGCGACACTGTCTCCGACCGCGCTCGCCTCCAGCACCGCGTCCAGCGGCAAGGCGCTCACGGTCAACCAGATCTACACCCAGGACTCGCCCGGCGTCGTCTACATCACGGCGCAGGAGAAGGCTCAGCCGGACCCGCTCAACCCCTTCGGCCAGAGCAGCGGCGGCACGGCCACCGGCTCGGGCTTCGTCATCGACAACTCCGGGCACATCCTCACCAACGCCCACGTGGTCGCGGGTGCCAGCAACGTCAGCGTTCGAGTTGGCGGACAGGACGGCCAGACCTATGACGCCAAGGTCGTCGGCACCGACCCGTCGACCGACGTCGCGGTTCTCTCCGTCGACTCGGGCAGTGACCAGCTCAAGCCGCTCACGCTCGGCAATGACTCGGGCGTGAAGGTCGGCGACCCCGTCGTCGCGATCGGCAACCCGTTCGGGCTCGACCGCACGGCGACGGCCGGCATCGTCTCCGCCGTCCAGCGCCAGATCGACTCGCCGAACGGCTTCACGATCGACAACGCGATCCAGACCGATGCGCCGATCAACCCCGGTAACTCTGGCGGGCCGCTCATCGACGCCGCCGGCAACGTGATCGGGATCAACTCCCAGATCGAGTCGGGCGGCAACGGCAACGGCAACGTCGGTATCGGCTTCGCGGTTCCGATCGACACCGCGAGCGAGATCGCTCAGGAGCTGATCCAAAACGGCCAGGTCCAGCATGCCTTCCTCGGCATCAGCGGAACCGACCTGACGCCGCAGATCGCCGACGTGCTCAACCTCGACGCCAACAGCGGCGCCCTGGTGCAGTCGGTCGTCTCCGGCAGCCCGGCCGACAAGGCGGGCATCAAGGCGGGCGACGCTCAGGTGACGATCGACGGGCAGCAGATCCAGGCGGGCGGCGACATCATCACGGCCGTCGACGGCAACCCCGTCTCCGGCATGGACGCCGTCGTCGCCGCGGTCGACGCGAAGAAGCCCGGCGACTCGATTCAACTCACCCTGGAGCACGGCGGCGACACCCGCAACGTCACCGTCCAGCTCTCAGAAAGGCCTGCGCAAGCAACGCGCAGATAGGACACAGGACACATAACCCTCCCCAAGGGACCCTCCGAGGCCGGTCGAGTGAAAGCTCGGCCGGCCTTTCTCCTTCTGCGATCGCGGAGCCCGAAGGGCGAAGCGGAGCCGCGCCGCCGTTGAGGCGCCTTTGCGATCGCGGAGCCCGAAGGGCGAAGCGGAGCCGCGCCGCCGTTGAGGCGCCTTTGCGATCGCGGAGCCCGAAGGGCGAAGCGGAGCCGCGCCGCCGTTGAGGCGCCTTGTTCTGCGATGAGTTTCCGGGTGGGCTCCGGTCTTAGTGGCATCCGATCCACTTAGGAGGACCCATGAGCACCACCACCCACACCACCGTCAGCCAGGTTGCGAACGTGATCATCCCGGTCAGCGACCAGGACAAAATGGTCGCGTTCTACACCGAGAAGCTCGGGCTCGACAAGCGCGTCGACGTCCCGTTTGGGAATGGCGACCGCTGGGTCGAGGTCGCACCGGCCGGCGCGCAGACGCCGATCGCCCTCTGCCCTCCCGGCCCGAACGGCACGGCGGGCCAGAAGGACCTGGGCATCACGCTGCAGGTCGACGACATCGACTCCTACCGCGACCAGCTCGAGGCGGCCGGCGTGGACGTCGACGCCGAGGTCAGCCGCATGGGCGATCCGGTCCCGCCGATCTGCTGGTTCCGCGACCCCGAGGGCAACTCCCTCATGGTCGTCGAGGTCAAGTAGAGCGCCGAAGCCGCCCAGGGTGTCCCTCGCTCCGTGCTCTGACACGGCGCGCGGGACACCCTCCGGCGCGGGCTCAGTTCCCGGCGTCGGTCTCGAGACCGTGGCGCATCGTGTTCTCGCTCACGGTGCGCGGCTCGGCGAACTGCCGAAGGTAGTCGGGGCCGCCGGCCTGGCTGCCGATGCCGGAGCGGCGGTTGCCGCCAAACGGCTGGCGGCCCACCATCGCTCCGGTGGTCGAGCGGTTGACGTAGAAGTTGCCGACGGGGACCCTGCGTGAGACCGACTCGATCGTCTCGGGGTTGCGTGAGAACAGGCCACCCGTGAGCGCGAAGGGCAGCGAGTCGATGATTGCGACCGCCTCGTCGACCGACGCGACTGGCTCAACCGACACCAGCGGGCCGAAGATCTCCTCGTTCAGCACGGCCGAGCCGCCGGGGAGGTCGGTGACGACCGTGGGCGGGACGAACCACCCGCCTCCAGGGAGGTCACGATCGGCGGTGGCGACCCGGCCATCCCGCGCGGCTTCGTCTCGGTAGCGCGCGATTCGGTCGCGAGCCTCGGCCTCGATCACGGGCGGCACGTCGGTCGCGAAGCTTTCGGCCTGCCCGACGATCAGCGAGTCGGTCGCTCCGGCCAGACGCTCGACGAGCGTCCCGGCCACCGCCTCGTGGGCGAGGACTCGCGAGGCGGCCGAGCACTTCTGGCCGGCGAAGGCAAACGCCGAGTCGACGATCGCGGGGATCGCGTCGTCGAGGTCGGCGTCGGAGTCGACGACGATGCAGTTCTTGCCGCCCATCTCGGCGATCACGCGCTTGACGTGGTCCTGGCCCGCCGGTGTCTCGGCAGCGGTGCGGACGATCTCCAGGCCGACCGCGCCCGATCCCGTGAACGCGATCAGGTCGACGGCCGGGTCGCGTACGAGCGCGGCGCCGGTCTCTCCCTCGCCGGGCAGCAGCGCCAGCGCCGCCGGCGGGACTCCGGCCTCGTGCAGCGCGCGGACGAGCTCGGCGGCCACGGCCGGGGACTGCTCGGCGGGCTTGAGCACGACCGCGTTGCCCATCGCCAATGCGGCGGCCGTCATCCCCGTCGGGATCGCGAGGGGGAAGTTCCACGGGGCGATCACGGCGGCGACGCCACGCGGCTCATAGCGGGTCGTGTTGCGCTCGCCGGGCACCTGCACGAGGGGCGGGCCGTCGGCGAGCGCCATCGCGCCAACCGCGTAGTAGGTGAGGAAATCGATCGCCTCGCACACGTCGGCATCGGCCTCAGCCCATGGCTTCGCACACTCGCGGACCTCCAGGGCCGAGATCGTGTGACGACGCTGGCGCAGCAGGCCGGCCGCCGCCTCGAGCGCCCGCGCTCTCTCCGCAGCGGAGCGCCGGCCCCATTCGCGGCCGGCGTCGGCAGCAAGCGCAACCGCCACGGCGACGTCGTCCGCACTCGCCACGCCGGCCTCGGCGACGACCCGGTCCGGTGCGCCGGGATCGCTCGAGGTCAGTCCCCCCGCGGCGCCCTCATCGCCGCCGATCAGAACGGGGACGCGCAACGGCAGCTGCCGGTCGAGGTCGGCCAGCGCCGCGGTGAGCTCATTGCGCGCGTCCGCCCGGCGCAGCTCGAGCGTCGGCTCGTTGCGAAATCCGTTGGTCGTCACGGCGCCGCGAGCAGCTCCTCAACCGGCGTCCCCGATGCGTGGGCCTTCAGGAACGAGTCATTGGAACTGTTCTCCAGCAGCCGGCGCACGAGGTAGGCCATACCCGCGACGAGGTCGCCGACCGGGCAGTAGGAGCGCACCCGCAGCTTCAGCGTGCGCAGCGCCTCGGCGAGCTCATCGCCGAGCCCGCGCAGCACCTGGAGCTCGAGGTCCGAATCGCTGCCACCGATGAGCCGGTTGTAGGCGATCGCGTGGGCGACCGAACGCAGGTTGTGGGAGCCGATCTTCACGCGCACGTGCGGCCGCGACTCGAGCAGTGTCCGCGTGAGCGCCTCGAAGTTGCGGTCGCAGTCGGCCTTGTCCTCGAAGACCGGCACCGACCAGCCGTGCTGGCGGGCCTCGACGACCTCGTGGTCCCAGTAGGCGCCCTTGACCAGCCGCACCACGAGCGGCGTCTCGCCGCCAGGTCTCGCGCGACCACTCGAGTAGGCGGTCGAGCTGCGCTGGCGAGTCGCGCAGGTAGGCCTGCAGCACGACGCCGGTGACCGGTCCCTCCCTGAACTCGTCCTCGCCGAGGAGGCCAAGCACGAGATCGGTGGTCGTCTCGATCGAGTCCACGGACTCCATGTCCACGTGCAGGTGCGCCCCGAGCTCCTTCGCGCGGCGCAGCAGGGGGCGCATCCGCTGCGCCGCGTCGTCGCGACCGAGCTCGGGCGCCTGCGGTCGCATCAGCGGCGTCAGCGCCGTGACCTTGACGGAGAGGTTGACCCGCGGGACCGATCCGACCGAGTCGCGCTCCAGCCACGGCCGCTCCGGCCAGTCGCCCGCGGCGCCCGCGACCGTCTCGAGCGCGTCGATGCACCGGGCTGCATAGCGGTCGGCCTCGTCGGGCGTGACGGTTGCCTCACCGAGGAGGTCGACCGAGCTGGCGATCCCGTGCGCCCACAGGCGCGCGAGCGTGGGTAGCGCGGCGGCAGGCGTCTCGCCGACGATGAAGCGGTGGGCCATGTGGCGGACGCCGGCGGCGGTGGCGCGGCCGAGGGCCTTGCGTCCGGCGCCCGTCCCGGCGATCCTCATGGCGGCGTCGATCGAAGGTGGCCGCTCGGGGACCTGGTCGAGATAGGCGACGAGGTGGGCGCTGAGGTCGTCGATCGACCGGCAGGCCGGGGTGACGTCGACAAGACGGAACAGCGCTGCGCCGAGCCGCGCGTCCTGCGAGGTCAGCTGCATCGCCTTGCGGTCAAGGGCGCGCACCGGATGGCGGCTCGCCGAGGGGAAGTTGTCGGCGAGTTCGCGCCCGATCCGCTGCACCTCCGCCTCGATCGAGGCGGTATCGGGCGCTCCCTGTGCCCGCTCGAGCATGGCCCCCTACGCTACTCCGAGCCATGGCGACTCAGGTGAAGTTCTGCGGGATCACGCGCGTCGAGGACGCGCATGAGGCCGTGCGCTTGGGGGCCTGGGCGATCGGTCTCAATCACTGGAGCGGCAGCCCGCGCCGCATCGATCCGGCGACGGCCGTCGCGATCAGCGCCGAGCTTCGCCGCCAGATCGAGATCGTCGGCGTCTTCGTGGACGCCCCGCTCGACGACGTCGTCGCGGCGGCCGAGGACGAGAACCTCTCGATGATTCAGCTCCACGGCGACGAGGGGCCGTCGTACTGCGACGAGGTCGCGCGCCGGACCGGGGCGAAGATCATCAAGGCGATCAGGGTGCGTGGCTCGTCCGACATGCAGGCGGCGAAAACCTTCCGCAACACCGACTTCCTTCTCCTCGACACGCACCGCCCAGGGGTCCCTGGCGGCACGGGGGAGAGCTTCAACTGGGACATCGCACGCCGCCGTCGCAAGCGCGTCCCCGTGATCCTCGCCGGCGGGCTGAACCCTGACAACGTCGGCGAGGCGATCGAGGTTGCGTATCCGTTCGCCGTCGACGTCGCGAGCGGGATCGAGTCGGCTCCCGGCATCAAGGACCATGCGCTGATGGCGGCATTCGTCGACGCCGTCAACGCCCGCGAGCAGGTGGAAGCATGAGCGGCGCGGCCGGCGGGCAGGGCGCGTCAGTTGGGGTCGAGGAGCGCTTCGGCCCGTACGGCGGGCGCTTCGTTCCCGAGGTGCTCATGGCGGCGCTCGACGAGCTCACGCTCGCGTGGGCTCAGGCGCGCGACGACCGGGAGTTCGCGGCCGAGCTCGCCCGTCTGCTCACCGACTTCGTCGGCCGCCCGACGCCGCTGTACCGAGCCGACCGCCTGTCCGAGCGCGTCGGCCGGCGCGTCTATCTAAAGCGCGAGGACCTGGCTCACACAGGCGCGCACAAGATCAACAACGCCGTCGGCCAGGCGCTCCTGGCCAAGCGCATGGGCAAGACGCGGATCATCGCCGAGACCGGCGCGGGGCAGCACGGGGTCGCGTCGGCGACCGCCTGCGCGTTGCTCGGCCTGGAGTGCGTCGTCTACATGGGAACCGAGGACATGCGCCGCCAGGCGCCCAACGTCGAGCGGATGCGGCTGCTGGGTGCCACCGTCGCGCCGGTCGAGGCCGGCGCGCGAACGCTCAAGGAGGCGGTCAGCGCGGCGATCCGCGACTGGGTCACCAACGTCGCGACGACGCACTACATCATCGGCTCGGCGGTCGGACCGGCCCCATATCCGGCACTCGTGCGCGACCTGCAGCTGGTGATCGGATCGGAGGCCCGCGAACAGGCGCTCGCGGCCGAGGGTTCGCTGCCGGCAAGGGTGATCGCGTGTGTCGGCGGCGGCTCCAACGCGATCGGGACGTTCGTCCCGTTCGTCGACGACGCGGAGGTTGAGCTGATCGGCGTCGAGGCGGCGGGGGAGGGGGTCGACTCGGGACGCACCGGCGCCTCGCTCACCGCGGGTCGCACCGGCGTGCTGCACGGAGCCCTTTCCTCCGTGCTCGCCGACGACGACGGCCAGATCCTCGAGGCTCACTCGGTCTCGGCCGGACTCGACTATCCCGGCGTTGGTCCACAGCACGCTTTCCTGCGCGACAGCGGCCGCGTGAGCTACGTCGCGGTCACCGACGACGACGCCCTGCAGGCGTTCCGCGAACTCGCGCGCCTCGAGGGCATCATCCCGGCGCTGGAGCCGAGTCACGCAATTGCGTGGCTTCTCGACGACTCTGCAAACGGGGGTCAGACCCCGGGTTACGATGTCGTCACACTTTCCGGCCGCGGCGATAAGGACCTCGCCGAGGTCGTTGCGCGATTGGGCGATGGCTGAGATTGCGGCGGCGTTCGCCGCCGCAAAGGGGGAGGGGCGCGCCGCCCTGATGCCGTACCTGATGGGCGGCTTTCCTGATGCGGACACCTCCGCCGCGGTCATCGATGCTTACGCGGACGCCGGCGCCGACCTCATCGAGCTCGGCGTCCCGTACTCGGACCCGCTCGCCGACGGACCGGTCATCCACGCCGCCGGCACCCGGGCGCTCGCGGCCGGGGCGACGCTCGACTCGGTCCTGGGCGACTGCGAGCGCGTCGCCGCCCGGGTCCCAGTCGTGCCGATGGCCTACGCAAACATGATCCTTGCTCGTGGGCCTGAGGCCTGCGCGGCGGCTCTGCGCGACGCCGGTGCCGCGGGGGCGATCGTTCCCGACCTCCCGCCCGAGGAGGGCGGTGAGATTGCAGCGGCGCTTCGCGGAGCCGGGCTCGCGCTGATCCCGCTGATTGCGCCGACGACGCCGCCGGAGCGCCGTAAGCGGATCTGCTCGGCGGCGGACGGCTTCATCTACCTCGTCTCCGACACCCGCACGACCGGCGAGCGCGACAGCCTCCCGGAATCGCTGGGCGCGCTGATCGAGGCGACGAGGGCGGATTCCCCGGTCCCCGTCGCGGTCGGGTTCGGGATTGGCACACCCGAGCAGGCAGCGCAGGTGGGCGCCCTGGCTGACGGCGTCATCGTCGGGACCCGGCTCGTGCGCGCGGTTCAGGAGGCCGGCGGGCCACAGGCGGCGGCTGCGGCCGTGGCGGAGTTCATCACCGCGGCTCGAGCAGCCATGTCGCCGGAGGCGTAGCCGATCGCGCCGCTGTTGAGGTGCTCCGTTTCCGGTAAATTGCCGCCCCGATGAGGCTTCTCATGTTCACCGTCGTCGGCCTGATCCTCATGGTCATCGCCTACGCGTTCTCCGTCGGCGGAAGCGTCGCGACGCTGATCTTCCTGTTCGTCCTCGTGAACGGGATCCTCGACCGCTGGGCCAAGCCCGCGCTCGACTGGCTGCGCGCGTAGCGTCGCCGCATTCCTCCGTGTAACGCCCGCGCGCCTGCCGCGACAATGGGTCGAACGGATTCGACCGCGATCGAGGAGGAGCGTATGAGCGGCAACGGCGATGGAGCGACGGTCGAGTGGCATCGCGTGCTCGCGGCGGACGAGCTGCCCGAGGGACGCGTAACCACCGTCCATGCCGGTTTGCGCGAACTCGCGCTCGTCCACTACGACGGCTGCTGGGCAGCGCTCGACAACCGCTGCCCCCACCAGGGCGGACCGCTGGGGGAGGGGTCGATCGAGAACGGCCTGTTGCGCTGTCCGTGGCACGGGTTCGACTACGACCCGCTGACCGGCCGTTCTCCCGGCGAGTTCGTCGACGAGGCGACATGCTTTCCGCTCGAGGTCCGCGACGATGGCGTCTACGTCGGCGTGGCGCCGCCGGCCGAGCATGAGGCCACGGTGTCCGACCTCATGGCCGAGACGATGGTCAACTGGGGGATCGAGCACGTCTTCGGCATGGTGGGCCACTCGAATCTGGGCCTCGCGGATGCGATCAGGCGCCAGGAGCAGGCCGGCAAGCTGACCTACATCGGGATCCGCCACGAGGGCGCCGCGGCGTTCGCCGCTTCGGCCTACGGAAAGCTCACCGGCAGGCCGGCCGCCTGCCTGACGATCGCCGGGCCCGGCGCTACCAACCTGCTCACGGGCCTTTGGGACGCCAAGCTCGACCGGTCGCCGGTGCTGGCACTGACCGGCCAGGTCGAGGAGCAGGTCCTCGGCCCGGGCGCATTCCAGGAGGTTGACCTTGCGGCCGCGTTTGCCCCGGTGGCGAGCTGGAGCCAGACGGTCCTGCCGTCCTCCAAGCACGCTGAGCTCATGAGCCTCGCGGTGAAGAACGCCGTCGTGCGCCACCAGCCGACCCACCTGATCTTCCCCGACGACGTGCAAACGATCCCGGCGGGTGAAGCTGAGGCGTCCGGTCCCGAGGGGCGGCTGGGCGACGAACGGATCGTTCCGGCCGACGAGTCACTGTCGCGGGCCAGGGAGCTGCTCGCCACCGCAAAGCGGCCGGTGATCATCGTCGGCTACGGCGCGCGCGAGCGGATGGACTCGGTGATCTCCCTCGCCGAACGCCTCGGCGCTCCCGTGATCTCGACCTTCAAGGCAAAGGGCCAGATGCCCGACGACCATGAGCTCGCGTGCGGGGTCCTCGGGCGCAGCGGTACGCCGGTCGCGAGCTGGGTGATGAACGAGGCCGATCTGCTGCTCGTGTTCGGGGCCTCGTTTGCGAACCACACCGGGATCTATCCCGGCCACCCGATCATCCAGGTCGATCTCGACCCGATGCAGCTCGGCAAGTTCCACAGGGTCGAGGTGCCGGTTTGGGGCGAGGTGGGAGTGACCGCGGACCTGCTCGCCGACGGTCTGGCCGAGCGTGAGATCGCGGCCACCGACCAGCGCGGGGACATTGCGGCGCGGCGGGCGATCTGGGCTGCTGAGAAGGCGAGCCGGCTTGGCGACGACCGCGGCCACGGAGTCGCCTCGGCGGCGATCTTCGAGGCCCTCACCCGCAAGGCCCCGGACGATGCGGTGATCGCCGTGGACGTCGGCAACAACACCTATTCCTTCGGGCGCTACTTCGAGAGCAAGGGCACCCAGCGGGTGCTCATGTCGGGCTACCTCGGCTCGATCGGATTCGGATACCCCGCCGCAATCGGGGCCTGGGCCGCGACTCGCGGCGAGCGGCCGATCATCGCCGTGACGGGCGATGGTGGCTTCGGCCAGTACATGGGCGAGCTGCTGACGGCCGTCAAGCACGACATGAACATCACCCACGTGCTGGTCAACAACGGGCAGCTCGGGAAGATCTCGAAGGAGCAACGGGCCGGATCCTGGGACGTCTGGCAGACGCAGCTGCACAACCCGAACTTCGCCGAGTACGCCGAGCTGTGTGGTGCGCTCGGGATCCGGGTGACGGAGGCGGACGAGCTCGACGCGGCGCTCGAGCGCGCTCTCGCCCACAATGGGCCGGCAATGGTCGAGATCGTCGCGGATGCGGAGCTGGTGTAGGTGGGTCTCGAACCCCTTCCGCCGAGCTTCGCCAGCACGCGCGAGTCGCTTCATCGCGTCGCCGAGCAGATCGTCGCGCCGGCCCGCAAGCCTCACAACGAGATCGCGCTGATGCCGACGCCGGGCGGATTCGGAACCCCGCCGTTTGACTTCCAGGGTCACGTGCTGGCCGTGCGCGTCGATGGCGCCGAGCTCGTGGTCTCCGAGGACGGGCAGGAGCGGCGTGGGTCGCTGACGACGCTGGCCGATGCGGCCCGGTTCGTGGGCGCCGGGCTGTTCTTCGACGGTGTTCCGGAGGACACGGCGCCGCTGAACCTCGATCCCGCCGCTGCCGCCGGCCTTGCCGAGCTCTACTCGTTCGCCACCGGGGCGCTCGAGCAGGTTCGCTCGACCTCCGCGATCGGCGATGAGCCGTCGGCGGTGATCCTCTGGCCGGAGCACTTCGACGTCGCCTTCGACGCGGGCACCGACGATGGTGGTGGCCGCGCGACGTTCGGCGTCTCGCCGGGCGACGAGCAGCACGCCGAGCCATACCTCTACGTCGGGCCATGGCGCGAGCGCCCGCGAAGCGACGTCTGGAACGCCCGCGGCTTCGCGGGTGCCGAGCTCGGGTACGCCGAACTCCTGGCCGCGGAGAATCCCTACGACGCGGCGGCGCGAATTCTTCAACGGCCGTCGCGACGCGCTCGGGCGCTGAGCCGCCTGCGGGCGGGCGTGTACCTTTGGCGAGGTGCGCCTAGGACTCCTCACCGGGGGTGGTGACTGCCCCGGCCTGAACGCGGTGATCCGCGCGATCATCCGCAAGGGGGTCGGTCTCCGTGGCGACGAGTTCGTCGGCTTTCGCGACGGCTGGCGCGGGCCGCTCGAGCGCGACTACGAGGAGCTCACCATCGAGTCGACGCGGGGCATCCTGCCGCGCGGCGGCACGATCCTCGGGACCTCGCGGACGAACCCTTTCAAGCGCGACGACGGACCCCAGGCGATCGCGGCCACGCTCGACGAGCTGCGCCTCGACGGACTGATCGCGATCGGCGGCGAGGACACGCTCGGGGCCGCCAACCGGCTGCACTCCGAGCACGGGCTCAACGTGGTCGGCGTTCCCAAGACGATCGACAACGACATCGGGGCCACCGACGTGACCTTCGGATTCGATACGGCGCTGCAGGTTGCGACCGAGGCGATCGATCGCCTCCACACGACCGCGGAGTCGCACCACCGGGTGATGGTGGTCGAGGTCATGGGCCGCCACGCGGGCTGGATCGCGCTCGACTCGGGAGTCGCCGGGGGCGCGGACGTGATCCTCATCCCCGAGCAACCATTTGACATCGACGAGGTCTGCAACCTGATCCGCCGCCGTCACTCGCGCGGGCGCTTCTTCTCGATCGTCGTGGCCGCCGAGGGCGCGCTGCCGAAGGAGGGCACGCTCGAGGTGGCCAGCGGCGATGTCGACGAGTTCGGACATGAGCGGCTCGGCGGGATCGGTCACCTGCTCGAGGGCGAGATCGAACAGCGCACCGGCTATGAGACGCGCGCCGTCGTCCTCGGCCACATCCAGCGTGGCGGGACTCCGACCGCCTACGACCGGGTGCTCGCGACCCGCTTCGGCGTTGGCGCGATCGACGCCGTGCATGACGGCGCCTGGGGAATGATGCTGGCGCTGCGGGGGACGGCAATCAAGCGCGTCCCGCTCGCGGAGGCGGTGGCGGAGCTCCGCACGGTGACGCCGGAGGACTTCGCCTTTGCCGAGGCGTTCCTGGGCTAGCGCGCTCGCGCTTGCCGCAGCGATCACGGCGATCGCCGGCTGCGGTGGTGCGGGTTCGGACCCCTCAGGCGACGCCGTTCTGGATGTGTACGTGAGCCTGCCCACGCAGGGTCCCAATGGGCAGGACGGACGTGACGCGGCCGACGGGGCGCGCCTGGCGCTCGCCGATGCCGGCGGCCAGGCGGGGGGACTTCGGGTCGAGGCCACCTTCCTGGGCGACGCCGAGGCCGGGGGCTGGGCGCCGGCCAAGGTTGGCGAGAACGCGCGCACCGCGACGCAGGACTCCACCGCGATCGCCTACCTGGGCGACTTCGAGTCGGGCGCCAGCCGAACCTCGGTGCCGATCACCAACGCGGCCGGACTGCTTCAGGTGTCGCCGGCCAGCGGCGCGACCGATCTCGTCGACGCCTTCCCCGGCTCAGACCAGATCTCAGAGGAGCAGAAGACCGGCACCCGGACCTTCGGAAGGGTGATCCCGGGCGACGAGGCGCAGGCGCGGGCGGCGGCCGCGTGGGTGGACAAGATGGGCGTGCGCTCGGTCTCGACCGTGACCGACGGAACCGACTTCAGCAAGGACGTCGATCAGACCTTCCGTGAGTCGCTGACGCGCGCCACGCTGTCACGGTCCGGCGAGCTGCTGTTCTTCACCGGCCAGATCGGCCCGACGGCGTCGCTCGCGCAGAGCTGGGAGGGGCACCCGCAGCTCGACGGACGCGGCCCGAGGCCAGATCGTGTCAAGACGGCAACCGGGGATCTCTTCGCCACCTCCGCCGCCCTCGACCCGTCGCAGTTGCCGGCTTCAGGCCAGGACTTCGTCAAGCGGTTCACGGACCACTACGGCCGCGCGCCGGGTCGCTATGCGGCGTACGGCTACGAGGCCATGGCTCTCATCCTCGACTCGATCGACCGCGCGTCCGACCCCACCGATCGCAGCGCCGTGGTGGATGCGTTCTTCGAGACCGCCGACCGCGACTCAATCCTCGGCACGTACTCGATCGCTGAGAACGGGGAGACGACGCTCGGCCGGATGACGGGCTATGAGATCGCGGACGGCGAGGCGAAGCCGGTCGCGCAGCTCAGCGGAACTGAGACGCCTAGAGCAGGTCGCGGAGCGCCGGCTCGAGCTCGGTGAAGCGGAACGAGTAGCCGAGGTCGAGTGCCCGGCGCGGAATCACGCGGTAGCTGCCGGTGATCTCCTCGGTGAGCTCCTCGCCACGCAGAGCGGCGATGGCGAAGCGGGGCGCCGGCATAAACGACGGCCGGCGCAGGACCCTGCCAAGCGTCTTGGAGAAGTCGCGGTTGGTGACCGGGTGCGGTGCCGTGGCGTTGATCGTCCCGCTGACGTTGGCGTTGTCGAGCGCCCAGAGGAGAATTCCGACCTCGTCGTCACGGTGGATCCACGGCATGTAGAAGTCGCCGCCGGCGAGCGGGCCGCCGACGCCGAACTTAAAGGGCGGGAGCAGTTGCTTGAGCAGGCCTCCGTCCGCGTCGAGGAGGAGGCCGGTGCGCACGACGACCACCCGCACGCCGCCCGGCTCGGCGCGCTTGGCCTCGTTCTCCCACTCGACCACGAGGCCGGAGAGGAAGCTCGAGCCGACCGAGCTCGATTCGTCGACGACAGCCTCTCCGTGGTCGCCGTAGACACCGATCGCCGCCTGGCTGACGAGCACCGGCGGGCTGGGGGACGCGGCGAGGATCCCGTCCACGAGGTTGTGGGTCGCGCGGACGCGGCTGTCGTGGATGCGCTGCTTCGCGGCATCGGTGAGGCGCTGGTTGACCTCCTCGCCAACGAGGTTGATGACGCCGTCGACGCTCTGCAGGGCCTCGCTCGCCGGGCGCTCGTTCGCGGGATCCCAGGCGTGCCAGGTGACGGTCGGGTTCGTGCCGCGGGCCTTGGCGGGATCGCGGCTGAGGCCGACCACCTCGTCGCCGCGGGCGAGGAGGGCGTCGCAGACGGCCGACCCGATCAGTCCTGAGGCGCCAGTGACGAGAACACGCATGCCGTCTCGTTACCCGAGGTCCCCGCCGCTACTCGACGGTCTGGAAGGTTCCGGTCTCCTCGGAGACGCGCGCGATGCCATCGCGCCGCGCCTCCTCGACGACCGCTTGGGCGACCGCCGGAGCCACATCGCGGTCAAAGACCGACGGGATGATGTAGTTCTCGGAGAGATCCTCCGCGGAGACGACGTCGGCGATCGCCTGAGCGGCCGCGAGCTTCATCTCCTCGGTGATGCGCGGCGCACCGGCGTCCAGGGCGCCGCGGAAGACGCCCGGGAAGGCGAGCACGTTGTTGATCTGGTTCGGGTAATCCGAGCGCCCGGTGGCCATGATCCGCACGTAGGGCTCGGCCTCCTCCGGCATCACCTCGGGCGTCGGGTTTGCCATCGCGAAGACGATCGCGTCGTCGGCCATCCGCTTCAGATCTTCGGCGGTGATCACGCCCGGCCCGGAGAGCCCGACGAGAAGATCGATCCCGTCGATGACGTCCCCGGGCGAGCCGAGTCTCTGCTCCGGGTTCGAGTTCTCCGAATACCAGCGCTTGATGTCGGTCATCTCCTCGTAGTCGTCGCGCGACGTCGCCAGTGCGCCCTTGCGGTCGCAGCCGATGACGTTGGTGACGCCGGAGGCGAGCATCATCTTGGTAACTGCTACGCCCGCCGCGCCCAGGCCGATCATCAGCACGTTGAGGTCTTCGATCGGCTTGCCGACGATCTTCAGGGCGTTGAAGAGGGCGGCCATGGTCACGATCGCGGTGCCGTGCTGATCGTCGTGGAAGACCGGGATGTCGAGTTCCGCCTTGAGCCGCTCCTCGATCTCGAAGCAGCGCGGAGCCGAGATGTCCTCGAGGTTGATACCGCCGAACGTCGGCGCGATCAGCCGGACCGTCTCGATGATCTTCTCGGGGTCGTTCGTCGACAGGCAGATCGGGAAGGCGTCGATGTTCGCGAACTCCTTGAAGAGCATCGCCTTGCCCTCCATCACGGGCATCGCCGCCTCCGGCCCGATGTCGCCGAGGCCGAGGACCGCGGAGCCGTCGGAGACGACGGCGACGGTGTTCTTCTTGATCGTGAAGTCGAAGGCCTTCTTGCGATCGGCCGCGATCTCCATGCACACCCGCGCGACGCCCGGCGTGTAGGCCATGGAGAGGTCGTCGCGCGTCTTCAGCGGGTGTTTGTTGTGCTGCTCGATCTTGCCGCCGCGGTGCATCGCGAGCGTCCGGTCGACGTAATCGAGGACCTTCGCGCCGCGGGTCCCGCCGATCGCGCGCAGGATCTGCTCCCAGTGCGGCTGATCGCGAGCGTCGATGGTGAACTCCCGCACCCGCTTGCCCTCGCCGCCGGCGCCGGGGACGAGATCCACGCCCTGGAGCGCACCGCCAGCCTCGGCGATGGCGGCCGTGAGGCGACCGAGCGGCTCCGACCGAGCATCGAGCTCGACGCGGACGATGACTGAGAACTGAGCAGAGACGGAAGCCACGGGCGCCGGATTCTAGGCGGGGCGACGAAACGCCCAGCGTCGGCGCTCAGTGTGTGACGTGAAGGGCGCGCTTCGCGGCGGAACGCTCGCGCAATCCGGGAGCGGGTCAGGCTGGGTAGGGGGGCGGGCTTGGCCTGTGTGGGGTTTTGTTTCCTATAGACAAGAAACCTCACACACCTGACTCCCTCATTGCCCGAATCGCCGCCCGGCAGCACGGGGTTGTAACGACGGCGCAGCTGGCAATGGTCGGGCTTACGCCGATAGCAATTCACCACCGAGTCGCTACTGGCCGCATCCAACGCATCCATCGCGGCGTCTACGCCGTCGGCCACGACGGTCTGACCGACCGCGGCCGGTGGAAGGCCGCCACGCTGGCCATCCCACGAGCCGTCCTCTCCCACCGAAGCGCCGCGGAGCTCTGGCGCCTCCTGAAGCCAGGCCACGGCACTCCGCAACTCACCGTTCCCTACCCAGCGTCGCCCGGCCGGCGTAAGGACATACGCGTCACGAGATCGCGGACCCTCGCAGTGACCCGCACCCCAATGCGCGACGGCATCCCGGTCACCATGCCCGGTCGCACCAACGGCTCATTGCCGAGGTGGACGGCTAGGTGACGACCCAGCTGGGATCGCCTCCGACCTGCTCGGACTCCTTGCCAGCCGCGGCCCATAAGATCGATGCGTGGCCAAGAAGGACCAAAACGGGAAGGGCCAGGAGGTCTTTCTCATCGACGGGAACTCGCTCGCCTATCGGGCGTTCTTCGCGCTTCCCGAGTCGATCGCAACCGCCGACGGGCGGCCGACCAACGCCATCTATGGCTTCGCGTCCATGATGGCCAAGATCCTCATCGACCACTCGCCGAAGGCCGTCATCGTCGCCTGGGACAAGGGCTGGTCGGGTCGGGAGAAGGTCTACGCCGAGTACAAGTCGCAGCGCAAGTCGCGCCCTGACCTGCTGAAGGAGCAGTGGCCGGCCCTGGCGCCGCTTGCCGAGGCGTTCGGCTTCAAGAACGTGTCGGTCGAGGGCTATGAGGCGGACGACGTCATCGCCACGCTGGCGCGGCAGGCGAGCGACGCGCACGTTCCCGTGATGATCGTCTCGGGCGACCGCGACGTCTACCAGCTGGTGCGCGACGGCGTGCGCGTGATGACCACCTCGCGCGGGGTCACCGACACCAAGATCTACGACCGCGACGGCGTTGTCGAGCGCTACGGCGTGCCGCCCGAGCTCGTCACCGACTTCATCGGCCTCAAGGGCGATACCTCCGACAACATCCCGGGCGTTCCCGGCATCGGCGACAAGACCGCGGCTCAGCTGCTCCAGCAGTTCGGCGATCTGGAGAGCGTGCTCGGCTCGGTCGACGAGATCTCCGGCGCCAAGCGCAAGCAGAACCTCACCGAGCACGCCGAGGATGCGCGCGTCTCGAAGCAGCTGGCGACGATGGTCGAGGACGTCGACGTCCCGCTCGTTATCACGTCGGAGATGCGGGGCTCGCCCGATCGCTCGAAGCTGCGTGATGCTGCAAACGAATTCGAGCTGCGCGCCGTCGTTCAGCGCCTCGACGACGAGTGGGAGGAGGTCGTCCCCGGGCGGATGGTCGAGGAGACGATCGAGGTCGAGGCAAAGGAGGGCACGGTCGCCGAGCTCGCCGAAGGCCCGATCTCGATGGCGATCTCGGGCGGCCGCTGGGCTGCCAGCGATGGCACGCAGGTAATCACCGGCGATGCCTCCGACCTCGCCGCGCTTGCCGCCGACCTCAAGGATCGCCCGCTCATCGGTCACGACCTGAAGGGTCTCGGTGGCCCCGCCGGCAAGGGCCTGCTCGCCCATATTCGCCCCGGTGGCCTGGATCTCTCACACGACACGATGGTGGCCGCCTACCTGATCGATCCGGCCCGGCGAACCTACGACCTGCACGAGCTCGCAGCCGATGCGGGGCTCGCCGCTGCCCCTGCCGGCACCGAGGACGGCCAGCTATCGCTGGCGGCGGAGGAGGGCGACGTGCCGGGCGACCCGGCTGTCGATGCCCGCCTCGTTCACGAGCTGGCCCAGCGCCAGCGCCCGCGAATCGAGGAGTTCGGCGTTGAGCGGGTGCTGACCGAGGTCGAGATGCCGCTCATCGAGGTGCTCGCCGAGATGGAGCGCGTCGGGCTGCGCCTCGACACCGAGAAGCTCGCCGAGGTCGGCGCAGGGTTCGAGGAGCAGATCGACCAGCTCGAGGCCGACATCTATGAGCTGGCCGGCCACGAGTTCACGATCGGCTCGCCCCAGCAGCTGGCTCAGGTCTTCTTCGACGAGCTCGGCCTCACCAAGAAGCGACGCGGCAAGACCGGCTTCTCAACCGACGCCCGCGTCCTCGGCCAGCTTCGCGACGAGCATCCCATCGTCGAGAAGGTCGAACGCTGGCGCGAGCTGACGAAGCTGAAGAGCACCTACCTCGACTCGCTGCCGGAGCTCGTGGACTCCAACAGCCGCCTGCACACCACCTTCAACCAGGTGACGGCTGCGACCGGCCGCCTCTCGAGCACCAACCCCAACCTCCAGAACATCCCCATCCGCTCCGACGTCGGCCGGCCCGTGCGCGCCTGCTTCGTCGCGGGCGAGGGCCGCAAGCTCCTCTCCTGCGACTACAACCAGGTCGAGCTGCGTGTGCTCGCGCACGTCGCGGGCGAGGACGTGCTGCGCGAGATCTTTGCCTCCGGCGAGGACATCCACGCCGCGACGGCGGCCGGGATCATCGGCGCCGACCCCAACGCGATCACGCCCGGCGAGCGCTCAAAGGCCAAGATGGTCAACTTCGGCATCGCCTACGGCCTCTCTGCCTTCGGCCTCGCGGATCGCCTCAACATCGAGCGCGAGGAGGCGGCGCTCTACATCCAGCGCTACTTCGAGCGCTTCCCGGCGGTCAAGCGCTTTATCGACCAGACCATCCTCGAGGCCGGCGAGCGCGGGTTCGTGACCACGCTGATGGGGCGGCGCCGCAATGTCCCGGAGCTACGTTCGGGCAATCCGCAGCGCCGCGGCCTGGGGGAGAGGGTCGCGGTCAACACGGTGATCCAGGGCACCGCCGCGGACATCATCAAGCTCGCGATGGTGCGGGTCACGCGGGCGTTCGCCGAGGCCGGGATGCAGTCCGAGCTCGTCCTCCAGATTCACGACGAGCTGCTGTTCGAGGGGCCCGCAGAGGAGATGGAGCGCGCCGGCGAGCTCGCTCGGACGGAGATGATCGCTGCGTTCGACCTTGACCCGCCGCTCGATGTCGACGTCGGCATCGGCGACGACTGGCTCGCCGCCAAGTAGCGATCGCGAAGCCTGAAACGAGCGAGGGTGGCCCCGCCGGGCCACCCTCTCTCGCTTCCGTCGACCGCGCGTTGGAGATCGCGGCCGAGTTCGTTAGCTCGTGCTCGTCGCCGTGGGGCCGAGCTTGATCTCGTCGAAGAGGAGACCGTCCGCCGTGGCGCTCAGGTGCGCCTCCTGGACCACCTCGTCAACGGCTAGGTCGTCGGCTGAACACGGCACGCCCTGCTGGCAGTGACCATCGCCGCCGTGGTGCGGACCATCGCTGGGCGGGTCCTCCGCGGTCGGGTCGTCATCGCTCGGGTCGTCCGAGGTCGGATCGTCAGCGGTCGGCGCCGGGGGTGCAGCCTGGTCGCCGGGTCGGGCCGACTTCGTGTCCGTGTCGTCGGCGGGATCCTCTGACTGATCGGTGGGAGCGCACTGGACCTCGGTCTGGTCGGTGACGGTTCCGGTCACCGAGTCGCCGCCGAACAGGCTGATCGTCAGCTCGCCGGTCGTCGGGTCCCAGGCCGTGATCGTGCCCGCGCCCTCGTTGCCGTCGGTGATGCCATCGCCGTCGGTGTCGGCGTCCTGCGGATCGTCGCCCGCCTTGTACTCGCCGCGGTTGTTGAGGCTGTCTCGGTCCTGATCGCGCTTGGCCTGGTTGACCTTCAGCGACAGGTTGTTCGCGCGCTCCCAGCGATCCGGGATCCGGTCGTGGTTGCGATCCTTGGCGGACGCTGTTGCGATCGCGCCAAGGCTGAGCGCGAGCGCGAGCACGACGGTCCAAGCGATCCGTCCGCGCAGCGTGCTGCTCCTGGTTGTCATCTCCGCCTCCTGGGTGGGTGGGTGGGTCAGGAGGTGAACCTCGGACCCCGCCAAAGATCACGCGGCGGCTGGTTTCAGTCGCCGAGGGTGAGGCCCGCGAGTCCAGCGCCGTCGAGGTGATCCCCGTCGTGCCCGTCCGTGTACTGCGGCTGCTGCTGGTAGCCGTCGCCGTCGGGATGGCGGCCCCCGCCGTCATCCGCCGCTGCGGTGTCATCGGTCGGCGGAGGCGGGGGAGGAGGTGCGGGCTGGTGCTGATCGTCGCCGTGGTGCATCGGGTGATCGCCACCGGTCTGGCCGCCTTGCGGCGGTGGCTGCTGCTGGCCGCCCTGATGCGGCTGTTGCGGCGCCGGCTGAGTTGGCGGGTCGGAGGCCTCGGGATCGGAATTGGAAGCGTCCGAGCCATCGGGCTGACCGGAGCCTTCGGGCACGCGGGGCGTGCCGGCGGCATCCGACGTGTCCGCGACGAGCGCCTCGCTGCGGCTGGCGGTCGACGCCTTCGTCTCGGTCGGGACCGCGGCGCTCGACCTCGGCGCGCTCTCGCCGGGTGTCGCCGGCTGGTCGCCGGTCGTAGCCGCATGTGACGCGGCCTCGGTCGCGGCGTCGGCGGCCTGGCCTGAGGCCGAGCCCCTCGAGAGCGAGGCGCTGGTCTCCTTCGCGTCGGCGCCACTCGTATGCCGCTCGATCGCGATGCCCGATCCCGCCACGGTCGCGCCGACCGCAACCAGCGCCAGCGCCTTCAGGCCCACACCCGCCCCGCCGGCGGAGGCGGCGATCGCGGCTCCGCCCGCCGCGGAGCCGCCAGCCGCCGCGCCGCCTGTACCTATGTCGGCGAGTGCGCGGACGAGTGGGAAGGGGACGACGGCACCCACGGCCTCACGCAGGCCGGTGCGCGCGCGGAAGATGAGCTGGCGCACCGCGCCCGGGGTCGTCGCAAGCGCGGAGGCGATCTGATCATGGCTCTCGCCGGCGAGCGCGCTGCGCACGAGCGCCTCGCGCTGGGAGTCCGGGAGCGAGTTGACAGCGCTCACGGCCGAGCGCAGCTCCTCGCGCATGATCACGATGTCGCCGGGCTGGCGCACGCCGTCGATCGTCTCGTCGAGCTCCTCCGTGGGCCGGTTGGCACTGTGAGATGTCAGCGCCCGGTTGCGCACGATGGTTGCCAGCCAGGGCCGCAGATCGATCTCTGCGTCCTTGTGCTGCAGCGCTCGCCAGGCGCGGAGGAGACCGTCCTGGACGACGTCGTCGGCGCGGTCGCCGGTTCCAAGCGAACGGGCCAGCCGCACCAGGCCAGGCCGATGGCGGCGCACGATCTCGGCGAACGCATCCTCGCTTCCCTGCCGCGACAGCGCGACGAGCCGCTCGTCGCCTTGCGTGCTGAGCACGACCTTGGCGAGCGGCCTCAGGGTTCTGATCGGGGTCATTCGGCGGGATTCCCGGGGGGTGGTTGGATCGCCCAGCTTCGCGCTTCCGGCGCAATCTGTCTACCGGTCTATCGGGTCAACCTGGGAATCGCGTAATAGTCACGCCGCCGTTCGGCGGATTTCGGTCAGTTGTTCAGATCGAGCGCGTCGTCGGAGCCCGAGCCCGACGATCCAGAACCGCCCGATGAGCCGTCCCCGCCGCCCGAGGACCCGCTGTCGCCGCTGCCAGACGAGCCGCTGCCGTCGCTTGACCCGGTGTCTCCTGAGCCGCTGTCGCCCGACCCAGAGGAGCCGTGGCCCGAAGATCCGGACGATCCGGATGATCCGCTCGAGCCGCTCGAGCCGGAGCCCGATGAACCAGATGGGCCCGAGGACCCGTGGCCGGATGAGCCGGATCCCGACGCTCCGGAGTCACCGCTCGAATCGTTGGAGCCGCCGGATTCAGCGCTGCCCTCGTCGCCGGGGCCCGAGGATGCCGATGGGCCGGACTCCGAGGAGCCGGATTCAGAGGATCCGGATGACCCGGACGAGCCGCTCGAGCCCGAGGTGCCGCTCGGACCCGGGCCGCCGCCGTGGCCGCTGCCGGAGCCGTGGCCACGAGAGCTATCCGCGCCAGTGTTGTTCGGGCCGTGGCCGCTGTGATCGTCGCCCGGCTCGGCTTCGCCCGAGCCCGCAACGGAGCCCGACGAGTCGCTGATCGGTGTCGCGGCGGGCGCCGCCAGCGCGGGGCCGCTGTTAGCGGCCTCTGAGACCGCCTCCCGGGGCGCCGCCTCACGCGGCCTGTCGGACTCGTGCGAGCGGTGAATCGCGACCCCTGAGCCGGCTGCGACCGCGCCGACCGCAACGACGATCGCGGCCTTGGCGGCGAGCGAGACCCCCGCTCCGGCACCGCCGCTGGCGAGCGCCGCGCCGCCGCCTGCCGCGGCAGCGCTTCCCGCTCCCGCCTCCGCTGCGGCGCCGCTCTCCGCCAGCGCCCGCACAAGCGGCAGCGGAATCAGCAGGCCGACGCCCTGACGGACGGTGGCGCGCCCGCGGAAGATCAGCTGGCGGACCGCCCCCGGCGTCGCGCCGATTGCGTCGGCGATCTGCTCGTGCGTGTGGCCCTCGATTGCGCTGCGCACGAGAGCCTCGCGCTGCTGTTCGGGGAGCGCGCTGACGGCGCTCACCACCCGGGCAAGTTCGTCGTTGGTGAGGACGATGTCGGCCGGCTGGCGAACGCCATCGACCTGGTCGGTCAACTCCTCGTGTACGTGCGTGTCGCGCTTGGCGTTAAGCGCCCGGTTGCGCACGATCGTGTAGAGCCACGGCTTCAACTTCATCTCTCCGGTGGACTGACGCAGCGACTGCCAGGAACGGGTGAGGCTGTCCTGGACGACGTCCTCGGGGTCGGCGGGCCCGTAGGCGGCGGCGAAGGCGACCAGCGGTGGGCGATAGCGGCGGACGATCTCGTCGAAGGCGCCGTCGCGACCCTCCCGCACGAGCCGCACGAGCCGCTCGTCGCTCTGCGTGCGAAGAACCGCTCTCGCAAGCGGTCGGAATCGCGCTCCGTGCGGCATCTGCTCCCCGGTCACCACCCCGTAGTACGGGCGCCGACGTCCCACGGCTTGGATGCGTGCAGCCGTGGGACGTCATACCCGTGCTGCCGTCAGTTCAGCTCGACCTCCTCGAAGGTCAGGCCGGTGGGGCCGAGGTCGAGGCTCGCGTCCTCGACCATCGCGCCGGTGACAAGTGCATCGGTCGAGCAGTTACCGCGGCGCCCGCCGTGGTCGCGCTTGCCGTGACCGGAGCCGCCGTGGTGACCGCTGCCGCCGTTGTCATCGCCGACGTCGTGGTTCGGCCCGTCATCGCCGTTGTCGTCATTGCCGTTGACGTCCTCGCTGTGGCACTGGATCTTGGTCCGGTCGGTGACCGTGCCCGAGATCGGGTCGCCGGACGTCGGGGTGATCGTCAGCGTCCCGGTTGTCGCGTCGAACGAATCGACGGTCCCGACCGTTGCGCCCCGATGGCCGTCGTTGTGGCCTCCGTCCGCGGCTGAAATGGCCGGCACGGCGATCGCGACCGCCGCGAGAGCCGCGACGGCGCCGCCGATGGCGCGCGTGACGTTGCGTGTCCTCAGTTCCATTCGAATCCTCCTCAGAGTCGTGGTGCGACTGGGTTCGAAGCTGAAACACGAGCGGGAGGAGACCATCACGCATAAAGTCCGCGCGATGGACAGAGGCCTCGCCGTCATCCTCATGGCGTTCACGGGCGGTCTGATCGCGATGCAGGCGCCGATCAACGCCGGGCTCGGTAAGCAGACCGGGAGCATCGCCGCCGCCTTCGTCTCGTTTGGCGTCGGGACGATCCTGCTGGCGCTGATCATGGTCGTCGCCGGTCAGGCGGGCGGGATCTCGGCAGCCTTCGACGTGCGCTGGTACTACCTGCTCGGCGGCGTGCTCGGCGCGGCCTACGTCTTCTCCGCGCTCACCGCGGTCACGTCAATTGGCGCTGGAGCGGTGGCCGCGGCGACGATCACCGGCCAGCTGACGCTGTCCGTGATCCTCGACCGCTTCGGGTTCCTCGGCCTCGAGGAGCAGGCGATTACTGCGCCACGGGTTGCGGGGATCGTCCTGCTTCTGGCAGGGACGTACCTGATCGTTCGCTACTAATAAGCCGCCTCAACAGCGGCGGGGCTCCGCTCCGGCCTCCGGCCTCCGCGATCGCTCGCGAACGAGGGGTCGGCGATCCGTAGGTAGTGGCCGAACGACCAGTCCACGAATGACCCGCGCTCCATCGCGCGCAGCGCCCCGGCAAGCAGGCGTGGCGGCACTCGCGGGACTGCCTTCTGGGTGCGCAGCATCCACTTGAACTTCCACTCGTGCGCCGCCGAGAACTCGGCGTAGCGGCGCAGCGCGGTGGCGCGGTCGCTGCGAGCCTCGATAACTGCGCGCAGCTCGCGCCCGCAGGCGATGCCGAAGTAAAAGGCGGTGCGGATGCCCTCCGCGGTCAGCGGCAGGCAGTGCCCGGCTGAGTCGCCGACGAAGAAGACGTCGTCCGCCGTCGCGTCGCGCAGCTTGTGGGGGATCCAGTTGCCCTGGTAACGGACAGCCTCGGAATCGAGGTCCTCCGCCAGTCGCACCGTCGGCTCCTTGACGTGAAAGCGCGGGTCGAACGAGCCGACGCCGATGCGGATCTCATCGCGTGCCGGGAAGCTCCAGCCATAGCCCGCTGGGACGTAGTCGCGATCGATCCAGATCTCGAGCTTGTCGCTCGAACCAGGGGGGTGGACCTCGAGTCCGCGCGACAGCGGCGCATCGGGCGGCTGATATTCGTTGCCGGCCAGCACGCGCTTCCAGCCCAGAGCGTCCACGATCAGCTCCGACGAGAGGTCGCCGCGATCGGTGTGGACGGTGCGCCCGGTCCGGCCCTCAACCTTTGCTGTCTCGAACTCGGCGTCGCACTGGTCGAACAACAGGCCGCAGAGCTCGCGATAGTCGAACGTCGAAAACGTCCAGGGCAGGCGGAAGTTGACGGTCGTGTGCGGTGTATGGACGACGAGGGTGTCGAACGTCTGGCGCATCGAATCGGCCACGCCCATCGCCTCGAGCCACCCCGTGGGGGCGGCGCACGCCGACGTCTGGCGCTCACCGATCTCGTAGCGGTCGATGACGAGCACACGGGCGCCCGATCCGGCGAGTTCGCGCGCGACCGAGAGCCCGGCGAAGCTCGCGCCGCAGATCAGCGCGTCGTAGTCGCCCCCGAGAGCGGTCCGCTCGTCACCCCGCTTTGTCGCACGACGCGGCATCGGCCAGCGAGGGTACCGGCGACCAACGCGCCGGAGCCCCGTCGGGGAGACGGAGCTCCGGGCGTGGATTTAGCTAACGGACGACCTCGCAGTTCGAAGCGACGTCGTCGTTGTTGCTGGCGTGCACGACGTCGTGCTTGCCCGCACCGCAGTTGACGTCATCGCTGCCGTGGCCGGCGGCGAAGATCTTGTCATTGCCAGCGTTGCCGCTGACGTCGTCGCTACCGCCGCCGCCGTCGATCACGTCATCGCCGGGGCCGCCGCTGATCGTGTCGTCACCCTGACCGCCGCAGAGGTCGTCGTTGCCCTCGTTGCCGTCGATCTGGTCGTTGCCGTCGTCGCCGCTGAGGTCGTCGTCGGCTTCGGTGCCCTGGACGTCGTCCCCACCGCTCCGGGCGGCGACCTTGTCGTTGTCGTCGCCATGGTCGTCGCCGGTGTCCTCGCCGGGCTGACAACTCTGGGTCGTGCTTGGACCCTGGTCGGGGGTGCCGTCATCGCCGCCGGAGCGTGCCTGGGCGATCGCGAAGCCCGAGAAGAACACCCCCACGGCTACCAGCATCGTTGCCAAGGTGAGATATCGCTTGAGACTCATCACATTCCCTTCGCCGCCGCAGCGGCCCAGATCGTTTGCTTACGGCAACTGAAACACGCCTCGGCGAAAAGGATCACGGCCGTTCTGGCAGGTACCGTTCGCCCATCGAGGCCACCGTCGCTCAGCCCACGCTCGCCCGCAGCAGCGAGCAGGAGTTCCTGACCCGAGTCTTCGGCTGGATGTTCGCCGGCCTGCTTGTGACCGGGATCGTCGCGGGCGCGATCGGCTCGAGCGACCAGCTGCTGACCGACATCACCGAAAGCCCGGTGATCATGATCGCGGTCATCGCCGTCCAGCTCGGGCTCGTGATCACCATCTCGGCGGCGATCAACCGGCTTTCGCCGGCCCTCGCGCTGACCCTGTTCTTCGTCTACGCGGCGAGCGTCGGCGTCACGTTCGCGCTCATCTTCGAGCTCTACACCGCGCAGTCGATCTTCACGACGTTCCTCCTGACGTCGGCGATGTTCGGTGCCGTCGGGCTGTGGGGCTACGTCACCAAGCGTGACCTGTCGGCGATGGGGACGTTCCTCTTCATGGCGCTGTTCGGGCTGATCGCGGCCTCGATCGTGAACATCTTCGTCGCCAACGAGACGCTGTACTGGGTGACGACCTACGCCGGGGTGCTGATCTTCGCTGGGCTCACCGCCTACGACATGCAGAAGATCAAGGGCTTCGCCAAGGCGGGGCTCTCGGGCGATGAGGAGCAGCGCGCCTCGATCATGGGCGCCCTCGCGCTCTACCTCGACTTCATCAACCTCTTCCTGTTCCTCCTGCGGATCTTTGGCCAGCAGCGTTAGTCGCCTACGCGACTGATCGCCTTTTCCCTATCATCGGCCGTCGTGTCCGCAGCCGACACAACGACTGAGCCTGCTCCCGAAGCGCCGCCCGCGCCTCCGGCCCCGCCTGCCGCCGCGAACGGTGGCTCCATGGACCTTCTGATCGAGGTCGACGGCAAGCTCGTTCCCAACTACGACGCGACGATCAAGCCCTTCGACGAGGGCGACGTTGTCGCCGGCGAGGTCGTGCGGATCGAC
The DNA here is from genome assembly GCA_963796815.1 of uncultured Solirubrobacterales bacterium. Lineage (GTDB taxonomy): Bacteria > Actinomycetota > Thermoleophilia > Solirubrobacterales > 70-9 > WHSW01. Next base: position 400,081 of record CAWCNF010000010.1, read on the forward strand.
AAGGACGAGGTCCTCGTCGACATCGGCTACAAGAGCGAGGGCGTCATCCCGGCGAACGAGCTCTCGATTCGCCGCTCCGTCGATCCCTCCGAAGAGGTTTCGCTCGGTGAGCACGTCGACGCGCTCGTCCTCACCAAGGAGGACCAGGAGGGCCGCCTGGTCCTCTCGAAGAAGCGCGCGCGCTTCGAGAAGGCATGGCGCAAGATCGAGGCCGCAGCCGAGACCGGCGAGCCGGTCGAGGGCAGCGTGATCGAGGTCGTCAAGGGCGGCCTGATCCTCGACCTGGGTGTCCGCGGCTTCCTGCCCGCTTCGCTGGTCGATATCCGTCGCGTTCACAACCTGGACGAGTTCAAGGGCCAGACGCTCGAGTGCAAGGTGATCGAGCTCAATCGCTCTCGCAACAACGTCGTCCTTTCGCGCCGTGCCGTCCTCGAGGAGGAGCGCAAGGAGGTCCGCGAGCAGATCCTGGGCCGTCTCGAGCCCGGTCAGGTGGTCGAGGGCAAGATTTCCAACATCGTCGACTTCGGCGCCTTTGTCGATCTCGACGGCATCGACGGCCTCATCCACATCTCCGAGCTCTCCTGGAGCCATGTCAACCACCCGTCCGAGGTGCTGTCGATCGGCGAGACGGTGCGCGTCAAGGTCCTCGATATCGACCGCGACCGCCAGCGGATCTCGCTTGGGCTCAAGCAGACCCAGGAGGACCCGTGGCAGACGGTCCTCAACGAGTACAAGCCGAACGACATCCTCGAGGGCAAGGTCACGAAGGTCGTCGCCTTCGGCGCCTTCGTCGAGATCGTCCCCGGCGTTGAGGGCCTCGTCCATATCTCCGAGCTTGCCGAGCACCACGTCGAGACCCCCGGTGAGGTCGTGCAGCCGGGTCAGGAGGTCTGGGTGCGGATCCTCGAGATCGACGAGGAGCGCCGCCGCATCTCGCTCTCGGTCAAGCGCGCCCAGCGCAACGACAACCTTCCGCTTCGCGATCTGATCCCGCCGGAGCTCCAGCCGGAGAATCAGCCGCCGGCGACGCCGGAGCCCGAGGCGGGCGTGCCCGACCTCGACCTCTCCGAGGAGGTCTTCTCCGAGGTGCCTGCGGAGGCGCCCGCTGCCGAGGCGCCGACCGCGCAGGCGCCCGCCGAGCGCCGACGCGGAGTCGGTGCACCGAGGCCCCGGAAGCGCCGCAGGGCGACGCGGGGCGAGCCCCAGAGGCGCCGAGAGGCCGGCCGCCGAGCCGCGCCGAGCCCGAGTCGGACGAAGAGCCCACCTCGTAGCCTTCGCGCGGTGAGCACCGCGCGCCAAATACCCGTCGTAGGTCTCACCGGCGCGATCGCCGCGGGTAAGTCCGAGGCACTCGACGCGCTGGGGCGCCTCGGGGCCGAGACGCTGTCCGCCGACGCGGTGGTGCACGAGCTGCTGGCGAGCGATCAGGTCCGCGGGCTGCTTGCCGAGCGCTGGGGACCCGACGTGATCGCCGACGGCGAGGTCGACCGCGCCCGTGTCGCTGCGATCGTCTTCGAGCGGCCGGACGAGCTGCGCTGGCTGGAGTCGACGCTGCATCCGCTCGTCGGCGAGCGGATCGTCGCCTGGCGCACCGATCTCGCTCCTGAGACCGCCCTGGCGGTGATCGAGGTCCCGCTGCTGTTCGAGACGAACATGGAGTCCGCCTTCGATGCGACGATCGTCGTCATCGCCAACGATGACCTTCGCGCCGAGCGTGCCGGCGCGCGGGGGATCTCCGACCTCGAGGCACGCGCCGGGCAGCAGCTATCCCAACGCGAGAAAGCCGATCGGGCAACCTTCGTCGTCGACAACGAGGGCGACCTCACCGAACTCGAGGGGGCGCTCGCACAGGTCTACGAACAGATCGTCGGAGACGGGGCCGGCGCGGCGTGACGCGGCCGCGACTGCGGCTGCTGGTCGTGCTCGCCGGGCTTGGCGTCGGGATCGCCCTGATCGTCACCCAGCTCGACGTGGGGGAAGCGATCAAGGAGGTGACGCTGCCGCTGCACCACGACGACATCATTCGCCAGCAGGCAGCCGAGAAGGATCTCGATCCAGCGCTAATCGCCGCGGTGATCAACGCCGAATCGGGATTCGACCCGCACGCGCGCTCCTCTGCGGGAGCGCGGGGCCTGATGCAGGTGACGCCCGAGACCGCGCAGGCGATCGCCGACGAGAGCGGGGGAGTCACGTTCGAGGTCTGGCGATCTCGACGATCCCGCAGATCAACATCAGCTACGGCGCGTACCACCTGCGGGAGTTGCTCGACAACTACGGAGGCAACGAGATCGCGGCGCTGGCGGCCTACAACGCGGGCTCGGGCAACGTCGACGAGTGGGGCGGGGCGTCGATCGGCCTCGACCAGATCCGGTTTCCCGAGACGCGTGCCTACGTGGAGGACGTGCTGGAGAAGCGCGAGGAGTACCGGCGCAACTACGCGGACGACCTCGGCCTCTGATCACTTGATGAGGGAACTGAAGCGGTGGACCTGCTCGTAGCCTGGGTCGGGTTCCCGCTGGTGCTCCTGGTCCTGTGTGGCGGCTGCGGGCTGCTCGTCGATCGCTTCGCCGGCCGGGCAACGCCCCGGGCGCTGGTACCGGTGGTCGGTTTCGCGGCTGATCGTCTCGTCGGCCAGTTCCTGACCCTCGGCGACGCGACCGCGGGCTTTACGACGCCGGCGGTCGTCGCATGGCCGCTGGTGGGCTACGTCATCGGGCTGCCCGGCCGCTGGTCGCGCTTCGAGCCATGGGTCGTCGTCGCGGCCGGCTGCCGTCTTCGTGATCTACGCCGCGCCGATCGTCCTCTCCGGGCGAGCCGACGATCGCCGGCTTCATCAAGCTCGACGACACCGCGACCTGGCTGGCGCTGACCGATCGGATCATGGATCACGGACGCGGCCTCGAGCGGCCTCGCGCCGTCGACCTACGAGGCGACGCTCGCGTTCAACCTCGGCGACGGCTACCCGATCGGCGTCTTCATGCCGCTCGGAGTCGGCGCGAAGCTCCTCGGCACCGATGTCGCCTGGCTGATGCAGCCCTACATCGCGTTCCTGGCGGCGTTGCTGGCGCTCGGCCTCTGGTCGCTGGCGCGGCCGCTGTAGCGTCGGCGCGCTGCGGGCGGCGGCCGCCTTCGTCGCCGCGCAGCCCGCGCTGCTGTTCGGCTACTACCTGTGGGGCGGGATCAAGGAGGTCGCGGCGGCGGCGCTGATCGCCGCGGCGGCCGCGCTCGCCGTCGCTGTGCTCGAGCGTCCGCGCCGACCCCGGGCGCTGGTCGCCCGGTACTCGATCTCCGCGGCGCTGCTCGGGGTGCTCAGCGCGGGCGGGCTGATCTGGCTGGCGCCGATCCTCGTCGGGATCGCGGTGCCCTGGTCGCGGGCGATCGGCGCGCGGGCGACCGCGATCAGGGCGTCTGTGGGCCTTTGCAGCCATCGCCGTGCTCAGCGTGCCGCTCGCCGTCAGCGGTGCGCTGCTGCCGCCGACGTCGTCGCCACTGACCGACAACGCGGCGCGGGGCAACCTGATCGAGCCGCTCAAGGCGGCACAGGCGGCAGGGATCTGGATCTCCGGCGACTTTCGCCTCGACCCGGCGCAGCCGCTGATCACCTACGTGCTGATCGCCGTCGTCTGTTCGCGGCGGTCGCCGGGGCTGGTGTGGGCGGCGCGGTGCATGCGCCCAGGGCCGCTGATCTACGTCGATCGGCAGTCTCGGCGCGTGCGCTCGTGCTTGTCCTGATCGGTTCGCCGTGGGTCGACGGCAAGGCGATGGCGACGGCGTCGCCGGCGATTCCGTTCGCGGCGATGCTCGCGATCGGCTGGCTCGGGACTCGGCGGCAGCGACGTCGCCGCCGGCGCGCTGGCGTTCGCGGTCGCGGGCGGGGTGCTGTGGTCGAACGCGCTCGGCTACCGCGACGTCAGCCTCGCCCCGCACGACCAGTTCGCCGAGCTCGAGCGGATCGGCGATCGTGTCGCCGGTGAGGGACCGACGCTGATGACCGAGTACGAGCCGTACGGCGTCCGCCACTTCCTCCGCGACAGCGACGCCGAGGGGATGTCGGAGCTGCGCCGCCACACGATCCCGCTGACCGACGGCAGCCTCGTCGACAAGGGGTTCGCCGCCGACACCGATGCCGTCGACCCGCCGCGCTCGCGTTCTTCCGAACGCTGGTGCTGCGGCGCTCGCCGGCTGAGAGCCGCCCGCCTGCCGCCTATCGGCTCAGCTGGCGCGGGCACTACTACGAGGTCTGGCAACGCGATCCGGCGGCAACGGCGCTGCCGCCGCGGCTCGGTCTCGGTGACGACTTCGACCCCTACGGCGTACCCAGGTGCGATGCCGTCCGCAACCTCGCAGCCAGGGGGACCTCGTCGCCGCCGCGGGCCCGAGCCGGTGATCGTGCCGCTTTCGCAGACGTCCTATCCGCGGTCCTGGTCGACGCCGAGTACCCGCTACGCGCCGATGCCGTCGAGCGCCGGGACGATCAGCGCGGAGGTTCGCGTCGCCCACCGCGAGGGCGATACGAATTCTGGGTCGGCGGCTCGGTGCGGCCCGCAGGTTGACCTGAGTCGTCGACGGCCGCGCGATTGGACTCGGTCCGTGAGCGAGCTCAACGACCTCGGCGGCTACGTCAGCCTCGGATCGGCCCATCTCGATCCGGGTGTCCATCGCGTCGAGGTCCACTTCAACGGCTCCGACCTGCATCCGGGGAGCGGTGGCCAGGCGACGGCGATCGGGCCGCTCGTGCTGACGACCGCGAGGCCGCGGAGCTCGAGCGTCGTGAGCGTCCCCGCCGCCGACGCCGAGACCTCTGCGGCAAGCGGCTCGACTGGATCGAGGTTGCGCCGTGAGGTCGCGAGCGGGCGTGCGCGCGGCACTTGCGGTCGCGAACGGCGTCGTCCTGGCGGACGGCTCGTCGTCGTCCTGGCGCTGCCGCGAGATCTATCGCGAGCTCGACGTCTCGGTGAGCGCGGTGACATGGGTGCTCATCGCGTTCAACCTGGTGCTCGCCGCCGCCGCGGTGCCGGCCGCGCCTGGCCCGCCACGCCGGCGCGGCGCGCGTTGCCTCGCGGGGATGAGCGATCTTCGGCGACCGCGAGCCTGGTCTGCGACTTCTCGGGCGCGATCGCGCCGCTGCTCGCCGCCCGGTGCGTGCAGGCCGTCGGCGGCGCGGCTGCGGTGTGCGCCTCGCTCGAGTTCCTTCCCAGCGTCGACGGGCGCAGAGCGTCGAGCTGCCGCCGTCTGGGCGCGGCGGGCGCCCTCGGCGCCGCGCTCGGGCCGGGTGTCGGCGGGCTGCTGACGGAGCTCGATCTCGTGGCAGTCGATCTTCCTGTCCAGGTGCCGATCGCGGCCTCTGTGGGTTTGCGTTCGTCCGGCGCGGCCCGGGCGGAGGCCCGGCCGATCGGCAATCGCCTCGGAGCGACGGCCGGCGGGCCGGCCGCATCTCGCCGCCAACGCCGCGCTCGGGCTCGTCTCGGCGGCCCTCGCCGCGGCGCTGTTCCTCGTCGTCCTGCTGCTGATCGAAGGCTGGCGCCTGACGCCGGTCGCGGCCGCGGCCGCGGTGACCGTGATGCCGATAAGCGCGATTGCTCGGCGCCCACTCGCTTCGACGCGTGCCGGAGGTGGTGCCGCGCGCCGCCGCCGGGGTGATCCTGATCGCCGGGCGGCCTCGCGGGGCTCGGACTGCTGCCCGATGCCTCGGTCGCGCTGACGCTGCCGCCCCAGATCCTCGTCGGGGTCGGGCTGGCGCTGACACTGTCGGCGCTGACGGAGGCCGCGCTCGAGGGGCGCTCGCCACAGGCAATTCACGGTGGTTGGACGATCGCCGCTCGCCACGCCGGCGTCGTTGCCGGCCTGATCGCGCTGACGCCAGTGTTCACGGCCGAATCTCGAGACCGAGCGCGCGCAGGCCGAGCAGGCCGGGATCGCGGCGCTGCTCGACTCCGGCGTCGACCCCAGCTCGAAACTCGAGCCTCGCGCAGCGAATCGCCGATCAGATCGCCGTGGAGGGCGACAAGGTGCCCGACGTGCGGCCGGCGTTCGACCCGCTGCCTACCGACAGCCCAGGAGCGCGCGCGAGACGATCGCCCTGCGCGACCAGATCGTCGACGAGGTCGAGCGCGCCGCGACTCACGCCTTCAGCGCCTCGTTCCTCATCGCGGCCGCCTTCGCGCTTGCGGCGCTGATCCCGATCTGCGCTTGCCCGCCGCCGCGCGGGGGAGGTTGAGCTCTGATGACATTGCCGCGCGGCGTTGCGCTGATCGCGTGCGCGGTGCTCGCTTCGGTCGTCCTCGTTGGCGCCTACCTGGCCGCGGGTGGCGCCGGCTATGAGCCCACCCCGGTCGCCGACCCGTGTGCCCCGCGCGCGTGGACCGCGCCGCAGTCGCTCGAGGAGGACGCTCAGCAGTTCCTGCTCTCGGCGCTGGACGGCGCCGCGTGTGAGCTCGGCGTCAGCCGCGAGGAGCTGGCGGCGGCACTCCCGACCGAGCAGTCTCGCCAGGAATTCGCCGCCGAGCACGGCATCGACGAGCGCGGCTCGAGTTCGCGATCCGCGCCGGGCTCGAGCGGGCGATCGACGACGCCGAACACGCCGGTGCGGTGAGCCCGGTGATCGCCGCGGGCCTGCGCACGTCGCCAGCACCTGCCGGTCGAGGAGGCGATCACCCTGATCAACGGCGCCAGGGCGTCTTCGGCGACGTCCCCGGCCTGCTCGACCGCCTCGGGCGGCATCCTCGGCGGCGCGGGCGAGCCTGCTCGGCGGCATCTTCGGCCGCCAATAGGGGTCAGACCCCTCTCGCTCGCTCGCCAGCTCTTCGGCGCCAGAAACCCCTTGATCAAGCCAAACCGATTGTTAAGAAGTGTGAAGGGGTCTGACCCCTAGTCGGTTGCGCGCCACACCGCCAGCGCGAACAGTGGCTGGAACGGCAGGCGGGCCCACAGCAGCCAGCGGGGGATCGGTCGGACGGGGACGCCGCGCTGCGGCGCAGCGCTCCGGGGCGACCGCCATCTCGATGTTCGCCGGGAAGACCGGCGTGAGGAGCCCGAGCAGCCACCACCTCGCGAATGGGCGCGTGGCCGGGAGGGCGACGCCGGCGGCGCCGACGAACTCGGCGACGCCGCTCCAGCGCACCGCGTTGCGCGCCGAAATCGGCATGTAATCCGGCACGATCGCCTCGAACTCGCGAGCGCGCGCAAAGTGAAGAACGCCGAGGATCCCGAAAGCGATGCGACGCCGCGCTGCAGACGGTTCACGGCGCGGATCCTTGCAGCTGTGCGGTCGCCGTCGCGCGGGCAACCGCCTGCGACGGGGCGAAGACGATCGCCGAGTCGGTCCCCTCGAGCCAAGCGCGACCGCGGTCGACCCCAGCGACCAGACCCCGGGCGCCTGTGGCTGACCGCCGAGGCTCGTCCGCCACGTAGCCGCGGGCCGCGCGCTCGAACTCGGCGGCGTCGCGGGCGGAGTCCCAGCTCCAGCGCATGACGAGGACGGTGCCGTCGCGACACGGATCGGCGCAGCCGCGGATCTTGGTGCTCGGGCCTGCGCCAGAGCTCGTACCGGTCGCCGTTCCAGCCGGCGGCGGCGAGCTTGGCAGACTCCTCCTTGCCGATGAGCAGGAACGAGGTCTGAGCTCGCCGAGGTCGCCGCGGTCGACGGGCTTGTAGCCGTCGGCCTCGCAGGCCGGCGGCGTCGATTCGTACCGCGCCGGCAGCTCGTTGTTGACGTACTTCTCGAGATGCAGGACCTGCTCCGTGCTCGCCGGGGGACGCGACTGCAACGCGTAGTTGACGAGCTTCCAGCCCCCGGCGAGCCGGCGCAGCGCCGTGATGTAGTCGTAGCCGCCGAGGTAGGTCCAGGTCAGCTCGTCGACGAGGAACTGCGGGACGTCGCCCGTCCCCGTATCGATGCCCGCCGACCCCGCGAGGAGATCGAGCGGGTTGAGGTATTGAGCGCCGTAGTCCTCCATGACCGCCGTCGCCAGGCCCTCGATCAGCGCCTGGCGGGCGAGCGAGCCGTCGTCGGTGAGGTGACGGCCTCCGCCGATTCCGAAGTTCTGGTCCTCGAGCGCATGGTCGAGCTCGTGCGAGAGCAGGAACTCGACGAGCGCGCGGTTGCCGCCGGCGCTGGCGTCGCGGACGACGTAGAGGCGCTTGGTCTCCGGGTCGTAGGCGGCTGCGGCGAGGTCGCCCGTCGAGCGGTAGGCGGCCTCCAGTTGCTCGCCTGGTGCCAGTAGGCCGGTGATCCGCCCGACGGCCTCGTCGGCGCCGGTTGCCGCAAGCCCTCCGTCGCGACGAAGCTCGCGCAGGCCGAGCCGGTTCAGATAGGCGGCCGTCACGACCTCGGGCTTCGGCAGTGAGTCGAAGTGAAGCCGCGGATCTTCGCCACTTTCCGGGCGACGCTGGAGTCGTCGGCGACGGCGATCCGGGTGATCTGTTCTCGGCTCGGGCTCGCTTGGCGCGGCCGGCTCCGACGCGGCGTGCGGGCGGCGCCGCCGCGGGCCGGCGGCCGTCATGGCGCGCCGGCGAGCGCGAGCACGCCACCGAGCACTCCGATGATGAGCAGCGAGCAGGCAGAGCCCCGCCCCGCCACTGCGCCCGCCGTTCACCGAACGCAGCGTAGAGGGCGCTACATTCGGAAAGCCATGCCCGAGTTCAAGCTCAACCCCGCGTACACGCCCACGGCCGACCAGCCGAAGGCGATCGAGGGCATCGCCGAGGGGCTCACGGCGGGAGAGGACTTCATCACCCTGCTCGGCGCGACCGGCACCGGCAAGACCTTCACGATGGCCGGCGACGATCGAGCGGGTCCAGCGCCCGGCGCTGGTGATCGCCCACAACAAGACGCTCGCGGCGCAGCTCTGCAACGAGTTCCGCGAGTTCTTCCCGTCCAACCGCGTCGAGTACTTCGTCAGCTACTACGACTACTACCAGCCCGAGGCCTACGTGCCGCACCAGGACCTCTACATCGAGAAGGACTCGTCGATCAACGACGAGATCGACCGCCTGCGCCACGCCGCCACCGCCGCGCTGCTCGCCCGTCGCGACGTGATCATCGTCGCGTCGGTCTCGTGCATCTTCGGGATCGGCTCGCCGGAGCTGTACCGCCGCCAGATGCAGCTCTTCAAGGTCGGCGAGTGGATCGACCGCGACGATCTCTTGCGAAAGCTCGTCGGGATGCAGTACTCGCGCAACGAGACGGCGCTCACCCGCGGGACCTTCCGCGTCTCGGGCGAGATGCTGGAGATCTTTCCGGCTTACGCGGAGTCGGCCTACCGGGTCAACCTGTTCGGCGACGAGGTCGAGTCGATCCACCACTTCGACCCGCTCACGGGCGAGATCTTCGACGTCATCGACCACGTCGCCGTGTGGCCGGCGAGCCACTACGCGACCGAGGACACCACGCTCGAGCGCGCCGTCCTCGAGATCAAGGCCGAGCTCGACGAGCGCCTCGCCTGGTTTCACGAGCGTGGCAAGGAGCTCGAGGCCCACCGCCTCATGCAGCGCACCCAGTACGACATCGAGATGCTCAAGGAGCTCGGCTTCACCTCGGGGATCGAGAACTACTCGCGGATCCTCGACAACCGCGCGCCGGGCTCGCCGCCGCACACGCTCATCGACTACTTCCCCGACGACTTCATCACCTTCGTCGACGAGTCTCATCAGACCGTCCCGCAGATCGGCGGCATGTACGAGGGCGACCGCTCGCGCAAGCAGACGCTGGTCGACTTCGGCTTCCGCCTGCCGTCGGCAATGGACAACCGCCCGCTGAAGTTCGACGAGTTCCTGCCGCGCGTCGGCCAGCTCGTGATGGTGTCAGCCACACCAGGCGAGTTCGAGCGCACCATGGCGAAGCGCACCGTCGAGCAGATCGTCCGCCCGACGGGGATCGTCGACCCCGAGATCGAGGTCCGCGAGACCCGCAATCAGATCGACGACCTGATGAACGAGGTCCGCGAGCGGGCCGACCGTCAGGAGCGCACCCTGGTCACGACGCTGACCAAGAAGATGGCCGAGGACCTGACGGGTTATCTGCTCGAACATGGAATGCGGGTCCGCTACCTGCACTCCGAGGTCGACACGCTCGAGCGCATCCAGATCATTCGCGATCTGCGGCTCGGCGAGTACGACGTCCTCGTTGGCGTCAACCTCCTGCGCGAGGGGCTCGACCTGCCCGAGGTGACGCTCGTCGCGATCCTCGACGCCGACAAGGAGGGCTTCCTGCGCGGCGAGACCTCACTGATCCAGACGATCGGCCGCGCCGCGCGCAACATCGAGGGCAGGGTCCTCATGTATGCGGACAAGGAGACCGACGCGATGCGCAAGGCGATCTCCGAGACCGACCGCCGCCGCGAGATCCAGCTTGCCTACAACCGCGAGCACGGGATCACGCCGGAGACGGTGCAGAAGGGGATCTCCGACATCTCCGAGTTCCTCTCGATGGAGACCCGGTCGACGCCAGGTCGCCGCCGACGCCGCCGCACCGACTCCGACGGCGAGGCCATGACTCCCGAGCAGCTGGAGAAGGTCGTCGTCGAGCTGGAGGAGGAGATGCTCGCGGCGGCCGAGGACCTGCGCTTCGAGGAGGCCGGCCGTATCCGCGACGAGCTCAAGGAGCTGCGCCGCGACCTCGAGGGACTGCGCGCCTAGGGCGCGCAGTCGTACCCCGGCTCCCGGTTGCTACTGGGGCTGGTACGTGGTCTCGAACTTCAGCTTGGGGCAGTCCGCGATCTTGTACGTGCCCGTGAGCTTCTTTGAGCTTGCGAACTTGCCGGTGAGATCGAGGTCCAGCTTTCTGGGGCCACTGCCGTAGATGTTGTTGTCGGCTTTGCCGTGATACGCGAACTTCCCGCGCTTGATCTCGATCTTCTTGGGCAACCCGAAACCCTGATTGAGTCCGCCCGCGCCCGTGCAGTCCGGGTTGGTGCCGGAAACGCTGGTGATCGTGCCGCTGTCGTCGACATAGAGCTGGACCACGAGAACCCCGAGGCCGTCGCCTCTGGTCTCGTAGTAACGACCGGGCTTCGGGGTGACCGCAAACGCGGCGGTCGCTGTGATCGCGACGATGATGAGTGCTGCGATCGCCGCGAGATTTCGTCGATGACTCATGTCAGCCTCCCAGCGTCCAGTCGGTCTTGAACCTGACCTTGCCGTCGCAGCCTTCGAGGGTGTATGAGCCCTTGGAGTGCTTCGACGATGTGAACTTGCCCTTCAGGTGGACCTTGACCTTCTTGGGTCCCTCGGCATTGGTGTTGATCGCCTTGCCGTCGAAGTCAAACTTCCCGTTTGATGCGTCGACGGGCTTTGTGATCTGAAAGCCCTTGTACAGGTCGTCGGAGTCCTTGCACTTCGGGTCGAACCCGACCGCTGTGAACGTCGCGTCCTCTGCGACGGTCAGAGTGATCACGTTGACGGTGGTTCCGTGGTCGTCGGCGTTCATGTAGTGGAAGCCGGGCTTTGGGGCCGCGCCGAACGCGGTGGCCGCGCCGATGGCCAGGATCGCCACTCCCGTGCCTACCGCCGCCGTGCGGGTGCGCGAGATTCGCAACTTCACGTGAGGTTCCTTCCTTCCGTGGGTCTGAGCGCGGAAAGCCTATACAGGAGGCCGCCACTGGCCGATTGTCCGAGGCGCATTCACGGCGTTCGTAGACTCCTCGCGGGGAGTTCTGGGGGGCCAGCGGAGCCGGCCGAATCGAAAGGATCAGATGAGGCAACTTGCATGCTGGGTGGCCGGCGTGGCGATCGCCGTACTCGCAGCACCGGCTGCGTACGCGGACGTCGCAACGGACTACCACCCGGATCAGCAGGCCCGTGACTTCGCCGGTGGGGCCGGTGGGTGGACCGGATCGCAGTCGTCTGCCGGGCTCTGCGTTCAGGACCTGACGTGCCCGACCGTCACGACCGACTGGCGGGCAAGCGACGGGGCCGGCGGCGGCTCGGACGGCTTCCTGCGGACGTCGATCGGCAACCTGGTCGGAGCCGAGTCGACCTCGCGCGGGATCTGGACCAGCCCGCCGTTCACGTACCAGGGCGCGGGCGGCGAGACCCCGACCGACCTCACCTTCGAGCTGACACGGCGCACGGACCTCTCGCCGCTGCTCTCGACGTCGGGTAGCTCTGCGCACTTCACCGTCGAGATCGTCAACACGGCGACCGGCGTCGCCCGCGCAGTGATCGACACGGCTCCGCTCGGTGCGAGCGAGGGTTGGACGCAGACCCCGATCGTCACGCTCAAGCCGTCCTCGCTGAAGATGGGCAGCTCCTACGCGCTGCGGATCACGTCGACGTTCGACACCGAGGCCGAGGCGTTTCCGGCCAGCACCGTGGACTACGACGATGTCGTCCTGCACGCCGTCAACACCGCGACGGACACCGGTGGCGGTGGGGGTGGCGGGGGAGGCGGAGGCGGAGGCGCCGTGCTGCATGGCAACCGCCTCTTCCTCAAGCTGAAGTGCCTCGGGATCTCGGCCCACAAGCGCTGCAAGGTCCGCGCGGTCGCCTACGCGGCCAAGAAGGGCGCGCGGATGACGTTCCCCATCGAGCGCAAGGTGAGCGCGAAGAAGGGCAAGCGGGTGACGCTGCGGGTGCGTCCGCGGTTCGTCAAGCAGCTCAGCAACAGCAAGAAGGTGCTCGTGCGCTCGCAGATCCACGCGGGCGACAAGCGCGCGGTCAAGTACAAGCGGTATCGCCTGACCACGCGCTGAGCTGACGGACACGCGCGCCGGCGATCGACATCGCCGGCGCGCGTTGCCCGAACTAGGCGCCTCAACAGCGGCGCATCTCCGCTTCGCGCTTTGCGCTCCGCGATCGATAGATTGGGGCGCATGGACACCGAAAAAGTCGTCGGCGACGTCGCGGAGGTTGTCCGCGACCTCGTCTCCAGAACGCTGTCGAAGGCCGAGGAACGCGCGCAGGAGATCATCGACACGGCCGAGCGTGAGTCCAAGGAGATGGTGGACCGCGCTCGCACCGAGGCCGACGAGATTCGCGCGAAGGCGGAGTCTGAGGCGCAGAGCCGCCTGAAGGCCGTGCAGGCTGCCCTCTCGGAGGTCCAGGCGAAGATCGGGATCGCGGACGAGGTGCCGTCGAGCCCGGTGCCGGAGCCCGAGCCCCAGCCGCCCGCCATCCCCGAGCCCAGTCCGCCGACCGAGGACCCGTTGCCCTCGCCCGAGCCGGTGCCGGAGCCGGAGCCGCCGCTGATTCCAGAACCCACGCCGCCGCCCGACGAGGCGACGCCGCCGCAGGTCGCGGCGAGACCGGGGCCCGAAGCGGAAACGGACGATGCCGCCGTGCGTCTTGTGGCGATGAACCTGGCGCTCGAGGGCACCTCGCGGGAGGACGCCAAGCGCCGCCTCGCCAGCGACTACGACGTCCAGGGCCTCGATTCGCTCGTCGACGACGTCTACGCGAGGCTGCCCTCTTAGCGAATGAGCTTTCTTCTCGACCCGCCGTTGCTGGTGGCGGCGGGAGCGGTGACCGAGAAAGCGACCGGGGGGAACGACCGCCAGGTGCGACTTGCGCGCCGCATCGCGGTGACCTCGTTCGTCGGCATCTCAGCGGCGCTGTACGCAAACGCGGGTCCCGTCGTTGACCGCTGGCCGACGTTGGGCGCCGGCTCGGGCCGCGAGTTCATGCTCACGTCGGGCCTCGCGCCGGTCGACGAGAGTCGCCTCGGTGTTCGCCACCACATCGCCGCGCTCTCACTCTTTCTCCTCTATCCGCTCTGGTTCGAGCTCGGCCGCGCGGCCGCGCGCGGTTGAGCGACGCGAGTGTCCGCGCTCGGCGACGTTTCCGCAGCGCTGCTGCCGCCCGAGGCCGGCGGCCCGGCACCGGAGCGCGTCGCGACCGTCAGCCGGGTGCTCATCGACGCGATGCCAAGGGAATCAAGGCTCGCGCTCGGCGCTTCGCTGCTCGCCTTCGAGGCAGCCGCACTCGCGCGCCACGGCCGCTCCCTTGGGCGGCTCAAGCCTCGGGATCGTGCCGCTCTGCTGAGCAAGATCGCACGGCTCGGTCCAGCGGCCGCCGGGGCGGTGGACGCTCTCAAGGCTGTGGTTCTCATGGCGGCGGGAGCAGACGAGTACGCGCCGGAGATCGCAGCCACCGGCTCGCTTCAGCCGCCCAGCAGGCCCGACCCACCGCTCGCGATCGTCCCCGCGACCGAGATCGAAGGCGCCACCTGCGACGCGATCGTGATCGGATCGGGCGCCGGCGGTGCCTTTGCGGCGCGCGAGCTGGTCCGTGCTGGTCACGACGTGCTGGTCCTCGAGGAGGGCGAGCGCTGGGACTCGGCTCGGATCCGGGAGGCTCATCCGTTGCGGCGATTCGCCTCGCTCTACAGGGACGCCGGGGCCACGGTCGCCCTCGGGAACCCGCCGATCGCCCTGCCGCTGGGTCGGGCCGTGGGGGGAACCACGGTGATCAACTCGGGCACGTGCTACCGGCCTCCGGACGCTGTCATCGCCCGCTGGCGCGGCGAGCACGGCACCGAGCTCGCCGGCGATGGGTTCGAAGCTCGCCTCACCGACGTCGAGCAGACCATCGGCGTCGGGCCGGTGCCGATGGACGTGATGGGCCGAAACGGCGAGCTGGCGCTCGCAGGGGCGGCGGCGCTCGGCTGGCGCGCCGCGCCGCTGCAGCGAAACGCTCCCGGGTGCCGCGGCGCCTGCCAGTGCGCCATCGGGTGCCCGAACAACGCCAAGTCGGGCGTGCACCTCAACGCGCTGCCCGACTTCTGCGCCAGCGGCGGGCGGATCGTCACCGGAGCGCGCGTCGAACGCATTCTCACCGAGCGAGACAGGGCCATCGGGATCCGCGCCAGGCGCACCGACGGGAGCACGATGGAGCTTCGTGCGGCGAAGGTGATCGTCGCGTGCGGGGCGATCGAGACGCCGCCGCTGCTGCGGCGCAGCGGCCTCGGCTCTCACCCCCGCTTGGGCCGAGGACTCTCGATTCATCCTGCGCTCGGGGCGGCGGGAACCTTCACCGAGCCGGTCTTCGCCTGGCACGGCGTGCTTCAGAGCGCGGGCATCGAGGAGCTGCACGAACGCGAGGGGATCCTGCTCGAGGCAACCTCCACGCCCCCCGGCATGGGCGCGATCGCGTATCCGGGCGTGGGCGCCGAGCTCGTCGCCACGCTCGCGCACGCCGAGCACACAGCCACCCTCGGCGCGATGATCGCCGATGGCCCCTCGGGGCGCGTGCTTGGGACCCGCCGCGCGGTGGTGACCTACCGGCTCGCCCGGGACGATGCGCAGCGCCTGCGCTCGGCACTGGGAGCGAGCGCACGGGTGCTCTTTGCCGCGGGCGCGGAGCGGGTCGAGCTCGGTGGGGGGCTGCCGCAGGCCGAGAGCAGTGAGCGGGCCGCTGAGATCGCGCAAGCTGCCGACGTGCGGCGGCTGCGCCTGGCCGCCTTCCACCCAACTGGAACCGCAGCGGCCGGCTCGGACCCCGCCCGCCACCCGGTGGGGCCGCACGGCGCCCTGCGCGGCGTGGAGGGCGCCTGGGTTGCGGATGGCTCGATCCTGCCGAGCTGTCCGGGGGTCAACCCGCAGGTCTCGATCATGGCTCTTGCGGCCGGGGTGGGGGAGGCGGCCGCGGCTGCCTGAGAAGGGCGAACGTCCGTTCGCCCTCGTACAATCCACGGTCCATGCCCGCTCCAGCGAAGACTGGCCAGATCGTCATCTCCGGCGCTCGGGCCCACAACCTCAAGGGCATCGACGTCACCCTGCCGCGTGACGCGCTCGTGGTTGTCACGGGCCTGTCGGGTTCGGGCAAGTCGAGCCTCGCCTTCGACACGATCTACGCGGAGGGCCAGCGCCGCTACGTCGAGTCGCTGTCGGCATACGCGCGGCAGTTCCTCGGCCAGATGGAGAAGCCCGACGTCGACTCGATCGAGGGGCTCTCGCCGGCGATCTCGATCGACCAGAAGACGACCTCGCGCAACCCGCGCTCGACGGTCGGCACCGTCACCGAGATCTACGACTATCTGCGCCTGCTCTGGGCGCGCATCGGCAAGCCGCATTGCCACAACTGCGGCGAGCCGATCGCCGGGCAGTCGCTCGAGCAGATCACCGACCGCGTGATGACGCTTTCCGACGGCGCGCGGTTCATGGTCATGGCGCCGGTTGTACGCGGGCGTAAGGGCGAGTACGGGAAGTTGCTCGCCGAGATGCGGGGCCAGGGCTACGCGCGCGCGACGATCGACGGCGAGCTGCGCCGGCTCGACGAGGACATCGAGCTCGACAAGAAGTTCAAGCACGACATCTCGATCGTCGTCGACCGCCTGGTGATGAAGGAGGGGCTACGCAAGCGCCTCGCGGAGTCGCTGGAGGCTGCGTCGCAGCTGGCCGAAGGCCTCATCGAGATCCAGGACGCCGACACGGGCGAGAGCACCCTCTACTCAGAGCGGTTCGCCTGCCTCAACTGCGGGACGTCGATGCCGGAGCTCGAGCCGCGGATCTTCTCCTTCAACTCGCCGCACGGCTGCTGCCCGCGTTGTCACGGGCTCGGCTTCCAGCGCGTCATCGACCCCGAGCTGATCGTGCCCGACCCGACGCTCTCGATCTCGGAGGGCGCGCTCGAGCCGTGGGTCAAAGCGGCGTCGATCTACCACCGCAGGCTGCTCGAGGCGGTCGCCGAGGCCAACGGCATCGACACGAAGGTCCCGTGGCGCGACCTCCCGGAGGCCAACCGGGAGCTCCTGCTCGAGGGCACCGGCGACGATCGCCACACGATCTCCTACCGCAACCGGTTCGGGCGCCTGCGCAAGTACACGGTGCGCTTCGAAGGGATGCTGCACAGCCTTCATCGCCGGTACGAGAACACCGACTCGGAGAACACTCGCGACCGTGTCGAGGCGCTCATGGCGCTGCGGCCGTGTCCGGAGTGCCACGGCGCCCGGCTGCGCCCCGAGGTCCTGGCCGTGACGGTCGGCGGCCTGAACATCTACGAGTACACCCAGATGTCCGCGCGGCGGGCGCTCGAGTGGATCGAGGCGCTCGAGCTGACCGAGACCGAGCGGGCGATCGCGCGGCTCGTCGTGCGCGAGATTGCAGAGCGCCTGCGGTTCCTCGATTCGGTGGGCATCGGCTACCTCTCGCTCGAGCGGTCGGCGACGACGCTCTCCGGCGGCGAGGCGCAGCGGATCCGCCTGGCGACGCAGATCGGCTCGAGCCTGGTCGGCGTGCTCTACATCCTCGACGAGCCGTCGATCGGCCTGCACCAGCGCGACAACGAGAAGCTGATCGGCACGCTCGAGCGCCTGCGCGACCTGGGCAACACGGTGATCGTCGTCGAGCACGACGAGGGCACGATCCGAGCGGCGGACCACGTCGTCGACCTCGGGCCCGGCGCGGGCGAGCACGGGGGAGAGGTGGTTGCCGAGGGCACCCCGGAGGAGATCCAGCGTCAGCCGGGATCGCTGACCGGGCAGTTTCTCTCCGGCGAGCGCGAGATCGGGGTCCCCTCCGAGCGGCTGCGCTCACGCGGCGAGCTCGTCGTGCATGGCGCGCGCGAGCACAACCTCAAGGGCCTCGACGTCGCCTTCCCGCTGGGCGTCTTCACCGCCGTCACCGGGGTGTCGGGCTCGGGCAAATCCACGCTCGTCAACGAGATCCTCTACCGCGCCGTCGCAAACCGGCTGCACCGCGCGCGGATGCGACCGGGCGCTCACGACCGCATCGACGGGACCGAGCAGATCGACAAGATCATCAACATCGATCAGTCCCCGATCGGGCGCACGCCGCGCTCGAACCCGGCGACCTACACGGGCCTGTTCGACCACATCCGCCAGCTCTTCGCCGGCACCCGCGAGGCGCGGGCGCGGGGCTATAAGCCCGGTCGCTTCTCGTTCAATGTCAAGGGTGGGCGCTGCGAGGTCTGCCGCGGCGACGGGCAGATCAAGATCGAGATGCACTTCCTGCCGGATGTCTACGTGCCGTGCGAGCAGTGCCATGGCCGCCGCTACAACCGCGAGACCCTCGAGGTTCGCTACAAGGGCAAGTCGATCGCCGACGTGCTCGAGATGTCGGTTGGCGAGGCGGTTGAGTTCTTCGAGCCGGTGCCGAAGATCGCTCGGCGGCTGCGGACTCTCCACGACGTCGGCCTGGATTACGTGCGCCTCGGTCAGCCGGCGACGCAGCTCTCAGGCGGCGAGGCGCAGCGCGTCAAGCTGGCGACCGAGCTCTCGAAGGTCGCGACCGGGCAGACGCTCTACATCCTCGACGAGCCGACCACGGGCCTGCACTTCGCCGACGTCGAGCGCCTGCTCGAGGTGCTCAACCGGCTCGTCGAGCAGGGCAACACGGTCGTCGTGATCGAGCACAACCTCGACGTGATCAAGACCGCCGATCACCTGATCGATCTTGGTCCGGAGGGCGGCGACGCGGGCGGCGAGATCATCGCGACCGGGACGCCGGAGGAGATCGCCGGGTCGCCGACATCCAGCACCGGCCGCTTCCTGCGCGAGCTCGTCGAGCCCGCGGAGCCCGCGCCAAAGCCGCGGCGCACGAAGCGCAAGCGCGAGCCCGTCGCGGCGTAACGGCGGAGCTAGGCGCTCTCGGATTCGTCCGGCTTGAGATCGAGCACGGACGCGTCGCGCCGGGTGTTGCGACTGGGAATGCTGAGGGGGCGCGGCTGGGAGCGCACGCCCTCGACCTTGGCCGAGAGCTCGCGCACGGTGCGCTCGAGGTCGGCGATTCGCGCTCGCTGCTCCTCGAACCTGCCGCCGAACTCGGCGCCGAGCTGCTTGACGGCCTGCTGCATTTCCTCAGCGGCCTGCTGCATGGCCTCGAGGCCCTGATCGAGCTCGAGCGCCTTGAGATTCAGGCGCGCATCGCGCTTGGACTCGGCGTCGACGGCGGTGCGAGCGAGCGTGACGAGCTCGCGCGACTGCGCTGCGAGCCAGCGCAGCGACTCGTGGCGCAGGCGTGCAACCTCGCGCTGCAGCTTGGCTTCAGCCCGGTCGGCCGCCTCCTGCGCGACGCGACCGGCATAGCCAGCAAGCTCCGCCGTCGTCTGTGGACCGTCGTCCATCGGTGGCATGGTCACCGAACCATTCGGCATATGCAGCAATTTTCCGCGTCGCGGGAAAGGACTTGCGTGCGCAGATAAAGGGTAGACCTACGCCGGGGCCGGGGTCGCAGCCGCCGTGGAGCCCTCCGTGAGCACGCGAATGACCTCCTGGCTCCAGGGGTCGTCCTTGACGCCGCCGGGCGCCAGAGTCGCCTTCTGGCCGTCGGCGGGCGACTCGATGGTGAGCATCGTGAGACCCATCTGCGGCTGCGTGCTCACCCTCAGGCCGGCGCGCTCCCAGGCTCCGACCTCGTCCTGCAGCGCGTAGTTGCGGCCGCGGAACTTGTATTTGAAGGCGTGGAGCATGGTCGGCGTGACGACCAGGAACACCTTGTCGGGCAGACCGCCGGCCTTCTTCTTGTTGCGCAGGGAGTTGGCCGCGTAAAAGAGCCCGCCGATCTGCGACTTCGAGATCGCCATGTTCGTGGCAGCGCCGCCACGGCGAAATGGCGCAACGGCGATCACCGGCTCCCCGACCTTGTCCTGCGCCAGCTTGCGGAACTTCTCGCGGTACTCGGCCTCGGTCTCGGCGCTGATGTCGAACATGCCCACGGGCGCGACCCTAACCGACGTTTGTGGAAAGGTGAAACGGATGGCAGACCTCGCCGCGTGGCGAACCTGGTGGATCAAACGGCGCTGGTATGAGCGCAACCATCAGCTGCGCCGCCGCTGGCGGATCAACCGCCACATGGCGGCGGCCGGCGCCTTCATCCGCTATCCGATCGAGGGCGAGGTGCTCGAGGCGCTTGACTCGGGACGCCTGGTCATCGGCGAGAACACGCTGCTCGAGCCAGGCTGCTGGCTCACTCTCGGGCCCGAGGCGCGCATCACGATCGGACGCGAGTGCTTTCTCAATCGCGGGACGATGCTCGCGGCGTCAAGTCTCATCGAGATCGGCGATCACGTGATGTTCGCCAACGGCTGCTTTGTGGGCGATGCGGCGCATCGCCACGACGACCCGGAGCTGCCCGTCACCAGGCAGGGATTTGAGCCGGGCAGGCCGGTCCGGATCGGCTCAAACGTATGGTTTGGGGTCAATTGCGCCGTCACGGGCGGCGTCGAGATCGGTGAGCGCGCTGTGATCGGCGCCAACTCGGTCGTGACCCGCGACATTCCGGCCGGCACGGTGGCGGCGGGGGCGCCCGCGAAGGTGATCAAGGAAATTGAGTTCAAGGCAAGCGAGAGCGGATAGGGGTTACGGAATGCGATCGGCAGGCATGCGTTCGGTGGTTCTGGTGGCGGCGACGCTCGCGCTTGGATATCTGGCCGGTTGCGGCGGCTCGAACGACCAGTCGACGTCAACGATTTCGGTGACAACCCCGGCAACGACCGCTTCGACAACCGCTTCGACCACGGGCTCCGACACAACCAGCACCGGGGGAGGCGACACCACCGGCGCTGCCCCCGGGGCGGGCGCGCCGGCTCCCATCCTGGCGGCGGTCGCGGTTCTCACCACCCATTCCACCCCGGAGCGCGCCTGCGGCAGCTACGTCACGGAGAACTTCATCGAGACGGCGTACGGCGGCAAGCAGAACTGCCTGGCGGCTCGGCAAAGCCAGGGGCTCGCGAAGAACATCGCGGTCGACCAATCAGCGCCGCAGACCGAGAGCCGCCTGATCGTGATCCCCGACGGCGGCCCCTACGACGGCAAGAAGGTGGTGGTCGACATCGTCCAGGACGGCTCGAGCTACCGGGTCGACGGCCTCACGGCGCACGTCCCCGCCGGGCCGTGACGTACTCGGTCGTCGCCCGCGACCCGGCGAGCGGCGAGCTCGGCGTGGCTGTCCAGTCGCATTGGTTTTCGGTCGGATCGATCGTCACCTGGGCGCGCCCCGGTATCGGCGCGGTCGCGACCCAGTCGATTGCCGAGCCGGCCTACGGCCCGCGTCTGCTCGAGCGCCTCGGCGCCGGCGAGGAGCCGGGCGCCGCGCTTGCCGAGGAGCTCGCTTCCGATCAGCTCGCCCGTTTTCGCCAGGTTGCCACCGTCGATCACCAGGGCCGCGTCGCCGTCCACACCGGCGAGGCGTGCATGGCCTACGCCGGGCACGTCGAGGGCGACGGCTTCAGCGCCCAGGCGAACATGATGGCTTCCGCCGACGTGTGGCCCGCGATGGCCGGGGCGTTCGAGACCGCCGAGGGAACGCTCGACCGCCGCCTGCTCGCGGCGCTCGACGCGGGCGAGGCCGCCGGCGGCGATGTGCGCGGGCGCCAATCGGCGGCCCTGCTCGTCGTCGCGCCCGAGGGTGAGCCGTGGCGAGCCACGACCGAGCTGCGCGTCGAGGACTCGCCCGAGCCGCTGATCGAGCTGCGCCGGCTACTCGACCTCAAGGACGCCTACGCACTCGCCGATCGCGCGGACACGCTCGCCGGCGAGGGGCGCTCGACCGAGGCGGCGGCCCTCTACGCCGGGGCGGCTGCGGCGGCGCCCGACAGCGCCGAGCTCGCGTTCTGGGCGGGACTCGGCATCGCGGACACCGGGGACCTTGACTCCGGCGCCGAACGCGTGCGCGGGGCGATCGCGGCGAGCCCGGGTCTCGGTGAGCTGCTGATCAGGCTCGAGCCGGACATCGCGCCCTCGGCGAAGGTCGTCCGCGAGCGCCTCGGGCGTCCGTACGCCTGAGCAACGAAAGACGGGCCGGGTCCGAAGACCCGGCCCGTCAGTTTTCCCTACCTACGTTTCGGTGTGCGCGTCAGGCGCCGTGCGGTGCCGGACCGTGGCCCAGATGGAACGACTCCATCAGGCGCGGGATCCAGACCAGTGCGGAGACGCCGAACAGCACGTAGATGATGTCCGTAGCCGTGCCCGTGCCGAAGATCTCGGTGATCACGTTCGTGTCGAACAGGGACACGATCGCCCAGTTGAGGGCCGCGATGACCATCAGCAACAGAGCCAGCGGCTCCAGCTTCTTGACCATCTCCATTTCCGCCACCTCGCTTTCTGCGAAGCAAGTCCGCACTCCTATAAGTGCGGATCGTCACAGGCATATAACCCGAGCAAATCGGGTGGTTACTGGCTGTCAGATCTCGGTCGCCGACCAGTCACCGCCGAAGGCTGCCTCCGAGCTGCGGCTCGAGCGCTGCTGCAGGTACTGCTTGAACGTCTGGAGCTCTTCGGCGTCGATCCCGTAGGTGTGCTCGGGCGCCGGGAAGGCGCGCTCGCGCACCTCGCCGGCGTACGTCGAGACGGCGTCGATCATCTCGCCGCGCAGCTGCGCGTACTGCTTGACGAACTTCGCCTTGTGACCGCCGTAGATGCCGAGCAGGTCGTGCCAGACGAGCACCTGGCCGTCGGTTGCCGCGCCGGCGCCGATCCCGATCACCGGGACGTTCAGCTGCGGGACGAGGACCTCGCTGACTGCGGCGGGAACCGCCTCGAAGACGATCGAAAAACAGCCCGCCTCCTGGAGCGCGATCGCCTCCTCGGTGATCTGCGCGGCCTGGTCGGCCGTGCGGCCCTGCGCCTTGAAGCCGCCGAGCGCCGTCGCCGTCTGCGGGGTCAGGCCGACATGGCCCATCACGGGAACACCCGCGCCGACGATCGCTCGCGCGCGCTCGACCGAGGCGCCGCCGCGCTCGAGCTTGACGACGTCGGCACCGGCCTCCTTGACGTAGCGGGTGGCGGTCGCGATCGCCTGCTCGTTCGACTGCTCGTAGGTGCCGAACGGCAGGTCCCCGACGAGCAGCGGCGTCCGCAGCCCGCGACGCACCGCCTTTGCGAGCACGAGCATCTCGTCGAGACTGACCGGAGTGGTCGAGCTGTGACCGAGCATCGTCATCGCCGCGGTGTCGCCGACCAGGACGAGGTCGACCCCGGCCGCCTCGGCGATCTCCGCCGACGGGAAGTCGTAGGCCGTGACCATGACGATCGGCTCGGAGTTGAGCTTCATCTCCCGCAGCTGCGGGATCGTCACCGGGGCCCGCTTCTCCGCGGCGCTCACAGCGACGCTCCTGAGGCGATCGCGCACCCGGTCAAAGTCGCCCGGTGGATCTTGGATTTCAGCATCTGTCTCTGCACGGTCACTCCTTTGGGTCCAGCGCGACGTTGTCGCTGCCGGCTTCGGGATTGATTACGACGTTGTCGATCAGACGCGCGGGGCCAACGCGCGCCGCGACGGCGACCAGCACTGGTGCGCCGTCGAAGGTGTTTACCCGCTCGAGTCGCGCCGCACCCCGCGCCTCGAGGTACTCAGGTTCGATTCCTGACGCGGCGAGTTCGGCTCGGCCCAACTCGAGCGCGCGCTCGACGTCGCGCTCTCCCGAGGCGACGGCGGCCTCGACGGCCCGCAGCGCGTGGCTGAGCGCCACGGCCCGCTCGCGGTCTGAGCCCTTCAGGTACGCGTTTCTCGAGCTCATCGCCAGTCCGTCGGCCTCGCGCACGGTCGGTACGACGACGATCTCCACGGGGAAGTCGAGATCGGCCGCCATCCGTCGCACGACCACGGCCTGCTGGGCGTCCTTCTGCCCGAAGAACGCGACGTCCGGGCCGGCGCAGTTCAGGAGCTTGGCGACGACCGTGGTGACGCCGCGGAAGTGCTCGGGCCCGCGTCGATCGCGATCGCCGTCGAGAACCTCAACCAGGTCTCCGGACACCTCGACGGCCGTCGCGAAACCCTCGGGATAGACCTCCTCGGAGGCGGGCGCGAAGACGACGTCGACGCCGGCGGCATCCGCGAGCTGAAGATCACGTTCCTCGTCGCGAGGGTAGGCGGAGAGATCCTCGCCCGGGCGGAACTGCGTCGGGTTGACGAAGAGGCTCATGACCACGATCTCGCAGCGGTCGCGCGCGGCGGCCAACAGCGAGAGGTGGCCGTCGTGAAGGGCGCCCATCGTCGGGACCAGGCCGATCACACGGCCCTCGCGCCGCGGCGCCGCGAGTTCGCGGCGCAGGTCGGACTTTGCGCGCGCGACGATCACGACCGGCCTGCGGCGATTGCTCGAGTGCGCTCGGCGAGCGCCTCGTAGAGGGGGACGAGCTCCGGTGCGCGTTCGCGCAGGGCGTCGAGATGGCGTTCGACGGTCTCGGCGTCGCCACGCGCGATGGGCCCGGTGAGCGCGGCGGCGCCGCGCTCGGACCAGTTTGCCGCCGTGCGGAGCACGAGCGGGGCGAGCAGTTCGCGTGCATCGGGGGCGATGCTGCCGAGCAACTCGGCGGCGGACTCCTCGAGGGCGACGAGGAAGTTGGACGCCATCGCGGCGGCCGCGTGGTAGGCGGCCCGGTCGGAATCGGCAATTTCGAAGGCGACCATGCCGAGACGCTCAGCTAGCGAGTGTGCGAACTCCAAAGCGGCGCGGCTCGAGCCGGCGATCGCGGCCGGGCATCCCGTGAAGTCGGTTGCGGCGTCGGGGATGGTCTGAAGCGGGTGCAGCGAGAAGACCTCGGCACCCGCCTCGGCAGCAGGCCCGAGCGCGCTCAGCTCGGTCGCGCCGCTCGTGTGTCCGACCAGGCGCAGCCGCCCGACCGCTGGTCGCAGCGCGGCGGCCGCGGCGCCGATCTCCGAGTCCGGGACCGAGAGCAGGGCGGCGTCGGCTTGGGCGGCGACGCCGACCGCCTCGTCGCGATCCGCCGTGAGGACGTGCAGGCCTGCGCGCTCGGCCGCGGACGCGAGCGAGCCACCAACCCGACCCATGCCAACGATCGCGAGCACGGTGGGCTCGGCGGCAGGCGCATCAGCGCTTGATCTGTTCGGGCGATTCCGTTCCAGTTCCCGCATCCGGAGATACCAGACGGTCTGAGTGGTTTGGCGTGCCGGGCGATGCCGGCGGGGATGTCCACGCCCGATTTCGGGTCGCGGCGTGGAGCGAATTCTACCGAGGCTGCGGGGACGCTCCGCCGGGTCCCTCGTGCGCGGGGATACGATCAAATCGTGCCCATCTATGAGTTTCGCTGCGGCTCGTGCGGCGAGCGCTTCGATGCGCTGGTGGCCGTTGGAACCGAGACGGAGGAATGCCGCGTGTGTGGCGCTCCAGGCGCCGAGCGCGTGCTCTCGGCACAGGCGGCTCCGTTCGGACTCGTGAAGACACCCGGGGAGGCGCGCCGCCAGGAGGCGCGGAACGCCGAGCTGCGGACAAGGACCAAGGCCCAGTTCAAGCAGCGCCGCCAGGCCGCGCGAGACGCTCGGAAGCCGAAGCAGTGAACTCCGACGAGCGCCGTGAGGCGTTGATCGAGCTCTACCGCGACGTTTCCGGCTGCACCCGCTGTCCGCTGTACGCCGGGCGCACCAAGGCGGTGTTCGGGTCCGGCAACGCGGACGCCGACCTGATGTTCATCGGCGAGGCGCCGGGGGCCGAGGAGGATCGCCAGGGGCTCCCGTTTGTCGGTCGGGCGGGCCAGCTGCTCAACCAGCTGCTCGAGGGGATCGAGATGAAGCGCGAGGACGCGTTTATCGCGAACATCCTCAAGAGCCGCCCGCCGGGTAACCGCGACCCGCAGCCGGAGGAGATCGAGGCGTGCTGGCCGTATCTCGAGCGCCAGATCCAGCTGATCGAGCCGCGGGTGATCGCGACGCTCGGGAACTTCGCGACGAAGAAGATCACCGGCAGCCAGACCGGGATCACCCGAGTGCGCGGCGTCCCGCAGGTGCACGCGCTCGGCGGTCGCACGGTGTTCGTGTTCCCGCTGCTGCACCCGGCGGCTGCGCTGCGAACGCCGTCGCTGGTCGAGACGCTGCGCGAGGACTTCGCGAAGCTGCCCGCCCTGCTCACCGAGCCGCTGCCCGAGCTGGAGTCGGCCGCGGCGGCCGAGGACGAGCCCGAGCGGGCGGAGGCGCCGGACCCGAGCTCGCAGCTCGACCTGTTCGCTTGAGCGTCGAGGTCACCGACGGGCCGGCGGCGACGGAAGCAGCCGGCGCCCGCATCGCCGCGCAGCTGCGCCCGGGTGACGTGGTCCTGATCAGCGGCGAGCTCGGTGCGGGCAAGACGACCCTCGTCCGCGGCGCCTGCGCTGCCCTCGGGGTGAGCGGGCCCGTCACGTCGCCGACGTTCACGGTCGGGCGTCGATATCAGGGGCGGCTGCCGATCTCACACCTCGACCTCTACCGGCTCGAGTCCCTCGGCGCGGAGGAGCCGGGCCTGCTCGACGACTACCTGCGCCCTGACTCAGTCGCCTTCATCGAGTGGCCACCCGACGCCGCCGAGCTCGACCTGGGCGAGGGCGTCAGGGTCGCGGCGCGCGTCGAACTGCGCCACGCGGGCGGCGACCGGCGCGAAATCCTGAGGGGGTCAGACCCCTCTTAGGCCCACCTAATGGGGGTCTGACCCCTCTTAGGCGCTAGTTGCCCGTCGTCAGATCGTGGAGCTGCTGCTGCGCGTTCTGGCGGATCTGGTCAATCTGGTTCTTGATGTCGTCCGCGGCCGGGCCGGATTGGTCGCGCAGGTCGTTGATCTGCTGTTCGGCGTTCTGGCGGATCTGCTCAGCCTGTTGGCGCGCGTCGTCGGCGGCCTGATTGAGCTTGTCCTTGGCGTCGTTGCTGTTGCAGGCGCCGAGCGCGAACGCGGCGGCGACCGCTGTGGCGGCGGCCAGAGAGCGAGAAATGAGGAGAGACATCGCTCGAATAGTCTGACGGACGATGAGCGGCCGCGGGATCCTCGCCATGGACACCGCGACGGCCGACACCGTCGTTGGCATTGCGGTCGACGGGCGAGGCGAGATCGAACTGCGTCGCGGAGTCGCTGACCACGGCCGCCCCGACCATTCCGCGGCTCTGCTGGAGCTCGTGGCCCAAGCGATCGGCGACGCCGGTGCCTGGGAATCGGTGAAGGCGATCGCCGTGGGGGTGGGGCCGGGGACGTACACGGGCCTGCGCATCGGCATCGCGACCGCGCGCGCGCTGGCGCAGGCGCGAGCCCTTGGCCTGATCGGGATCAGCACCCTCGAGGCGCTCGCGCGCGGCATCGGCGAGGCGGCGCCGGAGCGCGAGCGGTTGGCGCTGATCGATGCGCGGCGCAAGGAGGTCTTCGCCGCTCTCTACGACCAATCCGGTGTGGTGTTGTGGGAGCCGTTCGTTGCCGGGCCGGAGGAGCTCGGGAGGCGGCTTGCCGAGCGCGAGTCGATGCCCCTGGCGGCCGGTGATGGCTCGCTACGATTTCGGGAGGAGCTCGAGGCCGTGAACGTGGAAATCATGCCCGGCACGGCCCCGGCACACCGGATCGCGGCGCGCCATCTGAGCGCAATTGCCGCGGGGGTCGAGCCGGGGCCGCCCGAGCGGATCACGCCGGTCTACCTGAGACGACCAGACGCGGAGATATGGCGTGAGCAACGAGATCGCAACCCCAAGATCGGCTGAGGACGGACTGGCCGGCCTGCAGATCCGTCCGCTGGTCTACGGCGATCTGCCCGCCGTGCTCGCCATCGAGCGACGCTCGTTCCCGACGCCCTGGTCGCTGGCGATGTTCGTGCTCGAGATCTCGAAGCAGTCGGGAATCTGTCTCGGGATCTCCGATGCCCGTGGATTGATCGGATACCTCGTCTGTTCGCGCTACGTCGACGTGTGGCACCTGATGAACATCGCGGTGGACCCCGATCGCCGGCGGGAGGGCGTGGCGCGCACGCTCATGGTTCAGATGCTCGAGCAGGCGGGCGCCGGCGCTCGGTTCACGCTCGAGGTCCGCACCTCGAACGCCGGCGCGATCCGCATGTATGAGCGCTTTGGCTTCCGCCCGGCCGGGCATCGTCGCCGCTATTACCACGACAACGGCGAGGACGCTCTGATCATGTGGCTCGAAACCGAGGAAAATCGCGCCACGTCCTCGGCTTCGCCTCCGGGCGTGCGCGGCCGGTGATACTCGGGATCGAGACGTCATGCGACGACACGTGCGCCGCGGTGGTGGACGGCGCGTCGATTCGCTCCAACGTCATTTCCTCGCAGGCTGATGCCCATGCGGTGTTTGGCGGCGTCGTGCCCGAGATCGCGTCTCGCCATCACCTCGAGCTGATCAATCCCATCGTCGACGCCGCACTGACCGGGGCCGGCATCGGGCTCGACGATGTCGACGCGATCGCCGTGACCCGCGGCCCCGGGCTGATCGGCGCGCTGCTCGTCGGCGTGAGTACGGCGAAGGGACTTGCCGCGGCGATCGGGCAAGCCGATGGTCGGCGTCGACCATCTCCACGGCCATGTCGCGGCGAACTTCCTCGACCCCGGTCCGCTCGAGCCGCCGTTTCTCTGCCTGATCGCCAGCGGGGGCCACACGCTCCTCGCCGGGGTGCATTCCGCACGGCTCCTATGACGTTCTCGGCCAGACCCTCGACGACGCGGCCGGCGAGGCGCTCGACAAGGCGGCGCGCCTGCTGCACCTCGGCTATCCCGGTGGCCCGGCGATCGAGCGGGCGGCGCGCGACGGCGATCCGGCCGCTTTCGAGTTCCCCGCGCGATGACTAACGATCCGCGTCTCGACTTCAGCTTCAGCGGCCTGAAGACCGCGCTGCTCTACGCGGTGCGCGACCTCGGCGACGACGCGGCGGCGCGAGCGCACGGCCGATCTCGCGGCGAGCTTTCAGGCAGCGGTCGTCGGACAGCTCGTCGCCAAGCTCCGCCGCGCGATCCGCCGCACCGCGATTGGCGCGCGGTCGCGCTTGGAGGCGGGGTTGCGGCGAACACGCTCTTGCGCGAGCGCGTGGCCGAGCTGTGTGAGGCGGAGGGCCTGGAGCTCAAGCTCGTCGCCCGCGAGCTCTGCACAGACAATGCGGCCATGATCGCGTCGGCGGCGCGCTTTGTGGAGCCGACGGCCTATCCCGGGCTACCTGGAGTGGGACGTCGTGAGGCGTAGCCCGGAGGGCGAGCCGAGTCGCGCCGCCGTTGAGGCGCTGGTGTCTGAGGGCGACGGTGACGTTCTACGGGCGGCCCGGATGTCATCTGTGCGACGAGGCGAGGGCGGCGATCGTGGAGCATCGCCGGGGGCCGGATCACCCTGCACGAGATCGACATCGAGAGCGACGATCGGCTGCTCAGGGCCTACTTGGAGCGGATTCCGGTCGTCGAGGTCGACGGCCGGGAGGTCAGCGAACTCGTCTTCAACCGCGACGCGTTCACGCGCGCCCTGCATACTGTCGGCCCGTGAACGAGCCAACCATCACCGACAACGGTGCCGAAGACGGCGACCCTGGCGACCGACGGCGACCGCCTTTCCCTTGGTGTCGCTGCGCGCCTCTCGCGCTACCTGCAGGTCCTGATCCAGGCCCGCAAGATGGGTCGCGAAACGATCTC
The DNA here is from genome assembly GCA_963796815.1 of uncultured Solirubrobacterales bacterium. Lineage (GTDB taxonomy): Bacteria > Actinomycetota > Thermoleophilia > Solirubrobacterales > 70-9 > WHSW01. The sequence continues at coordinate 429,339 of CAWCNF010000010.1, forward strand.
CTCGCAGGAGCTCGCCGAGTACACCCACATCAACTCCACGCAGATCCGCCGCGACCTCTCCGGGTTCGGCAAGTTCGGCAAGCGCGGCGTGGGCTATCGCGTCGAGTCGCTCGTGGGCGAGATCCGGAAGATCCTCCACACGTCGGGGCAGCACAACATCGCGCTCTTTGGTGCCGGCAACCTCGGCCAGGCGATCGCCAGCTCGGACATCTTCGCCGACCACGGCTTCCGCATCGTCGCGATCTTCGATGCTGATCCAAAGGTCGTGGGCTCGGAGTTCGGCGGGGTCCCCGTCCGAGCGCTCGACGAGCTCCAGCAGGTCGTCACCGACGACGAGGTCGTTGTCGGCGTTCTCGCGGTGCCGGCTGCGGCCGCCCAGGGTGTCGCCGACCAGCTCGTCGAGGCCGGGGTCAAGATCATCTTCAACTACTCAGAGCAGCTGCTGCAGGTCCCGCCCGAGGTGACGGTTCATACCTCGAGCCCTGCCGTCGACCTGCTCTACGCCCTCTACTTCTACCTCGCCTAGGCGTTTGACAGACTGCGGCCCGCGTGAGCGCGGTGTCCGACAGCCTCGACCTCGAACGCGCCCGGGGGACCTTCGAGGAGTCGACGGACTTCACCGTCGGGATCGAGGAGGAGTTCGCACTCGTCGATCCGAACAGCCTCGAGCTCGTTCACCGATACGAGGAGCTGGCGGGCGCCTGTCAGGCAGACGAGGTCCTCGCGGAGTCGGTCGCCGGAGAGCTGATCGACACCGAGATCGAGATCCGCTCTGGGCGGGGCGAGACCTTCGCCGACGCCGATGGAGCGCCAGGCCGACCGCCGCTCCCGGCTCTTCGAGAAGGCACGGTGCCTGGGCATCGGCCTCGTTGCGGCCGGGACCCATCCCTGGGCGAACTACCTCGACCAGAAGATCATCCAGACCGAGCATTACAACCGGCTGCGCGAGGAGCTGCGCTGGGTCGCGCAGCGCAACAACACCTGGAGCCTGCACGTCCACGTCGGCGTCCGCGGCGCCGACCGAGCAATCGCGGTGACCGACCACCTGCGGGAGATCCTGCCGCCGCTGCTCGCGCTCTCGGCGAACTCGCCCTTCCTCGACGGCCAGCGACACCGGCCTGGCGTCGATGCGAAGCGAGATCTTCACGCGAACGTTCCCGCGGTGCGGGGTCCACCAGCCCTTCGGCGACTGGGCGACCTATGCCGACTTCATCGACCTGCTCACGCAGACGGGCCGGATCGTCGAGTCGACCCAACTGTGGTGGAGCGTGCGCCCGCACCACGTGTTCGGCACGGTCGAGCTGCGGATCTGCGACGCGCAGACGCGCGGACCCGAGGCCACGAACCTCGCCGCCATGATCACCGCCTGCATCGCCCAGTCGGCGCTGGACTACGACGACGGGCGGCTTGGCAGCCGCTCGGAGGCGCGCGCGGTCGAGGAGAACCTCTGGCAGGCCATCCGCCACGGCCTCGATGGCAGTCAGATCGATTTCGCGCGAAGGGAGGCAATCCCGACGCTGGCCGCCGTGGAGGGTCTGCTCGAGTGGACCGAGCCGGCGCGCGAGGCCCTCGGGCTGGACGTCGAGCTGCCCGATGACAACGGTGCGCAGCGCGCCCGCGCCGCCTTCGAGGGCGGCCAGCCGCTCCCCGACGTCTACCGCGCGATCCTCGCCGAAACGGCCGCCACCTACCGCGCCGTAGGCGGCGGCGATCAGGCCTCGCCGCCCTAGTGGTGGTGATGATGGTGATGCTTCTTCTTCTTTTTCTTGACGACGGTCCACTTGTAGGTCGTCGCGCGCTCGCGTTGCCGGCAGAGTCGATCTGCTCAATCGTGAACGTGTGCTTCTTCGGCTTCGGCTTGGCCTTCTTGACCTTGACCGTGTCCGGGCTGGTGCAGACCGAGAACGGGTTCTTGTCGAGCGCGCATTCAAAGGTCGAGCCGGCCTCACCCGCGAAGGTGAACGTCGCCTTCTTGGACTTCGACTTCTTCTTCGGCCCCTTGCCGAAGATCGGCGCTCCCGGCGCCGTCGTATCGACGGTGACCGACGTCGAGCCACTCGCCGCGTGGGAGTAGACGTCGGAGACGCTGACGTCGATCTGATGCGCTCCGTCCGGGAGCGCGGGCGGGATGAACGGGGACGCGCAAGGTTGCGCGGCCGCGCCGTCAACCGAGCAGGTGATCGATGGTCGGGTTGTTCGTCGTCGAGAACGTGATGGGCGGCGTCGGGTTGTCCGTTGGCGATGCCGGCTGGTCGACGGTGACCGTTGGCAGCGGTGCGGTGCTCGCAGTCAGCGCTGCCGGTGCCTGGATCAGCCCGGCGCCCTGCGCCTCGTGCGGGAAGCTGCCGACCGGGACCGCGGTCACGATCTGGTCGGATTTCAGCTGGCTGGCGGTCAGGCTCGGGTTCGCCGCGAGCTGAAGCGCCGCGACCCCGGCGGCGTGCGGAGCCGACGCCGAGGTGCCGCAGAAGCGGTTGCCGCTGCCGAAGAACGTCGTCAGCGCGCAGTCCGTTGCAGCGACGTCCGGCTTGTTCAGGACGTCCGGGGTGGCGAGCGTTGCGCCGACCGTGGTGTCGCTGACGGGGCCGAAGTAGTGGGTCACCGGTCCGCGCGCCGAGTAGGTCTCGATCGTCGCGGGGTTGTTGAACGGCACCGCGGCGACCGTCTGCGCTCCGGCCGTGCCGTTGTGACCGATGATCGTCGGACCGAAGATGTCGGTCGAGTTCGTCGGGTTGTACTCGGTCGCCGACAGGCTGCTGCCGACGTTGTCGAAGTTGACCCACTTCATCCGAGGGGTCCCGCTGCCGGAGGCGCGCTGGATCACGAACGCGCCGTTGAAAGCCGCGCCACCGGTGTTGAAGCCGATGAACTCGAACTCGCGCTGCGTCGTGAAGTTGTTGTCGGTCGACTGGATCGAGATCGGGCCGGGCACCGTGGTCACGGCGTTCCCCGCGGCATCGGTCAGGTAGAGGTTCATGTCGGTCTGGACCGCGTTGTTGGGCTCGGCCCAGTCGAGCGCGATCTTGATCGAGGAGTTCGCCGGCATCGAGATGCCGAACGTCGTGTCCGTGGCGGCGCCGGGGTCGAAGTCCATGCAATCGCCGCCGGTCGTGATCGCGGGCGGGCACGCGATCGGCCGGTACGCGGGCGCCTCCCACGAGTTCACGTTGTTCCCGCCGATGATCCGGTTGCTGTTGAACGCCATCGAGAAGTAGGCGACGCCCTGGTTGGTGACGGTGTTGACCGCGTTCGCGATGACGCCGTCCTGGAACATCGGCTCGGCGAAGTAGATGATGTCGTCGGCGATCACGTTCGCGCCCGAGGCGGCGAGCTGCTTGATGTTGTCGGCGAATGTGGTCTCACCGCCCTCGGCGGTGGCGAACGCGAGGCTCGCGCCCGGCGCCATGTCGTGGACGATCTGCAGCATGGCCCGGCCCTCGTCGCCGCACTTCGTCGGATCCGGACTGCAGGTGAAGTCGTGCTGGACGTCGACCGGGGTCGTCCGCCCGCAGGTGTTGGCCGCGCCGGGCAGGTCATTGCTTGCCACGTCCTGCGAGGCGTGCTTGCTGGCGTTTGTCTTGGTGTCGTAGGAGTCCGAGAGGATCCCGACCTTCACGCCGCTTCCGTCGACGTCGAACTGGCTGCGCGCGGTGTCGGCCTTGAGCTGGGCGACACCCTCGTCGACCGTGCCCGTGGCGCAGGTGTTGTTGGCGCCGGAGTCGGAGCCGTCGAGGTCGGCGCCCGTCATCGGCATCAGCACCTCGGTCACGGACTGGACGCCATTGACGGCGGCCACGTCCTGAAGGTCGGAGGGGTCGACGGCGGCGGTGATCGTGTCGTAGTCGTGGCTGACGTGGGTGACGTCGGCACCCGTGTCGGCGACGTCGAGGGAGCGCGCGTGGTCGTGACCGGCGACGCGAATCTCGACGACAAGGGCATCGCCGACGTGCATGAGGCTGCCGGGGCCGCTCTGCGGCCAGTGCGACGCCCAGCGATTGCGTCGCCGGGGCTCTCGTTGGCCAGTTGCGGGCCGGCGAGCTGCTGCAGGCGCGAGGAGAGCGCCGACTCGTCCGCAAAGGCGGCGGGCGCGGCCGTCAGCGCGACTACGACTGCAAGTCCCCCATAGAAGACCACGATGCACCGGCCGAACCTCCATGTTTGGTGTTCCCGCTCCCGACAGCAGCGGATCTGCCGTTCTTATACCTTCGGGGGGATGGCGACGCAAGAGCCGGAGCCCGGCGAGGGCCAGCAGCCGCCGACCGAGGAAGAGATGCAGCGCGCTCTCGAGGAGCAGCTGCGCCGCGTTCGCGTCCAGGATCTGCTGCTCGAGAGCGTCGCCAGCATCCTCAATCTCTCGGCCCGTCGAATCGCCAAGGCGGACGAGCGCGACCTCGAGCAGGGCCGGGTTGGGATCGAGGCCGTGCGCGCAGTCGTCGATCTACTCGAGCCCGAGGCGCAGGAGCAGGTGCGCCAGGCGCTGTCCCAGGTGCAGATGCTCTACGCGCGCGAGTCCCGCGGAGAGTGGTGGAGACGCGGGACGAGGGCGGAGGCGCGCCGCGCAGCGCCGCCGGAACAGCGCCCCGCGATAGCCGCCGTCGGGGTTATGGACCCCTGGCTCGTCGTAATGCGGGCCTGATCGCTACAGTACGCGCGCTCGCGGCTGGGGATAGTCCCCGGCCGCTTCTGACTGATTAGACCCCTTCACGGAGGAACCCCCCTTGACCGACTTCCTGACCGACTACGGCGTCGTCATCGCGCTCGTTTGCGCCGGCGCCGCGGTGCTCTACGGCGCGCTCGTAACGCAGCGGTTGCTGCGTCGCTCGCCCGGAAACGAGCGGATGCAGGAGATCTCGAATGCCGTTCAGGAGGGCGCCAAGGCCTACCTGAACCGCCAGTACATGATCATCGCGCTGGTCGCGGTCCCGCTGGCGATTCTCATCGCGATCCTCCAAGACGTCACCACCGGGATCGGTTTCATCATCGGCGGCGTGCTCTCGGGCTCGGCGGGGTTCATCGGCATGAACCTCTCGGTCCGCGCCAACGCCCGCGTCGCCGAGGCCGCGCGCGGCGGCGTGCCGCCGGCGCTGGATGTCGCCTTCAAGGGCGGCTCCGTGACCGGCCTTCTGGTCGTTGGCCTGGCGCTGCTCGGCGTCGCCGGCTACTTCGGGATCCTGGTTCTCACCGACCACACCGACAAGGAGGCCGTCGACGCGCTCATCGGTCTCGGGTTCGGTGGTTCGCTGATTTCGGTCTTCGCCCGACTCGGCGGCGGCATCTTCACCAAGGCCGCTGACGTCGGCGCCGACCTCGTCGGCAAGGTTGAGGCCGGGATCCCCGAGGACGATCCGCGCAACCCCGCGGTTATCGCTGACAACGTCGGCGACAACGTGGGCGACTGCGCCGGCATGGCGGCCGACCTCTTCGAGACCTACGCGGTCACCACGGTCGCGGTCATGCTGCTCGGCGTCCTGACGTTCCCCGACTTCTCCCGCGAGGCGGCGCTCTACCCGCTCGTGCTCGGTGGCGTTGCGATCCTTGCCTCGATCGTCGGAGCGCTCGCCGTGCGGACGACGACCGACAAGGTCGAGGGGGCGCTCTACCGCGGCCTGCTCGTCTCGGCGGTCATCTGTGCTGCGGCCTTCTATCCGATCACCAATTGGCTGATGAGCGATCCGCTCTCGCTCGGCATCGGCGACACGTCGAGCCCGCTGTTCGGCACCTCGGTGACCGACCTGTGGCTCTGCGCCCTCATCGGCCTGTTCGTCACGGGCGGCCTGTTCGTGATCACCGACTACTACACGTCAACCCGGTTCCGCCCGGTGAAGACGATCGCTCAGGCGTCGATCACCGGTCACGCGACGAACATCATCCAGGGCCTCGCCCAGGGCTTTCAGTCCGCGGTCGCCCCCTCGCTGCTGATCGCGCTCGCGATCTTCGGCGCGAACGAGCTCGCCGGGATCTACGGGATCGCGATCGCCGTGACCGCGCAGCTCTCGCTCTGCGGCCTCATCGTCGCGCTCGACGCGTTCGGGCCGATCACCGATAACGCGGGCGGCATCGCCGAGATGGCGGAGCTGCCCGAGGACGTCCGCAACGTCACCGACCCGCTCGACGCGGTTGGCAACACGACCAAGGCCGTCACCAAGGGCTATGCGATCGGCTCCGCCGCGCTCGCCGCGCTGGTGCTGTTCAACGCGTTCGAGATCGAGCTGTCGGCTGAGCCCGACGCGGGGAACCTCTCGTTCCTGATCTCAGATCCAGCCGTGCTCATCGGCCTGCTCGTCGGCGGGATGATGGTCTACCTGTTCGTGGCGTTTGCGATCGAGGCCGTGGGCCGTGCCGGCGGCCAGGTCGTCGAGCAGGTGCGCAAGCAGTTCCGCGAGCACCCCGGGATCATGGAGGGCACCGAGAAGCCCAACTACGCGGAGACGGTCAGCATCGTCACCGCGGCCGCGCAGCGGGAGATGATCCTTCCGTCGCTCATCCCGATCGTCGTCCCCGTGATCGTGGGCCTGATCAGCGTCAAGGCGCTCGGCGGCCTGTTGATCGGCGTCATCATCGTCGGCCTCTTCATGGCCCTCTCGATGACCGCCGGCGGCGGCGCCTGGGACAACGCCAAGAAGTTGATCGAGGACGGTGCCTTCGGCGGCAAGGGCTCCGAGGCCCACGCCGCGTCGGTCACCGGCGACACGGTTGGCGATCCCTATAAGGACACCGCCGGCCCGGCGATCAACCCGATGATCAAGGTGGCGAATATCGTCGCGATCCTGATCATCCCGATCGTCCACTTCTAGGGCCGCTCGGGACCTACAAGCGTTTGCGCGAAGGGCGGCCTTTGGGGCCGCCCTTCGTCGTTGCGGCCTACTTGCGCTTGCGCTTCTTCTTGACCTTTACCTTGGACACCGGTGAGGTGGCCGCGACGCAGGAGGTGGTCGCGGCGACCGTCGCCCGGTACTGGGCTGTCTTCTTGGCCTTGACCTTTGCGGAGAAGGTCCCGTCGGCCGCGCTGGTGACCTGCGCGACGGCCGAGAACTGCTTCTTGCCCTTGGGCATCCGCTCGATCGCAACGGCCTGACCGCCCTCGCACGCCGCCGTGGCACTGGGGGCACTCAGGTCGCCTGACAGGGTCACCTTCTTGCCCTTCTTCACCTTCCTCTTCGAGGCGCTGAACGCGAGCGTCCGGGGCGCCGCGCCGCCACCGGGATTGACCGGCGTCGGGTCGGGATCGACTGGCATCGGATCCGCCGGCGCGCTCGAGCACAGGCTGGTTGCGGCCGCGCGCGAGAACGTCCCGACCGCGTCGTCAAACTCGCCGATCGCGTAGACGTTCGCGTTATTCGGCGACACGGCGACGCCGACGGTCTGATCGATGCCGTCGACGCCACCGACGCCGTCCTTGACCTGGTCGAAGAACGTGAGCGCGCCGGTGTTCGGGTCGCGGCCAAGGGTCACCACCGAGTCATCCACGGCGCTCGCCACGTAGACGGTGGCGCAATCGGGGGACACGGTGACGTCACGGGCGCCGTCGAGCCCCTCGACGCCGCCGACGCCGTCGCTGTCCTGGTCGATGAACGTGAGTGCGCCTGTGCCGGCGTTCCGCGAGAAGCTCGCGACGTCGTCGTCGCTCTCCGCCGCGACGTAGACGTTCGCGCCGCTCGGGTCGACGGCGACCCCCCGCGCACAGGCGAGGCCATCGACGCCGTTGACGCCCTCCTTCTGCTGCTCGACAAACGTGAGCGCGCCGGTGGCCGCATCGCGTGAGAAGGCGGCGACAGCGTTGTCGCCGCAACTCGCGACGTAGACGCTGGCGCCGCCGGGAGCGACCGCGACGCCCGTCGCGATCGCCAGGCCGTCGACGCCACTCACCCCGTCCTTGTGCTGCTCGACGAAGGTGAGGGCTCCCGTGCCGGAATCGCGCGAGAACGTCGTGACCGCGTTGTCGGCGTCGGCCGCGACGTACACGCTCTCCCCTCCGGGTGAGACGGCCACGCTCCAGGCGCCGGCCAGCCCGTCAACGCCACTCACGCCGTCCTTGTCCTGTTCGACGAACGTGAGGGCGCCGGTGCCGGGATCGCGCGAAAACGTCGCCACAGCGCCGTCGGCGTGCCCGGTGACGTAGACGTTGGCGCCGTTGGGCGAGACGGCGACCCCGCGCGCGCCGGCGATCCCGTCCACGCCGCCGGCCCCGTCCACGTCCTCTTCGAGGTACGTGAGCGCACCCGTGGTCGTGTCGCGGGTGAACGTGGTGACCGCGTTCGAGCCGTTGCCAACGGTGTAGACGTTGGCGCCACCCGGCGCGACCGCCACGTCGAGGGCGCCGTCGAGCCCCTCGACGCCGCCGACGCCGTTCTTGTCCTGCTCGACGAACGTGAGCGAGCCGGCTCCCGCGAGCGCGACCGCGGTGAGGCTCGCAAATGCCGTGAGCGCGCCGAGGACGCCTACCAGTTGCCTCCGTGCTGAGTCATTCATGCGCCGAAGGCTCGCCCCTCGGCGTCCAACCGGCGTCCAACGCGCCCGCTACAGCTCGATGATCTCGATCCGGTAGTCGTCCGGGTCACGCACGAAGCAGATCCGCGAGCCGCCCTCGGAGACCGTGTACGGCGGCTTCTCGGGCTCGATGCCGTCGGCCGCGAGCTTCTCGAGCGTCCCGTCGAGGTCGTCGGCCGTAATCGCGATGTGGCCGTACCCGGTGCCGATCTCATACGGGTCGGTGCGGCCGTGGTTGAGCGTCAGCTCGAGCCGGGCGCCGTCGCCCGGGAAGCCCATGAAGAGGTTCGTCGCGTCGTCGCCGATGGGAAGACGCCCCACCTCCTCGAAGCCGAGCTTCTCGTAGAAGGACTTGGAGCGCTCGAGATCGAGGACGCGGTAACAGGTGTGGATCAGCTCGCTCATGGGGCCGGACACTATCGCCGCTAACTTCGAGGGGATGCCTGACACGGTCAAATCCATCGCACTTCTCGGCACCGGCATCATGGGCGCCGGGATCGGACGCAACCTCGTGGGAGCCGGTTTCGAGGTTCGCGCCTGGAACCGCACGCGTGAGCGAGCCGAACCGCTTGGCGAAGCGGGCGCGACGGTGTGCGACTCTCCCGAGGAGGCGGTCGCGGGGGCCGACGCCCTGCTGACGATCCTTGCCGACGGTGACGCGGTCGGCGAGGTCGCCGAGCGGGCCCTGCCGGCCGCGAGTGCCGACGCGGTCTGGCTGCAGATGTCGACGGTGGGCGTCGAGGCGACCGAGCGGCTGGTCCGGCTGGCCGCCGACGCCGGCGTGGCGTACGTCGACTGCCCCGTGCTCGGTACGCGCAGGCCGGCCGAGGACGGCAAGCTCGTGGTGCTCGCCGCGGGGCCGAAGGGCGCGATCGACGCGGCCGAGGCCGTCTTCGACGCGATCGGCGCGCGGACGATCCAGCTGGGCGACGAGCCGGGCGCGGCCACCCGCCTGAAGCTGGTGCTGAACACGTGGGTGCTCTCGCTCACGGCGAGCGTGGCGGAGACGCTCGCGGTCGCCGACTCGCTCGGGGTCGACGGCCAGCGGTTCCTCGACGCGATCGAGGGCGGGCCGCTCGACAGCGCGTACGCCCAGATGAAGGGCGGGGCGATGCTTTCGCGCGAGTACGAGCCGTCGTTTCCCCTGCGTCTGGCCCATAAGGACGCCAGGCTCGTGCTCGAGGCCGTTGCGGACGATGCCGACCTGATCCTGGCTGAGGCGGTGCGCCAGCGCTTTGCCGAGGCTGAGGAGATGGGCCACGGCGACGCCGACATGGCGGCCGCGTACGAGGCGGCGAGCCCGCGCGAGGATGAACGACCGGCTGCGGCGCCCTGAGCGCCCCATATAGTCGCGGCGTGTCCGAGCCCGCGCCCGTCAACGTCTGGGACTACGAGCGCTTGGCGGCCGAGAGGCTCGAGCCTGGCGTTCTCGGCTACTTCGCGGGCGGTGCGGGCGATGAGCGCACCCTGCGGGAAAACGTCGCCGCCTTCACGAGGCGGACACTGCACCCCCGGGTCCTCGTGGACGTCAGCGAGGTGACGACCGCCACCACGGTGCTCGGGACCGAGGTCTCGATGCCGCTGCTCGTCGCCCCGGTTGCGTTCCAGCGGTTGGTCGACCCGGATGGCGAGGTCGCGATGGCGCGGGCGGCCGCGGCGGCCGGCACGATCATGTGCCTGTCGACGCTGGCGACGGCGCATCCGTCGGAGGTCGCGAAGGAGGCGCCGCCGGCGCCGCGCTGGTTTCAGCTGTACTGCTTCAGCGACCGTGGCGTGACGCGCTCGATGATCGACGAGGCGGTCGATTGCGGCTACGGGGCGATCGCGCTCACGGTCGACGCGCCGCGCGCCGGCAGGCGCGAGCGCGACTTTCGCACTGGCTTCGCCCTGCCCGCCGGAGTCCACGCTCCCGCAGTTACGGCGGCGGTCGGCTCTGAGGAGCCGCTGACCGTCAAGGAGGTCTTCGAGCTCGTGGACCCCACGCTCGGCTGGGACGCGCTCGAGGAGCTTGCATCCGAATGCTCGCTGCCAATCGTCCTGAAGGGGATCCAGACGGGGGCCGATGCCGCGCTGGCGGTCGAGCACGGCGCGGCCGCGGTCGTCGTCTCCAACCACGGCGGGCGCCAGCTCGACGGCGTTCCGGCGACGCTCGACATCCTGCCCGAGGTGGTCGACGCGGTGGCGGGTCGGTGCGAGGTGCTGATGGACGGCGGCATCCGTCGTGGCACGGACGTCGTCACCGCGCTCGCGCTTGGGGCGAGGGCCGTCCTGGCCGGCCGGGCGCCGCTGTGGGGGCTCGCGGTCGGCGGGGAGGACGGGGCTCGACGACGTGCTCGAGATCCTGCGTTCCGAGATCGAGCTCGCGCTGGTGCTGCTCGGTTGTCCGGACCCGTCAGCCGTCGGTCCAGAGCACGTCCGGTCGCGGCCTAGCATCTAGTCAGGCAATGGCAGAGCGGCATCCACGCGAGGCGGCGCTACGACGCGTCCACGGCCCGAGCGCACTGTTCGCGGCGGCGTACGGAAACGTGGGCTCGTCGATCTACTACGCGCTCGGCCTCGTCGCCCTGTACGCGCTCGGGCTGACGCCGATCACCTTCATGATCGCCGGGACGATCTTCGCCTTCACGGCTGCGACCTACGTGGAGGCGACGGTGCTCTACCCCGAAGCGGGCGGATCGTCGAGCTTCGCTCGCCACGCGTTCAACGAGTTCGCGTCTTTCCTCGCGGCGTGGGCGCAGATGCTCACCTACATCGTCACCGTCGCGATCTCGGCGTTCTTCGTGCCGCACTATCTGGCCGTCTTCTGGGGGCCGCTGGCTCATGGACCGGGCGACGTTTTCTTCGGGATCGGCCTGGTGGCGCTGCTCGCATTGCTCAACGTGAAGGGCACCGAGGAATCGGCACGCCTGAACCTCGTGCTCGCACTGGCCGACCTGGCCACCCAGATCATCCTCGTCGGGATCGGCCTCGTGCTCGTCTTCGATCCCGACCTGCTCGTGCGCCAGGTCGATCTCGGCACCGCGCCGACCGTGGGCAATTTCGCGCTCGGGATCGCCGTCGGGATGGTCGCGTACACCGGGATCGAGACGATCTCGAACATGTCCGAGGAGGCGCGCGACTCCTCCCGATCGGTCCCGCGCGGCACGGGGATGGTCGTCGCGGCAGTGGTCGGGCTGTACGCGCTCCTGCCGGCGATCGCGCTCTCGGCAATGCCCGTCACCCAGAACGCAAACGGCGACTTCACGACCGAGCTCGGCACGACGTTCAAGGACGATCCGGTCCTCGGAATCGTCGAGAACCTCGGCCTCAGCCATGGGCTCACCAACGGCCTGCGGGTATACGTCGGAATCCTCGCCGCGGTGATCCTGCTGATCGCTACCAACGCCGCCATCATCGGGCTGTCGCGCCTCACCTTTTCGATGGGCCAGCACCGCCAGCTGCCCGAGATCCTGCGCGCGATCCATCCCCGGTTCAAGACGCCCTACATCGCGATCATCGTCTTCTCGATCGTCGCCGCGATCGTGATGCTTCCCGGCGAGACGACCTTCCTGGGCACGATCTACGCCTTCGGCGCGACGCTCTCCTTCACGGTCGCTCACGTGTCGGTGATCCGATTACGGAAGCTGAGACCGCTCGATACGAGGCCCGCGGGCACCGACGGGGAGCCGATGTGGCACTCGCCCGGAGGCCTGCGGATAGCGGGCGTGGAGATCCCGATCCTGGCTGTGCTGGGCGGGATCGGCACCTTCGGCGCGTTTGTCGTTGCGATGGCGCTCGACCCGGTCGTCCTCGCGACGGGTGGCGGGTGGATGATCGCGGGCACGCTGCTCTACATCGGTTACCGCCGCTACAAGCAGCTGCCGCTCACCAAGACCGTCAAGGTCGAGACGCTCACGCCCTTGGGCGTGGAGGAGGTCGAGTACAAGAGCGTGCTCGTCGCCTTCGATGACGACGACCCGTTCGACGCCGATGCGGTTGCGATCGCGAAGACGCTGGCCAGCCGGCGCGGCCGCGCGATCCACGTGGTCGCACTCGTCTCGGTGCCGGCGAACCTTCCGATCGACGCCGATATCCCCGAGGGTGGCGCCCAGACCAAGCTCGAGCAGGCGAAGCTGATCTGCGGTCAGCGGGTCAGCGGGCACATCGTTCGGGTGCGCCTCGGCGGCAGCGGCCAGGCGATCGTGGATGAGGCGAAGGCGATCAGTGCGGCGGCGATTGTGATGCCGCTTCGCTACCGCGACGGCGCCCCGCTCTACGGAAAGACGCTCCAGACCGTGCTCGCGCGGCGGCCGTGCCGGGTGATCGTCGCGGCCAATCCGGGCGAGCAGGGCTCCGATCTGCGCCCAGCGTCCGCGGTGCCGGTGGGAACGGCGGCGGCCGGCATATGAGCGATCGCGGAGGCCGAAGGCCGAAGCGGAGCCGCGCCCCTGTTAAGGCGCCTGACTCCGGCGGCCCCGATGAGATCTATCAAGCGGTGACGCGCATCTTCGGCGGTGTGATCGCGGTCTTCGGCGTGGTCATCCTCATCGTGACCTTTGCCCACGGGGGCAACCTCGCATCGGCAGGGTTCTGGCTCGGTCTGGTGTTCACTGGACTCGGGCTGGGCCGCCTGTACCTGGCGTTCAAAACCAGATGATCGATCCATTTCAGATTGGCAGCTCCAACTCCCCGCTGACGCGGCGCTGGCTCGGCGTGCCGCTGCTCTTCGCGGTCGCCTACTCGGCGGTCGGATTCTCGATCTACTTCTCGCTCGGCATCGTCTCCGGGCGGGGGCTCGGGCTGACGCCGCTGATCTTCCTTGCCGTCGGGATCGTGTTCTTGCTCAACACGCTCACCTACGTCGAGGGGGAGGCAATGCTCCCCGAGCGCGGCGGGTCGGCGACGTTCGCGCGCCACGCCTTCCGCAACGAGCTGGTGAGCTTCATCGCCGGCTGGGCGATCCTGGTCGATTACGTGATCGTCGTCGCGCTCGCGGCGATCTCGGTTCCGCACTACCTGACGCCGATCTCGTCGGCCTTCACCGACACCGGCGGCGAGATCATCACCGGGGCGCTTGTCGTGATCGCCACGGTGGTGCTCACGATCGGCGGTTTCACGGGCGCCGGCCGGCAGCGGCTGCTCGGCGTGATCGCGATCGCCGGGGTCGCGCTGCTGGTCGCGGTGATCATCGTCGGGCTGATCACGTCCTGGGACCCGTCCGCCGTCACGCAGAACCTCGACCCGTTCACGAGCCCGACCCTCGACGACGTCATCTACGCGGGGGTGATCGCGACCGTCGCGTTCGCCGGGATCGAGGCCGCGGCCAACCTCGCGCCCGAGGTGCGTGGTGCGCCGGCTCTCGACCTGCGCAAGCTGGTGATCGCCTCGGCGACGCTCGTCCCGGTCGTCTACGTCGGCATCTCGGTCGTCTCGCTGATGGCGCTGCCGGTCGTCGATACGCCCGGAGGCCCGAGCACGGCGCTGGGGACGACCTACCTCGATGACCCGGTCCTCGGCGTCGTCCAGCAGTTCCACCCGGCCTGGGTTTCGGACGTGATGCAGGCGGCGGTCGTCCTGATCGTGCCGGCCGCACTGTTCTGGGCGGCCAACACGGCGATGCTCGGCCTCTCGCGCCACGTCTACGTGCTCGCGACCAACCGACAGATCCCGAGCTGGCTCGGCAAGCTGAGCCGCCGCACGCAGAGCCCGCACGTGGCGATCATCGCCGCAGGGGTGATTGCGATCGGGTTGATCCTGCCCACGGACGTCGCGCTCCTCGGCGGCCTCTTTGCGTTCGGCGCCACCATCGCGTTCACGATCGCGCACCTGTCCGTCATCCGCATGCGGATGACGGAGCCGGATCGCGAGCGCCCCTTCCGCATCCCCCTCAACGTCACGATCCGCGGCGCCCGGGTGCCCGTGCCGACGATCATCGCGGCGATCCTCACCGGACTCGCGTGGATCAGCGTGATCATCTACCACGACAGCGCGCGCTGGGTCGGCGGCGGGTGGATGATCTTTGGGCTCGTCGGCTACGTGATCTACCGCAAGGGGTTCGAGGGAACGACGCTGACTCAGCGGGTGGAGGTGCCGCCGGAGGCGCTGGTCAAGGAGGAGAGCGACACCGAGTACGGCGACATCCTGGTGCCGGTCTTCGGCACGAAGCTCGACGACGACATTGTCGGCACCGCGGGCCGCCTTGCCGACGCCTCGGAGCAGCCCGGCGAGACGTCGCCCCGGCTCGAGGTCATCTACGTCCTCGACGTACCGCTGACCGTGCCGCTCGATGCCCCGCCGCCACCCGACCGCGCGGCGGCCGCGAACGCGGCGCTCGAGCGCGCCAAGGCGGTGGGCGAGGAGTACGAGACGGTCGAGGTGCACCTCTCCGTCATCCGGGCGCGATCGATAGGCGCCGGGATCATCAAGGCCGCGCGCGAGCGCAACGTCGAGGTGATCGTGATGGGCGGCGAGCCACCCACCCGTATTCGCGGCGGCGCGATGTTCGGCGGGATCGGCGGCGCGCGACCGGCCGAGATCGGGCCGGTGACGGAGTACGTGCTGCGCCGCGCGCCGTGCCGGGTGCTGATCACGGCCCCCAAGAGCGACGGCTCCAAGCGCGAGAGCGCGGCCGCTGCGAGGAAGTCCGCCGAGGAGGCGGTCGGCCGTGAGGGCGCTCTGCCGGTGGCCGAATAGACGGCTCGCGGCCCGCCGCTCGCGCTGCATAGACTGAGCCCATGTTCGTAATGATTGTCGGGGTCGGCCGCGTCGGATCGTCGGTGGCCAGGACCATGCTCGCGGAGGGCCACGAGGTTTCGTGCCTCGATGAGGACCCTGAGTCGCACGCTCGCCTCGAGATCGGGCTCGACAAGCCGTGGGAGGACCTCGGTGGGCACTTCACGGTCGGCACCGCGCTTGAGATCGAGGCGCTCACGGCAGCGGGGATCGATCGCGCCGACGTTTTCGTCGCCTCGACCGACGGCGACAACACCAACATCATCATCGCCCAGATCGCGAAGCGCCGGTTTGACGTGCCGAGGGTGATCGCCCGGGTGCTCGACCCCTATCGGGCGAAGTGGTACTCCGAGCAGGGCCTCGACACGGTCTGCCCGACACGGGACGCGATCGACGGGCTCGAGAAGAAGATCCGCGAGGCCAGTGGCGAGGATGCGGCGCCGGTCGGCGCGGTCGATCACGAGGACGCCGACCTCGAGTGAAGACCGCCTGATGGCCGAGCGCCAGTACATCATCATCGTCGGGGCCGGAAAGGTCGGCTGGAACCTCGCGCGCGAGCTCATCGAGAAGGGCAACGAGGTGACGCTGATCGAGGCGAACCGCGAGCGTTACCTGACGGTCGAGCAGGAGCTCGAGCACAACATCCAGTACGGCGACGCGTCGGAGCTGTGGGTACTCGAGCGCGCCGGGATCTCGCGTGCCGACATGGTCATCGCCGTCACGGGCGACGACGAGGACAACATGCTCATCTGTCAGGTCGCGAAGGAGAAGTACCTGGTCGACCGGATCATCGCCCGCGTCAACAACCCGCGAAATCGCGAGCACTTCGAGCTGCTCGGCGTCAAGCCTGTGGTCTCGGCGACCGATCTGATCCTGCGTCTGATCGAGCACGAGGTTCCCGAGTACGGGCTCGTCCATCTCCTCGACCTGCCCGAGCAGCGCCTGGAGATCATCGAGATGGAGCTGCCGGCGAACTCGCGGGCGTCGGGAACGAGGGTTGCCGACCTGCAGATGCCCGAGGGCAGCCTGCTGATCTCGGTCCTGCGGGACGGCACCGGCTTCGTGCCCAACGCCGAGACGGTGCTGCAGTCCGGCGACGAGATCCTCGCCGTCCTCGACCCGCGTGTGGAGGAGGACCTCACGGCGTACTTCGGGCCCGACGGAGCAAATGCGGACGGTTGATTTCCTGATCGTCGGTGGCGGCCTCGCTGCCGGTTACTGCGCATCGGAACTGCGCAAGCAGGGCGCTGACGGGACGATTCTCCTGGCCGGGCGCGAGCCCGAGCCACCGTACGAGCGGCCGCCGCTCTCCAAGGAGTACCTGCGAGGCGACGCGGAGCGCGCCGACGCCTACGTGAACCCGGTCGACTGGTATGCCGACAACGACGTCGAGCTGCTGATCAAGACGAACGTGATGGCGCTCGACGCCGAGGCGCGCACGGCGAAGCTGCAGGGCGGGGAGGAGGTTGGCTTCGGCAAGGCGCTGCTCGCGACCGGCGCGAACGTGAACATCCTGCGCCTCGAGGGCGCCGAGCTGGAGAACATCCACTACCTGCGCGCCTTCGGCAACTCCGACGCGATCCGCGAGGAGGCGAAGAAGGCGGGGAAGGTCTGCGTCATCGGCGGCAGCTACATCGGCACCGAGGTGGCCGCCTCGCTGCGTGAGATGGGAGTCGACGTGACGATCGTGATGATGGAGAAGATCGCGCTTGTCGCGGACGTTCGGCGACGAGGCGGGCCGGTACTTCCACGACGTGCTCGCCGACCACGGCGTGGAACTCATCGGCGGCGAGGAGATTGAGGCGTTCGAGGGCGACGGCGACGTCAAGGCCGTTCTGACGGCCAGCGGCAAGACGGTTGAGGCCGACATGGTGGTCGTCGGCGCCGGGGTGAGGCCGGACGTGATGCTCGCCGAGCGCGCCGGGCTTGAGACCCACAACGGCATCACCTGCGACGCGAAGCTCGAGACGTCGGCGGACGGCATCTTCGCCGCCGGCGACGTGTGCTCCTACGACAGCGTCATCCACGACCGGCGCATCCGCGTCGAGCACTGGGATGTCGCGCTGCAGCAGGGCCGCCACGCCGCAAAGGCGATGCTCGGATCCGCGGATCCCTACCGCGAGGTGCCGTACTTCTTCAGCGACCTCGCCGACTGGGCCTCGCTCGAGTACGTGGGCCCGGCGAACGATTGGGACGAGGTGGTTTGGCGCGGCTCGCGCGACAGCGGCGAGTTCAGCGTCTGGTACCTGGAGGATGGCGCGGTCAAGGGATGCCTCGCCGTCGGCCGCTCCGAGGACCTCGTCCACGCGCGCACCCTGATCGAGACCGGGGCGGATATCTCGGCCGCCCGGGACGCGCTCGCGGACCTGGATTCAGAGCTCGAATCCATCGGCCGCTAGCGCTCAGGGCTTCGCTATGTTGAGGTTGCGTGACGAAGCCGTCACGCATACGTTGCGGGCTGGTGTAATGGCAACACGTCTGCCTCTGGAGCAGAAATTTGGGGTTCGAGTCCCTGGCCCGCAGTAGCTTTTCCGTCCGGACGTTGATCGAACATCTGTTCGATGCCATCGAACAACGACGAACGCGATCGGGACATCATCAACCGGCTTCGCTCAGGCCGCTCGTCCTCAGAAATTGCTCGGGAACTTGGAATCTCGTTGTCAGTTGTCTCGGGCGTTGCACTCGCTGCGGGTTTCCGGTCTCGGCCCGGGCCGCCGATCCGCTTTGACTGGCCCGCCATTCGGGCGTACTACGACGCTGGCCACACTCGGCGTGACTGTCTCGAGCGTTTCAGCGTTTCTGGCGGCGCCTGGAGCCAGGCGGTCAAGCGAGGGGACATCGTCCCGCGTGCTGAGCGTGACCCGGCGCGCCACGCGCACCGCTCGCGCCATGCTGTCGCAGACGGACTTGCGGCTGGAAAGTCTCAGGCCGAGATCGCTCGCGAACTCGGCTTGTCTAAAGGGACCGTCGCCTTTCACGCGCGAAGGATCGGCCGCCAGGTCGATGACCGGTTCGCGCGTCGTTATGACTGGGACGAGATCAGAGAGGCGTACGAATCCGGCCTCACGATGATGGAGTGCCGCGGCCGGTTCGGCTTCTGTGGTGCAAGCTGGTCGCAGGCCGTTGAGCGAGGGGACATCACGCCGCGGCCGCGGAAGGAGAGAATCGAGTCCGTGCTCACGCACGGAAGGCCGCGGGGGCGGTTTCACGTCAAATCACGGATCTTCGAGGCCGGGCTGAAGGAGCCCAGGTGCGAGGGATGCGGGATCGAGGACTGGCAGGGGCAGCCGATCAGCTTCGAGTTGCACCACATTGATGGCGATCCACTCGACAACCGCCTGGAGTCGTTACAGATCCTCTGTCCAAACTGCCATGCCCAGACGGAGAACTTCGGGCGTAAAGGCGCGTTCAAGCGGGTCGAGGACGACCCGGTGTGATGAAAACCACCTCTCAGAAGTAGCAAATGCAGCGGAAATAGCCCCGGCCTTTGTTACTTTGAGCACTCCATGGACGTCTATCAGCGCAGGCGCCTGGTTGCGCTGAGCGCGATCGCGGCGATCTTCATCGTCTTCGTTCTTCTCATCCGCAGCTGCGGCGGCGATGACACGACGCCCACGACCACCCCTGTGGCGGGCACGAGCGGCGCTGCCGGCGCGACCTCGCAGAGCAAGGCCGACTACATCAATCAGGCCGACCAGATCTGCCTGGACACGAACAACCAGATCGCGGCCGTCGACGTCACCCAGGCGACCGCGGACACCGATCTCGGCCAGCTCGTCTCGAACCAGCTCCAGCAGCTGCAGTCGCTGACGCCGCCCGACGAGGACACCAACAAGCTCGACAACTACCTCAGCGCCCTCGAGAAGCAGGCCAAGGCCTACAAGCAGAAGGGCCTGGCCGTTCAGCGCGGCGACACCGCGGCAGCGGCCGAAATCGACACCACCCTTGACGCCGCGGCCGGGGACGCGGCCGATGCCGGGACGGCGTTCGGCTTCCAGGTGTGCGGCGACATCTCCAAGGTCTCCGACAATTCCGGCGGCCACGGCGCCAGCACTAACTCGAGCACGAGCGACACCGGCGGCACGGTCACCCCAACGACCCCGACGGCGACCACGCCTGTGACCCCGACGCCGACCACCCCGCCGACCGACACCGGCACCCCGCCCGCGCCGACCGACGGCGGCACCGGCGGTACCGGCTCGGACAGCGGCGGCGTCAGCCCGTAGGCGCTCAGGCCGCGGCGGAACTCGCCCAGGTCCCGTAGAGCTGCGCGTAGCGGCCGCCGGCCGCGATCAGCTCGTCGTGCGTGCCGCTCTCCTGGACGCGGCCGTGCTCGAGCACCACGATCCGCCCGGCGCGTCTGATCGTCGAGAGCCGGTGGGCGATGACGATCGCCGTGCGCCCGTGCAGCAACCTTTCGAGAGCACCCTCGATCACACGCTCGGTGCGGACGTCGACGTTCGAGGTCGCCTCGTCGAGGATGAGGATCCGCGGCTCGGCGAGCAGGGCCCGAGCGAACGACACGATCTGGCGCTGTCCGGCCGAAAGCGTCACGCCGCGCTCACCGACCTCGGTGTCGAGGCCGTTCGGCAGCCGATCGACGAACGCCCCGGCGCCCACCGCGAACGCCGCAGCCTCGACTTCGTCGTCGCCCGCGCTGGGCCGTCCGAACGCGATGTTCTCGCGGATCGTCCCGGAGAACAGAAAGCCCTCCTGCGGCACGATCCCGAGCTGTGAGCGCAGCGCCTGCGAGCGCAGCTCGCGCAGGTCGTGGCCGTCGACAAGCACCCGCCCGCGCTGCGGGTCGTAGAAGCGCGCGACGAGCTTGGCGAGCGTGGACTTGCCCGCCCCCGTCTCGCCGACGAGCGCCACGGTCTGGCCGGCCGGCACATGCAGGTCGATTCCCTCCAGCGCCCAGCCCGGCTCGGCCGGCAGCTCGTCGGCCGTCGCGTCCCCGCCGCGGGCGTAGGAGAACCAGACGTCGTCGAGCTCGATCTCCCCCCGAAGCGTGCCGGGGTCGAGCGCGTCTGGCGCGTCGACCATGTCCGGCGGCGTATCGAGCAGGTCGAAGATCTTGTCGAGCGCCGCCATGCCCTGCTGGTAGGTCGTGTAGAGCTGGGAGATCTGCTGGATCGGGTCGAAGAACAGCTGCAGGTAGCCGATGAACGCGACCACGATGCCGATCTCGAGGTTGCCGTCGACTGCCTGGTAGCCGCCGTAGAGGATGATCGCCGCCGTCCCGATCGCCGACAGCAGCTCGACCGCCGGGAAGTACGACGCGTTGAGGTAGACGGTCTTCATGTTCGCGGCGCGGTTCGCTTCGTTGAGCGCGCTCATCCGCTCGACGTGGCGCGACTCGCGGCCGAACGACCTCACGACGCGCACGCCGGAGAGCGTCTCCTGCAGGTATGAGGTGATGTCGGCGATCCGCTCCCGCGTGAGCCGGTATGCACCGGCCGAGGCGATCCGGAAGACGACGCTGCCGATCATCAGCAAGGGGAAGGTGAGGAACGTGACCAGGGCCAGCGGGACGTCGAGGAGCAGCAGGATGACGACGACGCCAACCAGTGTCAGCGTGCTCGAAAACAGCGTGATGACGCCGTCGGTGACGAGCGTGTCGAGCGCCTGCACGTCGTTGGTGAGGCGCGAGATCAGGACGCCGGGCTTGCGCCGCGTGAAGAAGCCGATCGACATCCCCTGAACGTGGACGTAGATGCGCTCGCGCAGGTCCTGCAGAGCTCGCTGGCCGACCCACCCGACGAGATATGTCTGGGCGTAGGAGGCGGCCCAGAAGAGTGCGACCGACGCGACGAAGACGGCGACGATGAGGGTCAGGGCATTGACGTCGCCGGTCCTGATGCCCGAGTCGATCGCCCTGCCGGCGAGGTACGGCGGCGTGAGCGATGCCGCCGTCGCTATCAGCAGGGCGCCGAGCATCAGCCACACCTGCAGCCGGTACGGGCGCAGGAGGCCGAGCATCCAGCGCACCTTGCGCCCGCGCTGGTCCTCGCCCCGGATCAGCCGCCAGAGGTCGCGAGCGAGCAGGAGGGTGGAGGCGAGGCGACCGGGCTCGTTGACCTCCTGGGTCGCGGGCTCGGCCTCTTCAATCTCTGCGGTCTGCTGTCTGCGGCCTGCGGTCACAGTCCTGCCACCACCTCGCGCTCGTCGAGATCGCGCTGCAGGAACACCACATCCTCACACCCGAACTCGGCGATCTCCGCGTACAGCGGGCAGCGCTCGAGCAGCTCCTCGTGCTGGCCGCGATCGACGATGCGGCCGGCCTCCATCACGACGATCTCGTCGGCGAGGGAGATGGTCGAGAGGCGATGGGCGACGACAAACGTCGTGCGGCCCTCCATGACCTCGCGCAGGCCGCGCTTGATCGCCGCCTCGGTACGGGCGTCGACCGAGGAGGTCGCATCGTCGAGGATGAGGATCCGGGGCTCGGCGATGAGCGCTCGCGCGATCGCCACCCGCTGGCGCTGCCCGCCGGACAGCGTGAGACCACGCTCGCCGACGACCGTGTCATAACCGTCGGGTAGGTGTGAGATGAAGTCGTGCGCCTGCGCGCGGCGGGCCGCTGCCTCGATCTCCTGCGGGGTCGCGTCCGGGCGCGCGTACGCGATGTTGTCGGCAACCGAGGCCGAGAAGAGAAAGCTCTCGTCGGCGACGAACGCGACCGAGCGCCGCAGCGAGGCGACGTCGACCGAGCGCGACATCGGCGCCGTCGACGCTCACCGAGCCCGACGTCGGGTCGTACAGGCGGGCGATGAGCGCGACGAGGCTCGTCTTGCCCGCGCCGGTCGGTCCGACGAGCGCGACGGTGCGGCCGGCCGGCACGTCGAGGTCGATGTCGGTCAGCGACGGCTGGGCCCCGTCGTAGGCGAGGCTGACGTCGCGGAAGGACACCGCCCCGGGGCCCTCGGGAAGCGGCGGAGCTCCTGGCTCGCTGGTGATGAGCGGCTGGCGGTCGAGGATCTCGAACATCCGGTTGCCCGAGGCCACCGCCCGCTGCGCCATTCCGAGCGTCAGCCCGAGCATCCGCATCGGCCCCATCAGCATCACCAGGTAGGCGTAGAACGCGGTGAAGGCGCCGAGCGAGAGCGAGCCGTTGATCACCTCTCGACCACCGACGTACAGCACGATCGCCAGCCCGATGCTCGGGATGAAGCCGAGCATGGGGGAGTAGAACGCCTGCAGCCGGGTCGAGAAGACGTTCTGCTCGAAAACCCGGGAAACGGAGTGGCGGAACCGCCCGAGCATGTGCTCCTCGCGCGCGAACGCCTTGATGACCCGGATCCCGGAGATGCCCTCCTCGGCCTCGGCGGTGAGCTCGGCGATCCGCTGCTGAATCTCCTGCACCGCGGGGCGCGAGAGGCGGTTGAACCGCGCCGAGCCCGCCACCACGAATGGGACCGGCAGCAGCGCGAGGGCCGCGAGCGGTGGGCTGATGACGAACATGACCACGCCCGCGAGCAGAATCGTCAGCCCGTTCTGTGTGAGAAAGACCAGCCCGTAGCCGAGAAAGAAGCGGATGCCCTGAAGATCGACCGTCGCGCGCGACATGAGCTGGCCGGTCTGCTGGGAGTCGAAGAAGCCCAGCTCGAGCGCCTGCAGGTGCCCGTACATCCGCTCCCGAAGGTCGAACTCGACATCGACTGACACGCGGCCGGCGATCAGCCGGCGAACCACCGTCAGGCCGAGCCGCACGAGCCCGGCGGCGGTGATCGCGATGGCCAGCGGCAGCAGCTTGTCGTGATCCTTGTCCCCGATCGCGTTGACCGCCGCGCCGACGAGCAGCGGGATGACGACGGTCATCACCATCGCCCCCCAGGCGAAGACGAGCGACCAGATCACCGTGCGGCGATACGGCCGCAGAAAACCGAACAGTCGCCGCAGGGTCTGCATCCACACCGACTATACGAAGTGAAGTAATACTTCTGCCGTGGTCCGCCCGAGCACCGGCCTCTGCGAAACGTGCCTGCACCAGCGGTTAATTCGCAACACTCGCGGATCGGAGTTCTCCCTCTGCGAGCGCTCGAAGATCGATCCGGCCTATCCGCAAGTACCCGCGACTACCAGTCGTCGCGTGTCCGGGCTATGAGGCGGAGCGAAGCGAAGCCGAGTCGCGCCGCCGTTGAGGCGCCTTCTATGAGGCTCAGCAGTTGGGCAGCGTTCGCGCGTCGCCCTGACAGGCGAGCCCGCCCTCGGCGGTCTTCGGTGAGGCGTACCACTCCTCGACGAACGGTCGGATCACCGACGTGTCGACCTTGTCACACGTCTGCAGCGCTCCCCAGGCGCTGAGCGCGAAGGGGACCTCGAGGTCGGGATTCTCCACGACGGCGAGCTGGTAGTAGCCGTCCTGGAACGTGCTGTTGAACTCGTCCTCGATGTCCTTCAGGTCGGCCTTCGAGACGTTGTTGGTCCAGCCGATCACCGCACCGTGCTCGAGCAGGTGGACCGCCTCGCCCAGGCGCGGCGGGTCCTCGTAGTAGGTGCCGGCCTGCAATGGATTTGGGTTGTGGTCGCCGCCGGTAGGTGGGTTCGTGGGGTAGTCGGCGGCGGTGAAGTCCTTGTCCAGATGCGTGCCGCCGAGTTGGACGTCGACGTCCTCGATCGGGCCGCACGAGGTCGTCTCGGTGCCGGCCTCGGGGTCGCCCTGAAGCGCGTCCCCGTGGTCGTCGGTGCCGGTCGAGGTCGAGCTGTCGCCGCCGCAGGCGACGAGGACGCAGGCGGCGACAATCAGCAGGCAGGACAAGATCGCGGCGAGACGGTTCACGAGCGCAAGAAGCTAGCGAGTGGGGCGGCGCCGCTATGGCTCGACGGGCGCGGGAGCGCCTCGCAAGGCGCCCGCGCTTGCGGCGACCACGCACGCGATCGCCGCGGCCTCGTTGAGCCCGAGGTCCTGGCCCAGCGCGACGAAGCCGATCGTCGCCGCGACGCCTGGCTCCAGGCTCATCAGGACCCCGAAGACTCCCGTCGGCAGGCGGCGCAGCGCCTCGAGCTCGAGCGAGTAGGGGATTACTGAGCTCAGGACCGCGACCGCGAGACCAAGCGCGAGGGCCTCCGGGGCCAGGAGGTCGGACCCGCCCGCGGCGACACCGAAGGGGAGGAGGATCACGCCCGCGACGACCATCGCCAGCGCGAGGCCCTCACCGCCCGCGAACGCGGCGCCGACCCGCGCGGTCAGATAGATGTAGGCGGCCCAGAAGGCGCCCGCGAGCACCGCCAGGGCGGCGCCGAGCAGATCGAGGTCGCCGCCGATCCCGGGTGACAGGAGCGCGATCCCGAGAGCGGCGAGTCCCGCCCAGACGAGGTCCACGCGCTTGCGCGACCCTGCGATCGCCACGCCGAGCGGGCCGACGAACTCGAGCGTCACAGCGATCCCGAGCGGGATGCGGTCGAGAGCGGCGTAAAACGACGTGTTCATCCCCGCGAGCGCGATCCCGAACAGGATCAGGTCGCGCCGGTTGGCGCCGCGAAGCAGCCGCGAGCGCCGGCCGCCACACCGCGGCGAGGATCACGGCGCTGAGGACGAGGCGCAGCATCACGGCGCCCACGGGTCCGACGTCGTCGAAGAGCTTGGTCGCGATCGCCGATCCGGTCTGCACCGAGACGATCGCACCGACCACGAGGGTGATCGCGGTCGTGCGCGGGCGGCCGGCGGTCATGCTCACAACCGTACGAGGCTAGCCCGCGCTAGGTTCGTCTGCATGAGGAGGCTTATGGCAGGGATCGCCACCTTGACGATGCTTTTCGTCATCGCGGGGAGCGCTCAGGCGGCGAAGCAGTCGGTGACGACGATGAAAGGGCTTCGCCGCGCCCGGCACGCCGGCCGACCTGAACAAGGTCATCGTCTTAAAGCAGGGCAGTCCGAAGGCCGACCACGTCCTTGTCCTCATCCCTGGCACGTCGGGTGGCGCGGCGTACTTCGCCCCGCTGGCCAAGGCGATCACCAAGGAGCTTCCCGATTACCAGGTCTGGTCGATCGAGCGGCGCGAGAACCTCCTCGAGGACCACTCCGTGCTCGACCAGGCATGGCCGGTCAGGTGACGGCGAAGCAGCTGTTCGATTACTACCTCGGCTGGCTCGTCCGACAACTCCATCAGCCCGCACTTCCAGCCGGTCGCCGACGACACGGTCCCATTCGCGAAGCAGTGGGGAATGAACGTCGCCGTCGGGGATATCCGCAAGGTCGTCAAGGCCGCCGGCAAGGGTGGCCGGACGGTCGTCCTTGGCGGTCACTCGCTCGGCGGTTCGATGACGACCGCCTACGCGACCTGGGACTTCAACGGCAAGCCGGGCGTCAAGGATCTCGCCGGCCTCGTCTACATCGACGGCGGCTCGCTGGGCGGCACCCCGCCGACCGCCGAGCAGGCGCAGACGTCGCTCGACCAACTGAACGACCCAAGCCAGTCCCCGTTCCTGGACCTGCTCGGGCTCGGCGTGCCGTGGGCGGCCGGCGTCTTCAACGCGGTTGGATCAACGGCGGCGCGCGAGGCGCCGAACGAGCTGTCGGTCTTCGACGGCTACCCGCTGCTCCCGTCGAGCCTGAAGCCGCCCGTGCCCGCCACAAATGCCGGTGGCTACGGGTATGGGCTGGACACCGACACGAGCCCTTCGAACCTCGCCTTCGTGCAGGTTCACATCGGGTCGCTCGCAAGTTCCGGGGACCCCCGCGGCTGGACCAACGGTGAGCTCGGCACCGTCGAGCGCACCGCGCAGGTGTTCTCCGGCATCCCCGGGATGGACGGCACCGCCTGGTATCACCCGCGCCGTCTCTCCCTTGACTCCGGGGCGATTGACAACGGCGTCGACAACCCGGCTCAGGCCGTGCTCGACGACCACGCCACCCACGGCGACGACATCAACGTGCCCATCTACGCCTTCGCGACGTCACTGGGGAACACGCGGGTCATCGACGCGGCAAAGCAGCTCGCGAAGCAGTCGCATGTGCCCAAGAAGGAGGTCGTGACCGTCAACAAGGCCTCGACCTACGCGCACATCGACCCGATCGCCGCCACGCCCTCGAAGAACGCTTTCCTGAAGACCGTCGTGAAGTTCCTCAAGAACCAGGTCGGTTAGCGCGGATCTCGAACCGGATGTCTCGCGGCTTCGAGACGTTGCTCTCGTGATCGGTCGCGCGTAGCTCGGCGACGTACCGCCCGGGCTTGGCCGGGAAGTGATCGCTGCGGTGGCCAAAGCGGATCGTGTTGAGCCCGAGGTATCCGCTCCACTTGCCGAAGCCGGCGTATGTGCGCTTGCCGTCCGTGCCGAGCAGGAAGTAGTCGGCGTCGAGCTTCGCCTTCTCGCCGAGGTCGAAGTGCGCCTTGGTGCCGCGCGCCGCTGAACTGCTGGTTGTCGAGCCGCAGGTGGCGCGACTTCGGCGACTTCAGGTCGACCCGGTTCGGCGGAACCGGATCGGGCTCGGTCGCTCGGGTCGCCCTGGGTGTCGGAGACCGTGATCGTGCCGCGAACGGTGTTATGGAGCTTGCACTGGAACTGGTAGACGCCGGGCTGGTCGAAGCTCACCTGGAAGCTGTCGCCGACCGGGTGCTGGGGCAGCGGGTTGCCGGGGTCGGAGTCGATGCCCTCGATCGTTGTCGGAGACGCCGGTGACCGAGTGCACGACGTCGGGCCCGACCCAGTACCAGGTGACGTGCTCGCCGAGGTTGACCTGGATGTTCGGAGCGACGACCACTGGTAGTTGGAGATCGCGATTCGCCGGTTGGCGGCGTTGGCGTTGGGGCGAGAGCGAGGGCCGCACAGAGCGATCGCCAGCGCGGCGAGCCCGGCTCGGCTCAGGAGACGAGGTACCAACCGTTCATCCCATTGTGCAGGTGGGTGAACACATGGCAGTGGTAGAACCAGCGACCGGGGTTGTCCTCCACGAATGACGCGGTCATTGAGTCGGCCGGTCCAATCGTCCGGTTGTCGATGATCCTGCCGGCCTCATCCGTCCACCGATGGCCGTGGATGTGGAAGGTGTGGAAGTCGTTGTCGAGCGCGAAGACGTTGAAGGTGACGCTGTCGCCGACGCTGGCGTGGAGCGTCGGGGTGTTGCCCGCGTAGGCGCGGCCGTTGATGCAGCTGAACGGGCGCGCGCAGCCCAGTCGCAACCGGCTGGAAGGAGTGGAAGGCGAGATTGAACTCGCGAGTCGGACGCGGCGCGCCGGCGGGATAGATGTTCAGCGTCCCGAACAAACCCTTGAACACCGGCAGCGGGTCCATCGGGCCGTGGTCGTGGTACAGCCAGGTGCCCTCGGTCCCCTCGCGCGCTTCCCAGACGTACTGAAACGTCTGCTTCGGCTGAACGAACCCGCCGGGGTCGGTGTGCCGGCCCTTATAGGCGCCGTCCATGTCCTCGGAGTAGAAGATCCCGTGCGGGTGAATCGTCACCGGCACGTCGAGAGCGTTCTGGAAGTTGATGACGACCGCGTCGCCGGTCTCGGCCTCGATCAGCGGGCCCGGGGATCGTCGCCGGGCCGAGCGGCGCGGCGAAGTTCGGCGTGTAGGCCCGATAGGCGTAGGCGACGAACTTCGTCTTGTCCTTGATCTTCTCGTCCATCATCGCGTCGCGCCCGGTGGGGACGATGTTCCACTTGACCTTCTCGGCGCGAATCCAGTACTCGCGCCGCTGGCCGCCGTCGCGAGGACCGGGATCTGCTTCGCCGAGGCGAGCGGCGAGCGCCCTCGGCGGCCTTGACCTTCGGCGGGACCTTGATCTCGGAGGCGAGCTCGGAACGTTCGCCGCGCGGTCGGTGAGAACACGCTGGCCGGCCAGCGTGCAGAGGAAGGCCCCTCCGGCGCCGACGAAGAGCTCGCGGCGTCCAAAGGGATCGAGCTCCAAGCCCGACTCCTCTTCGGCTTCTTGACCGTCACCGTGGTCTTCATCACGTGCGGGTGATAGGTGCAGATAAACTGTACTTGCCTGGGACCTGAACTGTGGCCGTGTACTTGTATTGGATGGACGCGTCGCCGGAGCGGTAGTCGCTCGGGCCTTGACGCCCTTCGGGTGCTGCTTCTAGCACGACGTTGTGCGTGTCGTGATTGGCTGGCGACCAGACCAACTGGACCTTGCCGCCGGCCTTGACGCTCGCCGCGCCCGGGCGTAGTAGTCGTCGCCGACCTTGATCTTCTTGGCTTCGGTTCGGCTTCGTCGACCTGACCGCCGCTTGCCCCCGGGACCGCGACCGCCAAGCGCGGTCGCGGCCATAACGGCGCAGCCGCCGAGGGCCCTGCGCTTGCTCAGTTGCAGCATGTCGGACCCGGAGCGATCACGGTCAGCGGCTTGAACTTCTCGAACGCGGGGTGGTCGTGCCTCGTCCACGAGCACTCCTGGTTCTGAGGCGGATCGGTCGTCACGTAGCCGGCCAGCTCGCCGAACTGCTCCTGGTCGCCCAGGCTGCTGCCGTTACCGCCGGTTCCCGGAGGCGCCGGGCAGGGCGGGTAGAGCTGCAGGTCCAGCATCGCTGGCGCTGTGGTCGAACGTTGCGTTTCCGTTGTCCGACCAGCAGTTGCCGGTGCCCGACCCCTGCGAGCAGAAGTCGACGGCGTTGGTGTCGGTGCCGTCGCGGCCCATCACGTTGTTCATGAACTGGTTGCCGTTCGGGATGGCGTCGTCGCCCTCGTTGAACGGATCCGCAATCACCGCGGCGCCCCACTTGAAGTTGCCGAAGATGTTGTTGTTGCGGATGATCCAGCCGGTGGAGCCGAGCAGCACGATCCCGGCGCCCGTCGGGTACTGGATGGTCCCGATCCCCTCGACGGTGCCAAGGCCGTTCGAGACGGTCTTGACCTTCGAGGCCGGCAGGAAGTAGTTGAAGTTGTTCCAGAAGATGTTGTTGTTCTCGATCACGCCGTCGGCGGAGGGCTCGTACGGCTCCGAGTCCAGCGTGTTCGGGACCACTCCAACACCGTTGTTGTAGAAGTCGCTGTCCGTGATGTCGACGTACTTGGAGTTCGTCCCGGAGTACCCGAGGACGTTCTCATGGCCGTCGAGGTGGTCCAGCTTGGTGGTCTTCGGGTTGTCCTGCACGGGCGTCGCGCCCACGTAGTAGGCCGAGTCACCCTGGCCGTAGCCGACCGACTTGGTCATGCGGCCGCCGATGCAGTTGAACGAGAAGATCCCGTAGGAGCGGTTGAAGGCTGCGATGACGTTCTTCGCCAGGTAGCCGTTGCACGGGCCCTTGTCCTTGCCCGCATCGGGCCCGACGAAGTGGACGCCGTTGGCGAGGTAGTTCTGGACCGTGAGGTTGAGGACGCGGGCGCCGTCCACGCCCTGGAAGTTGATTCCGTCCTGGGCGGGCTGCCCATCGGGGCCCTTGGCGCGCTTGCCTTCGAGGACGGTCTTCTTCGCGTTCTTGTTGGTGCCCTGGATCGTGACTCCGTCGTGCTTGGAGCCCTGGACGAGAACGCCCTCGCGATAGGTGCCCGGCTCGACCTTGATCACCGCCTTCTTGCCGGTGTGGTCGACCGCGTCCTGGATCGTCCGGTAGTCACAACCGTGCTTGCAAACGTCGACCTTCTCCTTCGCGTCGGCTGCGGCCGGCACGATCAAGATCCCTGCTGCCAGCGCCGACACGACGGCGACGATCCAAGGGCTCCGCTTCATCCTTGCCTCCTAGAAAGTTTCTTTCTCAACCCTGCTACCAACGCACGATATCCCAGGAAGTTGCGTCGAGGCTTGTCGTCAGGGCATCGCGACGTCGCGGGGGGCTGGGGTTTACGCGTTATCCGGCGCTTGCCGTCGGGACGGTATGTATCCTCCCGCAGGTTCTTGGACCCGTAGCCGAATTCCTGCTCGTACGCGAGCGGGGAGCGGGGGACCCAAGCGTTTGGGGCTAATTCGCCGAAGTTCGGCGGAGGCACATCCTTTAGGTGCCAGCCCGACAGCTAACCCCGCAGGCAGATAAAGGAGACGGACTTCGTGCCCAGTTCAGGACCCGGACGCAAACGTTGTTTGACGGCCTTTGCCTGCGCCGCCGCGCTTGCCTTCCCGAGCGTCGCGCTCGCGGGCAACCACCGAGCCGATGGCTCTGGCGGAGTCGGCCCCGGTGGCGGCACCACGCCCCCCGGAACGCAGCCGGCCCCGGTGCCAGGCAGCAAGGCGAAGCTTCTGCCGAGCGGCCAGGCGCGCGCCCCGGAGGACGCGCCGATCGAGGTGCAGAAGGCGATCGCCGCGGCCAACTCGATCGACGGCACGCCGTACTGCATGGGCGGCGGGCACGGCAACTTTCATTCGCGCTGTTACGACTGCTCCGGCTCCGTCAGCTACGTGCTCGGCCCCGACGGCGCCGGGCTGCTCGACTCGCCGCTTGATTCGACCGACTTCAAGTCGTGGGGCGAGCGCGGCAACGGCAGCTGGATCACCGTGTACACGAATGCCGGCCACGCCTACGTGGTCATCGCGGGCCTTCGCTTCGACACCTCGATCCCGGATGACGGTCAGTCCGGACCCGGTTGGTCGAAGGACGTCAAGGCCGGGCTCGTCAACGGCCCGTTCCAGAAGCGCCACTACGTAGGCCTCTAACAAGGGGTCCAACAAGGGGTCAGACCCCTTGAGCGGAGGCGACTCAAGGGGTCTGACCCTGCGTTTGTTGCTTTGTTAAGGGGTCTGACCCCTTAACGCGCTCAGGCGGTCGCGACGCGCGGCGCAGAGCCAGATCGCGGCTTCGGGGTCTGACCCCGGGCGTAGCTGACCCCGGGCGTAGCGTGGCCTCCGAGTGGGCGACCTCGCGTCGGCCGGCGCGCGTACAAGCCGTCCTCCCTTCGAACGACGCCGCGAAAATCCGGCGATCGCCGGATCTGGTGCGCCCCAGGGTGAAAATCCGGCGATCGCCGGATTTTCGCTCAGGTGGCCTCGGGGGGCTGCGGCGTGAAGCGCACCGGGAGGGTCTTCAGCTGGTTGAGGAACATCGAGCGCGCCTTGGTGGGCTCGCCAGCGAGCTCGATGTCCGGGAAGCGGCGCAGCGTTTCCGAGAGCAGCATCTGGATCTCCAAGCGCGCCAGGGCCGCGCCGAGGCAGAAATGGCGGCCACCGGCACCAAAGGCCTGGTGGTCGGGCTTGCGCGTCACGTCGAGGCGCTGCCCGTCGTCGTAGACCCTCTCGTCGCGGTTCGACGAGACGTACCAGAGCAGGACCTTGTCGCCCTTGGCGATCTGCTGGCCGTGGAGCTCGAGGTCGCGCGAAGCCGTGCGGCGGAAGTGGGCGAAGGCCGGGTACATGCGCAGGAGCTCCTCGACAGCGCCAGGGATCAGCGCGGCGTCGTCGAGCAGCAGCTGGAGCTGGTCGGGGTTCTCGAACAGGCCGAGCATGCCGCTCGTGAAGACCGAGCGGGTGCTGTCGTTGCCGGCCGCCCCGAGGAGGCCGAGGCCCATGAAGATCTCGACGTCCGAGAGGCTCTCGCCGTCGACCTCGCCGTGCACGAGCACGTCGATGAGGTCGTCCATGCCCGGGTTCGCGCGCCGCTCGGCGACGATCTCCATCGTCTCGTCCCAGTTGCGGGCCATCATCTCGACGACCGCCTCCTCGGTCGGGCGCAGCTCGTCATCGCCGAAGCCGAGGACCATGTTGGTCTCCTCGAGGTGGCGCCGGTCGTCGGCCGGGTCGGAACCGATCAGGTAGCCGATCACGCGCGAGACCACCGGGCCCGCGAGGTCGTTGACGAGATCGCACTCGCCTCGCTCGCAGATCAGGTCGATCTTGTCGTTGACGATCTGGCGGATCGTGTCGGTGTGGTCGGCGATGCGCCGCGGGGTGAACCCTCGTTGGAAGAGCGCCTTGATGCGGTCGTGGCGCGGCGGGTCCATCGAGATCATCTGCTGCTGCTGGCCCTCCAGCGGGATCCCGAAGTCGTCGAGCACCATGATCCCGCCGACGTAGGAGGAGAAGCTCTCCCAGTCGAGGCTTGCGGCCCGCAGGTCGGCCGCCCGGGTCAGCGACCAGAAGCCGGCCTCGTGCGGGTACTCCGAGAGCGGGCTCCAGTGCACTGGCGCGTCCTGGCGCAGGCGCGTGAACACGTCGTGGGGCGGGCCGTCCTCCCAGAGGTCGAGATTGCCGACGTCGATCTGATCGAGCGGTTGCTCCGCAATCACGTTCATGCGCCGCGCCATACTACAGATGTAGTGCCAAGGACCACGACCACGAGCAGACCAACCCTCATCGCGGACACGGCCCTCGCCGTCCTCGAAGCCGACGGGGGTCGCGGACTCACGCACCGCGCCGTGGATCGGCGGGCCGGCCTGCCGCTGGGATCGACCAGCAACTACTTCAACACGCGCGAGGCGTTGCTCGAGGCCGCGCTCGCGCGGCTCGTCGAGCTGGAGGAGCCATCGGTGCGTGCGATGGAGGCCCTCGTCCCGGACGGCCCGTACGAGCCGCACCGCGCCGCCGAGCTTGTTGCCGACCTGGTCCGCTCCTGGCTCGCACCCGACCACGCCGGGCTGGTCCTTGCGCGCTATGAGCTGTTTCTCGAGGCGCGCCGACGGCCCGAGTTCCGCATCGCTCTCGACGAGGTGCGCCGCGAGTACCTGCTGCTCACCGAGCAGTTGCTGCCCATGGCGGGCTGCGCCGATCCTCACCGCCACGCGCCGCAGCTGCTGGCGCTGCTCGACGGCCTCGTGCTCAACCAGCTGCTCCAACCGGCCACAGAACTCTCCGATGACGGGCTGGTCGGGCAGCTGGAACGCTTCTTCGCGACTTGCTAGCCATCGCTCTCGCCCTCGGGTCGTCGGCCTGTTACGGCGTCTCGAACTTCATCGGCCCGCAGCTGGCCCGCCGTAACGCGCTCGTCTCGGTCCTCGTGATCTCCCAGCTCGCCGCGTTGGGCGTGTGCGTCGTCTACCTACTGGCGGCGGGCGGCTCGACCCTGTCGGCGCGCCAGCTCGGGTACGCCGCGCTCGCCGGAGCTGGAAACGCCGGCGGGCTGATCGGCTTCTACAAGGCGGCTGAGCTCGGCCCGCTCTCGATCGCAGCGCCGATCGGCGCGCTCGGCGCGACTGTGCCGGCGCTGTGGGGGATCGGCACCGGCGACCGGCTGACCTCATTCGAGGCCGTCGGCCTGATCCTCGCGATCGCCGGCGCCGCCCTCGTCGCGCGTCGTGCCGAGGACCCGGACGAGGAGGCTCGGTATCCCGACCCGCGCGCGAGCGTCATCTGGGCGATCGGCTCGGCGGTCGCCTTCGGTGTTTTCCTCACCGCGATCCCCGCTGCGTCCGATGGCGGGCGCGCGTGGGCGCTGCTCGACTCGCGCCTCGTCCTCGTCGCGCTCATCGCGATCTGGGCGGGCCGCCGCCTCGCCGAGGTCCGCTTTGACCGTTCGGCGCCGGCGCTGACCGTTCCGGGCCTGCTCCTCGTCGCCGGCACGCTGCTCTACACGTTCGCAGCCGACCACGGCCAACTCTCGATCGTCTCCGTGCTCGGCGCGCTCTTTCCGCTGTTCACCGTCGGCCTGAGCGTCGCCCTGCTCGATGACAGGCTCAGCCGCAAGCAGACATGGGGGGTCGTCTCGGCCTTCGCGGGGATCGCGCTGATCGCGTCGGGGACTTAGGTGGGCCGCTAGCCCGCGCCCGCGCCCGCGGCCGCCGCCGAGAGTCCGACGAGCCCGCGCTCGAGCTCGTCGGTCTGCGGCCAGGCGAAGCCGAGCCTGAAGCACCGGCGATCCTGGCCGAACCAATGACCCGGACCGACGTAGGTGCCGTGGTCGGCGAGCAGCGTGTCGTAGAAGCGGTCCGGATCGAACCCCGCGTGCTCGGCACGGACGCGGACGAAGCCGACGACCCCGGCCGCGGGCTCGACCCACTCGAAGACGTCCTGGCCCGCGATCCACTCGCGCACGATCCCGAGGTGCGATGCGACCTTCTCGCGGATCGCCGGCAGGATCCGCCCGCGGGCCGCGAGCACCTGGGCGGCGAGCTCCTCGTCGATTGTCGCGCCGCAGATCACGATCTGCTCCTTCGCAGCGAGGAGCGTCTCGAAGAGCTCGCGATCGCGGCATTCGAGCCAGCCGATCCGCAGGCCCGGCAACCCATAGGTCTTCGACATCGAGGAGATCCCGATCGCGCGTTCGCTCAGCGACGCGACCGGCGGCAGCGGCTCGCCGTAGGTCAGCTCGCGATAGGTCTCATCGACGAGCAGCCGCGCCTCGCCGTGGCGCTCGACGACCGCGACCAGCTCGGCGAGCGTCGCCGCGTCGATCATCGCCCCGGTCGGGTTGTGCGGGTAGGTGACGCTGACGAGGCGCGTCTGTGGTCGCAGCTTCGCCTCGAGCTGCTCGAGGTCGAGGGCCCAGCCCTCCTCGAAGCGCAGCTCCAGCAGCTCAAGCTCCGCGCCGATCGCTCGCGGGGTCTCGAGGTTCGTGGCGTAGTTGGGGGTGGCCACAAGGGCGTGGTCGCCGGATTCCAGAAGCGCGGTCGCGGTCGCGAACAGCGCGGCGGCGGCGCCCGGGGTGACGATCACGTCATCGGCATCGAGCTCAGGCGCGGCGCCCGCCACCTGCTCGCGCAAAGCCGGCGTGCCGAGATGGTCGCCGTACTGCAGGAGCAGGCCGCCCGCATCGACCTCGATCCCGAAGTCGTCCAGGGTGCGATCGGAGAACGAGCTCTCGGAGAGGTTGTTCGCGATCGCGTCGTACCCGAGCTCCTCGGGCGACTCGATCTCGATCGGCATCCGTCGATAACGCACGGATTGACCGTATAGACCACGCCTGTTCGAGGTAGGTCTGCGCGGATCAAGCCTTTGGCGGTGCGGGTCGATAGTGCCTGGGAAGGCGACCGACGCCGTCGAACCGGGCGAATCTGAGCGATGAACGGCTCGCAACGCACTCCTTGGCGAACCGTCCTCAACGGGCGGACGCTCGTCGTTGCCGCTTTGGTCGCCGTTCTGGGTGTCGGCCTCTTTGCGATCGACCGTAGCGTCGACGCGGTTCTCACCCGAAGCCTGAACTCGAGCGCGGAGCAGGGCGCCTCGGCGACGGCGAAGACGCTTGCGGACTTTGCGCTCACCGAGAGGCAGTTACAGGAGACGCGCCTCGGGCCGACCGCGAAGGCGGACCTCACGGCACAGCTGCGCGACTCGTCCTCGATCCTGTCGGCGAGGCTCTGGGCGCCTGGCGGAAAGCTGGTCCTCGACACGGCGTTTCACCGGTCGAAGGCCTCGCCGCCGGCTGGCGTGCTCTCGGCGTTCGACGGCACCGGGATCACCCGGTTGACGTCCGACGCCGAGGAGCTCGAGGAAGCGGGCCTCAGCTCTGCGCAGCTCGGCAGCAACAAACAGCTCATCGAGGTCTACCTGCCGATTGCCCCGCCGGGCGGCCGGCCGCGATACGTGATCGAGGCCTTCCTCAACTACGAGCCGGCAAGCGGACTGATCAGCGGTGCACACCACTCACTTGACGTCCTTCTGGCGGTCACGAGCGTGCTCCTGTTCATGGTCCTGACCGCGCTGATCATCCGCGCGGCCCGCCGGGTGGTGCCACCCGGTCGCGACTTCAAGCTCGAGCGCCGGCTGCGCCGTGCGCTTCGCGCCGGCCAGATCGAGACCGTCTTCCAGCCAAAGGTCTCCCTGCAGACGGGCGGGATCGTCGGTGTCGAGGCCCTGGTGCGCTGGCGTCAGGCCGACGGGACCCTCGTCGTTCCCGGCGACTTCCTACCCCCGATCGAAGCGAGCGACGCGATGCACGACCTGACGCTCACGGTCCTGGATCAGTCGGTTGCGCAGCTGGCGCACTGGCGCGCTCAGGGTCTCGAGATCGCGTCGGTGGCGGTCAACATCCCGAGCCAGAGTCTGCTTTCGACCGGGTTCGAGCGCGAGGTTCACACCACGCTCGAGCGCTACCGCGTCGCACCGCAGAAGCTGACGCTCGAACTCACCGAGGCGAGCATCGTCGACCAGCCCGACCTGGCGGCGGAACGCATCGCCGCCCTGCGGGGAGTCGGTGTGGACGTCTCGATCGACGACTTCGGTACGCGTCACTCCTCGCTGGCGCGGATCTCGCACTTCTCCGTATCGGAGCTCAAGATCGACCGAGCCTTCGTCTCGGGGATGCGCCACAGCGAGGCCGACCTGGCGGTTGTGAAGATGGTGATCGACCTCGGCAAGGCGCTCGGTCTGCGCGTCGTCGCCGAGGGGATCGAGACCGAGGCCGATGCCGAGGCGCTGACCGCGATGGGCTGCCCGATCGCGCAGGGCTTCCTTTACGCACGGCCGATGCCGGGCACCGAGATCTGCACCTGGGTGCGCGACTACCGGGCGACGCGCGCACGCGCAAAGGAACTCAGCGCGCCCGCCGCGCCCGTGCCCGGCGGCCGCGTGACGCCGCTGCGCCGGACGCCGGTCGGCGTCTAGTCGCGGGTCGGTTCGGCGGCGGGCAGCGCTTGTAGCGCTGCGGCAAGACGCTCGCGCTGGAGCGCGTCGCGCTGGTTGCGCGCGCGGTCGGCGAGCGCCTCCAGCTCGACGGCGTCGAGGCCGTCGTGGTGGACCGCCACCTCCTTGAGCGCCTCCCAGAGGCGGAGCTTGCCGGTGACTCCCAGCTCGAGCGTCTCGAGCGAGATGAAGAGGCCGTAGTCCTCATCGCCTCCCAGGAGCCCGCCGAAGTCACTGAGCTTGAGCCTGCTCGCCTTCTCGGCCACCCATGCCGTGGCATGCTTGACCTGATTCTCGGAGGCACCGACGCGCTCCATCAGCTCGGTCAGTCGCTCGCGGTCCTCCTCGATCTCCGTGGCGACCCAGGTCATCGTCTCGTGCAGAGGCGTGCCCTCGCTGCGGTCGCGGATCTGACTCGCCAGGTCGACGCCAAGACGGGAACCCGCGAGGTGGTCGTTCAGGTATGTCTCCAGCGCCTTGTCGCTCATACGCCGAAGCTACCTACCCGCTGTGCGGACGTAAACTCGTGGCATCGCCGACGCCTTTGTAATCGACGCCGTCCGAACTCCCTTCGGTCGTTACGGAGGGGCCCTCGCGAAGGTGCGCCCGGATGACCTCGCGGCGCATGTGGTCACCGCGGCCCTGCAACGCGCGCCGGGGCTCGACCCCGAGCAGATCGACGATGTGATCTTCGGCAACGCCAACGGTGCCGGCGAGGAGAACCGCAACGTCGGCCGAATGGCGGTGCTGCTCGCCGGCCTGCCCACGGCATCCCGGGGCGACCGTCAACCGGCTCTGTGCCTCGAGTCTCGAGGCCGCGATCCAGGCCAGCCGCGCGATCGAGACCGGCGATGGCGGACGTGGTGGTCACGGGCGGGGTGGAGTCGATGAGCCGCGCGCCCTGGGTCGATGACTCAAGCCCGACCGCGGCTTCGAGCGCGCCGCGCAGACGATGTACTCGACGACGCTGGGCTGGCGGATGGTGAATCCGAGGATGCCGAGCGCTGGACGATCGCCCTGGGCGAGAGCGCCGAGCTGCTGGCGACTCGCTATGAGATCTCGCGTGAGCGCCAGGACGAGTTCGCCTACGCCAGTCACCACAACGCGGCGAAGGCCTGGGAGTCCGGCTTCTACGAGAGCTGGGTGGTGCCCGGTCGCGGCAGCGATCTGGAGCGCGACGAGAACATCAAGTCGCAGATCACGCTCGAGCAGCTGGCCGAGCGCCGGCCGGCGTTCAGCCGAGAACGGCACGGTCACCGCCGGCAACTCCTCGCCGCTCAACGACGGCGCCGCTGCGGTGCTGATCGCCAGCGAGGCGGCGGCCGACGAAGATCGGTACCACGCCGCTCGCGCGGATCGCGGGCAGCGGCGTCTCAGGAATCGATCCGGACATCTTCGGCGTGGCCCCGATCGAGGCCGCCAACCGTGCCCTGGATCGCGCGGGCATCGGGTGGAAGGATGTGTCCGTGGTCGAGCTCAACGAGGCCTTCGCGTCGCAGTCACTGGCCTGCATCGACGGCTGGCCGGGTCTCGACCCCGAGGCGGTGAACCCCAACGGCGGCGCGATCGCGCTCGGCCATCCGCTGGGCGCGTCCGGCGCCCGGGTGCTCGGCGGGCTCGCGCACGAGCTCGTCGCAGGGGCGGCGGCTGGGGCGTGGCAACGCTGTGCATCGGCGTCGGCCAGGGGCTCGCCGTCGTGTTGGAGGGCGTGGCGCGTGAGCGGCTTCATCTCGCGCGGGTTCGGCGGGCGAAGGCGGGTTCCAGAGAGCTCGCCGACCGGGTGCCGCCCGGCCAGTACGTCGAGACCGGCTTCCCGGTCCTGACGGCCGGCCCGACCCCGGCGATCGATCCAGAGGCGGGGGAGTGGAGCTTTCGCATCGACGGCATGGTCGCCTCGAGAAGCGAGTGGAGCTGGCAGGAGTTCGGCGAGCTCGAGTCGGAGGGCGTCCCTGCGACATCCATTGCGTCACGAAGTGGTCGAAGCTCGGCACCAGCTTCACCGGCGTCTCGGTGGACCTCCTCTTCGAGGAGGTCGAGCCGCTCGAGGCGTACTCGATGATCTACTCGTTCGGCGGGTACACGACCAACCTCTCGATTGAGGACCTCACCGACGGCAAGGCGTGGGTCGTCACCGAGCACGAGGGCGAGCCACTACCGCGCGAGCACGGCGGCCCGGCCCGCCTGCTCGTCCCCACCTCTACTTCTGGAAGAGCGCCAAGTGGGTCGACGGGCATCCGCGTTGATCGACCACGACGAGCCGGGCTTCTGGGAGGCCAACGGCTACCACAACCGCGGCGACCCCTGGAAGGAAGAGCGCTATTGGAACGACTAGCACCGCTGAGGTGAGACCGCCGGTTGAGGTCAAGGCTCCCGGCGCTGGCAGATGGCGACGGTGAGCGCGGTCAAGGTCGAGACGCCGATGGTGAAGTCGTTTCGCATCGAGGTGCCGATGTGGATGCCGCACCTGCCGGGCCAGCACTATGACGTTCGGCTGACCGCGCCGGACGGGTATCAGGCGCAGCGTTCCTACTCCGATCGCCTCGTCGCCGCTCGAGCGCGGTGAGATCGAGCTGACGATCGACCGGCTTGCCGACGGCGAGGTGTCGCCCTACTTCCACGACGTCGTCGAGGAGGGCGACCAGGTCGAGCTCCGCGGGCCGTTCGCCGCGTACTTCGTCTGGCGCTGCGAGTCGCCGGCGCTGCTGATCGGCGGCGGCTCCGGCGTCGTGCCGCTGATGTGCATGCTCCGGCACCGGCGCTCGCGATGCCCGACGCCGAGATGAGCCTCGTCTACTCGGTCCGCGGGGCCGACGACGTGATCTATGCGGACGAGCTCGGCGACGACGCAGTGCATCACCTATACGCCGCAGCGCCCCGACGGGCTGGAGACGGCCACACGGGTCGTATCGACGCGGCGATGATCGCGCCGCTCGCGACGCCGGATGCAACGGCCTTCATCTGCGGATCCAACGGTTTCGTCGAGGCGGCCGCTCACTTGTCCTCGACGCGGGGATCGACCCGACCGGATTCGCACGGAACGATTCGGACCAACGGACTCGTTGAAAGGAAGATGGCCAGCCCTGCACCCACCTCGACCACGTCCTGATCACCGAGCTGCCCGAATCGGTCGACGGGTGCGAGGACTGCCTGCGCGAGGGCACGAAGTGGCTTCACCTGCGCCTTTGCCTGGAGTGCGGCCACGTCGGGTGCTGCGACAACTCGCCGCAGCGACACGGCACGAACACGCGAGTCCAGTCCGGCCACCCGATCATCCGCTCGATCGAGCCCGGCGAGGAGTGGTCGTGGTGTTTCGTGGACAACCTCGCGATGGTGATCCCCGAGGTGACTGGCTAGACGCGGATTCCGCCATCGCCGCTGATGGGGTGACCGAGACCCGGGGTCCGCGCGCGTCGAGCTTCGGCTCAACGGAGTCGACGGGGTCCAGGAGGCGGCCGGGCGCGGTCGTCCGGTCGCTGGCGGCGGCGGCGGGGGTGCGGCCCGAGCGGGCGACGCGCGTGCGCGCCGTGATCGAGGAGCTCGTTCGGGAGGCGATCGCACGTCCGCGCGCCTCCGACGACGAGGACGCCGCCATCGTTCGGGCCTGGTCGGAGGCGGGGCTGCTGCGGATCGAGGTCGCCGAACGGGCCTGCCGCTGGCGTCGGCCGAGTCGCGCCACGCGCCGTCTCGCGCGGCTCGCCGCGCTCGGCTTTGTCGACGAGCTCCACATCCGCGCTCACGGCAAGGCGGGCAATCTCGCCGAGTGCGCGCTGAGGCTCGAGCCGCTCGAGTCCGATCTGGGCGGCGAGCGGGTCCTGGCGACGACGAGCCCGTGGTCTCAGATGAGGAGATCGCCGCGGTCGTCGTGCGTCCGATGGAGCCGGGCGACGCGCTCGGTCTCGTCCGGTGCGTCTACCGCTGCTACGGGTACTCCTATAAGGACTCGCTGCTCTACGAGCCTCGCCATATCGCCGCGGCACTGCGCGACGGGCGGATGCGGTCGGTCGTCGCGGTCACCCCCGACGGCACGGTCGTCGGCCACTGCGCCGCTTTCGTCGAGCGCAGGGGCGACCCGGTCCCGGAGGCGGGACGCCTGGTCGTCGACCCGCGCTACCGCGGTCATCACCTCGCCGAGAAGCTCGCGGCGGCACGCCGCGAACTGGCCGCCGGGCACGAGCTGCCCGGGATCTGGGCGGAGGCGGTGACCAATCACCCATCGAGCCAGCGCGAGGTGATCAGCCTCGGCGGCGCCGAGGTCGGCCTGCTGATCGGCGGCTCGCCCGCGGCGGTGCGGATGGCGGGATTCGCCAACACCAACGAGGGCCGGCGGTCGCTGATCGTCACCTACACGCCGCTCGCGCCGGTATCGCGGTCGATCAACGTCAGCGAGCGTCACGCGACGATCGTCGCCGAGCTCGCGGCGCGACTCGGACTGGAGCGCGAGATCGAGACGGAAGCGGCAGCGAGGTCGGCCGGGGGCGCGGAGATTTCGACCAAGGTGTCGCCGGAGACGGGCGTGGCCCATATCCGCGTCCTGCGGCCCGGCGGGAACCTCGCATCGAAGGTCGCCGACGAGCTCGAAGGCCTCGATGCATTCGATCTGGGCGCCGATTCACCTGGACGTCCCGCTCTCGACGCCGGTTGCGCTCGACGAGCTCGAGGGCCTCAACTTCGCCTTCGCGGCATGGATCCCCGACTTCGTCGAGCGGCGGCGACATCGTTCGGCTGCAGCGCGTCGGCAGCCACCCGGTGGACGTCGAGCATGTCGTCTGCGCGCGGGAGGAGGGTGAGGCGGTCCGCGACTACGTGATCGGCGAGTGGCACCGCGTGCGCAGGGCGGGCATCGGCTGAGCGCCAACGAGGATCTTCTCGAACGCGTTCGGGCCGTACCGGCCGGCTTCGTCGCGGCCTACAGCGACATCTCCCCGGCGCCCCGCGCCACGCTGGACGCGTCTTGGCGGCGTGTCAGGACCCCTCGCTACCCTGGCATCGAATCGTTCGCGCCGACGGTTCCCTCGCCAAGGGCGAGCGCCAGCGCAGGTTGCTCGTAGCGGAAGGGGTGCCGTTTCGGGGCGGGCGTGTGGACATGGACGTCGCCAGGGTCTCAGCCGAGGCGCTCGACGATCTTTCGCGGTCAGCGATGAGTTCTCGCGGCGCTTCTGGTCTCTATGGATATGAACGAAATCACTGAAAACACCGACCGCTCCCGATGGCTCGCGCTGTACGTCCTGTGCGCGGGCGTGCTGATGATCGTCCTCGATGCAACGATCGTCAACGTCGCCCTGCCGTCGATTCAGGATGACCTCGGCTTCACCCAGAGCAGCCTCGCCTGGGTCGTCAACGCCTACCTGATTGCCTTCGGGGGCCTGCTGCTGCTGGCCGGGCGACTGGGCGACCTGATCGGCCAGCGGAAGATCTTCCTCTTCGGGATCGCGCTCTTCACCGCCGCCTCGGTGGTCTGCGGTCTCTCGTTCAGCGAGGGGAGTGCTGATCACGGCGCGGTTCGTGCAGGGGATCGGCGGCGCGATGTCGAGCGCCGTCGTCCTGGCGATGATCGTGACGATGTTCCCCGCAGCCGCGGGAACAGGCAAAGGCGATCGGCGTCTACGGCTTCGTGGCGTCGGCCGGCAGCTCGATCGGCCTGCTCGCCGGCGGCGATCCTCACCAGGCCATCTCCTGGCACTGGATCTTCTTCATCAACGTGCCGGTCGGGCATTGCCACCGCGATCTTCGCGCGCCGACTGGTCGAGGACAAGCCCGGCATCGGCTTCGGCGAGGGCGCCGATTTCGCGGGTGCCGCCGTGCTGACCGTCGGCGTGATGGTCGGCGTCTACGCGATCCTCGGCGTCACCGAGCACGGCTGGCTCGCGTTCCAGACCCTCGGCCTGCTCCTCATCTCGATGGTGCTCGTCGGCGGTTTCGTCCTCCGCCAGGCGCGGATCCCGAATCCGCTGATGCCGTTGCGCCTCTTCAAGTCGCGCAATGTCGTCGGCGCGAACGTGGTCATGGCGCTGCTGGTCGCCGGGATGTTCGCCATGTTCTTCCTCGGCGCGCTGTACCTGCAGCGCGTGCTCGAATATGACCCGCTGCAGGTCGGCTTCGCCTTCCTGCCCTCCGCGCTGGTCATGGGCGCGCTCTCGCTGCGTTACTCGGAGAAGCTGATCATGCGCTTCGGCGCCAAGCAGACGCTGATCCCGGCGATGTTCCTGCTCGCCGGCGGGCTGCTGTGGTTCTCGCGCGCGCCGGTCGACGGCAACTACTTCGTCGACGTGCTTCCCGGCCACGGTCCTGATCGGCATGGGTGCCGGCACGGGTTTCCCGGCGCTGATGGGCCTCTCGATGTCCGGCGCTGACCCGCAGGACATGGGGCTCGCCTCAGGCCTGATCAACGCGACCGTCCAGGTGGGCGGCGCGATCGGCCTGGCGGTGCTTGCGACGCTCGCCGCCTCGCGTACCGATGTCCTGACCGCGGACGGTCACTCCACCGCCGCCGCGCTCAACGGGGGTTTCCACATCGCCTACCTGCTCGGCGCCTGCCTGATCGGCGGCGCGATCATCGCGGCGGCGGCGATCCTGCGCTCGCCCAGCCCCGCGGACATGGCGGCGATGATGGGCGAGGGCAGGCCCGAGCACGGCGAGCACGGCGGCGCCGCCGAGCCGGCCCTCACCGAGGCCGCGTAGGGCTCAGGGGATCAGGAACTCGCGGACCGGCGTGACCTCGGTCCGTGAGGCGACGAAGCCGGGCAGCAGATCGAGCGCGCTCTTCTCGTCGGCCGCTTCGACGATCCAGAAGACGCGATGGTCGCCGTGCTCACAGCCGGCGATCGTGCGTTGATGGCGAAGGGCGCTCTCGACGCCGCTCCAGGCGGCGAAGGCGGCCGCGCACTCGGACTCGGTGTGAGCTGTGGCTGAGTAGGAAGCGCCTCACAACCGTA
The DNA here is from genome assembly GCA_963796815.1 of uncultured Solirubrobacterales bacterium. Classification (GTDB taxonomy): domain Bacteria; phylum Actinomycetota; class Thermoleophilia; order Solirubrobacterales; family 70-9; genus WHSW01. The sequence continues at coordinate 472,833 of CAWCNF010000010.1, forward strand.
ATCCTGGCCCCAAGCGTGCCGGCGCACATCAGGGTGTTCCCTGGTCCGGGCTGCGTTCAGGGTCGGTTATTCACCCACTGGGCCGAATCGAACCCGCTGAGCGGGACGGATTCGGCCCAGCCCGCGACCCGCTAGCGCTTGGGCTGCCAGAACGCGATCTCGCCACCGGCTGGCGCGGCCACCACGCTGCGCCAGCCGGCCGGGCCCTCGCGCGGGGCCAGCAGGACGGTCGCGCCGAGCTCGGTGGCGCGGGCGGTCGCCCCGCAGATCTCCTCGACCTCCACGTAGGGCAGCCAGAGCGGATGGCGCGTTTCGCACTCGACGACGCCGCCGCTGATCGCGCCGCCGGGGTCGAGCGAACGGTAGGCGCCGGCGCTCGTCTCGACGCGCTCGCTGTCCCAGCCGCATAGCTCCGCGTAGTAGGCGCAGGCCGCGGCCATGTCCGCGGTGTGGAGTTCGAGGTGCACGACGGGTTGGCGCTTTCGTGCCATCACCGGATAAGACCGCGGCGATCACGAAAACTAATCGAGGCCGATTACTTATCTCCAACCTGCCTGTCCTAGTGTGCAGAGGACGAGATGAGCGCCACCGTTTCCGAGACCGAGCAGCGCGAGCTGCTCCAGCGCGCGAAGGGAGGCAGCGAGGACGCCTTCGCGCGACTGGTCGAGCCCTACCGCGAGCGAGCTTCACGCGCACTGCTACCGGATGCTCGGCTCGGTTCACGACGCCGAGGACTCGCTTCAGGAGACCCTGCTTCGCGCGTGGCGCGGGCTCGAGCGGTTCGAGGGCCGCAGCTCGCTGCGCTCCTGGCTCTACACGATCGCCACGAACACGACGCTGAACGCGATCGAGAAGCGCCCGAAGCGGGTGCTGCCGATTGACTTCGCGCCAGCCGCCGACCCGCATGGCGGCCCACGCGACCCCCTCGTCGAGTCCGTTTGGGTCGAGCCCTATCCGGACGAGCAGCTCGGGCTCGAGGACGGTTACGCGGCGCCCGAGGCGCGCTATGAGCAGCGCGAAAGCGTGGAGCTGGCGTTCATCGCGGCGCTCCAGCTTCTGCCCGCGAATCAGCGCGCGGCCCTGATCCTTCGGGAGGTCCTCGGGTTCTCGGCGAAGGAGTGCGCGGCGACGCTCGAGACGACGACCGCGTCGATCAATAGTGCGTTGCAGCGAGCCCGCAAGACGGTTGAGGACAAGCTTCCCGAGCAGAGCCAGCAGGAGACGATGCGCACCCTGGGCGACGAGAAGGTCGAGGAGATCGTCGACTCCTATGTCGACGCGTGGCAGAGTGGCGATGTCGACCGCGTCGTCTCGATGCTCACCGAGGACGCGTGCTTCTCGATGCCGCCGATGAGCACCTGGTTCGGCGGGCCCGAGGGCGGCCACGAGAGCTGCGGATCTTCCTCGCCGAGTACCCGCTCAACGGCCAGTGGAAGTGGAAGCCCGTTCGGGTGAAGGCCAACGGCCAGCCCGCGCTCGCGTACTACAGCTGGGACGACGACGCCGGCGCCTACATCCCGTTCGCGCTCAACGTGCTGACGATCAGGGGAGAGAAGGTCTGCGACGTCACGTGCTTTATCACCCGCTCGATCGAGGATCCCGATCCCGCGGTGCTCGCGCGAATGCCCGAGGTCGCGTTTGACGACGGCCGACTCGAGCGGGCGTTCAAGAACTTCGGCGTCCCGGAGCAGCTCGACTGAAGCGCGTTCGCATCGGCTGCTCGGGCTGGGTCTACAAGGACTGGCGCGGTGTCTTTTATCCCGAGAAGCTTCCGCAGCGTGAGTGGCTGCGCTACTACGCCGAGCGCTTCGACACGGTCGAGATCAACAACACCTTCTACCGGCTGCCCTCCGAAGACGCGGTCGGCAAGTGGGTCGCCGAAACGCCGGATCGACTTCTGCTTCTCGGTCAAGGCCAGCCGCTACATCACCCACATCAAGAGGCTGAACAGTCCGGAGAAGTACGTCGAGCGCTTCCTCGACCTCGGTCGCGCCGCTGACCGAAGCGAGGAAGCTGAGGTGCTTCTCTGGCAGCTGCCGCCAAGCTTCAAGCGAAACGACGAGCGCCTGGACGCGGCGCTAACGGCGATTCGCGCGCGGACCGGTTGTCGCAACGCGGTGGAGTTCCGCCATCCGAGCATGGTTCACAAGCGACGTCTACGAGCTGCTGAGCAAACACGGCGCAGCGCTCGCGATCGCCGACTCGCCCGAGTATCCGTTCGCCAAGCGCGAGATCACGACCGATTGGACCTATGTCCGCATGCACCGCGGGACACGGGGCGGCAGCGGTCACTACTCGGCCGCAGAGCTCGCGACCTGGCGGCGCCGGATCGCCGCCTGGCGCACGAGGGTCGAGGTGCTCGCGTACTTCAACAACGATTGGGAGGCCTTCGCGGTGGACAACGCGTCGAAGCTGCGCGACGGCCTCAGCTAGCTGCGCTGGCGGCGTCTCTCGATCAACACGATCAGGGCCGGCAGGAGCAGGCTGCGGACGACGAAGGCGTCGAGCAGGAGCCCAACGGTCATGGCGAAGGCGAGTTGGCGAAACGAGTCGATGGGGATGAGGGCAAGGGCGGCAAACGAACCCGCGATCACCAAGCCCGCGACGCCGATCGTCGCGGCCGCGCCGGCTCCGGCCTCGGCGACGGCCTCGCGGATGGGCATCTCCTTCGCTCGTGACCAGATGCGGCTGAGCATGAACACGCTGTAGTCGGCACCGAGCGAAAGCAGCAGGACCGAGGCAGCGAACGGGACGAAGAAGGCGACGTCGCGCGATCCGAAGGCGTTTTGGAACACCAGCGCCGTCAGCCCGAGCGCAGCGAGCACCGCGAGCAGGCTCGACAACGCGACGTAGAGCGGGGCCAGGGGACTGCGAAGGAGAGCGAACAGAAGCAGTACGACCACTCCGAGTGCGACCGGCGCGACTCGGATCAGCGCTGTAGCCGTGCGGTCGATCGTCTCCGACGTGAGCGCGGTGTCGCCGGCGAACGAGGCACGAACTCCTCCGAAGCCGGCTGCGGCCGCCAGTCCGCGAACCGCGCCGCGCAGGCGGCGGAAGTCGGCGAGCGCCTGGCTGCTCAGCGGTTCGGCGGAGAAGATCGCGAACATTCGCACGGAGTTCTCGCCCGCCGAGAAGACGAAGTCGTCGGCGCTTTCGGGGAGGTTCGCCGGCCCGACCACGGTCTGCACGCCCTTGAGCCGCTCGAGACCTTGCTGCAACCGAACGAGCCCGCCGTGGTCCGCCGCGATTCCCGGAGCCTGCAGCAGCATCACCGTCGGCCCCACGGCGCCCGCGCCGAAGCCGCGGACGAGCTCGCGGTAGTTGCGCTTCACCGGTGAGTCGCTGGGGAGGCCTCGAAGAAGCGGGTAGCCGAGCCGCATCGTCGTAACCGCTGTCGCGCAACCGATCAGCACCAGCGACGTAACAGCGACGACTGCGACCGGGCGCCGGGTCGCCAGCCGCACCGCCGCTGAGCCGCGTTCGGAAAGCCGCTGCTCGCCGGTTCTGCTCGAGGCATGCCCCGGCCACATCAACGGGCGACCACCGATCGCAAGGACGGCCGGTATGAACGTCAGCGAGACCGCGCCGGCTACGAGGACGGCGACGGCCATGCCGGGGCCGAAGGCGCGCACGAAGCCGATATCGGCGATCAGCAGCGAGAGCGACGCACCGGCGATGATCGCGACGGCGGTGCTGACCACAGGCACCATCTCCGTTGCGGCCTCGCGTGCCGCATCGCGCTGAGAGGCTCCCTCGCCGAGACGTGCTCGATAGCGAGAGACCAGGAACAGGTGGTAGTCGGTGATGATCCCAAACAGCAGCGCAACGATCAGGGGCTCGACCTCATGCGGGACCGAGAACCCCAGCAGCGAACCGGCTTCCGACATCAGGTGAGTTGAGATCAGGTAGGCAAGGGCGACTGCGAGCAGGCCGAGAACCGCGATCCCGGGCGCTCGAAAGAACCCGGCGACGACGAGGGCCACGAGTAAGAGGGTCAGGATCTCCGTGGTCGGCAGCGAGTCGCGGATGATGCGCCCGCGTTCGTCGCGCGCCGGGACCAAACCGGTCGCGCCGACGCTCGCCCGCGGGGCATCCGCTGAGAGCTGCTCGGCCAGGGACTCCGCCAGCTGCGTCCGACCGCTTTGACCGACCTCCGGCGCGATGAACAGGTAGGCGAGCAGACCGGTTCCTTGTTCGGGCGCGGTGATGGCCCCCAGACCATTGAAGAGTGGCAGCGCGCCGAGGATGTGCTGAAACGGCGGATCGTGGTTGACGTTGAGATCGGTGAGGTCCGCCAGCAGCCGAAGCCGAGCGGCTCGCCCCAGTCCGGAAGGGTCGCGGGCGATGATCGCGGTTCGGCTGAACAGCGGAAACCCAAAGGTGCTCTGCATCTCCTGCTCCGCCTTCAGGGCCGCGGAATCGGCCGGGACGAGGTCGCCGAGCGCGCCGTTTTGGGCCTCGTCGAGGCTCGGTAGGAACAGCGTGCACACGACCGCGGCCGCGGCCCAGCCAGCCGCGACCGCCCAGCGAGCGCGTACTACCGCGTTCGCTAGCCACCCCGTCATCACCCCCGCTTCTACCCGGCCGATGGCCGGGCAGACGCGTTAGGGCTTAAGCGAAGTGAACGAGAGATCCCAGTTCGCGTTGAACAGGTTGATCACGCCGTTGACGTTGGACGACTCGATGTTCGACTGGTTGTCCCAGACCCACGGCACGGCGAGGGCCTGGCTCATCACCATGTCGTCGACCTTGCCCCACGCTTCCGCGCGCGCCTGGGGGTCGTCGACGTAAACGGCGTCGTGGATCGCCTTGTTGATCGCCGGGTCGTCGACCAGCGGCCAGTTCGAGTTGTTCGACGGGACGATGGAGTCACCACTGAACGTGTTCTGGAGCATCGACTGGGGATCTTGGAAGTCCTTCAGCCAGCCGAAGTTCGCGCAGATGTCCGGCTCGTTCTTCGGAACTCCGCAGAACTTCGTGATCATCGTCGAGTGATCGACCTTCTGGTAGTCAACCTTGAAGCCGAGCTGCTCAAGCTGATCCTTCAGCACCTGGCCGTGTCCGAGCCCGGAGGGGCATCGTCGCCGACCATCGAGACCTCGCAGTCCGCGCCCTCGCACTTGCCTGAGCTGAAGCCGGCCTTCTTCATGTACTCGGTGGCGAGAGCCAGGTCGCCGTTGGGGTTCGCGATGTAGTCGAGGTCGGGACCATCGAGGCCGCCGGCCTCCTCGAACCCGGGGATCCCAGGCGGGATGATGTGCGAGGCGACGGGGCCAACCAGCTCGCCGCCGCGCGTGTTGCGCAGGTCGGTGCGGTTCGAGGCGGCGATCACGGCCTTGCGGACGTTGATGTCGTCGAACGGCGGCTTCGTCGTGTTCAGCGTGACGTAACGGTTGCCGCCGCTAGGGGTCAGCGTGAGCTGCTCCGGGTACTGCGTGGCGGCCAGCTTCAGCGACGTCGCGTCGAGGCAGAAGTCGCCGTTGACCTAGCAGTCCCCGGCGAGAATCTTCTTCGCCGCCGAGTCGGTGTCGGTGAAGCCCTCCTGGACGTCGATCGAATCGAGGTAGGCGGGCCGGAAGTCCGTGCTCGCGTCCCAGTTCGGGTTGCGGACCAGCTTGATCTCCTTGCCCGAGGTGTAGCCGGTGAGCTCGCCCGAGCTGGTTGTTCTGGATCATGTACGGGCCGGTCGCGACCTGATGATCGCCGTAGGTCGACGGGTTCTCGGTGTCGAACTTCGCCGCGTAGTCGCGCGGAACGGGCGAGCCGATCGGGAGTCCGAGGGCCCCGATAACCCCGAGCTCGCTCGTGCCGGTCAGCTTGAGTATGAAGCGTCTGGTCGTCCGCGCAGGTGACGCCGGCGATATCCGGCGCCTCGTCGGGTCTGCTCCGCCGCCTTCTGCGCGTCGGCAAAGCCGACGAGATCCGTGAAATACAGGCCGACATAGCCGTTGGCGACGCCCGGGAGCAGCGCCCGCTCGATCGCGTACTTGAAGTCGTCGCAGACGACATCGCGGTTGACGGGTGGCGAGAACTTGATGCCCGACTGGAGGTGGTAGGTGATCGTCTTGCCGCCGTCACTGATGGTCGGCTGATCGGTCGCGATGTCCGGCGTGGGCTGTGTCATGTCGTCGGGGCCCAGGACAGCAGCTGGCGCTGCGTGGCCGAGTCGACCATGTAGCTGAACTGGTAGTACGCCGCGCCCGGATCGATGTAATCGACGTCGCCGACGGCGAGGACCTTGAGGTTGCCGCCCTTGGCCGCGTCGTTGGGAGCCGAGGTCGGGGCCGGGAACTGGCTGTTGGCCGTCGGCTGCTCGCCGCTCGGGCCCGTTGTCACTGCCCCCGCAGGCGGCGACCAAGATCGACAGGGCGAGCACTGCGGCGACGATGACAAACAGACGCGACTTGGTTCCCATCCGTGTTCCCTTCCCAGCTTTGGTTGGCCGCCGGGAATTGACGCACCCGCGGGGAAGAGCCCGGCCAAGCGCGGGGTTAGAAGCGCGTAGGAATCCTGCTAGAGGTCGGACCGGGTACGTCGACCGACTCGCCGACCGCGGTCGGCAGTCGCATCGTCAGCACCGCACCGCCGTCCGGGGCGTTGCCGGCGGTGACCGACCCGCCGGCCGCCTCGGCGACCTGCCTGACGATGGCGAGCCCGAGGCCCGAACCGGGCAGGCCGCGCGCATGGGGCGAGCGGTAGAAGCGGTCGAAGACATGGGGGAGGTCGCCGGGGCTGATGCCGGGGCCGTGATCGCGGACCGAGAGCGAGCACTCAGAGACGCGGACCTCGATCTCGCCGTCCGGTGGGCTCCACTTGACGGCGTTGTCTAGGAGGTTCGAGATCGCGCGCTCGACTCGCGGCTCGACCGCGCGCACGGAGCATGGCTCGAGCTGCGCGATGACGGCCACGCTCGGGTTGCGCACGCGCACCCGGTTGGCCACCTCGGCGGTGAGGTGGTCGAGTCGCGAAGGCCGTCGCGGACTCGTGCTCGTTCTCGGCGTCGCGCGCGAGGTCGATGAGATCGCCGATCAGCCCGGTCAGCTCCTCGAGCTGCTCGACGACGTCGGCCAGCAGCGCCTCGCGCTCGGGCTCGTCGACCAGGTCGTGGTGGGCAAGCACCTCGATGTTGGTACGGATGCTCGCGATCGGCGTTCGCAGCTCATGCGACGCGTCGGCGACGAGCTGGCGCTGGGCGCCGAGCGACTCGTCGAGCGCCTCGAGCATCTGGTTGAAGCTGCGGGCGAGCGCGGCGAGCTCGTCCTGACCGCCGGTTTCGATGCGGCGGCTGAGGTCGCGCGTCGAGTCGCGACCTGCTCGGCCGCACGGCGCAGCTTCTCAACCGGGGCGACCGCGGCGCGTGAGACCAGGTAGCCGAGACCCCCGCCAAGGATGATCCCGCCAACGCACGCGAGCGCGAGGATGAGTGCGAGCTGGCTGAGGTTGGAGTCGACCTCGTCGAGCGGCCGCGCGATCTCGATCGCCTGGCCCCCCTTCAGTTGCGCCGTGTAGATGCGCAGGTGGAGGCCCGCGGTCTCGGCCTCCGAGTAGAACGGCCTATGGTCACCGGCTGCAACCTTCACCGCTTCTTTGACACTGCCGAGATCCGTGCGAGGGCCCGTGGGGAAGCGTGATCTGCCCGTTGGAGTTCACGAGCTGGGCGTAGACGCTCTTGCCGCCGAGCGGACCGGAGGGGAGGAACAGCTTCGGCTTTTCGGAGACCGCCGGCGGCGCGGTGCCGTCGCCCACCGTCTGGACCCCCACGTGCCCGCGGTCGGTTGACGGCCCGCCGCTCTTCAGGTGCTGGCCGCCGCTCGACGCGACGATCGGGAACTTGAAGGTCTCGTTCGCGTCGTGGACGAGTTCCTCGTCGACGCGGGCGCGCAGCTCCCCGCGCACCAACAAATAGGTGACGACGGAAACGGCGGCGACCGCCACGGCCGCCGCGAGGGCCGAAAGCGCGGCGACGCGGAAGCGAAAACTCATGGCTCGCGCAGAACGTATCCCACGCCGCGCACGGTGTGGATGAGCCGAGGCTCGCCTCCGGCCTCGGTCTTCTTGCGCAGGTAGCTCACGTAGACGTTGAGCGCCTTTGAGTTGGGGCCGAAGTCGTAGTCCCAGACGCGCTCGAAGATCTGCTGGCGCGACAGCACCCGGCGCGGGTTTTCGAGGAAGAGCTCGAGCAGCAGATGCTCCGTCCGGGTCAGCTCGAGGATGCGGTCGCCGCGCTTGACGCTGTAGCTGACCGGATCGAGCTCCAGGTCGGCGAAGACCAGCGGCTCCTCATCAGCGGGTTGATCGGTGCGGCGCAGCAGCGCGCGGACCCTCGCGAGCAGCTCCTCGAGGGCAAAGGGCTTGACCAGGTAATCGTCGGCGCCGGCCTCGAGGCCCTCGACGCGGTCGGCGACGGCGTCGCGGGCCGTCAGCATGAGGATTGGCGTGCGGTCGCCCCTCGCGCGCAGCGTTCGGCAGACCTCCAGCCCGTCGACTCCCGGCATGAGGATGTCGAGCACCAGCAGGTCCGGTTGCAGTTGCTCCGCGCTCAGCAGTCCCTCCGTGCCGTCGGCGGCCAGCGAGACGCCAAACCCACCGAGCTCGAGCGCACGCTTGAGCGCCGCCCGCATCGGCGGCTCATCGTCGACGACCAGTAGCCGTCGTCCCTCTAACTCACCCGTAGCGATCGGCACTCGTGTTAATTGTGCCGAACGATGGTTAGAACGCGGTTAGCGCCCGTATCGTCAGTCAGCCTTGCCCGCCGAGCCGGACCTAGACCAGTGGCTGCCCGACCCGCAGATCCGTACGCGCCATGCGCGCGCGGCGGCGGTCGAGCCGCTCGAGCTCTGGCATGCCGCCGAGACGATTCGCGTCACCGATGCCCCGCGGCTGGGCCGTGTGCTGCGCTGGCGAATCCCGGGCACGCCGGCCGACCTCGCCTACCGCGACGTCTTCCGCCGCTACCCGTTCACCGTCTTGGAGGAGGGCGAGGGCTGGAGCGTCTCCGGCCTCGCCGGACGGCCGTGGTCGCTGCGCCGCGACTACCCCGAGCTCGCCGGCGCGGACGAATTTCGCAACTGGGACGAGTCGGGGACCGTTCGCATCCTCTTTGCCCACTGGGTATCCCAGCGCGACGATGGCGGCGCCGAGATTGTCAGCGAGTCACGGGTTGGGCCGGTCGACCGCAGCGCCCGCTGGAAGATGCGGACGCTGTGGTCGGCGCTCGGCCGCTTCGAGGGCCTCATTGGCCGTGAGGCCCTCGATGCGGCGGTGCGAGAAGCGGAGCGCTAGGCGCGGCTCTTGCTGCGGGTGCTCTTGCTGCGGCTGCGCGACCGGCCGCTCGAGCTACGCGAGCGCGTCGCAGTGCGTCGGCTCGAGGTGCTGCGGCTCGGGCGCTCGGAGCTCGGGACCTCTTCCTGGACAACCGCCTTGGTCAGCACCGGGATTTGGCCCTCGAGGAACTTGGCCATGCGCTCCTCGTCGCGCTTGATCTCCCGCGCGAGCTTTGCGGTCTCCTTGTCGCCGAGCTGCTCGGCGAGCGTCTCCAGCGCGGTATAGGTCGCGATCTCCTCGTGCTCGTTCCAGTACTCGGTCTTCGCGTTCTTGAGCATCTTCTCTGCCTCGCCGACGCCGCGCAGCGCGTGGGCCGGGCCCTTGGCGAGCGCCTTGACCTTGCCCGCGGCCTGGCCGGCGAGCTTGTCGAGCAGTTGCGGCCCCTCGCCGCTGATCTTCTTGATCCGGCTCTCGAGCTTGCGCGCGTGCGCCTTCGTCTCGGTCAGGTGCGAGCGCAGCCGCTTCTTGTAGGGCGGACGCGTCGTCATCGCGATGTGGGCCTCGAGAGCGGTCTCGAGCTCCTTCTCCTTCGCGTAAGCCTCACTTAGATACTGGACGAGCTTGCGCCCGCCGGCTGGTGAGTCGGTCATTTCTTCTGTCTCCTTCTTAGTTCTTGTCTCTAAGCGCCTACCCGCTCAGCCGACTCGGACACGAGCACCGTTAACGAGCGTTCAGCTCGGGTACACGCCAGTTACTGGGCAAGAGGCACTGCAGCCGCTCGTCCAACCACTTTGGAAGCAGGGGATGTGGGGTCCATCGGGCGCTTCCAATCCAGATACGAGAGGAAGCGATGCAACTCACCTGCCCGGAATGCGGCACCACCAAGACCCGCGAGGCCCTGTCATGGCGTCTCGAGACCTGCCCGACCTGCAAAGAGGAGGGCCGCGAGGTCTACCTCGTCGACTCGAAGCGGGCCACAGCGCCTCCAGCTAGCGAGCTGTCAACCGTCGTGCAGCAGTTCCTCGGCGCCCCGGGCGGCGGGCCGACCGCGCAGCACTAGGCCGGGTCAGACAGCTCGCTTACGCTCAGGCGGAGTACTCCTCCACAAGCAACCGCTTGTAGAGCTTCCCCGTCTCATGCCGGGGCAGCTCGGCCCGAAAGTCAACGGCCCGCGGACACTTCACATCGGCCAGTCGCGAGCGGCAGTGCTCGATCAACTCGCGCTCCAGCGCCGCGGGGTCGTCGGGCCGCTGCGCCGGCTGCACCACGGCGTGGACGCGCTCGCCGAACTCTGGGTCCGGGACGCCGAAGACGGCGGCGTCGATGACGGACGGGTGGGCGAGGAGGGCGTCCTCGGCCTCCTGGGGGTAGACGTTCACGCCGCCGGTGATGATCGTGTAGCTGGCGCGGTCGGTGAGAAAGAGGAAGCCGTCTGAGTCGAGGTGGCCGATGTCGCCGAAGGTCGCCCAGCCGCGCTCGTCGATGGTCGCCTGTGTCTTGGCCGGGTCGTTGTGGTACTCGAAGTCCGGGCCGTCGGAGAAGTAGACGGCGCCGGTCTCTCCGGGGCCCAGCTCAGAGCCGTCCGCGCCGACGATGTGGGGGACGCCGATGATCGTCGTCCCGACCGTGCCGGGGTGCTCGAGCCATTGCTCGGCGCTACACCAGGTGAGGCCGGCGCCCTCGGTGGCCGAGTAGTACTCGTGGATGATCGGGCCCCACCATTCGATCATCTGCTGCTTGACCTCGACGGGACACGGCGCGGCGGCGTGGACGATTGCGCGCAGGCTCGAGATGTCGCGATCGCGCTCGTCGGAGTCGAGGCGCAGCAGGCGCACGAACATCGTTGGCACGAGTTGAGAGTGCGTCACCTCGTGACGCTCGGGTGAGCTCGAGGAACGCGGCCGCGTCGAACCGCTCCATCACCACCACGGTCGCGCCGATCTGCAGCGCGGCGGCGCAGAAACGCAGCGGCGCCGCGTGGTAGAGCGGCGCGGGGGAGAGGTACACGTCGCCCGGCCGCAGGTCGAGGAACTGCTCGAGGACCACCCCGATCATCATCGGATCGCCGATGCGCTTGCCGGTTTGGCGCGGCTTGATCCCCTTCGGCGAGCCCGTCGTGCCCGACGAATAGAGCATGTCCGTACCAGCCGGCCACGACTCGTCGAGCTCAGCCGGCTCGACCGCGTCCAGAAGCGGCTCGATCGCCTCGTGACCGGCAATGTCGCCATCGGTTGAGAATCTGAGCTCAACGCCGGGCGTGTCGGCCACGATCGCCTCGGCGCGCTCCGCGTACGCCGCCGAGCAGACAAAGGCGCGCGCGCCGCAGTCGTCGACGATGTAGGCGAGCTCCTTCGCCTTCAGGCGGGTCGAGCAGGCGGTGTAGAGCAATCCGGCGTAGTGAGCGCCCCAGGCCAGCTCGAGGTACAGAACCGCGGCCGAGTTCGGCAGACAGATGGCGACGTGGTCGCCCGGCTTCAGGCCGCGCTCTCTGAAGAGCCCGGCGACGCGACGTGCGCGGTCGGCGAACTGCGCGTACGTCACCGCCTCGCCGGCCGGCTCGACGATCACCGCGATCCGGTCGGGATCCTCGCCCGCCAGCGTCGCCGGATGTCGCGGCTCCGGCGTCGCCTCCATCTACAGGGAGCGGTCGATGAACGCGACGACGTCGTCGAGGACCTCGTCGCGGTTGGTCTCATTGAAGATCTCGTGCTGCGCCTCGGGGTAGACCTTCTGCTCGGAACGCTCGCCCTCAAGGTGCGCCCACGCCTCGGCGGCCACCTCATAGGGCGCGAGTGCGTCGTTTTCGCCATGCAGCCACAAGGCGGGCAGCGAGCCAAAGCCGGGCTCCGCCGCGACCCTCCCGACCGCCGTCGACAGGGCGCGCAGGGTGTCGGCCTGAAACGGGCCGTGGTAGACGAGCTCGTCGGCCAGGTACGCCTCGCCAACGGCCGGGTCGCGAGAGAGGACGGATGGATCGATCGGGATCTCGGGCATGGGATCGAGCTCGAGCAGTGCCTCGATCGCGGGGGCGCCGCCGATGATCGGACCGGACAGAACGAGCGCTGCGACCTCGCCCGGGTTGCGCTGGACGTAGCGCGTGGCGACCAGGCCGCCCATGGAATGTCCGACGAGGACGATCGGGAGGTCGGGGTGATCTGACCGCGCGAGGGCGACGACCCGCCCAAGGTCCTCGGGGAGGTGCTCGCCGTCGGTGACCAATGCGCGCTGGCCTTCGGAGCGTCCGTGGCCGAGATGGTCGCCGACGTATACGGCAGCGCCGTCGGCCAACAGTCGCTCGGCCACGTGGCCGTAGCGACCACCGTGCTCGCCGTAGCCGTGGACGATCAGCGCGACATAGCGCGCATCGGGGTTCGGCCAGGACGCGACGAAGAGGTTGCCCTCGCTGCCCTCGAGCGTGCGTTCGTGGATCTCCATCCCGGAGGCAGCCTTTCAGATCGCCACGAACGGCAGGCTGCCTGCTATCCCAATGGTGTGGCACGAGCGGGATATGCCCGGGGTTCGGATTCCGCTCGCGACGATGCGCTTCCCAGCGGCTTCGACACCAAGACGCTGCGAAAGCGCGCGATTCAGGCAATTCTCGCCTTCGCCATCGTCATCGCGATCGCCTTGCTCGCGCCCGGCCTCGGCCAGGTCCGCGACATCCTTGGCCGCGCCGACGCCGGCTGGCTCGTGGTTGGGATTGCGCTCGAGGGGCTCTCGTTCGCCTCCTACATCGTCATGTTCCGGCCTGTCTTCTGCCGAGGCATGAGGCGCCGGCGCGCCTGGCAGATCGGCGGCTCGGAGCTCGCGATGGGCTCGCTCGTGCCCGCAAGTGGGATTGGCGGTCTGGCGCTCGGCGCCTGGATCCTCAACCGCGCCGGCATGGAGCCACGCCGGATCGCCCGCCGCTCGGTCGCGTTCTTTCTGCTGAAGAGCAGTGTCAACTTCGTCGCCGTGGCTGCGATCGGCGTCGCGATGGGGCTCGGCGCTGGGCCGGACAAGTCGTTCTGGCTCACGTGGGCGCCGGCGATCGGAGCGACGCTCACACTGGTCCTCGTCTTCAGCATCGGCAGGCTGCCCGGCGGTAAGCCGTCGTCCCACGAGTCCGGTCCCAAGCGCTGGTGGCAGGAGACCCGCGCGGCGCTCGTCGGCGGGGTGGAGGAGTCCCTCGCGATCCTGCGAAGTGGGGACCTTGCCGTAATCGGCGGCTCGATCGGCTACTGGGCCTTCGACAACGCGGTGCTCTGGGCGACGTTTCGCGCGTTCGACCTGACGGTGCCCCTGACGATCCTGTTGATGGCCTATCTGATCGGCCAGCTTGGCGGGCTGCTGCCGCTGCCGGGCGGGATCGGGGGGATTGACGGCGGGCTGATCGGGGCGCTCGTGGTTTACGGAGTGCCGGTCGCCGGCGCGGCAGCGGCGGTGCTGGCCTACCGGGTGATCCTCTTCTGGCTGCCGCTGCTGCTCGGCGCGGCGGCGTTCACCGATCTTCGCCGCGACATGCCGGGAAGCGGCGAGTTCGCGTCGTGCGCCGCCGCGTATGAGCCCGGGGGTTAGACCCGGCCCCCCTTCCCCCGCCTGCGTGGGGGGCTGCAACGAGACGTGACGGCGGATTACGCCTCATCCGCCTCACCGGGCCGCACGATGCCCGACTCGTAGCCGAGCACGACCGCCTGGGCGCGGTCGTGGAGGTCGAGCTTCGAGAAGATCCGCGCCACGTGGGTCTTGACCGTTGCCTCGCTGACCACAAGCCGGTCGGCGAGCTGGCGATTGGTTAGGCCGCGGGCGACCATGGTGAACACCTCGCGCTCGCGATCGGTGAGCTCCTCATATCCCGGTGGGGGCGTCGCTCCCGGGTCGGGCATCGTGGCGAAGCGCTCGATCAGGCGCCGGGTGATCGCGGGGGCGAGCAGCGCATCTCCGGCGGCTACCGCGGTGACCGCGGATGCGAGCTGCTCGGCGGGCAGGTCCTTGAGCAAGAAGCCGCTAGCCCCGGCCCTGAGCGCGGCATAGACATACTCGTCGAGGTCGAAGGTCGTGAGCACGAGCACGCGGGTCGCGAGCGAGGGTGTTCCCTGCACGAGGCGCCGGGTGGCCTCGATTCCATCGAGTCGGGGCATACGAACGTCCATCAACACCACGTCGGGTCGCGCCCGCCGCGCAACCTCGACCGCCTCGAGCCCGTCGGCGGCCTCGGCAACGACATCGACGCCCGCCTGCTCGAGGATCAGCCGGAACCCGGTGCGGATCATCTCCTGGTCATCAGCGATCACGACCCGGACGGTCACCGCTCTGCCTCCAGCGGTAGGCGAGCGTGGATCGTGAACTCGCCGTTCGCGCGCTCGGCCTCGAGCGTGCCGCCGTACAGGAGCGCGCGCTCGCGCATTCCGATCAGCCCGTGTCCCGCGCCGCTCACGTTTCGCTCTTGCGGGCCGATCGCGTTTCGCAGCTCGAGCTCGAGCTCCGTGGGCCGGCTGCGGACCACCAGGCTCGCGGGACCAATCCCGTGCTTGATCGCGTTCGTGATCGCCTCCTGGGCGATCCGGTAGGCGGCGAGGTCGATGCCGGCAGGCAGCGGTCGCGAGTCGCCTTCTTGCTCGAGGCTGAGGTCAAGACCCGCCTCATGCGCCCGGGCGACGAGCTCGTCGAGCTGGGCAAGGCCTGGCTGCGGGGCGATCCCCAGGCCCTCGGCGTCGCCTCGAATTAGACCGAGCAGCCTCCGCATCTCGGCAAGCGCCTGGCGCGAGGTCGTCTCGACCGACTGCAACATCGTCTCGGTGCGCCCGGGCTCGGAGCGCACGAGCTGGCGCGCGGCGCCCGTCTGAACGACCACGACACTCATCGTATGAGCGAGGACGTCGTGCATCTCGCGAGCGATTCGCGCGCGCTCCTCGGCCACCGCGCGCTCGCGTTCGGCGGCGCTCAGCTGCTCCGCGCGTTCGGCGCGATCCTCCGCCTGCGCCGTGACCAGCCGCCCGCTTCGCACCGCGTAGCCACCGAGCCACGCGCCGCCTCCGAGCAGCAGCGAGAAGGCGTAATCGCCGATCTCGCGGCCGCCCTCGAGCGCGAGCGCCATCCAAGCCACCCCCTGGCAGGGCACGAGCGCGGCGACGGCGACTCTGCTGTCGTGCACGTTCGCCGCGAGCGAGTAGATGGACACCAGCAGCGCAATCGAAACGGCGATGCTCTGCTCGGCGTGGCCCCCGGCGAGCGCCTGCACGGCGTACGCGCCATAGACCACAGTGACTGAGACGACCGGCGCTCGGCGCCGCCACGCCAGCGGCAGCGTGATCGCCGGGATCGCGACGGCGACCGCGGCATCGGACCCGGGGAAGCTCCCCGAGGCGAGCACCTCGAGCTCGCCGGCGATCGCGAGGCCGCAGCCAAGCAGAGCGTCCGCCGCTAGCGGCGGAATCGAGCGAAGCCGAGCGGGGAGCGCGGAGCTCACGCCGCGACGGTAGTCCAGCGCGCCATGTTCCACATCCTCCCCGGGCATGATCGTGGGCACGCAGAGATCATCCCGTTGGTGTACGCCAGATCAAGTCGCCGGCCGATGACATCGCGGCGATCCGCGCATAGCTTCTCCTCCTGCAATCAACCACGGAGGTAAGTCAGAAATGATCAAGCGTCAGACCCTGATCCCGCTCGGAGTTCTGCTGGTCGTCTGCTTCGTCGGATCCGGCCTGCTCAAGGACGAGAACTCGGGCGTGCTCGGCGTACTCAGCTATGCAGCCTGGTTCGGGTTCCTCGCTCTGGCGGTGTTCTTTATCGGCGTCGCCGCGGTGACGATCGTCCGCAACCGCCGGCAACTGGACGGCAGCAGCTCTTAGTCAGACGCTCGCGCGTTGGTCTTGCTTCGTCCCGGCGATGCCGGCGAGGCCGGGCTGACAATGTAGTCGGGAGCCGACGAGCTGCTCGTCGTCGCGCATTGCGACAGCGACCCGCCCGGGCGGTCGGCGCCGGCGCGGTTAGGCGATTCTGAACCGCTTCTTCGCCGGGCTCGCGTCGGTCCCGCCCGGGCCGACGGTGCGGACAGCAAAGCTGTACTTGCCCGGCTTCAGGTGCTTGTAGGTCTGCGGCGATTCGCAGTCCTTGAACTTCGCCTTGTGGTGCGCGTGCTTTCGCTTCAGCTTGCACTCAAAGCCGGTGGCTTGCCCGACCGCCTCGAACTTGAACTTCGCCTTTGCGTGCTTGGCCTTGAGCTTCGCCTTGGTGATCTTCGTGTCCGGCGCGCTCGGCGGGGCCGTGGATGCGACCGTCACCTGGGTGCTCGCGACGGCGCTCGGGCCGCCGTTGCAGGAGGCGGTCTGGCCGGTGAACACCAGCGCCGTCGAGCAGCCCTCGCCGTCGGTCACCGTCAGCGTCGCGGTGTAGGTGCCGGGAGCCGCGTAAGCGTGCGACGGGCTCGACCCACCGTCGGCGAGCGTCGCGCCGTCGCCGAAGTCCCAGGCGTAGGTGGCGATCTGGCCGTCGGCATCCGAGGAGCCAGAGGCGTCGAAGGTGGTCGGCGAGCCGGGCGGCGCCGCGGTCGCGCCAAAGGCGGCGACCGGCGCCTGGTCGGGGGTGATCGCGATCCCCTCCGGGGCGGTCCCGACCGCGATCGGCGTCCCCGCGGTGGCGGTGGCGGTGGCTATCGGGGTGACGCTGTTGGAGTTGGAGTTGGCGACGTAGGCCGCCTTGCCGTCGGGGGTGATCGCGATCCCGAACGGGCCGGTGCCGACCGTGATCGCCGTCCCCGCGGTGTTGGTCGCGGTGGCGATCGGGGAGACGTTGTTGGAGCCTCCGTTGGCGACGTAGGCGGCCTTGCCGTCGGGGGTGATCGCGATCCCGAGCGGGTTGGTGCCGGCAACGATCGGCGTCCCCGCCGTGTTGGTGGCGGTGTCGATCGGGGTGACGTTGGCGGAGCCGTTGTTGGCGACGTAGGCGGTGGTGCCGTCGGGGGTGATCGCGATCGCGCTCGCGTTGGTGCCGACCGCGATCGGCGTCCCCGCCGCGTTGGTGGCGGTGTCGATCGGGGTGACGTTGTTGGAGCCGACGTTTACGACGTAGGCGGTCTTGCCGTCCGGGGTGATCGCGATCGCAATAGGTGCGCTGCCGACCGCGATCGGCGTCCCCGGGGTGTTGGTCGCGGTGGCGATCGGGGTGACGGCGTGGGAGGCCGAGTTGGTGACGTAGGCGGTCTTGCCGTCGGGGGTGATCGCGACCCCGACAGGGTTGGTGGCCACGATCGGCGTCCCCGCCGTGTTGGTGGCGGTGTCGATCGGGGTGACGGTGTTGGAGTTCGCGTTGGCGACGTAGGCGGTCTTGCCGTCCGGGGTGATCGCGATCCCGACGGGCAAAGTCCCGACAGCGATCGGCGTCCCCGCCGTGTTGGTGGCGGTGTCGATCGGGGTGACGGTGTTGGAGTTTGCGTTGGTGACGTAGGCGGTCCGCGCCGGCGCCGGCGCCGGTGCGGCGAGGGCGGCGAGGGCGACCGCGCCGACTGCCACCGGCGCAAGGTGTCGACTGACCATCGAGACTCGCATCTGCGGCGGAGCCTGGCGGCCCCGCCAGCAGTGTTCAATAGGTAATACGCCCTACCGGTGGCCCGGCGGCGGGTCGTTAGGGACGGTCGTGGCCGTCGAGCGCATCGAGGGCCCACGCCGTCGCTGCCGCCCGGTTGTGGACGCCGAGCTTCGCGTAGATGC
Source organism: uncultured Solirubrobacterales bacterium (assembly GCA_963796815.1). GTDB lineage: Bacteria > Actinomycetota > Thermoleophilia > Solirubrobacterales > 70-9 > WHSW01. The sequence continues at coordinate 490,784 of CAWCNF010000010.1, forward strand.
GTTCGATGTGGCGAGCAACGGTGTGCGTGCTGATGCCGAGTTCCTGGGCGATGCCGGCGTTCATCCCGCCGCGGACAATGCCGGCAAGCACCTCCGCCTCGCGACGGCTGATCGGCAGCTGCTGCGCCAGCAGCTCGGCCGAGGGCAGCTCCCGGCGGCGTTCCGAGAGGAGGATCGCGTCCTCGTCACTGCCGGCGATCAGGCGGAGGCGGAGGCGGCGCCCTGGTCGTCGCAGGTCGAGGACCGGTGGCCCGACGGCGCCGCGCTCGCTGGTGCGCCAGGTCTCGATCTCCACCGGCAGGGCGGCCGAGTCCGGGCGCTCGCCGAACCAATCCCGCAGGACCGCGCGGGCGCGGGCTCCAGCGGCGACGATGCCGCCGCTGCGGTCGGCCAACAGCACAGCATCCCCCGCCTCATCGAGACCCTGTTCGAGCAGGCTCAGGTGGCGCTCGCGGCGCACGGTCCCGTCGGCGCGGGCATATCCGGCACGCATGTGTGGCGCGATCAGGTCGAGCAGGGCGCGGTCGCGCTCGTTGAAGTCGCGGCTGGCCCGCTGCAGGGCGGCGCAGGCGACCTCGTGCGGGGTGCAGCGGATCTGCACGGCGATCTCCCACGTCAGCCCCAGGCGTTTGCCGTAACAGTCGTTGTACACGTCGCTGCGACGCCACTGCTGATCGCCGAGGAAGTCGGAGACCTTCATCGCCCGCGGCGCGAAGCCGCGGAAATGGTGGACGACGACGGGCTGCTGGTGCCAGAGGCGAGCGAAGGCTTCACGGGCCTCGGGGTCGAAGAAGCCGGGTGGATCATCGGTCGCGACGAGCGTGGCCGGTTCTGAGCTCCCCGCCCGCGGTTTGCGGACCTGCCCGATGATGACGGTGTCGGCACCGACCAGCCCAGGCAGAAGTCGGACCTGCTCATCCATTTCAGCCCGCGTCCCGCAGGCCGCCAGATCTCCCGCAAGCGCCAGGGCTCGATGTAGATCGGAAGAACTCAGATCGGCGCCCGCTGGCCGCATGCCCAGGTAAGGATGACGGATCGGTTCTGGAGCGTCCAGCCGTCTAAGCGAATGGGCCGAGCCGCGACCCGGTCACCTTCCTTCGAGTTTTAGGACCAGCCGCAGCGTTCGCGGCGATCGCAGCTGACTGCGTAGGATCAAGCGGTTCGCCTAATCGCGGGTGCGAACCGGCTCGAGGATGAAGGAGTTGGTGGCCGGCT